>NZ_JAQZAN010000004.1 GCF_028737255.1 Actinomycetospora straminea | reverse complement strand
CCCCGTCGCTGCGCTCGCCCCGGTCCAGTCCCCCGTCGCTGCGCTCGCCCCGGTCACGCGAACCGCTCCCCCGACCCCGGTCGCACGCCCCGGGCCCAGTCCACGGCGGGCATGGGCTTCTTCCCGCCGGGCTGGACGTCGCCGAGCGCGACGGTGGCGGTGGCCGTGCCGACCAGGACCCGCTGGCGCTCGACGCGGATCGAGCCCGGCTCGAGCCCGGCCTCGCCGGTGGTCAGCACGGGGCCGAGCTTGAGGCGGGCGTCGCGGAACGTCGTCCACGCCCCCGGGGCCGGGGTCACGGCGCGGACCAGCCGGTCGACGGCCGGGGCGGGGTGGGTCCAGGGCACGCGGGCGTCGTCGACGGTGATCTTCGGGGCGTACGAGACGCCGTCGGTGGGCTGGGGCACGCCGACGAGCTCGCCGTCCTCGATGCCGTCGAGGGTGTGCTCCAGCAGCCCCGCGCCGGAGGCGGCGAGCCGCTCGAGCAGCGCGCCGGCGGTGTCGTGGCGGCCGATCTCCTCGGTGACCGTGCCGTAGACGGGACCGGTGTCCATGCCCTCCTCGAGCGCGAAGGTGCTCGCGCCGGTGATCTCGTCGCCGGCGCGGATCGCCGCCTGCACCGGCGCGGCGCCCCGCCAGGCCGGGAGCAGCGAGAAGTGCAGGTTGACCCAGCCGTACCGGGGGATGTCGAGGGCCGCGCGGCGCAGCAGGTTGCCGTAGGCGACGACGGGACAGCAGTCGGGGGCGAGGTCGGCGAGCTGCGCCAGGAACTCCGGCTCCGAGGCCTTCGCCGGCGTCAGGACCGGCACGCCGGACTCGTCGGCCAGCGCCCCGACCGGGCTGCGCTGCGGCCGCTTCGACCGCCCGACCGGCGCGTCGGGGCGGGTGACGACGGCGACGACCTCGTGGCGCCCGCTCGCGAGCAGGCGGCGCAGGGACGGCAGGGCGGGCTCGGGCGTGCCCGCGAAGACGACGCGCACGGGCTACAGGGCTCGCCCGAAGAGCGGGTGCGGGCTCGCCTTGACCGTCGGGGGCGCGGCCGGGTCGAACCACGGCGCCTCGCGGATCGCCTTCATCGCCTCGCGGCGGGTCTCGGGGTCGAGCTTGTCGAGGAAGAGGACGCCGTCGAGGTGGTCGGTCTCGTGCTGGATCGCGCGGGCCACGAGCGCGGTGCCCTCGACGGTCTGGGGCTCGCCGTGCAGGTCCCACCCGCTCGCGACGACGTGCTCGAAGCGCCGGCAGTCGAACCGCAGCCCCGGGATCGACAGGCAGCCCTCGGGCCCGAACTGCTCGGTGTCGTCGGCCGCGTTCCACGTCGGGTTGACCATGTGGCCCTCGACGCCGTCGGCGCGGAACACGAACACGCGCAGGCCGACGCCGATCTGCGGCGCCGCGAGGCCCGCGCCGCCCTGGTCGCGCATCGTCTCGTGGAGATCCGCGACAAGGGTGGCGAGCTCGCGGTCGAAGTCGACCACGGGGTCGGCCTTCGTCCGCAGCACGGGGTCGCCGAACAGGCGCAACGGCTGGACGGTCATCGATCCTTCTTCCGGGGGCTCGACCGTCCAGGGTAGTCCCCGCGTCAGGGCTTCCACGCGGGGTCGCGGCCGATGAAGCCGAGCATGCGGGTCTGCGCGTCGGCGTCGTCGGGCACCGGCACGCGCGGGCCGTACTGCCCCGAGGCCCGGATGACCTCCTCCATCTGTTCCATGCCGCCGACCAGGGCGGCGCACTCGTCGGGGTCGAGGCGGTCGTCCTGGCCCGTGGCGCGGGCGAGGTCCCAGGTGTGCATGAAGACGTCGGTCGTGTAGATCATGTCCGTCGCGCCGGCGAGGGTCATCGACCCGAGGTGGGGATTCGCGATCTCCCGATCGGCGCTCTCCGGGTCGTCGAGCAGGGCCTGGACCGCGGCGACCTGGTGGTCCCAGGCGGCGACGGGGTGGTCGTCGGCGCTCGGGCCCGCGGGCAACGGCACGCCCGAACCGGCGAGGAAGCCGGGGAACCACGTCGTCAGGTGCCCGACGACGTCGCGCGCCGTCCAGTCCGGCACCGGCGTCGGGACGGCCCAGTCGGCGGTGCCGTGGACGCGGTCGGTGAAGGCGGCGGCGACGCGGCGGTGGCGGTCGGCCGGGGTCTCGGTCATCGTGGCTCCTCAACCTGGTGGTTGAACAAAGCCTGGCACGGGCCGGTGGCGTGGTCAACCGTGCGGTTGTGCTCGCTAGAGAGGGTCGAGCGGGTCGAGCAGCACGCGCACCGGCTCGCGCTCCTTGCGCGCCGACCGGACGGCCTGCGCGGCGTGCAGCTCCCGCGCGAGGGTCCGGCCCTCGGTGCGCGGGACGCGGACGAGGCAGCGCTCGGCGCCCTCGGTGCGCTCCTCGGCGCCGGGCAGCTTCGTGCCGGGCGGCAGCTCGACGGGACCGAGCACCTCGACCGTCTCGGGGAGGGCCGCGAGCAGGTCGGCGACGGCGGTGGGCGGGCCGTCGACCGCGGCCATGCGCATCGCCGGCGGCAGCGCGAGGTCGGTGCGGGCGGCGAGCTCGGTGGCGGCGTGCCCGACCGGGTCCCAGCGCACCAGCGCCTGCACCGCGGCGTTCGCGGAGTCGGCCAGCACGACGACGCGGCCCCCCTCCGGCGCCGGCCGGACGAGCGCGGCGGCCCCGAACCAGCGCCGCAGCGTCTCCTCCCCCGCCCGCAGCTCGGGCCGGGCGAGCAGCACCGCCCCGTCGAGCAGCAGCGCCGCGCCGTAGCCGCCCTCGGCCACGGGCTCGGCGCCCGGCGTGGCGACGACCAGCGCGGGGCCCGCCGGCACGTGGTCGAGCACCGCCGACCCGCCCCCCGAGGTGCGCACGACCGTCTGCGGGAACGAGCGGCCCAGCTCCTCGGCGGTGCGCTCCGACCCGACGGCCAGGGCCCGCAGCCGCGGGGACCCGCAGGCGCCGCAGCGGTAGCCCGGGTCGGGGTGCCCGCACCAGCGGCAGGTCGGCGCGGCCGCGTCCCCGTGGCTCGGCAGGGCCAGCGGCCCGGCGCAGCGGCGGCAGCGGGCGGGCTCGCGGCAGTTCCCGCACGCCACGGCGGGCAGGTAGCCGCGGCGCGGGACCTGGACGAGGACCGGGGCGCCGGCCGTGAGCGCCGCCCGGGCGGCCTCGAACGCCACCGACGGCACCCGCGCGGCCCGGGCGGCGGGGTCGCGCATCAGCTGCCGGTCGTCCTCGCCGATCGCCGTGACGCGCGGGCCCCGGGCGCGCACGGTGGCGCGGTCGGCGACCACGTCGTGCGCCCAGCCGCTGGCCACGAGCAGCGCCGCCTCGGCCGTGCGCGCGAACCCGGCGACGAGCAGGGCGGCCCCGTCGCGGTGGGCGCGGGTCATGGCGACGTCGCGCGCGTGCGGGTAGGGCGCCCGGGGCTCGGCGTGCGAGTCGTCGCCGTCGTCCCACACCGCGATCAGGCCGGGGTCGCGGACGGGAGCGAACGCGCTGGCGCGGGTGCCGACGACGATGCGCACGTCCCCGCGGGCCACCGCGAGCCAGCGGCGGTAGCGCTCGGCGGGCCCGAGGTCGGCGGCCAGGGCGACGACGGCGTCGGCGCCGGCCACGGCCTCGCAGGCGGCCTGCACGCGGTCCAGGTCGCGCCGGTCGGGCACGACGATCACGGCGCTGCGCCCGCCGGCGGCCGTCGTGGCGGCGGCCTCGGCGAGGCGGGTGGGCCAGTCCTCGCCGGGCAGGGCCTGCCAGACGGCGTGCGCCCCGCGGCCGTCGGCGAGGGCCTCGAGCAGCGCGGGACCGCGGGGGTAGGCGCCCCAGCCGTGCTGCGCGGGCGCGCGGGGGGCCGGGCGCTCGGGGGGCGTCTCGGCCTCGACGCGCGCGTGGCGGGGCGGGACGGCGAGGCGCAGGACGTCGGCGAGCGTGCCGGCGTAGCGGTCGGCGACCGCCCGGCACAGCCCCGCCAGCTCGGGACCGAGCACCGGCTCGGGCGAGACGACCTTCTCCAGCCAGCCCAGGCGGCCCTCGTGCTCGCTGGTGTCCTCGCGCGCGAGCACGAAGCCGTCGACCAGCCGCCCCGCGAAGCGCACCCGCACCCGCGCGCCGGGCACGGCGTCGGCGGCCAGCTGCTCGGGGACCTGGTAGTCGAAGGTGCGGTCGAGGTGCGCGAGGTTCACGTCGACGGCGACCGTCGCCACCGGGCGCTCGGCGGCGGGCAGGCGCTCGTTGCGGAGGGGCTTCGTCGTCGGCGGCGTCGTGGGCTTCGCCGACGGGGCTGCGGGCGCGGGCGGGTCCGGCTTCGCGACGGGCGCCGGCGCCGCGAACAGCGCCTCCCCCGTCTCGCTCACGCGTCCCGGTCTACCAGAACGGCCCGACCGCCCCGTGGCCCTCCGCCGACCCCGGTGATCAGCAGGACGTCAGGCACCTCACCGGCCGCCGACGCGTGCCTGGCGTCCTGGTGATCTCCGCAGCCGCCGGCGCCCGCCCGGCTCCCGGTGGGCTCGCGGTGATCAGGAGGACGTCAGGCACCTCGGGCCCCGCCGGCGCGTGCCTCACGTCCTGCTGATCTCCGACGGACGACGCCGGCCCGGCACCCCGAGCGTGCTGGGGTGCCGGGCCGGCGTGTCGTACTCGCGAGGATGTGGAGATCCTGGCGTTCAACGCCAGCGATGCCGCATCGCTCGTACCGGGTAGTGGCTCAGGTCGCGATCGACTTCAGGGCGTCGGCGCGGTCGGTGCGCTCCCACGGGAGGTCGAGGTCGTCGCGGCCGAAGTGGCCGTACGCCGCGGTCGGCTGGTAGATCGGGCGCAGCAGCTGCAGGTCGCGCACGATCGCACCGGGGCGCAGGTCGAAGACCTCGTGGATCGCCTTCTCGATCTTGGCGGGGTCGGTCTGGGCGGTGCCGAAGGTCTCGACGAACACGCCGACGGGCTCGGCCTTGCCGATCGCGTAGGCGATCTGGACCTCGACGCGCTTGGCCAGGCCGGCGGCCACGACGTTCTTGGCCACCCAGCGCATGGCGTAGGCCGCGGAGCGGTCGACCTTCGACGGGTCCTTGCCCGAGAAGGCGCCGCCGCCGTGGCGGGCGTAGCCGCCGTAGGTGTCGACGATGATCTTGCGGCCCGTCAGGCCGGCGTCGCCCATGGGGCCGCCGGTGACGAAGCGGCCGGTCGGGTTGACCAGGACGCGGGTGTTCGACGAGTCGAGGTCGATGCCCTCGAGCACCGGGTTGATGACCTTCGACCGGATGTCGGGCGCCAGCAGGTTGTCCAGGTCGATGTCGGCGGCGTGCTGCGTCGACAGGACCACGGTGTCCACGCCGACGGGCTTGTCGTCGTCGTAGGCGATGGTGACCTGGGTCTTCCCGTCCGGACGCAGGTACGGCAGCGTGCCGTCGCGACGCACGGCCGTGAGCTTGCGGGCCAGACGGTGGGCCAGCCCGATCGGCAGCGGCATGAGCTCCGGGGTGTCCGCGTCGGCGTAGCCGAACATCAGACCCTGGTCGCCCGCGCCCTGCTTGGCGATCTCGTCCTCGTTGCCCTCGACGCGGGACTCGTAGCCCTCGTCGACGCCCTGGGCGATGTCCTTGGACTGCGCGCCGATCGAGATCGACACGCCGCAGCTCTCGCCGTCGAAGCCCTTGGCCGACGAGTCGTAGCCGATGTCCAGGATGGTCTTGCGGACGATGTCGACGTAGTTGACCTGGGCGTTGGTGGTCACCTCGCCGGCGACGTGCACCTGGCCCGTCGTGACCATCGTCTCGACCGCGACGCGCGACTTCGGGTCCTGCGCCAGCAGGGCGTCCAGGATGCCGTCGCTGACTGCGTCACAGATCTTGTCTGGGTGGCCCTCGGTGACGGATTCGCTGGTGAACAGACGCCTAGCGGGCACAATCTCTCCCTGCCTCGACAATGGGACCCGTCCACACTAACGGCATCCCCGCCGGGCGGGAGGGCGCTGACCTGCCTGAATGCCAAGCCTGTCACAGAACGGTTGTGTTCATGAGCGGAACGTGGGATTGCCCCGTTCAGCGCAGCCGCTCGGCCACCGCGTCCCACACACGCGCCGCGAGGGCGGCCTTCGAGCCCATCGGCAGGGGCTGGGTGGTGCCGTCGGCGCCCAGCAACCAGCCCTCGTTGTCCTCGACCTCGAACGCCTTGCCGACGCCCACGGCGTTGACGACCAGCAGGTCGCAGCCCTTGCGCTCGAGCTTGGCGCGCGCGTACTCGAGCACGCTGCCGTGGTCGTCACCGGTCTCCGCGGCGAACCCGACGACCAGGCGCCGCGGGACGTCCTCGGTGACGAGCTCGCGCAGGATGTCGGGGTTGAACTCGAGCGGGATCGAGGGCGGCTCGTCGCCCTTCTTGATCTTGCCGACGGACAGCGCCGCGGGCCGGAAGTCCGAGACCGCGGCGGCCATGACGACGACGTCGGCCGCCTTCGCCGCGTCGAGCACGGCGTCGCGCATCTCGCGGGTGGTCTGCACCCGGCGCAGCTCGACCGCGGCGGGCGGGTCGAGGTCGGCCGTGGTGCCGGCGACGAGCGTGACCTCGGCGCCCCGCTGGGCGGCGACGCGGGCGAGGGCGTAGCCCTGGCGGCCCGACGACCGGTTGCCCAGCGTGCGCACCGGGTCGAGCGGCTCGGCGGTGCCGCCCGCGGACACGACGACCCGGCGGCCCTCGAGGTCGCGGGGCAGCGGGAAGGGCTCGGCGGTGTCGCCATGGCTCGCGCCCCACTCCAGGAGCAGCCGCGCGAACTCCGCGATCTCCGCCGGCTCGGGCAGGCGGCCCGGCCCCGTGTCCGCGCCGGTCAGGCGCCCGGACGCGGGCTCGAGGACGATCGTCCCGCGGCGGCGCAGGGTCGCCACGTTGTCGACCGTCGCGGGGTGCTCCCACATCTCGGTGTGCATCGCGGGCACCGCCAGCACGGGGCAGCGGGCCGTCAGCAGCGTCGAGGTGAGCAGGTCGTCGGCCCGGCCCTGGACCATGCGGGCGAGCAGGTCGGCCGTCGCGGGGACGAGGACCACCAGCTCGGCGCGCCGCCCGAGGGCCACGTGCTCGACGTCGTACACGTTCTCGAAGACCCCGGACAGGACCGGGCGCCCCGACAGCGCCTCGAAGGTGGCCGCACCGATGAACTCCAGCGCGGCCCGGGTGGCCACCACCTGCACGTGGTGGCCGGCTTCGCGCAGGCGCCGCAGCACCTCGCAGGCCTTGTAGGCGGCGATGCCGCCCGAGACCCCGAGGACGATCTCCCGGGGCCGGTCCGTCGCGGTCACGTCGGGGAGGTCACTCGCCCTCGGTGTGCTCGAGCAGGCCGGAGTGGATCTCGCGCATGGCCACCGACAGCGGCTTCTCGCGCGGGCCCGGCTCGACGAGCGGGCCGACGTACTCGAGCAGCCCCTCGCCCAGCTGGGCGTAGTAGTCGTTGATCTGGCGGGCGCGCTTGGCCGCGTAGATCACCAGCGCGTACTTGGAGCTCACCGTCTCCAGCAGCTCGTCGATCGGGGGGTTGGTGATGCCCTCCGGCCCCTCGAGGATGCTGCCGGCCCGTCCGGTGGGAATGCTCACTCGCTCGCTCCTGCAGAGGTCGCGCCGGACGCGGATCGGTCCGGCGCTGGTGATGAGTCTGTCGGGACGGCCCTCGGGCCGCCGCGTTCTGCGCCGTCGACGGGAGGACCAACGCTCAACTCTACCAACCGGCGTGCGGTCTCCCCGACGTCGTGGTTCACCACGGCGACGTCGAACTCGCTGCGTGCGGCCAGTTCCTCCCGCGCGGTGGCCAGGCGCCGGTCGACGACCTCGGTGGCCTCGGTGCCCCGGCCGATCAGCCGGTCGACCAGGACCTCCCACGACGGCGGCTCGAGGAACACGAACAGCGCGTCCGGCCGCTGCCCGCGCACCGCCCGCGCCCCGGCGAGGTCGAGCTCGAGCAGCACCGGCTCCCCCGCGGCGAGGTGCTCGTCGACGGGGGCGCGTGGCGTGCCCGAGCGGTGCATGCCGCCGTGGATCTCCGCCCACTCGAGCAGCTCGCCCTCGGCGATCATGCGGTTGAACTCGGCCGCCGAGACGAAGTGGTAGTCGCGCCCGTCCACCTCCCCGGGCCGGGCGGCCCGGGTGGTCGCGGAGACGCTGAACCACAGGGGGGCACGGATGCGCCGCAGCTCGGCGACCACCGTGCTCTTCCCGACCCCCGACGGCCCGGCCAGCACCATCAGCCGGCCGGGCCCGTGGGCGGGGTCCCCGCTCATCGACCGGTCACCGGCTCACTCGCCGGAGAACTCGTCGAGCAGTGCCTTGCGCTGCCGTTCGCCCAGACCGCGCAGGCGGCGGCTCGGGGCGATCTCGAGGCGCTCCATGATCTGCTGGGCGCGCACCTTGCCCACACCCGGCATGGCCTCGAGCAGCGCCGAGACCTTCATCTTGCCGAGCACCTCGTCCGAGTCGGCCTGCTCGAGCACCTCCGAGAGGCTGGTGCCTCCCCGCTTGAGCCGCTCCTTGAGCTCGGCCCGGGCACGGCGAGCGGCGGCGGCCTTCTCGAGCGCCGCGGCCCGCTGCTCCTCGGTCAGCTCGGGTAATGCCACGTTCTCCTCCGGGGGTCGTGACGACGGGTCCGGCTCCCCGCAGGGGCGGGCCCGTGGTGGCGATGGGCTTGACGGGTGGTGGCGAACGTACCGCGCGAGGCCGACACCGACAGTCCGTGGGGCGGGAGTGTCCGCAGGTCGGACGCCGGTCGCGCCCACCGGAGCGTGATCTCCGACCATCGGCACCCACGCGACGTGGCTACCCCGTGAGCGTCCCGTTCAGCGCGCCGACCGCAGCTCTCAGCGCTCCGTGGTCGGGGCCCGCGGTGAGCACCTCCCGGGCGCTGACGGGGACGACCGGTCCCCACGCCCCACCCGGTCCGTCCGGCGCGTCCGCCCCGCCGAACACCGCCGCCACGTCGGCCGGCGTGCCGCCCTGCGCGCCGAGGCCGGGCACGAGCACCGGCCCGCCCAGCGCGGAGAGGTCCAGCCCGTGGTCGCGTCCGGTGGTGCCGCGGGTGAGCCCGACGACGACGCCCGCGGCGCCGTCGCCCGGGCCGTCGCGGTGCGCGGCGTTGTGGTCGGCCAGCGCGTCGACGACGGACTGCGCCACCTCGCGCATCCCCCGCGCCGAGCCCCCCGACCCCGCGACCCACGCCTGCGCCGACTGCACCCCGGACGCCTCCGGGTTCGACGTGCGGGCGAGCACGAAGACCCCGCGGCCGGTGGCGACGGCGAGGTCGAGCGCCGGCGCCAGCGCGCCCACGCCCAGGTATGGCGAGAGCGTCACGGCGTCGGCCGCGAGCGGGGCGCCGTCGGCGAGCCACGCCCGGGCGTAGCCCGCCATCGTCGAGCCGATGTCGCCGCGCTTGGCGTCGGCGACGGTGAGCACCCCGGCGTCGCGGGCGTCGGCGAGCACCCGCTCGAGGGCGAGCATCCCGGCGCCGCCGAACACCTCGAACAGCGCCACCTGCGGCTTGAGCAGCGCCACGTGCCCGGCGAGCGCCTCGACCGCGCCGCGCGCGAACCGCTCCACGCCGGCCGCGTCGGCGTCGAGGCCCCACGCCGCGAGCAGGCCCGGGTGCGGGTCGATCCCGACGCACAGGGGCCCGTGCTTCGCGACCGCCTCGCGCAGCCGCGCGCGGAAGCCGATCACGAGCCGCCCACCGCCACCGGGGCGGCCACCTCGGGCTCGGCCGGGCCCGGCGCCGCCCCCTGCTGCGCCCCCTGCCGTGCCGCCGCCAGGCGCGCGTGGAAGGTCTGCAGCGGCGTCACGCCGACCTCGCCGCGCATCGCGGCCTCGACCGCCTGCACGGCCGCCGCGGCGCCCTGGACGGTGGTGACGCACGGGACGCCGACGTCCAGGCACGCCGCGCGGATCTCGTAGCCGTCGACGCGTGGGCCGGCGTGCCCGACCGGGGTGTTGACGACGAGGTCGACCTCGCCGGCCGCGATGCGGTCGACGATGTTGTCGGAGCCCTCGAAGTGCTTGCGGACCACCTCGCAGGCGATGCCGTTGCGCTCGAGCACGCTCGCGGTGCCGGCCGTCGCGAGGATCGCGAAGCCCAGGTCGGCGAGGCGCTTGACCGGGAAGATCAGCGAGCGCTTGTCGCGGTTGGCCACCGAGACGAACACGTTGCCCCGTGCGGGCAGCGGTCCCGACGCCGCGGCCTGCGCCTTCGCGAACGCGGTGGAGAAGGCCCGGTCGATGCCCATGACCTCGCCCGTCGACTTCATCTCCGGGCTGAGCAGCGAGTCGACCCCGCGGCCGTCGGGGCGGCGGAACCGGTGGAACGGCAGCACCGCCTCCTTGACCGCGACGGGGTGCTCGCGCGGCAGGTCCGTGCCGTCGCCGGCCGGCGGCAGCACGCCCTCGGCGCGCAGCTGCGCGATCGTCGCGCCCAGCATCACCCGCGACGCGGCGCCGGCCAGCGGCACCCCGGTGGCCTTCGAGACGAACGGGACGGTGCGCGACGCCCGCGGGTTGGCCTCGAGCACGAACAGCACGTCGTCCTTGAGCGCGTACTGGACGTTCATGAGGCCCCGCACCCCGAGCCGGCGGGCCAGCGCGACCGTCGACTCGCGCACGGTCGCGAGGTCCGCGACCCCGAGCGTGATCGGCGGCAGCGCGCACGACGAGTCGCCGGAGTGCACCCCGGCCTCCTCGATGTGCTCCATGACCCCGCCGAGGTAGACCTCGCCCTCGGCGTCGCACAGCGCGTCCACGTCGATCTCGATGGCGTCGTCGAGGAAGCGGTCGACGAGCACCGGGTGGTCGGGGGTGACCTCGGTGGCGCGGGCGATGTAGTCGCGCAGGGTCTCGTCGTCGTAGACGATCTCCATGCCGCGCCCGCCCAGCACGTACGACGGGCGCACGAGCACCGGGTAGCCGATCGTCGCCGCGATCTCGCGGGCGCCGTCGAAGCTGGTCGCGGTGCCGTAGGGCGGGGCCGGCAGGTCGGCGTCGGCCAGCACGCGGCCGAACGCACCGCGGGACTCGGCGAGGTCGATCGCCGCGGGCGGCGTCCCGACGACCGGCACCCCGGCCGCCTCGAGCCCGGCCGCGAGCTTGAGCGGCGTCTGCCCGCCGAGCTGCACGACCACGCCGACCAGCCCCGGCCCGCCACGGCCGCTCTCCTGCTCGGCGTGCACGACCTCGAGCACGTCCTCCTCGGTGAGCGGCTCGAAGTACAGGCGGTCGGAGGTGTCGTAGTCGGTGGAGACCGTCTCGGGGTTGCAGTTGAGCATCACGGTCTCGAAGCCCGCCGCCCGCAGGCTCGTGGCCGCGTGCACGCAGGAGTAGTCGAACTCGATGCCCTGCCCGATCCGGTTCGGCCCCGAGCCCAGGATGATGACCTTGGGGCGCTCGGTCTGCGGCTCGACCTCGGTCTCGGCCGCGGGGTCGGACTCGTAGGCCGAGTAGTGGTACGGCGTCCGGGCCTCGAACTCGGCGGCGCACGTGTCGACGGTCTTGTAGACCGGCCGCACGCCCAGGCGCCGTCGCAGCGCCCGCACGCCCTGCTCGCCGGCGAGCTCGGGGCGCACCGCGGCGACCTGGGCGTCGGAGAGCCCGGAGCGCTTGGCCCGCCGCAGCAGCGCCTCGTCGAGCACCGGGGCGTCGGCGAGCTCGGCGCGCAGCGCGACCAGGCCCTCGATCTGCTCGACGAACCACGCGTCGATGCCCGAGGCCTCGCTGACCTGCGCGACGCTCGCGCCCCGGCGCAGCGCGCGCTCGACGGCGTAGAGCCGCCCGTCGCGGGGCAGCGACGCCTGGTGCAGCGCCTCGTCCACCGTCTCGTCGCCCGGGTCCGGCGTCGTCCAGAAGCTCAGCGCCGCGGTCTCCGCCGAGCGCAGCGCCTTGTTCAGCGCCTCCGGGAAGCTGCGGCCCAGCGCCATCGCCTCGCCGACCGACTTCATCGTCGTGGTCAGCGTCGGGTCGGCACCCGGGAACTTCTCGAACGCGAACCGCGGCACCTTGACCACGACGTAGTCAAGCGTCGGCTCGAAGCTCGCCGGGGTCTCGCCGGTGATGTCGTTGGTGATCTCGTCGAGGGTGTAGCCGACGGCCAGCCGCGCGGCGATCTTCGCGATCGGGAAGCCGGTGGCCTTGGACGCCAGCGCCGACGAGCGCGAGACGCGCGGGTTCATCTCGATGACGACCAGGCGCCCGGTGGTCGGGTGGATGGCGAACTGGATGTTGCAGCCGCCGGTCTCGACGCCCACCTCGCGCAGTACGGCGATGCCGGTGTCGCGCATGACCTGGTACTCGCGGTCGGTCAGCGTCATCGCCGGCGCGACGGTCACCGAGTCGCCGGTGTGCACGCCCATCGGGTCGATGTTCTCGATCGAGCACACGACGACGACGTTGTCCTTGCCGTCGCGCATGAGCTCGAGCTCGAACTCCTTCCAGCCGAGCACCGACTCCTCGATGAGCACCTCGTGCACCGGGCTCGCGGCGAGGCCCGTGCCGGCCAGGCGCTCGAGCTCGTCGTGGGTGTACGCCAGGCCGGAGCCGAGCCCGCCCATGGTGAAGCTGGGCCGGATGACGACGGGCAGCCCGACCTCGGCGACGGTCGCGCGCACCTCGTCCATCGAGTGGCAGACCTCGCTGCGCGGGACGTCGCCGCCGATCGAGCGGACGATCTCCTTGAACTTCAGCCGGTCCTCGCCGCGCTGGATCGCGTCGATGTCCGCGCCGATCAGCTCGACGCCGTGGCGCTCGAGCACGCCGGCGTCGTGCAGGGCGATCGCGGTGTTCAGGGCCGTCTGGCCGCCGAGGGTGGCGAGCAGGGCGTCCGGACGCTCGGCCTCGATGACCTTGGTGACGTGCTCGACGGTGATCGGCTCGACGTAGGTGGCGTCGGCGATCTCCGGGTCGGTCATGATCGTCGCGGGGTTGGAGTTGACCAGCGAGACGCGCAGGCCCTCCTCCCGCAGCACGCGGCACGCCTGGGTGCCCGAGTAGTCGAACTCGGCGGCCTGCCCGATGACGATCGGCCCGGAGCCGATGACCAGGACGTGGTGGATGTCGTCGCGGCGCGGCATCAGTTCTTCCCCATCAGGTCCGCGAACCGGTCGAAGAGGCCCGCGGCGTCGTGCGGACCGGCCGCCGCCTCCGGGTGGTACTGCACGCTGAACGCGGGCACGTCCTCGCAGGTCACGCCCTCGACGGTGCCGTCGTTCGGGCACGAGTGGCTCAGGTGCACCGTGCCGGCGGGCGAGCCCACCCGCGCGCCCGGCTCCCCCGCCACCGCGAAGCCGTGGTTCTGGCTCGTGATCGCGACTGTGCCGGTGGTGTGGTCGACGACCGGGATGTTGATCCCCCGGTGGCCGTAGCGCATCTTGTACGTCTCCAGGCCCAGGGCGCGGGAGAGGATCTGGTTGCCGAAGCAGATGCCGAACAGCGGCACCTCGCGGCGCAGGACCTCCGCGGTGAGGTCGACGGCGTGCACCGCCGTCGCCGGGTCGCCCGGGCCGTTGGAGAGGAACACCCCGTCCGGCGCGCCGTCGAGGAGCTCGTCGATCGTCGCGGTCGAGGGCAGCACGCGGGTCTCGATGCCGCGCTCGGCGAGCATCCGCGGCGTGTTCGCCTTGATGCCGAGGTCCAGCGCCGCCACGCGGAAGCGGGTCTCGCCGACCGCCGGGACCGTGTAGGCCTCGCCCGTCGTCACCGCGCCCGCGAGGTCCGCGCCCGTCATCGCCGGGCTGTCGAGCACCTCGGCGCGCATCGACGTCGCGTCGGCCAGCGCGTCGCCGGAGAAGATGCCGGCGCGCATCGAGCCGGCCTCGCGCAGCCGCCGCGTGATCGCCCGGGTGTCGACGCCGGCGAGCCCGACCACGCCCTGGCGGGCGAGCTCCTCGGCCAGGTCGCGCTGGGAGCGCCAGTTCGACGGGCGCCGGGCCGGGTCGCGCACGACGTAGCCGGCGACCTGGATGCGCGCGGACTCGTCGTCCTCGTCGTTCCACCCGGTGTTGCCGATGTGCGGCGCCGTGGCCACGACGATCTGCCGGTGGTAGCTGGGGTCGGTCAGCGTCTCCTGGTAGCCGGTCATCCCGGTGGCGAACACCGCCTCGCCCAGCGTGCGCCCGCGGGCGCCGAAGGCCTCGCCGCGGTGGACGCTGCCGTCCTCCAGCACGAGCACGGCCTCATCCATGTCCCTGCACCTCTCCGTCCTGCACCTTGCCGTCCCGCACCGTCCACCGGCCCCGCAGCATGGTGTGCACCACGGACACCGGCATCTCCATCCCCTCGTACGGGGTGTTGTCCGCCCGGCTGGCGAGCTCCGCGCCGCGCACCGTCCACGCGGCGTCCGGGTCGACGAGCGCGAGGTTCGCGGGCTCCCCGGGCGTCAGCGGACGCCCCTGGTCGGTCAGCCCCGCGATGCGCGCCGGTGCCTCGCTGCACACGCGCGCCACGCCGCGCCAGTCGAGCAGGCCCGTGGCGACCATCGTCGTCACCACCACCGGCAGCGCGGTCTGCAGCCCCAGCATGCCGGGCCGCGCCGCTGACCACTCGCAGTCCTTGGCCTCCACCGCGTGCGGCGCGTGGTCGGTGGCGACGCAGTCGACGGTGCCGTCGGCGAGCGCCCGGCGCAGCGCCTCGGTGTCCGCCGCCGGGCGCAGCGGCGGGTTGACCTTGTGCACCGGGTCGTAGTCCTGCACCGCGGTGTCGGTGAGCAGCAGGTGGTGGGGCGTGACCTCGGCGGACACGCGCACCTCGTAGTGCTCGCGCGCCCACCGCAGGACCGCCGCCGACCGGGCCGTCGAGAGGTGGCAGACGTGCAGGCGCGCGCCCGCCGTCGCGGCGAGCATGACGTCGCGGGCGACGATCGACTCCTCGGCCGTCGGGTCCCACCCCGCGAGCCCGAGGCGCGCCGCGACCGGGCCCTCGTGCGCCTGGGCGCCGACCGTGAGCCGGTGGTCCTCGGCGTGCTGGGCGACGACGGCGTCGAGCGCGCGGGCGTACTCGAGCGCCCGGCGCATCACCAGCGGGTCGTTCACGCAGCGCCCGTCGTCGGAGAACATCCGCACCCCGGCGGGCGAGGCCGCCATCATGCCCATCTCGGCGAGGCGCTCCCCGCCGAGCCCGACGGTGACCGCGCCGACCGGGTGGACGTCGACCAGCCCGACCTCGCGCCCGCGCCGCCACACGTGCTCGACGACGACCGGCGAGTCGGCCACCGGGTCGGTGTTGGGCATCGCGAACACCGCGGTGTAGCCGCCGAGGGCCGCGGCCGCCGAGCCGGTGGCGACGGTCTCGGCCTCCTCGCCGCCGGGCTCGCGCAGGTGCGTGTGCAGGTCGACCAGGCCGGGCAGGGCGATCAGCCCGCCGGCGTCGACGATCTCGTCGGGGTCGTCCACCGGTTCCGCGAGGACCCCGTCGCGGACGTACAGGTCGGTGGGGTCCTCGCCGTAGGGGCGGACGCCCGCGATCCTCGTGGTGCTCACGCCACGTCCTCTCCGGCCAGCAGGTGGTAGAGCACGGCCATCCGCACGTGGACCCCGGCGGTGACCTGCTCGGCGATGGCGGCCCGGCCCGAGTCGGCGACCGAGCTCGCGATCTCCATGCCCCGCACCGCCGGCCCCGGGTGCAGGACGACGGCGTGGTCGGGCAGCCGGTCGGCGCGCTGCTGCGAGAGCCCGAAGCGCACCGCGTACTCGCGCGCCGAGGGGAAGAAGGCGCCGTGCATGCGCTCGGCCTGCACGCGCAGCATCATCACGGCGTCGGGACCGGTCGCGATCGTCGCGTCGAGGTCGTGGGAGGTCGTGACCGGCCAGTCGCCGACCCCGACCGGCAGCAGCGTCGGCGGCGACACCAGCGTCACCCGCGCGCCGAGGGTGGCGAGCAGGTGGGCGTTGGAGCGCGCGACGCGGCTGTGCAGGACGTCGCCGACGATCGCGACGTGCGCGCCCTCGATCCGCCCGAGCCGCCCGCGCAGGGTCGCGGCGTCGAGCAGCGCCTGGGTCGGGTGCTCGTGGGTGCCGTCGCCGGCGTTGACCACCGCGACGTGGCCCTCGCCCCCCAGGTGGGAGTGCCCGACGCGGTCGAGCCAGGCGGCGATGCGGTGCGGCGCGCCCGAGGCGGGGTGGCGCACGATCAGGCAGTCGGCGCCCGCGGCCCCGAGCGTCGCGGCGGTGTCGCGCAGGGACTCGCCCTTGCTGACCGAGCTGGCGGAGGCGCTGACGTTGATCGTGTCGGCGCTCATCCACTTGCCCGCGACCTCGAACGACACGCGGGTGCGGGTGGAGTTCTCGTAGAAGAGGGTGACGACCGTGCGCCCGCGCAGCGTCGGCAGCTTGCGCACCGCGCGGCCGGTCAGCGCCTGCTCCATGCCCGCGGCCGTGTCGAGGAGGGCCTCGGCCTGCTCGCGGCGCAGCCCCTCGGTGGAGAGCAGGTGGCGCAGGCCGATCCCGGTGCTCGTGCTCATCGCAGGCTCACCCCGTCCTCGCCGTCGACCTCGACCAGGCGCACGGCCACGTCCTCGGACCGGTTGGTCGGCACGTTCTTGCCGACGTAGTCCGCGCGGATCGGCAGCTCGCGGTGGCCGCGGTCGACGAGGACCGCGAGCTGGACCGCGCGCGGGCGGCCGTGGTCGCGCAGGGCGTCGAGCGCCGCGCGCACCGTGCGCCCGGAGAACAGGACGTCGTCGACGAGCACGACCACCGCGTCGTCGATGCCGCCCGGCGGCAGCTCGGTCTCCGCGAGCGCGCGGGTGGGACGCAGCCGCAGGTCGTCGCGGTAGAGGGTGGGGTCGAGGGTGCCGGTCGGCACCACGGCCCCGGTGATCTCGCCGATGCGCTCGGCGAGCCGGCGCGCGAGGTAGGTGCCGCGGGTCGGCAGGCCCAGCAGGACGACCGGAGCGGTACCGCCATCGGGGGCGGTGCGTTCGATGATCTCGTGGGCGACGCGGGCCACGGTGCGCGCGAGATCGGCCGCCGACAGGAGCTCGCGCTCACCCTCGGCACTCGCGCCACCCGACCCGGATGCGCCGCGACGCCGTGACGGCACGCGGGCGACCCTCCTTCTCCGCCTCGCCGGACGGCTCTTAAAGGATGTCGGTCAGGACTGTCTCCGACACTATCAGCGACGACGCGCCGATCTCCGGGCGCCCGTGTGACCCTCGTCGTCGCCCTGCTCCGACCGAGGCACTACGCGCCGTGGTCCGTGCCCGGACGGAGTGCCGAGAGCCACACCGGCGACGATCCGCCCGATCCTCGGCTTGACCATGCGACGACCCGGGGCGCATCATCACTCTCCGTATCGACTTCGCTGGGTGCACGGGCGGGGCGAGCCGGGCGACGCGAGAGGACGGGGTGTCCGCCAGATGGGTGACTACGCGAAGGCGCTGGGGTCCAAGCTCCGGGGCATCCGCCAGCAGCAGGGTCTGTCGCTGCACGGCGTCGAGCAGAAGTCGGGCGGCCGGTGGAAGGCCGTCGTGGTCGGGTCGTACGAGCGCGGCGACCGCGCCGTGACCGTGCAGAAGCTCGCCGAGCTCGCCGACTTCTACGGCGTCCCCGTGGCCGAGCTGCTGCCCGAGGGCCGCGTGCCCTCCGGGTCGGAGCCGGCCGCCAAGATCGTCATCAACCTCGAGCGGCTGCAGCAGCTGCCCGCCGAGAAGGCCGGGCCGCTCGCCCGCTACGCGGCGGCGATCCAGAGCCAGCGCGGCGACTACAACGGCAAGGTCCTCTCGATCCGCAACGAGGACCTGCGCTCGCTCGCGATCATCTACGACATGAGCCCGGGTGAGCTGTCCGACCAGCTCGTGGACTGGGGTGTCCTGCCGCCCGAGGCGCGCGTCGCCCGGGCGATGGACGAGTAGGGGCTGCCACGACGCAGCGAACGCGCTGTTCGCTGCTTCTACGCGCACGAACGCCCCGTTCGCGCGCGCCGGTCACCCCTCGCGCGGCTCGTCGTCGGCGGGCGCCTGCTCGTCCGCCGGCGCCAGCTCGACGCCCGCCGGGACCTCGACGCGGTCGGGGCTCGGCGGCGCCACCGTGCCCGGACGCCCCGACGACACCCCCGCCAGCACCCCGTTGACGAACCGCGGCGAGTCGTCGGTCGACAGCTCGCGGGCGAGGTCGATGGCCTCGTCGATGGCGACCGGGTCGGGCACGTCCTCCGACCAGCGGATCTCGAACACCCCGATCCGCAGGATCATCCGGTCGACCGCCGGCATGCGCGCCATCGTCCAGCCCCGCGAGTACGACGCGATGACCTCGTCGATCTCGTCGCGGTGCGCGACGACGCCCTCGACCAGCGAGGCGGCGAAGTCCGACACCGGCGGCGCGTCGGCGCCCGCGATGCGCCGGGCGAGGACTTCCTGGGCGTCCTCGCCCCGGGCCTCGGACTCGAAGAGGATGTCGAGGGCCCGCTTGCGGGCCTTCGAGCGGGAGCCCTTGCGGGGCTCGGCTCCGCTGCGTGTCACCTAGCTGCTCACGCGACCCAGGTAGCGGCCGTCGCGGGTGTCGACCTTGACCTTGGTGCCCGTCTCGAGGAACAGCGGGACCTGGATCTCCGCGCCCGTCGACACCGTGGCCGGCTTCGTGCCGCCGGTCGAACGGTCGCCCTGCACGCCCGGGTCGGTGTGGGTGATCTCGAGCTCGACCGAGGCCGGGAGCTCGATGTAGAGCGGCGCGCCGTCGTTGAACGACACCTGCACCTCCTGGTTCTCCAGGAGGAAGCGGGACTGGTCGCCGACGGTCGCGGCGTTCACCGGCACCTGCTCGTAGTCGGCGGCGTCCATGAAGATGAAGTCGTCGCCGTCGCGGTAGAGGTAGGTCATGTCGCGCCGGTCGACGTTCGCGGTCTCGACCTTGGTGCCCGCGTTGAAGGTCTTGTCGACGACCTTGCCGGTCATGACGTTCTTCAGCGTCGTGCGGACGAAGGCCCCGCCCTTGCCGGGCTTGACGTGCTGGAACTCGGTGACGGTCCAGAGGTTGCCGTCGATCCGCAGCACGAGGCCGTTCTTCAGGTCGTTCGTCGTCGCCACGGGAGCGCTCTCTCCTACGGGTCGTCCCGGAACTCGAGATCCCGGGGGCTCTGCGTGAGGGGCACGGCACCGTCGTCGGTGACGACGAGCGTGTCCTCGATCCGGACCCCGCCCCGCCCGGCCAGGTACACCCCCGGCTCGACGGTGACCGTCATGCCCGTCTCCAGGGTAGCGGTCGCGGTCGCGGACACCGCCGGAGCCTCGTGGATGACGAGCCCGACGCCGTGGCCGAGACCGTGCACGAAGTGCTCGCCGAACCCCGCCGCGGTGATGACGTCGCGCGCCGCGGCGTCGACGTCGCGGGTGGCGACGCCCGGGGCCAGCGCCGCGCGCCCGGCCGCGGCCGCCTCGGCGACGAGGGCGTGGAGGTCGCGCTGCCAGTCCTCGGGGGCGCCGATGAGGACCGTGCGGGTCATGTCGGAGTGGTAGCCGTCGACGAGCGCGCCGAAGTCCATGGTCAGCAGGTCGCCGTCGGCCAGCGGCGCGTCGGTGGGGCGGTGGTGCGGGATCGCGGCGTGGGCGCCGGCCGCGACGATCGAGTCGAACGAGGGCCCCTCCGCGCCGGCCTCGCGCATGCGCTCCTCGAGGTCGCGGGCCACCTCGCGCTCGGTGCGCCCGGGGGCCAGGCCGCCGGCCGTGATCATCCCGACCAGCGCGACGTCCGCGGCCGCGCACGCCTGGCGCAGCGCGTCGACCTCGCCGGCGTCCTTGACCGCTCGCAGGGTCTCGACGAGGCCCGGCGCACGCCGCAGCTCGCCGTGCTCCAGCACCGTGAGCAGGTCGGCGTGCCCGTCGACGGTGACGTGGGCGCTGTCGAAGCCGACGGTGCCGGCCCTGCCCTCGCCGCGGCGCAGCAGGGCCGGGGCGCACGCCCGCTCGACGAGGACCGGGAGGTCGGGGGTCTGGGCGGCGGCCTGGGTGGTGTAGCGGCCGTCGGTGGCGAGCACCGTGCGGTCCTCGCCGCGGTCGGCCTCGTCGTCGGCGTGGACCAGCAGCGCCGCGTTCGAGCCGGTGAAGCCGGTCAGGTAGCGGACGTTGACCAGATCGGTGACGAGCAGCGCGTCCAGACCGGCCTCGCGCAGGAGCCGGCGCAGCGCGTCACGGCGCCGCGCGTGCCCGCCGGGCGCGCGCTCCGGACGGGTGGGCTCCACACCCGTCAGCGTAGAAGAGGGCGGGTCGTACGGTGTCCGTGTGCTCCCCGCCTCGGTCCGGTTGCGTCCCTGGGCTCTGCGCGCGCTCGTGCTGACCCCCGTGTTCGGCGTCGCGCAGGCGGCGTTCGTGGCCCTGCGGTCCTGGTCACCCGACATGCTGCGGCTCTGGAGCGTCCTGTTGCTCCTGGTCGTCGCGGCGATCGTGATCGCTTGGGTGGGCGCGGAGATCGTGCTCGACCGGCGACCGCCGGAGTGGACCTGGTTCTTCGCCGCGCTGGCCACGGCGCCGAGTGCCGGACTGCTGAGCTGGATCCTGCTCGCCCTGTTCGTCGACGACACCGGCGTGGCCGACCTCCAGTCGGCGCTCGTCGGGCGGGCGTCGTTCACCGCGCTGCTGATCCTCGCCGCGGTGTTCGTCGGGTCCCGGCTGGGCTGGCTGTCGATGCGCCGCCACGGCGAGGGCGCCGACGACCCGATGCTCGACGCCGACGACGACGCCGTCGCCGCCCAGGCGGCGCTCGACCGCGCCGACGTCATGCCCGACCCCCGCGCCCCCTCGGCCGCCCGCGCCGCGGCGCGCGTGGGCGTCGTCCCGACCACCGCCCGCCCGGCCGAGCCGGCGGTGGCGGGTGTGCGCACGCCGCGGCGGCGCTCGCCGGAGCGGGTGCCGGCGGGTGTCGAGGTGGCGGGTTCGGGGGCCGGAGGTCCCGGGGTCGGAGGTCCCGGGGTCGCGGGCCCCGAGGTCGCGGGTCCCGAGATCGCCGAGCGGGAGCGGATGCCGGAGGCGCCGCGCCTGGCCGGCCAGCGGCGGGTGTCGACGGTCCGTCCGGCTGGTGGCGACGTGTCGTCGCCGTTCGGGCCGGATCCGGCGGGGCACGGCTCGACGGGGTTGGGGTCGGCGGGTCGGTCCGCCGACGTCCCCGAGTCGATGGAGCCGCCGGTGGTGGCGGTCCTGCCCGCGTTCCCGCGCCCGGGCGGCCCGCTCGACCCGACCGGCAGCCAGCCCGCGGTGGACGCCTCGGACCTGGACGACCGGGGCCATCGCGGCGGCGGCGAACCGGCCGAGCCCGCCGAGACGGAGCGGGGCCCGCGACGCAAGTTCGGGCTGCGGCGGCCGAAGAGCTGAGGCGTCCGCGCCTGCGTCCTGCCTGCGTCCCGCCTCGTCAGCTCGCCAGCGCCGCGTAGGCGGCGGCGAGGTCCGCCGGGTCGGGGCCCTCGAGCCGGCCGGGGTTGCCGAGCCCGTCGAGCACGACGAAGCGCAGCAGCGCGCCCCGCGACTTCTTGTCCAGGCGCATGGTGTCGACGAGCTCGTCGAACGCGTCGGCGGGGTAGGTCGTCGGGAGCTCGACCGCCCGCAGGGTGGCGGCGTGCCGGTCGGCGGTGGCGTCGTCGAGGCGCCCGGCGCGCCGGGCCAGCTCGGCGGCGAACACCAGGCCCACCGACACCGCCTCGCCGTGGCGCCACCGGTAGCGCTCGCGGCGCTCGACGGCGTGGCCCAGGGTGTGCCCGTAGTTGAGGATCTCGCGCAGGTGCGACTCGCGCAGGTCGGTGGCCACGACGTCGGCCTTGACCCGGATGGAGCGCACCACGAGCTCGCCGAGCGCGTCGCCGGCCGGGTCCAGCGCGGCGGCCGGGTCGGCCTCGACGAGCTCGAGGATCGCGGGGTCGGCGATGAACCCCGTCTTGATCACCTCGGCCATCCCGGCGGCGAGCTCGGGGCGGATGACGGTGGTGAGGCTGTCGAGGTCGGCCACCACGGCGGCGGGCTCGTGGAACGCGCCGACCAGATTCTTGCCGGCGGCGGTGTTGATGCCGGTCTTGCCGCCGACCGCGGCGTCGACCATCGCCAGCAGCGTCGTCGGCACGTGGACCACGCGGACGCCGCGCATCCAGCACGCGGCGACGAAGCCGACGAGGTCGGTCGCCGCTCCCCCGCCGACGGCCACGAGTGCGTCGGAGCGGGTGACGCCGAGGCGCCCGAGCTCCTCCCAGCAGCGCCCGGCGGTGGCGAGGTCCTTGCCGTCCTCGCTCTCGGGCAGGGCGAGGAGGTGGACGCGGGTGCCCTGCGCCTCGAGGGCCTCCTGGACCGCGCCGGCGGTCCCGGCGACGGCGGGCTGGTGGCAGACGACGACGGTCGCGGTGCCGGCGAGCGTCTCGGCGACCGCGCCGGTCACCCCGCGGCCGACGACCACGTCGTACGGGGCGGCGGTCGCGACGTGGATGTGCTGCTCGGTGGCGCTACCCGCGGGCACGGTCGGCCTCCGGCGTGAGGGCGGCGAGCACGGCGTCGACGACGGCGTCGGGCTCGAGGTCGTCGGTGGCGATCTCGTGGCGGGCGACGGCACGGTAGACCGGCAGGCGCTCCTGCAGCAGCGCCGAGAAGGTGGCGCGCGGGTTGACGCCGGCGAGCAGCGGGCGCGCCGTCGACAGGCCGACCCGGCGCACGCCGGCGGCGAGCCCGACCGCGAGGAAGACCACGGGGTGGCCCTCGAGGTCGGCGCGCACGCCCTCGGTCATCGGGGCGCCGCCGCCGAGGGCGAGGACGCCGTCGTGCTCGACCAGCGCGGTCGCGACCGCCTCGCGCTCCATCGCCCGGAACGCGGGCTCGCCGTCGGTGAGGAAGATGTCGCTGATCGCCCGGCCCTCGCGGGCCTCGATGATCGAGTCGCTGTCGGTGAAGGGCACGCCGAGGCGGGCCGCCAGCCGCTCCCCCACCGTCGACTTCCCGGCACCGGGCGGCCCGACGAGGACCACGACGGGGCTCACGGCTCGCTCCGCAGCAGGTGCGGGTCGATGGCGCCTCGGTAGGCCTCGAGGTTCCGGGTGGTCTCGCGCAGCGAGTCGCCGCCGAACTTCTCCAGGGCGGCGTCGGCGAGCACGAGCGCGACCAGGGCCTCGGCGACGACCCCGGCCGCGGGCACCGCGCACACGTCGGAACGCTGGTGGTGGGCGGTGGCGGCCTCGCCGGTGGCGGTGTCGACCGTGGCCAGCGCGCGGGGCACGGTCGAGATCGGCTTCATGGCCACGCGGGCGCGCAGCGGCTCGCCGTTGGTCATGCCGCCCTCGATGCCGCCGGCGCGGTTGGAGGCGCGGCTGATGCCGGGCGCGGCGAGGTGCATCTCGTCGTGGGCCTGCGAGCCCCGGCGGCGGGCGGTGGTGAACCCGTCGCCGATCTCGACGCCCTTCATCGCCTGGATGCCCATGAGGGCGCCGGCCAGGCGGGCGTCGAGGCGCCGGTCGGCCTGGACGTAGGAGCCGAGCCCCACAGGCAGGCCGTGGGCGACGACCTCGACCACGCCGCCCAGGGTGTCGCCGTCCTCCTTGGCGGCGTCGACCTCCGCCACCATCGCCGCGGTCGAGGCCTCGTCGACCGCGCGCACCGGCGAGGCGTCGATGCGCTCGCCGTCGCCCGGCAGCGGGATCGCGCCGGGCGTCGCGTCGGCGGTGCCGAGGCTGACCACGTGCGAGAGCACCTCGACCCCGAGCGCCTGGGCGAGGAACGCCTTGGCGACCGCACCGAGCGCGACCTTGGCCGCCGTCTCGCGGGCGCTGGCGCGCTCGAGCACCGGGCGGGCCTCGTCGAAGGCGAACTTGGTCATGCCGGCGAGGTCGGCGTGTCCCGGGCGAGGACGGGTCAGCGGCGCGTTGCGGGCGCGCCCCTCGATCAGACCGGGGTCGACGGGGTCGGCCGACATGACCGTCTCCCACTTGGGCCACTCGGAGTTCGCGATCCGGATCGCCACCGGGCTGCCGAGCGTCACACCGTGGCGCAGGCCGCCGGAGATCTCGATCTCGTCGGCCTCGAACGCCATCCGCGCGCCGCGCCCGTAGCCCAGGCGCCGCCGCGCGAGCTCCGCCGACACCTCCTTCGAGCTCACCGACACGCCCGCGACCATGCCCTCGAGCACCGCCGTGAGCGCCGCCCCGTGCGACTCGCCTGCCGTCAACCACCGCAACACGGGCCCATCGTTCCACGACGCCGCGATCACGGTGTCCACCCGGCGGTCAGGCTCACGGTGAGCACGACCCAGGCCGCGAGCAGCAGCGGAGGACCGAACGGGACGCGGTGCGCGCGGCGTGCCGACGCCAGGACCAGGACCCCCACCGCGGCCAGCACGACCGCGACCACCGGGGCCGTCGGCGACGCCGCCGCGAGGGGCGCGCCGAGCGCCGGGGCGAGCTTGACGTCACCGGCGCCGAGAGCGCCCGGGACGGCGAGGTGCACGGCCGCGAAGGCCCCGCCGAGCAGGAGCGCGCCGGCCGCGCCCGTCGCCGTCGACGCGGGTCCGAGCGGGAGCAGGCCGAGGAGCGAGACGCCGGCGGCGGGCCCAGTGAGGACGTCGGGCAGGCGGTGCGCGGCGAGGTCGACCGCGCTCCCGGCCACCGCCAGCGCGCCGAGCACCAGCCAGGACGGGAGCCACGCGGCGGGGACGGCCCCGGCCCCGACGAGGGCGGCCGCCACCGCCCACAGCGCCGCGAGCGCCCCGCTGCACCGCCACCACGCGACCAGCGCGCCACGCCGCATCCCCGCCAGCGCCGCCCGGACCCCGACGCCGCCCAGGGCTCCCGCCCCACCGCCGCCGACCGCGGCCACCAGCACTGTCGTCATGGATCCGAGCCTGCGCGCGACCCGTCCGCGCGGTCACGCGCTGCTCCGTTCGCCTGTGGACGCATCCGGTGGATGGGAACTGCGCTTCGCACCCGTGCGGTGCTCCGGCGCGCTTGGCCCGCCGTCCCGATCCCTCGCGGGTCGCGCCGGCCGGCGGGCGTTCTCGACCTCACGACCCCTGCGTGGGTCCCGGACCGACCTCGGACGAGCTATGCTCAAGATCGCATCGAGAACGACGCCGAGCGTCGCCGACGGAACGGCCGACCGTGAGCGGCCTCGTCCGCCGTCAGCACTGAACCGGCGCCGGCTCGGGTCGCTCCGACGGGCGGAGGTTCTCGACCTGCCTACCCGCGCGTGGGTCCGGGACCGACCACAGACGAGCTATGCTCAAGATCGCATCGAGAACGACGCCGAGCGTCGCCGACGAGACGGCCGACCGTGAGCGGCCTCGTCCGCCAGCACTGACCGGCGCCAGCTCGAGTCGCTCCGACGGGCGTTCTCGGCCTCCCCGATCCGCATGGGCTCCGGGACCGACCCCGGACGAGCTACGCCCAAGATCGCACCGAGAACGACGTCGAGCCTCGCCGACGGAACGGCCGACCGTGAGCGGCCTCGTCCGCCAGCACTGAACAAGCGCAGGCTCGGGTCGCTCCGACGGGCGGAGGTTCTCGACCTCCCGATCGCTGCGTGCTCCGGAACCCGACCAGGACGAGCCAACCCAAGATCGCATCGAGACCGACGTCGAGGTGATCCGCTGTGCCAGGCAATTCCTCGTGCCGTCGCAAACGACCGACGAGCGTGATCGCGGCGGGAGCGACGACGACCGCGGGGGCGGCGGCGAGCCCCACGCCCCCGGTGAAGGGTCGCCCCACGACGACGAGCAGGTCGGCGCCAGCGACTGGCATCGCGAGCTGCGCAGCGGGGCGAGCGGTCGGAGGGGGTCGGCACCCGCAGCGGCTCGTGCCTTAAGTCCAGCGCTCGCGACCGGCACGCGGGGCGTCACGCGGGACCGGCGCGGACGACGCCGGCGGTCGAGAGGGACCTCGTCAGCGGCGAGCACGAGCCGGCACCGGCTCGCGGCTGCGCGCTCGGCCGTCGGTCTCGACGAGATCATGGACAGAGGTCCCGCGCGGCGACACCGGCACCGCCTGCCGAGCGTCGGTCCGGCGTCGTCCGCGTTCGTCGGTCTCGACGAGATCATGGGTATAGGTCCCGCGCGGAGCGGAGACACCGGCACCGTCCTCGCTCGTCGATCTCGCCGCGATCACCGGCTCAGGTCATGGACGACGGGCAGACGCCGACGCGGGTCGCGGCGTGTCCGTCTCGACGCGATCATGGGCATAGGTCCCCGACGAATACACCGGCACCCGCCCCGAGGCATCGGCCCAGCACGTCCGCGTGCGTCGATCTCGACGCGATCACGGGCATAGGTCGCCGGCAGCCCGCACCGGGGCAGCTCCCCGACCTCGCCCCTCAGGCCGGTAGCGGCAGCAGCGCCAGGTCCGCCGTCGCGCCGAGGGCCTCGTGCATCGCCTCCCGCGGCGCCGGGAGGCCGGTGAACTGCTCGACCTGCCCGAAGGCCTGGTGCAACAGCATGTCCAGGCCCGTGGCCACCGACAGGCCGCGCACGGCGGCCGCGGCGGCCAGGGGCGTGGGCCAGGGGTGGTAGACCGCGTCGAGGACCACCGCCCACTCCGGGAGCGCCGCCACGATCCAGGTCGCGAGGTCGGCGTCGATGCTCCCGGCGGGCGTGGTGTTGACCAGCGCCTTGGCCCGCGACAGGTCGGCGGGCTCGAGGTCGGGCCACGTCACCGCGCGGCGCATGAACCCGTGCGCGCGGGCCACCTCCAACGTCCCGGCGGCCCGGACCTCGTCGCGCACGACGAGCGTGACCGCCTCCGAGCCCACCTCGTAGACGCCGCCCAGCGCCGCCGACGCCGTCGCCCCGCTGCCCAGCACCACGACGTCGGCCGTCCCCGCGGCGATCGACGGGACCGGGCGCACCCCGGCGGCGCGCAGGGCGCCGGCGACGCCGTCGACGTCGGTGCAGTCCGCCGCCCAGCCGCCCTCGCGGCGCACGAGCGTGTTCGCGACCCCGACGCGCGACGCGCGCGCCGAGACGACGGTCGCCGTCTCCAGCGCCGCCCGCTTGCCCGGCATCGTCACCGACAGCCCCGCCCACGACGCGTCGAGCCCGCGCACGAAGGCCGGCAGGTCCTCGGCGGTGCACTCGATCGCCTCGTAGGTCCAGCCGTCGAGCCCGAGCGCCGCGTACGCCGCGCGGTGCAGCACCGGCGAGCGCGAGTGGGCCACCGGCGAGCCGAGGACCGCCGCGCGCACCTAGTAGACCCCGCGTGCCTGGGCCAGGCGCCGGTTGGCGTCGTGCTCCTCGGGCGTGACGGCGAAGCACGAGATGCCGTCGGTCTGGCACTTCACGAAGTACACCCACGGCCCCGGCGTCGGTGCCAGGGCCGCCCGCAGCGCCTCGGGGCTGACCGCGCCGATGGGGGTCGGGGTCAACCCGAGGTTGAGGTACGTGTTGTACGGGCCGGGGCGGGCGCGGTCGTACGGGCTGGTCAGGAGGGTCTGACGGTCGAGCGGGTAGTTCACCGTCGAGTCGAACTGGAGGCGCATCGGCACCGCGAGCCGGTTGACGATGACCCGCGTGACCTTAGCGAAATCGGCGGGCACACCCTCGCGCTCGGCCAGCGACGCGACGATCAGCGCGTCGTACGGGGTCACCCCCGCGGCCTCGGCGTCCGCCACCAGCCCGCCGGCCTCCAATCGCGGCGCGGATGCCTGCACGACGGCGGTGAGCGCCTCGCGCGCCCCGGTGCCCGGCGCGATGTCGTAGGTGCCCGGGGCGAGCAGGCCCTCGAGGCGCCGGGTCGGCTCGGCGCGCCGCACGCCCTCGAGCGCCCAGGTCGGCACCCCGAGCTCGGCGGGGTCGGTCTCGGCCATCGCCGCGCGCAGGTCGTCGACGCTCGCGCACCGCTCCGCGCCCGCGTCGTCGACGGTGCACGTGGCGCGCGAGATCGCCGACAGCACGCCGGGCACGGTCGAGGTGCCTGCACCCACGGTGTCGTCGAGCTGGGTGCCGCTGCGGATCTCCAGGCGCCCGACGCGGCTGGCGGGGTCGAGCAGGGCGTCGACGGCGCCGGCCGCGGACATCTGGCGGCGCAGCTCGTAGAAGCCGGGCTGGATGCCGCGCCCGTTCGGGTCCTCCTCGGCGGCGTCGCCGAACGCCCGCGACGACGCGACCACCCCCGCGCTGACGAGCTCCTCACCGATCGCGCGGGTGGACGACCCGTCGGCGACCTCGACGACGACCCGGCCCGTCCCCGGCCCCTCGTAGTCGGGCGGGAAGAGCAGCGGCAGCAGGTCGCGGGCGAAGAACACCCCGCCCACCAGCGCGAGCACGAGGACCCCGGCCACCGCCGGCCACAGCCACCGGCGCCGCGGGCGGCGGTCCTCCGGCACGGCCTCGGTCTCGGGATCCCGGCGCTGCGCCTCCGCGACGTCGTCCTCCGGCTCGTCGTCGCCCAGGAGCCATCCCGCGTCGGCCGCGTCGCCCTCGGCGCCCTCGCGCCGGTCGGCACGGTCCGCTCGGTCCGCACGGTCGGCACGGTCGGGGCCGCCGATGCCGATACCGCCGGCGCCGCTCGCCGTCGCCGTGGTCTCGGTGTCGGCGTCGTCGCCGGGGAACGACCGCCGCCAGTCCGCCGCGTCGTACCGGTCGGTCTCGGCGTCGGGGTGCAGGCCCGGCCGCGGCGAGGGGTGCTGCTGGTGCTGCTGCTGGGGATGCTGCTGCGGGTGCGGCTGATGGCCGGCCACCCGGCGGACCCGGGGCCGGGCGGGCGCGGGCGACATCCGCACCAGCCGGCGCTCGGGGTGGGTCGCGCGGCCGTCGGGCCGGCCGGGTCGGCCGGGCCCGCCGTGACGTCCGGTCACGAGTCCTCCGGGCGGCCGGGCGCACGGTGCGCCCGACGGGCGTCGAGGTGACCCTGCAGGATGCCGACGGCGGCGGCCTGGTCGATCACGCGACGCTGCTTGCGGCCCTTGACGCCCCGGTCCGAGAGCGTGCGGGTGGCGCTCACGGTGGTCAGCCGCTCGTCGGAGAGCACGACGGGCACCGCGCGGTCGCCCAGACGGCGCGTGAGGGCCTCGGCGTACTCCCGCGCGGTCTGCGCGGCCGGGCCGTCGCGACCGGCGAGCGTCCGGGGAAGCCCCACGACCACCTCGACCACCTCGTGCTCGTCGACGAGCGCCACGAGCCGGTCCAGGTCGGTGCCGGCTCCGTCGTGATCGAGGGTAACGAGCGGTGTCGCGAGGACTCCGCCGGGATCGGACAGCGCGACGCCCACGCGCACGCTGCCGACGTCCACCCCGAGACGCCGACCGCTCACCGATCCGTCAGCCGCCAGCGCGGGCCACCTCCGCGCGCAGGGCCGCGATGGCGTCGTCGACACCGGCGACCCCGCTGCCGCCGCCCTGGGCCAGGTCCGGCTTGCCGCCGCCCCGTCCGTTGACCGCGGGGGCGAAGGCCTTGACCAGGTCGCCGGCGGCGAGGCCGCGCTCGCGGGCGCCCTCGGTGGTGGCGACGACGAACGACACCTTGTCCCCGTCGGGGGCGAAGAGGGCCACGACGGCGGGCCGGCCCTGCATCCGCCCGCGGACGTCGCCGGCGAGCGAGCGCAGGTCCCCGCCGCCGACGCCCTCGGGCGTGCGGGCGGCGACGAGCGCGATGCCGCCGACGTCCTCGGCGCCGTCGACGAGCGAGCCGGCCGAGGACAGCACCTCGCGGGCCCGGATGGTCTCGAGCTCCTTCTCGGCGGCGCGCAGCCGGTCCACCACCCCGGCGATGCGGTCGGGCAGCTCGTCGGGCTGGGCCCGGAACTGCTCGGCGAGCTGGTTGACCAGCACGTGCTCGCGGGCCAGGAACCGGAAGGCGTCGATGCCGACGAGGGCCTCGACGCGCCGCACGCCCGAGCCGATCGAGCCCTCGCCGAGGAGCTTGACCAGGCCGAGCTGCCCGGTGCGGCCGACGTGGGTGCCGCCGCAGAGCTCGCGGGAGTAGTCGCCGATGTCGACGATCCGCACCTCGTCGCCGTAACGCTCGCCGAACAGGGCGATGGCGCCGAGCCGGCGGGCCTCGTCCATCGACGTGACGTACGGTCGCACCTCGTCGTCGCCGAGCAGCACCGAGTTGACCTCGTCCTCGACGTCGGAGAGCACCGACGCCGGCACGGCCCCGCCGGGCGAGGTGAAGTCGAACCGCAGCCGGCCCGGGGCGTTGAGCGACCCGGCCTGCGCGGCGGCGTCACCGAGCGCGCGGCGCATGCCGGCGTGCACGAGGTGGGTGGCGGTGTGCGAGCGCGAGATGGCGTGCCGGCGCTCGATGTCCACCTCGGGGTGCACGGCGGCGTCGCGGACGGCCTCGCCGTGGGTCACCCGGCCGCGGTGGGTCTCCAGGCCCGGCACGGGCGTCTGGACGTCGTCGACCTCGACGACGAACCCGTCGCCGACGATGCGCCCGGTGTCGGCCTGCTGCCCGCCGCCCTCGGCGTAGAACGGGGTGCGGTCCAGCAGCACCTCGACGCGGCTGCCCTCGCCGGCGGTGTACACCGACTCGCCGTCGACGATCAGCCCGACGATCGTGGCGTCGGCGTGCAGCAGCTCGTAGCCGAGGAACCGCGTCAGGCCGGCGCGCTCGAGGACCTCGCGGTAGGCGTGGGCGTCGGCCCCGCCCTGCTTGCGGGCGGCGGCGTCGGCCTTGGCCCGGGCCCGCTGCTCGTCCATCAGCGCGCGGAAGGCGCCCTCGTCGACCTGGAGCCCCTGCTCGGCGGCCATCTCCAGGGTGAGGTCGATGGGGAAGCCGTAGGTGTCGTGCAGGGCGAACGCGCTGGCGCCGGCGATCGTGGTGCCGCCGCCCGAGCGCGTCTCGGCCACGGCGGTGTCGAAGAGCTTCGAGCCCGTGGCGAGCGTGGCGAGGAAGGTCTCCTCCTCGGCCCGCACGACGGCGGCGATGCGCTCGTGGGCGGTGACCAGCTCGGGGTAGGACGGGCCCATCGCGTCGCGGACGACCCCGACGAGGTCGACGAGCACCGGCTCGGTGCACCCGAGGATCCGGGCGTTGCGGACCACCCGGCGCAGCAGGCGCCGCAGCACGTAGCCGCGGCCCTCGTTGCCCGGCGTCACGCCGTCGCCGACGACCATGGCGGCGGTGCGCACGTGGTCGGCGATGACGCGGAAGCGCACGTCGTCGGCCTCGGACACGCCGTAGCGACGACCGGTGAGCTCCTGGGTGCGGTCGATGACCGGGCGCAGCAGGTCGGTCTCGTAGACGTTGTCGACGCCCTGGAGCAGGAACGCGACGCGCTCGACGCCGAGGCCGGTGTCGATGTTCTTCTGCGGCAGCTCGCCCACCGGCGCGGCCCCGTACTTGGGGCTCTCGGCGCCGCGGACGTCCTGCATGAAGACGAGGTTCCAGATCTCCAGGTAGCGGTCCTCGTCGGCGACCGGCCCGCCCTCGACCCCGTACTCGGGGCCGCGGTCGTAGTAGATCTCCGAGCACGGCCCGCCGGGGCCCGGGACGCCCATGTCCCAGTAGTTGTCGCGGCCGTCGCGGCGCTGGATGCGCTCGATCGGCAGGCCGGCGACCTCCTGCCACAGGCGCTCGGCCTCGTCGTCGTTCTCGTAGACGGTGACCCAGATGCGCTCGGGGTCGAAGCCGAAGCCGCCGTCGTCGAGGCTCCCGGTGACCAGCGACCACGCGTGCCGGATCGCGCCTTCCTTGAAGTAGTCGCCGAAGGAGAAGTTGCCCGCCATCTGGAAGAACGTGTTGTGGCGGGTGGTGTGGCCGACGTTCTCGATGTCGCCGGTGCGCACGCACTTCTGGATCGACGTGGCCGTGGCGTACGGGGCCGGGGCGTCGCCGAGGAAGTACGGCTTGAACTGGACCATCCCCGCGTTGACGAACAGCAGGGTGGGGTCGTCGAGGATCAGCGACGCGCTGGGGACGGGGGTGTGACCGGCGTTCTCGAAGTGGGCGAGGAAACGTCGGCGGATTTCGTGGGTCTGCACGGTCGTCCTGCTCTGGAGCGGAAACGGGTGGGACGCAGAACGCGGGGACGTGTCCCCCTCGGCCCTCAGCGGGCGTGCGAGGCTCCCCGCCGGGGCGCTCGCGCATGACGGGCCGACGTCGGCGGTTCGGGCCGCACGGGGATCTCGGTCGTGTCCTCCACCATCGCGTACAGCTCCTCGGCACGCTCGTTCATTCCGGCGCGCACCTCCGCGCCGAACGCGCCGAGCCCCGCGCCGAGCTCGCGCAGACCCTCGCCGAGGCTCGTGCCGATGCCCGCCGGCGTGGCCTTCTGGGTCATCTCGTTGACCTTGCGGGTGGCCGTGACGCCGACCGCGACGCCGACGCCGACCCAGAAGAGACGCTTCATGCGCGCACGCTCCGCTTCGACTTGCTCTTCGCCGGCGGCCCGTTCTTGAGCTTGCGGGCCTGCTGGGCCTTGCGCAGCCCGTAGGACAGCGCCGCCACCTTCACCAGCGGGCCGCCCAGCGTCGCCGTGAACAGCGTCGTGAGCGCCTTGGTGTTGGCCGCGACGGCCTGGGCGCTGGCGGTGACGCCGTCGACGCGCTCGAGCTGGGTGTTCACCGAGGTGAGCGTGACGTTCGCGTCCGAGAGCAGCGGCTCGGTGCCCTCGTGGGCCTTGCGGATCGCGATCGTCGCCTCGTCCAGCGTCCGCCCGAGCTTGAGCAGCGGGATGGCGAGCAGCACCACCAGGATCACGAACGCCACCGCCGCGATGATCGCCGCGATCTGGCCGACCGACACGGTCTCCTCCTCGGTGCTGGGTGCGTGGCAGGTCCCCGGTCCGGCGCCCGCCCACACCCCCCGTGAGGGGTACCGCGGACGCCACCTGGCGCAGGTGGCGGCAGGCTACCGTGCGGGCCCGGGGCCCTCGCCCACCCGGCGGGTCGCGCAGATCAACAGTGCGGCAGGCCCAGTCCACCGCGGTACGCCGGCGCGAGGTAGACCTCGGAGATGTAGCCGACGCGCCCGTCCGGGGCCAGCGCGCCGAGCCACACCTCGGAGACCGCGGCGTTGGGGTTCTGGCCGATGCTGGTCGAGGTGAGGTCGGCGTTGGTGATGACCTCGCCCGTGAGCTGGCAGACGGCCTCGAAGGTGGCGCCGCTCCACACGTCGGTGCCGGGGATCTTGCAGCCGGGCTGGCGCGCGCAGTACGCGACGGGCCGCGCCGACAGGTACGACGGCGTGCGGTCCTCGACGAGCTCGCCCGGGCCGATCGCGACCCGGTTCTGGACGAGGACGGTGCGCGGCTCCGGCGGGGCGGGCTCGGCGAGGACGAGCACGAGCGCCGTCGCGAGGCCCGCCACGAGCGCGACGAGCAGGACGAAGACCGCGATCTCCACCCGGCGCCGGGTCGACCGGCGGGCGGGCTCCGGCGGCGTCGCCGGGGTCGGGACGGGCGCCGACGGCATGGGGGCGTCGGGCGCCGGCTCGGGGTCGCGCAGCCGGGCGTGCCGCGCCCGCCACGCCGCCACCTCGTCGGGGTCGAGGCCGACGGCCGCGAGCACGTCGGTGACGAGGTCGGCGTTCGGCAGCCCCGGCCCGCGCGTCGCGGCCGCGATGGTCGACTTGCCCCAACCCGAGAGCTCCTCGGCACGCCGGAAGGACACGTCGCGCGCGCAGGACGTCGCGGAAGTCCGTGCAGAACCGCGTGGGCGAGTCGCCGCTGCCGCCCGTGCCCCCCGCGCTGCCGCCCGTGCCGGCCCCCGCTCCGCGGCCCGCCGTCGGCCCGCCCGCGGTCTCCCCGTCCGTCATGTCCCCCCGGTCCCCGTGTCCCCCCGGACCCGCCGAGATCATCCGTCACGGGCACATCCCCTGCACAGCCGCCGTCCGGACGCTGTCCGGGACGCGGCCGGACGGTCCAGGACGCGTCCTCCGAAACCCTCGCGCCGTTGGCCACGAAGACTGGGTGGTGTCGCGGGCGGCCGGGGGGCGCGCCCGCGACACCCTCAGCCCTGGGTGCCGCGCACGACCTCGCGCAGCCGCGCCAGCCGCGTCGCCCGGTCCCGCTCGTCGCCGCGCCCGCCCGGCCGGTAGTAGTCGCGCCCGACCAGCTCGTCCGGCGGGTACTGCTGCGCGACCACCCCGGCCCGGTCGTCGTGGGGGTAGACGTAGCCGACGGCGTTGCCCTGCGCCTGGGCGCCCGCGTAGTGCCCGTCGCGCAGGTGCGGGGGCACGGGCCCGGCCGCGCCCCGGCGCACGTCGGCCATCGCCTCGTCGATCGCGGTGATCACGGCGTTCGACTTCGGCGCGGTGGCGAGGTGGATGGTGACCTGCGCGAGGTTGATGCGCGCCTCGGGCAGCCCGATCAGCGCGACGGCCTGCGCGGCGGCGACCGCGGCGGGCAGGGCGGTGGGGTCGGCGAGCCCGATGTCCTCGCTGGCGTGCACGACGAGGCGCCGGGCGATGAACCGCGGGTCCTCCCCCGCCACGATCATGCGGGCGAGGTAGTGCAGGGCGGCGTCCGGGTCGGAGCCGCGGATCGACTTGATGAACGCCGAGATGACGTCGTAGTGCTGGTCGCCCGCCCGGTCGTAGCGCACGGCGACCTCGTCGACGACCCGCTCGACGTCGGCCAGCGTGATCTCGCCCGTCCCCCCGACGGCGTCGGCGGCGGCCTCGAGGGCGGTCAGCGACCGCCGCCCGTCGCCCGCGGCGAGGCGGACGAGGTGCGCGCGGGCCTCGGGGTCCAGCGTGACCGCGCCGCCGAGCCCGCGCGGGTCGGCGACGGCCCGGTCGAGCAGGGTGCCGACCGCGTCGTCGTCCAGGGCGTGCAGACCGAGGACCAGCGAGCGCGACAGCAGCGGCGCGACGACCGAGAAGCTCGGGTTCTCGGTGGTGGCGCCGACGAGCAGCACGACCCGGTCCTCGACGGCCGCGAGCAGCGCGTCCTGCTGGGTGCGCGAGAAGCGGTGGATCTCGTCGATGAACAGCACGGTCCGTCGCGGCTCGGCGGCGGCGAGGCGGCGCCGCGCGACCTCGATGACCCCGCGCACCTCCTTCACCCCCGCGTTGAGCGCGCTCAGCGCCTCGAACGCCCGGCCCGTGGCCTGGGAGATGAGGCGTGCGAGCGTCGTCTTGCCCGTGCCCGGCGGGCCGTGGAGCAGCACCGACGCCGGCGCCGCCCCCTCGACCAGCCGCCGCAGCGGCGCCCCGGGCGCGAGCAGGTGCTGCTGGCCGACGACCTCGTCGAGGCTCGCCGGGCGCATCCGCACCGCCAGCGGGGCGGCCACGCCGCTGGTCGGCGCGGGCCGGTCCTCCACGACGCCCCGCGTGACGGGCCGGTCGGGGTCCGGGCCCGCGGAGGCCGGCGGCGCCGCCGACTCGGCCGCCTCGACCTCGAACAGCCCGTCCTCGCTCATGCCCCGCACGGTAGCGAGGTCAGCCGACGGCCCAGGCGGTCCCGGCGCGCGGGACGACGTCGATCGCGACGCCGTCGCGGGTCGTGAGCCGCCGCGATTGCCCGGGGTCCGGTCCACACAGCAGGACCGGACCGCCGCGCTGCGCGGCGGTGACGGCCACCCGCACGACCGCGTCGGCGAGGGCGAGGCCGTCGGCCGGCGCGGTGTCCACGAGCGGCGTCCCCGGCCGGGCGGCGCGGGCCCGGGCGACGATCTCGTCGACGGAGTGCGCCGGCGGGAGGGCGCCCTGCGGGCCGGACACCGTGTAGCCCCCGGCCCACGGCGCCACCCGCCACCGCCAGGGCCCGAGCGCGCGGGTCAGGGCGGCGGCGAACCGGCGGGGCGCGGCGCGGTCGGGCGGGCCGACCGTGTCCTCCCACGGCGCCCGCACCCGCCCCGACCCGCAGGCACCACACATGATCAGGAGCGCGGGTTCCGGGCGACGAAGTCCTGCGCGATCTCGTCGAACGTCGCCCAGCGCACCCCGTCGTGGCCGTCGATGTGGTCGATCAGCCGCTCCAGGGCCATCAGCACCTGCGGGCGCCCGGAGACGTCGGGGTGGATCGTCATGGTGAAGGCCGCGTAGTCGCACTCGCGGTGGGTCCAGTCGAACTGGTCGCGCCACAGCTGCTCGATGTCGCGCGGGTTGACGAACCCGTGGCTGTTCGGGCTGCCCTTGATGAACATCATCGGCGGCAGGTCGTCGAGGTACCAGTTGGCCGGGATCTCGACGAGGTCGGTCTCCTCGCCGCGCTCGAGCGGCTTCATCCACGACTCGGCGGGCTGGTCGTAGTCGATCGGCGTCCAGGAGTCGCCGACCCGCACGTAGTACGGGGTGACGTCGCGGTGCATCAGCGAGTGGTCGTAGCGGAAGCCGCGGTCGAGCAGGATCTCGTTGGTGACGCGGCTGAACTCCCACCACGGGGCGACGTAGCCGGTCGGGCGGCGGCCGCTGCGGCGCTCGATGAGCTCGGTGCAGTAGTCGAGGATCGTCTCCTCCTGCTCGCGGCTCATGGCCAGCGGGTTCTCGTGGCTGTAGCCGTGCACGCCGATCTCGTGGCCCGCCGCGACGCAGGCGTCGAACTCGCCGGGGAAGGTCTCGACGGAGTGCCCGGGCCAGAAGAACGTCTGGGTCATCCCGCGCCGGCGGAACAGCTCGATCAGCCGGGGGACGCCGACCTCGCCGGCGAACAGCCCGCGCGAGATGTCGTCGGGCGAGTCCTGCCCGCCGTACGAGCCGAGCCAGCCGGCGACGGCGTCCACGTCGACGCCGAAGGCGACGAGGATCTCTTTGGCCACGGGGGTCCTCCCTCAGGTCAGGTGCTCCGCCAGGAGTGCCCCCGGGTCGCCCGGCTCAGCCGCGAGGGCGAGGCCGAGCAGCATCCGTGCCTGCCACGGGCTCATCTCCCCGACCGGGCGCGCGCCGGCCTCGACCAGCGCGGTCCCGCCGGTCGCGTAGCGCGCGGAGACCGGGCCCTCGGCCACCCGGCTCGCGAGCAGCACGGTCACGCCGCCCGCCACGGCCTCGCCCACCGCCGCGACCACGTCCGGCGCCGCGTTGCCGATCCCGACGGCGGCGAGCACGACACCCCGCGCCCCGGCGGCGACGGCGGCGCGCAGCAGGGTGCCGTCGGCGCCGTGGTGGGCGGCGACGACGTCGACGCGCGGCGGGTCGGCGGCCACGAGGGGCAGTGCCGGTCGCCGTACGGGGTGGGACACCCGCCGGACCCGCCCGTCGACGACGCGGTGCACCACGGACCCGTCGAAGGCGCCCGCCGCGAGGGTGTGGCGCTTGGCGACGCCCCGGGCGGCGAACACCTCGCCGTCGAAGCACAGGAGCACCCCGTCGCCGCGGACCTCCGGGTCGGCGGCCACCTCGAGCGCCGCGCGCAGGTTGCCGGGCCCGTCGGCGCCGGGCTCGTCGGCGGCCCGCTGCGCGCCGGTGAGCACGACGGGGCGGCGGTCGTCGAGCAGGAGGTCCAGGCCGTAGGCGCTCTCCTCCATCGTGTCGGTGCCGTGGGTGACGACGACCCCCGCCGCGCCCGCGTCGAGGGCCGCGGTCACCGCCGCGTGCAGGCGGCGCAGGTCGTCCCACCCCATCGCGTAGCTGCCGGCGGTCTCGACGTCGGTGACGGTGATGCTCGCGGAGACGTCGCCGGTGACGCCGGCGTCCGCGAGCAGCGCGCGGCCGTCGCGGGAGGCCCGGCGCGGGGCCGGGAAGCCCGTGCTGGCGATGGTGCCGCCGGTGGCGATGAGGTGGACGGGCGGCGAGTCGGGCGGCGGGACGGGCACGGGGCGGCTCCGCAGGTCGGCGACGGCGAGGACGACTAGGGTCGTTCCCCATGCACGAGATCCTCACCGTGCTCGAGTCCGACGCCCGCGCGACCCCCGAGCGCATCGCGGCGCTCACCGGCATCCCCGAGGACGAGGTGCGCGCGGCCATCGCCGGCTGGGAGGCCGACGGCGTGATCCGCCGGTACAAGACCGTCGTCGACCGCGACCGGCTGGGCGACACCCGCGTGACCGCGTTCGTCGACGTCACCGTCGCGCCCGAGCGGGGCCGGGGGTTCGACGACGTCGCCGAGCGGATCGCCCGCTTCCGCGAGATCCGGGCCGTGCACCTCGTGTCCGGGGCGCAGGACCTGCGGGTCGAGGTGGAGGGGTCCTCGATGAAGGAGGTCGCGGACTTCGTCGCCCAGAAGCTCTCGGGCGTCGACCGCGTCACGGCGACGAGCACCCACTTCCTGCTGCGCCGCTACAAGGACGACGGCCAGCTGCTCATCGACCCCGAGCCGGACCAGCGGCTCTCGGTGATGCCCTGATGTCGCCGCAGAAGCCGCTCTCGCGGGTCGTCGAGGCGATGCCGCCGTCGGGCATCCGGAAGTTCTTCGACCTCGCGCAGACGATGACCGGCGTCATCACCCTCGGCGTCGGCGAGCCGGACTTCCCGACGCCCTGGGGCGTGCGCGAGTCGGCGATCCACGCCCTGACCCGCGGCGCCACGACGTACACCGGCAACTCCGGGCTGCTCGAGCTGCGCGAGCTGATCTGCGCGGACCTCGAGGCCCGCCACGGGCTGACCTACCGCCCGGCCGACGAGTGCCTGGTGACCTCGGGCGTCTCCGAGGGCCTCGACCTCGCGCTGCGCGCGCTGCTCAACCCGGGCGACGAGGTGATCGTCCCCGAGCCGTCGTACGTGGCCTACCAGCCGTGCGTGGCGTTCGCGGGCGGCGTGCCGGTGCCCGTGCCCGCCGACCCCGCGCAGGGCTACCGCCTGGACGCCGAGCGGATCGCGGCGGCGGTGACCCCGCGGACGAAGGCGGTGCTGTTCGGCTCGCCGTCGAACCCGACGGGCGCCGCGCAGTCCGCCGAGGACCTCACCGCCCTGGCCGCGCTGGCGGCCCGCGAGGACTTCTGGCTGGTCAGCGACGAGATCTACGACCGCCTGACCTACACCGGCACCCACACCAGCACCGCCGCGGTCGAGGGCGCCTGGGAGCGGACGGTGCTGCTCAACGGGTTCTCGAAGTCGTACGCGATGACCGGCTGGCGGGTCGGCTACGTGTGCGCGCCGGAGCCGGTGGCGGCGCTCATGCACCGCATCCACCAGTACACGATGCTCTGCGCGCCGCACGTCAGCCAGGTCGCGGCGATCGAGGCGCTCAAGAGCGCGGACCCCGACGTCACCGAGATGGTCGCCGACTACGACCGGCGCCGGCGGCTGTTCGTCAAGGGCCTCGACGAGCTCGGGCTGACCTGCCCCGAGCCGGGCGGGGCGTTCTACGCGTTCCCGTCGATCCGCAGCAGCGGCCTGAGCTCGCAGGACTTCGCCGAGCAGCTGCTCGAGGAGCAGAAGGTGGCCGTGGTGCCCGGCGACGTGTTCGGGCCGTCGGGCGAGGGTCACGTCCGCTGCTCCTACGCCACCGCGCTCCCCCTGCTCGAGCAGGCCCTCGAGCGCATGGGCCGGTTCCTGGAGGCGCGCCGCTGACGGGTACGTGCGTGGTCTCCTGAGCCATAGCTCTGGAGATCACGCACGTGGGGTCGTCAGTTGAGCTTGCGGGTGCCCTCGGGCAGGCCGCCGCCGGCGTAGGCGTCCTCGGCGAGCCGCGCGAGGGCGGTGAGGGCCACGTTCTGGCTCCACGGGCCGAACGAGCAGCGGGCCACGCCCAGCTCGGCCAGCCGCGAGGTGGAGGGCATCCCCGGCACGCCGATGACGTTGACGGTGCGCTCGCCGAGCGCGGCCACCAGCGCCCGGATCGTGTCCTCGTCGAGCTTGCCGGGCACGAAGACGTTCGTGGCGCCGGCCTCGAGGTAGGCGCGCCCGCGCTCGATCGCGTCGTCGAGGACGACCTGCGGGTCGCGGTCGCCGCCGCGCACCCAGGCGTCGGTGCGGGCGTTGAGCGCGAACGGCACACCGGCCTTCTCGGCCGCGGCGACGGCCGCCTCGACGGCCCTGACCGACTCGGACAGCGGCTTGAGCTGGTCCTCGAGGTTCGCGCCGACGATCCCGACGTCGATCGCGCGGGCGATGGTGCCGCCGGGGTCGCCGTAGCCGCCCTCGAGGTCGGCGGTGACGGGCAGCTCGGTCTGCCGGGCGATGAGCCCGACCTCCGCGATCATCTCGTCGCGCGGGATGACCTCGCCGTCGGGGTAGCCGCGCGCGGCCGCGATGCCGTGGCTCGCGGTGGCGAGGGCCGTGGTGCCCGGGGTGTTCGCGACGGTCGTGGCCGTGATCGCGTCCCACACGTTGACCACGACGAGCAGCTCGGGGTCGCTGTGCAGGCGGCGGAGTTCCTGGGCCTTCTCGACGGTGCTCATGGTCGTCCGAACCGCGACGCGGGCGCTCCTTGTTCCTGTGTCCTGGGTCACATACCGTCGACGGATGGCCACGGACGCAGCAGCGGCGGTGCTCGGCCTCTGGGAGACGGCCGAGGACGCGGTGGACGGCATGGCCGCCGACGACTGGACGCGCGACGCCCCGGGCCCGGAGCCCACGGTCGGCGATCTCGTCGCGCACCTCGCCGGCGACCACGGCGGCGTGCACTACGCCGCCCCGTCCCGGCTACGGACCTCGCTGGCCGACGCGCGGCACCGCGAGGCGCTGCGGATGGCGGGTCTCGACGTCGACGACCCCGTGCTCGGCGCCTCCTGCCTCGACCTGTGCCTGCACGCCCACGACCTGCGGACCGCCCTCGGCCTGCCCGTCGACCTCGCCGAGCACGCGCCGGCGGTCCTCGCGGCCGCGCGCCTGGTGGTCGACCTCGCGCCCCGGCTCCTCGTGGCCGCGGTCGGCCCGCGGGCGGCGTCGGTCCGCCTCGTGGTGCGCGCGCCGGGCCGTGACGGGGCGGACGCCGCGGTGCTCGACCGGACGGTGCACGTCGTCGACGGCCACCCCGCTCCCGCGCGCGACACGGCCCCGGACGTGGTCGACGTCGACGCCGACGCGCTGCTGCTCCTGCTCGCCGGGCGCCGGCCCGCCGAGGCGTTCGCCGCGGACGGGGCGGCGTCCTGGTCGGGGGCCGCCGCGGACGCGCTCGTCCACCGGGCCCCGCTGGCCGCCTGACCGGCGGCTCAGCGCCCCGCGAACGCCGGGTAGGGCGGCAGCCCCGCCTCGCCGCCGTGCCGCCCGAGGGCCGCGACGACCGCGGCCGCGAGCTCGGCCGTCGCCACCCGGCCTGCGCGCTCGGCGTCGGTGCCGACGCGGCGCCACAGCGCGCTGAGCACCGCGGGCGTGTCCTCCCCCGGGTCGGCGACGACCACGCGCGCCGCCCGCCCGGTGTCGGCGGTGCCGAGGACGGCGGGCAGCAGGACGCGGGTGGAGAGCCAGACCCACAGCACCTCGGCCTGCAGCAGACGCTCGCGCAGAAGCTCGGCGTCGGCGAGGTCGGGCCAGACCGGGCTGATCTCCGCCTGCCACGCCGCGACCATCGCCTCGGCCATGCCCGGCGGCTGCGCCCGCGCCGGCCCGCCGCTGGGCAGCGGGAGGCGCAGCGAGGCCGCGGTGAGGGCGACGTCGCGGAAGCAGGCCCACTCGAAGTCGAGGAACCGCGAGCCGCTGCCGGTGAGCAGGCAGTTGTCCGGGCGGACCTCGGCCGGGCTGAACGCGCGATGGCCCGACCCGCCGAGCAGCTTCGCCGCCGCGCGCGCCTCGGCCACCGCGGCCGGGGCGGCCTCGACGCGCAGGAGCTGGGCGAGCTGGTCAGGCACCTCGGCGAGCGCCGCCCGGGCGTCGTCGGCCAGCGGGTCGCGCCACGTGCGCTCGCCGAAGCGGCGCAGCAGGGCCCCGAAGTCGTCCTCGCGGCCCGCCGTCGCCGCCTGCATGCGCCCGAGCGCCCGCGCCCAGCCGAGCAGCGCGCGCTCGGCGGCCTTCGGGTCGCGCTCCTCGAGCCTGTCGGCCAGCGTCGAGCAGCGCCCGAGGTCCTCGAGCACGAGCAGGCGGTGCACCGGGTCGTTCGCGACGAGCATCGGGCTCGCCCGCTCCTCGCTGGGCATCGCCGTGAGCAGCTGGCAGGACGCGGCCTCGTAGCGGAACCGCACGGTGCTCTGCTCGCCCGCGCCCTCCCCGTCGAGGTAGTGCTTGAGCACGAGCGTGCGCGGCAGCGAGAACGGGTTCTCGGCCACCCGCACCCGGACGACCAGCGAGCGGGAGCTGCCGCCCAGGTCGACCGGCTCGGCGAGCCGCACCGTCGCGCCGTGGCGCCGGGTGAGCAGCTCCTCGGCGAGTGCGACGGCCTCCGCCGTCCGGTCGGCCGAGCCGGGAGCGCCGGCTGCGTGACCGTCGGAGGTGTCCGCGTCGTCCGTCGTCAGGGGAGCCATCAGCCGAGGGACTCTACCCCGACCGTGGGCGCGTCGGGAGGGATTCGGGGACTCCCCGGCGTCGTCGCGACGCCCGCACGACCACCAGGACGATCACTCCGGCGACGACGATCCCGGCCACGTTGACGACGAGCTGGAGCAGCGAGCTCGCCGCCCGGGGCCAGTCCGCCAGCGTCACCGCGACCGCCGCGAACCCCGCGGCGGGCACCGTCGTCACCGAGATGAACACCCCGACGAGCACGCCGGAGCCCTCCCCCGCGATGAGCGCGACCATGCCCGCGACCCCGGCGAGCAGCGCCACGACCAGCGAGAACGGGCCGACCTGGTAGACGAACTCGACGCCCGAGAGGTTCGTCAGCGCGTCCTCGGGGACGAGGTCGACGGCCTCCGCCCCGGCGGCGGCGAGCGCGGTCACGGGGACGGCGATGGCGAACCCCGCCGCGAGGGCGATGGCCGCGCTGCGGGCCAGCGGGCCGTCGCGGCGCACGGCGGCGACCGCGAGGGCGGCCAGCGGCCCGAACTCCGGACCGAGGACCATCGCCCCGACGACGGTGACCGGCGAGTTGGTGACGACGCCGATCGCGCCGAGCAGGCAGGCGATGGTCAGCATGACCACGAACGTCACCGACAGCCGCGCCGACTGCCCGGTCCGGCCGAGCAGCTCGGCCCAGACGACGGCGTCCACGCCCTCGCCGGGCACCGCCGCCTCGGCCCGGTCGGCGGCGTCGGAGACGACGGTGTCGAGGGTCTCGAGGACGATCCCGCCGCGCTCGGCGCACCCCAGGTCGCGCAGGGCGTCGAGCACGTCGTCGACGGCCTCCCGGGCGACGTCCGCCTCGACGACGTCGCCCGGCGGGTCGACCGCGGCGCCGCGCAGCCGCACGACGTGCACGGCGCCGGGCTCGGCGTCCAGCACGCCGAGCACGCGGTCGACGAGCCCGGGCTCGGTGTCCGGGCAGAGGACCCGCAGGCGGTTCACGGGTCTACTGGACCGGCCGCTCCGGCGGCTTGACCGGTGCGGCCGGCCGGGCCGGGGCGTCCACCCCCGCCTCCTTGCGCTGCAGCGCGGTGATGGGCGCGGGCGCGGCGGTCAACGGGTCGTAGCCGCCGCCGGTCTTCGGGAAGGCGATGACCTCGCGGATCGAGTCGACCCCGGCGAGCAGGGCGCAGATCCGGTCCCAGCCGAACGCGATGCCGCCGTGCGGGGGCGGCCCGTAGGCGAAGGCGTCGAGCAGGAAGCCGAACTTCTCCTGCTGCTGCTCGGGGCTCAGGCCCATGAGCGCGAAGACCCGTTCCTGCACGTCGCGCCGGTGGATACGGATGGACCCCCCGCCGATCTCGTTGCCGTTGCACACGAGGTCGTAGGCGTAGGCCAGCGCGTGCTCGGGGTCGTCCTCGAACCGGTCGATCCACTCCGGGGTGGGCGAGGTGAACGCGTGGTGCACGGCCGTCCACTGCCCCTCCCCGACCGCGACGTCGTCGGTCGAGCCGGCCGCCTCGAACAGGGGTGCGTCGACGATCCAGACGAACGACCAGGAGCCCTCGGGGATGAGATCGAGGCGCCGGGCGATCTCGTCGCGGGTGGCCCCGAGCAGCGCCCGCGAGGGGGCGCGCTCGCCGGCCGCGAAGAACACGCAGTCGCCGGGGTTCGCGCCGGTGACCTTCGCGAGGCCCTCGCGCTCCGCCTCGGTGAGGTTCTTGGCGACGGGACCGCCCATGCCGACCTGGCCGTCGTCGCCGACGACCACGTAGGCCAGGCCCTTGGCGCCGCGCTGCTTGGCCCACTCCTGCCAGGCGTCGAAGGTGCGCCGCGGCTGCGACGCCCCGCCGGGCATGACGACGGCGCCCACGTACGGGTTCTGGAACACCCGGAACGGGGTGTCGGCGAAGTAGTCGGTGAGCTCGACGAGCTCGATGTCGAAGCGCAGGTCGGGCTTGTCCGAGCCGAAGCGCGCCATCGCCTCGAGGTAGGGCATCCGCGGGATCGGCGTGGGGATCTCGTACCCGGCGAGCTCCGACCACAGCGCGGTGATCACGGCCTCGCCGAGGGCGATGACGTCGTCCTGGTCGACGAAGCTCGCCTCGATGTCGAGCTGGGTGAACTCGGGCTGGCGGTCGGCGCGGAAGTCCTCGTCGCGGTAGCAGCGCGCGATCTGGAAGTAGCGCTCGAGCCCGCCGACCATGAGCAGCTGCTTGAACAGCTGCGGCGACTGCGGCAGCGCGTACCAGTTGCCCGGCCGCAGGCGCGCCGGGACGAGGAAGTCGCGCGCGCCCTCGGGCGTCGACCGGGTCAGCGTCGGGGTCTCGACCTCGACGAACTCCCGGTCGGACAGCACGTCGCGGGCGATCTTGTTGGCCCGGCTGCGCAGCCGCAGGGCGGACGCGGGGCCCTCGCGGCGCAGGTCGAGGTAGCGGTGGCGCAGGCGGGCGTCCTCGCCGACCTCCCCGTGCTCGTCGAGCTGGAAGGGCAGCGGGGCGGACTCGCTGAGCACCGTCAGGGCGGTGGCGCTGACCTCCACCTCGCCGGTGGCCAGCTCGCGGTTCTCGCTGCCCGACGGGCGCTGCTCGACGACGCCGGTGATCTGCACGCAGAACTCGGCGCGCAGCCGGTGGGACTCCTGGGCCACGTCGCCGAGCCGGAACACCACCTGCACGACGCCCGAGGCGTCGCGCAGGTCGATGAACACGACACCGCCGTGGTCACGTCGGCGGGCCACCCAGCCGGCGAGGGTGACGGTGGCGCCGACGTGCTCGGCGCGCAGCGTGCCGGCGGGGTGCGAGCGCATCATGCTGCGGAGTGCTCCTGGTTCGGGTCGTCGTCGGGTGCCGCGCGCGTCGCGCGCCACCCGTTGAGGTTATCGACCCGGCTCCACCGCGATCTCAACCGCTCACGGTCGGGCCCGCCCGGTCGAGGTGCACGCGCAGCAGCACCCGGCGCTCCCGGCGCATGGCCTCGTCGTACTCCTCCCAGTCGGGGTGCTCGCCCGCGACCTGCCGGTAGTACGCGCGCAGGCCCTCGAGGGCCTCGGGCTGCTCGACGATCTCGACGGTGCCCTCCACCTGGATCCACTTGCCGAAGAACCCGTCGGGCAGGACGCAGAGCCACGCGCGGGGCTCGCGGCGCAGGTTCTTGGTCTTCATCGCCGTCTCCCGCGTGCTGACGACCGCCGCGCCCTCGTCGTCGACGCCCACCGCCACCGGCGACATCTGCGGCGCCCCGTCGCCGCGCCGGGTGGCCAGTACCGCGTGGTGCTGCTCGCGGAGCACCTGCCGCGCCTCGTCCAGGTCCATGGCCACAGGCTAGTGAGACGGCGGGTGCGGATGCTCCCCGTCGACCTGGCCGGCGACGGCCGCGCGCGGACCGGCCTACTCACCGGGCGGACCTGACACTGGCGGACCTCCCCACCGGGTCGATCTCCCCGCCCTCCGCGCGCCGGGCCGAGCGCGGCGGGCCGACCTCACCACAGGGCCGACCACACCGTGGGCCGACCGTGGCGCGGGCCGACCCCCCGCCGGGCCGACCGCGCGCCAGGCCGACCCCAGCCGGGGGACGCGGCCGAGCTCGACCCGTCAGAACGGCGGCGGGTCCGGGTCCTCCTCCGGGGCTCTGGCGGGAGGTGGGGGTGGTTCGGCGGGCGCCGACGGAGGCGGGTCGTCCCAGACCGGTCCGTCGTCGGCGTGGACGGGTGGCTCGGTGCTCGACGGCGTGGCCGGTGGTCGCGGGGCGGGGAGGTCGTCGACCACGGGCCGGGGTCCGCGCTCGTAGGTGTGACCCGTGGGGCTGGTCCAGCGGAACACGCCGGGCCGGGGTTGGGCGAGGGTCCAACCCCGGTCCTTGAGGTCGTGATCGTGCCCGCACGCCGGCCCGAGGTTGTCGGGCAGCGTCAGTCCGTGGTCGGTGACGGCGCGCGTGTGGTCGATCTCGGCGGCGAGAGCGGTAGCCCCGCAGGGCGGGAACACGCACGCGCGGTCCCGCATCATGATCCAGCGACGCAGTGCCGCGGACGGAAACGCGCCAGGGCCTCGCGCACCCGAACTCGTCGCCGTGCGGCGACGCGGGCCCAGGCCTCGGCGTCGAGGGGCTCGTCCCACGGCCGGTCGGGCTCGGCGGCCCGACGTTCGGCGTCCTGGGCGGCGAGGTCCTCGTCGCGCGCCGCACGCCAACGGCTCAGCTGCTGCTGCAGATCGGCGAGGAAGGACGTCCAACCGACGTGCTCGCGTGGTCGCAGGCGCGCCAGTCCCGCCTCGGTGACGTGCAGCTCGACCACCGGACGCGGTGCCCCGGTGATCGGGGGCTCCTGCGGGGTGGTCGTCGTGTGTGCCGGTCGGCGACCGGCGAGCAGTGCCGCGATGAGCGCGCCGGAGTCGTCGGTGACCGCCACCCGCCACTCCGCGTCGGCGTGGGCGGGCGCGAGCTCGCGGGCCACGCCCGCGGCGATCACGCCCCAGCCGGGCAGCCGCGCCGGCCGATCGTCGAGCTCGAGCAGCGTGCCGAGCCCTACCCGCAGTTCGAACCGCGACTGCCGGGTCGGTCGGCGCCCGCCAGCGGCACCGGCCCCAATGCTGCCGGACGGGTCGGCCCCGTCATCGGCCGCGTCGCCGGGCGGGATCGGGTCCGACGGCGGGGTCGGATTTGACAACGGGGCCGAGTCACCGGTCGAGGTCGAGGTCGGGTCGCCGGTCGGCGTCGGGTGCGTCGGCGGGGTCGGGTCGTCCGGCGGAGTGGGGTCGTCGGGTGGGGCCTGCGCCGGGTCGGGCGAGCGATGCGGGTGCGGGTCGTCGTCGTTCGCCATGGCGAGCACCGCGGCCACGATCTCGGCGTCGTCGGCGCCGGCGTTGTCGGGATGGAACAGCGCGAGCACGACGTCGGCGCGGATGGTGTCGATGAGCCCGGGACGTCCGGCCGCCTGCGCCCGGGCGGCGAGGGCGTTGATCCGCCGCACCGATCGCACACCACCGTGCATCGGGAGGTCCAGCGCGGAGAGGTTGACCGTGCCCGCGTCGGTGCACCGGGCCCGGACCCGACGCTGACGGCGAGCCTGCCGGTAGAGCTTCTCCGCCCATGCCGGGTCGAGCGCCTTGGCCAGCGCCTGGATCCGCTCGATCAACCGCGACGGCGTCATCGCGCCGGCCTGGTCGATCAGCTCCGCGATCACCGCGGCGGCGTGCTCGGCCGACAGGGCCGCGGTCCAGCGCACCAGGATCGCCACCCGCTGCTCATCGACCTCGCCCGTCCGCCACGCCGCACCCAGACGTGGGTGGCGCTGCGCGGCATCCGCGAGGTCGAGCAACCGCGCCACCGCCGTGCGCGACGCCGACAGGACCGCCCGCAGCTCGTCCCCGGACTCGGCGACGTCCCGCTCCGCCCGTCCACCCTCCGCGTCGGGGTCCGCCAGCGCGGCCTCCCGCGCGCACGCGTGGAAGCAGGCCTGCTGGTGCGCGAGCTGGCGGCGCTGGGCGGCGACCAGCCGCACCGTGTCGTACGGGGACACCCGCTGCGGGTCGATCCGCTCGAGGACGGCGCTCAGCGCAGCGCCGGCGGGAGTCTCCTCGAGCTCCGCCGGCACCACCTGGTAGCCGTCGTCGAACACGTGTTCGATGGTAGCGCCGACCCCCGACAGCGGTCCGGCGTTCGATCCGAGAGGCAGACGCCGCCGTCCCCGACCGGTCCCGGCGATCACCGAGAGATCGCTCCGCGCCGCCGAGGACCCCGACGCGCAGGCAAGGACACCGACGTCCAGCCGTCAGAGCAGCGAGAGCTGCTCGGCCGGCGCCGTCACCACCGCCTCCGGCACCGTGGGCGGCGGCATCGACCCGTCGGGCCAGCCGCCCTTGCCCTCGCGCCCGTCGATGCCTTCGCCGTACCCCTGGCGCCCGCCCATGGCGTGCCCGCCGCCGGTGAGCCCGTGGCGCTCGAGCAGCGGGCGGACGCGGGCGGCGAGGTCCTGCCGGTAGGCGGCGTCGACGTAGGCGCCGCGACGGTAGAGCGCGGCGTAGCGCTCGATGAGCTCGGGGTGCTCGCGGGCGAGCCAGGTGTGGAACCACTCGCGCGTGCCCGGGCGCAGGTGCAGCGCGATCACGCTGGCCCCGTTCGCGCCCGCGTCGGCGATCTCGCCGAGCAGCGCGTCGAGGTGCTCGTCGGTGTCGGTGAGCCCGGGCAGTACCGGCGCGACGAACACCCCGCACGGGAGGCCGGCGTCGCGGATGCGGCGCACGAGGTCGAGCCGGGCGCGCGGCGTCGGCGTGCCCGGCTCGACGCGGCGGTGCAGCTCGGGGTCGAGCAGGGCCAGCGAGACGCCGACGCCGACGGGCACGTCGCGGGCGGCCGCGGTGAGCTCGGGCAGGTCGCGGGCCAGCAGCGTGCCCTTGGTGAGGATCGAGAACGGTGTCCCCGTGCCCCCGAGCGCGCGGATGATCCCGGGCATGAGGGCGTAGCGACCCTCGGCGCGCTGGTAGGGGTCGGTGTTGGTGCCCATCGCGACGTGCTCGCGGGCCCAGCGCGGCGCGCGCATCTCGCGGGCGAGCACCTCCGGCGCGTTGAGCTTGACGACCACCTGACGGTCGAAGTCGTCGCCCGCGTCGAGGTCGAGGTAGGTGTGGGTGTTGCGGGCGAAGCAGTTGTGGCTGATGACGCCGTCGGCGACGAAGTCGCCGGTGCCGGTGGTGAGGTCGGCCAGCGGACGCTCGCCGCCGAGGTCCTCCACGGCGACCACCGCCCGCCCGCCCGGCGCCTCGTTCGGCGGGGGCGGGGCGACCGGCGGCGACCCGGGCCGGCGGAACGCCTCGTCGGCGAGGGTCTCGGCGCCGACGAGGACGTCGCCGACCCGCAGGTGCGGCCGATCCGTGCCCTCGCATCCCTCCGGGCGCACGTGCACCCAGCCGCGCGGGGTGAGGAACCGGTGGTCCGCACTGGCCACGATGGTGGTGCCGTCGACGAGGCGCACGCGCCACGCCGGCTTCGTCGTCGTCCACGCGTCGTGGACCGGCGTCGGCACGAGGCTGCGGACCCCGCCGCGCATCGCGGTGCCGACCACGAGGTCGCCGACGCGGACGTCGGCCAGCCGCACGCTGGTGCCGTCGACCATGAGCACCGGCGTGTCCGGTGCGAGGCAGTAGGTGCAGGCGTGACTGCAGCCCCGATAGGGGTTCACCGTCCAGGAGAAGGGCATCGGCGACGTCCCGGGCACGCGGTTGAGCACCGAGCGCGCCCGCACCTCGTGGAAGGTGATGCCGGCGAACTCCGGCGTCCGGACGCTGCGCACCAGCCCTTTGAGCGCGGGCATGCCCGGGAGCTCCTCGGGCCCGCCCGCGACCTTCTGCTCGTCCCACCGCACAGAACCATTCGAACACGTGTTCGATGGTGCGGCAAGCCACCGTCGGCGAGGACCATCATGCGCGTGGACGACGCCCGACGCCTGTGGACCTTGCTCGAGCCGCTGCACGCGGTCACCTACTTCACCGTGGAGGCCCGGACGGCGGCCGACGCGGCGGGCCTGCGCGGGTTCTGGATGGCCTACGTGGCCCAGCGCTCGGCGCCGCTGGGCGCGGTCGGCCCGGAGGTCGCGTACGCCGCCTTCCACGGCTTCCACCGTCTGCGCCTCGAGCGGGCACTGCCCGACGCCTGGGAGCTCGCCGACCCGGAGCGCTGCCTGACCGCCCGCTCGGTCGGCGCGGGTGCCGCGCTGCACCGGCTGCTCGGCGAGGAGGTGGCGCACCGGCCCGTGATCGCCGAGGCCGCCGAGCTGGCCGGCGCCGCCGCGGACGCCGCCGACGTCGAGGGCCGCGTGCTGGGCGCGGCGAACCAGGGACTGCCCCGCCCGGACGAGCCGGTCCGCGCGCTGTGGCAGGCGGCGACGACCCTGCGCGAGCACCGGGGCGACGGACACGTCTCGGTGCTCGTCGCGTCGGGGCTCGGGCCGGTTGCGGCGCACCGGCTCAAGGAGGCCGCCGGGGAGCTCAACGGCTCGACCACCCGGCAGGCCCGGCGCTTCGACGAGGACGCCTGGGCCGCAGGTGCGGCAGAGCTCCGCGAGCGCGGTTGGCTGGACGACACGGGCCGGCTCACCGACGCCGGACGAGCCGGCCACGCGGAGATCGAGGCGGCCACCGACCGCCTGGCCGCCCGGCCCTGGGCCGCTCTCGGACGGGAGGGCACCGACCGGCTCGCCGGGCTCCTCGCGCCGCTGGTCGACGCCGTCGTCGCGGGCCATGCCTTCCCGCCCGGCAACCCCGTCGGCCTCGTCCTGCCCTGACGTCACCACGTTTCGGTACCGTCGGTACGCGGTACTGGGTGGTAACAGCAGGTGGAGCAGCTGCTCCGGGACCAGGAGGTGGCGTCCGGTGGTGGAGACGGCGGAGACCAAGCAGCAGGAGGCCCGGCGATGAGTGCCTTCACCCTCGAGCTCACGCCGGCCCACCACGAGCTGGTGCGCCGCGCCCACGCCTTCGCCGAGGACGTCATCCGTCCGGCGGCCCCGAAGTACGACGCCGCCGAGGAGTGCCCCTGGGAGATCGTCGACAAGGCCGCGCAGGAGGGCTTCTACAGCCCGCTCTTCTACGCCGACCTCATCGCCGACCCGACCGGCCTGTCCCTGCCGCTGTTCCTCGAGGAGATCTTCTGGGGCTGCGCGGGCATCGGGCTGACCGTCGTCCTGCCCGCCCTCGCCCTCTCGGCGCTCAACCAGGCCGGCACGCCCGAGCAGCTCGCCCGCTGGGCCCCGGAGATGTTCGGCGAGCCCGGCGACATCAAGCTCGCCGCGCTCGCCGTCTCCGAGCCCCAGGGCGGCAGCGACGTCGCGAACCTCCAGACCCGGGCCCGCAAGGACGGCGACTCCTGGGTACTCGACGGCGAGAAGATCTGGATCGGCAACGGCGGGATCGCCGACGTCACCATCGTCAACGCCGTCGTCGACCCGGAGCTGGGCACCAAGGGTCAGGCGATGTTCGTCGTCCCCAAGGACACGCCGGGCATGGAGCACGTGCGGCGGCTGCGCAAGCTCGGGCACCGGGCCTCCCACACCGCCGAGCTGAAGTTCGAGAACTGCCGCATCCCCGCCGACCAGCTCCTCGGCGGCGAGGACAAGCTCGAGCACAAGCTGGAGAAGGCGCGCCGCGGCGAGGGCAAGCCGGCGGCCCTGGGGACGTTCGAGCAGACCCGTCCGATGGTCGCGGCGATGGCGCTGGGCGTGGCCCGCGCGGCGTTCGAGTACGCCTGCGCCTACGCCCGCGACCGGGAGGCGTTCGGCGGGCCGATCATCGCCAACCAGGGCGTGTCGTTCCCGCTGGCCGACCTCGCCGCCGACATCGACGCCGCGCGCCTGCTCACGTGGCGGGCGTCGTGGATGGCCGCGAACGGCGTGCCGTTCCAGGTCGGCGAGGGCTCGATGTCGAAGCTCAAGGCCTCCGAGGTCGCCGTGCGCGCCGCCGAGCAGGCCGTGCAGACCTGCGGCGGCTGGGGCTACGTCGACGACCTGCCGGTCGAGAAGTGGTACCGCGACGCCAAGCTCTACACGATCTTCGAGGGCACGAGCGAGATCCAGCGCATGGTCATCGGGCGGACGCTGTCCGACCTCGACTCGACCGCCGAGCCCGTGCACCACCGCCTGCCCGGGGACAAGCGCGGCCTGTCGCGGAAGTTCGGCCACGGCTCGTTGGTGCGCGCCCGCGCCGGCGAGGTGTTCATGAAGCTCGCCACCAAGGCACCCGAGCCCGTCCTGCGCCTCGGGGGCAAGCTCGCCTCACCCGGGGCCTGAGGTGCCGGCCTGGCGTCCACGCCGGCACTCATCGTCAGGAAAGCCCCCATCTCGGACAGCGCCGCGGGCCCGGCGATGATGGCGCAGTGACCTCCCCCCGGCCACCGGCGCGCCGCTCGCGCGCGGCTTCGGCGACGGTCGACGGGGACGACGCCCCCACCGGCCCGATCCGCATCCAGGACGAGGAAACGGTGGGCACAGTCGACGCGGCACCCCGCGGACGACGGGCCGACGGGGCGCGAGATGGGGGAGATCCTGGCATCCAGCGCCAGCGTGGACGCCAGGCTGGCACACCCCGGGCGACGTCCCGGTCGGGGCAGTCGGGGCAGTCGGGGCGGTCGGGGCGGCGGCGTCCGGTCGAGAGCGCGGGGCAATGCCACGGGCACGGGCACGAGGGCGGGGGGCTCGAGGGGGCCTCGGCGCGGCGGGTCCGCGTCCTGCTCGCCGCGCTGCTCGTCCCCTGCGCGCTGGCGGTCCTCGTCGGGCTGGTGACGCTCGCGCCCTCGCCGGGTGAGTACGCCGCGGTCGCCCAGCGCGCGGCGAGCGGGCAGGGTGCGCCGGGCCTCGGCTCCCAGACCCCCGTCGACGGCGAGGTCCTGCGCGCGTCCGGCGAGTCCGACTGCACCGACCCCAACCTGCCCTCCCCCGCGCCCGGCGAGGGCTGTGTCGCCGTCACGGTGCGCCTGGCCGACGGCCCCGCGCCCGGCACCACGATCCTCACCCTCGTCCCGGCGACGCCGGGCTCGCCGCGGTTCGCGGTCGGCGACCCGGTCGTCCTCGGCTGGGCCGGCGGCGACCCGACCGACCCGCTGACCTACACGATCGTCGACTTCCAGCGCGGCTCGCCGCTGCTCGTGCTCGGCGCCGCCTTCGCGCTGGCGGTCCTCCTCCTGGGGCGCTGGCAGGGGCTCGCGGCGCTCGTGGCGCTCGGGGTGACGCTCGGGGTGATCGGGCTCTTCGTGCTCCCGGCGCTGGCCACGGGGTCGTCGCCGGTCCCGGTCGCGCTCACGGCGTCGGGGCTCATCGTCGGCGTCGTGCTGCCGCTGACCCACGGCGTCTCGGCGCGCACCGCGACGGCCGCGCTGGGGACGCTGGCGAGCCTCGGGCTGATCGGCGTCCTCGCGGTGCTCTTCGCCGCCCTGTCCCGCCTGACCGGTCTCGGCGAGGAGGCCTCGGAGCTCGCCGGCGTGCTCGGACCCGGCCTCGACCTGCGCGGCCTCCTGCTCGCCGGTGTGATCATCGGCGCGCTGGGGGTGCTCGACGACGTGACCGTCACCCAGACCAGCGCCGTCTGGGAGCTGCACCGCGCAGACCCGGCCGCTCGGCTGAATGACCTCTATGGTTCCGCCATGCGTGTCGGTCGGGACCACGTCGCCTCCGCGGTGAACACGCTGGTGCTCGCCTACGCCGGGGCGGCGCTGCCCCTGCTGCTGCTGTTCGCGCTGGCGGGGCGGGGTCCGGGTGACCTGCTGACGGCGGAGGACGTCGCGCAGGAGGTCGTGCGCACCCTGGTCGGCAGCATCGGGCTGGTGGCGTCGGTCCCGGTCACCACGGTCCTCGCCGCCGTCGTCGTCCGCGCCGTCAGCTCCGGCACGAGCGCCGGCACCAGCCCCCGGAGTGAGCCCGCATGACCCGTCCCGCGCCCCGGGCACTGCCGCGCGCCGTCGAGTCCGCCCCCAGCGGCATCCTCGACACGGCCCGCGCCCTCGTCGTGGCCTCCACCCGCACGGCCGTCGAGCTGACGCTGCACGGGCCGGCGATCGTGCGCGGCATCGCCGACATCGCCACCTCCGGCGCCCGGACCACCGCCGACCTCAGCCCGCTCGTCGCCGACGCCCTGCGCGCCGTGCCGCGGCTGGTGTCGATGCTCGAGCAGCTCCTGCCCGTCGCGTCGGGCCTGCGCAGCACCCTCGACGAGCTCGCCCCCGACCTCACCCGGCTGTCCTACGCCACCGACGCCCTCGACCGGCTCGCCGGCGCCGTCGACGACCTGCACGCGATCGCCCGCGCCGTGCCGACCCTCGAGCGGATCGCGAGCGCGGTCCCGTCGCTGGACCGGCTCGCCGACGCCGCGCCAGCGCTCACCCGCCTGGGCCAGGCCACCGACGATCTGCACGCCCTCGCCGAGGCCGCCCCGGCGCTGCAGGCGATCGCCGGTGCCGCGCCCGACATCCACGCGCTGACCGAGGCCGTGCCGGCGCTCCAGCAGATCGGCGAGGCGCGCGGGGACATCGCCGCCCTGGCCTCCGCGGTGCCGGCGCTGCAGGAGATCGGCGAGGCGCGCGGGGACATCGCGACCCTCGCCTCCGCGGTGCCGGCGCTGCAGCAGATCGGGGACGCGCGCGGGGACATCGCGACCCTCGCCTCCGCCGTGCCGGCGCTGCAGCAGATCGGCGACGCCCGCGGGGACATCGCCGCGCTCGCGTTCGCCGTGCCAGCTCTGCAGCAGATCGGCGAGGCGCGCGGGGACATCGCGGCGCTGGCCTCGGCCGTGCCGGCGCTGCAGCAGCTGGGCGAGGCCGCGCCGGTGCTCGACCGCCTCGCGGAGGTGGCGCCGGCCCTCCAGGAGCTCGGCGCCGCCGTGCCCCACCTCGCCGACCTCGCGGGCGCCGTCCCGACCCTGCAGCAGATCGCCGGGGCGGTCGACGACCTCGGCACGCTGGCCGGCGCCACGGGCGACCTGCGCACGCTCGCCGGCGCCACCGGCTCGGTCGCGCAGATCGCGCACGGGGTGCCGTCGGTCGGGCGGCTCGCCGACGCCGTCCCCACCGTGGCCGCACTCGCGGACGCCGTCCCGACGATCGCGCGCCTGGCCGAGGCGGTCCCGACGCTGTCGTCGCTGGCCGGCGCGGTCGACGACCTCCACGCGCTCACCGCGGCCGTCGACGACCTCCACGCCCTCGCCGAGGCCGCGCCCGCCCTGGGGCAGATGGCGGGCGCGGTGGACGAGATCCGCAAGCTGACCGGGGCGATCGGGCACGTCGAGACCCTCGCCCGGCACGCCGACACCACGTTCCCCGACGTGCCGCCGCGCCTCGAGCACCTCGACACCTCGCTGACCACCGCCGCCGGCGAGCTGCAGAAGGTCAGCCCGGACCTGCGCACCCTCGCCGGGCGCATCGACAACCTCGACCAGCAGATCGGGGTCCTCGCCGACGCCCTCGCGCCGCTGCAGGGCACGACCGAGCGCCTCGGGCGGGTCGTCGACCGGCTGCCGGGCCGCAAGCGGTCGAGCGAGTAGCACCGCGCGCCCGGCCGGGTGATCAGCAGGACGTGAGGCACCGGGGGCAGCCTCTCGAGGTGCCTGGCGTCCTGCTGATCTCCAGGCGGACCGCGCGGCTCGGATCAGGAGCTGAGCCGTAGAGATCACGAGGACGTGACGCACCCGGCGCGGCGTCTCGAGGTGCCTGGCGTCCTGCTGATCTCCACACGTCCCGGGCGGCCGGCGAACGAAGGACGCCCTCGCTGCTCCGGGAGCAGCGAGGGCGTCCTCCGCGTCACTGACGCGGTCGCGACGGCGAGTCGGGATCAGACTCCCTGATCACGACCCCGAGCACTGCGGCGGCTCGTGGCCCTCGTTGCCGCCGTTGTCGTGGCCGCCGTTCTCGTGACCCTCGGGCTCGTCCTTGCCACCGTTCTCGTGGCGCTCGTTGCCGCCGTTCTCGTGGCCGCCGTTGTGACCGTTCTCGTGACCCTTGGGCTCGTCCTGGCCACCGTTCTCGTGGCCCTCGTTGCCCCCGTTCTCGCCGCCCTCACCCGGCAGGCCCGGGACGGTCGGCTCCTCGCACGGGTCGGTGCCCGGGACCTCGGGCAGCTCGGGCTCCGTGAGCTCGAAGTCGTAGGTCGTGGTCGGCGTCGTCACGAGGTCGACCGCGGCGTCGAGCCCGGGGTTGCCGCTGCCCTGGTTGATCACGAGCGCATCGACGCGGATGGTCGGGTGCGCGGTGAAGTACGCGGCCAGGGGCTTCGCTCCGCCGAAGGAGCAGTTGCGCTGCTCCTCGCTGATGACCTCCGGGATCGCCCGCGTCGAGCACCACAGGCCTGCTCCGGCCGCGTAGCGGTGCCACTCGCCGGCGGTCGTCGGATCGCCGGGGTTGTTCGCCGGCTCGTAGGTGAGCGTCGAGAAGCCGACGGCGGGGTCGTCCGGAGCGAAGTCGACCACGAGCTGCATGCTCGGGAACTGGATGTCGACGTCCGCCTCGCCCTGGAAAGCGCTGTATGCCGCTCCCGTCCACGCCGAGAGGGGCGTGCCCCCGTCCTCGGTCGTCCGGATCGCGGCCTTGTCGCTGCCGCCGGGCGTGATCAGGCGGAGCGCGGCCTCACCACCGCCCATCGGGGCGCCGAACTCCTCCGACACCTCCGAGGTGCCGGTCGTGGCGGTCCGCGTGAACGGCGCCAGGTCCGGCAGCACGTACGTCGTTCCGACACCCGGGACGGAGGGCGCCCCGGGCAGTTCCGGCAGCGGTGCCGCATTGCCCGCGCCGACCATCGCCGCGGCCCCGCCGCCGACGATCAGGGCCCCGGTGGCCGCGAGTGCGACCATCCCCCGACGTCCGAGTTTCGCCCTGTGAAGACCCATGCGTGTGGTGTCCTTCCGCCCCGTGGATGACGTGGTCGCCGTCGGCCACCACGCACCGAGTAACGAAGCGGACACGGAGGAGTGACGAATTCATTCATCCGCATGGCGTATCAAGATCAGCCGAAGGCACCTCGCGCAGCGGCCGGAACTCCGAGCCGGGCCCACGCACGCGCGAGATCAGCAGGCCGAAAGGCACGCGGACGACGCCCGCCGACGTGCCTATCGGCCTGCTGATCACTCGACCTGCTGATCACCCGACCTCGAGCGAGCCCGCTCAGCCCGCCGCCGGCGGCAGGGCCGCGCCGGTGTCCTTGAGCTCCACGCCCGTGAGCTGCCGGCGGAAGGCCTCGTGCATGAGCGCCGCGAGCACCTCGGCCGCCGCGTCGTAGCCCAGGCCGTCGGGCGGGCGGATGTTGGACACGCAGTTGCGCTCGGAGTCGACGCGCCCGACGCGGGGCTCCCACGTCAGGTACGCGCCCAGCGAGTCGGGCGACGACATGCCGGGCCGCTCGCCGATGAGCACGAGCACCATCCGCGCCCCGAGCGCCGCGGCGATCTCGTCCCCGAGCGCCACGCGCGACTGCAGCGCCACGACGACCGGCGCCACCGACCACCCCTCGAGGCGCGGCAGCAGGGCGTCGACGACGGCGACGGCGTGGTCGGCGACCGCGCGCGCCGAGAGCCCGTCGGCGACCACCACGGCCAGGTCGAACGAATCGGCCTGCAGCCCGTGATCAGGCGCCAACCGCCGCCCCAGGTCGGGACGCTGCAGGTACTCGGTGCGGTCGGCCACCTGCGAGCGCACCACCGGCCCGGCCCGCTCCCCCAGCGCCGCCACGACCGCGTCGACGTCGAGCGCCGTGTGCACGGCGTCGCGGGCCTGGGCGTGGGCGGCGGCGAGGCGGAGGTTCTCGGCGGTCGACAGCCCGTCGCCCGCGCGGCCGAGCCCGACGCGCGCCCGGGTCGCGGCGCGCAACGTCTCCCACGGATCGGGACCGCTCACGCCATCAACGCCCGGATCGGCTCGGGCACGAGCTGCGGCACGCGGCCACGGTCGTCGAGCAGCCCCACCGACGCCAGCCACGCCTCGAACTCCGGCGCCGGGCGCAGGCCGAGCGTCTGCCGGACCTGCAGCACGTCCTGGAACGACAGCGACTGGTAGTTGAGCATGATGTCGTCGCCACCCGGCACGGTGATGACGAACCCGCACCCCGCCGCCCCGAGCGTCAGCAGCAGCGTGTCGGTGTCGTCGGCGTCGGCCTCGGCGTGGTTGGTGTAGCAGACGTCGACGCCCATCGGGACGCCGAGCAGCTTGCCGCAGAGGTGGTCCTCCAGGCCGGCGCGCAGGATCTGCTTGCCGTCGTAGAGGTACTCCGGCCCGATGAACCCGACGACCGTGTTGACCAGCAACGGGTCGAACGCTCGGCACACCGCGTAGGCGCGGGCCTCGAGGGTCTGCTCGTCGACCCCGTGGTGCGCGTCCGCCGAGAGCGCTGAACCCTGGCCCGTCTCGAAGTAGGTCACGTTCGAGCCCACGGTGCCCCGGCCCAGCGCGAGCGCGCCCTCCCGCGCCTCGCGCAGCTGGTCGAGCGTGACCCCGAAGCCCCGGTTGGCGGCCTGCGTGCCGGCCACCGACTGGAACACCAGGTCCACCGGCGCCCCCTGCTCGAGCAGCTCGAGCGTCGTCGTGACGTGGGTGAGCACGCACGACTGGATGGGGGCGTCGAGGCGCCGGCGGGCGTCGTCGACGAGCTCGAGCAGCGCGAGCACGGTCGACGGGCGGTCGGTGGCCGGGTTGATGCCGACGACCGCGTCCCCGGCGCCGTGCAGCAGCCCGTCGACGAGCGAGGCGGTGATGCCGACGGCGTCGTCGGTCGGGTGGTTGGGCTGCAGCCGCGTCGCGAGCCGCCCCTCCAGCCCGATCGTGGTCCGCAGGCCCGTGACCACGCGGGTCTTGCGGGCGACGGCGACGAGGTCGCCGACCCGCATGAGCTTGCTCGTCGCCGCCACCATCTCCGGCGTGAGACCGGGGGCCAGCGCGGTGAGCGCCGCGGTGTCGGCCTCCCACGAGAGCAGCCAGTCCCGGAACCCGCCGACGGTCAGCGAGCGCACCGGGGCGAAGGCCTCGGCGTCGTGCGAGTCGATGATCAACCGGGTGACGTCGTCGTCCTCGTAGGGCACGACGGCCTCGTCGAGGAAGTGCGCGAGCGGCACGTCGGCGAGCACGGTCTGGGCCGCGACGCGCTCGGCGGCGGACTCCGCGGCCACCCCGGCGAGCACGTCGCCCGAGCGCAGCGGGGTGGCCTTGGCGAGGAGGTCGCGCAGGTCGGCGAAGGAGTAGGAGTGCCCGCCGAGGGTGGTGGACCAGCTCATTCCAGCTCCTCCTCCGCCTTCGCCAGCGCCGCGAACTCCTCGTCGGGCGCGGCCGCGACCAGGTGGTGACGCGAGTACAGCCCGAAGTAGGCCATGAGGACGGCGAACGCGCCCAGCGCGCAGAGGGCGGCGACGACGTCGACGAGGAACGTCGCCACCACCGCGGCGAGGGCGAGCACGAGCGCGATGCCGGTGGTGACCCGCCCGCCCGGGGTCCGGTAGGGCCGGGGCAGGTCGGGGTGGCGGGCGCGCAGGACCTGGTGGGCGACCATCACCAGCACGTACGACAGCGTCGCCCCGAACACCGCGAGGTTGATGAGGATGTCGCCGTTGCCGGTGGCGGCGAGGACGAAGCCGATGAGCGCCGGGATGACCAGCGCCAGCGTCGGGGCCTTGCGGGCGTTCGTCTTGGACAGCACGCGGGGCAGGTAGCCGGCGCGGGAGAGCGCGAACGTCTGCCGCGAGTACGCGTAGATGATCGAGAAGAAGCTCGCGACGAGCCCGAGCAGGCCGATGTAGTTGACGGTGGTCGAGAGCCACGACGGCCCGCCGAGGCCGGTCTCCAGGGCGCTGACCAGCGGGTTCTCGCTCTCGGACAGCGCCTGCGACCCCTGGGCGCCGGGTGCGAGCAGCAGCACCGCGGCCGCCGCGACCACGAGCACGGCCATCGCGACGATGATCCCGCGCGGCACCGCCCGCACGGGGTCGCGGGCCTCCTCCGCCGCGAGCGGGACGCCCTCGACGGCGAGGAAGAACCAGATCGCGAACGGGAAGCTCGCCCACACCCCGACCAGGCCGAACGGCAGGAACGGCGACGCGCCGGCCGCGTCGGTGACCGGGATGTCGAACAGGTTGGCGGCGTCGAACGACAGGACGCCGCCGACCGCGAAGAGCACCAGACCGACCAGCGCGATCGCGGCGATGACGAAGCAGGCCTTGAGCGCCTCGCCGACGCCGAGCAGGTGCACGCCGACGAAGATCACGTAGCAGGCGAGGTAGACCCACCAGCCGTCGGTGATCCCGAACAGGCCGAGCGACTCGACGTAGCCGCCGATGAAGGTCGCGATCGCCGCGGGGGCGACGGCGTACTCGAGGAGGATCGCCGCGCCCGTGGCGAAGCCGCCCCAGGGCCCCATGGCGACGCGGGCGAAGGTGTAGCCGCCGCCGGCCGCCGGGAGCGCCGAGGACATCTCGGCGAGGCCCAGCACCATGCACGTGTACATCAGGGCCATGAGCACCGCGGCGACCGCGAGGCCGCCCCACCCGCCCTGGGCGAGCCCGAAGTGCCAGCCGGCGTAGTCGCCGGAGATCACGTATGCGACGCCGAGCCCGGCCAGCAGCACCCAGCTCGCCGAGCCCGCCCGCAGCTGGCGGGCGGCGAGGTAGTCGCTGCTCCCGGTGCCCGTCGCCGGGGTCGAACCGACCTGTTCCGCCATCCGCGTCCCCTTCCCCTCGCCCCCGGAGCGCACAGCGTGAGGCAGGTGTGAAGTCCGTGGGTGACGATCGGGTGACGATCGCCGACCAGCGGTCCCGTACGGCACGCTGTCGCCCGTGGACGAGAGCGCCCCGCTGCGGGTCGGGTCGGCGCTGCCCGACCCACCGTTCGAGCTGGACGGCACGGTGGACACGGCCGGCACGGACGGCGCCGTCGGCTTCGATCCGGCCGTCATGCAGGAGGTGGCACGGCGCCTGGGGCGGGAGTACGTGCTCGTGCGCTACGAGGCCGACGACTTCGACGGCATCTTCGCCGGCCTCGAGCGCGACGAGTACGACGTCGTGGCCTCCGGGGCGACGATCACCCCGCACCGCCGGACGCTGGCCCGGTTCTGCCGCCCGCACGTGCGCTCCGGCCAGAGCCTCGTCGTCGACCGGCGTCACCACCCCGACGCCCACGGCGTCGACGACCTCGCGGGCGGCACGGTCGGGGTGCAGCGCGGCAACACCTCCGAGCCGGTGGCCGAGGAGCTCGCGCGCACGGGCCGGATCGCGGCCGTGCGGCACTACGCCTACCACGACATCCTCACCGCGCTGGACGACGTCGCCGCCGGGCGGATCGACGGCTTCATGAAGCTCGAGCCGGTCATGCGCTGGCTCACCCGCGACCGCCCGGACCTCGCCGTCGTCCAGACCGGCATCACGCAGGAGGAGATCGGCGTGGCCGTGCGCCGCGACGACGGCGCGCTGGCCGACCGGATCGACGGCGTCCTCGACGAGCTGCGCGGTGACGGCACCCTCGCCCGCCTCGGCCGGCAGTGGCTCGGGACCGACGCCCCCGGCACCACCACCGCGGTGCTGTCGTGAGCCGCCTCGTCCACCTGTGGACCGAGGACGGGCAGTCCCGGTTCCGGGTGGACACGGGGCTCCCGGAGACGAGCGGCGCCCGGCGCGTCCACGCCCAGGAGTCGCCGGCGGGCAGCGCCCTGGACTGGCACGACGCCCCGTGCCGGCAGTACGTCATCACGCTGACCGGCACCCTGCGGTTCACCACCCGGGACGGCAGCAGCTTCGTGCTCGGGCCGGGCGACGTCCTCCTGGCCGACGACACCGCCGGCGGCGGCCACCGCTGGGAGCTGATCGACGACCAGCCCTGGCGCCGGGTGTACGTCGAGCTCGCCGACGGACCCGGCTGACCCTCACACGTTCGTCGAGTCGGCCCGGGGACGGGCGGCGGCGTGCCGGTCGTCCGCACCAGCGTCGTCGAGCCCGCGGTGGCTGGTCTCGCCGGCGGCCAGCACGCATCCCACGGTGAGCAGGCAGCACGCGGCGATGACGACCGACACCAGCACCGGGCTGCCGGTGCCCTGCAGGACGCCGGCGAAGATGACCGGGCCGAGGCCCGCGCCGATCCCGGCGATCTGGTAGCCCAGCGAGGCGCCGGTGTAGCGGGCGCGCGTGGAGAACAGCTCGGTGTAGAGCGCGGCCAGCGGGCCGTACATCGCCGCGTGCACCACGCCCTGACCGACGACGACGCCGAGCACGAGCAGGGCGGCGGACCCGGAGTCGACCAACGGGAACAGCAGGAAGGCCCACACCGTCATCGCCAGCGCCCCGACGAGCACGACGGGCCGGCGCCCGACGCGGTCCGACAGCGCCGCGAAGCCGATGATCCCGAACACCGCGGTGATCGAGGAGATCGTGAGCGCGTTGAGCACGGTCTGCCGGGCGAACCCGGCCTGCACGGCGTAGGCGATGACGAAGGTCGTGAGCACGCCCTGCGCGACGAACGCGCCGAAGCCGATGCCGATCGAGAGGACGAGGTTGCGCGGGCGGCGCAGCACCTCGACCAGCGGGGGCCTCGAGGGCGCCCCGGACTGCGCGCGGGTGAACACCGGCGTCTCCTCGACGCGGGCACGGACGAACAGGCCCACCGCGAGCAGCACCGCGCTGAGCAGGAACGGGACGCGCCAGCCCCAGGCCAGGAAGCCCTGTTCCCCCGCGACCGCCGCGGCCCCGGCGAGCGCGGCGGTGGAGAGCACCATGCCGCTGGGAGCGCCGGCGTTGGTGAAGCTCGCCCACAGGCCCCGCCGCGAGGTCGCGTGCTCCGCGGACATCAGCACCGCGCCGCCCCACTCGCCGCCGACCGCGACACCCTGCAGCACGCGGAGCAGCACCAGCAGGATCGGTGCCCACACGCCGATCTGGGCGTAGGTGGGCAGCACGCCGATGAGGACGCTGACGACGCCCATGAGCGTCATCGTCACGACCAGCATCTTCTTGCGCCCGACGCGGTCGCCGAAGTGCCCGAAGAGCACGCCTCCGAGGGGCCGCGCGAGGTAGCCGGTGGCGAGCGTCCCGAAGCTCGCGACGGTGCCGACCAGCGGGTCGAGCGTCGAGAAGAAGACCTTCGCGAACACGACCGCCGACGCCGTCGCGTAGAGCAGGAAGTCGTAGTACTCGATGACGCTGCCCAGGTAGCTGGACAGCACCGCCCGCCGGAGCTGGGTCCGCGAGCGGGCGTCGGCCTCGGCCACGCCGGACCTCCTCGTCGTGTGGTCGGGGTCACGGGATGTCCGAGCCAATGTAGGCAGCTGACCAACGACCGTCAACGATCTGCCCAACATCATGACGCTACGCTCCGGCGCGTGTCCGAGGCGCAGCACGAGGTCGACGTCGAAGCCGGGGTGCCCGACGCCGAGCCGGACCTCGACGCGCCCCGCCCCCAGGCGATCCTGCTGACCTTCCTCGGCGGCTACCTGCTCGGCCGCGGCGTGCACGTGGCCACGAGCAGCCTCGTCGACGTCCTCGGCCGCGCCGGGGTCTCCGAGCACGCGACCCGCTCGACGGTCAGCCGCATGGCGCGCCGCGACCAGATCCACCGCGTGCGCCGCGGCCGGCAGGTCTACGTCGGCCCGACGCCCGTCACCCGCGAGGTCCTGCGCGACGGCGACGCCCGGATCTGGCGCACCGACGTCGTCAACACCCACTGGGACGGGTCGTGGACGCTGCTGTCGTTCTCGCTGCCCGAGGCCTGGGCCCGCGAGCGGCACCTGCTGCGTGCGCGCCTGTCCTGGGCCGGGTTCGGGCCGTTGCAGGGCGGGCTGTGGATCGCGCCGGGGGACGTCGACGTGCGGGCGCTCGCCGAGGGCCTCGGCCTGGACGGGCGGCTGCGCGCGTTCGGGGCGCGGGCGCTGGACGGGACCGACGTCGACGCGCTGGTCCGCGACGCCTGGGACCTGCCGGCGCTCGCCGCGCGCTACCAAGCGTTCCGGGCCCGCTGGGGCGACCCGGCGACGCGCCCGCACCTGCCCGACCCGCTCGCGGCGCAGCTCGTGCTGCAGACCGACTGGCTCCAGGCGATCCGCCGCGACCCCCGGCTGCCCCGGCGCCACCTGCCGCTCGACTGGCCCGCCGAGCCCGCCCACGCCCTCTTCCGCGACCTGTACACGACCTTCGAGCCCGGCGCCCGCGCCGGCGCCGCCGCCCTCGACGTCATCCCCGACGAGGAGGCGACCGACCGGCCCATGTGAGTACTTTTCACGGCTACAGCCGTGAAAAGCACTCACATGAGGTTGGTGCGGCAGCGGTTGAGCAGGGTGCGCAGGGCGGCGCGGTCGTCGGGGGCGAGGCCGGTGACCATGCGCTCCTCGACGTCCGCGGCGCCGGGTTCGACGCGGGCGAGCAGCGCGCGGCCCTCGTCGGAGAGCCCGATGAGCACGCGGCGCCCGTGGGTGGGGTCGGGGGTGCGGGTGATCCAGTGCCCGCGCTCGAGGGCGGCGAGCAGGTCGCCCATCGCCTGCGGGCTCACGAACGCGTTGCGGGCGAGCTCCGCGCCGGTCTGCCCCTCACGGCGGGCGAGGACGGTCAGGGCGGTCCACTGCGGCACCGTCACGCCGGTGCCGCGCAGCAGGTCGTCGAGACGCGCCCGCACCGCGAGCTCGACCTGCTTGACCGCGTAGAGCAGCGACGGTCCCGAGGCCGACTCCCCCCGCTCGCCCGGTGCCGCCACCGTCGCCCCCCATCCACTTCCGCTCGCGCGGGACGCGTTCTAGTATCAAGATTCCTGATACTTCGAGGAGTCTGCCATGAGCGCGACGCCGCGCGCTGCCCTCGTCCCCGGATTGGGGACGTGGCCGGCCCGCCGGGCGCGGGCCGCCGCGCACCGCCCGGCGCTCGTCGGCCCCGACCGGACGCTGACCTACGGCGAGCTCGCCGCGCGCGTCGACCGCCTCGCCGCGGACCTGCGCGCCCGGGGCGTCGGGCCCGGCGACCGGGTCGCCCAGGTCGGCGTCAACGCCGTGAGCGTGCTCGAGACCTTCTTCGCGGTCTGGCGCCTCGGCGCGATCGTCGTTCCCCTCAACCACCGTCTCGCCCCCGCCGAGATCGCCTACATGCTCGCCGACTCCGGCGCCGCGCTCCTCGTCGCCGGCGAGGACGCCGCGGCGCTCGTGGCGGCGGCCGCCCCGTCCTGCCCGGTGACCTGGACCGACACCGGCTTCGAGGATGTCGCGAGCCGCGGCCCCGCGCTCGACGACGCGCCCGACGTCGGCCCCGAGAGCCCCGCGATCCTCCTCTACACCTCGGGCACCACCGGGCGCCCGAAGGCCGCGGTCCTCAGCCACGGCAACCTCACCTGGAACACGATCAACCAGCTCGCGGACACCGACGTCACGAGCACCGACCGCGCCCTGTGCATCGCGCCGCTGTTCCACTGCGTGGGCCTCGGCCAGATCACCCTGCCGACCCTGCTCAAGGGCGGGTCGGTCGAACCGCTCCCCCGCTTCGACCCGGGCGCCGTGCTCGCCCGCATCGGCGCCGCGGGCATCACGAGCTTCTCCGCGGTGCCGACGATGCTGCAGATGATGGTCGAGGACCCGGGCTGGGAGGCCGCGGAGCTCGGCACGCTGCACACGGTGCTCTACGGCGGCTCGCCCGTGCAGGAGCGCGTCGCCCGCGCCTGGCTCGAGCGCGGCGTGCGCCTGCAGCAGGGCTACGGGATGACCGAGGCGTCGCCGGGCGTGTGCATGGTGCCCCGCGAGGGCGACCCCGGCCGCCCCGTCTCGGTCGGCGTCCCGCACTTCTTCACCGACACCGCGATGCTGCGCGACGGCGTCCGCGACGACCTGGCCGGCGAGCCCGCCGAGCTGCTCGTCCGCGGCCCGCACGTCTTCGGCGGCTACTGGGAGCGCCCCGCCGAGTCCGCGGCCGCGTTCGTCGACGGCGACTGGTTCCGCACCGGCGACGTCCTGCGCGTCGACGACGACGGCTGGGCCGACGTGGTCGACCGGGTCAAGGACGTCATCATCTCCGGCGGCGAGAACGTCTACCCCGCGGAGGTCGAGGCCGTCCTCGTCCGGCGCGACGAGGTCGCCGACGCCGCCGTCGTGGGGGTGCCCGACGAGCGCTGGGGCGAGGTCGGCGCCGCCTACGTGCAGCTGCGCCCGGGCCGGGAGCTCGACGAGGAGGCGCTGCGCGCCCACCTCGAGGCGCACCTGGCGCGCTACAAGATCCCGAAGTACCTGGTCGCCGTCGACGCGCTGCCCCGCAACGCGACCGGCAAGATCCGTCGTGTGGAGCTGCGGGGGCGTGCGGTCCCCGCCGCGGGAGGAGTCCGATGAACGATTCCCAGGTCGCGTCCCTGCTGCCCCGGTCCCTGAGCCTCCACCGCGACGGGCCGGTCGCCGTCCTGCGGCTCGCCCGGCCCGCCAAGCGCAACGCGCTCGACGACACCACCGTGCGCGGCCTCGAGACGTTCTTCACCGCGCCGCCGGCCGACGTGCGCGCCGTGGTCCTCGACGCCGAGGGCGACCACTTCTGCGCGGGCCTCGACCTCGCCGAGCTCGGCGCCACCGACGCCGTCACCGGGGTCGAGCACTCCCGGTTCTGGCACCGCGTCTTCGACCGCATCGAGCACGGCCGCCTGCCGGTCGTCACCGTGCTCAAGGGCGCCGTCGTCGGTGGCGGGCTGGAGCTCGCGGCGGCCACCCACATCCGCGTCGCCGAGCCCAGCGCGTTCTTCGCGCTGCCCGAGGGCCGGCACGGCCTGTTCGTCGGCGGCGGCGGGTCGGTGCGCATCCCCAAGCTCATCGGGGTGCCGCGGATGACCGACATGATGCTCACCGGCCGCGTCCTCGACGCCGAGGAGGCGCTCGCCCTCGGCGTCGCCACCTACCGGACCGAGCCGGGCGGCGGCTTCGCGAAGGCCCTCGAGCTGGCCCACCGCGTCGCCGAGAACCCGCCGGTCAGCACGTTCGCCGTCCTGCAGGCCCTGCCCCGCATCGCCGCCGCCCGCGACGAGGAGGGCTACCTCATGGAGGCGCTCATGGCCGCGATCTCCTCGAGCAGCAGCGAGGCCCAGGACCGCATGACGGCCTTCCTCGCCGGCCGCGCCGGGAAGGTCCGCTGATGGCGCCCCCGACTCCGCCGCCCGAGGGCACCGTCACCGCCCGCTTCGTCGCGTACCTCGCGAGCGAGCGGGGGCTGCGGTTCGACGACTACGCCGCCCTGCACCACTGGTCGGTCACCGACCTCGACGGCTTCTGGTCCGCGGTCGCCGACTTCTTCGGCGTGCGCTTCCACGACGCCCCGGCCGCCGTGCTTGCGCAGCGGGAGATGCCGGGCGCGCAGTGGTTCCCGGGCGCCACGCTGAACTACGCCGAGCAGGCCCTGGCGCACGACGGCGTCGACCCCGACGGCCCGGCCCTCCTCGCCCACTCCCAGACTCGCGACGACCGGACCTGGACGTGGGCCGAGCTGCGCGACGGCGTGGCCCGGGCCCGCGCGGGCCTCCAGCGCCTCGGGGTCCGCCGCGGCGACCGGGTCGTCGCCTACGCCCCGAACATCCCCGAGACCGTCGTCGCCCACCTCGCCGCGGCGAGCCTGGGCGCGGTGTGGGCCTCGTGCGCGCCCGAGTTCGGGGCGCGCAGCGTGGTCGACCGGTTCGCGCAGATCGAGCCGGCGGTCCTGCTCGCGGTCGGCGGCTACGTCTACGGCGACAAGCCCATCGACCGCACCGACGAGGTCGCGACCGTCCGCGCCGCGCTGCCGACCGTGCGCCACGTCGTCGCGATCCCCTACGGCCCCGGCTCGGTGCCGGACGCGACGCCGTGGGACGAGCTCGTCGGCACCCCCGCCGAGCCCGCCTACGACGCGGTCCCGTTCGACCACCCGCTCGTGGTGCTCTTCTCCTCGGGCACCACCGGCCCGCCGAAGGCGATCGTCCACGGGCACGGCGGCATCACCGTCGAGCACCTCAAGAACCACGGCCTCGCGTGGGACGTGCAGCCCGGCGATCGGATGCTCTGGTTCACGACGACCGCCTGGATGATGTGGAACGCGCTGGTCAGCGGCCTGCTGCACCGCGCGACGCTGATCCTCGTCGACGGCAATCCGCTGCACCCCGACGTGTCCTGGCAGTGGCGGCTGGCCGCGCGGGCCGGGGCGACGCACTTCGGCGCCTCCCCCGGCTTCCTCATGGCGTGCCGAGCCCAGGGCGTCCACCCCGCGCGCGAGAACGATCTCGGGCCCCTGCGCCAGGTCTGCGTGGCCGGCAGCCCGCTGCCGCCCGAGGGCTACCGCTGGGTCGCCGAGGAGTTCGGCCCCGACGTCCTGCTGCTCGTCGGCAGCGGCGGCACCGACGTCTGCACCGGCATCGTCCAGGGCGGGCCGTGGCAGGAGGTGGTCGAGGGCGAGATCTCCGGCCCGGAGCTCGGGGTCGACGCGGCCGCCTTCGACCCGGACGGCCACGAGGTCGTCGGCGAGCGCGGCGAGCTCGTCATCCGCGCGCCGATGCCGTCGATGCCGCTCTGCTTCTGGAACGACCCCGACGGCTCGCGGCTGCGCGCGGCCTACTTCGACACCTACCCCGGCGTCTGGCGCCACGGCGACTGGGTGCGGTTCGCCCCGTCGGGCTCGGTCGTCGTCTCCGGGCGCTCCGACGCGACGCTCAACCGCGGCGGCGTGCGGCTCGGGACCGCGGAGTTCTACGCCGTCGTCGAGGAGATGCCCGAGGTCGCCGACAGCCTCGTCGTGCACCTCGAGGACCCGGCCGGCGGCCCGGGCGAGCTGCTGCTGTTCGTGGTGCCGGCGCCCGGGCAGCAGGTCGACGACGCGCTCGTCGCCCGGGTCCGCGCCGAGCTGCGCTCCGCGCTCTCGCCCCGCCACGTCCCCGACCACGTCCACGCGATCCCCGCCGTGCCGCGCACCCGCACCGGCAAGAAGCTCGAGGTGCCCGCCAAGCGGATCCTGCTCGGCGCCGACCCCGACGCCGTCGCCTCCCGCGACTCGCTGGCCGACGCCTCCGCGCTGGACGCGTTCGTCCCGCTGGCGCGGTCATGAGGGTCGCGGTCGTCGGGACCGGCGTCATCGGCGTGAGCTGGGCGCGCCTGTTCCTCGCCCACGGCCACGAGGTCGTCGCCACCGACCCCGCGACGGGTGCCGCGGAACGGCTCCCCGACGGCGTGGCCTTCACCCCCGACCCCGCCGAGGCCGTCGACGGCGCCGACTTCGTCCAGGAGAACGGCCCCGAGCGCCTGGAGCTCAAGCACACCCTGCTCGCGACGCTCGACGCCGCGACCCGCCCCGAGGTCGTCATCGCCAGCAGCTCGTCGATGCTGCGGCCCACCGACCTCGCCCGCGGGGTGCCCGGCCACCCCGAGCGGGTGCTCGTCGGGCACCCGTTCAACCCGCCGCACCTCGTGCCGCTCGTCGAGGTCGTGCCCGGGGAGGCGACGTCCGAGGCCGCCGTCGACGCCGCGATGGCGTTCTACGCGGGCGTGGGGCGCACGCCGCTGCGCCTGCGCGCCGAGCTCCCCGGCCACCTCGCCAACCGGCTCCAGGCCGCCCTGTGGCGCGAGGCGTACTCGCTGGTCGAGCGCGGGGTGGCGACGGTCGCCGACGTCGACACCGCCATCACCGAGGGTCCCGGGCTGCGCTGGGCCGCCGTCGGGCCGATCACCGGCCAGCACCTCTCCGGTGGGCCCGGCGGCCTCGGGCACGTCCTCGAGCACCTGCACCCCGGCACCGAGGCGCTCTGGGGCGACCTCGGCAGCCCGACCATGACCCCGGAGCTCGCCGACCGCCTCGTCACGCAGGTCACCGAGGCCGTCGAGGGCACCGACCCCGACACCCTGCTCGCCCGGCGCGACGCCGTCATCCGGGCCGTCCTGACCGCGAGGGAGAGCCGATGAACATCGAGGACCTCACCGCCATCGACGTCCACACCCACGTCGAGCAGGACGCCCACGGCTGCTTCGCCCTGACCGACGAGCTGCTCGACGCCTCGGCGGCCTACTTCCGCAGCGACCAGGACCGCACGCCGACCGTCGAGGCGATCGCCGCGCACTACCGCGAGCGGTCGATGGCCGCGGTCGTGTTCACCGTCGACGCCCCCGCGCAGACCGGGCACCCGCCGCTGTCGAGCGAGGAGATCGTCGAGCGGGCGTCGGCGTTCCCCGACGTGCTCATCCCGTTCGGCTCCGTCGACCCGCACGGCGGGCGGGCGTCGGTCGCGCGCGTCCGGCGGCTGGTCGAGCAGGGGGCGCGCGGCTTCAAGTTCCACCCCACGCTGCAGGGCTTCGAGCCCAACGACCGTGTCTTCTACCCGCTCTACGAGGCGATCGCCGAGGCCGGCGTGCCCGCGCTCTTCCACACCGGCCAGACGGGCATCGGCGCGGGCCTGCCCGGCGGCGCGGGGCTCAAGCTGCGCTACTCGGACCCGATGCTGCTCGACGACGTCGCCGCGGACTTCCCGTCGCTGACCATGATCTTCGCCCACCCCTCGGTGCCGTGGCAGGACGCGGCGATCTCGATCGCGGGGCACAAGGCGAACGTCTACATCGACCTCTCGGGCTGGTCGCCGAAGTACTTCCCGCCGCAGCTGGTCCGCGCGGCGTCGCGGCAGCTGCGCGACAAGGTGCTGTTCGGCTCCGACTTCCCGGTGATCACGCCCGACCGCTGGCTGCGGGACTTCGCCGAGCTGGACATCCGGGACGACGTGCGCCCGGCGATCCTCAAGGACAACGCGGCCCGGGTGCTGGGGCTGGCCTGACCTGGCGTCCGGGAGCCCCGCTGTTCCACCCCGCGCCCACGACGGCGCTGCTGACGCCCGACCCGCAGCGCGCGGCCGTCACCGTGGGCTGATCAGGAGCCGGACAGCGCCCGGTCGACCGCGGCCGCGGCGCCGTCGAGCGCGATGGCGGTCTGGCTGCCGTCGGCGAGGTCCTTGAGCTGGATCTCGCCGGCCTCGAGGTCGCGGTCCCCGAGCACGAGCGCGTAGCGGGCCCCGGAGCGGTCGGCGGCCTTCATCGCGCCCTTGAGCCCGCGGTTGCCGTAGGCGAGGTCCGCGCGGATGCCGGCGCGCCGGAGCGCCCCGACGATGCCGATCAGGCGCTCCTTCGCCGACTCCCCCAGCGGCACCCCGAACACCTCGACCCGGCCGGCGGCCTCGTGGCCGGCCTCCTCGGCGCGGCACGCGAGCAGGGCCCGGTCGACACCGAGACCGAAGCCGACGCCCGACAGGGCCGGCCCGCCGAGCTCGGCCATGAGCCCGTCGTAGCGCCCGCCGCCGCCGATGCCCGACTGCGAGCCCAGGCCGTCGTGGACGAACTCGAAGGTCGTCTTCGTGTAGTAGTCGAGCCCGCGCACCATCCACGGGTTCTCGACGTACGCGACGCCCAGGTCGTCGAGGTACCGCTTCACCGCGGCGTGGTGCGCGGCCGCCTCGTCGGAGAGGTGGTCGACCATGAGCGGGGCACCCTCGAGCTGGGCGCGGACCTCGGGGCGCTTGTCGTCGAGCACCCGCAGCGGGTTGATGCGGGCGCGCTCGCGGGTGGGCTCGTCGAGGTCGAGCTTCTCGAGGAAGCGGGTCAGCTCGGCGCGGTACTGCGGGCGGGTCGTGGCGTCGCCGAGGCTCGTGATCTCGAGGCGGTAGCCGCGCAGGCCCAGCGCGCGGAATCCGGCGTCGGCGACGGCGAGGACCTCGGCGTCGAGGGCCGGGTCGTCGACGCCGATGGCCTCGACGCCCACCTGCTGGAGCTGGCGGAACCGCCCGGCCTGCGGGCGCTCGTAGCGGAAGAACGGCCCGGCGTAGCGCAGCTTGACCGGCAGCCCGCCCTTGTCGAGGCCGTGCTCGATCACCGACCGGACGACGCCGGCGGTGCCCTCGGGGCGCAGGGTCACCGAGCGGCCGCCGCGGTCGTCGAACGAGTACATCTCCTTCGACACGACGTCGGTCGACTCGCCCACGCCGCGGGCGTAGAGCGCGGTGTCCTCGAAGACGGGCAGCTCGATGTGGGCGTAGCCGGCGCGGTCGGCCTCGCGGACGAGCGTGTCGCGGACGGCGGTGAACTCGGGACCGACGTACTCCGGGATGCCCTTGGGCGCGGCGAAGCCGCCGGGCGGGACCTGCGCGCTCACAGGTGACGCCCGGGCGCGCTCGTCAGGCCCTGCACGAACGGGTTGGAGGTGCGCTCCTGGCCGACGGTGGTCATCGGGCCGTGGCCGGGCAGCACCGCGGTCTCGTCGGGCAGCGAGAGGATCTTGTCGCGCAGCGACGCCATCATCTCCTCGCTGTTCCCGCCGGGCAGGTCGGTGCGCCCGATGCTTCCCTGGAAGAGCGTGTCGCCGGCCAGCAGGAACGGCTGGCCCTCCTCGGTGGCCGACCGGAACACCACCGAGCCCCGGGTGTGGCCGGGCGTGTGGTCGACGGTGAGGCGCAGCCCGGCGAGCTCCAGCTCGGCGCCGTCGGCGAGGACCTCCACCGAGCGCGGCTCGCGGAACTCCAGGCCCGGGTACATCGCCGCGATCTGCTGCCCCATCGGCCCGACCGAGCCGAGCGGGTCGGCGAGCATGTGCCGGTCCTCGGGGTGGATCCAGGCGGGGATGTCGTCACCGTCGCAGACGGGCGTGACCGACCACATGTGGTCCATGTGCCCGTGGGTCAGCAGCACCGCGACCGGGGTCAGCCGGTGGCGCGCGAGCACCTCGCGCAGCCCCTCCTCGGCGTCCTGGCCCGGGTCGACGACCACCGCGGACTCCCCGGGGCCGGGCGCGACCACGAAGCAGTTGGTCTGGAACACCCCGGCCGCGAAGGCCTCGACCAGCACGTCCTCGTCCTCCTCCACGGATTCCTCGACCCGACCAGCCTAGTCGAGACCCTCACGGGGACCGCCCGGCGCGGTTCCTACGATGTCCGCCGTGCCGACGAACGAGCAGCGCCGGAAGGCCGCCAAGCGCAAGCTGGAACGCCAGATCGAACGGCGGGCCGAGCGGGCCAAGCGCCGTCGTCAGCGCCTGACGCTGATCTCCGTGGTGGCGGTGGTGGCCGTCGTCGCCGTCGCGGCGGGCGTGTACTTCCTGGTCTCGGGCCCGAGCGAGCCCGAGCCCGTCGCCGCCCCGGCGTGCCGGTACAACCCGTCGGAGCCCGCGGCGAAGCCCAACACCCCGCCGGACCCGAACCCGCCGGCCACCGGGACGGTCGACGTGACCCTGCAGACCTCGCAGGGCGCGATCCCGCTGACCCTCGACCGCGCGTCGGCCCCCTGCGCGGTGAACGCCGTGGTCAGCCTCGCGTCCCAGGGCTTCTACGACGACACGCCCTGTCCGCGGCTCGTGACCGGCCAGGGCCTGCAGGTGCTCCAGTGCGGCGACCCGACCGGCTCCGGCGCGGGCGGTCCCGGCTACCAGTACGCCGAGGAGCCCCCGCAGGGCCTGCCGCCCTACCCGGGGGCCGAGGGCCAGGCCTCGACGTACGCGCGCGGCCTCGTCGCCATGGCCAAGAGCTCCCAGCCCGGCTCGACCGGCAGCCAGTTCTTCCTCGTCTACGGCGACTCGGCGCTGCCGCCGGAGTACTCGGTCATCGGGCGGATCGCGAGCGAGGGGCTCGCCGTCCTCGACCGCGTCGGCGCGGGCGGCGACGACGGCTCCAACCAGGCGGGCGGCGGCGCCCCGACCATCCCGGTGCAGATCCAGCGCGCCGTCGTGGCGGCCCCGCCCGCGCCGTAGACCGGCAGCGTCCCGGCAGCGTCCTGACAGTGCGGGGCGCCACCGTCGGGTCATCGCGCCGGACCACCCGGCGCGGGACCCGACGGGAGGACCCGCCATGCCCACGTTCCCCGGCTCCGCCGGCTCCGTCTTCCACGACCGCTGGTCACCGCAGGCCCCGGTCCGCGGCACGGTCGTGCTGCTGCACGGCTACGGCGAGCACCTCGGTCTCTACGACGCCCTGGCGCGGCGGCTCACGGCGCAGGGGCAGGCCGTGTACGCCCTCGACGCGGTCGGCCACGGGCGCAGCGAGGGCGAGCGTGCGCTCATCGCGTCGTGGGACCTGCTGGTCGACGACGCCCGGACCCTCGCGGGGATCGCCCGCGCCGACCACCCGCAGGTGCCGCTGACGCTGGTCGGCCACTCGGGTGGTGCCCTGGCGGCCCTGCTGCTCGCGCTCCGGTCGCCCGAGGTCGCCGACGCGGTGGTGATGTCCGCGCCACCGGCGATCGCCCAGGAGTGGATCCCCGAGTGGCTCGCGCTCGGTGAGGCGGAGCTCCCCGTCGAGGACCCGCGGGAAATGCTGAGCACGCACCCCGAGTACGTGGACGCCCTGCTCCACGACCCGCTGACCCACCACGGGGGGTTCCGGCGGGAGACGCTGCAGGCGGTCACGGACACCTGGCCCGAGGTCGCCGACGGGCTGGCCGGTCGGCGCCCCGGGGTGCCGGTGCTGCTGGTGCACGGCGAGGCGGACCCGGTCGTGCCGGTGGAGCACGCCCGGCTGATCGCCGACCAGCTGCCCGACGCCCGGGTGGTGACGTTCCCCGGCGACCTCCACGACGTCCTCAACGAGCACGACCGCGACGCCGTGCACGAGGCCGTGGCGGCGTTCGTGGACGAGGTGGCGGTGGTCCGGGCATAGGTTCGGGCGTAGGCCCGGGCGTGGGTCCGGTTCGTCCAAGACGCCCGATCCCCCCGGGTCCTACCGTCGGTCCATGACGACGACGGACACGACCGCGCAGGAGCTGATCGCCCTCGCCGACGCCTGGAGCGAGGCGATCGTCTCCGACGACGCCGACCGCATCGCCGGGTACATGGACGACGACTGGGTCATCGTCTCGTGGTCGGGGGTGACGACCCGCGCGGACTTCCTCTCGTACGTCCGCTCCGGCGTCCTCGGGCACACGCGCATGGAGGGCGTCGGCGAGCGGCGGGTGCGGGTGCACGGCGACACCGCGGTGCTGACCGTGCGGGTCCTGTCCACCGCGCAGTACGGCGGGCAGGACATCCCCGCCGACGAGTGGACGACCGACGTGTTCGTGCGGCGCTCCGACGGCTGGCGGTGCGTGCTGACGCACATCACCCCGGTCCAGGACGGCTGAGCCGCGAGCGAACGGGGAGTTCGCGCGCGTAGAGGCAGCGAACAGCACGTTCGCTGCGATCACCTCAGCCGGCGGGGCTCAGCGGGACCGCGTTGGGGTGCAGGGGGGCGGGGAGGTCCGTCGCGCCGTCGGGGTCGAGGTAGCGGTCGACCGCGGCGGCGGCGGACCGGCCCTCGGCGATGGCCCAGACGATCAGCGAGGCGCCGCGGTGGGCGTCGCCGCAGACGAACACGCCGGGCGCGTCGGTCTGCCAGTCCGAACCGCAGCCGATCGAGCCCTTCGGCGTCCGCTCGATCCCGAGGCCCGGGATGAGCGCCATGTCGTCGGGGCCGGTGAAGCCGATGGAGAACAGCACGAGGTCGCACGGCATCTCGTGCACCTCCTCGCTGGTCGGCACGACCTCGCGGCGCCCCTCGGCGTCCCGGCGGACCTCCACCGACGACAGCTCGACCGCCCGCACGTGCCCGCGGTCGTCGCCCACGAAGCGGCGCACGGCCGTCGCGAACAGGCGCTCGCCGCCCTCCTCGAGGGCCGGCGGGGTGCGGAACACGTAGGGCCAGGTCGGCCACGGCGAGGTGGAGTCCTGGCGCGTGCGCGGCGGCGGCGGGTACTGGTCGAGCTGGTGCACGGCGATCGCGCCCTGCCGGGTGGCGGTGCCGTAGCAGTCGGCGCCGGTGTCGCCGCCACCGATGATCACGACGTTCTGGCCGCGCGCGTTGATCGGCGAGGGGCCGTCGCCCTCGCGCTCGCGGTTGGCGGGCACCAGGTACTCCATCGCGAGGTGGATGCCCTCGAGGTCGCGGCCCTCGATCGTCCGGTCGTCGCGCCCGGCCAGCGCCCCGACGGCGAGCACCACGGCGTCGTGCTCGGCGCGCAGCCGCTCGACGGGCAGGGCGGCCGGGCCCTCGCCCCCGACCTCGCAGTTCGTCACGAACCGGGTGCCCTCGGCGCGCATCTGGTCGAGGCGTCGGTCGACCTCCCACTTCTCGAACTTGAACTCGGGGATGCCGTAGCGCATGAGCCCGCCGAGGCGGTCGTCGCGCTCGTAGACGGTGACGTCGTGCCCGGCGCGCGTGAGCTGCTGGGCGGCGGCGAGCCCGGCCGGTCCCGAGCCCACGACGGCGACCCGCTTGCCGGTGCTGATCGCGGGCGGCTGCGGCGTGACGTGCCCGTCGACCCAACCGTTCTCGGCGATCGACCACTCGACCCGCTTGATCGCCACGGCGCCCGGCTGGCTCGTGATCGACAGCACGCACGCCGCCTCGCACGGCGCCGGGCACAGGGCGCCGGTGAACTCCGGGAAGTTGTTGGTCGCGTGCAGCCGCTCGGTGGCGCGCGCCCACTCCCCGCGCCGGACGTGGTCGTTCCACTCCGGGATGAGGTTGCCGAGCGGGCAGCCCGCGCCGCCGGAGTGGCAGAACGGGATGCCGCAGTCCATGCAGCGCGCGGCCTGGGTCTGCGTGCCCTCCTTGACCTCCGGGTCGGTCAGCGAGGCGTAGAGCTCGTGCCAGTCGGTGCGGCGCTGCCCGACCGGTCGCTTGGGGTTGTCCTGCCGCTCGTACTTGAGGAACCCGCGCGGGTCAGCCACCGGCCGCCACCTCCATGATCACCTCGTCGGGGTCGCGCCCCTCGGCCTGGGCGCGCTGCGTCGCGTCGAGGACGCGACGGAAGTCGTCGGGCATGACCCGCGTGAACCGGCGGACGGTGTCGTCCCAGTCGGCCAGCAGGGCCGCCGCCTGCGGCGAACCGGTGAGCTCCCGGTGGCGCACGACCACCCCGTGCAGCCAGTCGGCGTCCTCGTCGTCGACCGCGTCGAGCGAGACCATCTCGGTGTTCACCCGCCCCTCGGGCAGGTCGAGCACGTAGGCGATGCCGCCGGACATCCCGGCCCCGAGGTTGCGGCCGGTGGCGCCGAGCACGACGACCCGGCCGCCGGTCATGTACTCGCAGGCGTGGTCGCCGGTGCCCTCGACGACCGCGAGGGCGCCGGAGTTGCGCACGCAGAACCGCTCGCCGACCTGCCCGCGCAGGAACACCTCGCCGCCGGTCGCGCCGTAGGCGATGACGTTGCCGGCGATGACGTGGTGCTCGTCGCGCTCCAGGGCATCGGCGCGCCCGGCGAACGGGGCCCGGACGTCGGGCCGCACGATCACCCGACCGCCCGAGAGGCCCTTGGCGAGGTAGTCGTTGGCGTCGCCGACGAGGTCGAGCGTCATGCCGGGCGGCAGGAACGCGCCGAACGACTGGCCCGCCGACCCGTGCAGCTCGACGTGGATCGTGTCGTCGGGCAGCCCCTCGCGGCCCCAGCGACGGGTCACCTCGGCGCCGGTCAGCGTGCCCACGGTGCGGTTGACGTTGCGGACCGGCATCTCCAGACGCACCGGCGACGCGTCGGCCAGCGCGCCCTCGGCGAGCTGCATCAGCGTGCGGTCGAGCGCCCGGTCCAGGCCGTGGTCCTGGTCGCGGGTGCGGATGCGGTCGGTCGGGGCGCCCTCGGGCACGTCGGGCACGGTGAACAGCGGCGTCAGGTCGATGCCGCGCGCCTTCCAGTTGTCGATGGCCTCCCGGCCGTCGATCAGCTCCGCGTGCCCGATGGCCTCGTCGAGCGACCGGAAGCCCAGCTCGGCGAGGTGCTCGCGGACCTCCTCGGCGACGAACCAGAAGAAGTTCTCGACGAACTCCGGCTTGCCGGTGTAGCGCTTGCGCAGCTCGGGGTTCTGGGTGGCGACGCCGACCGGGCAGGTGTCGAGGTGACAGACCCGCATCATGATGCAGCCGTTGACGATCAACGGGGCCGTCGAGAAGCCGTACTCCTCGGCGCCGAGCAGGGCGCCGATGACGACGTCGCGCCCGGTCTTCATCTGGCCGTCGACCTGCACGGTGATCCGGTCGCGCAGGCCGTTGAGCATCAGCGTCTGCTGGGTGTCGGCCAGGCCGATCTCCCAGGGCGCGCCGGCGTGCTTGAGCGAGGTCAGCGGCGCGGCGCCCGTCCCGCCCTCCCACCCGGAGATGAGCACGACGTCGCTGTGCGCCTTCGCCACCCCGGCCGCCACGGTCCCGACGCCCACCGAGGACACCAGCTTCACGTGGATGCGGGCGTGCTCGTTGGCGTTCTTGAGGTCGTGGATGAGCTGCTTGAGGTCCTCGATGGAGTAGATGTCGTGGTGCGGCGGCGGTGAGATCAGGCCGACGCCCGGCGTCGAGTACCGCACCTCGGCGATCCACGGGTAGACCTTCTGGCCGGCGAGCTGGCCGCCCTCCCCCGGCTTGGCGCCCTGCGCCATCTTGATCTGGATGTCGGTGGCGTTGACCAGGTATTCGCTGGTCACGCCGAAGCGCCCCGACGCGACCTGCTTGATCGACGACCGTTTCGACGGGTCGTAGAGGCGGACGGGGTCCTCGCCGCCCTCGCCGGTGTTCGACTTGCCGCCGATGTTGTTCATGGCGATCGCGAGGTCGGTGTGCGCCTCGGCGGAGATCGACCCGTAGGACATCGCGCCGGTGGCGAACCGCTTGACGATCTCGGTCGCCGGCTCGACCTCGTCGAGCAGGACCGGCGTGCGCTCCTCGGTCTTCAGCCGGAACATCCCGCGCAGGGCGCCGCCGGACTCGATGAGGCGGTTGACCTCGGCCGTGTACTTCTTGAACACGTCCCACTGCTTGGTGCGCGTGGAGTGCTGCAGCAGGAACACGGTCTCCGGGCTGAACAGGTGCAGCTCGCCCTCGCGGCGGTAGGCGTACTCGCCGCCGACCTCGAGCTTGCGGTGCTTGCGCTCCCCCGGGTTGTCCGGGTACGCGCGGCGGTGGCGCTCGGCGGCCTCGCGGGCGACGAGGTCCAGCCCGCCGCCGCCGAGCTTCGACGACGTGCCCCAGAAGAACTCGTCGACGAACTCCTGCGACAGCCCGAGCGCCTCGAACGCCTGCGCCGCGGTGTAGCCCGAGACCGTGGAGATGCCCATCTTGGACATCACCTTGCGCACGCCCTTGACCAGCGCGCCGATGAAGTTCCGGACGGCCTGCTCGCACTCGACGCCCTGCAGCCACCCGTTGTTGATCATGTCTTCGATCGACTCGAAGGCCAGGTACGGGTTGACCGCCGCCGCGCCGTAGCCGAGCAGCAGCGCGACGTGGTGCACCTCGCGGGCGTCGCCGCACTCGGCGACCAGCGCCACCTGGGTGCGCTCCCGGGTGGCGACGAGGTGGTGGTGCACCGCCGAGACCAGCAGCAGCGCGGGGATCGGCGCCCACTGCGCGTCGGAGTCGCGGTCGGAGAGCACGAGGATGCGCTTGCCGGCGGCGATGGCCTCGGACGACTCGCGGCGCACGCGGTCCAGCGCCGCGCGCAGGGCCTCCTCGCCGCCGTCGACCTCGTAGAGGCCGCTGATGACGGTGGCGGCGAAGCCGGGCATGTCGCCGTCGTCGTTGATGTGGATGAGCTTGGCGAGCTCGTCGTTGTCGATCACCGGGTCGGGCAGCACGACCTGGCGGCACGACGCCGGCCCCGGGTGGAAGAGGTTCTGCTCGGGGCCGATGGCGCGCGCCATCGAGGTCACGAGCTCCTCGCGGATGGCGTCCAGGGGCGGGTTCGTGACCTGGGCGAACAGCTGGACGAAGTAGTCGTAGAGCATCCGCGCCCGCGACGAGAGGGCCGCGGTGGGCGTGTCGGTGCCCATCGAGCCCAGCGGCTCGGCGCCCGTCGTCGCCATCGGCGCGAGGAGGACGCGCTGCTCCTCCTCGGTGTAGCCGAATGTCTGCTGGCGGCGCATCACCGACTCGTGGGTGTGCACGACGTGCTCGCGTGCCGGCAGCTCGTCGAGCCGGATGAGCCCCGCGTGCAGCCACTCGCCGTACGGCGCCTCGGCGGCGAGCGCGCTCTTGTAGGCGTCGTCGTCGACGATCTCCCCGGCGCGCGTGTCGACGAGGAACATCCGCCCGGGCCGCAGCCGCCCCTTGGCCAGCACGTGCTCCGGCTCGACCTCGAGGACGCCGGACTCGCTGGCGAGCACGACGCGGTCGTCGTCGAGGTGCCACCACCGCGCCGGACGCAGGCCGTTGCGGTCGAGGGTGGCGCCCATCAGCGTGCCGTCGGTGAACACCACGGCGGCCGGGCCGTCCCACGGCTCCATGAGGGTGGCGTGGAACCGGTAGAAGTCGCGCTGGTCGACGGGCATCTCGGCGTGGTTCTCCCACGCCTCGGGGATCATCATCATCACCGCGTGGGGCATGGCGCGTCCGCCGAGCACGAGGAGCTCGAGCACCTCGTCGAGGCTCGCCGAGTCCGACACGTCCTCCGGGGACACCGGCATCGCGCGCTGCAGGTCGCCCGGGAAGAGGTCGGTGCCGAGCAGCGCCTCGCGGGCCCGCATGCGGTTGCGGTTCCCGCGGATCGTGTTGATCTCGCCGTTGTGCGCCATGCACCGGTAGGGGTGCGCCAGCGGCCAGCTCGGGAAGGTGTTCGTCGAGAACCGGCTGTGGACGACGGCGATGGCGCTGACCAGCCGCTCGTCGCGCAGGTCGGGGAAGAACAGGGGCAGCTGGTCGGTGGTCAGCATGCCCTTGTAGGTCATGGTGCGGCTCGAGAGCGACGCGATGTAGACCCCGCAGCCCTCCTCCCGCGACTGGCGCTCCACGCGCTTGCGCAGGATCCAGGCGAGGCGGTCGAGCGCGATCCCGCTCGCCGACCGGTCGGGCGTCGCCACGACGAGCTGCGCGAAGTGCGGCATCGCCCCGCGCGCCACCGACCCGACGTCGGCGCCGTCGGGGTCGACGGGCAGGTCGCGCCAGCCGAGGACGTCGAGCCCCTCCTCCGCGGCGATGCGCTCGAGCAGCGACACCGCCTTGACCCGGTCGTCCGCATCGGCGGGCAGGAACGCGAGCCCGGTGGCGTAGGCGAGCACCGGAGCGCCGCCGTCGGGCGAGGGCTGGGGCTCGGGCAGGTCGAAGTCGACCGAGGCCCGCACCAGCGCGTCGGGGACCTGGATCATGATCCCGGCGCCGTCGCCGCTGGTCGGCTCGCTGCCGGCCGCGCCGCGGTGGTCGAGGTTGTGCAGCACCGTCAGGGCGTCGCGCACGATGTCGTGGCTCGCCACGCCACGGGCGTGCGCGACCGCGCCGACGCCGCAGGCGTCGTGCTCGTGGGCGGGGTCGTAGAGCCCTTGCCGACCCGGTGTCGATGCGCCCGGCAGTGCCGCCATCGGTGCCTCCTCGTCGTCACGGGACGGGTGGTGGGTGACCCGGGGACGACGGTGGCCCAGGACGGGTGCGCAGCGGGTCCGTGGAGGTCCCGGAGAATTCGACGGTGGTCGAGCAGGGGACGGCCACGGACCGGCGGCGCGGGACCCCGACGTCCTGCGCAGTGCGCGCTCGATGGTAGTCCGTCGACGACGGTGTGGCGCGCCGGTGAACGCCCGGCGCCCCTGTGATGCGGCTAGCTCTTGGCGGCCGACGGGGGCTCCGCCGGCGCGTCCTCGTGCCCCGCGGGGGTGTCGGGGGTGTCGGGCTCGGCGTCGACGCTGCTGGGGTTGGCCGCACCGCCCTTGCCGCCCGGCGCGGAGGCCGGCGAGCGCTCGGAGGAGCGCACCTGCGCCTCGTTCTCGGACCGCTGGTCCTCGTCCGGGTCCCCGGTGCTTCCGTTGCGTGTCACGGGATTCGACGTACCCGGGTCGTCGTGGCCCGAACCGGTGTCCGGCGAGGACTCGGTGGCGGGCCCGTCGTCGGTCCCGTCGTCGGTCCCGTCGACGGGGTCGCCGTCCCGACCCGACTCCTCGGCCGCGCGCCCGAAGACCTCCCGCGGACGGCCCCGCATCCACACGAGGTAGGCCACCGCCCCGGCGAACACCACGGCGGCGACGACGACGTTGATCCGGACGTCGCCGAACACGCGGGTGGCCGGGTCGGTGCGCATCAGCTCGATGACGAAGCGGCCCGCGGTGTAGCCCGCGACGTAGAGCGCGAACGCGCGGCCGTGGGAGAGCCGGAAGCGCCGGTCGGCCCACACCACGAGGGCGGCGACGGCGAGGTTCCAGAGCAGCTCGTAGAGGAACGTCGGGTGCACGACCGCCACGGGGGTCGGGTCCAGCGCGACCCCCGTGAGGTTGTCGGGCAGGCCCGACGACGGGTCCACGCGCCGGTAGAGCTCGAGGCCCCACGGCAGCGTCGTCGGGGCGCCGTAGAGCTCCTGGTTGAACCAGTTGCCCAGCCGCCCGATGGCCTGCGCGGTGACGATGCCGGGCGCCGCGGCGTCGGCGAACGCCGTCAGCGGCACCCCGCGGCGCCGGCAGCCGATCCACGCGCCCACACCGCCCAGCGCGATCGCGCCCCAGATGCCCAGCCCGCCCTGCCAGATGTAGAGCGCGGCGATCGGGTTGCCGCCCGGCCCGAAGTAGGTCGGCCAGTCGGTGGCGACGTGGTAGAGCCGCCCGCCGACCAGGCCGAACGGCACCGCGAACACGGCGATGTCGGTGACGGTGCCCGGCTCGCCCCCGCGGGCGACGAAGCGGCGCTCGGTCCAGAGGATCGCCACGACGATCCCGGCGATGATGCACAGCGCGTACGCCCGCAGCGGGACCGGCCCGAGCTGCCAGACGCCCTGCGGCGGGCTGGGCAGGTAGGTGGGCAGGTAGGTGGGCAGAGCCGTGACCGCTGTCTGCACCGCTGGGAGCACGGCCGCCACGCTATCGCCCGCCGGTCAGCGTCCCGTGTGCTGGCCCCGCACCCCGGCGGCGAGCTCGGTGGTCAGCCGGGCGACGGCCGCCCGCCCGTGCTCGGCGGCGCTGACGAGGGCCGAGCCGACGATGACGCCGTCGGCGAAGCCCGCCACCTCGCCCGCCTGGGCGCCGTTGCGCACGCCGAGGCCGACGCCGATCGGGAGGTCGGTGTGGGCGCGGGCGCGCGTGACGAGGACGGACGCCGTGTCCGAGACCGCGTCCCGGGCGCCGGTGACGCCCATCGTCGAGGCGGCGTAGAGGAAGCCGCGGGTGGCCGCGGTGGTGGCGGCGATGCGCTCGTCGGTGGACGACGGGGCGACGAGGAAGATCGGCGCGAGGCCCTCGCGGTCGGCGGCGGCGAGCCACCCGGCGGCCTCGTCGGGCACGAGGTCCGGAGTGATCACGCCGAGCCCGCCGGCGTTCGCGAGGTCGCGGGCGAAGGCGTCGACCCCGTAGCGCAGGACCGGGTTCCAGTACGTCATGACCACTGCGCGGCCGCCGCGGGCCGCGAGCTGCTCGACGACCTCGAGGGTGTCGCGCACCCGCACCCCGGCCCGCAGCGCGGTCTCCACGGCGTGCTGGACCACGGGGCCGTCGAGCACCGGGTCGGAGTAGGGCAGGCCGACCTCGACGAGGTCCGCGCCGGCGTCGAGCACCTGCGTGAGCAGGCCCAGCGAGCCCTTGACCGTCGGGTAGCCGGCGGGCAGGTAGCCGATGAGGGCCGCGCGGTCCTCGGCCTTCGCGCGGGTGAAGACCTCGCCGAGACGGTCGATGCCGGTGGCGGTGCTGCCCGCGGTGGTGTTGCCCGCGGTGGTGTTCCCGGCGGCGGTGTTGCCGGTGGTGGTGTTGCCGGTGGTGGTCACAGCTCCCGCTCCCCGCTCGCCACGGCGCCGTCGGCGTCGACCGGCCCGGGCGGGGCCTCGGTCGGCAACGACTCCGGGTCGACGACCCCGAACCACCGCGCGGCGGTGTCGACGTCCTTGTCGCCGCGGCCGGAGAGGTTGACCAGGATCGTGGCGTCCGGCCCGAGCTCGCGCCCGAGCCGCAGCGCGCCCGCGATCGCGTGGGCGGACTCGATCGCCGGGATGATGCCCTCGGTGCGGCACAGCAGGCGGAAGGCGTCCATGGCCTCGGCGTCGGTCACCGGCTCGTAGGTCGCGCGGCCGGAGTCGGCGAGGAACGCGTGCTCGGGGCCGACGCCCGGGTAGTCGAGCCCGGCCGAGATCGAGTGCGTCTCCAGCGTCTGCCCGTCGGCGTCCTGCAGCAGGTACGACATCGCCCCGTGCAGCGCGCCGGGCGAGCCGCCGGTGATCGACGCGGCGTGCCGCCCGGTCTCGACGCCGTCGCCCGCGGCCTCGAAGCCGACGAGGCGCACGCCCTCGTCGTCGAGGAACGGGTGGAAGATCCCGATGGCGTTCGAGCCGCCGCCGACGCAGGCGACGACGGCGTCGGGCAGCCGGCCGTACGCCGCGAGCACCTGCTCGCGGGCCTCGAGACCGATGACGCGGTGGAAGTCGCGCACCATCCGCGGGAACGGGTGCGGGCCGGCGGCGGTGCCGAGGATGTAGTGGGTGTGGCCGACGCTCGCCACCCAGTCGCGGTAGGCCTCGTTGAGCGCGTCCTTGAGCGTGCGCGACCCCGTGGTCACGGGGACGACCTCGGCCCCGAGCAGGCGCATCCGCGCGACGTTGAGCGCCTGGCGCTCGGTGTCGACCTCGCCCATGTAGACCACGCACTCCAGGCCCATGAGCGCCGCCGCGGTCGCCGTCGCCACCCCGTGCTGGCCGGCGCCGGTCTCGGCGATGACGCGGGTCTTGCCCATGCGCCGCGTCAGCAGGGCCTGGCCCAGCACATTGTTGATCTTGTGCGAGCCGGTGTGGTTGAGGTCCTCGCGCTTGAGCAGGACGCGCGCGCCGCCGGCGTGCTCGGCGAGGCGCCGCGCGTCGGTGACCGGGGAGGGGCGGCCGGCGTAGTCGCGCTGCAGGCGGTCGAGCTCGGCGAGGAACTCCGGGTCGCGGCGCGCCTTCTCGTACTCGGCGGCGACCTCGTCGACCGCGGCGATGAGGGCCTCGGGCATGTACCGGCCGCCGTAGGGACCGAAGTGCCCCGTCTCGTCGGGTTCGTGCGTGGTCCCGGCGAGACCCGAGCTGGCCGACGTCATCGTGGTGCTTCTTCCTGCGCGGCGGAGCGGACGCCGGCGATGCTACGAGGGCCGGCGAGGGGGTTGCGGGCGCTGGTGGCGCTGCTGGGGACGCCGGGTCAGCGCGCGGGCTTCGGACACGCCGGGTGCGACCCGGCGGTGACGAGCTGGCGCACGGCGGCGCGCGGGTCCTCGGCGGTCGCCATCGACTCGCCGACCAGGACCGCGTCGGCGCCGTGGCCCGCGTAGGTCATGAGGTCGCCCGGCCCGCGGACGCCGGACTCGGCCACGCGGATGACCTCGCCGGGCAGGCCCGGGGCGATGCGGCTGAACACCGAGCGGTCGACCTCGAGGGTGTGCAGGTCGCGCGCGTTGATGCCGACGAGCTTGGCGCCGGCCCGCAGCGCCATGTCGGCCTCCTCCTCGTTGTGCACCTCGACCAGGGCCGTCATCCCGAGGGACTCGACCCGGTCGACCAGCGCGTCGAGGGCGTTCTGCTCGAGCACCGAGCACATGAGCAGCACGACGTCCGCGCCGTGGGCCCGCGCCTCGTGCACCTGGTAGGTGCCGACCACGAAGTCCTTGCGCAGCACCGGGACGTCGACCGTCGCGCGCACCGCGTCGAGGTCGTCGAGCGAACCGCCGAAGAAGCGCTGCTCGGTGAGCACGCTGATGACGCGCGCCCCGCCGTCGACGTAGCGGCCGGCGAGCCACGCCGGGTCCGGGATGTCGGCCATGTGGCCCTTGGACGGGCTCGCGCGCTTGACCTCCGCGATCACCCCGATGCCCGGACCCTGGAGCGCGGCGAGCGCGTCGCGGGCCGGCGGCGCCGAGGCCGCCTTGTCCTTGATGACGTCGAAGGGGACGGCGGCTTCCCGGGCGGCGAGGTCGGCTCGGACCCCTTCGAGGATCTGCTCCAGGACGCTCACGCCGGGTCTGCCCCTTTCCCCCGTCCGAGTTCGCTCCATGTTAACCCGCCCCTCCTCCGGCCCTGCCCACCCCGTCGGAGGGTCCGGATCGTGTGCCGTCGGGCGGCGGTGGTCCCGGCTCGGGGGTGGGATGGCCCGTGGGTCCTGCCGGATGATCGTCCCCCGGGTCGTGCACGGGCTCGCGGGCCGGCTCGCCCGTCGGGTCGCGTCCCTCGTCGAGGGCCTCCCACAGCGCGCGGTCCGGGTCCGCGGGACGCGGGCGCGCCGCCCCCGCGCCGGGCGCGTCGTACTGCGCACCCATCCGCGGCAGCACGGCGGCCCAGCGGACGGTCAGCAGCCCCGCGGCCAGCATGAGCAGCCCCCCGACCAGCGCGAGCAGCGGTCCGCCGACGACCGCCTCGGCCGGCAGCGGCCGGTCGCCCGGACGCACCCCGATCGGCAGGGCCTCCGTGGCCGGCGCGACCAGCCCGGTGACCGCGCGCAGCACGGCCCAGAGCCCGGCGACGGCCACGAGCGTGCCGACGACCCGGCGTCCCCAGCCCGCCGTCGCGACGAGCCCGCCGACCGCGGCGAGGCACAGCAGCGCCCAGGGCACGAGGATCGGCTCGGCCGTCGCGCCGTCGGCCGTGCCGGTCCGCGGCCCCGGCACGCCCTCCACGACCTGGCTGACCCACGTCAGCCGCGACGCCCCCCACAGCACCGCCGCGGCCACCGCGAGCAGCACCGCAAGCATCCCGAGCAGGCGCCCGGGCGGGGCGGAGGGGCGGCGCGGGACGGCGGTCACGGCACGGCCGGCTCGGGGTCGGGGACGCGATCGGCACCGTCGGTCCGGTCGCCGCCCTCGGCCCGGTGGGCGTCGTCCTCCGCCGCCACCACGGCCGCGGTGGCGGGGGCGGCGACGGTGTCGGCGGCCGCGACCGCCGCGAGCACCGCGCGGGCCTTGTTGACGCACTCGGCGTCCTCGGCCACCGGGTCGGAGTCGGCGACGATGCCCCCGCCGGACTGCACGTAGGCCACACCGTCGCGCAGCAGGCCGGTGCGGATCGCGATGGCGGTGTCGGCGTCGCCGGCGAAGTCGAGGTAGCCGACGATGCCGCCGTAGAGGCCGCGGCGGGTGGGCTCCAGCTCCTCGATGATCTCGAGCGCCTTGGGCTTCGGCGCGCCGGACAGCGTGCCGGCCGGGAAGCACGCGGCCACCGCGTCGAACGCCGTGCGCCCCGGGGCGAGCCGCCCGGTGACCGTGCTGACCAGGTGCATGACGTGGCTGTAGCGCTCGATCTCGAAGAAGCGGCGCACCGTCACCGTGCCCGGTACGCAGACCCGCCCGAGGTCGTTGCGCCCGAGGTCGACGAGCATGAGGTGCTCGGCGCGCTCCTTCTCGTCGGCGAGGAGGTCCTTCGCGAGGAGGGTGTCCTCCTCGGCGTCGGCGCCGCGCCAGCGCGTCCCGGCGATCGGGTGGGTGGTGGCCACGCCGTCCCGGACCGTCACGAGCGCCTCGGGGCTCGACCCGACGATCTCGAACGGCCGGCCCTCGCCGTCCTCGAGACGCAGGAGGTACATGTACGGGCTCGGGTTGGTCATCCGCAGCACCCGGTAGATCTCCAGCGCGTCGGCCGCCGTGTCGGCCTCGAAGCGCTGGGAGAGCACCACCTGGAACGCGTCGCCGGCCCGGATGCGCTCCTTGGCGACCTCGATGGCCGCGTGGTGCTCCTCCGGCGAGCGGCGGCGCCGGACGGCGTCCGGCCCCGGGCGGGCGACCGCCGACATCGTCGCCACCGTCGAGGGGGCGGGCGCCGCGAGCTCGGCGGCCATGCGGTCGAGCCGGGCGATCGCGTCGTCGTAGGCGGCGTCGGCCCGCTCGGGGCTGTCGTCCCAGTTCACCGCGTTGGCGATGAGCGTGACCGTGCCCTCGTGGTGGTCGAGCGCGGCCACGTCGGTGGCGAGCAGCATGACCGTCTCGGGGATCCGCAGGTCGTCCCGCGCGTGCTCGGGGACCCGCTCGAGACGGCGCACCGCGTCGTAGCCGACGTAGCCGACGAGCCCGCCGGTGAGCGGCGGCAGCCCGGGCAGCGGGTCGGTGCGCAGGCGCTGCAGCGTCTCGCGCAGGACGGCCAACGGGTCGTCCCAGCGCTCCTCGTCGTCCGGCCCGCCGGGCAGGCCCACCGGGACCTGGCCGGTCCAGGTGGCGCGCCCGTCGGTCTCGGTGAGCGTCGCGGCGCTGCGGGCGCCGACGAAGCTCCACCGCGACCACGACTCGCCGTGCGCCGCGGACTCGAGCAGGAACGTGCCGGGACGCCGCCCGGCGAGCTTGCGGTAGAGCCCGACCGGCGTCTCCCCGTCGGCTAGCAGCCGCCGCGTCACCGGGATGACGCGATGGTGCGCGGCCAGCGCGTGGAACCCCGCGCGATCGGGCGCGACCACGCCGAGAGGGGCGGCGGAGGGGGCGGACGCGGACACGACCTCATTGTGGCCCCCTCCCCCGACAGCGTTCCGCAGCCGGGTCCGGGGTGGGGTTGCAGCGAACGCGCTGTTCGCTGCCTCTACGCGCCGGATCTCCCCGTTGATCATCGGCGGCGCACCGGAGGGTGGCGCCGGGGTGGCTCAGCGAGGGCGTCGTTCGCTGCGTGGGACGCACCGGAGGTGACCCTCGCTGCGTACCGGGCGCACCGGAGGTGACCCTCGCTGCGGACACCGGGCGCCCCGGATCAGCCGCGCTCCGCGTCCTCGGCCGCCTCACCGCGCGCCTCCACCGCCGGCTCGCCCGCCGGCTCCGGCGGCGGCGCGGCCCGGGTGCGGGCGGCGACGGCCACCGCGCCGAGCACGACCGCGCAGCCCAGCAGCTGCAGCACGCCGGGACGCTCGCCGAGGATCACGGCCCCGAGCAGCACCGCGCCGACGGGCTGGAGCAGCAGGATCGAGGCGCCGGTGGAGGACGGCAGCCGGGGCAGGGCGGAGGCGATGAGCACCCAGCCGGTCACCTGCCCGACGACGGCGAGCGCGACGAGCCACCCGATCGCGGGCCACCCGGGCGCGAGGTCGACGCCCTGCCAGAAGGAGCCGATGACGAAGGACGTGGCGCCCGCGCCGACGGTGGCGATCGCGACCGGGGTGAAGCGCTGGCCCGGGCCGGCCCCGAGCCGCACGAACAGCAGGTAGCCCGCGTACGCGACGGCGGCGACGAGTGCGGTGACCGTCCCGCGCACCGGCGCCGACCCGACCATCGCCTCGCTCCCGCCGACCAGCCCGCCCGCCAGCGCGACGCCGACGAGCATGACGGGCACCGCGAGCACGAAGGTGCGCCGCACCCGCTCGCCGAGGACGAGGAACGCGAGCAGCGGCAGGATCACGACCTGGGCGTTGACGACGACCGTCGACACCCCGGCGCCGACCGCGCGCACCGACTCCGCCCACAGCGTCATGTCCAGCCCGAGCAGCACGCCGCCCAGGAGCAGCACGAACGGGCGGTTCCCGGTCGACGCCGCGGTGCGCCGCCGGCGGCGCCACTCGAGCAGCGCCAGGGGCGCGAGCAGCGGGAGAGCCAGGGCGCAGCGGAAGAAGGTCGCGGTGCCCGGGCTCGTGCCCGCGAGGGCGATGAAGATCGGCGAGAACGCGATGCAGAGGCTCCCGGCCACGGCGACGAGCCGGGCGTCGACCCGCGGGACGGGGACGGGGTCGCCGGTGGGGTCGCCGGTGGCATCGGCGTCGGCGCGGGCGAGGGAGCGGGTCACGTCCTCGATGGTCGGTGCCGTAACCGTCAAGGACCAGCGATGATTCCTGGCCCCGACCCGTTACGTTCGCTGATGTGTTCGCGCTCGACCGCCTCCGCGCCCTCGACGCGCTCGCGCGTCACGGCTCGATCGCCGGCGCCGCGGGCGCGCTGCACCTCACGCCGTCCGCGGTGTCCCAGCAGCTCGCCAAGCTCGAGCGCGAGGCCGGCGCGCCGCTGACCGAGCCGGCGGGGCGCGGGCTGCGCCTCACCCCGGCCGGGCGGATGCTCGCCGAGCACGCCGCGGAGATCCTCGCCCGCGTCGCCGCCGCCCGGCTCGACCTCGACCGGCTGCGGGACGAGGTGGTCGGCGAGCTGCGCATCGGCGCGATCCCGACCTCGGTCCACGCCCTCGCCCCGCCGACGCTCTCCCGGCTGCGCGCGGCGCACCCCGACCTGCGCGTGGCCCTCGCCGACGGGGAAGCCGAGGAGACGCTGCCGGCGGTCCTCGCCGGCGACCTCGACCTCGCGGTCGTCGAGAACTGGGACGGCCTGCCCGCGCCGATCCCGCCCGGTACCTCGCGGGCGCGCCTGTGCGAGGACGTCATCGACCTCCTGCTGCCCGCCGACCACCGGCTCGCCGGGCGGGGGCCGGTGGACCTCGGCGACGTCGACGACCTCGACTGGGTGGCCGACGGCGACGACAACCGCGCCGGCGCCTGGCTGGTGTACACGCTCCGCGCGGCCGGACTCGAGCCGCGGGTGACCTGCCGGGTGCGGGGCTTCGGGATGCACGTCGAGCTGGTCGCGGGCATCGGTGTCGCGGCGCTCGTCCCCCGGCTCGCGCGCCCGCCGCTGCCGGCGAGCGTCGCCGTCGTCGCCACCGACCCGTGCCTGCGCCGCAGCATCGACGCGGTGTGGCGCACCGATCGGGACACCGCGGCGGTGCGCGCCGCCGTCGAGGCGTTCCGGGCGGTCGCGGCCGAGCGGGACGCGGCGGTGGCCGCCTCGGGGTGAGCGCGCCTCAGGCCTCGGGCGCGAGCAGGAGGTCGGCGTCGAAGCAGGTGTGGTCGCCGGTGTGGCACGCGGCGCCGGACTGGTCGACCAGCACGAGCACGGTGTCGCCGTCGCAGTCCAGGCGGACCTCGACGACCTTCTGCACGTGCCCCGACGTCGCGCCCTTGATCCAGAGCTCGCCGCGCGAGCGCGACCAGTAGGTGCCCTCGCGGGTGGCGATCGTGCGGGCCAGCGCCTCGTCGGACATCCACGCGACCATGAGGACCTCGCGCGTGTCGTACTGCTGGACCACCGCGCAGACCAGGCCGTCCGGGGTGCGCTTGAGCTGGCCGGCCACGTCCGGGGCGAGGGTCCAGGTCACCGGACCTCCACCCCGTCGGCGCGCAGCGCGTCCTTGACCTCGCCGATCCGCATGATCCCGAAGTGGAACACACTGGCCGCGAGCACCGCGTCGGCCCCCGCCGCGACCGCCGGCGCGAAGTGCTCCACCGCGCCCGCGCCGCCGCTCGCGATCACCGGGACGTCGACGAGCGCGCGCACCTTCGCGAGCATCTCCAGGTCGAACCCGGCCTTCGTCCCGTCGGCGTCCATGGAGTTGAGCAGGATCTCCCCGACCCCGAGCTCCTGGCCGCGCTGGGCCCACTCGAGGGCGTCGATCCCGGTGCCGCGGCGCCCGCCGTGCGTGGTGACCTCGAACCCCGACGGCGTCGGCTGTCCGTCCGCGGGCACGCGGCGGGCGTCGACGGACAGGACGATGCACTGGGAGCCGTAGCGCCGGCTGGCCTCGCCGAGGAACTCGGGGCGGGCGATGGCGGCGGTGTTGATGCCGACCTTGTCCGCGCCCGCGCGCAGGAGCTTGTCGATGTCCTCGTTGGTCCGCACGCCGCCGCCGACGGTGAGCGGGATGAAGACCTGCTCGGCGGTGCGCCGGACGACGTCGTAGGTGGTCTCGCGCTCGCCCGACGACGCGCTGACGTCGAGGAAGGTGAGCTCGTCGGCGCCCTCGGCGTCGTAGAGCCGTGCCATTTCGACGGGGTCGCCGGCGTCGCGCAGGTCCACGAAGTTGACGCCCTTGACCACCCTGCCCGCGTCGACGTCCAGGCAGGGGATCACGCGGACGGCAACACCCATGCGTTCAGCCTAACCGCGCCCGACGTGAGCGGATTTCCCGGCCAGGACCGGGAACATCGCTCACGTGCGGGTCAGGGCCAGCGCGTCGGCCAGGGTGAAGTTGCCGTGGTACAGGGCCTTGCCGACGATCGCGCCCTCGACGCCGAGGGGGGCCAGGGCGTCGAGCGCGCGCAGGTCGTCGAGCGACGACACCCCGCCCGACGCCACCACGGGACGGTCGGTGCGCGCGCAGACGGCCTCGAGCAGCTCGGTGTTCGGGCCGGTCAGCGTGCCGTCGCGGCCGACGTCGGTGACGACGTAGCGCGCGCAGCCCTCGGCGTCGAGGCGGGCGAGCACGCTCCACAGGTCGCCGCCGTCGGAGACCCACCCGCGCGCGGCGAGCCGGTGCCGGCCCTCGGTGATCTTGACGTCGAGCCCGACCGCGACCCGGTCCCCGAACTCGGCGATCGCCTGCGCGCACCAGGCCGGGTCCTCGAGCGCCGCGGTGCCGATGTTCACGCGCTCGCACCCGGTGGCCAGCGCCCGGCGCAGCGAGGCGTCGTCACGGATGCCGCCGGAGAGCTCGACCTTGATGTCGACCTGCGCCACCACCGACGCCAGCAGCTCGGCGTTCGAGCCGCGGCCGAACGCGGCGTCGAGGTCGACGAGGTGCAGCCACTCCGCCCCGTCGGCGGCCCAGGCGCGCGCCGCGTCCAGGGGGTCGCCGTAGCCGGTCTCGGTGCCGGCCACGCCCTGGACGAGCCGGACCGCCTGGCCGTCCACGACGTCGACGGCGGGGAGCAGGTCGATGGTCACGGCGCGCGATCGTAGCCGCGGTCGCTCAGGTGGTCGCTCCCGTGCCCGCTCCCGTGCCCGCTCCCGTCCCCGCTCCCGTCCCCGCCAGCGCCGACCGGCGCCGTTCCAGCAGCTCCCGCTCGGCCACCGTCCGGACCAGCTCCAGGGCCCGGTCCAGCTCGGCGACGGCCTCGTCGACGCGGCCCAGCGTCGTGAGCATGTCGGCGCGCACCGCCGGCAGCAGGTGGTAGCCCGCGAGGGCCGGGTCGTCCGCCAGCGGCGCCAGCACCGCGAGCCCCGCCTCCGCCCCCTCCGCGCGGGCCACCGCCACCGCCCGGTTCAGCTCGACCACCGGCGACGGGGCCAGCGCCGCGAGCTCGGCGTAGAGCCCGGCGATCGCGGCCCAGTCGGTGTCGTCGGTGGACCGCGCGCGGGCGTGGCAGGCGGCGATCGCGGCCTGCAGCGTGTACCGGCCGCGCGGCACCGTCTCCTCGGCCCGCGCGAGCGCGGCGAGCCCCCGCCCGATGAGCATCCGGTCCCACTGCGCGCGATCCTGGTCGCCCAGCAGGATCGGCTCGCCCGACGGCCCGACGCGCGCCCGCAGGCGCGAGGCCTGCAGCTCCATCAGCGCGACGAGACCGTGCACCTCGGCCTCGCCGGGGATGCGCGCCGCGAGCACCCGACCGAGCCGCATCGCCTCGACGCAGAGGGTCGGGCGGGTCCAGTCGACGCCGGTCGTGGCCGCGTAGCCCTCGTTGAACACGAGGTAGATCACCTCGAGCACGGCGCCGAGGCGGGCGGTCAGCTCGTCGCCGACGGGCACCTCGAGGGCCTCGGGGCCCACGCCGGCCAGTCGCTTCTTGGCGCGGGAGATGCGCTGCCCGATCGTCGGCGACGGGACGAGGAACGCGTGGGCGATCTCGTCGGTGGTCAGGCCCCCGAACAGCCGCAGGGTCAGCGCCACCCGGGACTCGCGCGCCACGGCCGGGTGGCAGGTGGCGAAGAGCAGCGCGAGGACCTCGTCACCGACGTCGGCCGCCCCGTCCCCGACCGCCGCGTCCGCCCCCGGTGCCACGCCCGACTCCCCCGCCTCGAGGGTCTCCGTCTTGCGCGCGAGCGTCTGCTCGCGGCGGATCATGTCGATGGCCCGTCGCCGGGCCGTGGCCGCGAGCCACGCGCCGGGGTTGTCCGGCACGCCCTCGGCGGGCCACTGCTCCATCGCCGCGACGAGGGCGTCGTGGGCGAGCTCCTCCGCGCGGCCGACGTCGCGCACCACGCGCGCGACGCCGGCCACGATGCGCGCCGACTCCATCCGCCACACCGTCTCCAGGACGCCGAAGGGATCCGGACGGGCGGGGTCGGCGGTCGCGGAGCCGGTCACCCGTGCTGCTGGGCCTGTCGGGCGCGCAGCTCCTCCTCGGCGTCGAGGACCTCCTGCGGGGCGATGCCCTCGAAGTCCTCGGCCTCGGCGACCTTGCGCACCTCGATGCGCTCGCCCTGGCGGAACGGCGCCCGCCGGGCCCACGAGACGGCGTCCTCGAGCGAGTCGACCTGGAGGATCCAGAATCCGCCGACCAGCTCCTTGGCCTCGGCGAACGGGCCGTCGGTGACGGTGGGCTCCTCGCCGTCGAACGCGACGAGCGCGCCCTTGGCGCTGGGCAGCAGGCCCTCGCCGGCCACGAGCACGCCGGCGTCGACCATCGCGGTGTTGAACGTGCCCATCTCCTCGAACATCGCCGGGTCGGGCGGCGTCTCCGCCTGCGCGGCCTCGTCGTACTTGAGCAGCAGCATGAAGCGCATCTCGGTCCTCCTGGGGTGTGGTCGGGGAGCTCGGGTGGACGGGGGTCAGACCTGCTCGCGCTCGGCGATCCGCCGGCGCAGGGTGGCCTCGGCGTCGAGCACCTCGGCGGGGGCGATGTCGGTGAGGTCGGCCAGCTCGGCGATGCGCCGGACCTCGAGGCGCACGCCGGGCCCGATCGGGCAGCGCCGGGCCCACTGGACGGCCTCCTCACGCGAGGCGACCTCGAGGATCCAGAAGCCCGCGACCAGCTCCTTCGCCTCGGTGAAGGGGCCGTCGGTCACCGCGGGCTGCTCGCCGTCGTGGTTGACGACGAACCCGTCGGCGCTGGGCGCGAGGCCCTCGGCGGCGAGCAGGACGCCCGCGTCGACGAGGTCGGTGTTGTACCGGCCCATGGCCTCGAAGGCCTCCTCGGGCGACGGGGCGTCGGCACCGCCCACCACCATCGACTCGGGGGCCGACATGATCAGCATGTAGCGCATCGGGCTCTCCTCGCGGACCGCCGGCGGGGCTCTCTCCCCCGCCGCTCACCCGGGCGTCGAACGGGGTGGACCGTCTTCGACACCGGCCGCGGGAATTTCTACCGCAGTCGTCTACCGCAGCGCGCCCAGCCAGTTCGAGAGCAGCTGCGCCCCGGCCTCGCCCGACTTCTCGGGGTGGAACTGGGTGGCCGACAGCGGCCCGTTCTCGACGGCCGCGACGAAGTCCTCGCCGTGGTGGGCCCAGGTCACCATCGCCGGGCGGAAGTGCTCCGGCGCCTGCTGCTCCCAGCGGCGCACGCCGAAGGAGTGCACGAAGTAGAAGCGCGTGTCGGGCCTCATGCCGTCGAACAGCACGCTGCCCGCGGGGGCGCTCACGGTGTTCCAGCCCATGTGGGGCAGCACGTCGGCGCGGATCTTCTCGACGGTGCCGGGCCACTGGCCCGCGCCGGCGGCCTCCTCGCCGAACTCGACGCCGCGCTCGAAGAGCACCTGCATGCCCACGCAGATGCCGAGCACCGGGCGCCCGCCGGCGAGGCGCTGCTCGATCAGCCGCTCGCCGCGCACCGAGCGCAGGCCCGCCGCGCACGCCGCGAACGCCCCGACGCCCGGGACGACGAGCCCGTCGGCCTCCAGGGCCGCCCGGCCGTCCGCGGTGACCTCGACGTCGGCGCCCACGTGCTCCAGCGCCCGCTCGGCCGAGCGCAGGTTGCCCGACCCGTAGTCGAGGACGATGACGCGCGGGGTGCGCGAGGGCGGGCGCGGCACGGTGGGGGCGGGCGAGCTCACGACCACCAGGCTACCGAGCGTCCCGGGCCCGGGACCTCGCGCGCGGCCAGCACCACGAGCCGCCTGGGGCCGGTGTCACCGCGATCGCTGCGGTCGCCGTGGTCGCGGTCGTCGTGGGGGTCGCGGTCGGAGCCGTCGTCGGAGCCGTCGTCGGAGCCGTCGTCGGAGCCGTCGTCGGAGCCGTCGACGGGCCGGACGTGACCGCCGTCCACGAGCCGCTGCACCGCCGCCGCGTACGGTCCCGCCGCCCAGACGTCGTCGGCGGTCGCGAGGACGAGCAGCCCGCCGGGGCGCAGCACGCGCACGAGGCCGCCGAGTGCGGCCGGGCCGAGGTGGCCGGGACCGAGCGCGCCGACGCAGGTGACGACCCCGAACTTGGCGGCCGCGCCCGGCACCTCGCGCCGCAGGTCGGCGGGTCCGAGATCGTGGTAGGCGCGGCGCCGGCGGGCCCGCCGGATCATCGCCGGCGACAGGTCGAGCCCGTCGACCGACCGGAAGCCGCGCGCCGCGAGCGCCGCACCGACGAGCCCGGTGCCGCACGCCGCGTCGAGGACGTCGGTGTCGGGAGGCACGAGCGACGCGACCCGGTCCGCGACCCGCTCCGGCGACGGGTAGCCGAACAGGGCCGCGACGTCCTCGTCGTCGTAGGTCGGGGCCCAGTCGTCGTAGATCCGGCGGACGGTGGCGCCGTCGGCCTCGTCGTCGAGGGCTGCGAGCTCGGCGATCCGCGCCGCGGCGTCGGGCGACGGGGCCCGGGGTGGGACGGGGGGTGAACCGTGCCCCCGAACGTCCACGGCGCCTCCCCGGTGCTGATCTGCGCGAGGATTGTCCCCGTTCCCGGCGGTCGCCACCCCCCGAATCCGAGGGGTGGGCGAGGATGATCGTGTCAGGCGGGGAGCAGGCGCAGGACCGCCCCGCCGAGGGCCAGGGCCGCCAGCACCCCGAGGATCACCGCCACCACCTTGTTGCGCGGCCAGAAGCTGACGACGCCGCCGATGAGGAACCCGCTCAGGGCGAGCAGCCCGATGACGAGCACGCTGCCCGAGCTCACGACTCCAGGACGCCCTTGGTCGACGCCGGGCCCTCGAGGCGCGCGTCGGGCTCGGTGGCGGCGCGCAGCGCCCGGGCGATGGCCTTGTACTCGGCCTCGGTGATGTGGTGCGGGTCGCGCCCGCCGGTGACCCGCACGTGCAGGGCGATGCCGGCGTGGAAGGCGATCGACTCGAAGACGTGCCGGTTGAGCACCGTCGGGTAGTTCCCGCCGACGACGAACCCGGCCATCGACTCGGGCTCGCCGGTGTGCACGCAGTAGGGCCGCCCGGAGACGTCGACGACGGCCTGCGCGAGCGCCTCGTCCATCGGGATCCAGGCGTTGCCGAAGCGGCGGATGCCCGACTTGTCGCCCAGCGCCTGCTTGAGCGCCTGACCCAGCACGATCGCGACGTCCTCGACGGTGTGGTGGGCGTCGACCTCGACGTCGCCGGACGCCCGGACCACGAGGTCGAGCGCGCCGTGCTTGCCCAGCGCGTCGAGCATGTGGTCGAAGAACGGCACCCCGGTGGCGACCTCGGTGCGGCCCGTGCCGTCGAGGTCGACCTCGACGAGCACGCTCGACTCCTTGGTCACGCGCTCCACGCGTCCCGTGCGACTCACGGGTTCCAGGGTACGGATCGGCCCGCCGCGCTACCGCCGCACCACCCGGGCGTGGACCGCCCCGCTCTCGCCCGGGGTCAGCCCGTCGACCCGGTAGCCGGCGGGCAGGTCGTGCAGGCCGTCGAAGAGCCGCTCCCCCGCGCCGGCGAGGATCGGCGCGACGACCAGGTTCAGCTCGTCGACCAGGCCCTCCGCGAGGAACGCCCGCACGGTCGCGACGCCGCCGCCGAGGCGGACGTCCTTCCCGCCGGCGGCCTCGGTCGCGCGGTCCAGGACCTCCGTCGGCGTGGCCTCCAGGAAGTGGAAGGTCGTCCCGCCGTCCATCGGCAGCGAGGGCCGCGCGTGGTGGGTCAGGACGAACACGTCGTGGTGGTACGGCGGGTCCTCGCCCCACCACCCTCGCCAGCTCTCGTCGGGCCACTCCCCGCGCACGGGGCCGAACATGTTCCGCCCCATGATCGTCGCCCCGATGTTCTCGTCCCCCGCGCGGAACGCGGCGTCGTCGACGCCGGTCCCCTCGCCGCGGAAGCTCGGCATCATCCAGTCGTGCAGGCCCTCGACGCCGTCGCCGAACGGGGCGTCGAGCCGCTGTCCCACGCCCGTGCCGAAGCCGTCGAGGGTGATGGTTAACGCGTGCACGCGCAGACGGGCCACGGTGTCCTCCTCCGCTGGTGATTGTACTTTGCAACCGGTAGTCGAGAAGCTAGCGAGGTGCAGTGGTAAAGTGCAACCACTTCTCATCTCGGAGGTCGCCATGCGGCAGGACGGACGGTCGGGCTGCCCGATCAACCGAGCGGTCGAGGCACTCGGCGACCACTGGACGCTCCTCGTGCTGCGCGACATCACCTTCGGCGGCAAGCGGCACTTCCGCGAGATCCTCGCGGGCTCGGAGGAGGGCATCGCCTCGAACATCCTCGCCGACCGGCTCCACCGCCTCGTCGACGACGGGATGCTCACCCGCGACGACCCGGGTCGCGGCCGCCGCGCGACCTACAGCCTCACCGAGGCCTCGATCCAGCTGATCCCGGTGTTCGTCGCCCTCGGGTCCTGGGGGCTGCGCCACCGCGAGACCACCGAGGAGCTCGCCGTGCGCGCCGAGCTGCTCGAGGCGGGCGGGCCCGCGATGTGGGAGGACTTCATGGCCGAGCTGCGCGTGACCCACCTCGGCGCGCCGGCCCCGGCCCACCCCCGCGAGCCGGTGGTCGAGCGCCTCCGGGCCGCACGCGAGGCAGCCCGGGACGCGGCGGCGAGCTGAGCTCGTCCCCGGTAGGCGGCCCGGGAGCTATGGCCAAGATCGCGTCGAGAACGACGGTCCCGACCTCCTGTCCTGCGCGACAACCGGGGTCGCGGCGAGCCTCAGGCGTGGATTCTCGACGCGATCACGTGCACAGCTCCGCCGAGCACCATCTGGGTCGGCCGGGCCGACCGGCCGCGGCCCGGGGCAGGTGAGCGCGAGACGGGGTCGACGAGCCTCTCCGAGCGTGATCGGGCCTATCGGACAGACCGGCACAGCTGCCGGAGACGGCGAGCGCGGACCGGTGTCGCCGAGCCTCGCCGACCGACCGGGCCGACCAGCGCGACCGGGCGGGCCAGGGACCTTAAGCCTGATCCGCGGGACCTATGCGCAAGATCGCGTCAAGGACGACAGCGTCGACTCGGCGCGGGCGTGACCCATGGTCAGCCGCGAGGCGGGGTGGGGCCTCGACGCGATCTTGTGCACAGCTCCGACAAGCGCGACCGGGCCTCTTCGAGCGTGATCGGGCCTATCGGACAGACCGGCCACGGCGCCGGCCACGGCGAGCGCGGACCGATGTCGCCGAGCCTCGCCGACCGACCGGGCCGCACAGCGCGACCGGCAGGCCAGGGACCTTGAGCCTGATCCGCGGGACCTATGCGCAAGATCGCGTCGAGGACGACGCGTCGACCTCGCCGCCCAACGGCACACCGGGGTCACCGAGTGCGTCGGGGGCGGGTCGCGACGCGACAGCTCCGCGGAGGGCGAACGGGCTGACCCGGGAGATCGGTCGCGTCGCCCTACTCAGACGACGCTGATGCGTCCTCAGCGGGAGCGTGGCGGGCGACGACGACGACCACGGCGCCGCGGAAGCTCTGCCCATGATCGCGTCGAGACCGACACATCTACCTCGGCAGCCGGCGGCGTTCTCGACGCGATCTTGTGCGTAGCTCTGCCGAGGGCGGCTGAGCTGACCGAAGCGACCGGTCGGGTCGCCCGACGCCGACGCCCACGCCGACGCCCACGCCGACGACAGCCGCGACGGCCGACGAGGGCCGCGAGGGCCGACGAGGGCCCCGACGGCCGCAAGGGCCGGGAGGGTCGGGAGCGTCGGCGGCGACCGCGGCGGGGGATGACGACCACGGCGGCGCGGGACCTAGGCCCAAGATCGCGTCGAGACCGACACGCTCATCGGGGCAGCGGGCAGCGGGCGGCGTTCTCGACGCGATCTCGGGCATAGCTCGCGCGAGCATCCGTCGCCGACCGGGCGAGCCGCGTGACCGGCCGGACCCGTCAGGCCCGCAGGACGTCCGCGCTGACCTCGAGGAAGCGGTCGTTCTCCTCCGGCGTCCCGACCGTCACGCGCAACATCCCGGGGATGCCGACGTCGCGGACCAGCACGCCGGCGTCCAGGTAGGCCTGCCACGCGGCGTGGGCATCCACGTGCCGGGCGGGGAAGCCGCCGTAGAGCAGGAAGTTCGCCGTGCTCGGGACGACGTGGGCGCCGAGGTCGGCCAGCGCCGCCGCGATCCGGTCGCGCTCCCGGGACAGCGTGGCCACCAGCGCCAGGGTCTCGTCCGCGTGCTCGAGGGCGGCGAGCGCGGCGGCCTGGGTGAGCGCCGAGAGGTGGTAGGGCAGGCGCACGAGCATCAGCGCCTCGATCACCGCCGGCGCCGCCGCGAGGTAGCCCAGCCGCCCGCCGGCGAACGCGAACGCCTTGGACATCGTGCGGCTGACGACGAGCTTGTGCCCGAGCGGCTCGAGCAGCTCGACCGCCGAGGGGCCCGACGAGAACTCGACGTACGCCTCGTCGACCACCACGAGCCCCGGCGCGACCTCGGCGATCGCGCGCAGCTCGTCGAGCGGGGTCGACTGGCCGGTGGGGTTGTTCGGCGTGGTCACGAACAGGACGTCCGGGCGCTTCTCCCGCACGACGTCGACGGCCTGGTCCGCGTCGAGGGAGAAGTCGTCGCGGCGCGGGGCCGGGACCCACTCGGTGCGCGTGCCCGCGGCCAGGATCGGGTGCATCGAGTAGGAGGGCTCGAAGCCCAGCGCGAGGCGCCCGGGCCCGCCGAAGGCCTGCAGCAGCTGCTGGAGCACCTCGTTCGACCCGTTCGCGGCCCACAGGTTCTCGGTGGCCAGACCCACGCCCGTCGCCCGCGTCAGGTAGGCGGCGAGCGCCGAGCGCAGGGCGACGTGGTCGCGGTCGGGGTAGCGGTGCAGCGTCGCGGCCGCCTCGCGGGTCGCCGCGACCACGCTGTCGACCAGGGCGGGGGGCGGCGGGAACGGGTTCTCGTTGGTGTTGAGCGCGACCGGGACCTGCAGCTGCGGGGCGCCGTAGGGGCTGCGCCCGCGCAGGTCGTCGCGCAGCGGGAGGTCGTCGAGCACGATCCCGGCGCCGAGGACGTCGGACATCCTCAGCGGTCCTTCCGGCGCCCGAACCGGGCGGTGACGGCCTGCCCGTGTGCGGGCAGGTCCTCGGCGTCGGCGAGGGCGACCACGCGGTCGGCGACCTCGGCGAGCGCGTCCGCGGAGTAGTCGACGACGTGGATGCCGCGCAGGAACGTCTGCACCGACAGGCCGCTGGAGTGCCGGGCGCAGCCGCCGGTGGGCAGGACGTGGTTGGAGCCCGCGCAGTAGTCGCCGAGCGAGACCGGGCTGTGCGGGCCGACGAACACCGCGCCCGCGTTGCGCACGCGCGCGGCCACTCCGCGGGCGTCATCGGTCTGGATCTCGAGGTGCTCGGCGGCGTAGGCGTCGACCACCCGCAGCCCGTCCTCGACCGAAGAGACGAGGATCGTGCCCGACTGCGGGCCCGAGAGCGCCGTGGTGATCCGCTCGGTGTGCTTGGTGGTGGCCACCTGGGCGTCGAGCTCGGCGTCCACGGCGTCGGCGAGCTCCGGTGAGGTCGTGACCAGTACCGACGCGGCCGCCGGGTCGTGCTCGGCCTGGCTGACGAGGTCGGCGGCGACGTGCACCGGGTCGGCGGTGTGGTCGGCGAGGATCGCGATCTCGGTGGTGCCGGCTTCGGAGTCGATGCCGATGCGCCCGCGCAGCACCCGCTTGGCGGCGGTGACGTAGACGTTGCCCGGGCCGGTGACCATGTCGACGGGCTCGAGCGCGCCGCCGTCGGTGTCCCCCTTCTCACCGCCGCCGTACGCGAGCAGCGCCACCGCCTGCGCGCCGCCCACCGCCCACACCTCGTCGACGCCGAGCAGCGCCGCCGCGGCCAGGACGAGCGGGTGCGGCCGTCCGCCGAACTCGGCCTGGGGCGGCGAGCACACGACCAGCCCCTCGACGCCCGCCTCCTGGGCCGGCACGACGTTCATGACGACGCTCGAGGGGTAGACCGCGAGCCCGCCCGGCGCGTACAGCCCGACCCGGGCCACCGGCACCCAGCGCTCGGTGACCGTGCCCCCGGGCACCACCTGCGTCGTGCTGTCGGTCCGCCGCTGGTCGGCGTGCACCGCCCGCGCGCGCTCGATCGACGTCTCCAATGCGGCGCGGACCTCCGGGTCGACACCGTCGAGGGCCTCACGCAGCGCCGCCGCGGGCACCCGCACGGTCTCCGGGCGCACCCGGTCGAACCGCTCGGCGTACTCCAGCGCCGCGTCGGCCCCGCGCTCCCGGACCGCGTCGATCACCGGGCGCACCCGCTCGACCGCGGCGTCGACGTCGACCGCGGCCCGCGGCAGCATCGACCGCAGCGCTCCCGGCGCCGGGAAGTCACCGTCGCGGTGCCCGGGACGCAGGTCGATCCGGCTGAGCAGGGGGGACCTCTTCGACGCGTCCGGCACGCCGTCCAGGGTAGGCGTCGCGCCCGGTCAGCGGCCTTTCTGGGTGACCGAGTAGGAGATCGTCCGCAGCCCTGCCCCGCCGGTCCAGGGCTCGAAGCCGGCCTGGACGCTGGTCAGGTACCAGGACGGCTGCACGACGCCCCGCGTGGTGGCGTCGGCCACGAAGGAGTGCAGCGGCAGGTTGCTCACCGACGTCGTCCCGACGGTGCGGACGTAGGAGATCACGGGCAGGCCGTCGAGCGTGCCCTGCCAGACGTCCCAGGAGGCGCCGGCGATGGCCACGGTGGGCCCCTTGTCCCCGATCGGCTGCACGCCCGTGGTGTTGAGCCAGACCATCAGCTCGGCGCCGGTGTTGCGGCCGGGCTGGTTCGCGTTCGGGTCGAACCAGAGGTCGTAGGCGGTGTTGTAGGTGCTCGCCGGGTCGGTCGGCCCGCTGGTGCTCCAGGACGAGGTCACGGTGCCGAGCTGGTCCACGCGCCGCGGGAACGGGCTCCCGCCGGTGCAGTAGCCGTAGACGCAGCCGCGGTAGATCGAGGGGTAGCCCGCCGGGGCCGTGGTGTTGACGTGCTCGGCGGTGTCGATGACGAAGCCGGAGTCGGTGCGGGCCCCGGAGTTGCTGATGCACTGGCGGGTGTCGGCCCCCCAGACGTTGTTCGCCGCCACGTACACGCCCCCGCCGAGCGGGAACGAACCGAACTTGTCGCACGTGCTCAGCGGCGTCGGGGCGGGCGCGGCCACGGCCGATCCCGCGAGCAGGACCACCGACGCGAGCAGCGCGAGCAGCGCCCCCATCGCGGCGGCGACCGACCGTCCGCGCCCCACCACTGCCCCGCGTCCCATCGCGTCCCCCTGTCCCGTGATCCCGGCGCGCCGCCGGTACCCGCCTCACCGTGCGCCCCGGCCAGGTCGTTACGGGTCGTGACGAAGAGACGTCCGATGTCAGCGCACGATCGCCCGGAGGGCGCAGCGCCGGGCGTCCGGGTGCTGCGCCGCGTGCCGCCGCTCGGTGTCAGGCGGCCGGCGCCCCGAGCCGCCCGAACACCACCCAGCGCATCGCGCAGTACATGAACACCGCCTCGCACACGCCGGCCGCGAGGCGGGCGAGCTGGTAGGGCGTGCCGGCCGCGGCGAGCCCCTGGGTCACGCCCAGCACGATCGCCGCGTAGTTGACGACCACGACGGCGACGAAGAGCACGACCTGGACGCCGACGGGCCGCTCCGGGTCGAAGTTCAGCCACCGGTTGAGCAGGAAGCTCAGCGTGAACGCCGTGCCGTAGGCGACCGTGATGCCGAGCCACAGGGGCAGGCGCAGGGCGTCGATCAGCAGTGTCAGCAGCAGCAGGTCGACGGCGAAGGTGACGCCGTTGACCAGGCAGAACCCGACCATGCTCGGCGCGACGAGGCGTTCGAGCGGGTCCGGCAGGACCCCGACGACGCCGGCACAGATCCGGCGGAAGCGCTCCTGCGCGCCCGGGGTCTCCGTCACGCCCGCCATCCCAGCGGGCCGGCGACAGCGCCCGCCGGGAATCCGCCGACGGCCGGATGACGGTCCGGTGAACTCCCGCGACAGGCCACCCGGTCGATCACGACAGGCACTGGTGTGACCGACGGTCGGGTGGGCACTCTGCACCGCGTGAGTGCGAAAGCCGAGATCGGCGTCAGCGGCCTGGCCACGATGGGGCGCAACCTCGCCCGCAACCTCGCCCGACACGGGCACGTCGTGGCGGTGCACAACCGCAGCGCCCAGCGCATGCGGGACCTCGTCGAGCACTTCTCCGACGAGGGCACCTTCATCGGCGCGGAGTCGGCGCAGGAGTTCGTCGACGCCCTGGAGCGCCCGCGCCGGATCGTGCTCATGGTCCCGGCGGGGGCGGCGACCGACGCGGTGATCGACGAGTTCGTCCCGCTGCTCGAGCAGGGCGACGTCGTCATCGACGCCGGCAACGCCCACTTCCTCGACACCCGCCGCCGCGAGAAGGCGCTGTCGGAGAAGGGCCTCAACTTCGTCGGGATGGGCGTGTCCGGCGGCGAGGAGGGCGCCCTCAACGGCCCCTCGATCATGCCGGGCGGGCCGAAGGAGGCCTACGACGCGCTCGGGCCGCTGCTCGAGGACATCTCGGCCAAGGTCGACGGCGAGCCCTGCTGCACCCACATCGGGGCCGACGGCGCGGGCCACTTCGTCAAGATGGTGCACAACGGCATCGAGTACGCCGACATGCAGCTCATCGCCGAGGCCTACGACCTGCTGCGCAAGGGCCTCGGGATGGAGCCGTCGGCGATCGCCGACACGTTCCGCCAGTGGAACTCCGGGCGCCTCGACTCCTACCTCATGGAGATCTCCTCCGAGGTGCTCGACCACGTCGACGCCGACACCGGCCAGCCGTTCGTCGACGTCGTCGCCGACGAGGCCGAGCAGAAGGGCACCGGCCGCTGGACGGTGCAGGGCGCGCTGGAGCTGGGCGTGCCGGTGACGGGCATCGGCGAGGCCGTGTTCGCACGCTCACTGTCCGGGCACCGCGACCTGCGCGAGGCCGCCCGCGGCCTCCCCGGCCCCGCCGGGGTGCTCGAGGGCGCCGGCGCCGAGGGCTTCGCCGAGGACATCGAGCAGGCCCTCTACGCCTCGAAGATCGTCGCGTACGCCCAGGGCTTCAACCAGATCCAGGCGGGCGCCGAGGAGTACGACTGGACGATCGACCTCGGCGCGGTGGCCTCGATCTGGCGCGGCGGCTGCATCATCCGGGCGCGGTTCCTCGACGAGATCACCGCCGCCTACCGTCGCGACCCCGCCCTGCCCACGCTGCTGACCGACACCTCGTTCTCCGAGGCCCTGGCCGGCGCGCAGGACGCCTGGCGGCGCGTCGTGGCCGTCGCCGCGCAGCTCGCGATCCCGGCGCCGGGGTTCTCGACGGCGCTGGCCTACTACGACGCCCTGCGCGCCTCGCGCCTGCCCGCCGCCCTCATCCAGGGGCAGCGCGACTTCTTCGGCGCGCACACCTACCGGCGCACCGACCGCGAGGGCACCTTCCACACCCGCTGGGCCGAGGAGGGTCGCCCGCAGGAGGAGCGCTAGGAGGCGCGATCGGCCGCCCGGGGCGCTGACGCGGTCACCGGTCCGGGCGCTCGATCAGCTCCGTCGGGGCGTTCATCGCCTTCACCTTGCGGCGGTGTCGCCGGTAGCGCTTGAACAACATGAACGCGACCAGCGCGGCGAGCAGCACCAGCACGACCACCTGGAACACGCCCGAGTACCGCTCGACGAGGTACCAGCGCGAGCCCAGGGCGTAGCCGCCGTAGACGAACACGCTGTTCCAGATCAGGCTGCCCAGGGCCGTGAGCAGCCCGAACTCCCACCACGGCATCCGTCGCGCGCCCGCGGGCAGCGACACCAGGCTGCGGATGCCGGGCACCATCCGCCCGAGGAACACCGCCCAGCGGCCGTGCCGGTCGAACCAGCCCTCGGCCCGCTGCACGTCCTCGAGGTGCACCATCGGGATCTTCGAGAGCGCCTGCCGCACCCGGTGCTCCGGCGCGAGCATCCCGACGAGGTACAGGGCGACCGCCCCGACGACGGAGCCGCCGGTGGTCCACGCGATCGCCGAGAGCACCGAGAACTCGCCGCGCCCCGCGGCGAACCCGGCGAGCGGCAGGATCACCTCGCTCGGGATCGGCGGGAAGACGTTCTCCAGCGCGACGATGATCCCGGCGCCGGGGGCCCCGAGCGTCGCCATGAGGTCGCTCGCCCAGCCGGCGATGCCGCCTCCGCCGGGCGCGGCGGCCGTTGCCTGCATGATCGTCCAACGTGCGGTCACGCCGACGGGGTTCCCGATCAGGACGGCTGCTTGGCGCGGTTGCGCGCCTTGTGCCGCTCCTGGGCGTCGAGGATGACCTTGCGGATGCGCACCGCACCCGGCGTGACCTCGACGCACTCGTCCTCGGCGCAGAACTCCAGCGACTGCTCGAGCGACAGGATGCGCGGCGGGGTGAGGCGCTCGAGGACGTCCTGCGAGGACTGACGCATGTTGGTCAGCTTCTTCTCGCGGACGATGTTGACCTCCATGTCCTCCGAGCGGGAGTTCTCGCCGACGACCATGCCGGCGTAGACCGGCGTGGTCGGGCCGACGAAGAGGTCGCCACGGTCGGCGAGCAGCCCGACGGCGTGGCCGGTCACCGCGCCGGCACGGTCGGCGATGAGCGAGCCGGAGATGCGGGCGCGCAGCTCGCCGACCCAGGGGCCGTAGCCGTCGAAGAGCTGGTTGGCGATGCCGGTGCCGCGGGTCTCGGTGAGGAACTCCGTGCGGAAGCCGATGAGCCCGCGCGAGGGCACCCGGAACTCCATCCGGACCTGGCCGGACGCCGAGTGCGCCATCTCGAGCATCTCGCCCTTGCGGGCGGCGAGGAGCTGGGTGACCGCGCCGAGGTGCTCGTCGGGCACGTCGACCGACAGGCGCTCGAACGGCTCGTGGATCTTGCCGTCGACCCGCTTCGTGACGACCTCGGGCTTGCCGACGGTGAGCTCGAAGCCCTCGCGGCGCATCTGCTCGACGAGGATCGCCAGCGCCAGCTCGCCGCGGCCCTGGACCTCCCAGGCGTCGGGGCGCTCGGTGGGCAGCACGCGCATCGAGACGTTGCCGACCAGCTCGGAGTCGAGGCGGTTCTTCACCAGGCGGGCGGTGAGCTTCGTGCCCGGCCGTTCGTTCGCCCCCCCGCCCCGCCCGGCCAGCGGCGAGGTGTTGATGCCGATGGTCATGGCGATCGCCGGCTCGTCCACGGTGATGCGCGGCAGCGGGCGCGGGTCCTCGGGGTCGGCGAGCGTGTCGCCGATGGTGACCTCCGCGATGCCGGCGACGGCCACGATGTCGCCCGCGTCGGCGTACTCGGTCGACACGCGCTCGAGGGCCTCGGTGCGCAGCAGCTCGGTGACCTTGACGCGGGTGACCGATCCGTCGGCGCGGCACCAGCCGACCTGCTGGCCGCGGCGGATGCGCCCCGAGCGCACGCGGCAGAGCGCGATGCGGCCGAGGTACGACGACGCGTCGAGGTTGGTGACGTGCGCCTGCAGCGGGCCGTCCGGGTCGTCGGTGGGGGCCGGGACCTGCGCCATGAGGATGTCGAAGAGCGGCTGGAGGTCCGGCGAGTCCGGCACGGTGCCGTCGGCGGGGCGCTCGGTCGAGGCCCGGCCGGCGCGGGCGCTGGCGTAGACCACCGGCAGGTCGAGCAGGCCCGCGACGACGTCGTCGTCCAGCCCGAGGTCGGTGGCCAGCTCGAGGAGCAGCTCGAGGGACTCGTCGACGACCTCGGCGCAGCGCGCGTCGCCGCGGTCGGTCTTGTTGACGACCAGGATCACCGGCAGGTGGGCCGCGAGCGCCTTGCGCAGCACGAAGCGCGTCTGGGGCAGCGGGCCCTCGCTGGCGTCCACGAGCAGCACGACGCCGTCGACCATCGACAGCCCGCGCTCGACCTCGCCACCGAAGTCGGCGTGACCGGGCGTGTCGATCACGTTGATCGTCACGCCGTCGCGGCGGATCGCCGTGTTCTTGGCGAGGATCGTGATGCCCTTCTCGCGCTCCAGGTCGCCGGAGTCCATGACCCGGTCGACCAGCTCGGCGCGCGCGGAGAAGGCGCCGGACTGGCGCAGCATGGCGTCCACCAGCGTCGTCTTGCCGTGGTCGACGTGCGCGACGATGGCGACGTTGCGCAGGTCGGCGCGCCCGGTGGTGGGCTCGGGACGCTCGGGGGCGGTGACGGACACGCAGGAACTCCAGCCGGACAAGGGAGTGGACGTCTCCTCCAGGTTACGGGGCGTGATCCCCTTCACCGGCGGGTACCGGGGTGTCCCCCACCACGTCGGCCGCGACGAGCTCGCCGATGCGGGGTGCGAGCTTGGCCAGGTTGTCGCCCCACACGACGTGCACGGCGCCCTCCCGCGCCCGGTGGACGCCGTCCCCGGCGCCCCGCAGCGGCGTGCACCGCAGCTCGCCCACCGGCGTCGGGTCGAGCTCGGGCAGGTGGCGCCGGACGTGGTCGACGACCGCCGCGCGCGAGCGGCGCGCCACCTCCTCGGCGCCCAGCTCCCACGCCGTGTCCTCGTCGGGCAGGTGCCCGCCGACCGCCCAGTGGCCGGCGCGGGTGCGGTGCTGGTAGGTGCTGGCGAGCGGGCCGTCGGGGCGTCCGTCGAGGTGGCAGGGCCGGTCGGCCGGGCCGGCGAACGTGAACCGGGCGTGGTGCTCGAGCCCGGCCGGGACGTCGACGCCCAGCGGCGCGGCCAGCGCGGGCGTGCCCGCGCCCGCGGCGACGACGACGGCGTCGGCCCCGTCCGTGGTGCCGTCGGCGAGGTGGACCGTGCCGTCGGCGGCGACGGCGGTGACCTCCGCCCGCTCGGGCCGGACCGTCTCCCGGAGGAAGGCGCCGGCCGCGGCGAGGTCGAGCACGCCGCCCGCGGGGTCGTGCAGGACGCCCCAGGGATCGGACCGGCGGTCGACGCGGTGGATCGCCCCGGCCGCGGTCATGGCCGCCGACCACGCCGGCACCCGCGGGCCGCTGACCATCGCCCGCTCGCCGCCGACCAACGTCCGGCCCGCCGTCATCGACCAGTCGTCCCACAGCTCCGAGGCGCGCCGAGCCTCGGCCACCAGCCCCGGGTCGCCGTGCGCGACGCGGAAGATGCGGGTGTCACCGGCCGAGCGCGCGCCCATCGGCTCGCCGGCGTCGACGCAGCGCACCGTGGCGCCCGCCCGGATCAGCGCGGACGCCGTCGCCAGGCCCACGATCCCCGCGCCGACCACGACCACCCGCACGTGCACCCCTCCCGACCCCGAGACCGGGTTCAGGGTGCACCCCGATCCGCGCGGCCGCAGCGAGGCGCAGTGTCGCTGTCATGAGGATCGTGGTGTGGGTACTGGTGGGGATCGGCGCGCTCGTGGTGGTCGGCGGCGTCGTCTGGCCGCTCGTGCAGTGGCTGTTCGGGGCGCTGCTGTGGCTGGTGCCGGTGGCGCTCGTCGTCGGCGGCGGGATCTGGCTGGCCCGGCGGGGCGCGCGGAAGGTCGACGGGACGGCGGGCACGCCGCAGCAGCTGCGGTGAGGTCAGCCCTGCCCGGCGCGGGGTGAGCGGGGCGCGAAAGCGCCCTCGACCGCGAAGGCCGGCAGGACGGCCTTCGACAGCGGCCGGGAGGTCTCGGCGAGCTCCGCCGTGCCCTCGGCGCCGAGGTGGCGCCAGGGGCCGAGGGACATGCGTGTGGTGTGGTCCTCGACCTCCGCGCGCAGCGCCGTCCCGGCCTCGGTGAGCGCGCCGTCGCCGTCGAGCAGGCCGCGCTCGGCGAGGCCGGCGCTCGCGTCGGCCCACTGCTCGGGCGACCAGCCGCGGTTGCGCTGCGCGAACTCCACGGTGAAGCCGCGCCCCGTGGCGACGTGGGTGATCAGCGCCTCGAGACCGGAGAGACCGGCCGAGACGAGCGCGTGCAGGTGGGCGTCGCCGCGGTGCTCGCGCAGCAGCGTCACCCCGTGCCAGAGCGCGAGGTGGGGCTCCTCGGGCCACGGCAGGTCGGCGTGCGCGGCGTAGAGCGGGCGGTCCTCCGGGGTCGCGCCCTCGCAGGCCTTGCGCAGGAGCTCGGACGCGCGGGTGACGGCCGCCGAGGACGCGGCGTCGCCGAGCAGCCGGCGCAGGGCGCGGTCGGCGGCGCGCAGGCGGGCGTTGACGACGTCGGCAGGTGCGGCGAGCGACCACACGCCGGGCACCGACCGCGCCACGCGCGCGGGGTTGAAGTTGAAGAACGTCGCAGTGACGACGCCCGGCCCGACCGGGCCCATCGGTGCCGCGCGCTGCGCGAAGTACTGGTCCGCGCCGCGGGTGATGCCCAGCTCGGCGAGCTCCTCGCCCACCTCGGGCACGAAGTAGATCATCGAGTGGAGGGGCTCGAGGCGCTGCGCGAGCGCGGCGGCGTCGGCGGGGGCAGTGGTCGGGGCAGTGGTCGGGGCAGAGGTGCTGTCGTCGGTGCTGGGGGCGGCCACGCGAGCACCGTCTCACGGCGACCGCCACCGCGTCCCGGGCACACTGGGAGCCATGGCGTCCTGGCCCGCGCGGGCACCGCTCGGCGGGCTGGCCCCGCGCCGGCGCGCCTTCGTGCTCGCGCTGCTGGCGCTCCTGGCGGTGGTCGCGGTGCTGGTCGGGGTCGGGGTGGCCCGCGAGGTCCGCGTCCCGCCGCCCGCCGACCCGGACGTGCCCGGCGCCGTGGTGCTCGTCCCCGGCTACGGGGGCAACCGCGCCGCGTTCCTCGGGCTCACCGAGCGGCTGCGGGAGGAGGGCCGGCGCGCGGTCATCGTCGAGCTGCCCTCCGGCGGCACCGGTGACCTCGTGTCCCAGGGCGCGGCGATCGACGACACCGTGCGCGGGCTCCTCGACGACGGCGCCCCGTCCGTCGACGTCGTCGGCTACTCGGCGGGCGGGGTCGCGACGCGGGTCTACCTCGACCGCGGCCGCACCGCCCCCGCCGTCCGCCGCGTGGTCACGCTCGGGTCGCCGCTGCAGGGCGCGGAGCTCGCCGCCGCCGGCGGGGCGCTCGTGCCGGGCGCGTGCCCCCGCGCCTGCCAGCAGCTCGCGCCGGGCAGCGCGCTGCTCGCGGGCCTCGCGACCGCGCCGCCGGGCCTGCCCTGGCTCTCGCTGTGGACCGCCGACGACGAGACCGTCACCCCGCCCGACTCGGCCGAGCTGCCGGGCACCGACGCCGTGCGCCTCCAGGACGTCTGCTCGGACGCCCTCGTCACCCACTCCCGGCTCCCGACCGATCCCCTCGCGGTCGGTCTCGTCCTGCGCGGCCTGGGCACCGGTCCCCTCCCGACGGCCGATCCCACCCAGTGCGACGACCTGCGCACCGAGGGTGCGCGGGAGTCGTGAGCTACCGCCGGGTCATCTGACGAACGGCGGCTGTGGCTCCCCCCGCCCGCCGCCCACGATGAGCAGGTGTCCGTGCTCGACGCCCTCGGGCCGGCGTTCGCCCGCCTCCCGGTGGCGGCCCGTCACGGCCTGGTGTTCCTGGTCAGCGGGCTCGGCTACACGGCCGCGGCGATCACGGCCATGTCCTGGTTCGACCCCAACGGGCTCGGCCCGTCGTTCTTCCCCGCCGCGGGGTGGACGGTGGCGCTGCTGTGCGCGCTGGCGCGCCGGTGGTGGCCCGCGGTGCTCCTGGGCGCTGCGGTCGCGGAGGTGGCGACCGACCTCGCGACGGGGCTGAGCGTCACCGCGGCCGTCGGCTACGCCGTGGCGAACACCGTCGAGCCCGCACTGGGCGCGGCGCTGACCCGCACCGTCGCCCACGGGCGTCCCGACCTGAGCCGCCGGCGCGACCTGACCGGCTTCCTCCTCGGCGCCGCCCTGGCCGCCCCGCTCGTCGGGGGGCTCATCGGCGCGCTCGTCGCCGCGCTCGCCGGCACCGACCGGCCCTGGTACCTCTTCGTCGCCCGCTGGTGGCTCGGCGACGGGCTCGCGGTGCTGGTCGTCGGCACCGCGGTGCTCACCGTCCTCACCCTGCCCTGGACCCGTCGGGCGGTGCTGGGCACCGCCGCCGGGACCGTCGCCGCCGTCGGCGTCACGGCGGTCCTGTTCTGGACCCAGACCCTGGTCCTGGTGTTCCTGCCGGTGCTCCTGTTGATCTGGGTCGCGCTGCGGCTCGGCGTCGCCGCGGTGGCGGTCGTCGGCCTGGGGACCGCGCTGACCGCCGCGCAGGGCGAGGCCGTCGGTCTCGGGTTCTCCGCGACGCTCGGCGTCGCCCCGGGGATCAGCCACGTCTACCTGCAGATGCTGCTCGCGGTGCTGCTGCTGGCGGTGCTGCTGCTCGCGGTGCAGGTCGACGAGCAGGTGCGCGCGGAGGTGGCGGCCGAGCTCGCGGCGCGCCGCAGCGACGACCTCGCCGCCTGGAACGCGGAGCTCGCCCGCAGCAACGCCGAGCTCGACACCTTCGCCTACGCGGCCTCCCACGACCTCAAGGAGCCGTTGCGCGCGATCGCCCAGACCGCGGGCTTCGTGCTCGAGGACGCCCCCGAGCTCGACGCCGAGTCCCTCCGGCGGCTGCGCACGATCTGCCTGCTCGCGGTGCGCATGGACGAGCTGCTCGACTCCCTGCTGCGCTACTCGCAGGTCGGTCGCGGCGACCTCGACCCGGTCGTGGTGGACCTGGACGGCGTCCTCGACGAGGTCGCCGACGTCGTCGCCGAGCGCTGCCGCGCCGCCGGCGTGGAGCTGCGACGCGACGGGCGGCTGCCGGCGGTGCGCGGTGACCGGGTGCAGCTCGGCGAGGTGCTGACCAACCTCGTCGTCAACGCCGTGAAGTACGCCGCCGACGGGCCGCGCTGGGTCGAGGTCGGCCTCGGCCCGCTGCCGCCCGGGTCGGGCGAGGACGACTGCGCGGTGTACGTGCGCGACAACGGCGTCGGCATCCCGCCCGAGCGCCGCGACCAGGTCTTCGCCCCGTTCCAGCGCCTGCACCCGGGGCGGGCCGACGGGGTCGGCATGGGCCTCGCGATCAGCCGGAAGATCGTCGAGCGGCACGGGGGGCGGATCGGCGTGGAGTCCGCCGAGGGTCAGGGCAGCTCGTTCTGGTTCACCCTGCCGTGCCCGGTGAGGGTGCCGAGCCAGTAGGCGAAGACGCCGCGCAGCACCTCCCCGAACGCCGTGAGGTCGACCGGCTTGACCACGTAGCTGTTGGCCCCGGCCCGGTAGCAGGCCTCGACGTCCCGGGGGTGCGTGGAGGACGTCAGCACGACGACCGGCAGCCCGTCGAGGGGCGCCCGGCGCCGGACCGTCGAGAGCACCCCGTGCCCGTCGAGCCCGGGCACGTTGAGGTCGAGGAGCACGAGGTCGGGCAGCTCGGCGTCCGCGTCGGCCAGCCGCTCGAGGGCCGCGGTGCCGTCGCCGACGGCCTCGAGGCGCACGCCGGGGTGGGCCCGGGCGAGGGTGCGCCCGACGGCCTCGACGTCCTGCGGGGAGTCCTCGACGAGGAGGACGAGCGCGTCGACCGGCACGGGAGCTCGCTCTCACTGTCCGTGAGTGGTTCGGGGTCATGACAGCCTAGACACGGCTGCCGGTTCCCTCTACCGGCTGACCGGTGGTATCAGCTCGTGACGTCCTTGGTGGCGAAGTTGGCCCAGGCGGCGAGCATGAGCACGACGACGTAGCCCGCCTGGAGCCAGAGGCCCGCGGTGATGTCGCGCAGGAAGATCGGGTCGCGGAAGAAGTCGACCCAGGCCAGCCAGTAGCGGGTGGGCAGGTACGGCGTGACGGCCGCGGCGGCGTCGAGGCTGACCAGCACCTGGCTGGTCACGAGCGCGGCGAGCGCGCCGAGGGTCGCCCCGAGCGAGGACGCGGTCACCGTCGAGAGGAACAGCGCGATCGCCGCCACCCCGAGCATCGACACCGTCACGTAGCCCATCGCGCCCAGCAGGCGGGCCGCGAGGTCGGCGGGCGACAGCGCCTCCCCCGACAGCGACGACACCGACGCCTGGGCGCGCTCCCGGGCCGCCTGGTCGTCGGCGACGACCGTGCCGTCGCCGGTACCGGCGCCCGGCCGGGTGGCGCCGGCCTGCCCGCCCGACGCCGCGTCCGAGCTGCCGACCTGGCCGCGCCCGCCGGCGGGCGCGGCCGGTCCGGTGCCCGCGACGGCGTCGTCGCTGCTGCCCGTGACCTCGGGCAGCGCGCGCACCACCGCCACCGGGTCGCCCGCCCCGAACAGCGAGACCCCGACGACGTAGGAGCTCCCGGCGACCGCCACGACCGACCCGACGACGAACACCACGACCGCGACCAGCTTCGCCACCAGCAGCGACGTGCGGCGCACCGGGCGCACGAGCAGGTAGCGCAGCGTGCCCTGCGACGACTCCCCCGCCACCGCGTCGCCCGCGACCACCGCCACCGCGATCGGCAGGAAGAGCGGCAGCACCAGCGCCAGCGCGGCGGCCGGGTAGAGCGAGCCGGACTGCAGCACCGCGGACAGGAACGCCGCGCCCTGCCCCGGCGGCGGGGAGATCCGCGTCGTGGCGAGGAAGACCGCGACCACCGTGGGCAGCAGGCACAGCAGGCCCACGGCCACCCAGGTCCGGGGGCGGCGGACGAGCTTGACGAGCTCGACACCGATCACGGGCGCGCCCCGTTCCGTCGCGCCGCGCGCGAGGTGTCCGACCCGGGTCCCGTCAACGACACCACCACGTCCTCCAGGCTCCGGCGCTGCTCGACGAGCCCGTCGAGCGGGACGCCGTGCTCGACGAGGTGGCGCGCGAGCGCGGGCGGGCCCCCGGGCGCGGCCTCGACGACGAGGGTGTGGTCGTGCCGCTCGGCCACCGCGCCCCCGAGGACCCTCGCCGCCGCGTCCGGGTCGGGCGTGCGGACGACGAGGCGACCGGTCGGGCCCCGCACCGCGTCGAGGTCGTCCTCGAGCACCAGGCGGCCCCGGTCGACGACGCCGACGGTGGTGCAGAGCGCCTCGATCTCGGCGAGCAGGTGGCTGGACAGGAAGACCGTGGTGCCCGCGGCGTTGAGCTCGAGCAGCAGGTCACGGACCTCGCGGATGCCGTGCGGGTCGAGGCCGTTGGTGGGCTCGTCGAGCACGAGCAGCCGCGGGCGGTTGAGCAGCGCCCCGGCGAGCCCGAGGCGCTGGCGCATGCCGAGCGAGTAGGCCCGCACCGGGCGGCGGTCGATCGCGCCGAGCCCGACGCGCTCGAGCACCTCCTCGACGCGGTCGCGGCGACGCCGGCCGTCGCGGTCGCGGCGCGGGCCGGCGGCGTCGAGCAGCGCGAGGTTGGTGCGCCCGGACAGGTGGGGGTACGCCGCGGGGCCCTCGACCATCGCCCCGATCTCGGGGAGCACCTCGGCCACCCGGGACGGCACCGGACGCCCGAGCACCGTGATCTCGCCGCGCGTGGCGTAGACCAGGCCCAGGAGCATCCGCACCATCGTCGTCTTGCCCGAGCCGTTGGGGCCGAGGAAGCCGTAGCGGGCGCCCTCGGCGACGTGAAGGTCGACGCCGTCGACGGCGGTGTGCGCGCCGTAGCGCTTGGTCAGCCCTCGCGTGGAGATGACGAGCCGCTCGGGGTCGCGGCGGGCGCCGATCCGCTGGGTCGTGCCGTTGTCCCCGCTCACGTGCGGCCCCCCGCGAGCAGGTCGGTGGCGCCGCTGTCGATCGCGGCGGGCGGGACGAGGCCCGCGAGCACCCACGCCCGCGCGCCGTCGTCGCTGCGGACGACGGCCAGGGTCAGCAGCGGGGTCTCCAGCGCCGAGCCCTGGCCCTCGACGGTCAGCGTGCGGCCGGCGCCGGCGCGGTCGATGCCGGCGAGCAGGGTGGCGGCGAGGTCGGGCGGCAGCGGCACGGCGATCAGCTGGCCGAGCGTGGTGCCGTAGCGCCCCAGCGCCGGGAAGCCGCGCTCGGGCCGGACCCGCTCCCGGCCGGCGAGGCTCGCGGGCAGCGACGAGCCGTCCCCGCGGCCGAGGACGCCGAACAGGTCGGAGGTCGGGCTGCGGGTCACCCCGGCGCCCGGACCGCGCCGCGGCTCGAGGGCCGACGGGTCGGGCGGGCCCTGGGTGAGCTCGCCGAACGCGGTGGTGATGAGGGGTTCGGCCACCCCCTTGGCCCGCACCTCGACCGCCACGGGCAGGCCGGTGGCCGGGTCGGCCCAGACGTCGAGCGCCCCGACCGTCGTCTCCGGGTCGGCCACCGTGACCCGCACCCCCGCCGCGTCCACCCCGGCGACCCGGCGCGACGGCAGCTCGGTCGCCGGGTCGGCGGACGTCGTGCCCGCGAGGAGCCGGCGGGCCAGCTCCGGCGGGAGCAGGTCCTCGGGGCGGGGCAGGCGCACCTGCGGGTCGCGCGCGACGACCGTCAGCAGCTCCGCGCCGTAGTCCCACACGGCCTGCCCGCGCGGGGTCGTGTAGCGGTCCCGCTCCCCCACCGCCGAGAGCACGTCGACGCGCGAGCGGTCCGGCGCGGCGTACCAGCCGCGCATCCGCGTCACCCCCGAGAGCAGGGTGGTGACGTCCGCGAGCTGCGCGATCCGCGGCAGCCCGAGCGCGGCGCGGGCCTCGGCGTACCCGGTCCAGGGCCGGTCGGCCGACGCGGCGACGAGGTCGCGCAGCTGCGCCGGGTCGGCGCGGGCGTCGCCCGGCCGGGCCGCGATCGCCGCCGGCACCCCCACGAGGAGCGCCGCCACGGCCGCGACCACCGCCCAGCGCCACAGTGCCCACCCCGGCACCCGCCCCGATGCCCACCCCGACCGTGCCGCCACCGGCGTCCCGACTCCCCTCACGCGACCGTGTCCACGATCGAGGGTGCCACCGAAACGGACGGGCGGTGGCCGCACGGTGAGGACAGCGAGGCGATCAGGTGCCCGGGGCCCGGTCGGCGCCCGTGGCCGCCGTCTCCGGGTCGTCCTCGCCGTGCCCGGCCGCGGGCGCGGCCGGGAAGAACCGGACCTTGACCAGGCTCGCGACCGTGGTGAGCAGGAGCACACCGACGATGACGCCGAGGGAGAGCTCGATGCCGATCGTCGGGACCGCCACGGGCTCGCCGCCGTTGACGAACGGCAGCGTGTTCGCGTGCAGCGCCTCGAGCACGAGCTTGACGCCGATGAACGCGAGGATCACGCCGAGCCCGTAGGACAGGTACACGAGCTTGTCGAGCAGCCCGCCGAGCAGGAAGTAGAGCTGCCGCAGGCCCATCAGCGCGAACATGTTCGCGGTGAAGACGATGTACGGGTCGGTGGTCAGACCGAAGATCGCGGGGATCGAGTCGAGCGCGAACAGCAGGTCGGTCATGCCGATCGCGATCATCACCATGAGCATCGGCGTCGCCGTCAGCCGCAGCCGGCCCCGCGCGTCGCGGCGGCGGACCACCGAGCGGGTGCCGACGTAGTCGTCGGTCACCGGCACGACGCGGCGCACGAGGCGCAGGAGGGCGTTCTCCTCGAACTCCTCCTCGTCACCCCCGAGCACGACCTTCACCGCGGTCAGCACGAGGAACGCGCCGAACAGGTAGAGGACCCAGCTGAACCGCTCGATGACGGCGGCGCCGGCGAGGATGAACGCGCCGCGCAGGACGAGCGCGATGAGGATGCCGAAGAGCAGCACGCGGTGCTGGTGGACCTTCGGCACCGCGAACGCGCTCATGATCAGCAGGAAGACGAACAGGTTGTCGACCGAGAGCGAGTACTCGGTGACGTAGCCCGCCACGAACGCCGTCGCCGGGTCCCGGCCCGCCACGAGGAACAGGCCGACGGCGAACAGCGCGGCGAGCCCGACGTACACGCCCACCCAGCGCGCGGCCTCCCGGACGCCCACCTCGTGGGGGCGGCGGCCGACGATGGCGAGGTCGAGGGCGAGCACCGCGAGCAGACCCACGATGGTCAGGGCCCAGACCCAGAACGGCACGTACATGCGGCGGGACTCCGATCTCCGGCGACGTCAGGGCAGACGTGGACACCGGAGGTCTCTCCCGCCACCCGGATCTCTCGGACTCGGGCGACCGTGGGCCCCGGGCACCGGCACCGGTCACCTCGACCGGTCCGGCGGCCGTGCTGACGAGGCCGACGCGTGGGGATACTCCCCTCCGCGGGCCAGTGTGGCAGCCGTGTGAGGCCGGAGCCCGGGGACCCCGGCGTGGCGTTGCGCACCCGCGGCGCCCGGCCGGCCCACCTGAGTTGCTCACGACCGGCTCAGACGCCGCGGGATAGCGTGCGCGGGTGATCTACCGCCCGTTCCGGGTCCTCGGGGTCGTGCTCGCCGTCGGTCTGCTCGGGCTCTCCACGGTCGCGGCCGCGCCCGGTGGCACCGCCGGCACCGTGCGCAGCGAGGACCTCCGGATCGAGGTGCGCGACGGCCCGGCGCGCGACCAGCCGCAGAGCCTCGACGCGACCTTGTGGCTCCCGGCGACGACCGGCCCGGCGCCCGCGGTGCTCGTCGCGCACGGGTTCGGCGGGAGCAAGCAGTCGGTGGCCGCCGAGGCCCGCACCTGGGCGGAGCGGGGCTACGTGGCGCTCGCCTGGTCGGCGCGCGGATTCGGCGCGAGCACCGGGCAGATCGCGCTGAACTCCCCCGACTACGAGGTCGCCGACGCCGGCCAGCTCGTCGACTGGCTCGCCGCACGCCCGGAGGTCCGCCAGGACGCGCCCGGCGACCCGCGTGTCGGCGTCACCGGGGCGTCGTACGGCGGTGCCCTCGCGCTGCTGCTCGCGGGCTACGACCGCCGCGTCGACGCCACGATCCCGATCATCACCTGGAACGACCTCGGCCAGGCGCTCTTCCCCGACCGCGCCGGCGAGCCCGGCGCCGCCCCGCTCGCGGCGACGCCCGCCGCCAGCGCCGCCGAGCCCGACGGGGTGTTCAAGCGGTCGTGGGCGGCGATCTTCTTCGGCAGCGGGACGCGGCCCGGTCCGGGCCAGGAGCAGCAGGCGCCGCAGGTCTGCGGCCGGTTCCTGCCCGAGGTGTGCGCCGGGTACGTCGCGGCGGTCACCTCCGGGCGCGAGCCCGCCGAGCTCGCGGACTTCTTCACCCGGGCCTCGCCCGCCAGCGTCGCCGGCCGGATCACGGCGCCGACGCTGCTGGTCCAGGGCGAGCGCGACACGCTCTTCGGTCTCGACCAGGCCGACGCCACCGCGCGCCAGATCGCCGCGGGCGGGGGCACGGTCGCCGTGAGCTGGTTCGCGGGCGGGCACGACGGCGGCGGCCCGGACCGGCGCACCGCCGAGCGCATGCAGGCGTGGTTCGACCACCACCTCGCCGGCACCGGCCCCGACCCCGGCACGGCGTTCACCTACGTCGTCCCCTCCGGGGTCCAGGCGCGCAGCGCCCCGACCCAGCGCACCATCACCGCGAGCACCTATCCGGGCATCGACGGCGGCGCGGGCGCGCCCCGCACGGCCCTGCCCCTGCGCGGTGAGCCGCAGGACGTCGTCGCCCCGGCCGGCGGCGCGCCGTCGGCGATCTCGGCGGTGCCGGGGCTCGCGGGCCTCGCCGGGGGCGCGGCCGGGGGTGGATCGGGTGACGACGACGAGGACTCCGGGTCGGGTGGCGGCTCGGGTGGCGGGGGGGCGCCCGGGGGGGGGGGGTGGCGGCTCGAGCGGTGGTGCCGCGGCCCTGCTCGGCCGGCTCGCGACCGACCTGCCCGGCCAGGCGGCGCGCTTCTCCACCGACCCCCTGGCGGCCCGGACGGTGATCGCCGGGTCCCCGCAGGTGCGGGTGACCGTGGCGTCGGTGCCGGGGCGGCCGGCGGGCGAGCCGGTGCTCTTCGCGAAGGTCTACGACGTGGCCGCCGGCGGGGTCGAATCCGGTGGGGCCGCGCCCGGCAACCGCACGCTGCTGGGCAACGCGGTCTCGCCGCTGCGGCTGCCGGCGCCGGGTCCGACGCCGACCGAGGTGACGGTGAGCCTCCCCGCCGTGGTCGCGACGCTCGCCGCCGGCCACCGGCTCGAGGTCGTCCTGTCCACCACCGACCAGGCCTACGCCGCGGCGGTGCCGCCTGCCGTGTACCGGGTGGGGCTGGCCGGTTCCCCGGGCACGGCGTCCCTCGCCGTGCCGACCGTGCCCGGCGACGTCCGCAGCGGGACCTCGGTGCCGATCGCCCCGCTCGTGGCCGCCGGCGTGCTGCTGCTCGGGGTGCTCGTCGCGTGGCTGGTGGCGCGGATCCTCGCGGTCCGGCGTCGTCGTCGCGACCTCGAGCCGGGCGGGGCGCTCGCGCTCGAGGAGGGGCTCGCGGACACGCCGCTCGTGGTGCGCGGGCTCTCGAAGACCTTCACACGAGGATTCCGGGGCGCCAGCGGGCTCGTCGCCGTCGACGACGTCTCGTTCACCGTCGAGCGCGGCCAGGTCCTGGGCCTGCTCGGCCCGAACGGCGCCGGGAAGACGACGACGCTGCGCATGCTCCTCGGGCTCATCGCCCCGACGGCCGGCGAGCTGCGCCTCTTCGGGCGCCGGGTCGTGGCGGGCGCGCCGGTGTTGGGGCGCGTCGGCGCGTTCGTCGAGGGCGCGGGGTTCCTGCCGCACCTCACGGGGCGTGACAACCTCGAGCTCTACTGGGCCGCCACCGGGCGCCCCCGCGGGGAGGCGCACCTCGAGGAGGCGCTGGAGATCGCGGGGCTGGGCGACGCCGTCGACCGGGCCGTGCGCACCTACTCCCAGGGCATGCGCCAGCGCCTCGCGATCGCCCAGGCGATGCTCGGGCTGCCCGACCTCCTCGTGCTCGACGAGCCGACCAACGGCCTCGACCCGCCGCAGATCCACGCGATGCGCGAGGTGCTCGTGTCGTACGCCCGGACCGGGGGCCGGACGGTGCTCGTGTCGAGCCACCTGCTCGCCGAGGTGGAGCAGACCTGCGACCACGTCGTCGTCATGCACCGGGGCCGGGTCGTCGCCACCGGGGAGGTCGCCGAGCTCGTCGCCGGCGGGCAGGTCGCGGTCACCGTGGCCGAGCGCCGCGACGAGGCGGTCTCGGTGCTGCGCGGGCGCAACGGGGTCCGTGACGTCGAGCCCGACCCCGCCGACACCGACGTCGTGCTCGTCGACCTCGGCGGCGTCGACCGCGCCGAGGTCGTCCGCACCCTGGTGGAGGCCGGGTTCTCGGTGCGCGGCGTCGGGCCGCGGCGCCGCCTCGAGGACGCGTTCCTCGCGCTCATCGGTGAGGAGGGCTCGTCGTGAGCACCACGGTGGACGGGTCCCGGACGCTGCCGGTGCGCGTGGAGCTCGCGCGCCAGTGGCGGCGCCGGCGCACCCAGGTGACGCTCGGGCTGTTCGCGCTGCTCCCGGTGATCCTGTGGATCGCCTTCTCGGTCGGCGACGACCCGACCCCCGGCGCCGCGGCGACCAGCCTCACCGACCTCGCGCAGGCGTCCGGGGTCAACTTCGCGGTGTTCGCGCTGTTCTCGTCGGCGAGCTTCCTGTTCGTCGTGGTCGTGGCGCTGTTCTTCGGGGACACGGTGGCGAGCGAGGCGTCGTGGTCGTCACTGCGCTACCTGCTCGCGATCCCGGTGCCGCGCGTGCGGCTGCTGCGCCAGAAGGCGATCGTCGCCGCGCTGCTCTCGCTGGCCACGCTCGTCGTGCTCCCGGTGGTGGCCGTGCTGCTCGGCACGCTGGTCTACGGGGCGGGCGACTACCTCTCCCCCACCGGCGAGTCGCTGCCCTACGGCACGGCGCTCGTGCGCATCCTGCTCGCCGTCGCCTACCTGGCGATCCACCTGCTGTGGGTGGCGGGGGTCGCGACCCTGCTCTCGGTGGTCACCGACGCCCCGCTCGGCGCCGTCGGCGGCGCGGTGCTGGTGTCGATCCTGTCCCAGATCCTCGACACGGTCGACGCGCTGGGCTCGATCCGCAACCTCCTGCCCACCCACGAGGTCTTCGCCTTCGCCGACCTGCTCACCCTCGACGTCGACGGCTCCGACCTCGCCAACGGCGTGCTCTCGGCCCTCGTCTGGTGCATCGCCTTCGGCGCCACCGCGGTCTGGTACTTCCGCCGCAAGGACATCACCAGCTAGCCCGGACGGCGCACCGGGTGTGCCAGCCTGGCGTCCACGCTCTCACTGGACGCCAGCAGATCCCCCACGATCACCCGGGGATCACCGGCACGAGCAGGTGCGAGGCGTGCTCCCCGCCGAGGTGGACGGTGGCGTCGACGGCGGGACGGTGGAGCGCGGGGTGGTCGTGGGCCATCATCCCCAGGTCGCTGTCGCCGGTGACCAGTTCGAGGCGCAGCCGCTCGCCGGGCGCGAGGGTGATGCTGGTCGGCCAGATCTCGACCTCGAGCAGCGTCGGCTCACCGTGGACCAGCGGCACGGCCCGGTCGTGGGGGTGCCAGGGCCGGGCGGGTTCCGACCGCTCGGGGTCGACGGCGCGGTGCGACGCCTTCAGCCACCCCATGGCCATCGGCACCGGCCCGCCCTGCGGCCCGATACCGGGGATCACCGCGCCGTCGGCGTCGACGTGCTGCACGCGGGCGAAGACGTCGAGGTCGTCCTGGTCGGCCGACAGCCACAGGCGCAGCGCGACCGGCCCGGTGAGCTCGAGGGGCTCCGTCGCCGGCGCGGTCTCGAAGGTGGCCGGGTAGGCGACGTCGGCGGACGACGTCGGCGGCGACCAGTCGAGCGTCCCCTCGCCCAGGTAGAGCTCGCGCCACGTGGTGCCCGGCAGCGGGAAGTCGGTGGCGTCGCGCCAGACGACGTCCCGGCCGTGGCGGACGGCCACCTGGACCGGGGCGACGCCGTCCATGCGGTCGGGCTGGTCCTTGAGGTGGCGGTCGAGGAAGCGGAGCTGGAGCTCCTGGGCCCAGTCGGCGTAGTAGGGGTCGATGTGGGTGCCGGTGTGCACCACGAGCCACTTGTCGGTCGAGGCGGCCCGGCGCCAGCCCTCGATGTTGCCGCGCAGGTGCAGGTGCAGGGCGCCCCAGTTGGCGGCGGAGAGCAGCGGCACGGTCACGCGGTCGAGATCGGTGCTGCGCGCCTCGTGGAAGGCGTCGAGCAGGGGGTGCTGCGGGAGCACCTCGCGCCAGTCGTCGCCGTCGGGCCCGGTGCGCTGCGGCTCGATCTGGCGGTTCCACCAGAACTCGACGAACCCGTTCGAGTAGAGCCCGCCCTGGTAGGCGCACTCGCGGTAGAAGTCGGTCGACCCCTCCCACGCCACCACCGCGGCGAGGTGCGGCGGCTGCAGGGCCGCGACGCGCCAGCCCATCATCGCGAGCCAGGAGATGCCGCTGGAGGCGACCTTCCCGGTCGACCACGGCTGGGCGGCGGCCCACTCGACGACGTCGTGGAAGTCCTCGGCGTCCCGCGGCCCGTAGAGGTCGAGGCGGCCCGGTGACTGCCCGGTGCCCCGCGTGTCGACCCGCACCAGGGCGTAGCCCCGCGGCACCCACCACTCGGGGTCGGGCATCTCCCACACCATGTGCTCGTTGTTCGCGACCAGGTCGTAGAGCGGGTACCGGTCGGGCCAGTGCACGTCCTTGCCGTAGGGGCCCACCGACGCGATCACCGGCACCGGGCCGTCCCCGTCGGGCCGGAAGACGTCGACGACGACGGGCGAGCCGTCGCGTGTCGGGACCGCGACGTCGCGATCGATCTGCATCGGGAGCTCCCTCGTTAAGTCCAGTCGACCTGCGTCAAGAGTGTGCGCTTCGACCTCGCGAGAAAGCAAGTGGACTTGCGTTAGGCTGCCGGGATGAGCACCCCGGAGGTCCGGCGCCGACCCGGCGGCCGGTCGGCGCGCGTCCGCGCGGCCGTCCTCGACGCCACGCTCGAGCTCCTCCTCGCCCACGGGCTCGAGGGGCTGAAGGTCGCCGAGGTCGCGGACCGGGCCGGGGTCCACGAGACGTCGATCTACCGGCGCTGGGGCAACCGCGAGAACCTGCTGATCGACGCGCTGCTCGACGCGTCCGAGCAGCTCCGGGTGCCCGACACCGGGAACCTGCGCGACGACCTCACCGCCTACGCGCGGGACCTCGCGGCGTTCCTGGCCACGCCCGTCGGCCACGCCCTCGAGCGCACGCTCGCCGTCGCCGGCGACGACCCTGACACCCAGCGGGCCCGCGACCGCTACTGGACGTCCCGCTCCGAGCGGTCCTGCCGGATGGTCGTCCGCGCCGTCGAGCGGGGCGAGCTCCCGGACACCGTCGACCCCCGGCTCGTCGTCGAGATGCTCGTGAGCCCGGTCCACTTCCGCGTCGTCCTCACCCGCGAGCCGGTCGACGACCAGATGCCCGTACGCCTGGTGGACGCCCTGCTGCGCGGTGTCGCCGCACGCTGATCGTCACGACCGGCGGTGGACGCGTCCCCCGTGTCGGCCGCCGCGCGGCGCCGCGGGAGACTGATTCCTCGTCGTGCTCCGGAATCGGCTCCGGGAGCACTTCCTGCCCGATATCGGGCAGGAAACTGGTCTTCCCGGCCGGCCGTGGGCATTCTGTATCGATGTGGACCCCGAACTCGTGCGCCACGTGGCCGCGTCGACGGGTCTGCCCGGGGAGGTCGCCGCGCGCGTGGTGGCCGACGTCGTCGCGTACTACTCCGAGACCACCGAGGAGTTCGTCCGCCGACGGCACCGGGAGCTGCAGGCCCGCGACCGCCGCAACGCCGAGATCTGGACGGTGATCGCCGACGAGCTGGCGCGCCGTCCGGTGGCGCCCGGACCGGTCAGCGCGCGGCGCCTGCGACGCATCGTCTACGGCTAGAGGGGGAAGCGATCATGTGCGGCATCGTGGGGTACGTCGGACCGCGTCCGGCGACGAAGATCCTGGTCGACGGGCTCGCCCGCCTCGAGTACCGCGGGTACGACTCGGCGGGCCTCGCCGTCGCGCACCGCAAGGCGCTGCGCACGACGCGGTCGGTCGGCCGGGTCGACGACCTGCGCGCCGCGCTCGGCGAGGACGAGTCGCCCGGACGCACCGGGATCGCCCACACCCGCTGGGCCACCCACGGCGAGCCCAGCGAGCGCAACGCCCACCCGCACACCGACGCCGCCGGGCGCATCGCCGTCGTGCACAACGGCATCCTCGAGAACGCCGACGAGCTGCGGGCCAAGCTCGTCGCCGACGGCGTGACCCTGACCTCGGACACGGACACCGAGGTCCTCCCCCACCTCGTCGCCCGCGCCCTCGACGGCGGCGCGAGCACGCTGGAGGACGCGGTCCGCGAGGCGCTGCGCGTCGTCGAGGGCACCTACGGGCTCGTCGTGCTCGACGCCCGCCACCCCGACGAGCTCGTCGTCGCCCGCAACGGCAGCCCGATCGTCCTGGGCCTCGGTGACGGCGAGATGTTCGTGGCCTCGGACGTCGCCGCGCTCGTGCGCCACACCCGCCAGGTCGTCTTCCTCGCCGACGGGGAGCTCGCGACGCTCACCGCCGCCGGCTACGAGGGCTCGCGCCTCGGGCCGCCCACCACCGTGGACATCGACGACGCCGACTACGAGCTCGACGGCCACGCCGACTTCCTGTCCAAGGAGATCCACGAGCAGCCCGCCGCCCTGCGCCGGGTGCTGGCCGGGCGGCTCGACGCCCGCTTCGCCACCGCGCGCCTCGACGGGCTGCGCCTCGACCCGCGCGAGCTGCGCGGCATCCGCCGGGTGACCTTCCTCGGCTGCGGGTCCGCGCTCTACGCCGGGCAGATCGGCGCGGGACTGGTCGAGGAGCTCGCCCGCATCCCCGCCGACGCCGAGCAGGCCAGCGAGTTCCGCTACCGCAACCCGCTCGTCGACCCCGAGACCCTCTACGTCGCGGTCAGCCAGTCCGGCGAGACCATCGACACCCTCGCCGCGGTCGAGGAGCTCCAGCGCAAGGGCGGGCGGGTCGTCGGCGTCGTCAACGTCATCGGCTCGGCCATCGCGCGACAGTGCGGGGCGGGCATGTTCCTGCACGCCGGCCCCGAGGTGTCGGTCGCGTCGACCAAGGCGTTCAGCTCGATGGCGACCTCGTTCACGCTGCTCGCGCTGCTGCTCGGACGCGTGCGCGACCTCTCCGCCGCCCACGGGTCGCGCCTGGTCGAGGGCCTGCGGCGCCTCCCCGACGCCGTCGAGACCGCGCTGCAGACGAGCGACGAGGTGGCCGAGGTGGCGCGCCGTTACGCCGACGCGCGCTCGATGTTCTACCTGGGCCGCGTGCGCGGGGCGGCGGTCGCCCGCGAGGGCGCGCAGAAGCTCAAGGAGATCTCCTACGTGCACGCCGAGGCGTACGCGGCCGCCGAGCTCAAGCACGGCCCGCTCGCGCTGGTCGACGCGCAGATGCCGTGCGTGGTGGTCGTCCCCGACGACGAGCTGCTCGCGAAGAACGTCAGCACCATCGAGCAGATCCGCGCCCGCGGCGGGCCCGTCATCGCGGTGACCAACGCCGAGCTCCCCGAGGGGCTCGCCGACGCCGTCCTGCGCGTGCCGCGCCTCGAGCCCGAGCTCGACTCGATCATCCTCGGCGTCCCGCTGCAGCTGCTCGCCTACCACTGCGCCGCGGTGCTGGGCCGCGACATCGACAAGCCCCGCAACCTCGCCAAGAGCGTCACCGTCGAGTAGGTGCGCTTCGCGCTGGTGAGCAGAAAGAAGTGCTGAAGCACTTCTTTCTGCTCACGAGGGCCGGAGGCCCACCTCGATGGTCAGCGGGCCGTCCGGGTCGGGCGCGTCGACGGTGGCGTGCCCGCCCGGGCGCAGCGCGCCGGCCACGATCCGCCGCGACAGCGCCCGGTCGACCTCGCGCGTCACCACCCGGCGCATCGGCCGCGCACCCAGGGCCGGGTCGTGGCCGCGCACGACGATCGCGTCGACCGCCGCCGGCGTGACCGTCAGCCCGATCTCCTGCGCGGCGAGGCGCTCGCGGGTGCCCTCGAGGAGCAGCTCCACCACCGCGCGGCGGGCCTCCTGGTCGAGCGGGGTGAACAGCACGACCTCGTCGACGCGACCGAGGAACTCCGGGCGCAGCGCGCGGGCCAGCGCGGTCAGGACGCTGCCCCGCGCGTCGTCGGGGTCCTTGCCCTCGGTCAGCGACGCGGCGCCGAGGTTGCTCGTCATGATCACGACGGCGTCGGCGAACGACACGGTGCGCCCGCGCCCGTCGGTCAGCCGACCGGCGTCGAGCACCCCGAGCAGCAGCGCGAGCACGTCGGGGTGCGCCTTCTCGATCTCGTCGAGGAGCACCACGCACGACGGGGTCCGCCGGATCGCCTCGGTGAGCTCGCCGGGCCGGTCGTGCCCGACGTAGCCGGGCGGGGCGCCGGTGAGGCGGCTGACGGTGTGCGCCTCGCGGAACTCGCCGAGGTCGAGGCGCACGAGCCGCTCGTCGGACCCGTGCAGCGCCTCGGCCAGCGCGCGCGCCAGCTCGGTCTTGCCCACCCCGGTCGGGCCGGCGAACAGGAACGACGCCACCGGCCGGCCCGGCTGGCCCATCCCCGCCCGGCCCGCGAGCACCGCGTCGGTGACCGCCTCCAGCGCGTGGTCCTGGCCCACGACGCGGCGCCGCAGCCGGTCGGCGAGCTCGAGCAGCCGGGTGCGCTCGGAGTCGGTGAGGTGGGCGACGGGCAGGCCGGTGCGGTCGGCGACGACCTGGGCGACGTCGGCGACCGCCACCGTCCGCGACGCGCCCGGGTCCTCGCCGCGCCGCAGCCGGACCCGCGCCGCAGCGGTGTCGAGGGCGTCGATCGCCTTGTCGGGCAGGAAGCGGTCGCGGACGTGGCGGGCGGTCAGCTCGACCGCGGCGCGACGGACGTCCTCGGGCAGCCGCACGCCGTGGTGCTGCTCGTAGCGCTCGCGCAGCCCGTCGAGGATCGCGACGGTCTCCTCGACGGTCGGCTCCTCGACGGTGATCGGGGCGAACCGCCGCTCGAGCGCCGGGTCGGACTCGACGTGACGGCGGTACTCCTCCATCGTCGTCGCCCCGACGACCTGCAGCTCCCCGCGGGCCAGGGCCGGCTTGAGGATGTCCGCGGCGTCCATCGTCCCCTCGACGCCGGCGCCCGCCCCGACGACGGTGTGCAGCTCGTCGAGGAACAGCACGACGCCGCGGTCGGTCGCGGTGACCTCCTCCACCAGGCGCCGCAGCCGCTCCTCGAACTCGCCGCGGTACTTCGTCCCGGCGACCAGCCCGGCGAGGTCCAGCGCCACCACCCGCTGCCCCGACGCGCCCGGCACCGAGCCCTCGGCGATCCGCGCCGCGATCCCCTCGACGATCGCGGTCTTCCCGACGCCGGGATCGCCCACCAGCACCGGGTTGTTCTTGGTGCGCCGCCCCAGGATCTCGAGGACGGCGGCGACCTCGCGCTCACGGCCCACGACCGGGTCGAGCTTCCCCGCCCGCGCCATCGCGGTGAGGTCGCGTCCGAAGCGGTCGAGCACGGGCGTGCGGGTGTCGGACCGGCCGCCGCCCGGGCCACCGAACCCGCCCGCGCCACCCGGGCCGCCGAACCCGCCCGCGCCGCCGAGGTCGCCGAAGCCCTCGACGAGCCGGCCGATCAGCTGCTCGAGGGGGTTCGACCAGTCGTCGGGGCCGCCGCGGTCGTCGGGTCCGCGGTCACGTCGGGCGTCGTCGCTCACCCGACCATCATGCGCCCGCGCGAGCGACCACCACCGACGCGCGCCGGAGGTCGCCGCCCAGCACGAGCAGCTAGCAGCTGGGCTCGATCGAGAGCACGCCGGGCAGCGTCCGGACGCGGTCGGCGAACTCCGAGCACTCGGCGCTGGTCAGGGCCACCGTGCACTGGATGCAGCTGCAGCTGACGCCCTCGTGGACGTCGACCGAGAAGTCCGGGACCCGGTAGCCGAACGAGCACAGCGCCGACGCGAGGTCCATGACACCGGTCATGCCGCCCGTCGTCAGGATCGTGAACGGGCGGGGCAGGCGGGAGAGGCGGCGGGTGGGGGCCGGCTCGAGCATGGTCACGACAGGACTCCTGGGGATCCGTGAGGGAGGTGGATCCGAGCCAGGTCTCGGCGGGCCGCTCAGAGCCCCTCACGGGACGAGCGGTGGTGCGCGCCGGGGCCCTGGCTCACCCGGCGCGCCGAAGTACTACCTCTCGGTGTCGCGCTGCCTGCATGTCGACCATGTTACCCGCGCCACTCCGGTGGTCAACTCGACACCCCCCGGCGCGGCTACACCATGACGATCCCGCCATCGATCATCACCGCCTGGCCGGTCATGTAGTCGGCGTCCCTGCTGGCCAGGTACGAGACGAACGACGCCACGTCCTCCGGCGTCTGCACCCGGCCCAGCGCGATGAGCTGCGAGTACTGCGCCAGCGCCTCGCCCTTGCCGGTGCCGAGGTAGCCGCCGAGGCCCTGGTCGATCTCGTCCCACATCGTGGTGCCGACGATCCCCGGGCAGTAGGCGTTGACGGTGATCTGGTGGCCCGCCAGCTCCTTGGCCGCCGCCTGGGTCAGGGCACGCACCGCGAACTTCGACGCCGAGTAGTGCCCGAGGTGGTCGAAGCCCTGGTGCCCGGCGATGGACGCCGCGTTGATGATCTTCCCGCCGCGACCCTGCTCGATCATCGCCTCGGACGCCGCCTGCAGGCACCACAGCACGCCGCCGACGTTGACGCCGAGCATCCTCTGCAGGTCCTCGGGCGTCACCTCGCGCAGCGTCTTGACCTGCGCGATCCCGGCGTTCGCGACCATCACGTCGATCGACCCGAACCGCTCCCGCGTCGCGGCGACCAGCGCGGAGCAGGCGTCGCGGTCGGCGACGTCGGTGGCGGTCGAGGCCGCCTGCCCGCCGGCGTCGGTGATCTCCTGCGCCACCTCCTGCGCCGTCGACGGGTCGATGTCGGACACCATCACGGCCAGCCCGTCGCCCGCGAGGCGGCGGGCGATCGCGGCACCGATCCCCCGCCCGGCCCCGGTGACGACGGCGACGCGCGTCCCCGCCGCGGTCACGGGTGCACCAGGATCTTCACGTTGGTCTCCTTGTGGTCGATGAGCTCGCGGAAGCCCTGGTCGACGATGTCGTCGAGGGCGATGCGGCCGGTGATGAACTGCCCGACGTCGACGACGCCGTCGCGGATGAGGTCGATGACCTCGCGGTGGCGGCCGGCGTAGGCCAGCGAGCCGATGAGCCGGATCTCGGAGAACACCAGCGAGTTGACGTCGAAGGTGGCCGGGTGGCCCCAGATCGAGACGTTGACGCAGGTCCCGCCGGGCCGGGTCGAGGCGACGGCCTGGGCGAGGACGGGGTCGAGGCCGGCGCACTCGAACGTCACGTCCGCGCCGGCGCCGTCGGTGAGCTCGCGGATCGCCTCGGGGACGTCGACCTCGGTGGGGTCGAGGACGTGGTCGGCGCCGGCCCCGGGCGCCTTGGCCTTGCGGGCGTCGGCGGGCTCGACGACCACGACCTGCCCGGCCCCGCACGCCTTGAGCGCGGCGGCCGTCACGAGCCCGATGGGCCCGGAGCCGAACACCGCCGCCGACTGCCCCGGCTGCAGGCCCGAGAGCTTCGTCGCGTGGTAGCCGACGGCGAGGGGCTCGACAAGCGCACCCTGCTCGGTGGTGAGGCCGCCGATCGGGTGCACCCAGCGCTGGTCGACCACCATCTTCTCGGCGAACCCGCCCTGGTCACCGTCGAGGCCGATGAAGCCCAGCTGCCGGCAGATGTTGTAGCGCCCGGACCGGCACGCCACGCACGTCCCGCACACGTCGTAGGGCTCGACGACGACGCGGTCGCCCTCCGACAGCCCCGTCACGCCCTCGCCGACCTCGGCGACGACCCCCGAGAACTCGTGCCCGAGCGTGATCGGGATGGCGCCGCCGGTCAGCGGGTGCGGCGCCTGCGGCGTCGGCGTGAAGATCGGGCCGTCGAGGAACTCGTGGAGGTCGGTGCCGCAGATGCCGCACCACTCGACGGCGACCTGTACCTGTCCCGGACCGGGGTGCGGTTCCGCGATGTCCTCCACGCGGACGTCCTCACGACCGTGGAAGCGAGCAGCCTTCATGGGTCCTCCCGGGGTTGCCTCGAGGACATCCCACGGGAGTGACCGGGGTCACGGCCAGGGTTGCAGCGGTGTTGCACCCCGGCCGGGCCCGAACAGCCGCGCCGTGTCCGCCGGCGACGGCGGCACGACCTCCACCCCGGGCGCGATCCGGTACGGCCGGGCGGCGAGCAGCCCCCCGAGGACGCGGCGCAGGCGCGACAGCTCGGCGCGCACGGTCACGAGGTGGTCGGCGTCGTCGTAGAGCGCGCGGCTGATCGCGGCCGCGTCGAGCCCCGCGCTCCCGGCGGCCATCAGCAGCGCGACGATCTGCAGGTGGCGCCGCCCGAGGATGTGGCGCCAGACCTCGTGGCCCTCGACGAGCGCGGCCGGCGGGTCGGCGTCGAGGTCGAGGCGCAGGCGCGTCCGGCTCGGTCCCGCGGCGTCGGACGGCCGGAGCAGCCAACCACCCGGGACGCGGTCGGGCAGGCACGCGCCGAGCCCGTGCACGAGCATCGCCTCGCCGGCCTGCGGGACACCGACTCGGTCGCGGGGCGCGAGGCCGGTGGCGGCGGCGACCCACCCGTGGTCGTCGACGACGAGCGCCGGCCCGGTCTGGCGGGCGAGCACGGGGGCCGCGACGGCGCGCAGGCTCTCCAGGCGCGTCTCGTGCGCCGCCCACAGGCCGGTCTCGGCGAGGCGGACGGCGGTGTGCACGAGGGCGACGGTCGTCGGGTGCACCGTCGGGGCGGGACCGGAGAGGTCGACGACACCGAGCATCTCGCCGGTGCGCGGGTCGTGGATCGGGCTCGCGGTGCAGGTCCAGGGGTGCTGGGCGCGGACGAAGTGCTCGGCGGAGAACAGCTGCACCGAGGCGTGCTCGGCGAGCGCCGTGCCGATGGCGTTGGTGCCGACGGACGCCTCGGTCCAGTCGGCGCCGGGCAGGAAGCCGAGGTCGTCGGCGAGCCGGCCGACGCGCACCGCGCCCTCGCGCCAGAGCACGAACCCGTCGGCGGCGGTGATCACCATGACGTGCTCGGCGTCCTCGGCCACCGCCGTGAGGCTCGCGCGCAGCTGCGGCAGCACCCCGCTGATCGGCGACTCGGCGCGGCGGCGCTCGACGATCTCCGGCGGCGCGGGGTCGTCCAGCGACCGCCCGTCGGGGGCCACGCCGTACGACAGCACCCGGTCCCAGGAGCGGCTGACCACCCGGCGCAGCGGCGTCGACGGGCGGCTCCCCGACAGCCGCGCGTCGTGGGCCTGGTGGAGCAGCCGGGCGTGCTGGCGCAGGTCGGTGCTGCGGGTGACGGCGCAGACGCCGTCGTCGGGGTGCGGCACGGCGACCCTCCCGACGTCGACGACGGACCTGGCCGCAGCCTAGGCAGCGGGGGTGAGCGGCGCCATAGACCAGGCTGGAGGGGTGCGCACGACGCAGCGAGGGCTCGGGACGCCACCGACACCGCGGACGGCGACGGACGCCGACGTCCCGGCGATCGCCGAGCTGATGCGTGCCTCGGTGCGGGCCCTGTTCCCACTGTTCTACGACGCCGAGCAGACCGCCGCGGCCGAGGTCCACATCGCCCACCTCGACCGCGCGATGATCGCGGACGGCACCTACTACGTGCACGAGGACGGCGGCGAGGTCGAGGCCTGCGGGGGCTGGAGCCGCCGCGCCCGGCTCTACACCGGCTCCGGTGACCGCGACGACGACGCGCGGCTGCTCGACCCGGCGACCGAGCCGGCGCGGGTGCGCGCGATGTTCGTGCGCGGCGACCGGACCCGCCGCGGCCTGGGCCGGGCGATCCTCCAGGCGAGCGTCCGCGCCGCGGGCGAGGAGGGCTTCACGAGCCTGGTGCTCATGGCGACCCTGCCCGGCGTGCCGCTCTACACGGCGTTCGGGTTCACCGAGGTGCGCCGCGTCGACGTCCCGACGCCCGCCGGCGTGACCCTCGCCGGGGTGGAGATGGCGCGGCCGATCACGCCGGCGGACCTGCTCACTGCAGACAGAACTCGTTGCCCTCCGGGTCCGCCATGACGAAGCACCAGCCCGCGGGCTCGTCGACCTCGCGCAGGAACCGCGCCCCGGCTGCCTCGAGCTTCTCGCGGTGGGCCCGGGCCGCGGCCTTCCGGTCGTCCGCGCCCTCCCCCACGTTGACGTCCAGGTGGACGCGGTTCTTCACCGTCTTGTCCTCGGGCACCTTCTGGAACAGCAGGCGCGGGCCGGCGCCGTCGGGGTCGATCACCGCGTCCAGCCGGTCCCACTGGTCCTCCGGCATGCCGATCTTCGCGGCGAAGTCCTCCCACGTGTCGAAGCCGGGCGGCGGGGGCTGGCGGACGTAGTCGAGCGCGAGCGCCCAGAACTCGGCCTGCCGGCGCGGGTCGTGGGCGTCGAACGTGATCTGCACTCCCAGGGCCATGGCGGACAGTCTGGCCGTGGTGGCGGACAGCTCGCGTCCGGCACCCGGTCGCCGCTCCGGTGATCGTGGGGGCTTCCCTGACGTCGAGTGTCAGCGTGGACGCCAGGCTGACACACCCCGTGCGTCGGGCGGCGAGGTCGTGTTCCCGGTGCCGGGCAGTGGGCATCCCCGCTCGGTGACCGAGCCGCTCGACCTGTTCGGCGACGCCGCCGACCCCGCCAGTACGGACGCCAGCACGGACGCCAGCACGGACCTGCCGCCGGACCTCGACACCCTGCGCGCGCAGGCGGCGGGCTGCACCCGCTGCGAGCTGTACCACGACACCACCGGCACCGTGTTCGGCTCCGGCCCCACGACGGCGCGCCTGGTGATGGTGGGCGAGCAGCCCGGCGACCAGGAGGACCGGCAGGGCGCCCCGTTCGTCGGGCCGGCCGGGCGGCTGCTCGACGAGGCCCTCGACGAGGCCGGGATCGCCCGCGACGACGCCTACGTCACCAACGCCGTCAAGCACTTCAACTTCCGCTACCAGGGCAAGCGGCGCATCCACGAGACGCCGAAGGCCGGGCACATCCGCGCCTGCCGGCCGTGGCTCGACGCCGAGCTCGCGCTGGTGAAGCCGCAGGTGCTGCTCACCCTGGGCGCCACCGCCGGCAAGGCGCTGCTCGGCCCGAAGTTCCGGATCACGGCCGAGCGCGGCGAGCCCCGCGCCTGGAACGACATGACCCTCGTGCCGACCATCCACCCCTCGGCGATCCTGCGCGCGGACCCCGACCGCGGGCAGGACCGCGACGAGATGCTCGCCGGGTTCGTCGCGGACCTGAAGGTGGCCGGCGGCCTGCTGGGCTGAGCGGGCCTCAGCTCACCCCGGCCGCATCCATGCCCCGCATCTCCTTCTTGAGGTCGGCGATCTCGTCGCGCAGCCGCCCGGCGAGCTCGAACTGCAGATCGCGGGCCGCGGCCATCATCTGGTCGGTGAGCTGCTGGATGAGGTCGGCCAGCTCCGCGCGCGCCATGCCCGACGTGTCGCGGTGCTCGACGACGCCCGAGTGACCCCGGCCGCCGCCGGCCTCCCCCGCCGCGCGGCGTCCGCGCGAGCTGTTGCGCGCCGAGCCGCCGATCTCCACCGACTCCTCGGTGTCCTCGGCCTCGCGGTACACGCGGTCGAGGATGTCGGCGATGTTCTTGCGCAGCGGCTGCGGGTCGACGCCCCGCTCGGTGTTGTAGGCGATCTGCTTCTCGCGGCGCCGGTTGGTCTCGTCGATGGCGTACTGCATCGACTCGGTGACCGTGTCCGCGTACATGTGCACCTGACCCGAGACGTTGCGGGCCGCGCGACCGATCGTCTGGATCAGCGAGCGCTCGCTGCGCAGGAAGCCCTCCTTGTCGGCGTCGAGGATGGCCACCAGCGACACCTCGGGCAGGTCGAGGCCCTCGCGGAGCAGGTTGATGCCGACCAGGACGTCGTACTCCCCCGACCGCAGCTGGCGCAGCAGCTCGACCCGCCGCAGCGTGTCGACCTCGGAGTGCAGGTAGCGGACCTTGATGCCGAGCTCGAGCAGGTAGTCGGTGAGGTCCTCGGCCATCTTCTTGGTCAGCGTCGTGACCAGGACCCGCTCGTCCTTCTCGACCCGCGTGCGGATCTCGCCGACCAGGTCGTCGATCTGGCCCTTCGTCGGCTTGACCACCACCTCCGGGTCGACGAGGCCGGTGGGGCGGATGACCTGCTCGACGAACTCGCCGCCCGCCATCCGCATCTCGTAGTCGCCCGGCGTCGCGGACAGGTAGACGGTCTGCCCGATGCGGTCGGCGAACTCCTCCCACGTCAGCGGGCGGTTGTCGGTGGCGCTCGGCAGGCGGAAGCCGTACTCGACGAGGTTGCGCTTGCGGGACATGTCGCCCTCGTACATGCCGCCGATCTGCGGCACCGTCACGTGCGACTCGTCGATGACCAGCAGGAAGTCCTGCGGGAAGTAGTCGATGAGCGTGGCCGGCGCCGTGCCCGGACCGCGGCCGTCGATGTGGCGCGAGTAGTTCTCGATGCCCGAGCAGAAGCCGACCTGGCGGATCATCTCGATGTCGTAGGTGGTGCGCATGCGCAGCCGCTGGGCCTCGAGCAGCTTGCCCTGGCGCTCCAGCTCGGCCAGCCGCTCCTCGAGCTCGGCCTCGATGGCCTTGACCGCCTTCTCCATGCGCTCGGGGCCGGCCACGTAGTGGGTGGCCGGGAAGATGCGCACGTCGTCGACCTGCTTGACCACGTCGCCGGTCAGCGGGTTGAGGTAGTACAGCGACTCGATCTCGTCACCGAAGAACTCGATGCGGACCGCGAGCTCCTCGTACGCCGGGATGATCTCCACGGTGTCGCCGCGGACCCGGAACGTGCCGCGGGCGAACGCCATGTCGTTGCGGGTGTACTGCACGTCGACCAGGGCGCGCAGCAGCTGGTCGCGGTCGAGCTCCTCGCCCACCGCGAGCTGCACCGACCGGTCGAGGTACGACTGCGGCGTGCCGAGGCCGTAGATGCAGGACACGGACGCGACCACGACGACGTCGCGGCGCGAGAGCAGGTTGGACGTCGCCGAGTGGCGCAGCCGCTCGACGTCCTCGTTGATCGAGGAGTCCTTCTCGATGTAGGTGTCGGTCTGCGCGATGTACGCCTCGGGCTGGTAGTAGTCGTAGTACGAGACGAAGTACTCGACCGCGTTGTTGGGCAGCAGCTCGCGCAACTCGTTGGCCAGCTGGGCCGCCAGCGTCTTGTTGGGCGCCATCACCAGCGTCGGGCGCTGCACCCGCTCGATGAGCCAGGCCGTGGTGGCCGACTTGCCCGTGCCGGTGGCGCCGAGCAGCACGATGTCGTGCTCGCCGGCCTTCACCCGCTTCTCGAGCTCCTCGATGGCCGCCGGCTGGTCGCCCGCCGGCTCGTAGGGGCTGACGACCTCGAACGGGACCCCGGTGCGCTCGATCTCGCCGACCGGGCGGAACTCCGAGTGCGCGAGGGCCTCGTCGGGCAGCCCTTCGGGGTTCTCCCCCTCGCGGGCCGACCCCGGAACCTCTGTCGCGAACGCCATGGGATCGAGGTTAACCGCGCCCCCCGACAACGGTGCCGGGAGCGGCCTCAGCCGGCCTCTGCACCGCCACCGGTCACCCGCTGCCAGGAGCTCCGCAGGGGCGCGGTGTCGTAGCAGATGGTGAGCCGGGCGATCCGCTCGCGGTCGTCGGTCAGCGTCACGAGGTCGACGACGTCGAACGGGGCGGGCGTGCCGTCGCCGAGCACCCACGCGTAGTGGAAGGCGAGCGCGACCTCGCGGTCGTCGGCGGGGTCGACGTACACGCGGCGCAGCTCGGTGCTCGACGCCGACGAGTCGGCGAACAGCCCCGGGTAGAACTCCGCGGCCGGCATCGTCCCGTACAGCGGCGACGCCACCTCCCCGGTCGGGGCGAAGCAGGCGAGGACGTCGTCGACCGAGCCGGCGTCGAGCGCGGCCAGGTAGCGGTGCAGCACCGCCGGGGTCGCGCTCACCGCGAGCCCTCCCGGCGCCGGGCGGCCGCCGCGAACCCGTCGAGCAGGCAGCGCAGCCCGAAGTCCCAGCGGGAGACGACCGGGCGACCGGGATCGGTCATCACGGCGGTCAGGGCCGGATAGCGCTCGGCGTGGGCCGCGACGAGGTCGCGCATCGTGCTCCCGCCCGCGGGGTCGGCGGTCCACGGCCGGGTGCCGGCCGACGCCGTCGCGAGGGTGGTGCGCAGGTGCCCGAACAGCATCGACACCGCGTCCATCCGCTCGTCGGGGGTGAGGCCGAGCGGCTCGAACACACGCACCGCGGCCTCGACCCACCCGACCTCGCGGGGGCCCATCACCCGCTCGCCGACCGTCACCCACGGCAGCCACGGGTGCCGCGTCCAGACGTCGGACACCAGGCGCGCGAACTCCTCGGCCTGCTCACGCCAGGTGCCGGCGAGCGCGTCCGGAGCCGGCGGCTCCTCGACCGCGGCGTCGATCATGACGGCCTCGAGCTCGTCCTTGTTCGCGACGTAGCGGTAGAGCGCCATCTTGGTCAGCCCGACCTCGGCGGCCACCCGCTGCATCGACAGCCCGGCCAGCCCGTCCCGGTCGGCCACCTCGACGGCCGCCCGCGCGACCTCGTCGAGGGTCAGCCCGCGGCGCGGCCCGCGCCTCGGCTCCTCGGGGGTCCGCCACAGGACGTGGCCCGCGGCAGGGTCCGTGCCGGTCGTCCTGCTCATCCGTCTCGTCCTTGCCTCGTCGCGTCTTCTGTGTCTACCGTACACAGTCTCCGCAGGACACAGTTTCTCCGACGACGGAGGTCACCATGTCGCTCACCGCCCCGGCCCCGACCACCGGCACCACCACGGACGGCACGGCCGCACCGTTCCGCGCCACGCCCGCCGTGCGGCGTCGCCGCCGGGCGCTCGGCATCGTCGCCACCCTCGTCGTGGCGCTGGCGGTGTGGCTCGTGGGCCATCTCGCCGGCGCCGACTACCGGATCACCGACAGCCAGGGCTCCGTCCGCATCGACGCCCTGGTCACCACGCAGGTCACCGTGGTCCTCGGGCTGGTCGGCTGGGGCGTACTCGCCCTGCTCGAGCGCGTCACGCGCCACGGCACGGCGATCTGGACCGTGCTCGCCGCGCTGGTCGTCGCCGCGTCGATGATCCCGGTCTTCCTGGTGGAGGCCACCACCGCGACCCGCATCGCGCTGGTCGCGGTCCACCTCGCCGTCGGCGCGCTCATCCCCTTCTTCGTGCGCGCCCGCTCCTGACCCCGGCGCGATCGGTTCCGTCCGGCACCCGCTCCCCGTGTCGCACGGGGGCGGGTGCCGTCGCGCGCGCACTAGGGTCACGCACCGTGGGCATCCACGCGCCGAAGACCGAGACCTTCGACGTCGCGGCCCGCACCAACACCGACCCCAAGGGGTTCGTGCGGGCGGTCGACGTCTACCGCGAGGAGGCGTTCGGCCTCTACGTCAGCCGGCCGATGCCCGACCACCCCACGCTGACGCACCTGCGCTCGTGGCTGCTGCCCGCGCTCGGCATCCGCGTCACCGACTTCTCCTGGAAGCCCGGGGCCGAGCGGATGCAGGACCACTACATCGACATCGTCGACATCACCCGCGACGGCTCGACGTGGTGGACCGAGGACCACTACGTCGACCTCGTCGTCCACACCGGGGAGCACACCGAGGTGCTCGACCTCGACGAGCTCGCCGAGGCCGTCGCCGCCGGGCTGCTCGATCCCGCGCGCGCCGAACGCGCCCTCACGACGAGTCACCGCACCCTCGCCGGGCTCGCCGAGCACGGCCACGACCTGGAGCGATGGCTCGCCCGGCATGATGTCACCCTCACGTGGACGTGACGCGCACCACGCCGGTGAATGACAGGGATGGCATTCGGGTAGGGGTCGCCTCCGGTACCCCCTGACGGGTGTCCTAGGGTCCTCCGCCGTGAGCCCGGTCGTCTCCCGCCAGCTGGTCGAGGTCATCGACACCCGGACGGTGACCCGTACCCACCTCCTCGCGCCGGACGAGGTCCTGGAACAGGCCCTCGACCGGTGGTGCGTGTCCCCGTGGGGCCTGCGGACGACGGTGCTCAGCCCCGAGGACCCGTTCGTCCTGGCCGAGACGTGCTGGTACGTCGCCGATCACGGCCTGCGCCTGCGCCGGCGACGGCCGCGCGACGGTGGCGCCGCCGACACCACCACCGAGATCGGCGCGGTGCGGATCGCCGTCGACGGCGCGCAGTGGCGCTGCACCGACCTCCTGCTCGGCCTCGAGGTCGTCCCCGGACGCCCCGCCCGCGTCGTCCACGACGCCGACTTCGCCGCCGCCGTCGCCGGGGGCGTCCTCGCCGCCGCCGACGCCGACGAGGCCATGAGCACCGTGCACCGCGTGCTCGGCGAGCTCGTCGACGCCCGGCACGACCTCGGCACCTGGACCGACTCACTCGGGCTCGGGTCGCTGGACCGGGCCTGATCGTCCCGCAGCCCGCGACCCGGACTACGGCAGGGCGACCTCGGCCCGCACGGCGGCGGGGTCGGCGGCCACGCGGTCGGGGTCCTGACGGGCGCGGTCGCGGGCCTCGACGATCGCCTTCACGCGCTTCGCCTCGCGGCGACTCTTGCCGTCGAGCACGAGGACGCGCGCGGGGCGGGCGGGGTCGGCGGAGCCGTGGCGGCCGGGGCCGGTGCGCGGGAAGCCGGCCGAGAGGAAGGCCTCGGCGAGCTCGTCGCCGGGGCGGACGGCCTCGACGAGCAAGTCGACGACGTCCGGGGCGGGCAGGCCGGGGATCGCGCCCGGCCCGACGTGCTCGACACGGCGCACGTGCTCGCCGCCGACGACCGCCAACCGCGCGGCCAGCCGCCGGGCGACGACGTCGCGGTCGTCGGCCGGGGCCACGACGTCGGTCGGGGCGGGCGTCGCCTCGCCGTGCTCGACGTTCTGCGCGAACGGCACGAGGCGCTCGTGCCAGAGCCGCTCGACCTGCTCGCGCAGCGCCCCCGCGGCCCCGGCGTTCTCCAGCCACACGTCGGCGGCCGCGCGCCGGGCCTCGTCGTCGGCCTGCGCGGCGATGCGGGCGCGGGCGTCCTCGACGCTCATGCCGCGGTTGTCCCGCAGGCGCGCGACCCGGACGTCGACCGGCGCGTCCACCACCACGACCAGCGCGAACGCCGCGCCCATCCCGTTCTCGACCAGCAGCGGGACGTCGTGCACGACCACCGCGTCGTCGGGGGCCTCGGCGACCATCTCCGCGGTCCGGGCGCCGATGCGCGGGTGCAGGATGCCGTTGAGCTGCTGGCGCTTCGCGTCGTCAGCGAAGACGATCTGCCCGAGCGCGGGCCGGTCGAGGGCGCCGTCGTCGTCGAGCACGTCCTCGCCGAAGGCCTCGACGACCGCGGCCAGGCCGTCGGTGCCGGGTTCGACGACCTCGCGGGCGATCCGGTCGGCGTCGATCACCACCGCGCCCAGTTCGGTGAGCGTCTCCGCCACGGTCGACTTCCCCGCCCCGATCCCGCCGGTGAGCCCGAGCCTCAGCACGCCCGCAGTCTGCCCACCGGCCGCCGGGTTCACTCGACCCGGGGTCGAGAGTCGCGCGGCGAGTCACTCGCGTCCCATGAGTCACAGCGCTACGGTGCTGCCTCACCCGCACCACACGACCTGAGGGAGATGCGCGTGTTCCGTTCGCGCCGCACCGCCGGACGTCACCGCCTCGGCGCCCCCGGGCTCGTCTGGTGCCGCACGTTGCCGCAGGTCGAGGCCGCGCTGGCCGTCCCGCACATCGCCCGCCGCGGGCTGGTGGAGCGCTTCCTCGCCGGCTCGCGGCACCTGCGCCCGGCCTTCGAGCCCGCGCCCGCGGCCGCGGTCGCGGTCGCTGTGCCGGCCGCGGCCTGAGGCTCGCCGGGTTGTGGCAGCGAGGGCGTCCCTCGCTGCGTGCCAGGCAGCCGGGGCGTCCCTCGCTCCGCGGTGCCCGGCTCCGCGGTGAGCAGCGAGGGCGTCGTTCGCTGCGTGCCAGGCACCCACGGCGTCCTTCGCTGCGCACCGGCGCATCGACGGTCGCGCGCCCCCGAAGATCGCGCGCGCCGGCGAGGGCGAGGGGCACGGTCGGCAGCGCCAGGCGCTCCATGATCATGCGCAACGTGCCCCTCGCCGGTCCGGCCCGGTGATCGACGGGGAGTTCGCGCGCGTAGAAGCAGCGAACAGCGCGTTCGCTGCCCCCACGCACCCCCCGCACACGACGACGGGCCCCCACCCCGCGAGGGGGTGGGGGCCCGTCGGTCGAGCCTCGCTACCGGGTGATCAGCCGCCCGACAGCTTCTCGCGCAGCGCCGCGAGCTGGGCGTCGCTGGCCAGCGCGCCGCCGCCGCTCTGGGACGGCGGGCCCTGGCCCGGGTCCGCGGCGTCGTCGTCGTCGCGCTCCCCCTCGGACGACGGGCCGCCCGAGGAGTAGTTGGCCGGCGCGGCCTCGGCCGCCTCCGCCTCCTGCTCCTGGGTGCGCTGGAGCTGGGCGATGTGCTGCTCGTACCGGGCGTAGGCCGCCTGGTACTGCCGCTCCCACTCCTCGCGCTGCGACTCGTACCCCTCGCGCCACTCGCCAGTGTCCGGGTCGAAGCCCTCGGGGTAGATGTAGTTGCCCGCGTCGTCGTACTCGGCCGCCATGCCGTAGAGCGCCGGGTCGAACTCGGTCTCCGGCGTCATGCCCTCGTTGGCCTGCTTGAGCGAGAGCGAGATGCGGCGACGGTCGAGGTCGATGTCGATGACCTTGACCATGACGTCGTTGCCGACCTGGACTACCTGCTCCGGCACCTCGACGTGGCGCTCGGCCAGCTCCGAGATGTGGACCAGGCCCTCGATGCCCTCGTCCACGCGGACGAACGCACCGAACGGCACCAGCTTCGTGACCTTGCCGGGCACGATCTGGCCGATCTGGTGGGTGCGGGCGAACTGGCGCCACGGGTCCTCCTGCGTCGCCTTGAGCGACAGCGAGACCCGCTCGCGGTCGAGGTCGACGTCGAGGACCTCGACCTTGACCTCCTGGCCCACCTCGACGACCTCGGACGGGTGGTCGATGTGCTTCCAGGACAGCTCGGAGACGTGCACCAGACCGTCGACACCGCCGAGGTCGACGAACGCACCGAAGTTGACGATCGACGAGACCTGGCCGGACCGGATCTGGCCCTTGGCGAGCTGGTTGAGGAACTCGCTGCGCACCGCCGACTGGGTCTGCTCCAGCCACGCGCGGCGGGAGAGGACGACGTTGTTGCGGTTCTTGTCCAGCTCGATGATCTTGGCCTCGATCTCCTTGCCCACGTAGGGCTGGAGGTCGCGGACGCGACGCATCTCGACCAGCGAGGCCGGGAGGAACCCGCGCAGGCCGATGTCGAGGATGAGGCCGCCCTTGACGACCTCGATGACGGTGCCCTTGACGGGCTCGTCGTTGTCCTTGAGCTGCTCGATCGTGCCCCAGGCGCGCTCGTACTGGGCGCGCTTCTTGGACAGGATCAGCCGGCCCTCCTTGTCCTCCTTCTGGAGGACGAGGGCTTCGACCTCGTCGCCGACGGCGACGACCTCGTTGGGATCGACATCGTGCTTGATCGAGAGCTCACGCGAGGGGATGACGCCCTCGGTCTTGTAGCCGATGTCGAGGAGGACCTCGTCCCGGTCGACCTTCACGATCGTGCCTTCGACGATGTCGCCATCGTTGAAGTACTTGATCGTCTGGTCGATGGCGGCGAGGAAGTCCTCTTCCGACCCGATGTCGTTCACAGCCACCTGGGGGCTGGTCGTCGTCGGGGCGGTGTGGGTGTCGATGGACATACGGTGGACGGCTCCGGGAACATGGTCAGATCGAGCGTGCAGGGACACCACGGAAGTGAGCCGTCGTCCTGACGCGTGCACCGGCGAGCCCGAGGACGAGACCGGAGACGAGGTGTCCGCCCACCCGCAGGCGAGGAGCACGCGGACAGGGCGAGACCACTGACGTGGACCTTCATCGTAACCGCGTCCGACACGGCCCGGCAATCGGGGCACCCCCTGCTCGGCCTCGGCGTGTCGCAGGGCACGGGCGCGGCGTGTCGTGGCCGGTGAGGGCCCGGCCGGGGGAGGTCGCCCCCGCGCCCGGGCGTGTCAGGATGCCCCGGTGCCGACGCCTCCCCCGCCCTCCCTCGAGGGCGGGCGCGTGCCGGCCGAGGAGCTCCTCGGCGCGGCCGGGATCGCCCGGCGGCCGGTCGGGGCGGCGGAGTCGAGCGCGGCCAGCCGCGCCTGGTGGGACGCCGACGCCGACGACTACCAGGCCGAGCACGGCGCCTTCCTCGGCGACGACGACTTCGTCTGGTGCCCCGAGCGGCTGCGCGAGGCGGACGCCCGCCTGCTCGGCGACCCGGCGGCCCTGCGGGGTGCCCGGGTGCTCGAGGTGGGCTGCGGGGCGGCGTCGTGCTCGCGCTGGCTCGCCGGGATCGGCGCGCGGGTCGTCGGGATCGACCTGTCGGCGGGCATGCTCGCCCACGCCCGGGCCGCCGACGCGCGCACCGGGGTCGCCGTCCCGCTCGTGCAGGCCGACGCCGGCGCGATCCCGCTGGCCGACGCCACGGTCGACGCGGCGTTCTCGGCCTTCGGCGCCGTGCCGTTCGTGGCCGACGCCGCCGCGGTGATGCGCGAGGTCGCCCGCGTGCTGCGCCCCGGGGCGCCGTGGGTGTTCGCGGTGAACCACCCCATGCGCTGGATGTTCCCCGACGATCCCGGCCCCGACGGGCTGACCGTCTCGCAGTCCTACTTCGACCGCACGCCCTACGCCGAGGTCGACGACGACGGGCGCGTGGTCTACGTCGAGCACCACCGCACCCTCGGCGACCGCGTGGCCGACGTCGTCGCCGCCGGGCTGGTGCTCGAGCGGCTGGTCGAGCCCGCATGGCCGGACGACCTCGACGACGTGTGGGGCCAGTGGTCGCCGCTGCGCGGGCGCCTGTTCCCCGGGACGGCGATCTTCTGCTGCCGGCGGCCGGGGACCGCGCCGTGATCGGCCGGTCGCGGGCGACGCCGTCGGGCCGCTCCCCCGAGGTCGTGCTCACCGAGCTGCTGCGCGACCAGCAGGCGCGCTTCGCCGAGCTCGACACCGGTCTGCCGCCGGCGGTCCTGCCCCCGCCGGGCGACGTCGTCGTCGTGGGCGACGGCCCGGGCGGCGAGGCCGCGGGCGTCGTCACCCAGCACAGCTGGCCGGCGGGCAGCGCTCCCCTGCTGTGGTCGGCCGCGGAGGTCACCGAGCTGCACCCCGTCCTCGGCCACAGCGGGCGCCGCGGCGCCGACCGGCTGCTCGCGGAGTGGCCGGGCCGCGTGCCGGCGCGCGTGCGGGCCGCCGCCGACTCCGCCGCCGTCGTCACCTGGCCCAGCCGCGACGTCGCCGCCGCCCGCGCCTTCCTCGACCACGGCCTCGTGCCGCTCGCGGTCCTCGCCGTGCGCCGCCCGGGCCCGCTCGCCGGGGTGCTCGACCGCGACCCGGGCCTCGAGGTCCGTCCCGCCGGCGAGGACGACCTCGAGGGGTGCGTCGAGCTGGCGATGCACGAGATCGCCTACTCGAGCATGGTCGGCGGCAGCGTGCTGCGCCCCGACGCCGAGGCGGTGAAGCGGACGGCGCTGCGCGAGCGGTGGGCGCGCGGCGAACCGATCTTCCTCGCCGAGCGCGACGGCCGGCTGGTCGGGCTGCTGGAGTGCGGGCTCACCGAGGCGACGCCGGGCAGCTGGCTCGCGGGCCTGCTGCCCACCGGGCGGTGGGGCTACGTCAACTGCGCCTCGGTCCTGCCGGGCCACCGCGGCCGGGGCGTCGGGCACGCGCTCGTCGCCGCCGCCCTGCCCGCCCTCCAGCCGCCCGGGGTCCGCGGCACCTACCTCTACTACAACCCGCCGAACCCGGTGTCCTCGGTGTTCTGGCCCCGCCACGGCTACCGACCGCTGTGGACACTGTGGGAGGTCCGGCCGGCGGCGGCGCTGCGCTGACGACCCGCTGCGGGGCCCGGTCAGGACCTGGCGGCCGGGGGCAGCAGGTCCGGATCGGTGGCGGCGAGCAGCGTCCGCCGCGGGTGCTGCCGACCCACCGGCCCGGTCGCGTCGTGCAGCAGGTCCCGCGCGACCGCGTCGACCGAGCGCGCCCGCGCCACCTCCAGCCACTCGAGCAGGGCCAGGCCGGCCTCCGGCACGGGGGTGGAGGTGGTCGTCCAGCACGGCGAGCGCGTCGCGCGCGAGGGCCTCGTCGTGGATCGGCCGCAGGGACGACCGGCGCGCGTGCGCGGGGTCGGTCCTGTCCGGACCGGGCGTGACGTCGATGAGGTAGCCGCGCCGCCCGGCGGAGCACCGCGGGGTGTCCGGGGTCGGGTAGCCGAGCGCGACGACGTCGCCCTCCCCGCCGGTGTGCGCCCGGCGGGCCGACTCCACGACCGCCCACCCTCGCCCCGGTGAAGCAGACCTCCCGCATCCCCGTCGACGCGACGGCGTCGGCTCGGTGCGCCTGCTCGGCGCCGAGGGCCTCGCACCTTCCCGGGACATCGCCGCGTGCACCGCGCGGTGGGAACGCGGGGGCTACACCACGGTGCTGGTCGGTCGCGGCTCCGGGGTGGTCGGCGCCTTCGCGCTCGCGGACGGCGTCACCGTCGGGGTGGACGACGTGGTCACCGGCGTCACCCCCGACGAGAAGGCGGCGGAGATCGACCGGCTGCGCGCCGCGGGGGTGTCGGTGGCGATGCTCGGGGACGGGGTGAACGACGCCCCCGCGCTCGCCCCGGCCGACCTCGGACCGGCGATGGGCTCGGGCACCGACGTCGCGATCGGTGCCGCCGACATGGTGCTCGTGCGGGACGGGCTCGGCGTCGTCCCCGCGGCACTCGCCCTCGCGCGCGCCAGCCGCCGCACCATCCGCCGCGACCTCGCCCGGGCCTTCGCCCACAACGTCGCCGCCCTCCCCGTCGCCCCGGGGGGCCTGCTCAGCCCGCGTCGCGGGCGGGGCGATGGCCACCTCCTCGGCGCTCGTGGTCGCCAGCAGCCTCCCTCGCGCGATCGTCGGGCGGCTAGTTCCAGATCGTGACGTACACCGGTGGCCGGAACCGGGAGGGCACCACCCCGCCGTGGGGGGACCGCATCAACGCCATCGCCTCGGGCGTCGTGAGGAAGCGCAGGAACGCCGCGGCGCCCGCGCCGCGCAGCTCCGGGCGCAGGGTCGTGGCGTGCCAGGCTCCCGCGAGCGGGGTGGCCGGGGTCGGCACGACCCGCAGATCGCCCCGGCGGACCTGCGGGTTGACCAGGTGCGCCGTCGCCACGGCGACGCCGCCGCCGGCCACCGCCGTGTCCCAGGCGCCGGCGTGGGAGCCGAACACCCGCACCCGGTCCTCCGGCACGCCGAGGCGGCGCAGGAGCTCGCTGGTCTCGCTGTCCGGGTCCCCCGCGCTCGGGTCCGCCAGCCAGGGCCAGCCCGCGGGGCGACCCGCGAGGCGCAGCCCGGGGGCGGCGACGGCGACCAGCTGGGTGCGCAGCACCGGTTCGGACGCCAGCCGGAGACCGGGGTCGGCGCCGAGCGCCGGGCCGAGGGCGACGTCGGCGAGCCGGTTGGCCACGAGGACCTCGAGCTCGGCGGTGGACGCCACCCCGGTCGAGACGTCGAAGCCACCGCCGCGGGCGTCGAACGCCGCGGTCACGGGCCCGGCGACGAACTCCGCGGTGACCGAGGTGGTCACCACCCGCAGTTCCTCGGCGCGCCCCTGGGCGGTGCGCACCGCGGCCTCCGCCTCGGCGCCCAGGGCCACCATCTGCGACGCCAGCCCGAGCAGGCGCACCCCGGCCGGCGTCGGCTCCATCCGGCCCTCGACCCGCACGACGAGGGGGTCGTCGAGGTGCTTGCGGAGCACCGACAGGGCCTGCGACACCGCGGAGTCCGTGACGCCGAGCGCCTCGGCCGCCGCTCGCACCGTCCCCAGACGGGCGACGAGCACGAAGGTGTGCAGCTGGGTCAACGTCACCCACACGAGTCTCGTGCAGCCCCCGAGGGGCGGCCAGCGGCCGGTTGAGCGATCGCTCAACTCCGACTGTCCCAACATGCGGGACGTCGACGACAGTGACCTCGCCCACACTCGTCGTGGTGAGGCCGACCACCACACCGGCCCCGCTCCGTCTCCCACCACCGAGGGGAAACCCATGCAGGTCCCCGCCCAGTTCGCCTACGCGAAGGCCGGCAGCGTCGACGAGGCGATCGCGCTGCTGCGCCGCCACGGACCCGACGCCCTCGTCGTCGCCGGCGGGCACAGCCTCATCCCCATGATGAAGCTCCGCCTCGCCGAACCGACCGCGCTCATCGACATCAACGGTCTCTCCGAGCTCACCGGCGTGGCCGTGCAGGGCGACGAGGTGCGCCTGGGAGCCATGGTGCGCCACGGCGAGGTCCTCGACTCCCCCGTCGTGCGCGAGCACTTCCCGATCCTCGCCGACGCCGAGCGCCTCATCGCCGACCCGATCGTGCGCAACCGCGGCACGGTCGGCGGCTCGCTCTGCCAGGCCGACCCGTCGGAGGACCTCTCGGCGGCGTTCTCCGCCCTCCGCGCCTCGGTGGTGATCCGCTCGGCCGACGGCGAGCGCGTCGTCCCGGTCCGCGAGTTCCACCACGGTCCCTACGAGACCGCCGTGGCCCACGGCGAGCTGCTGCTCGAGGTGCGGGTCCCGATCCGTGCGGCGACCGGGAGCGCCTACCAGAAGATCGAACGCCGGGCCGGGGACTGGGCCGTGGCGTCGGCCGGGGCGGTCGTGACCCTCGACGGCGACACCGTCGTCGACGTCGGCATCGGCCTGACCGCCGTGGGCGCCCCGCACTTCGTCGCCCCGGAGGCCGAGGACGCCCTGCGCGGCGGCCCCGCCACCGACGACGCCTTCGCCGCCGCCGCCCGGGTCGCGGCCGAGCACTGCTCGCCGTCGGCCGACCAGCGCGGACCCGTCGACTACAAGCGCCACCTCGTCGGCGAGCTGGTGACCCGCACGCTCCAGCGCGCCACCGCACGCGCCCGAGGAGAGGCCTGACATGGAGATCACCGTCCGCGTCAACGGGGTGCCGCAGACCCGTGACGTCGAACCCCGCCTGCTGCTCACCCACTTCCTGCGCGACGAGCTCCGCCTCACCGGCACCCACTGGGGCTGCGACACCACCAACTGTGGGGCCTGCGTGGTCCGCCTCGACGGGGTCCCGGTCAAGTCCTGCACCGTGCTCGCGGTGATGGCCGACGGCGCGTCGGTCGACACCGTGGAGGGCCTCGCCCATGGCGCCGAGCTCGACCCGGTGCAGGAGGGGTTCGTGACCTGTCACGGCCTGCAGTGCGGCTTCTGCACCCCGGGGATGCTCATGACGACCCGGGCCCTGCTCGACCGCGACCCCGACCCCTCCCCCGCGACGATCCGGGAGGCCATCTCCGGACAGATCTGCCGCTGCACCGGCTACGAGAACATCGTGCGGTCGGTGCGGTGGGCCGCCGAGAGGACCCAGGCCGAGCAGCAGAGCGAGGTGGCCCCGTGACCAGCATCGACGACAGCCGCATCCCCGGCGTGCAGGACCCGGCGGTCCAGATCCACGCCGAGGCCGAGACGCCGCGGGGCTACGGCTCGATGAAGCGCAAGGAGGACGCGCGCTTCGTGCGGGGGCGGGGCCGCTACGTCGACGACGTCGTGCTGCCCGGCATGCTCCACGGCGCGGTGCTGCGCAGCCCGCTGGCCCACGCCCGCATCACCGCGGTGGACACCAGCGCCGCCGAGGCGCACCCGAAGGTCCACGCCGTGATCACCGGCGAGACCCTGGCGGGGCTCGGCCTGGCGTGGATGCCGACGCTGTCGAACGACACGCAGGCGGTGCTGGCCACCGACAAGGTCCGGTTCCAGGGCCAGGAGGTCGCCTTCGTCGTCGCCGACGACAAGTACGCCGCGCGGGACGCGCTCGACCTCATCGACGTGCAGTACGAGCCGCTCGACCCGGTCATCGACGCGCGGCGCGCCCTCGAGGCGGGCACGCCGGTGGTGCGCGACGACAAGGACGGCCAGGCCGACAACCACATCTTCGACTGGGAGTCCGGCGACTCCGCGGCCACCGACCGGGTGTTCGCCGAGGCCGAGGCCGCGCCCGACCAGCGCGTCGTCACCGCGGACATCCTCTACCCGCGGGTCCACCCGGCACCCCTGGAGACCTGCGGCGCGATCGCCGACATGGACCCGGTGACCGGCAAGCTCACGCTCTGGACCACCACGCAGGCCCCGCATGCGCACCGGACGCTCTACGCGCTGGTCGCCGGCCTGCCCGAGCACAAGATCCGCGTCGTGTCCCCCGACATCGGCGGGGGCTTCGGCAACAAGGTCGGCATCTACCCCGGCTACGTGTGCGCGATCGTCGCCTCGATCGTCACCGGCAAGCCGGTCAAGTGGATGGAGGACCGCTCCGAGAACCTCATGAGCACCTCCTTCGCCCGCGACTACCACATGCGCGGCGAGGTGGCGGTGACCGACGAGGGCACGATCCGCGCGGTGCGGGTCGACGTGCTGGCCGACCACGGCGCGTTCAACGCCACCGCCCAGCCGACGAAGTTCCCGGCCGGCTTCTTCGGGGTGTTCACCGGCTCCTACGACCTCGAGGCCGCGCACTGTGCGGTGACGGGGGTGTACACCAACAAGGCGTCCGGCGGCGTCGCCTACGCCTGCTCGTTCCGGATCACCGAGGCCGTGTACCTCGTCGAGCGGATGGTCGACGTCGTCGCCCACGACCTCGGGATGGACCCCGCCGAGCTGCGGATGCGCAACCTCCTGCGTCCCGACCAGTTCCCCTACCGCAGCGCCACGGGGTGGGAGTACGACTCGGGCGACTACCCGCACACCTTGCAGGTCGCGCTGGAGAAGGCCGGGTACGAGGCGCTGCGCGCGGAACAGGCCGACCGGCGCCGCCGCCACGAGGCCGGGGAACGCGTGCGCCTCATGGGGATCGGGCTCAGCTTCTTCACCGAGGCCGTGGGCGCCGGCCCGCGCCGGTCGATGGACATCCTCGGGCTCGGCATGGCCGACGGCGCCGACCTGCGGGTGCACCCCACCGGCAAGGCCGTCCTCGGCATCTCCGCGCAGAGCCAGGGGCAGGGGCACGAGACGACGTTCGCGCAGATCGTCGCGCAGGAGCTGGGGATCTCCCCCGACGACGTCGAGGTGGTGCACGGCGACACCGACCTCACGCCGTTCGGGCTGGGCACCTACGGCTCCCGCTCGACACCGGTCTCGGGCGCCGCTACCGCGGTCGTCGCCCGCAAGGTCCGCGAGCGGGCGCGCATCGTGGCCGCGACCATGCTCGAGGTCGCGCCCGAGGACCTCGAGTGGCACGACGGGCGCTGGCAGGTCGCCGGTGACCCCGAGGCGTCCCGGTCGATGGCCGAGATCGCCATGGCCGCGCACTCGAACCTCGAGCTGCCCGAGGGCGTCGAGGGCCACCTGGACGCCACGTGCGTCTACAACCCGCCCAACCTCACCTACCCGTGCGGCGCCTACGTCTGCGTCGTCGACGTCGACCCCGGCACGGGCGCGGTCGACGTCCGGCGGTTCGTGGCCGTCGACGACTGCGGCGTGCGCATCAACCCGATGATCGTCGAGGGACAGATCCACGGGGGGCTCGCCGACGGCGTCGGGATGGCGCTGATGCAAGGCATCGCGTTCGACCTCGACGGCAACTGCCTGGGCGGGTCGATGATGGACTACCTGCTGCCGACCTCCCTGGAGTGCCCGTCCTGGGAGCTCGGCGAGACCGTGACCCCGTCGCCGCACCACCCGATCGGCGCCAAGGGCATCGGGGAGTCGGCCACGGTCGGCTCGCCGCCCGCGATCGTGAACGCGGTGATCGACGCACTGGCGCCCTACGGGGTTCGGCACGCCGACATGCCGCTGACCCCGGCCGCCGTCTGGTGCGCCGCCCAGGGTCGTCCCCTGCGCACCGACCTCGCGATCACGTGACCACCGCGCACGTCCTCCGTCGTGCCGGGGCGCTGCGCGACGCCGGGACACCCTTCGTGCTCGCCACCGTCGTCCGGGCCCAGAGCCCCACGAGCGCCCGGGCCGGCGACAGCGCGCTCGTCCTGCCCGACGGCACCCTCGAGGGGTTCGTGGGCGGGGCCTGCGCCGAGTCGACGGTGCGGGTGGAGGGGCTGCGCCTGCTCCGCGACCGCAGCTCGACCCTGCTGCGGATCGTCCCGGCCGGCGGGGACGCGGCGACGCCACCGGTCGACATCGGCGGGGCGGAGCGGGAGGGCGTGATCACGGTCGACAACCCGTGCCTGTCCGGCGGCACCCTCGAGATCTTCCTGGAGGCCATGGTGCCGCCGACGGTGGTGCACGTGTGCGGCGACGGCCCGGTGGCCCGGGCCCTGGTGCGGATCGGGGAGGCCATGGACTTCGACGTCCGGGCCGGCGGGGACCCGTCCGCCTCGTCCCCGCCGGCAGCCGTGGTCGTCGCCGCGCACGGACGCGACGAGGACGAGGCGCTGGTCGCCGCGCTGCGCGCCGGCGTGCCCTACGTCGCGCTGGTGGCGAGCCGGACACGCGGCACGGCCGTGCTCGACGCGCTCGACGTCACGCCGTCGGAGCGCGCCCGGGTGCGGACCCCGGCCGGTCTCGACCTCGGCGCCACGACGCCGGCGGAGATCGCCCTCTCGATCTACGCGGAGATGGTCGCCGGTCGGGAACGGGTGGCCCGACCGCCCGCGGCCGTGGACCACGGGGACGGCGCCGGACCGGCGGTGGACCCGGTGTGCGGGATGGCCGTGGCCCGCGCGGCGGCCGACCCGTCCGCGGTCGTCGACGGCCGGACCTGGTGGTTCTGCGGACCGGGCTGTCGCCGTGCCTTCCTCGACGACCCGGCGCGCTTCACCGTCGTCGACCTCGCGGCGGGCCGCTCGTGACGGACCTCCCGACCGACGTCGCGTCGTTGCGGTCCGCGCTGGCCGCGACCGGCTACCTCGCCGACGACGGCCTGGGGACCGCCCTGTTCCTCGCCGTCGCCCTGCGCCAGCCGCTGCTGCTCGAGGGCGAGCCGGGCGTCGGGAAGACCCGCGCTGCCCTCGCCCTGGCCGAGGTCGTGGACACCCCGCTGGTGCGGCTGCAGTGCTACGAGGGGCTCACCGCGGCCGAGGCGCTCTACGAGTGGAACCACCCCCGCCAGCTGCTCGCGATCCGGCTCGCCGAGAGCCGTGGTCAGCCGCTGGGCGACGACGACCTGTTCGGCGAGGAGTTCCTGCTGGCGCGGCCGCTCCTCGCCGCGGTCACCCACCCCGGGCCGCGACCGGCCGTCCTGCTGATCGACGAGGTCGACCGCGCCGACGACGAGTTCGAGGCCCACCTGCTCGAGCTCCTCGCCGAGGGCGCGGTGACGATCCCCGAGCTCGGCACCCGGCGGGCGGTGCACCGACCGGTCGTCGTGCTCACCTCGAACCGGACGCGCGACCTGCACGACGCGCTGACCCGGCGCTGCCTGCACCACGCGATCCCCCACCCCGACACCGCCGCCGTCGAGGCGATCATCCGGGTCCGGGTCCCGGAGGTCGGGGACGTCCTCGCCGACCAGGTCGCCCACGCGCTGGCCCGGCTCCGCACCGCCGCCCTGCTCAAACCACCGGGCCTCGCCGAGGCCATCGACTGGGTGCGCGCCCTGCAGGCGCTCGGCGTCGAGCGACTCGACGCCGAGCAGGCGCGCCGTACGCTCGGCGCGGTCGTCAAGCACGACGAGGACCGGGAGCTCGTCCTGCGGACGGGGCTGGAGTCGGTCGTCGGTGGACCCTGACCGCCCCGACCCGCCCGGGCGCGCCGGCCCCGACCTGGCGACCCTCGCCGCCCGCCTGGCCGGCGCCCTGCGGCGGGCCGGCGTGCCGGTCGACGTCGGGCAGGCGACACGCTTCGCGACCGGTGTCGTCGCGGCGGACCCGGCGAGCACGCGGGAGCTGTACTGGGTCGCCCGCGTCACACTGCTCACCGACCTCGCCCTCGTGCCCGCCTTCGACGCGGTGTTCGACGCGGTGTTCCGGGCGGGCGACGCCACGGACACGGCCGGCCCCACCGATCCCGCGGACTCCCGCGGTGACCAGCACGCGCCGCCGCCCGTCGCCGCCCCGGCCCGGGGCACCGCCGCGGTCGGCGGCGTCCCCCGCGTCGACGCCGCCACCGGCGAGACCTCCGCGGACGACGACCCCCGGCCGGTGCCGGTGGCCGCCAGCGCGGCGGAGCGGCTCGGCGCCCGCGACTTCGCCGACCTCTCCCCCGCCGAGCTCGCCGCCCTCGCGGTGGCGATGCGCCGGTTCCGCGTGGCCACCCCGCCGCGCCCGTCCCGCCGCCACCGGGCCTCGCCGCGCGGCGCCGCCGTCGACCTGCGGGCCACCCTGCGCCGCGCGCGCCGGACCGGCGGGCAACCGGTGACGCTCGCCCGGCGGACCTGGCGCCCGCGCCCCCGGCGGCTGGTCGTGCTGTGCGACATCTCCGGCTCGATGGAGCCGTACGCCCGGGCCCTGCTCCAGATGCTGTGGTGCGCCCGGGTCTCGTCGCGCGCCGAGATCTTCACCTTCGCCACCCGCCTGACGCGGCTGACCCCGGCCCTCGCCCGCCGCGGGCCGGAGGACGCCCTCGCCCGCGCCGGGAGCCTCGCGACGGACTGGTCCGGCGGCAGCCGCATCGGTGAGTCGATCGCGGAGTTCACCCGCCGGTGGGGGCGCCGCGGGATGGCCCGCGGTGCGGTCCTGCTCGTCGTCTCCGACGGCTGGGACACCGGCGACCCGGCGCTGCTCGGCCGCGAGATGGCCCACCTGCAGCGCCTCGCGCACCGCGTGGTGTGGGCCAACCCGCGGACCGCCCGGCCGCACTTCCAGCCGCTCGCCCGTGGGATCGCCGCCGCGTGGCCCCACTGCGACGCGGTGGTCAGCGCCCACCGCCTCGACGCCCTCGACGAGCTCCTCGAGGCGCTGCGCGGCGACCGGTCGGGCTGAGACGCCCGGCCCGCACCGGTCAGGCGGCCTCCGCGAGGGCGTGCTCCACCAGTGAGATCAGGGCGGCCGTGCAGGAGGTGCCGTCGCGCGCGTCGACGTGCACGAGCGGGCAGCCCGGAGGTACGGCGAGCGCATCCCGCACGGCGTCGTCGTCGACCCCCTCGGTGCCGGGGAAGTCGTTGAGCGCGACGACGAACGGCACGCCACGGTTCTCGAAGTAGTCGACGGCGGCGAAGCACTCGTCGATGCGTCGCAGGTCGACGAGGATCACCGCCCCGACGGCACCGCGAGCGAGCTCGTCCCACATGAACCAGAACCGCGACTGGCCCGGCGTCCCGAACAGGTACAGCACCAGCGCGTCGTCGACCGTCACGCGACCGAAGTCCATCGCCACGGTGGTCGTGGTCTTGTCCGGCACCGCGCTCGTGTCGTCGATGCCCTCCGACAGGCTGGTCATCTCCTGCTCGGTCGACAGCGGCGGGATCTCCGACAGGGCACCGACGAGGGTCGTCTTGCCGACCCCGAACCCGCCGGCGACGAGGATCTTCAGAGGGAGCAGCTCGGCCTGCGCCGCCTTCGCCCCGGCGCGCACCAGGCCACCATCGGCGGCGTGGTCACCGTGCACGGAGACCATCGAGGAGCCTTTCCAGGAGTTCTCGACGCGGACGGCCGTCGGTCCCGACGAGGGGCAGGTGGACGGCGAGGTGGTCGTCGGCAGCGAGGTCGCTGACGAGCACCCGCGCCACGCCGAGGGGGACCTCGAGCAGCGCCCCGATCTCGGCCAGCGACTGCGGCCCCGTGCTCGCCTCGATGATCGCCCGCGACTCCGGCGGCAGGCCCGGCGCCGCGGCGAGGCCGGACTCCGTGGCGGTCACCAGGGCCTCGATCGGCATGTCGGCACCGCGCGCCGACCGCGTGCGGCCGGCGGTGAACGCGTAGTTCGGGACCACCCGCCCGCCATCGCCGCGGGTGTCCTCCCGGCCGTCGACGCTCACGGAGCTCCCCTGCCGGGACCTCCCGGCGAGCTCGTGGGCGACGGCGTCAGGGCGTGCCCGACCCGTGCCGCGAGCAGGGTCATCTCGTAGCCCACGAGACCCATGTCGGCGGCGCGCGTGGTCACCACGGCCAGCGTCGAGCCGAGGCTGATCGCGCTCGCGAACAGGTAACCGCCCGCCATCTCGACGATGGTCTGGGTGACCGGCTCCCCGTCGAGGAGGGTGGCGGTGCCCCGCGCCAGGCTGACGAGGCCCGACACCGCCGCGCACATCTGGTCGGCGAGCCGGGGATCGACCCCGTTGCTCACCGCCAGGCGCAGCCCGTCGGCGGACACCACGAGCACGTGCCGCACGCCCGGCGTGCCGGTCGCGAAGTCGGAGAGCAGCCAGTCCAGACCCTCGTCGGTCGGTGCGCTCACGGCTGCCTCCTCGTCGTGTCGCCGTCGTCGGACGGGCCGCGCCGGCCCTCGGCGTCCACCTCGTCGTCGCCGCGGTCCGCCGTGGGACCCCCGTCGATCTCGGAGCGGGCGACGGCGCGGCTCGCCTGGTAGGCCGACAGGGCCTGCACCGCCCCGAGGCCACTGGGCGCGGCGCGGTCGGGCGGGGTCGCGCCCGACGGCGGCGTCGGCGTCGGCTCGTCGCCGGCGGGGGGCGGTCCGCCCGGCCGCACGAGCTCGGGCGCGAGATGGGTCTGGGGGGTGCGTCGAGCGAGGACGATCCCCGACCGCCCGGGGGCCGCGGGGTCCGGCCCCGGCGCCCGACGCGCCGGTGGCGCCGCCGCGGGCATCCGGCCGGGGGGACGTCCCGGCAGGCGCTCCGGGCGGGCCGCCCGGGCGTCCGGGTCGTCCCCGGGACCGGCGGGCGAGGGCGGCGGCGGGACGACGATCGGGTGGATCAGCCCGCGGCGCGGTGCGGGCGCGGGCGGCGTCGAGGGCGGGTGCTCGACGGTGGTGTGGCCGTCCCCGCCCGCCTCGGTCTCGTCGACGGCGGCCTCGACCCGGGCCCCGCCCAACCCGTGCTCGTGACCGCCGGCCCCGCCCGCCCCGGGGGCGTCGGGGGCGTCGGGGCGGTCCTCGGGCGGCTCCGCGCCGGGGGCGGCCGCGTGCGCTCCGGGAGGCGCCGGTGGCGCGCCCGCCGCGCGCCCGGCCGCCGGACCACCCCCGGGCCAGGCGTGGCGGCCACCCGCGCCCACCGGGTCGCGCCCCGGCTGGCCGTCGTCGTCGGCGCTGCGCCGGGGCACGGGGACCGCGGAGTCCGTGGCGGAGCCGGGGCCCGGACCGTGCGCCGGCGCGGCCGGCTCCGCGAACAGGGCGGGCGGCAGCACGATCACCGCGGTGACACCGCACCCGGGGGTCGGCGTCAGCGAGACCTCGATCCCGTGCCGCGCCACGAGGCGCGACACCACGTGGAAGCCGAGCCGCCGCGTCGCGGCCGGCGCGTCGACGTCCTGCGGGCGCGCGAGCAGGTCGTTGGCCGCCGCCAGCTCCCGCGGCGGCATCCCGCTGCCCGTGTCCTCGACGACGAGCAGGAACGCGCCGGGCCGGCGCCGGTCGGCGCGGCTCTGCACCACCACCGGCGCGGACGGCGGGGAGGAGCGCACCGCGTTCTCGACCAGCTCGGCGACCACGTGGGTCAGGTCGGCCACTGCACTCCCGACGACCCGCAGGCGCTCGTCGACCACGAGGGTGACCCGGTCGAGCTCCTCGGTCTCGGCGACCCCGGCGCGCACGACGTCCCGCAGGGCGACGGGGCCCGACCACACGCGGGCGGGTTGCTCCCCGGAGAGCACGAGCAGGCTCTCGGCGTTGCGCCGCACCCGGGTGGCGAGGTGGTCGAGCCGGAACAGGTCGGCGAGGACGTCCGGGTCGCGCTCCCGCTCCTCGAGGTCGTTGATGATCTCCAGCTGGCGGTGGAACATGCTCTGGTTGCGACGCGCCAGGTTGAGCAGCAGCTCCGAGGTGAACTCCCGCCGACGGACCTGCTCCCGCGACAGCGCCTCCGCCCGGGCCACCAGGTGCTGCTGCTCGTCCTCGCCGAGGCGCACGACGACGGCCACCCCGGCACATGCCGCCACGACCGCCGTGCCGTGGACCAGCCACCATCCACCATCGAGCGGGCCCGCGGAGGACGTCGCGACGGCGAGCCCGGTGCCGACCACGGCCGCCCCGGCGAACCCGGCGAACGGGATCCACGACCGGTAGAGGGCCACGGCGGCGACGAGCACGAAGAAGGAGAACTGCGCGGCAGGGGCGCCCTCGCCGACGGCCACCAGGCCTGCGCACGTGGCCCCGAGACCGACGGCGACGACGAGCGGGCCGACACGGTGGCCCGCGCCGACCCGGACACCCACGAGTCCGGCCAACAGGGGCACGACGGCGGCGAGCGCCGTCTCGAGCGCCGGGGCGCCGGTCGCGAGACCGACGAGGGCCGCGATCGGCACGGCGGCGAGCAGGACGCCGACCAGGACACGGTGCCGGCCGGACCGGGCGGCGACGTCCAGCGTGTCCCCGCGCGGGAGATAGTCCAGGACAGGGACCATGTGCTGCGGGTCGCCCTCCTCGGTGCCACATCGGTGATGAGGGTGCCGAACCGTACACGCAGCGTTGACCATGGCCGCACGGAGAAGCGCAGAAGCGCTGATCAGACGGCTGCCGACCGACCAGCCCGTCACGGTGCGTCGACGTCGATCGTGCCGTCAGTCTCCGGACGACGGAGAGGTCGAGGGCCGGGCGGAGCCCTTCCCTGTCGGCCGTTCGGCGACCTGACCGTTCCGACACGGGTGGACGGAAAGCACCCGAACGAGTCCCGCCACGCAGCGATCGGGGCCGCGACGACCGCCGCAGGGGCGAACGCCGTCGCGTCAACGGAGGTGCCACCGCTCGCGTTCGGTCGCTCGACGGCCGCCGCACGCGCCGCGCACGGACGGCTACGAAGGGTGACCCGATTCGCGGCGCGCGGACCGGTCCGCACCGCCCGTCCGGCGCGCTGCGCTCAGCCCGCGGCGCGGTCCTCCGCGCGCACCCGGGCGGCGCTCGCCGGCACGAACCGCATCACCTCGTCGTCGACCCGGCTGCGCCGCAGCGACACCGCGTCGACGGCGTAGTTCATCGCCAGGCGCCACGGCGCCCGCGTGCCCTGCTTCGGCAGCTCGTCGATGGAGCGCTGCACGTAGCCGGCGCCGAAGTCGAGGAACGGGGCCTCCTCGACCGACGGGTCGCGCTCGGGCACCGCGACCCCGAGGCCACGGTCACGCAGGTGGCGCAGGAGCCGCACGACGTACTCGGCCACGAGGTCGACCTTGAGCGTCCACGACGCGTTCGTGTAGCCAATCATGTACACGAGGTTGGGCACGCCGGAGAGCATCATGCCCTTGTAGGCCATGGTGTCGGGCAGGTGCAGCGGCTCGCCGTCGACGACGACCTCGGCGCCGCCGAACATCTGCAGCGTCAGCCCGGTCGCGGTGACGACGATGTCGGCCTCGAGCTCGCGCCCGGACGCCAGGCGGATGCCGGTCTCGGTGAAGGTGTCGATCGTGTCGGTGACGATCTCCGCGTCGCCGCGCCGGATCGCCCGGAACAGGTCGCCGTCGGGGACCATGCACATGCGCTGGTCCCACGGGTCGTAGCGCGGGTTGAAGTGGGTGTCGACGTCGTAACCCTCGGGCAGCGACGACTGCGTCGCCCTGCGGAGCAGCCCGCGGACGAACCGCGGGAACCGCTGGCTGATCTGGTAGAGCGCGATGATCTGGGCGATGTTCTTCGCGCGCGTGAGCGGATCGGCCACCGCGCGGGGCAGCCACCGCGAGAGGGCCGCGGCCACGGGGTCGGTGCGCCCGATCGAGAGGACGTAGCTCGGCGAGCGCTGCAGCTGCGTCACCTTCGCGGCGGCGCCGTCCCCCTCGAGCAGGGCGGGCACGAGGGTCACGGCCGTCGCGCCGCTGCCGATGACGACGACGCGCTTGCCGGCGTAGTCGAGCTCGGGGTCCCAGAGCTGCGGGTGCACGACGGTGCCGCCGAACCGGTCGATGCCCGGCAGGTCGGGGGTGTAGCCGTGGTCGTAGCGGTAGTAGCCCGAGCACATGAGCAGGAACGAGCAGGTCAGCGGGGCCTGTCCCGGGATCTCGAGCGTCCAGCGCTGGGCGTCGGAGTCCCACGACGCGCGCGTGACGCGGTGCCCGTAACGGATCTTCTCATCGACGCCGAACTCCTGCGCCGTCTCGCGGACGTACTCCAGGATCGACGGGCCGTCGGCGAGCGCCGTCGCGCTGCTCCACGGGCGGAACCGGTAGCCCAGGGTGTGCATGTCCGAGTCGGACCGGATGCCCGGGTACCGGAAGAGGCTCCAGGTGCCACCCAGGTCCTCGCGGGCCTCGAGCACCGCGTAGGAGTGGTCGGGCAGCTCGCGCTCGAGGTGGCAGGCCGTCCCGATCCCGGACAGGCCCGCGCCGACGATGACCACGTCGAGGTGCTCGGTACTCACGCGTACCACGGTAGCGCGTGGTACCGACGCGTACCAAGGGAGACGACCCGAGACGGGGACCACCACGCCCCGGCGTGACGACTCGGGCTCAGTGGGCCGCCTGGTCCCAGGACCGCCCGAAGCCCACCGACACCTCGAGCGGCACGTCGAGCTCGAAGGCCGCGCCCATCTCGCGGCGCACCAGCTCGGTGACCTGCTCCTTCTCCTCCGCCGCGACCTCGAGCACGAGCTCGTCGTGGACCTGGAGCAGCATCCGCGAGCGCAGGCCCTCGTCGCGCAGCGCCTGGTGCACCCCGAGCATCGCGACCTTGATGATGTCGGCCGCGCTGCCCTGGATCGGGGCGTTGAGCGCCATCCGCTCGGCCATCTCGCGACGCTGGCGGTTGTCGCTCGTGAGGTCGGGCAGGTAGCGACGCCGGCCGAGGATCGAGCTGGTGTAGCCGTCCTTGCGCGCCTGGCCGACGACCTGCTGCAGGTAGTCGCGCACCCCGCCGAACCGGGCGAAGTACTCCTCCATCAGCTCCTTGGCCTCGTCGGTGGAGATCCGGAGCTGGGCGGAGAGCCCGTAGGCCGACAGCCCGTAGGCCAGGCCGTAGTTCATCGCCTTGATCTTGGCGCGCTGGGCCGGGGACACCTCGTCCTCGCCGACGCCGAACACCCGCGCCGCCGTGGCGGAGTGGAAGTCGTAGCCGGACTGGAACGCCTCGATCAGCGCCTCGTCGCGCGAGAGGTGCGCCATGATGCGCATCTCGATCTGCGAGTAGTCGACGGTCATGAGCTCGGCGAACGCGCCGTCGGCGGAGTCGGACCCGACGACGAACGTGTCGCGGATGCGCCGGCCCTCCGCGGTGCGCACCGGGATGTTCTGCAGGTTGGGCTCGGTGGAGCTCAGCCGCCCGGTGCGCGCGATCGTCTGGTTGAACGTCGTGTGGATGCGCCCGTCGTCGCTGCACGACTCGAGCAGGCCCTTGACCGTCACCCGCAGCCGCGTGGCGTCGCGGTGCTCGAGGAGGTGCTCGAGGAAGGGGTGGGGGTTCGTCTCGTTGAGCGTCTGCAGCGCGTCGGCGTCGGTGGTGTAGCCGGTCTTGGTGCGCTTCGTCTTCGGCATCTCCAGCTCGTCGAACAGCACGACCTGCAGCTGCTTCGGCGAGCCGAGGTTGATCTCCTTGCCGATGACGTCGTACGCCTGCTGCGCCGCCGACTGCACGCGCGCCCCGAACTGCGACTCGAGGTCGTGCAGTGCGCTGATGTCGACCGCGACGCCGGCGGCCTCGAGGTCGGCGAGCACCGCGAGCAGCGGCAGCTCCAGCTCGGTGAGCAGCGCCGTGCCCCCCAGCTCGGCGAGGTCGGCGTCGAGCTTGTCGGCGAGGTCGTACACCGCGCGGGCGCGCAGCATCTCGGCCTGCGCGAGCGCGGTGTCGGCCTCCTCCTCGCCGCCGTCGAGGGTGAGCTGGTCGCCGCCCTCCGTGCTGTCCTCGACGCGCAGCTCGCGGCGCAGGTAGCGCAGCGCGAGGTCGGCGAGGTCGAAGCTGCGCTCGCCGGGGCGGGCGAGGTAGGCCGCGAGCGCGGTGTCGCTGGTGACCCCGTCGAGGCGCCAGCCCCGGGCGCGCACCGCGTGGCTCGGGCCCTTGACCTCGTGACCGGCCTTCGGCACGTCGACGTCGGCGAGCCACGCCGCGAGCGCCTTCTCGTCCGCCTCGTCGACCGCCCGGACGTCGACGTAGGCGGACTCGCCGTCGGCCGCCGCGAGCGCGATGCCCTCGAGGTCGCCGGTGCCGTGCGCCCAGGTGCCGCGGAAGGCGAGGCCGACCCGGCTGCCGTCGCGGGCGTGGTCGGCCAGCCAGTCGGCCACCGCGCCGGTCTCGAGCGCGGCGCCGCGGACCTCGAAGCCCTCCTCGGCCTCCGGCTCCGCCGCGGTGAGCGTGGAGAACAGCCGCTCGCGCAGCACCCGGAACTCGAGGTTGTCGAACAGCTGGTGCACCGCGTCGCGGTCCCACTGCCGCACCACCAGGTCGTCCGGGCCCATGCCGATGCCCTCGACGTCGCGGACCAGCTCGGTGAGCTGGCGGTTGAGCACCACCGACGACAGGTGCTCGCGCAGCGCGTCGCCGGCCTTGCCCCGCACCTCGTCCACACGGTCGACCAGCGCGTCGAGCGACCCGAACTCGCGGATCCACTTCTGCGCGGTCTTCTCCCCCACGCCCGGGATGCTCGGCAGGTTGTCGCTCGGGTCGCCGCGCAGGGCCGCGAAGTCCGGGTACTGCGCCGGGGTGAGCGTGTAGCGCTCCATGACCTGCTCGGGCGTGTAGCGCACCAGATCCGACACGCCCTTGCGCGGGTAGAGCACGGTGACGTCGTCGGAGACCAGCTGGAAGGCGTCCCGGTCGCCGGTACAGATCGACACCGTCATCCCCTGCGCGACCGCCTGCGTCGTCAGCGTGGCGATGAGGTCGTCGGCCTCGTAGCCCTCCACCGCCAGCACCGGGATCGCCAGCGCGGCCAGGATGTCCTTGATCAGGTCGATCTGGCCGCGGAACTCGTCGGGCGTCGAGCTGCGGTTGGCCTTGTAGGCCGCGTAGGTCTCGGCGCGGAACGTCTGGCGCGAGACGTCGAACGCGACCGCGACGTGCGTCGGCTCCTCGTCGCGCAGCAGGTTGATGAGCATCGACGTGAAGCCGTAGACGGCGTTCGTCGTCTGCCCCGTCGTGGTGTTGAAGTTCTCGGTGGGCAGCGCGAAGAACGCCCGGTAGGCCAGCGAGTGCCCGTCGAGCAGCAGCAGCCGCCCACGCCCGCTCGCCGGCGCGTCCGGGGTCGTCTCGGGCTGGCCTGAGGTCGGCGCTGCCGTGCTGGTCGGAGCCACACGCCGAGTCTAGGCGCGACCCCCGACACACCCCGGGCGCCCGGGCGGCCCCGTCCCCGGGCCCGCCCTACCCTGCGGGGATGACCAGCTCCTCGGCCCCCGAGTCCGCTGCGGTGCCCGACATCGAGGTCCAGTACCCCGACGAGCAGCTCGCCGCGCGGATGGGCATCGAGATCACGGCGTGGGACCCCGACCGGGTCGTCGGGACGATGCCCGTGACCGGCAACCGGCAGCCCTTCGGCCTGCTGCACGGGGGCGCCAACGGTGTGCTCGCCGAGACCCTCGGGTCGACCGCGGCCGCGCTGCACGGCTGGCCCGAGCGCATGCCGGTGGGCCTCGAGCTCTCCTGCACGCACCACCGCTCGGCCCTGGACGGGAAGGTGACCGGCGTCTGCACCCCGCTGTCGGTCGGCCGCACGATCGGCACCTTCGAGATCGTCGTCAGCGACGACGAGGGCCGCCGCGTCTGCACCGCGAAGCTGACCTGCGTCTACCGCTCGCGCCCGCCGGGGTCCGGCGGCTGAGCCCCTGGTCAGGGCGGCGCCACCGCGCTGCAATGGGCGGATGGTCGCGCCGCGACGCCCGCTGGTCGGCCGGGAGGCCGAGCGGGCCGTGGTGCGCGCCCGCGTCGCCGCGGCACGCGCGGGCCACGGCGGGACGCTGCTGGTCACGGGCGAGGCGGGCATCGGCAAGTCCCGGCTGCTGGCCGAGGTGGCCGACGTCGCGGCGGCGGCCGGCCTCGGGGTCCTGACCGGCCGCGCGGTCGCGGGCGGCGGGGCGTACCGCCCGCTCGCCGAGGCGCTCGCGCCGCCCCTGCGGGACGCGCCCCTGCCGGAGTCCCCGCGGCTGCGGCCGTTCCGGGCCGCGCTCGCCCGGCTCGTGCCGGGCGCCGCCGTCGACGGGCCGGCCGGGACGCCCGCGGGACCGGCCCTCGACGCGGCCGTCGTCCTCGGGGAGGGCGTGCTCGCCCTGCTCGCCGCCCTCCACCCCGACGGTGCGGTCCTGGTCCTCGACGACCTGCACTGGGCGGACGCCGACACCCACGACCTGCTCGCCTACCTCGCCGGGGCCGTCGGCCGGGTCCCGGTCGTGCTCGCGCTGGGGGCGCGCGACGACGAGGGGCCGGCGGAGGCCGGGGACCCCGTGGCCGCGCTCGCCACGCTCGTCGCGCACCCCGACGTCACCGTCCTGCGCCCGGCCCGCCTCGACGCCGGCCAGGTCGCGGCACTGGTGGCGTCCGACGGGACCGGACGCGCCGCGGTCGACGACCTGGTGCGCCGGTCCGAGGGCCTGCCCTTCCTGGTCGCCGAGCTCCTCGACGCCGGCGACGGGACGGTGCCGCCGAGCTGGACCGCGCTGGTCGCCCGCCGCCTGGCGACGCTGCCCGCGACCGCCCGGGTCGTGCTCGACGCCGCGGCCGTGGCGCCCGGCGACCCCGACCACCGCCTGCTCGCGGCGGCCACCGGCGTCGGCGGGGACGCCGTCCTCGACGGGCTGCGAGCCGCGGTCGGGGCCGGGCTACTGGTCGCCGCCCGGGACCACCTCACCTGGCGCCACGCCCTGACCCGCGACGCGGTGCTCGCGGCCCTCCTGCCGACCGACCGCGCCGCCGTCTCCGCGCGGGTGGCCATCGCGCTCGAGGCCCGCGACGCGCCCGGCGACCGGGAGGCGGCCGCCGACCGCCACGCGGAGTCCGGGGACCACCGGCGGGCCGTCGCGCTCCTGCTCGACCTCGCCCGCCGCGACGCCGACCGCGGCGCCCTCGGTCACGCCGACGAGCTCCTGCGCCGCGCCGGGGCCCTGGGTGCGGCCCCGGGCCGCGTCGCCGCCGAGCGGGTCCGGGTGCTGACGCTGCGCGGGGCGGCCGCGGACGCCCTCGCCCTCGGGGAGGCGGCCCTCGGCGACGTGGCCGGCGACGAGCACGCCGAGCTGTGCCTCCGCCTGGCCCGGGCCGCGGTGCTCGCGGGCCGCTACGGCGAGGCCGACGAGTGGGTCGGACGCGCCGCGCGCCCCGACGACCCCCGCTCGCTGGTGCTCGGTGCCGACGCCGCGTACGGGGCCGGCGCGACCGCCGTCGCCGCCCCGCGGGCGCAGGAGGCGGTGGCCGCCGCGGACGCGGCGCTGATCCGCGACGGCAACAGCGAGGTGGCCGCGACCCTCTGCGAGGCGCTGCTGGTGCTGGCCCGCTGTGCCGTCGCGTCGCCGGACTCCGCGCCCGACGCCGACGCCCTCGTGCGTCGGGCGGCGGCGGTGGCCGCCGAGCACGGGCTCGCGCCGTGGCGGGTGGAGGCGCTGTTCTCCCTCGGCGCCCGTCGCATGAGCCGCGGCGACACCGGCGCCGCCGACCTGCACGCCGCGCGGGACCTGGCCGAGCGCCACGGCATGCTCGCCCGCGCCGCCCAGGCCGACCTGCTGCGCGCGGACGCCGCGCTGCACGTGCACGGCCCGCGGGCGGCCCTGGCCATCCTGCACCCGGCCATCGAGCAGCTCGGCCGCCTGCGGCTCGCCACCCTCCAGGGCACCGCCGAGCTGTTCGCGGCGGCGTCGACGGCGCTGACCGGCGACCGCGCCGGGGCGGAGGCCCTGCTCGCGAGGGCGTCCACCCGGGCCGACCTCCCCGCCGACATCGCGGTCCTCGGCCCGCTCGTGCCGGCACTGACCGCGCTGCTCGCCCACGACCTGCCGCGCGCCGCCGACCTCGTCGACCGCGCCGTGCCCGCCGTGCTCGCCCACCGCAGCGCCGCACCGGTCCCCTTCTACGGTCTCTGGCCCCTGCTGCGCACCGCCGTCGGCGACCGCGACGCCGAGGCCCGCGACCGCCTGCGCGGGCACCCGGTGCTCATCGCCGTGCCCAACCGCGCGGCGCTCGTCTACGCCGACGCGGTGGCGGCGGGACGCGCCGGGCGCGCCGCGGAGGCGGACGCCCTCGTCGCCGCGGCGGCCACGGAGCTCGCGGACTGGCCGTGGTGGCACCGGCTGCTGCGCACGATCGTCCTCGACGCGGCGGTACGCGACGGCTGGGGCGACCCGGTGCCCGCGCTGCGTGCCGACCTCGCGGTCCACGAGCGGGGCGACGACGCCGGATCCCGGGCTCTGGCCCGGACCTGCCGCGACCTGCTGCGCGCCGCCGGCGCGCCCACCCGACGGTCCGGCGACGGGGTGGCCCCGGAGCTGCGACGTCTCGGGGTGACCGCGCGGGAGGCGGAGGTCCTGGCGCTCGTCGTCGAGCACCGCACGAACGCCGACATCGCCGCCCGCCTGCACCTCTCGACCCGGACCGTCGAGACCCACGTGGCCCGGCTGCTGGCCAAGACCGGCACCACCGACCGGGTCGGGCTGCGGGCCTGGGCGTTGGATCGGTAGTCACCACGGACGCGCGGCGCGGGCCCGGCCGTGACCCTCGACGCCATGGAGCACACACCCCACGTCCTCGTCGTCGGCGCCGGCCCCGCGGGCCTCGCGACCGCCATCTCCGCCGCGCGCCACGGCGCGCAGGTGCTCGTCGTGGAACGGCACCGCAGTACCTCGATCCATCCCCGGGCCTCGGGGCTCAGTACGCGGACCATGGAGATCTTCCGTGCCTGGGGCGTCGCCGACGCCGTCCGCGCCGCGAGCTCGACGGTGATCGCGCGCAGCGCCACCGGGGTGACGCTCGCCGACGGCGAGCTGACCGAGAGCGCGCTCGGCTTCCCGTTCCCCCGCGAGGCGCTGGCCGTCAGCCCGACGTACCCGGCCTGCTGCGCCCAGGACCACCTCGAGCCGATCCTGCTCGACGCCGCCCGCGCGGCCGGGGTCGAGGTGCGCTTCGACACGGAGCTCACCGACCTCGCCGTCGACGACCACGGGGCGTGGGCCCGGGTGCGGGACACGATCACCGGCACGCCGGACACCGTGCGCAGCCGTTTCGTCGTCGGCGCCGACGGGCCGCGCAGCCGCGTGCGGACCGCCCTCGGGATCGTCACCGAGCCCCTCGGGGGCCTGGGCCCCGCGGCCCAGGTGCTCTTCCGCGCCGACCTCTCCCGCGTCCTGCCCGGGCCTCGCCACGCGCTCTACTGGTTGACCCACCCGGAGGGCACGGGGCTGCTCATCGCCTTCGGGACCGCGTCCGGGACCGACCGCTGGGGCTTCGCCCGCCTCGGCGTCACCCCCGACACCGTGCCCACCGACGCGGAGTGGGTCGCGATGGTGCGCGCCGCGACCGGGGTGCCGGACCTGGAGCCCGAGCTGCTCGGCGCCGCCACGTTCGACCTCGCCGCCGAGCTCGCGACCGCCTCGCGAGCGGGTGCGGCGTTCCTCGTCGGCGACGCGGCGCACCGCATGACGCCGATCGCGGCCGTCGGGCTCAACACCGCGGTGCACGACGGGCACGACCTGGGCTGGAAGCTGGCCTGGGCGGCGCGGGGCCGCGCCGGCGAGGGGCTGCTCGCGAGCTACGTGACCGAGCGCCGGCCAGTCGGCGAGCGCAACGCCCGCCGCTCGGTGCGGGCCGGCGAGACCGACCCGTCCGACGGCATGGTCGGCGACCTGGGCACCCGGTACGGGGACCAGGCACTCGTCGACCCCTCGCGGCTCACCGCGGCCCCCGGGGAGCGGGCCCCGCACGTCTGGGTCAGCGTCGACGGCCGGCGTCGCTCGACGCTCGACCTCTGGGACGGGCGGCTCACCGTCGTCACCGCCGAGGACAGCTGGCGCCGGGCGGCCGCGGAGGTCGGGGTGGACGCGCCGGTCCTCGACGACCCGCGCGGCCGGCTGAGCCGGGCCTACCGGCTGGGCAGCGGCGGCGCGGTGCTCGTCCGACCCGACGGCCGCGTCGCCTGGCGCCACGACGCCGTCGCCACCGACCCCGCCACCACCCTGCGCGGTGCCGTGGCCCGGACCCTGGGGCTCGCGTCCGGGGATGCAGCGAACGCGCTGTTCGCTGCCTCTACGCGCACGAACTCCCCGGTCGTTCCGCGGGAGGGCGAGCCGTTGCCCGTCGCCTGAGGGTCGCCTCGCCACACCCCGTGGACGTCGACGGTCCCGCGCCGCACCGTCCGGAGCAGCGCGCTGCCCCGACCGCCGCCGATGGGTCAGCTCACCCCGAGGTACGCGTCCTGGATCGTCGGGTCGGCGAGGAGCTCCGCCCCGGTGCCCGAGCGCGTGACCTCGCCGGTCTCCATGACGTAGGCCTCGTGCGCGAGCCCGAGCGCCTGGGTGGCGTTCTGCTCGACGAGCAGCACCGTCGTCCCCTGCGCGTTGATCTCCTCGATGACGCGGAAGATCTGCGCGATGAACTGGGGCGCGAGCCCCATCGACGGCTCGTCGAGCAACAGCAGGCGCGGGCGGGCCATGAGCGCGCGGCCCATGGCGAGCATCTGCTGCTCGCCGCCGGACAGCGTCCCGCCGGCCTGGGAGCGGCGCTCGGCCAGGCGCGGGAAGAGCTCGTAGACCCGCTCGAGGTCGGCGGCGAACTCCGGGCTGCGCCGGTCGCTGCGCAGGTAGGCGCCCATGTCGATGTTCTCGGCCACCGTCATGCCCGGGAAGATCCCGCGGCCCTCGGGCACCTGGCTGATGCCCTTGCCCACCCGCAGGTCGGCCCGGATCGCGGTGAGGTCCTCGCCCTCGAAGCGCATCGACCCCGACTGCAGGCCGAGGATGCCCGAGATCGCCTTCATCGTCGTGGTCTTGCCCGCGCCGTTCGCGCCGATGAGCGCGACGATCTGGCCCACCTCGACGCGCAGGGAGATCCCGCGCAGGGCCTGGATCCGCCCGTAGGCGACGTGCACGTCGTCCAGCTCGAGCATGGTCGTCATGCGTCCTCCTCCCCCGCGCCCGCCGGTGCGTCCTCGACCGCGCCACCCAGGTACGCCGAGATCACCGCGGGGTCACGCCGGACCTCGTCGGGCAGGCCGTCGGCGATCTTGCGGCCGAAGTCGAGCACGACGAGGCGGTCGGTCACGCCGAGCACCACCCGCATGTCGTGCTCGACGATGACCACCGTGTAGCCGTCGTCACGGATCTTGAGGATGAGCTCGGAGAGCGCGTCCTTCTCCGTCGCCGAGAAGCCGGCCGCCGGCTCGTCGAGGCAGAGCAGCTTCGGCTCCGTGGCGAGCGCGCGGGCGATCTCCAGGCGTCGCTGGTAGCCGTACGGCAGGGCCGTGGCCTTGTCGGCGGCCCGGTCGGCGATGCCGACGAACTCGAGCAGCGCCATCGCCTTCTCGACCGCGTCGCGCTCCTCGCGACGGTGGCGCGGCAGCCGCAGCAGGGCGCCCGGCACCGACGTCCGGTGCCGCGCGTCGGTGCCGACGACGACGTTCTCCAGCGCGGTCATCGCGCCGAAGAGCCGGATGTTCTGGAACGTGCGCGCGACGCCGGCCTGGATGATCCGGTAGCGCTTCATCCGGGCGAGCGACTGGCCCTCGAGCCGGACGTCGCCCGCCGTCGGCCGGTAGACGCCGGTCATGATGTTGAAGCACGTGGTCTTGCCCGCACCGTTCGGGCCGATCAGCCCGAGGATCTCGCCGCGCTTGACGTCGAAGGTGACGTCGTCGAGCGCCGTGAGGCCGCCGAAGCGGACCGTCAGCCCGTCCACCGCGAGCAGGGTCTCCCCCTGCGCGACGGCGAAGTCGCGGGCCGGGGCGACGCTCGCCGACACCGCCGCGTCGTGCTCGGCGCGCTCGGCGGCGTCCATGTGCTCGAGTGACTCGAGCAGGCCCTCCTCCGAGGGCGGGACGTCGAGGCTGGTCGAGGTGCTGTCGTGCGTGGGTTCGCTCATTCCCCACCTCCGCGCGGCGAGGTGCCCGCGTGGTCGTCGGGTACGGCCTCCGGGAGGTCCCCGCGGGCGCGCGAGGACGCCGAGAGCCCGCTCGGCGCCACCGCGGCCCTGGCCCCGAACAGCTTCTGGTACGCCTGGCGGCCGTAGGTCAGCAGGTGCTGGCGCATGCCGAGCAGGCCCTGCGGACGGAAGATCATCAGCACGATCAGCGCGATGCCGAAGACCAGGAAGCGGTACTGCGGCTCGAACTGGAACCGGTCCGGGATGTAGGACACGATGAACGCCCCGACGATGACGCCGACCTTGTTGCCCTGGCCGCCGAGCACGACGGCGGCGAGGTAGAGGATCGAGGTCGTCACGTCGAAGCGCTGGTTGTTGACGTAGCCGACCTGCGCGGCGAACAGCGTCCCGGACAGGCCGCCGACCGCGGCGCCGATCGCGAACGCCCAGATCTTGAAGCGGTAGGTCGGCACGCCGGAGAGCTCGGCGGCGTCCTCGTCCTCGCGCACGGCGATCCACGCGCGCCCGACCCGCGAGCGCTCGAGGTTCCCCATGAACAGCAGGACGATGACGATGATGATCACTGCGAGCCAGTAGAACCCGAGCGCGTCGGTCTGGCTGAAGATCGGGGTGCCGTCCGCGAACTCGCCGCCGGGACGGGCGATGTTCTGGAAGCCCCGGTTGCCGCGCAGCGGGTCGACGTTGTCGGCGAGCAACCGCACGATCTCGCCGAAGCCCAGCGTGACGATCGCGAGGTAGTCGCCGCGCAGGCGCAGCGTCGGCGTCCCCAGGATGACCCCGGAGATCATCGTGACCACCATCGCGATGGGCACGATGACGAGCCACGGGTAGCGCACGCCCAGCTCGGAGTCGGGGCTCGAGAGCAGCGCCGCGGTGTAGGCGCCGATGGCGAAGAAGCCGACGTAGCCGAGGTCGAGCAGGCCCGCCTGGCCGATGACGACGTTGAGCCCGATCGCGATGAGCGCGAACACCGCCGCGTTGAACAGCGAGATCGGGAAGTCGGTGTACGGCTCGGTGGTGATGATCGGCGGGTTGAGCACCGGCAGGGCGAGCAGGAACAGGACGACCGGGACCATGTAGGCCCACTGGACGGGCCGGCTCTGCCTGTTCCACCAGTGCGAGACGGTCGCGAAGCGGGTCCTCATGCGCGCGACCTCGCCAGCGACTCGCCGAGGATGCCGGTCGGGCGGAACATCAGCACGAGCACGAGCAGCACGAACGCGACGACGTCGCGCCAGTCGCCGCCGAACAGGCTCTGCCCGTAGTTCTCCGCGACGCCGAGGATCAGGCCGCCGAGCAGCGCCCCGCGCAGGTTGCCGATGCCGCCGAGCACCGCGGCGGTGAACGCCTTGATGCCGAGCAGGAAGCCGCCGTTGTAGACGGCGCCCTGCGGGATCGTCATGAGGTAGAAGAGCGCGGCCGCACCGGCGAGCACGCCGCCGACCAGGAACGTGATCATGATGACGCGCTCGCGGTTGACGCCCATCAGCGTCGCCGTCGCCGGATCCTGCGCGACCGCCCGGATGCCGCGGCCCAGCCGGCTGCGGTTCACGAACTGATCGGCGACGATGAACATCGCGATCGAGGCCAGGATGATGACGATCTGCAGGTTCGTCACCGGCGCGCCGAAGACCGTGAACGCGGGCGACGGCGGCAGCAGGCGGATCGTGCCCTCGGGGTTGGAGCCCCGCACGATGCGGATGACCTGCTGGATCGCGAACGAGGCGCCGATCGCGGTGATGAGGAACGCGAGGCGCGGCGCGTTGCGCCGTCGCAGGGGCCGGTAGGCCACCCGTTCCAGCCCGACCGCGGCGAGCCCGGCGACCACCATCGCCACGACCCCGGCGAGCAGCAGGTCGAGGATGATCGCGGCCAGCGGCAGGTTCGGCAGCGCGCCGGGTTCGAACCCGAGCCCGAGGAACGTCAGGTAGACCCCGAACACGCCGATCACGAAGATCTCGGAATGTGCGAAGTTGATCAGCTGGAGCACGCCGTAGACCAGCGTGTAGCCCAGGGCGACGAGCGCGTAGATGCTGCCGTAGGCGAGCCCGTTGATGGTGTTCGCCCAGAACCGGTCGATCAGCAGACCGACGTCGAAGTTGATCCAGGCCTCGGTGTGCACGACCAGCGGCGTGAGCACGGCCGGGTCGAGGACGGTGGAGATGACGCGCTCCCCGGGGGCGTCGGGCGCCCGCCCTGCGGCAGGCACGGGGGATGCTGGACGGGAGTGTCCATCCGCGGGCGGCGCCCGCGGACATCGTGCCCGACACCCGACGGCCGCGCCCCCGCGCGACGGTGCGCGGGGACGCGGCCGAGGACGCCGGACGGGTCGGTCAGATCTGGCTGTCCGTGACGATCGTGTTGCCCTGGACGCGGTACATCCAGACCGGCGTGTTCGTCAGCTCGCCGGTGGGGCTCCACTGGAAGAACTTGGTGAGGCCCTGGCCCTGGTAGTTGCGGACGTGGTTGAGCAGCCCGGCGCGGTCGGCGATGCCCCGGTCGAGACCCCGCAGCAGGATCGTCGTGGCGTCGTACGACTCGGCCGAGTAGGTCTGCGGCGGGACGCCGAAGGCCTGGCGGTAGGCGTTCGTGAAGTCGGTGAAGCCCTCCTGCGGCACGCACGGGCAGGACAGCAGCGTGCCGTCGGCCGAGCCGGCCGCGTTGACGACGTACTGCTCGTCCTTCACGCCGTCGGGGCCGATGAAGGTGGTCTGCACACCGGCGTCACGCAGCTGCTGGATCAGCGGCGCGGCCTCCTGGTAGTAGCCCGAGTAGAAGATCGCCTGCGGGTTGGTCTGCTGGACCTGGCCGATGATGGCCGAGAACTCGCGCTGGTTGGTCTTCACGTCGATCTGGCAGCCGGCTGCCGGGCCGAGCACCTGGCTGACCTGGGTGGCCAGACCGATGCCGTAGTCCGAGTCGTCCTTGATGACGCAGACGTTCTGGGCGTTGACCCGCTGCTGGATGTAGCGGGCGACCGCCGGGCCCTGGACGGCGTCGTTGCCGAGGCCGCGGAAGAAGTTCGTCCACCCGTTCTGCGTCAGGCTCGGGTTGGTGGCCGACGGCGTGATGTTGACGAGGCCGGCCGCGTTGAGGGCCGGGCCGACGGCCCGCGACTCGCCGGAGAACGGCAGGCCGACGATGCCGAGGACGGCCGGGTTGTTGATCAGCGCCGTGGTGGGGCCGACCGCGGTGTCCGGGGTGCCGCCGGTGTCGGCGCGCACCAGGGTCACCTGGCAGTTCGGGTTGGCCTGGTTGTGCTGGTCGACCGCGAGCTGCGCAGCGTTCAGGATCGCGATGCCGAGGGCGGCGTTCTGCCCGGCGATGGTGCCCGCGTACCCGATCGACGTGCCCGGCGCGCAGCGCCCCTGCCCGTTGCCGGCGGGCAGCTCCGCATTGGTCGGCTGGCTCGGCGCACCCGCCGCCGGTCCCCCGCCCTGCTGCTCACCGCCCCCCTGGTTGGCGCAGCCGCTGAGGACCAGCGCCACCGCCGCCACGAGCGCACCCGCGGCTGCGATCCGTCGTCGGATCACGTCCACCTCCGTCACCTGCTGTCAGATGTTCGCGACGGGTTCGCGTGATCGCTCGCCCAGTCGGGTGTGGAAGGTATAGGCGCGTGACGGCGCTCGCGCAAGCGGCGGGGCCGTCGTATTCGGACCGTAACGTCCGATCAGGCCGGAGATCCGCTCGCGGCGGAGGTGGAGATCCGCTGGTCGGGACTCAGTCGACGGGACCGACGACCGACCAGCCGCCGGCCTGCACCCGGTAGACGGTCACCGCGTCGCGGCTGACGTCGCCGAATCGGTCGAACGACAGCGGCCCCGTGACGCCGTCGCCGTGGAAGCCCTGGACCGCCCGGACCATCTCCGGGCGCACCGCCGGACTCCACTCGCGGTCGTCGCCCAGGGTGCGGACGGCGGAGTCGACGAGCACGTTCGCGGCGTCGAAGGTGAAGGCCCCGTACGACCCGATGCTCTCGGGGTAGCCGGCGCGGCGGTAGGCGTCGACGAACCCCTGCGCGGCCGGCAGCGTCTCCGGGGGCGGGCCCACCGACGTGCCGAGGTCGCCCTCCCGGCCCCCGGAGGTGACGAAGCCGGGGTTCACGATGCCGTCGCCGCCCATCACGGGCACGGTGACGCCCCGCGCGGCGAGCGCCGCCGACAGCGGACCGCCCTCGGGGTACTCGCCGCCGTAGAAGACCGCGTCCGGCCGGGCGGCGGCGACGCGCGCGACGACCCCGTCGCGGGCCGACCCGGGCGGGGCGGTGACGCGGACGGCGACCTGGCCGCCCTCGGTCGCGAGCTGCTTGGCGAACTCCTCGGCGATGCCCTCGCCGTAGGTCTTGCCGTCGGAGACGACGGCGATGCGGCGCCTGTCCTCGACGCGCGTCAGGTACGTCGCGGCGGCCGGGCCCTGCACGGCGTCGGTCGCGACGGTGCGGAAGAACGTCTGGTACTGCCGAAGCGGTGCCGTCACGGCGTTGGCGCCGCGGGTCAGCGACGTCGCGGTGCTGCCGGGCGAGATCTGCACGATGCCCGCGTCGCTGAGCACGGGCTGGATCGCCTGCGCCACCGACGAGTTGAAGGGCCCGAGCACGCCCAGGAGCGACGGGTCCTGCGCGAGCGTCCGGGCGGCCGCGGCGCCGGTCGCCGGGTCGGCGCGGTCGTCCTGGCTCTGCACGGCGAGGTGGTAGCCGGGGACCGCGCACCGCGCGTTGGCCTGGCTGACGGCGAGGTCGGCGGAGTTCTTCATGCCGAGCCCCACCGACGCGAGCTCGCCGGACAGCGGCGCCACCAGGCCGACGACGAGCGTGCCGCGGCTCGTGTCGCAGTCGCTGCCGTCGCCCGACGACCCGCTCACGCCCCCGCACCCGGCGAGGAGGACGACGGCGACGGCCAGCGCCGCGACCGTGCCGAACCGACGTCGCCGTCGCGCGCCCACTGGCCTCAACCCCTCGCCGTCCGATGCGTGGCGAGGGCCCACGGTAGGTCACGGCGGAGTGACGGCCGCGCAGGGGACGGTAGGGATACGTCTGTCCTGGTCAGCGTCCTGGCGGGCCGCCGGCCGAGTGCCTGTCACCCGATCGGGGCACTCACGCTGCGTACCGTCAGCCGAACGTCTCCACGACCGCGTCCGCGACGGCCTTCATGGTCGTGCGCCGGTCCATGGCGGTGCGCTGGATCCAGCGGAAGGCATCGGGCTCCGACATCTTCTTCTTGGCCATGAGCAGGCCCTTGGCGCGCTCGACGGCCTTGCGGGTCTCCAGCCGCTCGGTGAGGCCCGCGACCTCGGCCTCCAGGGCGGTGACCTCGGCCTCCAGGGCGGTGACCTCGGCGAACCGCGAGGCGGCCAGCTCGATGGCCGGCACGACGTCGGTCTTCGAGAACGGCTTGACCAGGTAGGCCATCGCGCCCGCGTCACGCGCGGACTCGACGAGCTCGCGCTGGCTGAACGCGGTGAGCATGACGACCGGCGCCAGCCGCTCCCCCGCGATCGTGCGCGCGGCCTCGAGCCCGTCGGTGCCGGGCATCTTGATGTCCATCATGATCAGGTTCGGGCGGAGCTCGCGGGCGAGGCGCACGGCCTCCGCGCCGTCGCCGGCCTCGCCGACGACCTCGTAGCCCTCCTCGCGGAGCATCTCCACGAGGTCGAGCCGGATGAGCGCCTCGTCCTCGGCGACCACGACGCGCAGCCCGGTGGGGACCTGGTCCTCCGGAGCGCTCGCGGTCTCGCTGATGGTGTCGGCCGACTGGCTCATGAGGGCTCCTCGGTGATCGCCTCGTCGCGCCGCCCTCGTCGGGCCGCCCCGGTGAGACCTGGGAGGAACGGCCGACCTGTCCGGGCCGCGGCCGGTGGCCGGCGACGACCGTCGGAGCAGGCCGTGTCGATTCAGGAGCCTACCTGTCGAACGCCCGCCCCCCGACGGTGACGCTTGCCTCCCGGGCGCGCGGTAACGCGCAAGGGGAGGCGGAACCCACGGTGCCCCCGGTGGGATTCGAACCCACACTGTATGGAGTTTGAGACCATTGCCTGCTGCCGATTGGGCTACGGGGGCGGCTCGGCCGGCTTCGGCACCTCGAGGGACGAGTCTGAGCCGGACAGGAGAAGCATAGAGGTCCGACCGATCCCGTTCCCCGGGCGCATCGAAGGGTGACCAGGGCACTGTCGGGGCGCGGAAGCACCATGGCGACGTGCACCCCCGGACGACGGTCGCCCAGGCCCTGAAGCCGGCGGCGGTCGGCCTCCGCCCGTTCGAGGTCGCTCGCGTCCTCGGCTGCCAAGGGCACGGTCGCCCACTGGTGTCGCGGCGATCTACTGCGCCGACGACTGGCCGGGTATCGCCGCCGAGGTCCGCGATGCACTCCTCGCGCGATCGCGCTGGAGCCGTGGCAAGAACAGATCGCCGAGCAGCACCCTGGACCGCTGGTTCGCGGGCTCATCCACGCCGACGGCTGCCGCGTCACCAACCGGACCTCGACGAAGAGGTCGTCCGGGATGGTCCGCTACGAGTACCCCCGCTACTTCTTCTCCGACAAGTCACTCGACATCCTCGCCGTCTGCGAGGCGGCCCTGGACCGACTCGACGTCGCCCACCGGCGCTCGCGCTGGGACTGCGTCTCCGTGGCGCGCCGGGAAGCTACTAGGACGCCCAGGTCCGCAACCACACGGTGTGGGACGACCGGCGCAGGTCCGACAGCGCCTCGTCCGGGATGGCGCCTTCGGTATCGGTCAGCACGTAGCCCCGCTCGCCGCGGGTCGCGAGCGCCTGGCTGACGACGTTGACGCCGTGGTCGATGAGGACCTGGTTCATCCCCGCCAGCACGCCCGGGGTGTTGGTGTGCAGGAAGCCGGTGCGGAACGCGTGGGGCGCCGCGGGGAGGGCGACCTCCGGCATGTTCACCGACAGCGCGGTGACGCCGGTGGTGACGAAGTTGAGCAGCTTGCCGCTGACGAAGTGCCCGATCTCCTCCTGCGCCTCCTGCGTGGAGCCCCCGACGTGCGGGGTGAGGATCACGTTGTCGAGCCCGCGCAGCGGCGACTCGAAGGCGTCGCCCTGGGCCTTGGGCTCGATCGGGAAGACGTCGATCGCGGCGCCCGCGAGGTGCCCGGACAGGATGTGCTCGCGCAGCGACTCGTCGTCGATCACCATGCCGCGCGAGGCGTTGATGAAGATCGAGCGCGGTTTCATCTGCGCGAACTGCTCGGCGCCGAAGAGGCCGGCGTTCCCGGGGCGGCCGTCGACGTGGAGGCTCACGATGTCGGCCTCGGCCAGCAGCGCCTCGAGCGACTCGACGCGGCGGGCGTTGCCGTGGGCGAGGCGGTCGGCGGTGTCGTAGAAGATCACTCGGAGCCCGACGGCCTCGGCCATGTTGCCCAGCTGGGTGCCGATGTTGCCGTAGCCGACGATGCCCAGCGTGCGCCCGCGGAACTCGTGGCTGCCGCGCGCCGACTTGTCCCAGATGCCCTCGTGCATGCGCTGCGTCTTCTCGGGCAGCCGGCGCACCAGCGCGATGATCTCGCCGAGCACCAGCTCGACGACGCTGCGCGTGTTGGAGAAGGGCGCGTTGAAGACCGCGACGCCGCGCTCGGCGGCGGCGGGGAGGTCGACCTGGTTGGTGCCGATGCAGAAGCAGCCGACGGCCAGCAGGTCCTTGCCGGCGTCGAGGACGTCGGCGGTGATCGTGGTGTTGGACCGGATGCCGAGCAGCGACACCCCGGGCAGGGCGTCGGCCAGCTCGGGGCCGCTCAGGGCCGACGAGCGCACGTCGACCTCGAAGCCCCGGGCGCGCAGCGCGTCGGCGGCGACCGGATGGATGTTCTCGAGGAGCAGGACCTTCACGCCGTGAGCGTAGGGCCCCACGTCAACGGGGTCGCCGGTCGCGGCTGCAGGTGGTCAGCGCCTCCAGCAACGGCGCCAGGCGCCGGCCCTCCGCGGAGAGGGCGTACTCGGTGCGGGGCGGGCGGGTGTCGAGCACCCGCCGCTCGATGAGCCCCGCCGCCTCGAGATCGGCCAGGCGCGCCGCGAGCGTCGCGGGCGGCACCTGGCCGAGGGCCTGCTCGAACTCCGAGAACCGGACCGCACCGAGGTGCGCGGCGTAGAGCACCGAGAGCGACCAGCGTCGCTCCAGCAGTGCCGTCAGCGCGCGCACCTCGGGCGGTATCGGCTCCCGTGAGCACATGTCAGGCGGCCACCTCGAGGCCCTGGGAGACGGGCTCGAGAGCCACGTCCAGGACCTCACTGATCGTCATCGACGGGTGGAACTCCAGCTGCCCGGCGACGTCGGCGGGGACGTCGTCGAGGTCGGCGCGGTTCCGCTCCGGGACGACGATCTGCGTCAGGCCCGCCGCGTGCGCGGCCAGCACCTTCTGCTTCACGCCGCCGATCGGCAGCACGCGACCCTGCAGGGTCAGCTCGCCGGTCATCGCCACCGTGTGCCGCACCGGGCGGCCGGTGAGCAGCGAGACCAGCGCCGTCGCCATCGTGACGCCGGCCGACGGCCCGTCCTTCGGGATCGCGCCCGCGGGGACGTGCACGTGGAACGAGCGCCCCGTGAACGCGTCCTGCGCGATGCCCAGCTCCGCGTCGTGCGAGCGCACCCACGACAGGGCGATCCGGGCCGACTCCTTCATGACGTCGCCGAGCTGGCCGGTCAGGACCAGCCCCTCGTCGCCCGCCATGGCGGCCGCCTCGATGAACAGGACGTCGCCGCCCGCGCCGGTCACGGCCATGCCGGTCGCGACGCCGGGCACCGCGGTCCGCTCGACGGACTCGGTGAAGACCCGCTGCCGGCCCAGGTGCCTGCGCACCACGTCGGTGTCCACGACGACGCCGCTCGCCCCGGAGGCGATCTCCGTCGCGATCTTGCGGGTCAGCTTGCCCAGCTCGCGGTCGAGCTGGCGGACGCCGGACTCGCGGGTGTACTCGGACACCACGAGCCGCAGTGCCGACTCGTCGGCGGTCACGTCGTCGACCGTGAGGCCGGCACTCGTGATCTGCCGCGGCAGCAGGTGGTCACGCGCGATGGCGACCTTCTCCTCGACGGTGTAGCCGTCGAAGGAGATGACCTCCATGCGGTCGAGCAGCGGACCCGGGATCGTGTCGAGCTGGTTGGCCGTCGCCAGGAACACCACCTGCGAGAGGTCGATCTCGACGTCGAGGTAGTGGTCGCGGAACGCGTGGTTCTGCGCCGGGTCCAGGACCTCCAGCAGCGCGGCGGACGGGTCGCCGCGCCAGTCGGCGCCGACCTTGTCCACCTCGTCGAGCAGGATCACCGGGTTCATCGTGCCCGCGTCGCGCAGCGCCCGCACCAGACGCCCGGGCAGGGCGCCGACGTAGGTGCGCCGGTGACCGCGGATCTCGGCCTCGTCGCGGACGCCGCCGAGCGACATCCGGACGAACTCGCGGCCCATCGCGCGGGCCACGGACTCGCCGATCGAGGTCTTGCCGGTGCCCGGAGGCCCGACCAGCGTGAGGATCGTGCCGGCCTTCTTGTCGTCCTCCACGCCGCGGTCGCGGCGCAGCTTGCGGACGGCCAGGTACTCGACGATGCGGTCCTTCACGTCCTCGAGGCCGGTGTGGTCGGCGTCCAGGACGCCGCGCGCGGCCGTCGGGTCCAGCTGCTCGGCGGACCGCTGCGCCCAGGGCAGGGCGAGCAGCCAGTCGAGGTAGGTCCGGATCATCGAGGACTCGCCGGACTGGTCGCCGGCGCGCTCGAGGCGGGCGAGCTCGCGCTCGGCCTGCTCGCGCACGTGGTCGGGCATGCCGGCCTCGGCGATCTTCGCCCGGTAGTCGTCGCCGGAGCCGGCGTCGTCGCCGCCCTCCCCGAGCTCCTTGCGGATCGCCTCCAGCTGGCGGCGCAGCACGTACTCGCGCTGCTGCTTGGCCGCGCCGGACTCGACGTCCTCGCGCAGCGACTTGCGCACCTGCAGCTCGGCGAGCCGCTCGCGCTGCAGGCGCAGGGCGAGCTCCAGGCGCTCGCGGACGTCCAGCGTCGCGAGCAGCGACACCTTCTCGTCGTACGGGATCTCCGGCGCCCAGCCCGACGTGTCGGCCAGCGCCCCGGGCTCGTCGATGCCGCGCAGCACCGCCGACACCCGGCCGTCGTCACCGCGCAGCTCGAGGACCTCCTCGACCACCGCGCGGTACGTCGTCTCCAGCTCGCGGATCCGGCCGTCGCGCTCCACCGCGTCCGGGTGGGCGGTCACCTCCACGCGGAGGCGTCCCTCGTCGTCGGTCCGGCCCGTGCCCGCGCGCCCGCGGTGGACGCCGGTCAGCTGGACCGCCGTCACACCGTTCGGCAGGCGTGTGCGTCCACCGACGTCGGCGACCGTGCCGACCGCGGCGAACGTCCCCTCGTGACGCGGGACGAGCAGGACCTGCTCGCCCGCCTCGACCGGCCCCACCTCGGCGGCCGGCACCACCACGGTCATCCCCGGGAAGACCACGTTGTCGTCGACGGGGACCAGCAGCAGCTCGGTCATCTCGTCACCCCATCACTCGTGCTCGATAGTTGCTACAAGCGTTGAAGTGGCTACGGGTATTCCAGCCGGGTCGCCGACGCGTGCGGGGCGGCTACCTCCGGGTAGGCCCTGTCGCATGGCACGCCCCCTCGCCCTCGTCACCGGCGCCTCGCGCGGGATCGGTCTCGCGCTCGCGCACGAGTTCGCCCGCCACGGCCACGACCTCGTCGTCTCCGCGGAGGACGCCGCGATCTCCGACGCCGCCCGGGAGCTGCACGGGCACGACGTGGAGGTGCACGTCGTGCAGGCCGACCTCGCGACCGAGGACGGGGTCCGCACGCTCCACGCCGCCCTCCCCCGCCCCCTCGCCGCGGCCGCGCTCAACGCCGGCGTCGGTCAGGGCCGCGCCTTCCTCGACGCGCCGGTCGCCGACCAGCTACGCGTGGTCGACCTCGACGTCCGCGGCGTCGTGCACCTCGCCCACCTGCTGCTCACGGACATGACGGCGCGGGACCACGGCAAGCTGCTGATCACGTCGTCGATCGCCTCGACGATGCCCGGCCCGGGCCAGCCGGTGTACAACGCGGCGAAGTCGTTCGTGCAGTCGCTCGCCGAGGCGCTCGCCGACGAGCTGCGCGACACCGGCGTCACCGTCACCTCGCTGATGCCCGGCCCCACCGACACCGACTTCTTCCGCCGCGCGGGCCTCGACGGCACGCTGCTCGCCCGCTCGGCCGTCGACGACCCCGCGACGGTCGCGGCGCAGGGCTACGCGGCGATGATGAAGGGGCGGACGGCGGTCGTCGGCGGCTCGCCGTGGGTGAAGGCCCAGGCCGCGGTGAACGGGGTCCTGCCCGACCAGGTCAAGGCCGCGGCGCACCGGGTGTTCACGAGCGTGCTGCCGCGCTCGTGATCCGGGGCGTGATCGCGGCATGATCGCGGCATGGCCGACGTCGAGGACATCCTGACCCGCAACCTGCTCGAGGTGTTCGGCGAGCGCGACGACGCGCGCCGCCGCGCCGTGATCGACGAGCTCTACGACGCCGACGTCCTGTTCCAGGACCCGGAGGGCGCGGTGCGCGGTCGCGACGCGATCGACGCCAAGGTGGCCGCGCTGCTCGCCGACGCGCCGCCGGCGTTCGCCTTCCGTCCCACCGGGCCCGTCCGGGTCAGCGGGGACCTCGGCGTCCTGACCTGGGCGCTCGGCCCCGAGGGCGGCGAGCCCGTCGTCACCGGCACCGACATCGCCCTCACGCAGGACGGGCGCATCGTCCGGCTCCACACGCTGCTCGACGGCGGGGTCTGACCCTCAGGGTGTGCGCACGTCCAGCTGCGTGACGATCACCAGGGCGTCGCGCAGCAGGATCGTCACCGGGGTGCTGTCGACGACGGACGCGAGCTGGCGGCGGGCGTCCTCGTCGAGGGGTGCGGTGAGGCGGACCCGGCGGTGCATGACCGGAGGGGACGAGGACTCGAACGCCACGTCCACCTCGACGTCGCTGCCGTCGCACTCCCAGCGCTGGAGGAACGTGCGCACCGACATCGCGGTGCAGGAGGACAGGGACGCGGCGAGCAGGCCGTACGAGGTGGCCCCCTCCGGCACGTCGTCGTCGGCGGGGACGGTGCACGCGACGGGCAGTCCGTTGACGTCGACGTGGACCACCCGCCCGTCCCCGTCGGCGAGGTGACCACGGGCCCACACCGTCGGCGCGTCCATGGTCACCAGCCTGCCACTCCCCCGCGAGCGGGTCAGGCGCTGCGGTCGGTCCGGACGCGGGCGAGGTGCTCGCGGCGTTCCTGCTCGCTCTCGCCGCCCCACACGCCGTAGGGCTCGGCGACGCGGCGGGCCCAGTCCCGGCAGGGTTCGCGGACCGAGCACCCCGAGCAGATGCGTGCCGCTGCTTCGACACGCTGGCTGCGCCGGGGGTCGCGCTCTCCGTCGGGGTGGAAGAACACCTCGGAGTTCATGCCGCGGCACGCGGCGTGGCGCTGCCAGTCCCAGTGGTCGGTGATCGCCCACGGCAGCCGGGAGACATCAGCCATTGATGCTCACCTCCTACCGACCGTCGTACACCTCCGGCCGATGGACGGCTGTGAGATCCACGTCTCGATCGGTCGCGGGCGACCGATCCGGTTCAGGCCGCCGCCGCGACCGGCGCGGGGGGCACGGCCGCCGCTCGCTGCTCGGGGGTCCGACCGTCGCCCGCGAAGCCGTGCGACACCGCCGACGCCCAGCGGAAGGGCCGCCAGCGGTCCAGCGGCACCTCGAGCCGGTCGACGACGGCGACGACCGCCGCGGGGTTGTGGGTCAGCCCGCAGTGGCTGCCCGGCACGACGACGTTCTCGCACAGGTCCCCGTCGTCCTGGCGGCAGCCCTCGCCGTGCAGCAGGCCGTCGAACGGCGAGTACACGGCGATCGACCGCACCGGCACGGGGCGGCGGATGAGGTCGACGACGTCCGCGGTGTCCGACGAGAAGCCCCAGTGGCGCTCGGCGGCCCGGAAGGCGCCGGACACCCGGTTCTCCTCGGCCTCGGCGCGCCACGGCGAGCCCAGGCAGATGATGCGCTCGACGGCGTCGGGACGGAGCTGCGCGAGCCAGCGGGCCATCAGCCCGCCCAGGCTCCAGCCGACGATCGCGATCTTGCGCCCGTGGCGGGCGTGCAGCTCGTCGAAGCGCTCGAGCAGGCCGTGGAGGATGTCGTCGGTGAAGCCGCGGTTGAGTCCGAGGGTCCACCGGTGGGTGTGGAAGCCACGCTTGCGCAGGTGGGCGCGCAGGGAGCCCGTGGCGAGGTCGCTGGTGCAGAACCCGGGGATGACGAGCACCGGGCGCCCGTCACCACGGCCGCCCGTCGGCAGGACGTGCCGCACCGTGTGCCAGGCGACCGTCTCGACCGAGGCCCGGGCGAGGTCGGTGGCGGTGAGCCACCAGGAGGGGAAAGGGAGCGCCTCGGCACCGGGGTGGGCCGATCGCCAGATCGGTGTGGGGGCGTCCATGACGACCACCTCCTCGCACCGCCGCCGCATCGACGCGGCCCGGTGTGAACAGGTGTTTACCCGGTGCCGGTCGGCCGCAACCCGGGGCCCCCGCCCACGACCTCCGAACTGCCCCGATTGGGGGCCGTCCCGTCGCGTTCCCGTCCCGTTCGTCGCACCGCACGGCCCGCACGCCTCACCGTCCGTGCCCGATCACCCTCCGGTAGCGGCCGCTCAGAAGTAGGCGCGGGTCACGAGGTCGGCGACGCACGCCGGCTTCGCCGAGCCCTCGACCTCGATCGTCACGCGCGTGACGAGCTGGAGCCCGCCCTCGCCGACGTCGGTGGCGTCGACGAGCGTGGAGCGGGCCCGCACCCGGGTGCCCGAGCGCACCGCGGACGGGAAGCGCACGCGCTCCAGGCCGTAGTTCAGCCCCATCCGGGTGCCCTCCACGCGGCGCAGGCCGTCGAGGAGCAGCGGCACCAGGGACAGGGTGAGGAACCCGTGCGCCACCGTCGCGCCGAACGGCCCGCCCGCCGCGCGCTCGGGGTCGACGTGGATCCACTGGTGGTCGCCGGTGACGTCGGCGAACCCGTCGATCCGGTCCTGGCCGATCTCCAGCCACTCCCCCGGCCCGAGCTCGCGCCCCAGCGACGCGACCAGCTCCTCGCGTCCGTGGAAGGTCTCCATGACCGGGGAAGCTACAGCCGCGCCGCCCGGATCGCGTCGCGCAGCGACGTCGGCGCGCGGCCGAGCAGGTTCTCCAGCGCCGGGCTGTCGGTCTCCAGCTCGCCGCGGGCGGTGGAGAGCTCGAGGCCCGTGACGAACGCGGCGGTGTCCTCGTCCATCCCCGCGCTGCGCAGGACGTCGGTGTACTCCTCGGCGGACAGGTCGCGGTAGGTCACCTCCATGCCGGTGACCTCGGTGATCGCGGCGGCGAGCTCGGTCATCGAGAAGGCCGGGCCGCCGAGCTCCCAGTAGCCCTGCTGGTCGGCGATGTCGCCGGTGAGCAGCGAGACCGCGGCCTCGGCGTAGTCGGCGCGGGTGGCGGCGGAGACGCGGCCGTCGCCCGCGGCACCGACGATCTCCCCGCGCGCGAGGTACTCGTCGAGGCGGCCGGTGTAGTTCTCGACGTACCAGCCGTTGCGGGCCACCGCGAACGGCATGCCCGAGCCCTGCAGGACGTCCTCGGTCGCGGCGTGCTCCGGGGCGAGCGCCAGCTCGGTCTCGTCGGCGTGCAGCACGCTCGTGTAGACGACGAACCCGACGTCGGCGGCGTCCGCGGCGCGCAGGACGTTCGTGTGCTGCTCGAGCCGGTTGCCGACCGTGGGGCTCGACACGAGCAGCAGGCGCTCGATGCCCTCGAGGGCCGGGTCGAGGGTGTCGGGACGGTCGTAGTCGGCCTCGCGGACGCCGACGCCGAGGTCGGCGAGGTCGCCGGCCTTGTCCGGCTGCCGCACGAGCGCGAAGACGTTGCGCGCGGGCACCCCGCGCCGCAGCAGGGCGTCGACGGCGAGGCGGCCGAGGTGGCCGGTCGCGGCGGTGACGGCGTAGCTCGCGGTGGGCAGGACGGGCGGGTCGGTCGGGGCGGTCATGGTCGGCAGTGTGCCCACGCGCGGGGGCGGACAGACGTGCCCGGGGTGATCGTCGCGGGGCGGCCGGCGCCCGCGGGTGATGATGGCGGGGTGGCGGACACGGCGGTCGGCGGGAGCCTCGCCACGTACCGGGCGGTGCTGCGCCTGCCCGGCCTCGCACCGCTGGTGGCGATCGGGTTCGCCGCGCGGCTGCCCGTCACCGCGGTCGGGGTGTTCCTCACGCTGCACGTCGCGGTGGGGATGGACCGCGGCTTCGCGGCCGCGGGGCTCGTCGGGGGCGCGGTCACCGCGGGCGTGGCGCTCGGGGCGCCGCTGCTGGGACGGCTGATCGACCGCCACGGGCTGCGCCCGGTCCTGGCGCTGTGCGGGGTCGTGCAGGCGGTGTTCTGGGCCGTCGTGCCGCTGCTGGGCGCCACCGCGCTCGTGCCCGCCGCCCTTGTCGCCGGGCTGCTCATGCCGCCGGCGTTCTCGATCGTGCGCCAGTCGCTGGCCGCCTCGGTGCCGGCCGAGCACCAGCGGCCCGCGTTCGCGCTCGACGCGATGTCGGTGGAGGTCACCTACGCGGTCGGGCCGGCGCTGGGCACGCTGGTGGCCCTGACGCTGCCCGGCACCGGGCCGTGGGTCGTCGGCGGCGCGTTCGTGCTGGCGACCGCGGCGCTGGCCCGGCTGGACCCGCCCGTGCGGCCACCCGGCGTCGCCCACGGCGGGAGGCCGCCGCGGCTGCGGACGTGGCTGCGCAGCCCGATGCTCGTCGCCCTCGCCTCGACCGGCGCGGCCATCCTCATGCTCACCGCGACCGAGCTGGCGGTCGTCGCGATGCTCACCGCCCGCGACGAGACGGCGTGGTTCGCGCTCGCCAACACCGTCTGGTGCGCGGCGTCGCTGCTCGGCGGCTGGATCTACGGGGCCGCACGCCGGACGCCGCCGACGGCCGCGCTGCTGGCGCTGCTCGCGGCCGGGTCGCTGCCGGTGGCCCTCGGCGGGCCGTGGTGGACGATCACGCTGCTGCTCGTGCCCGCCGGCGCGTTCTGCGCGCCCGCCCTGGCCGCGGCCGCCGAGACCGTCGGGCGCCTCGCACCGGACGCGGCGCGCGGCGTCGCGACCGGCCTGCACAGCTCCGCGCTCATGGTCGGGGCGACGATCGCCTCGCCCCTGGCCGGCGTGCTGATCGAGACGGTCGCGCCGTGGGCGGCGGTCGTCGGCGCGTCGGTGCTGGTGCTCGTGGTGGCGGGCGTCGCCGCCGCGGTGACCGGGACGCGGGCCGGCAGCCGGACCCGGTGACACGGTCAGCCGTGACTGGTTACGGTGCGGTCCGCACCACGACCACGGGAGGACTCCGATCATGGATCTGCAGGGCGTCTCGGCCCTCGTCACCGGCGGCGCGTCGGGCCTCGGCCTGGCCACCGCGAAGGCGATCACCGCGGCCGGCGGGCGCGTGGTCGTCGCCGACCTGCCGTCGTCGAACGGCAAGGAGGTGGCCTCCGACCTCGGCGGTGAGTTCGTGGCCGCCGACGTCACCGACGCCGACGCCCTGGGCCAGGCGGTCGCCGCGGCCGAGGCCGCCGGGCCGTTCCGCGCGCTCGTACACTGCGCCGGCATCGGCAGCCTCACCCGCGTCGTCGAGAAGAACGGCGACCCCGGTGACATGGAGGCCTTCGAGCGCGTCGTGCGCGTCAACCTCTTCGGGTCGTTCAACGCCCTGCGCCTCGCCGGCGCCGCGATCGCCCGCACCGAGCCGGTGGACGGCGAGCGCGGCGCGATGATCATGACGGCGTCGGTGGCCGCGTTCGAGGGCCAGATCGGGCAGATGGCCTACTCGGCGTCGAAGGGCGGCGTCGTGTCGATGACGCTGTGCGCCGCGCGCGACCTCGCCTCGAAGCTGATCCGGGTCAACACCATCGCCCCGGGGCTCTTCGACACCCCGCTGTTCGCGACGCTGTCCGAGGACGTGCGGAAGGCCCTCGGCGACTCGGTGCCCCACCCCCGACGCCTCGGCGACCCGGCCGAGTACGGGCAGATGGCGGTCTCGATGCTGCAGAACCCGATGCTCAACGGCGAGACGATCCGTCTCGACGGCGCGATCCGGATGGCGCCGCGGTGAGCTCCCCCGACCCCGACGAGCAGGTCCTCCGCACCGAGCGCGAGGGCACGACGCTGGTCATCACGATCGACCGGCCGAAGGCCCGGAACTCGGTGAACACCGCGGTCGCGCAGGGCATCGCCGACGCCCTCGACGAGCTCGACGGCGACGACGCGCTGGTCACCGGCATCCTCACCGGCGCCGGCGGGTTCTTCAGCGCCGGCATGGACCTCAAGGCGTTCCTCCGCGGCGAGCGCCCGCACATCGGGGACCGGGGCTTCGCCGGCATCACCCAGCGCCCACCGGCCAAGCCCCTGATCGCCGCCGTCGAGGGCCCCGCGCTCGCCGGGGGCTGCGAGCTGGCGCTCTCGTGCGACCTCGTCGTCGCGTCGGAGGAGGCGAGCTTCGGGATCCCGGAGGTCAAGCGCGGGCTCGCGGCCGCCGCGGGTGGGCTGCTGCGCCTGCCGACGCGCATCCCGCGGGCCGTGGCCATGGAGCTCGCGCTCACGGGCGACCCGATGTCGGCGGCGGACGCCCACCGCTGGGGCCTGGTCAACCACCTGACCGCGCCCGGCGGCGCGCTCGACGGCGCCCGCGAGCTGGCGGGGAGGATCGGCGCGAACGGGCCGCTCGCGGTGCGGGCGAGCAAGCAGGTCATCGTCGAGTCGCCGACCTGGCCGGCGGACGAGGTCTGGGCGCGCCAGGGCGAGATCCTGGGGCCGGTGCTGAACAGCGAGGACGCCCGCGAGGGCGCCGCGGCCTTCGCCGAGAAGCGCGCCCCGGTCTGGCGGGGCCGCTGACGCTCGGGCGCCCTGTGGCTCGCGAGGTGTGCCAGCCTGGCGTCCACGCTGGCACTGGACGTCAGGAAACCCCCCACGATCAGCGTGCGCCGTCGCCGGGTGCCCCGTTCGTGCGGAAGGCCCAGTGGTGTCCTACCCGCCCGCGCGGGGCACCTGACCTCCTACGATCGCGACGGCGCCCGGCTCCCCGGGCGTCGGCCGTCGCGCGATCGGGACCCGCCAGCCCCGGAGATCAGCCATGGAGCTCCACCACACCGTCGTCGAGCTCGAGGTGCTGCTCGCGCGGATCGGCCGTGGCGAGCTCGATCCGGGCTGGTCCGACACGGGCACCTGGGACACGCGCCGCCAGCAGCTCCTCGTCGACACCGTCGTGCGGGACTGGCCGATCCCCCCGCTCGTCGTCGCCGGCGGGGAGGAGCGCGAGGTCGTCCTCGACGGCCGCGAACGTCTCCGCGCGCTGTGGCGGTTCGTCCAGGACGACCTGCCGTTCGCCGGTCGACCGACGCCGGGCGGCGAGTACCTCGAGCAGCTCGACGGGATGCGCCACGCCCAGCTCCCCGAGCGGTTCCGCCGGCGGCTGCGGCGCTACGGGGTCCCCGTGCTGCGGGTGCCGGCCGCCGACGACGCCGAGGTGCGGGAGCTGATGTCGCGCTGGGGCGCCGCGCGTCCCATGACCGCGACGAGACCGACCGGACCGGAGACGCCCGCGGAGCCCGAGGTGCGGCCCCGTCCGGCGCCGCGGCCCGAGGTGGTCGTCCCGCCCCCGCCGCCGTCCGGCGAGATCTCGACGGTGCCGCCGCCGCCCCCGCCACGGGAGGCACCGCCGCGGGAGGCCCCGGGCCCGGTCGTCCCCGAGCCGACGGCAGCGTTCGACCAGCCGACGATCCCGGAGCAGCCGGTCGCGCGGCCACGTGCGCAGGCGCCGCTGTTCGACGGCGGTCCCGCGGCGGCGCCCCCCGACCGGGCGCCGGACCGCGAGCACGGCGCCCACCGCCGCCCGGCGGACGACGAGCCCATCTTCGACGAGCTCTCCGCCTGGTTCCTCGACGTCGACGCGGCGCCGGCGCAGGACGACCCGGCCTGGACCTCCCCCGCCGACCGCGGGTACGACGCCGCGCGCAGCGCCCTGCACGCGCCGACGCCCGACCTCACGGCCGCCGGGCTCCCGATCCGCGAGCCCGCCGCCCGGCTCGCGCCCGGCACGATCCGGCCGCCCGCCCGGGCGCGCCCGCCCCGGCCCGCCGACCCCCGGCTCGTCGGCGACCACCTCGCGCGCCTGCGCGACGGCACCGCCGCCGCCCGCCAGGACCTGGCGGGCGGCGCGGTGTCGGGCTACTGAGCCCCGTGATCGTGGGGGATTTCCGCGCGTCCGGTGACAGCGTGGACGCCACGCTGACCCACCCCTGCGTCAGACGGTGTCCTCGCCGTACATCTCGCCGAGCGGGTCCATGATGAACTCGATGCGGGCGCCGTCGGGGTCGCGCGTGTAGATCGAGACCTGCGACTCGACCATGTACTCGATCCCGCGCTCGTCGAGCCGGCTCTTGATCCCGTACCACTGGGTGCCGGGCACGCAGATGGCGATGTGGTGCAGCCCGCCGAGCACCTCGTCGTAGGGGCCGGGGTCGACGCCGGGCAGGTCGAAGAAGGCCAGGCAGTTGCCGTTGCCCACGTCGAAGAAGAAGTGCGTCGAGCCCGCGAGGTCGCGGTTCTCGAACAGCACGGTGACCGGGAAGCCGGCCACGTTCTGGTAGAACTCCACGGTCGTGCGCACGTCGCGGCAGATCAGGGCCGTGTGGTGGATGCCCTTGCCGGTCGACGGCGGGCGGTGCTCACGGGAGAACAGGAACTCCTCGCGGATGCGGTCGCGGGCGGTGGTCAGCCGCTGCCGCTCCTCCTCGCTGATCAACGACGACTTCTCGGCGGCGCTCACGCCGGTCACCGTAGCCCGCTGGGGCCCAGATCGTGGACCGCGAGCGACCCGGCGTCGCGCTCGGCCTTGCCGCCCGCGGCCTCGCCGTCGCGGGTGAGCTCGGCGAGCATCCGGTAGGTCAGGCTCCGCGGGCGCAGGCCCAGGGCGTTCGCGGCCTCGTCGTCGAGGCGCTCGACCAGGTTCTTCGTCACCAGCCGCTGGCCCCCGCTCGCGACCTGCTCGACCCGCGCGCACTCGTTGACCTCGTCGCCGAGCGCCGTCACCTCCAGGCGCCCGCCGGTGACGATCTGGCCGATGAACAGGTCGGCGCCCCAGTGCGCGCCGATGTTCATGAGGCAGTCCTCGCGGCGGATCTCCGCCCCGCTCTCGGCGAGGTCCGCGACGACGTCGGCGACGACCCCCGGCAGCTCCTGGACCGTCCGCAGCGCCGCGCCCGCGGCCGCGGCGTCGGACCCGTGGGAGTCGCTGAGGAAGTAGGCGCTCGCCCCGTCGCCCGCGTGCTTGCCGACGATGCCGCCGTGGCGCCCGACGAGCTCGTCGAACGCCGTCGTCACCCCCCGGACCAGCTCGAAGTACACCGGCGTCGGCAGCCGCCGCGACAGCGGGCCGGAGCCGTCGATGTCGGCGAACACCACGGCGGCCGGCCGCTGCGCGGGCGCGGAGAGGTCCGCCATCCGCGTGAACATGGCCTCGTCGCCCTCGCTGACCAGCGCCAGCACCCGCGCCGGCAGCAGCGGGGCGTAGATCAGCACCGCGCCCAGCGGGCTCCCGTCGGGGTGGCGCAGCGTCACCCCGAGCATGCCGACGCCCCGCTGCCGCCCGCCGACCCGCAGGTCCAGCGCGAGCACCCACAGCGGCGTGCTCCCCGGGTCGGCGAGGCGCGGGTGCAGCTCGTGGCGCAGCGTGTCGACGGCCTCGGCGGTCAGCAGGTCGTGCCAGACCTCGCGCTCGAGGACCTCGTCGAGGTGGTGCCCGAGGCCGAGGTCGGTGCCGTCGTCGATGCCGGCCAGCAGCTGCATCTGCTCGGACACCCACGCCAGGCGCCCCTCGGCGTCGACGACCTGCGCGGCGGTGCGTCCCGCGGCGAGCGCGGCGACGACCTCGCCCAGCCGCCCGTCCGGCGCGTCCGGGACGTCCGGTGCTGCCTCCCCCACGGCGCCGGACCCTACGGCGCGCCCCCCGCGGGGTGCGCGCTCATCGCCCTACGGTGTCCCGCGTCGTGCACGAGCACGTCGAGGAGCTCGCCGACGTGGTGGTCCCGCGCACGCGAGAGGACGTGACGTCCCGCACGCCGCTGGGTGACGAGGCCCGCCAGCCGGAGCTTCGCGAGGTGCTGCGAGATCGCGGGCCGCGTCGCTCCGAGCCGGTCGGCGAGCGTCGAGACGTCGAGCTCCGCGCCGCAGAGCAGCCACAACATCCGCAACCGGGTCGGGTCGGCGAGCATCCGCAGCCCCTCGACGGCGACCTCGACGTGCGCCGGGTCCGGCAGGTGGGCGAACGCGCGGGTCGCGTCGACGTTGTCGGTTGCGTACACGTTTACGTATCGTGCCAGGGCGACAGATCGTGTTCCATGGGTGACCGGCCGACGACGCCCCGCCCGGTGGAGGTCCACTCCCGATGAGCACCCCGTTCGACCGACCCGCTGCCCGACCCGCCGCCCGGGCCGCCGCCCGCAGCCGTGCCGAACGCCCGCTCGACCTCCCGGCCCGGGTGCCCGTGCGGGCCTGCACGCCCGACCGCGGGGCCGCCGCCCTCGTCACCGAGATCCTCGCCCTGCACGACGCCCTCGTCGCCGCCCCGACGCTCGAGCCCGGCCCCGGCACCGACGCCCTGTTCACCCGCCTCGTCGGGCTGGCCGTCGTCCCGCGCCCGGCCCACGTCGTCGACGCCGTCCTCGCCGACCCACAGCTCACCGACCGGCTCCCGGACCTGCGGGCACGGTGCTCGGCCGGCGAGTACGCCCTGGAGCGGGCGTGGGCCCGCCGCGTCCTCGCCGCCGACGATCCCGCCGCCGCCCTCGAGCGCTTCCCCTACCTGCAGAACTACCGCGACCTCACGCGGATCGAGTACCACGCCGTCGCCGGCCACGCCCCCCTCCCGCCGCGGCGGGCCCTGTTCGTCGGCGCCGGGCCCCTGCCGCTCTCGGCGCTCCTGCTCGCCCGGTACGGCGTCGCCGTGGACGCGGTGGACGTCGACGCCGAGGCGGTCGCGCTCGGCGGCGCGGTGGCCCGGGCGCTCGGCGACGACGTCACCGTCCGCGAGGGCGACGTCCTGCACCTCGACGACCTCGCCGGCTACGACCTCGTCTGCGTGGCCGCCCTCGTCGGCCTCGACCCCGACGCCAAGACCGCGGCGCTGGCCCACGTCCGGGCCCGGATGCGCCCCGGAGCGACCGTGCTGGCCCGCAGCGCGCACTCCCTGCGCGGCCTGCTCTACCCCGTGCTCGACGTCGCCGGCGACGGCCTCGGCGGGCTGGAGCCGCTGGCGGTCCTGCACCCGCACACCGACGTCGTCAACTCCGTCGTGCTCGCCCGCGTCCCCGCCTGATCCGCGCGCAGGGCACCCTGGTGACGTGCCCACCACCCGCACCGGCCCGCACCCCCTCGCGGTGGGCGCGGTCGTGCTGCTCGTGGCGATGATCGCCGCCGCGCTGTGGAACTCCGACGAGTCGGGGACCGGGGCGCGCCAGGTCGGCGAGTCCGCCGGTGCGGTCGCCGCGCCGGTCGCTGCGCTCCCCCCGCCCCTGCCCGGCGCGTCGTGCGCCCCGACCGTCACCAACCCCGGCGGGGACAACAACTACCGCGAGGACGCCCCGTTCGACGTGCCGCTGGGCCGCGGGCTCGTGGTCACGGGCCTCGTGCGCGACACCGCCTGCCGCCCCCTGCCCGGCGTGCCCGTGCAGGTGTGGCTGCAGACCGCCCTCGGCAGCGAGCGGGAGAACCGCACGACCGTGCTCACGGGTCCCGACGGCCGCTACCGCGTCTCGACCGACCCGGCCGTCGCCCAGTTCGGCGAGCCCAACGTCCACGTCGCCCACGACCCCGACGACAGCCCGTGGCGTTCGGTGTGGCAGCGCCACGTCCTGCGCGCCGACGACACCCTCGCCGTCGTCGACCTGACGCTGGCGCCGGTGTCGTGAGGGTCCTCGTCGCGGTCGCGGCGCTCGGCGGCGCGCTGCTCGTCGCCCTCGCGCTGGCCGCCCCGCACCTCGCCCAGGCCTCGCCGGTGGTGGTGGTGTCGACGCTGGCGGCGTGTGTCGCGGTCGCCGCGCTGGCGGTCCAGCCCTGGCTGACCCGGCGCCGGGTCGGCGCGCACGTCCGGGTCGGCGGGATCGTCGCCGCGCTCGTCGCCGTGCACGTGGTCGCGCTGGTCGTCGAGAGCCCGGACGACGCGCTCTACTCGATGTCGCCGGACGGGCCGACGCGGGCGCGGATGGCGCTGTTCGCGACGGTGCTGCTCGTCGTCGTCACGCTGCTCGGCCTGCTGCGGCGGCGCCTGCCCTGGTCCGCGGCCACCTGGCGGTTCGTGCACGGGAGCCTCGCCGGGCTCGTCGTCGTGCTGGGCGTGGGCCACGCGGTGATCATCCAGGGCGCGCTCGACGGGTGGGGCGAGGCGGTGCTCGTCGTCCTCGGCGGGCTGGGGGCGGTGGGGGTCGTCGTGCGGCTCGTCCGGGTGCTGCGTCGCCCGGCCACGCCGCCGGGTGACACCACCGCCCACGATCGTGGTCAGGTCCGGACGGAGGACGAGGCCCGCGGCTAGCGTCGCCGGCGATGGAGCCCACGCCGATCTTCAGCGACCTCGCCGCGACCGAGCCCGCCCGGTCCGGCGCGCACGGCGAGGGCCGGTCGGTGACCGACCTCCTGCGCTCCCTGCGCGAGGAGGCACCGCGGCACCGGGTCGTCGTCCCGCGCCGGGGGGTCGGGCACGTCCCGGGTCTGCTGACGTTCCCGGCGGCCCGCGCCCGCGACTGAACCGGTCCGGCGGGCCGACGGGACGCCGATCTTCCGCCTGCCGGCGTAGCGGCCCGCCGCGAGGACTCGCGCGACGGCCCGTCGCCGTTAGGGTCGGCGACCGTGAGCGTGCCCCCTCGTCCGTTCCGGCGTCTCGCGATCGTCAACCGTGGCGAGCCCGCCATGCGGTTGATCAACGCCGTCCGGGAGTGGAACGCCGAGCACGAGGGCGAGCTCCCCCCGATCCGCACCATCGCCGTGCACACGGCGGTCGACCGGCACGCGATGGCGGTGCGCGAGGCAGACGAGGCGGTCCTCATCGGCCCCGACGACCCCGAGGACATGGGGCCGGTCCCCTACCTCGACCTCGCCGAGCTGGAGCGGGCCCTCGTCGCCCGCGAGGCCGACGCCGTCTGGCCGGGCTGGGGCTTCGTCTCGGAGCGCGCGGAGTTCGCGGCGCTGTGCGAGCGGCTGGGCGTCACCTTCGTCGGGCCGGGCTCGGAGACCATGCGCCGGCTCGGCGACAAGATCGAGTCCAAGCGGATCGCGGAGAGCGTCGGCGTGCCGATGGCCCCGTGGAGCGGCGGGCCGGTCGCCGACGTCGAGGCCGCCCGCGCGGCCGCCGAGAAGATCGGCTTCCCGCTCATGGTCAAGGCGACCGCGGGCGGCGGCGGCCGGGGCATCCGCTTCGTCGCCCGCGCCGAGGACCTCGACGACGCCTTCACGCGCGCGTCGGCCGAGGGCGAGCGCACCGCCGGCGACGGCACCGTGTTCCTCGAGGGCGCGGTGCGTGGCGGGCGCCACGTCGAGGTGCAGGTCGTCGCCGACGGGCACGGCGGGGTGGTGACGCTCGGGGTCCGCGACTGCAGCGTCCAGCGCCGCAACCAGAAGGTCATCGAGGAGTCGGCGTCGACCGCCCTCGACGCGGAGCAGGACCGGCTGCTGCGCCGCAGCGCCGCCGACCTCGCCCGCGCGGCCGACTACGTCAACGCCGGCACCGTCGAGTTCCTCTACGACCCGCGGCAGCAGGTCCTGTCGTTCATGGAGGTCAACACCCGCCTGCAGGTCGAGCACCCGGTCACCGAGGCGGTCACCGGCGTCGACGTCGTCAAGCTCCAGCTGCACGTGGCGATGGGCGGCTCGCTGGCCGACGTCCTGGGCGACGCGGTGATGGCAGACCCCATCGAGCCCCCGGCCTCCGGCCACGCCATCGAGGCCCGGCTGACCGCCGAGGACCCCGAGCACGGCTTCGCGCCCGCGCCCGGCGCGATCCGCCACCTCGTGCTGCCCGCCGGCCCGGGCATCCGCGTCGACACGGGCGTGGCCACCGGCGACGTCATCCCGCCGCAGTACGACTCGATGATCGCCAAGGTGATCGCCTGGGGCCGCGACCGCGACGAGGCCCGCGCCCGCCTCGCCCGCGCGATCCGCCAGACCGCCGTCGTCGTCGAGGGCGGCACGACCAACAAGGCGTTCCTGCTCGACCTGCTCTCGCGCCCCGAGGTCCGCGAGGGCACCGCGGACACGACGTGGCTCGACACGATGATGGCCGAGGGCTACACCCCGCCGCGCCGGGTCGACGTCGCGCTGCTCGCGGCGGCCGTCGAGGCCCACGAGGCCCACGAGTTCCGCCAGCAGGGGCGCCTGTTCCTCTCCGCCGAGCGCGGCCGGCCCGAGGTCGGCCACGAGGTGTGGCACCAGGTCGACGTCCGCGTCGTCGGCGAGTCCTACCGGCTGCGGGTGGCCCGGACCCGGCCGTCGCACTACCGCGTGGTGCTCGACGGCGACGGCGCCGGGGTGGACGTGGTCGTCGAGCGCTCCGGGCGCTTCGAGCGCCGGCTGACCGTCGGCGGCCAGACCTTCGGCGTGCTCTCGGTGGCGCAGGGCCCGGACTACCTCGTCGAGGTCGACGGCGCCGTGCACCGCATCGCGGGCGGCGAGGCCGGGCTGGTGCGCGCCCCCGCGCCGGCGATGGTCGTCTCGATCCCCGTCTCCCCCGGCGACGCGGTCACCGAGGGCGACGTCGTGGCGGTCGTCGAGAGCATGAAGCTCGAGACGGCGCTGCGGGCGCCGGTCACCGGACGGGTGGCCGAGGTGCTGGTCGACGCCAACACCCAGGTCGAGGGCGGCACCCGCCTGGTCCGCCTCGAGCCCGACGCCGACGACCCCGCCGCGGCGGCGGGCGAGGAGCGGGTCAGCCTGGCCGCCCTGGCCTCGCCCCGCCCCGAGGACGAGCAGGGCGACGCCCGCACCCGGGCGCACGACGCGCTCGCGGCCCTGCGCGCGCTCGTCCTGGGCTACGACGTCGACGAGCGCGAGGCCCGGCCCCTGCTCGACGCGCTCGACCGGGCCCGCGAGGAGCTCCCGGCCGACGACCCGGGCCTGCTCTCCGACGAGATCGGCATCCTGCGGATCGTCGCGGACCTCTCCGCGCTCTCGCGCAACCGCCGCCTCGAGGGCGGGCCGGGCGAGCTCGACGACACGGCCGTCGACGAGGAGTCGGCGCGCAACCCGCAGGAGTACTTCTACGCCTACCTGCGCTCGCGGGACCCCGACGCCGAGGTGCTGCCCGAGTCGTTCCGGCTGCGCCTGCGCCGCGCGCTCGCGCACTACGGCGTCCCGGACCTCACCGCCGCGCCCGAGCTGCTCGGCCCCGCGCTCTACCGGATGTTCCTCGCCCACCGCCGGGCCGGGGCGCACCAGCCCGTCGTGGCGGCGCTCCTGGGCGCGCGGCTGCGCCACCCCGAGTCGGTGGGCCAGGACCGCGACGGGGGCGGCGAGGCCTACCGCGCCGAGCTCGACCACCTCGTCGCCGCGACGCAGGTGCGCCACCCGCAGATCGGCGACCTCGCCCGCCAGGTGCGGTTCCGCTGCTTCGACGCCCCGCTCATCGAGCGCGAGCGCGAGGAGACCCAGGAGCGGGTCCGGGCCGAGCTGGACGCCCTGTCCGACGACCCCGCGACCCGGTCGGCGCAGATCGACGACATCGTCGCGTCCGGCGAACCGATCCTCGGGGTCTTCGGCGACCGCCACCACGCGGCGATGCTCGAGGTGATGACCCGCCGCTACTACGGGCTCATCCGCGACCTCGGCGACGTCCGCGTCGACGAGCACGACGGCCGCCCGCTGCTGACCGCCCGCTACACCCACGACGGCGCCTCGTACGTCGTGCTGGCGACCGTCGCCACCGTCGACGAGTCCGAGGGCGCCACCGCGCCGGCGACGGTCTCGACCGACCTGCACCGGCTCATCGAGGCCCTGCCGGCCGGCGACACCGTGCTCGTCGACCTCTACGTGACCTCCCCGCGCGGCCCGGAGTCCCCGGACGGCCCCGACGAGCGCGCGACGCGGATCCGCGACTCGATCGGCACCGTCCCGGGCGCGGTCGGGCGCGTGACCGTCGGCATCCGCGGCACGGTGCGCGAGGGCGACCACGGCGGCCCGGCGACGAGCTGGTTCACCTTCCGGGGCGACGACCAGGGCGCGCCGGTCGAGGACCGCACCCTGCGCGGCCTGCACCCGATGGTCGCCGAGCGGCTCGGCCTGTGGCGGCTGCGCGACTTCGAGCTCACCCGCCTGCCGTCGGCCACCGACGTGCACCTGTTCCACGCCCGCGGCCGTCACGTCCCCGAGGACCAGCGGCTCATCGTCACCGGCGACGTCCGCGACCTCACGGTGCTGCGCGACGACGACGGCTCGATCCGCGCGCTGCCCCAGGTCGAGGCCGTCCTCGACGCGGCGCTGGACAGCCTGCGCTCGGCGCGCGCCGCCGACGCCGACCTCGCGGGCCTGCGCTGGAACCGCGTGCTGCTCTACGTCTGGCCCGTGGTCGAGGTGCCGCTCGCCGAGCTCGACGGCATCGTGCGCACCCTCGCGCCGCGCACGGAGTCGCTGGGGATCGAGCAGGTCATGGTGCGGTTCCGGACCCCGGAGCGCGAGCTGGTCCTGCGCATGAGCCGCCCGCCGGGCGCCGGGCTCACGCTGCGGGTCACCGACCCGCCGAGCCACCCGATGGGCGAGCTCGACGCGTACACGCAGAAGGTCATCAAGGCCGCACGCCGCGGCGCGCTCTACCCTTACGAGCTCGTCCCGCTGATGACCCGCAGCCCCGACGCCGACGGCGAGCCGGGCACCTTCACCGAGTACGACCTCGACCCGGACACCCTGGCGCCGGTCCCCGTCGACCGGCCCTACGGCGCCAACACGGCGAACTTCGTGCTCGGCATGGTGTCGACGCCGACCCGCCGCCAGCCCGAGGGCCTCACGCGCGTCGTGCTGCTCGGCGACCCGACCCGGGCCCTCGGGGCGATCGCCGAGCCCGAGTGCCGCCGGGTGATCGCCGCCATCGACCTCGCGCGCGAGCACGGCGTGCCCATCGAGTGGTACGCGGTGTCGGCCGGCGCCAAGATCGCGATGGACTCCGGCACCGAGAACATGGACTGGATCTCCCGCGTGCTCCGGGCGATCATCGACTTCACCCAGGACGGCGGCGAGATCAACGTCGTCGTCACCGGCATCAACGTCGGCGCCCAGCCCTACTGGAACGCCGAGGCGACGATGCTCATGCACACGCGCGGCATCCTCGTCATGACACCGGACTCGGCGATGGTGCTCACCGGCAAGCAGTCGCTGGACTACTCCGGCGGCGTCTCGGCCGAGGACAACTACGGCATCGGCGGCTACGACCGGATCATGGGGCCGAACGGCGAGGCCCAGTACTGGGCACCCGACCTCTCGGGCGCGGTCGACGTCCTGCTCGCCCACTACCGGCACACCTACGTCGTGCCCGGCGAGCGCTTCCCCCGCCCGGCGCCGACCGACGACCCGGTGGACCGCGACGTGCGCGACGCGCCCCACCACGGCGACGGCTTCGACCGGCTCGGCGAGATCTTCGACCCGGCCGTCAACGCCGAGCGCAAGAAGCCCTTCGACATCCGCTCGCTCATGGGCGGTGTCGCCGACGCCGACCACGCGACCCTCGAGCGCTGGGCGGACATGCAGGCCGCCGAGTCGGTCGTCGTGTTCGACGCCCACCTCGGCGGGCACCCCGTCGCGCTCATCGGCATCGAGTCCAAGCCCCTCCCCCGCCGCGGGCCGCCCCCGGTCGACGGGCCCGCGCAGTGGACGGCGGGCACGCTGTTCCCGCGCTCGTCGAAGAAGACCGCGCGGGCCATCAACGCCGCGAGCGGCAACCGGCCCCTGGTCGTGCTCGCCAACCTGTCGGGCTTCGACGGCTCGCCCGAGTCGCTGCGCGGCCTGCAGCTCGAGTACGGCGCGGAGATCGGCCGGGCGGTCGTCAACTTCGACGGCCCGATCGTCTTCTGCGTCGTCTCCCGCTACCACGGCGGCGCGTTCGTGGTGTTCTCCGGGACGCTCAACGACGACATGGAGATCGCCGCGGTCCAGGGCTCCTACGCCTCGGTGATCGGCGGGGCGCCGGCCGCGGCGGTCGTGTTCTCCGGGGAGGTCGCCAAGCGCACCGCCGCCGACCCGCGCGTCGCCGACCTCGAGAGCCGCATCAGCGAGGGCCTGGAGCGCGGCGAGGACGTGGCCGAGCTGCGCGCGGAGCTCGCGGACGTCCGGCCCGTCGTGCGGTCGGAGAAGCTCGGCGAGGTGGCCGACGAGTTCGACACCAAGCACTCGGTGGCCCGGGCCCAGGAGATGGGCTCGGTGCACGCCATCGTCGAGCCCGAGCGGCTGCGGCCCTACCTCGTGGACGCGGTGCGGCGCGGGATGGAGCGGACCTTGGCCCGCTCGTCCGGGTCGCCGTCGCCGTCGTCGGCGTCGACGGTCGCGTCGGTCGCGTCGTCCTGAGCCTGCTCGGCCTCGTCCTGCTGCGCGCGCGGCGCGGGCAGGGCGAGATCGAGCTGGTCGTCCCCGGCGTGCTGGGGACGCCGGTAGTGGCTCACCACCCAGCCCGACTCACGCGGGTGCCCGTGGACGAACGACATGGCTCCAGGAAAGCACGGCGGTCCGACAGGCGCCCCTGCTAGCGGACGACGAACCCCAGGCCACGCCCGGCGGCGGCGTCGCGGGCGCACGCGAGCACGCGGGCGAGATCGGGGTCGTGGATGCGGTCGCCGGCGTCGACGACGATCGTCAGCACCGCGCCCGCGCCCGCCCCGGCGATGACGCCGTGGAGGCGGCAGCTCAGGGTGGCCGCGTCGTCGGGGACCGCGACGACGACCTCGGTGGGCCCCGGGGGTCCTGTGGGCCCCGGGGGCCCGGTGTGCTCGGGCATGTCGGCCGACTCGCTCGACCTCGGCAGTGCAGTGGTCACGGGCCCTCCTCGGGCGCTCGGAGCGCCGGTCGGGAACGGGCGACCGCACCGTCGACCCGGACTCCTCACTCTTGTACCCCGATCGGGGCATGTCCACGCCGCGCGCCGCCCGAGACCTCCTCGTTGCCCGGATGAGCGCCCGCCGTTTCCGGTCAGGGTTGACCGTTCCGGGCGCCGGCGGGAGGCTGCGGCGCAGCACTGGTGGCGAGGCAGTGGTGGCGAGACAACGGTGGCGAGGAGGTCGTGTGCAGGACAGCACGGAGATCGAGTACTCGATCACGGACGGGATTGCCACCATCGTGCTCGACCGGCCGGACCGGATGAACGCGTTCACCGGCCGCATGTGCGACGAGCTGGTGGCGGCGTGCGACGCCATCGACGCCGACGACGCGGTCCGCGCGCTCGTCGTCACCGGGCGGGGCCGGGCGTTCTGCGCCGGCGCGGACCTCGGCGAGGGCGGCAGCACGTTCGACGACCGCGGACGGGACCCCGCACAGACGAAGGCGGCGCGCTACGGCGAGGTCGACGGCGTCGGACGCGACCGCGGCGGGGTGGTGGCGCTGCGCTTCGCGGCGCTGCAGGTCCCGGTGATCGGCGCGATCAACGGCGCGGCCGTGGGCGTCGGGGCCACCATGACCCTGCCGATGGACGTGCGGCTCGCGGGCGCGTCGGCCCGGTTCGGCTTCGTCTTCGCGCGTCGCGGGATCGTCCCGGAGGCGGCGTCGAGCTGGTTCCTGCCGCGCGTCGTGGGCATCTCGCGGGCCATGGAGTGGGCGATGACGGGCCGGGTCTTCGGCGCCCAGGAGGCCCTCGACGGCGGGCTCGTCTCGCGCGTCGTCGGCGACGACGAGCTGCTCGACACGGCGTACGGCCTGGCGCGGGAGGTCGCCGAGAACACCTCGGCGGTGTCCGTGGCCGTCACCCGGCACATGATGTGGTCGATGCTCTCGGCCGCCTCGCCGTGGGAGGCGCACGCCCTGGACTCGCGCGCCATCGTCGAGCTCGGGCGCGACGCCGACGCCGCCGAGGGCGTCACGGCGTTCCTCGAGAAGCGACCGCCGCGCTTCCCGCTGCGCCGCACGCGCGACCACACCGACCTCGTGCCGGAGTGGCCACGCCGTCCGTGAGCAGCGGCGTCAGGCGGGCAGGGGCTCCGGGAGGTGCACGGCGTCGACCAGCGCCTGCAGGGCCGCGGGGTCGCCGGTGAGCTCGAGGGCGCCGTCCGCCTGCAGGGCGTCCACCGACAGGCCCTGGTAGACGACGCCGGCGAGGACGGTCGGCGAGCAGCGCACCGTCGCGTCGGCGCCGGACACCTCGCCCCGCTCGATGTCGAGCACCCCGTGCGCCAGGCGCGTGCGGAAGGGCTGCTCGTCGAGCACGAGCTGCAGGGTGACGTCGGCGTCGGCCGCGCGGGCCGGGTCGAACATCGTGCGCAGCGACAGGACGAACGAGTCGACCTTGATGCTGTCGGACTCCGGGAGCGAGCGTGCCGCCCAGCGCCCGAGGGCCTGGAGCACCGGCTCGAGCTCCTGGCCCCACTCGGTGAGCTCGTACACCGCGGACGCGGCGGGCGGGGGCAGGCGGCGCCGGCGCAGCACGCCGGCGTCCTCCAGCTCGCGCAGGCGCTGGGAGAGGACGTTGGGGCTGGCGTGCGGGAGACCCGCCCGCAGGTCGGTGAACCGCTTGGGCCCGAGCACCAGCTCGCGCACCACCAGCAGCGCCCACCGCTCCCCGACGAGGTCGAGCGCGTGCGCGGCGCCGCAGCCGTCGAAGTAGTCCCGTCGTGCAGCCATACCGGCAGCCTATCACCGGATACGTCTACCGACCCGAGAAGTTGCTCCGTAGGACCATAGGGCCTGTGACGGTTCGGCGGCGACCCACTCCGTCGCAACGAACGCGCTGTTCGCTGCGCTAGAAGCAGCGAACAGCGCGTTCGCTCGTACCGGGAGCGCAGGCCCTTCGGTGATCAACGGGCACTTCGTGCGCGTAGAAGCAGCGAACAGCGCGTTCGCTGCGGACCACGCCGGCTCAGGTGCCCGGGGCGATGAAGAACTCGAGGGCGATGTTGTCGGGGTCGCGGAACGAGACGCCCGAGCCGTAGTGCGCCTTCTTGATGCTGCCGTGCTCGATGCCCAGCTCGTCGAGCTTGTCGCGCCACTGCTCGAGCTCCGCGGTGCTCGACAGGCCGAAGCTGACGTGGTCGAGCCCGGTGCGCCGCTCGTCGGCCCGGTCCTTCGACTCCCTGCCCATGTGGGTGTGCAGCCCGAAGAGCGTCCCGCCGTCGAGGGCGTACACCACGTGGCGGAACTCCCCGCCCTCCTCGTCCTCGACGAGCACCGGCTCGGCACCGAGGAGGCGGGTGTACCACTCGGTGCTGCGATCCAGGTCGGACACCGTGATCGCGACGTGCTGCAGGCCGGGGAAGGCCATGACGGGGCTCCTTTGCCTCGTGAGGGGGTCAGTCGTGGTGCGCCCAGACGGGGGCCCGCTTGGCGAGGAAGGCGGACATGCCCTCCTGCGCGTCGCAGGTCATCGCGTTCGTCGCCATCGTCTCCTGCATCTGCTCGTAGGCCGCGTCCTCGGGCAGGTCGACCTGGCGGTAGAACGCCTCCTTGCCGATGCGCAGGGTGACGGCGCTGGCGTCGGCGACCTTGGCCGCGAGCTCGCGCACCGCCCCGTCGAGCGCGTCGGGCGCGACGACCTGGTTGACCAGGCCCCACTCGGCGGCCGTCGCGGCGTCGATGGTCTCGCCGGTGAGCAGCAGCTGCATCGCGCGCTTGCGCCCGATCGCGCGGGTCACCGCGACCATCGGCGTCGAGCAGAACAGCCCGATCTTCACCCCGGGCGTCCCGAAGACGGCGACGTCGGCGGCGACGGCGAGGTCGCACGCGGCGACGAGCTGGCACCCCGCGGCGACCGCGACGCCCTGCACCGCGGCGATCACCGGCTGGGGCACCGCGTGCAGCGTGGTCATGAGCTCGGTGCAGACCGCGAAGACCTCACGCTCCTGCTCGAGCGTGCGGTCGATCATCTCCGACAGGTCGTGCCCGGCGGAGAACGCGGGCCCCTCGGCGCGCAGGACGATGACGCGCACACCCTCGCGGGCCGACGCGTCGCGCAGCGCGGCGGTCAGCTCCGTCATCGTCGCCACCGACAGGGCGTTGCGGCGTTTCGGGTTGTCGAGGGTGAGCACCGCGGTCGACCCCTCGACCTCGACGCGGACGGCGGCGGGCGCACTCACGGTCATGCGTCCACGTCTATCAGTCACGCGACGGCGGGACCAGGGGCCGGGTGGCCGGGTCGGGTCGAGGTCGACAGCGGGGTCGACAGCGGGGTCGACAGCGAGCCGGGTGATCACGCCATGGTCGTGCCGCGTCGGTGGGAGCGTCGGTCGGGGCGGTGACCGGAACGCTCGTCGGACCGGTCGAACCCCATCCAGATCTCGCGGCGCTCCTCGTGGGTCCGCGCACGCTCGGCCGCGGCCAGGCGCCGGCGCTGGTCCGCGGTGGCCGCACCCTGCACGAGCGCGCGCTCGGCCTCGGCCATCGCCAGGTCGGCGGCGGCCTCGGCGGGCGACGACGGGCGCGGCTGGCGGTGGGAGTCCTGCGGCGCCTCGGCGGCGTCGCCGTGGTCCTCGGGGTCGCCGGGGCGCCGCTCCTGCTTGTACGGGTTGTCGCTCGGCAGCTTCGCCGAGAGCCGCCCGTAGGCGCCGGTGAACAGCAGGACCAGGCCCGCGCCGATCGAGAAGAAGACGTTCGGCAGGCGGAAGGCCAGCAGGTTGTACGGCGTGCCGATGAGCCAGAGGTTGACGAACGCCGAGACCAGGAACAGCGTCCCGACCACGATCATCACCGTCGACGACAGCCGCCCGCCGCGGACGGCGGCGGCGATGAGCACGACGGCGGTGACCACCGAGATCGTCGAGAGCGCGCCGTTCGTGGACAGGCCCGCGATCGGGGCGCCCTGGGTGTCGAAGAAGGACAGGCCGCCGACGAAGCCGAGGACGCCGAACACCGCGATGACGATCGCGACGACGACGGCGCCGACGCGGTGCACCCACACGACCCGGTGGTTCGCCTGCATCGGGCCGGAGCCGCCCCCGTCGCCGCCGGTCACCGCTCGCCCCGCTCGGCCTCGCGGCGGGCCTCGGCGCCGGTCTCGCCGGCGTAGCCCAGGTCGCGGCCGGCGGCCCGGCCGACGAACGTGTCGGTGTCGCCGGTGCCGGTGACCGAACCCTGGTCGCCGCGATGTTCGGCGTGGACGCCGCCGGTGACGCGCGACGCCGCCGTGCGCGGGTCGTGGCCCGCGTCCGACTCGTCGCCGTCGGACGAGCGGGAGGGGCCGACGGGACCGCTCTCCCCGGTCAGGCGCGCCCGCAGGCGGGCGAGGGTCTCGGCGAGGGACATGGTGGGGGCTCCCCGTGCTGGACAGCGCTGACCCAGGGGAATCGGCGGGGTCCGGGGGCCCGAAACGTCACGACCCGGCGACGAGTGCGCTCACCACCGGTGGGCGGCCCGCTCCCCCGCCTCCAGGTACGACGCGTCGAGCCACGGCGGCAGCTCGGCGGGCACGTCGACCTCGGCGGTCTCGCCGCGGAACGTCACGACCGCGCGCCGGCCGTCGTGGACCACCTCGACGTGCTCGAGGTTGCGCGGCTCGCCGGGGTCGTGCCCGAGCGCGGCGGCCGCGAAGCCGCGCAGCAGCGCGGAGTGCGACGACACCAGCGTCGTCCCCTCCCCGAGGGCGCGGATCCCGGCCCACGCCCGGTAGGCGATCACCTGGGGCGGCTCGAAGTGGAGGCTGACGAGGTCCATCCACCGGTCGATCGGGCCGCCGAGGCGCGAGCCGGCGCCGTAGTCGGTGTCGAAGCGGTCGTAGGCGCGGACCCAGTCGGGGACGCCCGCCCCGTTCTCCGCGAACCGCAGCCGGTGCGCGGCGACCCCGGACGACTCGCGGGCCGCGCCGTCGTGCAGGAACTGGACGCTGTCGAACCGCGCGTCGGGGCGCAGGTCGCCGAGGTCGAGGTCGTCGCGGCGGGCGGCGAGCACCGCGCGGAGCGTCCGCGCGGTCGCGGTGGCCCGGGTCGTGGGCGCGTGGACCAGCGCGACCGCGGCGCCGTCGGGCAGGTCGGCGGCGAGCTCGGCGGCCTTCGCCCGGCACTGCTCCTCGCCGTGCTCGGTGAGCCCGACGTCGTCGAAGTAGCCGTGGGTCTCGCCGTGGCGGATCAGCAGCACCCGGGACATGCCCTCCACCCTGTCGTGATCAGCCCCGGCCCCGCGCGGCGGGTTCCGCCGTGGCGAACGGGGTGAGCTCGACGTCGGCCGCGGTGCGGGCCCCGGCGAGGGCGAGGGTGAGGTCCAGCTCGGCGAGGACGTCGCGGACCACCTGGGACACCCCCGCCGCCCCGGCCAGCGCGAGGCCGTAGACCCACGGCCGGCCCAGGCACACCGCCGTCGCGCCGAGGGCGAGCGCGCGGGCGGCGTCGGACCCGCTGCGGACGCCGGAGTCCAGCAGCACCGGCGCCCGCCCGTCGACCGCCTCGACCACGCCGGGCAGGGCGTCGAGCGCCGCGACGCCGCCGTCGACCTGCCGCCCGCCGTGGTTGCTGACGAGCACGCCGTCGACGCCGTGGTCCAGGGCGCGGCGGGCGTCGTCGGGGTGCAGGACGCCCTTGAGCACCACGGGCAGGCGCGTGCGCGAGCGCAGGGTGGCGATGTCGTCCCAGGAGAGCGTGGGCCGGGAGTAGACGCGCAGGAACGTCTCGACCGCGGCCCGCGGCAGCGGCGAGCGCAGGTTGTCGAGGAGGGCGCCGGGGTGGTGACGGCTGATCTCGAGCAGCGTGCGGACGGCGGCCGGCGTGGGCGTCGGGGACGGGCGCCGGGGGCCGTCGGCGGTCTCCTGCGTGAGCCGCGCGAAGACCGGGTCGGAGGTGTACTGCGCGATGCCCAGCCCGCGGGCGAAGGGCAGGTGCCCGAGGTCGAGGTCGCGCGGGCGCCACCCGAGGGTCGTCGTGTCGAGGGTGACGACGACCGCGCCGGCGCCCGCCGCCTCGGCCCGGGCCAGGAAGCTGTCGACGAGGTCGTCGGAGGTCGACCAGTAGAGCTGCGACCACCAGCCGGCCGTCGCCCTCGGCGCGATCTCCTCGGACGGGAAGCCGGCCTGGTTGGACACGATCATCGTCACGCCGGCGTGCGCGGCGCCCTCCGCGACGGCGAGGTCGGCGCGCCGGTGCACGAGGTCGCAGGCGCCGATCGGGGCGAGCAGCAGGGGGTGCTCGTGGCGCCGGCCGAAGATCTCCACCGAGGTGTCGCGCTCCCCCACCCCGCGCAGCATCCGCGGCACGATCCGGTGACGCTCGAAGGCCGCGCGGTTGGCGCGCACGGTCTCCTCGCTCCCCGCCCCGCCGGCGACGTAGGCATGGGCCCGCCGCGACATCACCCGGCGCGCCCGCCGCTCGAGCGCCGGGAACGCGGTCGGCACCACCGGCCGCCGCCCCGTGATCCCGCCCCGGTAGACCTCGTCCTGCCGCACGCGCCCGCTCGGTGTCACCGGGTCATCCTGGCCCGCCGCTCCCGTTCCGTCCTGCGCACCCGCGCTTGCCAGGCGCGGCGCGGGCTCCCCATGCTCGCGCGGTGAGCACAGCAGCCGGCACCACCTCCGCGGCGCTCGAGGCGACGGTGCGGGGCTACATGGACGCCTGCACCGCCGGGGACGCCGACGCCGTCGCCGCCCACCTCGCCGACCACGCCCGGCACTTCTTCCCGCCGGACATGTACGACGGGCCCTGGGTCGGCGCGCAGGCGATCGGCGAGCGCTGGGCGACCGCGGTCCGCGAGCGGGGATCGTCGTGGACCGTCGACGCGATCGTCGTCGACGAGGCCCGCCGCCAGGCCGTGTGCGAGTGGACCCACCACAAGGGCTCGCTCGGGGTGATCCTGCGCGGCGCGGAGTGGTACGAGTTCGACGAGGAGGGCCGCATCACCGAGATCCGCGCCTACTACGCCTCGCCGCAGGCCGCGGGGTACGAGCGCCTCGAGCTGGGCGGCTTCGACTACGCGGGGCGGGGCTACCCGCACGCCTGATCAGGCGCGGGGCGCGCGCCGCCTCTCGGGGGCGACGCCGAGCGTGCGGGCGACCGCGGCGGCCTCCCGGCGGGTCCGCACCACCAGCTTCGCCAGGATCGCCGAGACGTGGTGGTCGGCGGTCTTCTCCGAGATGACGAGGCGGGCCGCGATCTCGGCGTTGGTCAGGTCCTCGGCGAGCAGGCGCAGCACCTCGACCTGCCGGTCGCTCAGCCCGGCGGGGTTGGCGCGGGTCGCCGCGTAGGGGCCGCGCGGGATGTGCGAGACGCCCAGCGCGCGCAGCCGCCGACGGGCCAGGCGGGCGGCGGGCTTCGCCCGGAGCCCGTCGAGGATCCGCAGCGCCCGCAGGGTCGGCTCCGCCTCCCCGGAGTCGAGCAGCTCGAGCGCCTGGTGGTACGGCATCCGCTCGGCCTCCCACGCCGCGGCCGCCGCCTCCCAGTCGCCGCGGATGCCGGCGGCGTGGACGGCCCGGGCGCCCGCCGGCACCGCGGCCGGCCGCCCGAGCCGGGTCTCCCAGCGGGCCAGCTCGCCGCGGTCGAACTCGCGACCGGGCCGGGCGGTCCATGCGGCGAGCCGCGCGACCGCCTCGTCGGCGTCGGCCGGGCGCCCCGACAGCCACGCCGCCTCGATCTCCACCAGCCCGGACGCCCACCCGACGTCGTAGCAGTCGGCGCGGGCAGCGAGGTCCCGGCTCCACGCCAGGTACGCCGCGGCGTCGTCCTCGCCCCGGCGCGCGAGCAGGCCGGCGAGCGGCGGCAGCGCGTACCGCAGCGAGCCCTTCTCCTCCGCCCCCCGCACGCCGGCGATCTCGCGGAGCCCGGCGATCGCCTCGTCCCACTCGCCGTGCACGGCCTGCAGGCAGTGCCCGATGGCCTGCCAGGAGGACGCGAGGAACCAGGTCTCGAGCTCCTCGGCGTAGGCGATGGCCTCGTCGAGGTGACGCCGGCACTCCGCGTAGCGCGCCAGGGCGAACAGGTCGAGCACGAGGAGCCCGTGGGCGATGAGGGCGAACGTGTGCGCCCCCGCCGCGCGGGTGGCGGCCTGGCCGGCGCGCATCAGCTCCAGGCCCGCGTCGTGCTCGCCGCGCATCACCCGCGCCCGGCCCAGGCACGTCCGGCTCATGCCGATGTGCTCCGGCGCCCCGGTGCGCTCGGCCGAGGCCGCGGCCTGCTCGGCGGCGGCCAGGGCGTCCCCGTCGCCGGCGACACCCAGCAGCACCGCGTACCACAGCAGCGCGAAGGTCCGCGTGGGCGTCTCGGGCACCGACTCGAGCAGCGCGACGGCACGCGCCAGGCTCACCTTCGCCTCGGCGGTGCGCGCCAGCGACCACTGCGACGGCGCGAGCACGGCCAACGCCTCACCCTGGGCGACGACGTCGCCGAGCTCCTCGAAGATCCGGGCCGCGGCCAGCCCGTGCTCCAGCGCCTCGGTGGGCGAGTCCATCGTCCAGAGCGCCGCGGCCAGCTGGCACCGGGTCGTCCCGATCTCGGTGGCGGGCACGAGGTGCTCGCGCTCGAGCAGGAGGCGGTGGCACTCGATCACCTGGCCGTAGCCGCCGTCGCGCGCCGCCCGCGCCGCCGCCCGCGGGGCGAGCGCGACGACCCGTTCGTCGTCGGCCGCCTCGACGGCGTGGTGCAGCACCCGGGGCAGCTCGACCTCGTCGGGATCGCCGGAGGCGCCGAGCAGCGCGTCGAGGACCGCGGCGTGCGCATGCATGCGTTCGCTCACCGGCAGCGAGTCCTCCACCGCGCGCCGCGCCAGCTCGTGACGGAAGGCCACGGCGTCCGGACGCACCTGCAGGACCCCGCGCCGCTCGGCCTCGGCCAGCACGGTGAGGTCGCCCAGCAGGGCGCGGGCCAGCGGCAGCTCGACCTGGGACGGGACGACGGCGAGCTGTTCGAGCGCGCTGCGGGTCGCCGCCGGGAGCCCGTGGACGCGGGCCATGACGGCGTCGGCGACGGTCAGCGGCACCGCCCCGTCGCCGCGGCTCCCGGCCGCGACGACCTCGGTGACGTAGAAGGGGTTGCCGCCGGTGAGCGCGTACAGCGACCCCGACGTGGTCCTCCCGGCGAGCCTCGCCACGGCGGCCGGGGACAGGCGCGGGATGACGACGCGGTGCGCCGGCATGGCGGCGAGTCCGCCGAGCAGGCGCTGCGCGGGGTGGTCGCGACCCACCTCGTCGTCGCGGTAGGACACCACCAGCACCGCCGACGTCCGTTCGATGCGTCGCGACACGTAGCGCAGGACGTCGAGGGTGGCGTCGTCGGCCCAGTGCACGTCCTCGACGACGAGCACCGTCGGCCGGGACGACTCGACGAGCTCGGCGAGCACCCCGACCAGCACGTCGTCGCGCGTGCCCTCGGCGAGGACGCGGTCGAGGCGCGGCGAGTGACCGGCGAAGGCGTCGCGCACCGCGCCGAGCGTGCGGGGCGTGACGAGGTCGTCGCAGGCGCCGACCAGGACCCGGATCCCGGGCGGGACCGCCGCGAGGAACGCGCGGATGAGGCTGGTCTTGCCGATGCCCGCCTCGCCCGCGAGCAGGACCACGGTCCCCTGCCCGGCGGCCGCCGGCGCGAGCGTCGAGGCGAGCACCTCGAGCTCCGTGGCGCGCTCGAGCAGGACGGTGCTCACCCGACGGATCGTCGCAGGTCGGAGGCCCTTCCCACTAGGCGAGCAGATCCGTGATCTGTCCGTACACGGTCGGCCACGTGAGGTGGTGCGGGTCGACGAGGGTGAAGTGGTCGCCCGGGACCTCGACGAGCGCCGCGTCGTCGCCGGCGGCCCGGGCGGCCGCGACGTAGTGCTCGCTGACCCGGAACGGCACGCGGTCGTCGTCGCGCGCGTGCACCGCGCGAAGCGGCACGCCCAGGGGCAGCAGCGCGGCCGGGTCGGCGGCGGCGTAGCGCTCGGGCACCTCGTCGGGCAGCCCGCCGACGAGGTCCCGGACGGCGCCGTTCCCGATGCCCTCGCGCGCACCGTCGGCGAGGGTCAGCACCCCGGCCAGCGACACCACGCCGGCCGCCGGGACCCGCGACGCCACCCACGCCGCGAGGTGCCCGCCCGCCGAGTGGCCCACGAGCACGGCCGGCTCCCCCACCAGGCGCAGCGCGGCCTCGACGTCGTCGAGCGTCGCGGGCCACGGCGCCTGGCCCACCCGCCGGTACTCGACGTTGACGATCGCGTGCCCGCGGGCGTGCAGGTCCGCGGCCACGGGGGCGATGTGGTCGAGCCCGACGCGGGCCCGCCAGAACCCGCCGTGCAGCAGCACCACCGTGCCGGCCCCGCTGCCGGGGTACCGGTCGACGAACTGCGCGGGGTCGTCCCCGTAGGCCACGCGCTCAGCGCACACGCAGCACCGCGTCCAGCTCGACGGCGAACCCCCGCGGCAGCGCCCGGACCCCGATCGCGGTGCGGGCGTGCTCCCCGCGCTCGCCGAAGACCTCGACGAGGAGGTCCGAGGCCCCGTCGACCACGCCGGGCTGGTCGGTGAAGTCGTCGGTGCACGCGACGTAGCCCCGCAGCACGAGGACCTGCGCGACGCGGTCGAGCGAGCCGACGGCGTCGCGGGCCTGGGCCAGGAGGTTGAGCGTGCAGGCGCGGGCCGCGGCGTAGCCGGCGGCGACGGTGAGGTCCGCCCCCACGCGTCCCGTGTGCCCGTCGGCGCCCTGGCCGGACAGGTAGAGGACGTCGCCGGCGGTCGTCCAGCCGCGGTAGTGCCCGGCGGGACGGCGCAAGGCCGGCAGCTCGAGGCCGAGCGCGGACAGCCGCTCCTCGGGAGCCGTCACGGCGACCACACCCGTCGCCGGCGGGGCTCGTCGGGCGGGAGCCCCAGGGCGCGCGCGACCCGGGCGACCGAGCCGGCCGGGTCGGTGACCTCGAACAGCTCGGCGGCCATCCCGGCGGCCCGGGCCCCGTCGAGGTTGGCGGCGAGGTCGTCGACGAACAGGCAGCGCCCGGGGTCCTCGGCCAGCGCGTCGGCGGCGGCCCGGAAGGCGGCGGGGTCGGGCTTGAGCACGCCCAGCTTCGCGGCCTCGAGCACCCCGTCGAACCGCGCCACCGCCGGGAAGCGCGCCGGCCAGTCGTCGCCGAACCAGTGCGCCATGTCGTTGGTGAACGCGACCACCCGCACCCGTCCCGCGAGCCGCTCGACCAGCCCGAGCACCTCGCCGCGGACGTAGGAGCACTCGCGCCACAGGGCGCCGATGTCGATGTCCGGCCGGCGCGCGACGAGGCGTGCCCAGTAGTCGCGTTCCTGGGACTCGCCCCGCTCGACCGACCGGTAGTCCTCGTCGGTGCCGGTCGGCCCGGCCGGGAACCCCGGCACGGCCGTCGACTCGAACAGCGTCGGGATCACCACCCCGCCCATGTCGAGCAGCAGCGTGCCGCCGGTGGTGCGGGTGCGGCGCAGCGCCCGGCGCCGGGCGGCCCGCACCGCGTCGGGGGGCGCGGACTCCGACGCTCCCCGCCCGGCGGGGCGGGGAGCGCAGGACGGTCCCACCGTCACAGGACGGTCACCACGCCGGTGTCCCCGTCCACCCGCACCCGCTGCCCGGTGCGCAGGGTGGCGACGGCGTTGCCGGTGCCGACCACCGCGGGCATGCCGTACTCCCGGCACACGATCGCGGTGTGGCTCATGATCCCGCCGACGTCGGAGACCGTGGCGGCGGTCCGCGCGAACACCGGCGCCCACGCGGGCGACGTGGCCGGGCAGACCAGGACGTCGCCGGGCTGGACGTCCGGGAGCTCCGACGGGTGCGTGACCACCCGCACCGGCCCCTCGACGACGCCCGGCGAGCCGGCCGTGCCGCGCAGGGTGCCGTCGTCGCCGTCGGCGCGCAGCCACTCGGACACCGACGCCGTCGTGATCCCCCACAGCATCACCGTGAACGGCTCGTCGATCTGGGTCGGCGGCGGCCCGAGCGCCGGCGGCGGCTCCCACGCCCGGAGCGCGGTGTAGATCTCGCGGCGGCGGGCGATGAGCGGGCGCAGGTGGTCCGCGCCGCGCGGGCGGGAGCCGACCGACCACGCCGCGACGCAGTCGTAGATCGCCTCGGCGACCTCGTAGCGGCGCAGGAAGAACATGTCCTCGGGCTCGTCGATCTCGCCCATCGCGGCCAGCGCGCGGGAGAGCTCGTGGGACTTGGCCCAGAACGTCGCCCACATCCAGTGCTCGATGTAGAGCACGTGCTCCTCGATGAACGCGAACACCTGGCGGGCGAGCGCCACGGTGTCGTCGAACGTCGCGCGGTCGTCGTCGGCGAGCAGCTCGCGGTAGCCGGCGGTGATCCGGTCGCGCTCGGCGAGCACCTCGTCGGTCGGGCGGTCGATCGACTCGCCGTCGGTGAGCCGGCGCAGGTACTCGCGCACCGACGCCAGCGGGATGTCCGGCTGGTCCGCCCAGGTCGGGTAGGTGTGGTAGCCGCCGGGGTGCCCGGGGTCGGTGTTGATGAGGAACCACGGGTCGGCGGTGCGCTCCCAGTCGGCGACCCACTCGGCGCCCGCCGCGTCCTGCCGCAGCGCCGCGAACAGCGTCGCCGCGTCCTCGGTGCCGGACAGGCGCTCGACCAGCCCGAGACGCTGGGCCTCCTTCGCGAGGCGCTTGAGCTCGTCGTCGGGCCGGTAGAGCTCGACCCGCAGGCCACCGACCATCCGCGAGATCGACTGGTCGGAGATGTCCGGGAACGCCTGGCGGCACATCGCGAAGAACGTCAGGTACGCCGCGTAGCCGATGTTGAGCAGCTCGAAGTGGTACTGGTAGGTCTCGTACATCGTCAGCACGAGGCGGTCGAAGTCCCGGATCATCCGGAACCCCGCCGAGTGGCCGGTGTGGTCGAACACCGTGGACTCGGGCTCCAGGTCGGGCAGCGGCTCGAAGCGCAGCGCGCGGATCTCCTCGAGCTTCGCGGTGACCTTCTCCTTCCACTCCGTGTAGATCGCGTCCCAGCGCTCGTAGTAGTGCCCGGCCCGCTTCCCGAACTCCTCGGCACGGGCCGCGACGTCCTCGGCCGGCGCGGCCACCGGCGTCACGTAGAGCCGGCCGTTGACGATCCGCTGGTCGACGCCGAAGGCCGGTGGCATCGCGAAGATGCGGGTGTTGAAGGCGCCGAGGGCCTGCCACCAGCACTCGCACTGGATCTCGTCGTACGGGTGGAGCACGTCGGGGTGGTGCAGGCGGTCGGCGAACCAGAACCGGCCTTCGTCCAGCTCACGGCGCTCCGAGCCGAACAGGTGGTACCAGTCGTACATCGACTCCCAGCCCTCCGCGCCGGGCGGTGTCTCGATGTCGAACGGGCTCGGGAAACGGTCAGCCGCCATGGTCGGGCGTCCCTTCGGGCGTCGTGCTGGTCGCGGCCGCGCCGCGGGTGAGCGTGGCGAGCACTGCGGACAGGGCGGTGCGTGCGCCGGAACCATTGGTCGCGGCCCGCGGGGCCCGCGTGCTCCAGACCGTCTCCGGGCGGGTCTGGAGCAGGTGGACGCGGGCCGGGCCACCGGGCTCGGCCACCGCGAACTCGCCGTCCTGCGGCACACCCGCGTCGCGCTCGACGCGGCGGGCCAGGTCGAGCAGCTCGGCGAGCTCGGCGTCGTCGAGGCACGGCCGGCCGCGCCGCTCGGCGGAGACGTCGACCTCGGCCGTCCCCGGCATCTCCCCGCGGACCAACTGGCGCGGCTTGTCGGCGATCTCGCGGCGCACGACCTCGCCGCTGACCTTGTCGACGACGAACCGGTCGGGGGTGACGGCGCCGGAGACCAGCGGCTCGCCCAGTCCCCACACCGCCTCGCAGACCACGGTCGAGCGGTCGCCGTTCGCGGGGTTGAGGGTCATGAACACGCCGGCCGCGCGCGCCGGGACCATCTCCTGGACCACGACCGCCATCGCCCCGGCCGGTCCGGCCCCGGCGTGCTCGCGGTAGGACACCGCCCGCGCCGTGTAGAGGCTCGCCCAGCACCGGCAGACGGCGTCGGCGACCGCGTCGCGGCCCCGGATCTCGAGGAACGTGTCGTGCTCCCCGGCGAACGAGGCGCCCGCGGCGTCCTCGCCGACCGCGGACGAGCGCACCGCGACGCGCGCGATGCCGCCCGCGAGGTCGTCGTAGGCCGCGCGCACCTCCTCGAGGACCGGTCCGGCCGAGGCCGTGCGCAGCAGGCGCGCCCGGGCCTGTGCCGCCGCCCGCTCCACGGCGTCGATCGGGGCGTCGGGGCCCAGTGCCTGCAGAGGGGCCTCCACCTGGGCGGCGACGGTGTCGAGGGCCGCGCGGAAGGCGTCGGTCGTGACGACGAACCCGGCCGGCACCCGGGCGCCCAGGGCCACGAGCCGGTGCAGCCCGGCGCCCTTCCCGCCGACGGTGGCGACGTCCGCGGCCGCGGCGTCGGCCAGGCCCACGATCCAGCCGGCGCTCACGAGCCGTCCCACCCGGCGACGAGGGCGACCACCGCCGCGTCGACGCAGCTGCGGCCGGTCACCGCCGCCGCGGCCTCGTCGGTGGCGACGAGCACGGTCGTGCCCGTGCCGGCGTCGAGCAGGTCGACCGCCACCCGCTGCGCGCCGGACCCGGGCTCGCGCACCACCACCATCCGCGCCCCGCCGAGCCCGTCGACCTCGCGCTCGGACCAGACGCGCCCGACGACCTCGCCGAGGATCACCGCTCCGCCCCGGACGCGATCGCCCGCGCGAGCCGCTCGGAGCTGCCGTTCTCCAGCAGGCCGACCGACACACCGTGCGGCTTCGGGTAGACCTGCGCCGCGCGCAGCTCGCCGTACTGCTCGACCGCCGCCGACCCGGCGTTGACGGCCTGCCGGACCGCGGCCAGCGAGCCGCGGACGGCCGCGGCGAGATAGCCGCTGCTGACCCGCTCGACGGCGATGGTCTCGACGTCGGCGGTCTTCATCATCGCCTCGATCCCCGCCGACAGCGCGACCACGCCGCGCGTCTCGAGGATCCCGATGGCTCCCGCACCCCGTTCGGCCACGTCGGTCAGCTCCCCACCATCGACAGGTCGCCGGCCAGCGCCTGGACCGGGACGCACGGGCTCGCGAACACGATCGACTTCACGGCGCGGCCGGACACCGCCCGCGCCACCTCCTCGCCGACCTCGACGGCCTCCTCGACCGTCGCGAGGTCGCCGGTCACGGCGACGGCGACGAGCCCGCCGCCGAGGCGGACCGCGCCGCGGACCTCCACCTCGGTGGCCTTGACCATCGCGTCGACCGCGTCGAAGACCGGCACGAACCCCTCGGCCTCGATGAACCCCACTGCCCGTGCCATCACGTCTCCTGTTCGTTCCACCAGACGACCGCCGCACCCGTGCCCCACACCGGCCCGTAGGCGAGGACCTCGCCCGGTCGGTCCACCGCGCCGCCGCCGGCGAGGAACGCGACGGCCCGGAACTGGCTGTCCGCCTGCGCCGCGGCGGCGAACTCCTCGCGCATCCCGAGCACCGCGTCGCGGTCGCCCGCAGCGATCGCGTCGAGCACCTTCCGGTTCCACCGGTCGTGCTCGGGCTCGACCCGGTCCTCCGACGGGCGGATCCAGCGGGGCGTGAGCCCGGACGACAGCCCGCTCACCGCGACCACGCCGGGGCGGCGGCCCAGCCCGGACGCGGCGCGCACCCCGGCGGCGGCGACCTCGGCCATCGCCGACGGGTCGGCGTAGAGGTTGCACGACACCTGCGCCCACCGGCCCCGACCGTCGGGGTCCAGCAAGCGGGAGGCGACGACGCTGCCGGTGTCGACCGGGAAGCCGTCGTAGCGGGTGCGTCGGGCCTGCATGCCGGCGGCGTCGATCGCGTCGGCCCAGGCGTGGGCGAGCTCGACGTCGACGGCCAGGTCGTGGTCGAGGTGGCCGTAGTCGTAGGCGTACCAGTTCTCGTCGGTGCGCCGCCCGCGCAGCCGGTCGTCGCACTGCACCTGGTGGCCGAGCACGGTGAACCACTGGGTCGAGAGCAGCAGCACCGTGTCGACGCGGGCGGCGCGCAGGCGGTCGCCGACGGTGCGGGTCGCGGCGGCGAGCTCGGCCCAGCTCGGGGCGGGGTCGCCGGCGAGGAGGTGGGGCATGGCCGGGACCAGGGCTGCCGGCGGGGTCACGGGACCCACTCCACGACCGCGTTGCCCGTCGCGATGACCGTGCCGTAGGCGAGCACGTCGCCGGCGATCGCGGGCCAGCCCATCGCGGCGAGCAGCCAGGTGAGGCTGCCCGCCTTCGTCTCGGACGACGTGGCCTCGATGTGCGCCGGCACGGCCTCCTTCAGCCGGGAGGTCGGGCCCTCGCGGATGGTCTGCAGCAGCGCCATGTCGCCCGCGTACTGGGCGTGGTCGAAGGGGCGCTCGACGCCCATGTCCTCGGGGAGCTCGGGCTCGGTGTCCCAGTGCAGGTGGGACAGCGAGTTGGACGCGAGCAGCACCGCGCGCCGACCGGTGCGCTCGATCGCCCGGCGGGTCGCGGCGCCGAGCGTCTCCATCTCGGCCAGCGAGGCGTCGGAGTAGTAGTACGGGTTGTTGTTGGCCGAGAGCGACACGACCGGCAGATCCCAGTCGGGGTTGGCCAGGTGCAGCGCCCCGATCGTCGCGTAGTCGACGCGGACGCCCTCCTCACGCAGGGCGCTGGTGACCAGCCCGGCGCGGGCGCCCTCGTCGACGATCGCCTCGGCGAGGTCGACGTCGGTGCGGAAGTCGTAGTGGTAGCGGAACAGGTGCGGGAAGATCGGCTCGACGGAGACGCCACGCGGGTTCGGCACGCAGTTGACGTGGTGGCCGACCATGGTGATCCAGTGCGGCGCGTGCACCACGAGCACGTCGGGCCGGTGGGCCTTCAGCCGGCGGCGCAGCTCCTCGTAGCCCCAGCGCAGCACCTCCCAGCCGCCCGTCGACCGCGGCTCGTTCTGCGGGGGGTTCTCGGCGTAGACGAGGTGCGGCGGGTGCGGGGCGAGGTAGCCGGCGACGATGCCGCCGCCGCCGGACGGGCCCGCCGGCACAGCGGCGGGGCCGGGGGCGGGCTCGTGGCGCGGCGCCCGCCGCGCGGCCGACCGGCCGCTGCCGGCGGTGACGTGGAACACACGAGCCATGGCCCGGGACGCTAGGCAGACCGCGACCGGCTCCCCAGGCCGCCGTCCCGCTGAGCTGGACAACGCCGTGCTGGACACCGGCGATCGGGGCGCCCCAGACTCGATCGGGTGACGGTCGCGGCGGTGAGCAAGTCCGCGGTGCTGCTGCGCGCCTTCGGCCCGACCACCGTCGTGCTGTCCACCCGCGCCCTCGCCGAGCGGACCGGCATCCCGCGCAGCACCGTCCACGTCCTGGCCAGCACGCTGGCCGCCGAGGGGCTGCTGGAGACCGTGCCCCGCCGCGGCTGGCGGCTCGGTCCGTTGCTCGTGGGCCTGGCCGGCCAGATCATCGAACGCACCGGGCTCGTCGCCGCCGTCGAGGGCGGGCTCGGCGGGCTGCGCCGGGCGGCCGGGCAGGAGGTCCACGTCGCGCAGCTCGTCGGGGGCTGGACCGTCTACCTGCACCGGGAGGCCGGTCCGGTGCGCGCACCGATGGACAACCGGGTCGGCCTGCGGGCGCCCGCCTGGCGCGGCGGGTGCGGCAAGGCGGCGCTGTCACGGCTGCCGGCCGCGGAGGTCGACGAGCGCATCGGGCGCCTGTGCCGCGACGAGCAGGTCGCCCCACCCGACCGCGCGGCGCTGCACGACGAGCTGGACGCCGCGCGGCGCGCGGGCTACGTCGTGTCCTCGACCTTCCAGGCGGGGCGGACCTCCGTCGCGGCGGCGGTGGTCGACGCCGACGGCCGGCCGGTCGGCGGGCTGTCGGTCGCCGGGCCCTCCTCGCTGTTCACCCGCCCGGTGCTGGCGCGCTGCGCCGAGGAGGTCGTCGAGGCCGCCGGCCGGGCCGCACGACAACTGACCTGAACAACGGACCCGACCCGTCCCGGTCGGCGGAACGTCGCGGTTCCCCGGCGGGCGTGACCGGTGCCACGCTGCGGTCATGACTGCGCCTGCGAAGGTCCCGGCCGCGATCGTCGGGCCGGGCAACATCGGCACCGACCTGCTGGCCAAGCTCGCGCGCAGCGCGCGGATCGAGGTCACCGCGATGGTCGGGGTGGTCGAGTCCGAGGGGCTGGACCGGGCGCGGGCGATGGGCGTGCCCGCGTCGGCCGAGGGCGTCGACTGGCTGCTGCGCCAGGACCCGCTGCCCCGGATCGTCTTCGAGGCCACGTCGGCCAAGGCGCACGCGGCCAACGCGCCCCGCTACGAGCAGGCGGGCATCCGCGCGATCGACCTGACGCCCGCGCACCTCGGGCCCATGGTCTGCCCGGCGGTGAACATGCCCGAGCACCTCGACGCCCCGAACGTCAACATGATCACCTGCGGCGGGCAGGCCACGATCCCGATCGTCGCGGCGGTGTCGCAGGTGGTGCCGGTGGCCTACGCCGAGATCGTCGCATCGGCCGCCTCGCGGTCGGCGGGGCCGGGCACGCGGGCCAACATCGACGAGTTCACCCAGACCACCGCGCGGGCGGTCGAGGAGGTCGGCGGCGCCGAGCGCGGCAAGGCGATCATCATCCTCAACCCCGTCGAGCCGCCGATGATCATGCGGGACACGGTGTTCTGCTCGCTGCCGCCCGACGCCGACCACGACGCCGTCGCCGCCTCGGTGCACCGGATGGTCGAGCGGGTCCAGCAGTACGTCCCGGGCTACACGCTGCGCGCCGAGCCGCAGTTCGACCCGCCGACCGACACGTGGGGCGGGCGCGGCCGGGTCGCGGTGTTCCTCGAGGTCAAGGGCAACGGCGACTTCCTGCCCGAGTACGCCGGCAACCTGGACATCATGACGGCGGCCGCCGCGCAGGTCGGCGAGCTCGTCGCGGCCGAGATGGAGGTGGCCGCGTGAGCCGGCCGGAGATTCGTCACGACGTCCGCATCACCGACACGACGCTGCGCGACGGCAGCCACGCGCAGGCCCACCAGTTCACCGTCGAGCAGGTCCGCGACACGGTGCGCGCGCTCGACCGGGCCGGCGTCGAGGTCATCGAGGTGACCCACGGCGACGGGCTGGGCGGCTCCAGCTTCAACTACGGCTTCTCGCACACGAGTGAGCTCGAGCTCATCGCCGCCGCCCGCGAGGAGGCGACGCAGGCCCGGATCGCGGTGCTGCTCGTGCCCGGCATCGGGACGGTCGACGACCTGCGCCGCGCCCGCGACGCCGGCGCCGACGTCGTGCGCGTCGCCACCCACTGCACCGAGGCCGACGTCTCCCCGCAGCACTTCGGGGTCGCCCGCGACCTGGGCATGGAGACCGTCGGGTTCCTCATGATGGCCCACCGCACCTCGCCCGAGGACCTGGCGAAGCAGGCGCGGATCATGGTCGACGCGGGCTGCCAGTGCCCGTACGTCACCGACTCCGCGGGCGCGCTGCTCATGCACGACGCCCGCGCGCGGTTCGAGGCGCTGCTCGCCGAGGTCGGGGACGAGGCGTGGGTCGGCTACCACGGTCACCAGAACCTCTCGCTCGGCGTCGCCAACTCGGTGATCGCCGCGGAGGTCGGCGTCAAGGAGATCGACGGCTCGCTCTGCGCGCTCGGGGCCGGGTCGGGCAACTCGCCGACCGAGGTGCTCGCGGCCGTCTTCGACCGGATGGGCATCGCCACCGGCCTCGACGTCACCGCGCTGCTCGACGCCGCCGAGGACGTCGTGCGCCCCTACCTGCACCGCTGGCCGAAGATGGACCGCAACGCCATCACCCAGGGCTGGGCCGGGGTCTACTCGAGCTTCCTGCTCCACGCCGAGCACGCCGGCGAGCGCTACAAGGTCCCGGTGCCCGACATCCTGCGCCGCTGCGGCGAGCTCGGCCTCGTCGGCGGCCAGGAGGACATGATCATCGACATCGCCCTCGAGCTGGCCCGCGAGCGGGAGCAGGGCTGACGTGCCCGTCCTCGAGGTCCACCTCGTCGAGGGCGACCACGACCCCGCGGACGTGACGCGCCTGCTGCGCGAGGCGAGCCGACGCTACGCCGAGGTGCTCGGGTCGCCGCTCGAGCGCATCCGGGCGTCGCGACGCTCCACGCCCGCGAGCAGGTCGTGGTCGGCGGCGAGACCGGCAGCGCGCCGGCGCCGTACTTCACCGCGGTGGTGCTCGAGGGCCGGCCGGTCGAGCAGCGTCACCGGCTGCTCGCCGAGGTCACCGACCTGATCGTCGACGTCCTCGGGGTCGAGCGCTCCCGGGTGCGCGGGCGGGTCCTCCAGGTGCCGCCGGACGACTGGGCCATCGGCGGCGTGCCGGCGTCCGGGGCCCGCCGGGACGAGATCGCGGCGCGGGCCTCGGGGTAGGTCGCAGCGAACGTGCTGTTCGCTGCCTCTACGCGCGCGAACTCCCCGTTGATCACGCGCGCGGCGCCACGCGACCGCCTTATGCCTTGCGCGGCATATTCCCGATGCGGCATGCTCGACGCCGTGACCACCGCCCCCGACGCCGGCACGTGGACGGCGCTCGCCGACCCGCACCGCCGGGCCATGCTCGGGCTGCTGCGCGAGCGGCCCCGGGCGGTCGGTGAGCTCGTCGACCTGCTCGCGCTCAGCCAGCCCAGCACGTCGAAGCACCTGCGGGTGCTGCGCGAGGCGGGGCTGGTGCGCGCGCGACCCGAGGCCCAGCGGCGCGTGTACGAGGTCGACCCCGCACCGCTCGTCGCCCTCGACGCCTGGCTCGCGCCCTACCGGCGGCTGTGGTCCGACAGCCTCGACGCCCTCGGCCGGCGACTCGAGGAGACCGATCCACGGAAGGACACCCCGTGAGCCCCACCGGCAGCTACCTCGAGATCGACGGCCGCCCCGCGCTGCGCTTCGTCCGCGAGTACGACCACCCCGCCGACCGGGTGTTCACGCTGCTCACCGACCCCGACGAGCTCGCGCACTGGTTCCCCGCCCGGGTCGCGGCGTCGTCGTGGGCGCCGGGCGCGGCGGTCACCTTCTCCTTCGAGGAGGACGGCGACGGCGGGGGCGGCGAGGTCCTGGTCCACGAGCCGCCGCACCGCGTGGGGTTCTCGTGGGGCGGCGAGCAGCTGTGGTTCGAGGTCGAGACGCTGCGCGACGGCCGCACGCGGCTGACGTTCACCCACGTCATGGAGGAGCGCGACGGCGCCTCGCGCAACGCCGCCGGGTGGGACCTGTGCCTGGACGCCCTCGACGCCGCGCTCGCCGGCACGCCCGGCGGTGCCCCCGGGGGCCGCACCCCGGCGTGGGAGGAGCTCTACCGGGCCTACGTGGACGCCGGCGTGCCCTCCGGGGCCCCGATCCCCGGCTGAGGAGCAGACTCGGCGCCCGTGCGCACCGACCCCCTCGCCGCCCTGGAGCTCGGCCCCGAGGTCACCGACGTCGACCTCTCCGGCGCCGACCCCGAGGCGGTCCGCGAGGCGTTGTCCGACGGCGGCCGGTGGGTGCTCCGGCGCTGCGACCTCACCGAGCTCGACCTCTCCGGGGTCGACCTCGGCGCCGCGACGCTCGAGCGCTGCACGCTGACGAGGACGCGGCTGCGCGGCGCGGTGCTCGACGGCGCGACGGTCGAGGGCGGCTCGCTGGCCGAGGCCGACCTCTCCGACGCCGACCTCACCGACGCGGTCCTCACCGGCGTCGACCTCTCCCGCGCCCGCCTCGTCGGCACCCGCCTCACCGACACGGCGTTCCGCGACTGCCGCATGATCGGCGCCGACCTCACCGGCATGCGCAGCCTCGCGGTCACCTTCAGCGTCGACGGCTGCTCGCTCGCCCTGGCCCGGCTCGCCGACGCCGCTCTGCGGGGCTGGCGCCTCGAGCGGGTCGACCTCTCCGACGCCGACCTGTCCGGCGCCGACCTGCGCGACGCGGTCCTCACCGACTGCGCGCTGCGCGGCACCGACCTCACCCACGCCCGGCTGGCCGGCGCCGACCTGCGCGGGGCCGACCTCGGCGAGATCACCCCGGACACGCCGGCGGTGCTGCGGGGCGCGATCGTGTCGACCGCCCAGGCCGCGGACGTGTGCCGGGCGCTGGGCCTGCAGGTCGTCTGACGGATCGGGCTAGGAGAGCCGGTCCCCCGCCGCCAGCACCTCGGCCGGGTCGGTCCCCCGGCCGTCGACGACGACCCGGCGCGGGCGGATCCAGGTGTCGGCGGTGGCGACGACCGGGCCCTCGTCGTCGCGGTCCACCTCGCCGGGCGCGTGGCCCGCGGAGGACCGCCCGGTGGCCGCCGCGCGCACGATCCCGATCTCCCCGGCGCCGTTCCGGGAGGTCCGCGGCACGCCCCAGGGCGAGGGGTAGGGCCCGTAGTCGCAGGCCCGCAGGAAGGCGAGGACCTCGTCGGCCGGCGCCGACCAGGGCACCCGGCCCTCGTGCGGCACCCCGCGTCCGAAGTACCGCCGGGCGCTGCGGTCCTGGGGGTGGCGGGGCACGGTGCCCGCGTCGAGGTGGCCGAGCAGCCGGTCGACGAGCTCCTGCCCGTGGCCGATGCAGCGCACCGACACCGTGAGCCCCGTGTCGTCGGGCGTGATCGGGAACCGGACCTGGTCGACGACGTCGCCGGTGTCGATCCCGGCCTCCATCCAGTGCAGCGTCACCCCGTGCTCGGTGTGGCCCCGCGCGATCGCCCAGCTCGGGGCGTTGAGGCCCGCGCACTCGGGCAGGGGGCCGGGGTGGAGGTTGAACGCGCCGAGGCGCGGCGCGTCGAGGACCTCCGGGCGGACGAGGTGCAGCGAGTGGACGTTGAGCAGCACGTCCACGCCGCGGGCGCGCAGGTCGTCGGCCAGGGCGGGGTCGCGGACGCGGTCGGCGGGCAGGGTCGGGACGCCGAGGCCGGCGGCCGTCGCGGCCACCGAGCCGGCGTCGTCAGGGCTGCTCGCGGTGAGCACGACGACGGGACGGTGGTCGCTACGGGCGACCCGCTGCAGGGCGCGCGCCCCCGCGGCCTCCTCGGCGACGATCGCGACGTCCACGAGCACCTCCCGGTCCGGACTCCCCGTGCCGTTCGTTCCGCCAGACGGTACGAATCGGGCACGTCATCATCGACACCGGGAGGTGGGTGGCGGTGCGTGCGCTGATCGGACCGGTGGCGACGGTCGTCGCGGTGCTGGTCGTGGCGGCGCTCGTGCTGGTCGGCGGGCTGTGGTGGTTCCAGCGTGAGCTGGTCTACCTGCCCTCGTCGGGGCCGGTCCCGCCGGCAGGCACGATGCTCGCGCAGGGCGAGGACGTCGTGCTCACCACCGCCGACGGGCTGCGCCTCGGCGCGTGGTTCGCCCCGGCGCAGGGCGAGCGCCGCGACGTCACGGTGCTGGTGACGAACGGGAACGCCGGCGACCGGTCGCTGCGCGCGCCCCTCGCCGCCGCGCTCACCGCACGCGGGCTCGACGTGCTGCTGTTCGACTACCGGGGCTTCGGCGGCAACCCGGGACGCCCGAGCGAGGACGGGCTGCTCGCCGACGCCCGCGCGGCCCGCGAGCACCTCGTCCGCGAGCGCGGCGTCGCCCCGGACCGGCTGATCCACCTCGGCGAGAGCCTCGGGTCGGCGGTGGCCGCCCGGCTCGCGACGGAGGCGCCGCCCGCCGGGATGGTGCTGCGCTCGCCGTTCATCGACCTCGCCGCCGTCGGCGAGCTCGCCTACCCGTTCCTGCCGGTCCGCGCCCTGCTGACCGACCGCTTCCCCGTCGTCGAGACCGTGGCGGGCACCCGCGTGCCGACGGTCGTGGTCCTCGGCGAGGCCGACCGCATCATCCCGCCGGCCCAGAGCCGGGCGGTGGCCGCGGCGGCCGGCGGGCGGGTCGTGGCCGTGCCCGGCGCGGACCACAACGACGCCGTGCTCGGCCACGGGCCCGCGGTCGTCGAGGCCGTGATGGCGGTGGCGCCGCCCTGACGCCGGGGTCAGACGCCCCGGCGCGCCCCCATGTCGAGGGCGAGGGTGGAGCCGGTGAGGGCCGAGGCCTCGGGGTCGAGGAGGGTCGCGACGGCCCACGCGACCTGCTCGGGGGTGACGAGCGCGCCCAGCGGGGACTCGGCGCGCCGCTCGGCGAGGACCGCCTCGACGTCCACGCCCCGGACCTCGGCCTGCGCGGTCGAGAGCCGGCGCAGGCGCTCGGTGTCGGCGGGCCCGGGGGCGACGAGGTGCGCGGTGATCCCGCGCGGTCCGTACGCGTCGGCGAGCTGGCGGACGAGGTTCGCGAGCGCCGCGTTGGTGACCCCCGCCCCCGGCACGTGCGGCGAGGGCTCGGCGCCGTAGTGCCCGCCGAGGGCGACGATCCGCGAGCCCTCCCCCAGCCACGGCTCGGCCGCGCGGACCAGGCGCAGCAGGCCGCCGACCTTGAGCGCGACCGCCGCGCCCAGCGCCGCCGGCTCCACGGCGTCGAGGCCACCCAGCGCCGGCAGGCCCGCGGCCTGCACGACCATCCGCACCGGCAGCCCGCGCGCCGCCAGGGATTCGGCGATCACCGGGCCGGAGGCGTCGTCGCCGATGTCCGCGGCGCAGGGGAGCACGCCCTCGTCGTCGGCGGCCAGCGCCGCGACCGCCTCCGCGGACCGGGCGACGGCGAGCACCGGCAGGCCGCGGTCCCGCAGCCGGCGCACGATCGCCCCGCCCAGCGCGCCGGTGGCCCCGACGACGACGGCGAGGAGCGGGTCCGCACGATCTCCCACGGCGCGTGACCCTAGGGGTCCACGAGTGGCACACCAGAGGCCCGTTCGGCGGCGGGCAACGTTCGCGGTGGCGGAACGTGTTGCTTGCCTCACAGCGGCGCGGCGATGAACGGTGATCGGGCGCTCATCGTCGAGGAGGATCAGATGGCCAACGTGGTGCCGGTGGACGAGTTCGCCACGGGCGAGTGGTACCCGGGATACCGGCCCGAGCACTTCGAGATGCCGTGGATCGTCGACCCGGCGAGCCCCTTCCGGCCGGGCGACGAGCAGGGGTTCTGGTTCCTCGACTTCCACTGGTCGCGCGGCCTGACCCCGCTCGCGGCGACGCTGTGGAGCGGCGACGGCTACTGCTGGGGCACCCAGCACGCCGCCGAGTCGCTGCCCCTGCCCCCGGGGCGCGGCGTCACCGCCCGGTTCGCCGGCACGCACCTCTACGGCTGTGCGCTCCCCGAGACCGATCCCCGCGAGATCGGTGCGCGCGCCAACCGCATCGCGACGAACCTCCCCCACTTCCTGCAGAACTACCGCTCGATCTGGGAGAGCGGCCGCGACGAGCTCGAGGCCACCTGGCAGTACTTCCGCGGCGTGGACTTCGCCGGCACGCCGGACCTCAGCGACCTGCTGGGCCAGGGCCGCCGCTACCACAAGCGCGCCATGGAGATCCACTTCGGCGTCATGTACCCGATGCTCGCCAACTTCCTCGGCTTCTACGGGGCCTGCGCCGACATGGGGATCAACCCCAACGAGATCGGCAAGTTCCTCCAGGGCGAGGACACCAAGATCATGGAGACGGACCGCGAGCTGGACCGGCTCGCCGGCCGCGCCCGGCAGCTGGGCCTCGCCGACGTCTTCGAGACCCACGAGCCGCACGAGCTGCGCGACGCCCTCGCGCGCCACGGCGGCGCCGCGTCGACCTGGCTGACCGAGTTCGACGACTTCCTGCAGGTCTACGGCTGGCGCGCGGAGGCGACCTGCGACGTCGGCGTCCCGAGCTGGATCGAGGACAACTCGGTCGCCCTGGGCCTGGTCAAGACCTTCCTCAAGCGACCCGAGGACCACGACTTCGAGGCCGCCGCCCGCAACGCGCTCGCCGAGCGCGACACGGCCATCGAGAACGCGCGGTCGGGCCTGACCCGGGAGGAGCAGGCCGTCTTCGACGCCGGCCTGCGGTCCAACCAGGAGGCCAACTTCCCCTGGTGGCAGGACGACCACAACTACTACATCGACCTCAAGGTCATGCTCCCGCTGCGGTGGGGCTGCCAGGAGCTGGCGCGGCGCCAGGGCGCCGACCACAAGGACGACATGCTCTACCTGTTCTGGCCGGAGCTCATGGACGTCGCCGCCGGACGCCGGCCCTACGCGGGCGAGCTCAAGAGCCTCGTCGCCGACCGCCGCCAGTACTTCGACCACTGGCACGCCAAGCGCGGCGAGATGCCCAAGGTGCTCGGCACCATCCCCGAGGCGGTCGAGGACCCGATCCTCATCGAGATCTTCGGGCTGAACCCGCAGTCGATCAAGGCCGTGCAGAACCCCGACGCGGCCCGGCAGACCGTGATGTCCGGCGTCGCGGCCGCGAAGGGCACGGCGCGGGGCATCGCCCGGGTGCTGCAGTCCTCCGACGACCTGCACCGCCTCGAGCCCGGCTCGATCCTCGTCTGCGAGTCGACGTCGCCGAACTGGACGCCGGCCTTCGGCAAGATCGCGGGTGCGGTGTGCGACGGAGGCGGCATGCTGTCCCACGCGGCGATCGTCGGGCGCGAGTACGGCGTCCCGACGGTCACCGCGGTCGGCGTCGCGACGCTGTCGATCTCCGACGGCGACGAGATCGAGGTCGACGGGACGAACGGCACCGTCACCATCCTCACGAAGGCACCCACCACCACGTCCGGCGTCGCCGAGACCCCTGCGGGGGTCGCCGGGTGACCGCCGCGCCGGAGGCAGCCATGAGCGTGACCGACCCCCTCGGGTCCCCCGAGGCCAGCGGGAGCAGCGGTACCAGCGGGACGGCCGAGCCCGTGCACAGCTGCGACGCCGTCGTCTGGATCGACGAGGTCGACCCGCAGCGCGCGATCGCGGCCGGCGGCTCGAAGATGGGGCGGCTCGCGGAGCTCCTGCAGTCGGGGGTGGAGGTCCCGCAGGGCTTCGCCGTCACCGTCGACGCCTACGCCCGGCACTGCTCCGAGTCGGGCCTCGACGCGCGGATCGACGCGGTGATCGAGCGGCTCGGCGCGACACCGTCCGAGGCGGAGGTCGAGGAGGCCTCGGCCGCGATCCGCGCGATGTTCCGCGACACCCCGATCGGCGAGCACCTCACCGCCCGGCTCACCGAGGCCTACGAGGAGCTCTGCCTGCGCGCCGTCGACGTCAACGTGCCGGTCGCGGTGCGCTCGTCGGCCACCGGCGAGGACGCCGCGGACGCCTCGTTCGCCGGCATCTTCGACACCTACCTCGGGGTGTCGGGCATCGAGCGGGTGCTCGACGCGGTCCGCAACTGCTGGGGCTCGCTGTTCACCGGCCGGGCGCTCGCCTACCGGCTGCGCCGCGGCATCAGCCACCACGCGATGCCGATCGCCGTCGGGGTCATCGAGCTCATCCACGCCCGCGCGTCGGGCGTGGCGTTCTCGGTCCACCCGGTGACCGGCAAGGCCGACCGGATCGTCGTCGAGACCAGCTGGGGCTGGGGCGAGGCGATCGTGCAGGGCCTCGTCGATCCCGACCACGTCGAGATCGGCAAGGCCGACGGCCGGGTCCTCAAGTACGACGTCGCGCACAAGCGGATCGTGTCGGCGTTCGACTTCGCGGTCGGCGCCGTCACCGAGATCGACATGCCGGCCAAGCTGGCGGACCGCCGCGTGCTCGACGACGAGCAGATCGGCGCGATCTGCGCCGCGGTCCGCGCCATCGAGGACCACTACGGCCACCCGGTGGACGTGGAGTGGGTGATCAGCCGGCACCGGCGGGCCGGCGACCCGGTCTGCATCGTGCAGACCCGCCCCGTGACGGTGACCGCCGCGCCCGAGGAGGCGACGCCGGCCGCGTACGACCCGGTGGCGCTGGCGCAGAAGTACCTGTTCTCCGGCAAGCCGATCCCGGGGCGCTAGTCCGGTCACACCCCCGGTCGCGCCGGTATGGGGCCGGCGCGGCGGGGGAACGCCGTCCGGCGTGCGATCGCGCACCGCCGGACGGAGAACCACCATCAGCTCGTCGACCGAGACCACCCGCCCCGCCCGGGGACTGCGGGGCCCGACGGCCGCGGTGGTCGTCGCCCTCGCGTTCCTGGTCACGATGCTCGGCGCGACGCTGCCGACGCCGCTCTACCCGATCTACGAGCAGGAGCTCGGGTTCGGCGGGGTCGTGGTGACCCTCGTCTTCGCGACGTACGCCGTGGGCGTGATGCTGGCCCTGCTGTTCTTCGGGCGGCTGTCCGACCAGCTCGGGCGCCGCGCCGTGCTGCTGCCGGGCCTCGCGCTGGCCGCCGTCTCCAGCGCCGTGTTCCTCGTCCCGGACAGCGTCCCGGCGCTCTTCGCCGGGCGCGTGCTCTCCGGGCTCTCGGCCGGCATCTTCACCGGCACGGCCACCGCCGCCCTCGTCGACCTGGCGCCGGCGGGCCGGCAGAGCCGCTACAGCCTCGCGGCCGCCTGCGTGAACATGCTCGGGCTGGGCCTGGGCCCCGTCGTCGCCGGCGCCCTCGCCGAGTACCTGCCCGCACCGCTGTCCCTCCCGTACGCGGTGCACATCGGCATGGTGCTGGTGGTCGGGGCGTTCCTGTGGCGGGTGGTCGACCCGACCGAGCGCACCGACGGCCCGGTCAGCTGGCGCCCGCAGCGGGTCGCGGTGCCGCCCGAGGTCCGCGGGGTGTTCGTGCGCGCGGCCATCGCCGGGTTCGCCGGGTTCGCGGTGCTCGGCCTGTTCACCGCGGTCTCGGCGTCGTTCCTCGGCCAGGTCCTCGGCGTGCGGGACCACCTCGTCACCGGGCTCGTCGTGTTCACGCTGCTCGGGGCGTCGACGATCGGGCAGATCGCGTCGTCGCGGCTGCCGGAGCGCCGCTCGCTGCTCGTCGGCTGCGCCGCGCTCGTCGTCGGCGCCGCCGGCGTCGGATCCGCGCTCGCGCTGGCCTCGCTCGCGCTGCTCGTGGCCGGGGCCGCGGTCGCGGGCGTCGGGCAGGGCATGAGCTTCCGCGCCGGGCTGGGCGCGGTGAACGCCGGCAGCCCGCCGGAGCGGCGCAGCGAGGTCGCGTCGAGCTTCTTCCTCGTGCTCTACGTCGGCATCTCGCTGCCCGTGGTCGGCGAGGGCGTCGCGTCCGCGGCGTTCGGGCCGGTCACCGCGGGCGTCGTCTTCGCCGGCATCGTCGCGCTGCTCGCGCTCGTCGCCTTCGTCAGCCTCCTGCTCCAGCGGCGAGCCGCCGGGTGATGACGTCGGCGGTGTCGGTCACGAGCGTCGTGTAGCGGCGCATCGTCGCGGCGGCGGCCCGGTCGACGGGGACGGCGACGCTGACCGCGGCCACCGGCGCCCCCGCCCCGTCGCGGATCAGCGCGCCCACCGACACGACGCCCAGGCGGCTCTCCTCGCGGTTGTCGGCCCAGCCCCGTGCGGCGATCTCGCGCAGGCGCCGGCGCAGCGTGGCGGGGTCGGCGATGGAGTGCGGGGTGGGCCGCTCGGGGGTCCAGTCTGCGAGCCGGGCGTCGAGGTCCGCGGGCGACAGGGCGGCGAGCAGGACCTTGCCCGTACTCGTCGTCGTCGCCGGCAGCCGCGTCCCGACGCGGGCGAAGATGCGCACGGTGTGCGGGCTCTCGAGGCGCTCGACGTACACCGAGTGCAGGCCGTCGAGCACCGCGAGCTGCACGGTCTCGCCGGTGGCGTGGCGCAGGCCCGCCATCGCCGGCATCGCCGCCTCGTGCAGCCCGACGTGCGGCGCGACGGACGCCCCGAGCTCGTGCACCGCCAGCCCGAGCCGGTAGGTGCCGGTCGGGCCGCGCTCGAGCAGGCGCTCGTCGGCGAGGGTCGCGAGCAGGCGGTGCACGGTGCTCGTCCCCAGGCCGAGACGGCGGGCGAGCTCGGCGACCCCCAGCTCCCGGTCGGTCACCGAGAACTCCTTGAGCAGGCGCGCGGCGTTGCGCACCGAGGTCAGCTCCCAGCTCGGGCGCGCCGCCATGCCGAGAGGCTAGGGCGCCGGGATCGGCGGCGCCGGGACCTCGAACGCGTTGAGCAGCGCCGAGGTCGCGAGGTACATGCCGACGAGGTGGACCAGGTCGAGCACCCCGTCGCGGCCGAACGCCGCGACGGCGGCGGCGTAGGTCGCGTCGGTGACGCGGTGGGTGCGCACGAGCTCCTCGGCGAAGCGGTGGGCGGCGAGCTCATCGGGCGCGAAGCCGTCGGTGTCCCCGGCGCGCAGCCCGGCGATGACGGTCTCGGACAGCCCCACGGTCCGCGCGACCGCGACGTGGGCGTAGACCTCGTAGTCGGCCTGCCAGGCGACCCCGACGGTGAGGATGACGACCTCGCGGATCGGCGCCGAGAGCGACGAGCCGCGCTGGTCGGTCTGCACCCAGCGGTTGAACGCCCGCCCGGGCGCGGGCCGCAGCGCGAACGCGTTGAAGGGGCCGATCAGCCCGCCCGCGTCGTCGGTCGGCGCGAACCCGGAACGCTCGGCCCAGCGCGCGGAGCGCTCGAGGATCTCCTCGCGGGCGGCGCGCTGGTCGTCGTCGAGGTCGAGCGTCTCGTTGCGCGGGAGCCGACCGCCCCAGTCGCGGTCGCCGGCCGGGGGGTGCACGGAGATCGTCACCGCACCGACGCTATCCCCGCCCGCCGGGAGATCGCGAGCGAGAGCCCGGCGGCCACGACGCAGAGCACGCCCGCGGCCCACCAGGCGCCGTCGTAGTCGCCGGTGACGTCCCGGATGAGACCGGCCCCGACCGCGGCGATCGCCGAGCCGAGCTGGTGGGCGGCGAAGACCCAGCCGAAGACGATCGGGGCGCGGGCGCCGAACCGCTCGCGGCACAGCGCCACGGTCGGCGGGACGGTCGCGACCCAGTCCAGCCCGTAGAAGACGATGAACGCCCACAGCGGCGGGGCGGCGGTCGGCGCGAGCAGGAACGGCAGGACCGCCAGCGACCCGCCGCGCAGCAGGTAGTAGACGGCGAGCAGCTTGCGCGGGTCGACGCGGTCGGTGAACCAGCCGGACGCGATCGTGCCGACGACGTCGAAGACGCCGACCACCGCGAGCAGGCCCGCCGCCGTCGTCGCCGGCATGCCGTGGTCGTGGGCGGCGGGCACGAAGTGGGTGTTGAGCAGGCCGACGGTGGTCGCGCCGCAGATCGCGAACCCGCCCGCGAGCAGCCAGAACGTGCCGGTGCGAGCGGCGTCGGCGAGGACGGTGACGGTCCGCCGGGCCGCGCCCGTCGTCACGACCTCGGTGGGCTCGTCCACCGCCGGGTCCGCGCCGTGGGCCACGGTCCCGACGTCGGACGGCCGGTCGCGCAGGAACAGCAGGACCAGCGGCACGACGAGCAGGGCCCCGGCCGCGATCACCAGGGACGCCGCGCGCCAGCCCACGGAGCCCGCGAGCGACGCCATGAGCGGCAGGAACACGAGCCCGCCCGCCGCCTGTGCCGCGGTGAGCACGCCGGACACCAGGCCGCGGCGCTGCACGAACCAGCGCCCGGTGACGACGGCGACGAACGCCAGCGCCATCGACCCGGTCCCCCCACCGATGAGCACGCCCCACAGCAGGATGAGCTGCCACGACGCCGTCATGAAGACGGTCAGCCCGCTGCCCACCGCCACGAGCACGAGCGCGATCGAGACGACGCGCCGCATCCCGAAGCGCTCCATCAGCGCCGCCGCGAAGGGCGACATGAGCCCGTAGAGCAGCAGGTTCAGCGACACCGCCGACGAGATGGTCGCCGTCGACCAGCCGAACTCCGCGTGCAGCGGCTCGACGAACACCCCGGGCGCGGAGCGGAAGCCCGACGCGCCGAGCAGGGTCACGAACGCGGTCGCGGCGACGGCCCAGGGCCAGGCGGAGGAGCGGGTGCGGGGCGGGCTCGGGGCCGGGGGGTCGGGCCGCGTCTCGGTCACGAGGGGACAGCCTGCGCCAGGAGCGCGCGCCGAGCCAGTGGCCGGAACGCCAACTCGTGCAAGAATCCGGCCATGCCCGCTGCCGCCGGCCGACCGCACGTCGTCGCCGTCCTCGCCCTGCCCCCGGTGGTCGGCTTCGACCTGCAGATCCCGCCGCAGGTGTTCGGGACCGCGGAGGGACCGGACGGCCCGCTCTACGACGTGCGGGTGTGCGGCCTCGAGGAGCGCGTCGCGTCCACCGCGGGCTTCTCGCTGCTGCTCGAGCACGGCACGGAGGCGCTCGCGGTCGCCGACACGGTGATCGTCCCCGGCACGCACTACGTGCCGGCCCGCCGCGACGGCGCGCTGCCCGACGACCTCCTCGCCGCGCTCGCCACCGTGCCCGCGCACGCCCGCTGGATGTCGATCTGCACCGGCGCGTTCGTGCTCGCCGCGGCCGGGCGGCTCGCCGGGCGCCGGGTCGCCACCCACTGGGCCCGGGCCGGCGACCTGCGCCGCCTGCACCCCGACCTCGACGTCGACGAGTCCGTGCTGTTCGTCGACGACGGGGACGTCGCCACCTCGGCGGGCCTCGCCGCCGGTCTCGACCTGTGCCTGCACGTGCTGCGCGGCGACCAGGGCGCGGAGGTCGCCAACGCCGTCGCCCGCCACCTCGTCGTGTCGCCGTGGCGCGACGGCGGGCAGGCCCAGTTCATCGACCACCCGCTCCCCCGCGCCGGCGTGGGGACCACCGGCACCACCGGCGGAGCGCGGGCCTGGGCGCTCGAGCACCTCGACGAGGACCTCGACGTCGCGGCCCTCGCCTCGCACGCGGCGATGAGCGTCCGCACCTTCACCCGCCGCTTCCGCGCCGAGACCGGGACCTCGCCCCACGCCTGGCTGGTCGCCCAGCGCCTCGCCCACGCGCGGCGCCTGCTCGAGGGCACCGACCTGCCCGTCGACCGGGTCGCCGCGGCCGTCGGCCTGGGCACGGCGGCGTCGTTGCGGGCCCACCTCGGCGAGACGGTCGGCCTGTCGCCGCTGGCCTACCGCCGGCGCTTCCGGGTGCCTGCGGCAGGTGAGCAGAAATGAGTGCTGGAGCACTCCTTTCTGCTCACCTGCGCGCAGCGCACCATCCCGCGGAGCGGGACGGAACCCTTCTCGCCGGTGCGGCGGCTGCCTAGCGTCGGGGCACCGCCACACCCCGGGAGGGCTCACGTGCTGACCGCCGAGCAGAACGAGGAACTCACCGCCGTCGAGGCCGGCACGCCGATGGGCGAGGTGCTGCGCCGCTACTGGTACCCCGTCGCGTTCACCCGCGAGCTCGAGGAGTTCCCGGTGAAGCGGGTCGAGCTGCTCGGTGACTTCTTCGCGCTCTGGCGCTCGCCGTCCGGGCGCTACGGGATCATCCCGGAGCCCTGCCCGCACCGGAAGGCGTCGATGGCCTACGGCGTCGTGGAGGGCGACGGCCTGCGCTGCCCGTACCACGGCTGGAAGTTCGACACCGACGGCGCGTGCACCGACCAGCCCGCGGAGAAGGACAACACCAACTTCCAGGAGCGCGTGCGGGCCACCGCCGGCAAGGTCGAGGAGCTCGGCGGGCTCGTGTGGGCCTACGTCGGGCCGGACCCGGCGCCGCTGCTGCCGCGTTTCGACGTCTACGTCATGGACGGTTTCCGCGACATCGGCTGGGCCGACATCCCCTGCAACTACGTGCAGGTCATGGAGAACGCCGTCGACCCGCACCACGTCGAGCACCTGCACGGGCGCTACTTCGAGTTCATCGGGCGCCACGAGGGCTTCGAGGCACCGGCGTCGTTCGGCAAGAAGCACCAGCGCATCGGGTTCGACGCCTTCGAGTGGGGCATCATCAAGCGCCGCGTGCTCGCCGGGGCCAGCGAGGACAACGACGACTGGAAGGTCGGGCACCCGCTCGTCTTCCCCTACAACATGCGCGTCGGGGGCGGCGGCATCCACCAGATGCAGATCCGCGTGCCGATCAATCGGACGACCACCCGGTTCATGCTCTACACCGTCCACGCCCCCGAGGGGTACGAGCCGGTGGCGCAGGAGAGGGTGCCCGACTACGAGATCCCGGTGTTCGACGAGCGGGGCCACCACGTCGTCAACTACGTCGAGGGCCAGGACATCATGGCCTGGGTGACGCAGGGACCGATCACCGACCGGACCACCGAGCACCTCGGCCGCTCGGACATCGGCGTCGCGATGCTGCGCAAGATGTTCCGCCAGCAGATGGCCGCGGTCGCCAAGGGCGAGGACCCGCTGGGCACCATCCGCGAGCCGCACGAGCGCATCGACCTGCCCTGCGAGAAGGACAAGTTCCACGCCGGCGGCGCCGGGTTCGCGCTCGACTTCTGCCGCATGGGCTCGACGCGCTACTCCCCTGCGCTCGACACGATCACCCAGGTCCACCTCTCGGCGGCCGCGCGGGTGGAGGCCGACAAGGAGGCCGGGCGCCCGTCCTTCACCCCCGAGGGCGGGATCGGCACGGCCACCCTCGCCCCCGACACCTCGGCGCAGGTCGACTCGGGGCTGATCCCGCGGTGACACCTCCCCCTCCGCAGCCCCCGCCCCGGCCGCCCGACGGCTCCCCCGGGGCCCGGATCGACCGCCGGTTCGCCGCGGACGTCGAGGCCCACCGCCGCGACGCCCCCCGGTTCTGCCCGGCGTGCGCCCGCGACCTCGGGCTCGCGACCGAGTTCTGGGAGGGCGACGCCCGCCGCTTCTACTGCTGGTGCGGCTCGTGCGGCTGGACCGGCGAGGTGACCACCACCGGCGAGACCGCCCTGGGGCACGAGCCGGAGCACTGACCGTCCTCCGGAGATCGGGTACCGCTCCACTCCTCCCGTCAGGTGGGGACGCGGGGCCGTCCGCCGGGTCGAGGCCGTCGGTCGGGGTCGATCACCCAGGGCGGGGTGAACCAGGGCCGCCCGTCGATCATCCGAGTCGTCCAGTGGCCGTGGTGGATCAGCTGGTGGTGGAACGAGCACAGCAGGCACATGTTGTCGAGCGCCGTGTCGCCGCCGTCGAGCCAGTGATCGACGTGATGGGCCTGGCAGCGGCGGGGCCGGCGGGCGCATCCGGGGAAGGCGCAACCGCCGTCGCGCAGGTCGAGCGCCCGGCGGATGGCGTCGGTGGCGGTGCGCCGGGTGCGACCGACGTCGAGGGGTTCGGACCGGGAGCCGAGGACCACGGGAATGATCTCGGCGTCGCAGGCCCAGCGACGGGCGGTGGCGGGGTGGACCCGCGCTCCGGAATCGAGCAACCCGTAGCCGCCCCGCTCCCCGAGGGCCTGGCGGAGCCACCGGTGGTCGATGGTGATGGTCAGCAGCGCCCTGCCGGGCCGCTCGACCCGCGACGCACCCTCGGCGGGGTCGGCGCGGCGCGGCTCAGGGAGCAACGCTGTCGGCACCTCGCCGTCGCCCTCGGGTCGACCATCGGGGTCGGGGCCGGTGGTGTCGCCGGCGATGCCGCGGGGGCTGCGGGCGTCGGCGACGAGGTCCTTGAGCCCGTCGACGCGGCGCAGCGCGAGCTCGCGCTGGTCCTCGGGCCCGCACCGGGTGGCGAGCCCGTCGATGACCTCGAGGAACGCCTCGCCGTCCACCGGGTCGCCCATGCGCCCGCGGAACAGCAGGGTGCCGTTGCGCCGACGGGTGACCAGCAGCTCGTCGTCCCGGCTCCGGGCCTCCTCGGGCGGCTCGTCCCCGTCGGGGTCGAGGTGGGCGAGCAGTCGGTCGGCCACGGCCTGCAGTCCCCGCGGTCCCCACCGCGTGGCCTCGTCGGCCAGGGCCTGCTCCGCGTCGGCCCACGCGTGCGCCGGGAGGCCCTCGACGCCGTCGAGCCGTCGCATGGTGGCGCGGATGATCGCGATGTGGGCCGGCCCGATCTCCCCGGAGGCAGCCACGGTGGCGGTGCAGGGCAACCGGGGCGGCAGTGCCTCGCCGAGCAACGAGCGCCGGGGGCACAGGTCGCGGGACTCGGCGACCGCGCGGCGGGCTTCCGCGGCGCTGATTCGCCAGAGCTCCTCGAGCAGCCGCTCGGTCGAGCGGTCGCCGGTCACCTCCGCGACCGCGGACCGATCGAGCTCGGCGACCTGCTCCAGCCGTGTGTAGCTCTCGCGTCGACGGGCGACCTCGCCGAGGCGGGCGCGTTCGAGCGCGGCCCGTGCCTCTGGCCCCATCACCTGTTCGCTCATGTGTTCGACGGTAGACCCGACCCCTGACAGTCCTGCGCGAGTTGCTGAGAACGCCTCAGCTCCGGGCCGGTCGACGGTCAGCGCTCGGCGGTGATGTTCCAGCCGTCGAGCGTGCCGCGGTCGATCGCGACACCGTCGGCGACGACCAGCGTCCACGGGCCCTGGACCTGCTGGCCGACGAGCGGGGCCAGCGGGCTGCCGGGCTGGCGGCTGTCGAGCGCCAGGACGAGGCCGGGGCGGTTGCGGTCGCAGTCGTTGCTGTCGGCGAGCACGGCCGTCGCCCCCTGCGGGGAGCGCAGCGAGACCACGAGGTCACAGGTGTACGGGTGCGAGATCGTCGCGTTGACCTGCAGCGCCGACACCGAGCCCGAGCCGTCGAGGGTGAGGACGTCGGTGACGCCCGCCGGGTTCGCGTCGGGGATCGGCACCGACCGGGCCGAGGCCGCCTGCACGGGCCCGCCGCCGAGCGTCACGACCAGGACGACGACCGCCACGATCGCGACGACCAGGACGGCCACCCCACCGAGGATCCAGGGCAGCGCCTTGTTCTTCCTCGGCGGCTGCTGGCCGTAGCCGGGCTGGCCGTAGGGGTTGTAGCCGGGCTGGCCGTAGGGCGCCCCGTAGCCCGGCTGCCCGTACCCCTGCTGACCGTAGGGCTGGCCGTACCCCGGCTGCCCGTATCCCGGCTGGCCGTACCCCGGCTGGCCGTAGGGCTGGCCGTAGCCCGGCTGGCCGTAGCCCGGCTGCCCGTAGCCCTGCTGCGGGTCGTAGCCGGGCTGGGCGTAGGGCTGGCCGTACCCCTGCTGCTGGCCGTACCCCTGCTGGCCGTACCCCTGCTGCTCGTAGCCGCCGTAGTAGGGCTGCGGGCCGGACTGGCCGTACTGCCCCTGACCCGGCGCCGGGGCGCCCTGGCCTCCCTGGGCCGCCGAGGGGTCGGCCGTCGGGCCGTGCTGGGTGGGCTGGGAGCCGAACGACTCGGAGCGCTGGGGGTCCTCGGACCCGGAGCCGCCGAAGGGGGAGGACACGCGCGGCAACATACCCCGCCGCCGATCACGACGAGGGCGCCGTTTCCCCGACGCGGTCCGGACAGGGGACCGGTCACTCCCGGGCGTGGGCGCGCAGGCGCTCCGACCAGGACAGCGCCCGCGGCGGGTCCCCGACGTCGGCGTGCAGCACGCCGTCCACCTCGCGCAGGGGGTAGACGCCGAGCACGTGCTGCGGCGAGGTCGGGCACGCCCCCGTGTCCAGGTCGAAGCGGTACCAGTGCCACGGGCAGACGAGGGTGCGCCCGTCCCGGACCCAGCCCTGCTCGAGCGGGCCGCGGTTGTGGGGGCACACGGCGTCGACGACCCGGTAGCCGTCGTCGACCGCGACCACGACGAAGCGCCGGCCGTCGTCGCTGGTCACGACGCCCGGCGCGTCGACGCGCACCCAGCTCACGACCGGCTCACCGCCGGCCCGAGGCCCGCAGCGACGCCAGCGACTCACCGCCCACGAACCAGTGCTCCGGCTCGCACTCGGTGACGACGACCCGGACGTTCTCGGCCGGGGCGCCCACCGCGCGCGTCACCGCGGCGGTGACCTCCTCCCCCAGCGCGGCGAGCTGCTCGGGGCTGCGGCCCCGGGCGAGGGTGATCTGCACGAGCGGCATGGCGTTGCCTCCGGTCCTCGTGAGCGAAATCCACGGCTGCAGCCGGGAAAACCACTCACGTACAGGCGAGCTCGACCGTCCCGAGGCGGTCGATGGTCACGGTCACGACGTCGCCGGCGACGACGGGGGTGGCGGCGGTCAGGCCACCGGACAGGACGACCTCCCCGGCGGCGAGGCCCTCCCCCGACGCGGCGAGGCGGCGCACCAGCCAGGCCACGGCCGCCGCCGGGTGGCCCAGGGACGCCGCGCCCGACGCGGTCGCGACGAGCTGGCCGTTCTTCTCCAGGAGCACGCCGACCAGGCGGACGTCGATGCCCGCCGCGGGCACCGGCGTGCCGACGACGAAGCGGGCCGCCGAGGTGTTGTCGGCGACGACGTCGGCCATGGTGAAGCGGTAGTCACGGAACCGGGAGTCGAGGATCTCGATGCCCACCGCGAGCCCGGAGGTCGCCGACAGCACGTCGGCCGCGGTGACGTGCTCGCCGGCGAGGTCCCGGCCCAGCACGAAGACGATCTCCGGCTCGGCGCGGGGCTGGATCAGCTCCCCGGTGCGCAGGGGCGCGCCGAGGTCGAGCGCCGCGGCACCCGGCAGGAAACCGAAGACCGGGTCGGACACCCCGACCTGGGCCTGCTTCGCCCGCGACGTCACCCCGAGCTTCCAGCCCGCCCGCGGTCCGGCCTGCTCGCGCAGCACGCGCTGGACGGCGTAGCCCGTCTCGAGGTCGAGGTCGCGGACGTCGTCGGTGAGCGGGTCGATCGCGGTGCGCTCGGTGACGGCCTTGGTCAGCCGGGACGCCAGCTCGTGGACATCGGCCATGGTCACTCCACCACCCTGATCGTCACCGGTCCCAGCCGGTCGAACTCCGCGCGGAACACGTCGCCCGCGGCCATCGGGACCGCCGCGTGCAGCGCCCCGGTCATGATCGTGTGGCCGGGCTCGAGCGCCACGCCGGCCTCGCCGAGCACGTTCGCCAGCCACGCCACCACCGCCAGCGGGTCCCCGAGCGCCGCGGCGCCCGCCCCGGTGTCGACGAGCTCGCCGTTGCGGGTGAACGTCATCCCGATGAGCCGGGTGTCGAGCCCCGCGAGCGGCACGAGCCGCGAGGACATCGCGACCGCACCGTTGGACGCCATGTCGGCGACGGTGTCGGCGAGCTTGATCCGCCAGTCGACGATGCGCGAGTCGACGATCTCCATCGCCGCCGCGACCCCGGCGATCGCGGGCGCGACGTCGGTCGGCCGGATGCCCGGGCCCTGCAGCCGTTCGCCGAGCACGAAGACGATCTCGGCCTCGACCTTGGGCTGGATGAACCGCGAGAGCGGGATCGCGTCGCCGTCGCGGTAGACCGTCGACGCCAGGGTCGGGCCGTAGTCCGGGGTGTCGATGCCGATCATCTTCTGCATCGCCGCCGACGTGACGCCCACCTTGTGCCCGACGACCCGGTCGCCGTCGGCGAGCAGCAGCGGCACGAGCTCCTGCTGGATCGCGTAGCCGTCGGCCATCCCGAGGTCGGGCTCGCTGTCGGTGAACGGCGGGATCGGCACCCGCGTGCGCCGCGCCTCGAAGAGTGCGCGCGCCTTCGCCTTGATCGGATCTACCGGGGCGTCGGTGACGGCCACTCAGCTCTCCTTCTCGAGTAGGGGTGCCTCTTCCGACCAGCCGAGGCGGCGGGACACGGCCTCACCGGCCTCGACGATCGTGCGGGCCAGGCGCTTGCGCGGGATGGCGCGGAACCGGCTGACCGGCGCGCCGATGCCGATCGCGGCGACGACGACGCCGCGCGCGTCGCGGATGGGCGCCGCGAGGGACGCCACGCCGATCTCGCGCTCGTCGACGGCGTCGGCCCAGCCCCGGGCGCGCACGGTGGCCAGCGCCCGGCGCAGCTCGTCGGGGTCGGTGATCGTGTGCGGGGTGTGGCGGGCCAGGGTCGCGGTCGCGAGGAAGCGCTCGCGGACCGGCTCGGACGCGAAGGCCATGAGCACCTTGCCCGAGCTGGTGCAGTGCACCGGCACGCGCCGGCCGGTCTCGGTGAACAGCCGCAGCGCGTGGCTCGACTCGAGGCGGTCGACGTAGACGACGTCGTGGCCGTCGAGCATGCCGACCTGCGTGGACTCGCCGGTCTCCTCGCGGAGGTGGGCGAGCACGGAGCCGGCCGCGGCGTGCAGGTCCATGTGCACCCGCACCGCCTCGCCGAGCTCGAAGACGACGAGCCCGAGGCGGTAGCCGCCGGTGTGCGGGTCCTGCTCGACGAGCCCCTCCGCGGCCAGCGTGACGAGCAGCCGGTGCACCGCGCTCTTGCCCAGGCCCAGGCGCCGCGCGAGCTCGGAGACCCCGAGCGACTCCTCGCGGGTGAGGAACGCCTTGAGCAGGCGCGCAGCGTTGGTGACCGTCTGCAGGGGCGCATCGCTCATGACGGGCTCACGCCGGCTCCTGGATGAAGCTCGCGAGCAGCACCTTGCGCACCGCGTCCGGGTCGGGCGTGGCGCCCGGGCGCAGGGCGGCGTCGACGGCCTCGCCGACCGCGGCGTCGTGCGGGCGGATCGCGCGGGCCAGCAGCACCTGGGCGCGCGGCAGGCCGGCGACCGCCGCACCCTCCATCTCGTCGACGAGCGCCTCGCGCCCGCGGGCCCGGTCGCGCAGGCGCTCGAAGTCGCGCGCGGCCGCCGAGTGCGCGCTGGCCAGCCCGGAGCCGACGTGGCCGGCGTGGTGCGGCGAGAGCCCGGACCCGGGCTGGGTGACGACGTGATAGACGACCGTGGAGATCCCCAGCGCGGCCCGCACCTTCTCCGACGCCGGGCCGTCGGACTCGTCGATGAGCCCGAGCGCGGGCACGACGACCGGGTCGTAGAACCGCACCACCCACTCGAGCCCCTCGGCCGACCCCGGCACCTCCACCTCCTGCCCGCGCGGCGGACCGAGGCCCTCGGTGGTGGCGAGGATGTGCAGGTTGCGCGCGCCGACCGCCGCGACCGTGAGGCGTCCGGCGGACAGCAGGGGCAGGCGGCCCTGCACCGCCGGCGGGAACGTCGTCGCCTGCTGCAGGTAGGCGCGGTGGACGCCCTCGACGTAGCCGGCGACCGCGCGGCGCATCGCCATCGGGTCCGCCATGCCGTGTCCCCTCCGTGCCCTCCGTCGCGCCCGCAGTCAAGGGGCCGCGTTCCGATGTGCGGAACGCAACTGCTTCCTTCCGGAACGCTAGGGCGGTTAGCGTCGCGACGTCAAGCACGCCGGGAGGACCGGAAAGGAGCCGAGGCATGGGGATCCTGCGCCTGGCCCACGTGGACGTCCGCACGCCCGACCTGGACCTCTCCGCTGCCTACTACACCGAGGTCATGGGCCTCCAGCAGGTCCGGCGGACCGAGGACTGCGTCTACCTCAAGTGCTGGGACGAGGAGGACCACCACTCCCTGCGGATGCGCTACAACCCGCGCACCGGGATGGACTCCTTCACCTTCCGCGTCGAGGAGGAGGACGACCTCCACGACCTGGAGAAGAAGGTCGAGGCGTACGGCTGCCCGACGTCGCGGGTCAGCCGCGGCGAGGCCGTCGGCCAGGGCGAGTCGATCCGGTTCGAGGTCCCGTCGGGCCAGATCATGGAGCTGGTCTGGGACATCGAGAAGACCGGCAACGTGCTCGGCAAGCGCAACCCGTCGCCCGTCCCGCCGCCCGACCTGCCCGGCATCGCCCCGCCGCGCATGGACCACATGCTGGTCAACGCCGAGGAGGTCGCGGAGTCCGCGGCGTTCTTCATCGACGTGCTCGGCATGCGCATGACCGAGCAGGTGCTCGACGGCAACGGCCACCAGCTCGGCGTGTGGCTCGCGGGCAACACCCGCTCCCCGCACGACATCGCCATCGTCAACGGCCCGAACGGCGCCCTGCACCACTGGGCCTACTGGCTCGACGACTGGGACCACATCCGCCAGGCCGCCGACACGCTCGCCTACAACGGCGTCCAGATCGACCAGGGCCCGACGCGCCACGGCGTCACGCGCGGCAACACCATCTACTTCTTCGACCCGCTCGGCATCCGCAACGAGGTCTTCACCGGCGGCTACTGGGTCGACCCCGACACCGAGATCCTCACCTGGACCGAGGACAACTTCGGCAAGGGCCTCTTCTACTACGAGAACGTCGTCAGCCAGCGCTTCCTGCGGATGCATACGTAAGGGAGAAGGACACGTGGCCACCACCTCCGACCGGATCATCCGGCTGCAGCACGTCGAGGTCCGGGTCCCCGACCTGGAGCTCGCGACCGCGTACTACACCGAGGTCCTCGGCCTCGTGGAGACGGCGCGCGACGAGCGCGACGGCGCCCCGCGGGTCTTCCTCAAGTGCTGGGACGAGCGCGAGCACCACTCGGTGATCCTGCGCGAGGCCCCCACCTACGGCCTCGACCACATGTCGTTCAAGCTCAACGAGGCCGGCGACCTCGACCACTTCACGACCAAGCTCGAGGCGGCCGGGGTGCCGGTCAAGCGGTTCGCCGCCCGCGAGCTCGGCCCGGGCTGGGGCGAGGCGATCCGCTTCGAGTCCCCGTCGGGCCACCTCGTCGAGCTGACGCACGGCACCGAGCGCATCGGCAACATGCTGCCGAGGACGAACCCGCCGCCCCGCCCGCAGGACCTCATCGGCATCGCGCCGCCGCGCCTCGACCACCTGTTCGTCATGGCCGAGGACGTCGAGGCGTTCACGGCGTTCTTCACCGAGCTGCTCGAGTTCCGGCTCACCGAGCAGATCCTCGCCAACGACGGCCACCAGCTCGCGACGTTCCTCGAGCACTCCCACACCCCACACGACATCGCCGTCATCACCGGGCCGAACGGGGCGCTGCACCACTTCGCGTTCTGGATGGACGACTGGAACGGCATCCGGGAGGCCGCCGACGCACTCGCGTACCACGGCGTGACGATCGATGTGGCCCCCACGCGCCACGGCGTCACCCGCGGCTACACGACCTACTTCTTCGACCCGGCCGGCAACCGCAACGAGCTCTTCACCGGCGGCTACTGGGTCGACCCGGACTTCGAGCCGATCACCTGGACCGAGGAGGAGATGGGGCGCGCCATCTTCTACTACCACCGCCAGGTCAACGAGCGCTTCTTCACGGTGCACTCGTGACCGGCGTGGAGCGGCCCGACGCCCGGTCGGTCCACCGCTACGAGGCCCCCGACTACCTCGCCCGCTACCGCGCGCGCCGGGGTGGCGGGAAGGCCCCGGAGTCCGACCGCGCGTCGGCCGCCGCGGCGCCGAGCGCACCCGAGGCCCCGCCCGAGGGTGACGGCACGCCGCTCTACCTGCGCCGGTTCCGCGACCGCGGGTCGGCGCCGGTGGAGACGACGACCGTCACCCACGACGGCGCGTCGTTCACCCCGGCGCTGGCCGAGGCGAGCCGCGGCAAGGAGATCGCGGCGCCGGTGGAGCGCCGGTCGTCCGAGAAGATCGTCTGCGAGATCTCGATCATCCGGCACGGCATCACCCAGGGCTACTCCACCGACGCCGGCCTGACGCCGATGGGCGGCTGGCAGGCGCACCGCCGCGGGCACGAGCTGGCCCGGCGCTTCGACCACGGCGACCGCGTGCGCCTCGTCTGCGCCGACACCAACCGCGCCCGCCAGACCGCCGACCAGCTCTACAACGGCGTCACCGACGGCCTGCAGATGTGGGGCATCGACGCCGAGATCAGCGAGAAGGAGCCGATCCCGGAGCTGCGCAACTTCGGGGTGTGGACCCCGGACGGGCTGCGCGACGTCACCTCGGCGTTCCGGCAGTACCAGGCCACCAACGAGACCCTCGAGCGCCTCGCCGTCGGCGACCGCCCGCGCTGGCTCGTCGAGATCGACCGCTTCTACCGGACCCAGCTGGGCGGGGCGGACCCGATCCAGGAGTGGCTGACGATCCCGATGATGTACTTCGAGCCGCCGGCGATGTGCGTGCGCCGCTTCTGGCGCGGGTTCCACCGGCTCATCACGGAGTCGACGCAGCCCGACGGCTCGGTGAGCCACCGCCGCATCCTCGCCGCGACGCACTCCGGGCCGATGCGGGCGTTCGCCACCTGGGCGCACGGCTACGACCCGGGCGAGCCGCTGAACACCGAGGAGATCCGCATCAAGATGCGCGAGGGCTGCCGCACCGCCTTCGTGTCGTACCGCAACCGGGTCACCGAGGTGAACGTGCCGCCGCCGGACGAGTTCCCGCGGTGGGAAGAGACCGGGGAGGCGTGAGTCGATGACAGTCCTGTCCCTGCCCCCGCTCGACCTCGACACCGGTCCCACGGGGGACGACGACTCGCCGCTGCGGTCGGTGTCCACCGCCGTCGCGGTGCTCGACTGCTTCGCCGACGAGGCCGAGCTCGGCGCGACGCGCGTCGCCACCCGGCTCGGCATCGCCAAGAGCACCGCGTGTCGGATGCTCGCCGCGCTCGCCACCGGCGGGCTGCTGGAACGGACCGGCTCGGGGCGCTACCGCCTGGGCCTGCGGCTCTTCGAGTACGGCCAGCTCGCCGTCGACCGGCTGATGCTGCGCGACGTCGCCCTGCCCGCGATGGGCGAGCTGCGCGAGCTGCTGCGCGAGACGATCCAGCTCGGCGTCGTCGTCGGCACCGACGTGCTCTACGTCGAGCGCGCCGAGGCCGCGAGCATGAACGTCCGCTTCCGCAGCGAGCACCGCCGCAACCCGGCGCACTCGTCCAGCGCCGGCCGGGTGCTGGCGGCCGCGGACCCGGCGCTGGTCACCGCGATCCTCGAGCGGGGCCTGCAGCGCTACACCCCGTTCACCGTGGTCGACCCGCTGCGCTACCGCCAGATCCTCGCCTCGACCCGCGAACAGGGCTACGCCACGTCGCGCGAGGAGTTCGAGCCCGGCTGGTCGTCGATCGCCGCGCCGATCACGCTGACCCGCGGCGGGCGCCCGCACCCGGTGGCCGCCCTGTCGGTGGTCGCGCCGACCTCGCGCATCCTGGGCCCGCGCAAGCCCGCCGTCGTCCAGGGCGTGCGCCGCGCCGCCGCCCGCGTCTCCGCCGACCTGGAGCGCGCCCGGAGCTGAGCGGCGCGTACCAGCCTGGCGTCCACGCTGGCACTGGACGACAGGATCGCCACCACGTTGGGTGACGCGACACGCCGGGACATGACGCGTCGCGGGCACGGGTAGCCACGGCCTCGTGCCCGCGACGGATCACCAGCGCACCGACGACGGGACACCCGTCCCCGGACGCTGGCGAGCCCTCGCGGTCTGCATGCTCGCCGGCGTCATGATCTTCGTCGACGTCAGCATCGTGAACGTCGCCCTGCCGGCCTTCCGGGAGGGCCTGGGCGCGAGCCCGGCGGACCTCTCGTGGATCGTCGCGGGCTACACGCTGACCTTCGGCCTCGCCCTCGTCCCCGCCGGACGCCTGGGCGACGGGCGCGGCCGCAAGCGGGTGCTGGTCGCCGGCCTCGTGCTCTTCGCCCTCGCGAGCCTCGCGGCCGGGCTGGCGCAGGACGCGACGTGGCTGGTGGTCGCCCGCCTGGTCCAGGGCCTCGCCGGGGGGCTGGTCAACCCGCAGCTGCTCGGCCTCATCCAGCAGATGTTCCGCGGCACCGAGCGCGGGACGGCGTTCGGCGTCTTCGGCGCGGTCAACGCGTCGTCGACGGCGGTCGGGCCCCTGCTGGGCGGGCTGCTCATCGCGCTGGGCGGGCCGGGCGAGGGCTGGCGCTGGGTCTTCCTCGTCAACCTGCCACTGGCGCTCGCGGCCCTCGTGCTCGCGCCCCGCCTGCTGCCCGCCGACCCGGCACCCGCCGAGCGCACGCGCACCTCCCTCGACCCGGTCGGGGCGGTCCTCCTGGGCGTCGCGGTGCTCGGGGTCCTGCTCCCGGTGGTCCTCGCCGAGCGCGATCCGGCCGCCGCCCCGTGGTGGACGCTCGCGGTCGGGCTCGCCGTCGGTGTGGGCTTCGTGGCGTGGGAGCGGCGCTACGCCCGGCGCGGGAACGACCCGTTGCTCCACGAGCGGGTGCTGCGCAGCCCCGGCTACGTCCTCGGGACCTCGCTCGGCACGCTGTACATGGCCGGCTCGACCGCGATCTTCTTCGTGCTCACCGTCTACCTGCAGCAGGGCCTGGGCTACTCCGCCCTGCTCGCGGGGCTCGCGACGATGCCCTACGCGGTGGGCTCGGCGGTCGCGGCGGCGTGGGGCGGGCGCGTGGTCGTGCGGGTCGGGCGACCGCTGGTGCTGGCCGGCACGCTCGTCATGGCCGCCGGGATCCTCGCGACGCTGCTGATCGTCAACGCGCGGACCGACCCGTCGACCGGGCTGCTGACCGCGCTGCCGCTGCTCGTCGCCGGCATCGGCAGCGGGCTCGTGATCACGCCGAACCAGGCGCTGACGCTGCAGCAGGTGCCCACCGACCAGGGCGGTACCGCGGGCGGGATGCAGCAGACCGCGCAGCGCATCGGGTCGTCGATCGGGATCGCGCTGGTGGCGACGGTGTTCTTCGCGGTCCTCGCCGCCTCCGGGCAGCAGGGCACCGCGCTCGCCGCGGGCCTCGCGGTGGTGCTCGCCTGCGTCCTCGCCGCGGCCGCCCTCGGGCTCGCCGACGTCGTCGTGCGCCGCCGCCGGGCCCGCCGGCCCGACCCCGACCTCGCCGCGGTGGGCACCGGCCTCGCCTCCGGCACCGCGACCGACAGCGCTCCCGACAGCACCTCCGACGACGCCACCGACGCCCACACCACCGCCGCGACCCACGGGCACCCCCACCACTGATGCGCCTGCTCCTCGCCGTCCTCGCCCTGCTCGCGACCCTCCTCGCGAGTTGCGCCGACCGGCCGGTCGACACCCCGCCGCCGCCCGCGACCGCCGCGCCGACCGCTCCCCCGCCGATCCCGCCCGCGGACCTCGACCTCCAGACCGCCGACCTCGCGACGCTCCAGGACGCGATGGCGCGCGGCCGGCTCACCGCGGCGGCGCTGACCGCGTGGTCGCTCGAGCGCATCCGCACCGTCGACCCCGGGGTCCACGCCGTCCTGGCCGTCGACCCCACCGCCCGCGACCAGGCCACGGCCAGCGACGCCCGCCGGGCCGCCGGGCGGACCGGTCCGCTCGAGGGCGTCCCCGTGATGGCCAAGGGCAACACCAGCGTCGGGCCGACCCTCCCGACGACCGCGGGCTCGCTCGCCCTCGCCGACTCCCGCCCGCCGGAGGCCGAGGCCGTGCGCCGGCTGCGCGAGGCCGGGGCGGTGATCCTCGGGTCGACGACGATGACGGCGTGGGCGGGCGCGCGCTCGTCGCAGTCCGCCAGCGGCTGGAGCGCCACCGGTGCCACCACCGGCAACCCCTACGACCCGACCCGCACCGCCTGCGGGTCGAGCTCCGGCTCGGCGGCCGCGGTGGCGGCGGCGCTCGCCCCGGTGGCGCTCGGCACCGAGACCTCGGGCTCGATCGTCTGCCCCGCAGGGACGAACGGCGTGGTCGGCGTCAAGCCGGGCGTCGGGCTGGTCAGCCGGTCGGGCGTGGTGCCGTACTCGCAGGCCCAGGACACGGTCGGGCCGCTCGCGCGCTCGGTGCGCGACGCCGCCGCCGTCCTCGCGGTCGTGCAGGGCAGCGACGCGAGCGACCCCTCCACCGCCGAGGCCGACGCCCACCCGGTCACCCCGACCGTGGCGCCCCGACCGCTCGCCGGGGTCCGGCTCGGCGTGCTGCGCGACGACCAGGGCGCGAGCGAGGAGACCGACGACGCCTACGCCGCGGCGCTCGACCGCCTCCGCGGCCTGGGCGCCGAGCTCGTCGACCCCGTGCGGCTGCCGAACGCGAGCCGGGCCAGGGCGGCCGCGAACAGCGCGCTGACCACGGAGATCGCGCACGACCTCGGCGCCTACCTGCGCTCGCCCGGGGTGTCGGGGCCGCGCTCGCTCGACGAGCTCATCGCCTTCGGCCGCGAGCAGGCGGGCCGGGAGATGCCGTTCTTCGGTCAGGAGCTCTTCGAGCAGGCCGCGGCGACCCGCGGCGACGTGACCGACCCGCGCTACCGGGCCGCCCGCGCCGACCCGACCGCACTCAGCCGGGCGGACCTCGACGCGGCGCTCGCCGGCGTCGACGCCCTCGTCTCGCCCACCAATGCCCCCGCCTGGCCCACCGACCTCGTGAACGGCGACCACTTCTCGGTCAGCCCGGCCGGGCCCGCGGCGACCGCCGGCTACCCCAGCACCAGCGTCCCCATGGCGATGTCCCACGGGGTACCGCTGGGGTTGTCGCTGATCGGCGGCCGCTGGTCGGAGGGCCGGCTGCTGGCGGTGGCCGCCGGTGTCGAGGAGGGCCTGCACGCCCGGGTGCCGCCGCCGCTGCCCGCGGCGACCGTCCCCCTGACGGCCGGCCGCTGAGGCGTTCGCCCCACCGGAACGACGTGGTGCCCGCCTCCCCGCGGCCCTCTTAGCGTCGGTGCCATGCAGCGCAGCACCGACCGTGTCCTGACGACCCACGTCGGCAGCCTCGCCCGGCCCGAGGCCCTGCTCGACACGATGCGGGAGAAGGAGCACGGCCGCCCCTACGACGCCGATCTCTTCGCCCGGCAGGTCACCGACGCCGTCGCCGACGTCGTCGCCCGCCAGCGCGAGGTCGGCCTCGACGTCGTCACCGACGGCGAGATGGGCAAGGTCAGCTTCGCGACCTACATCCAGCGCCGGCTCGACGGGTTCGCGCCCGACTCCGGCGAGCGCCTCCTGCCGCCGTCCTGGCAGGTCGAGATCGACGCGTTCCCGGAGTACTACGCGGGCTACCTCGGCAAGTACGCGAAGACGGTCGCGCCCATGGTCGAGATCGCCTGCACGGGGCCGGTGCGCTACACCGGTCACGACGAGCTGCAGACCGACCTGGCCAACCTGCAGAAGGCGCTCGCGGGCGTCTCCGGGGTCGTCGAGGCGTTCCTGCCCTCGACGTCGCCCCGCGGCTTCGGGCGCAACGAGTACTACGCGACCGAGCGGGAGTACTACGAGGCCGTCGGCGAGGCGCTGCGCGAGGAGTACCTGGCGATCGTCGACGCGGGATTCCTGCTGCAGGTCGACGACCCGTGGCTGATCGAGATCCTCTCCGACCCGACCCTCGAGCCCGCCGAGCGCGACCGCACCGCCCGCGAGCACGCCGAGATCGTCAACCACAGCCTGCGCGGCATCCCGACCGAGAAGATCCGGCTGCACACCTGCTACGGGCTCAACCACGGCCCGCGAATCCACGACATCGGCATGGGCGAGGTCGCGCCGTACATGCTCGGCATCCGCGCCGGGGGCTACTCCTTCGAGGTCGCCAACCCGCGCCACATGCACGAGTGGAAGATCTGGCAGGACCTCCCGCTGCCCGACGGGTCGGTGCTCATCCCGGGGCTGCTCGGTCACGCGCAGAACTACGTGGAGCACCCGGAGCTGATCGCCGACATGATCGGCTGGTACGCCTCGGTGGTCGGGCGGGAGAACGTCATCGCCGGCGCGGACTGCGGGTTCTCGTCGCGCGCGAGCTACTCGCCGGAGGTGCACCCGACGGTGGTGTGGGAGAAGTTCCGGGCGCTGAGCCGGGGCGCCGCGATCGCCACCGAGCGTCTCTGGGGCTGAGCGGCCCGGGCACGCGGAAAGGGGAGGCGGGGCCCGGCCGGCGTCCCCCCGGGCGCCCGCTGCCCCGCCTCCCCCTCCCGTCGCGCGCCCGGCCGGGGTCCGGCGGGCGAGCGCGAGGACGTCCGAGCGACCCCTCCCGGTCCCCCGACGACCGTCGACCCGCCCTCGGGGAGAAGCCTCGCGGATCACCCGCGAGCGGGACATCAGAAGAAATGACTAGGTAGCGACGGTGCCCGCGTACGCCACTGGACGGCGTCGAATCGTCCGGCCTAGCGTCTTCCGTCGTGCCAGGTCAGGGGGGATCCGACGCCGGCGGGACCGCCGCCGCACCCTGGCGCGCCGCCGACGCCGCCGTGCTCGCCCGCTGCTGGGACCGGGCGCGCACCGAGGGCGCGCTCACCGTCGTGCTCACCGGCGACGCCGGCGCGGGCAAGACCCGGCTGGTCCGCGGGCTGGCCGACCGCGCCGAGGCCGACGGCGGGGTGGTCGTCGCGGGCGCCGCGGTGGACGTCGGCGAGCAGCTACCCCTGTGGCCGGTCGCCACCGGGCTGCGCCGCCTGCTGCGCGCCCCCGACGACGCGCCGCCGCCCGTGCTGGCCGCCCGCGCGGCCCTCACCCCGTGGCGCGACGAGCTGGCCCCGCTCCTGGAGCCCGGGCCGGGGACGACGCTGCCGTCGGGCGGGCACCTGCTCGAGCTCGTGCGCCGGGTGCTCGTCGCGATCGCCGCCGAGGTGCCGGTGCTCGTCGTCGTCGACGACCTGCACTGGGCCGACCGCACCACCCGCGAGCTCGTCGTCTCGCTCGTCGCGCACCTCGCCGACGAGCGCATCCTGCTCGTCGCCACGGCCCGCTCGGAGGCCCTCGACGCCGCCCACCCGCTGCGCCGCATGCTCCCCGAGCTCACGCGCGACCGGGCCGTCCGCGCGATCGCGCTCACGCCGCTGCCGCGGGCGGTCGTCACCGACATCGTGCGGGCCGACGGCGGGGACGCGGCGCTCTCCGAGCTCGTCTGGCGACGCTCGGGCGGCAACCCCTTCATCATCGCCGAGACCCTCGCCGCCGTGGCCGACGGCGCCGCCGACGGCCTGTCCCCCGGGCTGCGCGGGCTCGTCCTGGGCCGGCTCTCCGCGCTGCGCCCGCTCGCCCAGACCGTCGTCGCCGCCCTCGCGCTCGGCGAGGAGCCCGTCCCGCACCGGCTGCTCGCCGAGGTGGTCCGCACCGACGACGAGGACGACCTGCTCGCGGCGCTGCGCGAGGCCGCGGAGGCGGCGATGGTCGTGGTCGACCCCGAGGTGGACGGCTACGCGCTGCGCCACGGGCTGATGCGCGACGTCGTGGCCGGCGAGCTGATGCCCGGCGAGCGCCGCGGGCTGCACCGCCGCTACGCGCTCGCCTACGAGGCCGTCCTCGGCGACGGGCGCGAGCCCGACCCGGACCACGGCCCGGCGGTGACGCTGCGCCGCGCCCACCACTGGGCCCGCGCCGACGACCCCGAGCGGGCGCTGCCCGCCGTCGTGCACGCGGCCACGGTCGCCGAGCAGATGCACGAGTTCGGCACCGCGTACCGGCAGTGGATGGCCGCGCTGGCCCTCGTCGCCGCCCGCGCCGTCCCGCCCGCCGCGAGGGTCCTGCCGGGGCACCGACCACCGGCGCTGCCCCCGGCCGACGCCGACGCCGGCGACCTCCTGGCCCGCGCCGCCGACACCGCCCGGCTCGCCGGCGAGTACGACGTCGCGGTCGACCTGCTGCAACGCCTCGTGCCCGATCCCGCCGCGGCCGGGGCCGCCGAGCTGCCCGCGGTGGTGCGGCTCGGGCGCTCGCTGCTCGACGCCGGGCGCACCGGTGACGCCGTGGCCGTCCTGCACGACGCCGGACGGGCCGCGGGGCGCGTCGGTGACGACCCCGCCCTCGCCGCGGTGCACGCCGCGCACGCCGAGGCGCTCCTGATCACCGGGGACGTGCGCGGGGCCCGCCGCGAGGCCGAGCGCGCGCTCGCCGTGTCGCGCCGGGAGGGCGAGCTCGCCGAGCAGGCGCCGATGCTCGCCACGCTGGGCTTCGCGCTGGCCTACCTCGAGAACCCCGACGCCGGTCTGGCCGCCGTCGCCGACGGCCTGATGATCGCCGAGCGCTCGGGCGACGCGGCCGCGGTCGGGCGCGCCTACCAGTCCTGGGCGGACCTCCTCTCCGGCCCGCTGGGCGAGCTGCACGAGGGCGTCGAGATCGCCCGGCAGGGCGTGGCGCGCATGCGGGACCTCGGGCTCGCACGCTCCGCGGGCGTGCGGCTGCTCGCGACGGCGGCCAACGGCCTGTTCCGGCTCGGGCGCTGGTCGGAGGCCTCCGACGCCGTCGACGAGGCCTGGGCGCTCTCCCCCACGGGCGCCGACGCGCTCGAGGTGCGGCTCGCCCGGTGCCGGCTGCAGGTCGGGCGCGGCGAGTTCGTCGAGGCCGACGAGGACCTCCGCGCCGTCGACCTCCTCGCGCTCGACGGCACCGGCGAGGAGGCCGGGGACCTGCTCGGCCCGTCCGGCAGCGACGTCGACGTGCTCGACGCCCGCGCCGCCGCGCCGCCCCGGCGCCGCACGGTCGCCTCGCGCTACCGCGTGCCGCTGCTGACCCTGCGCGCCGGCGTCGAGATGTGGCGCGGGCGCCCCGACCTCGCGCGCGCCCTCGTCGCGCGCGGTCTCGACGTCGCCGAGCACACGCCCGACGACGTCTTCCTCGTCGCGCCGCTGGTCTGGCACGGGCTGCGCGCCGAGGCCGAGGCCGCCGCCCACGGCATGACCACCGACCGGGCGGCCCTCGACCGCCTCGCCCGCCACGTCGCCCACCTCGAGCGGCGCATCCCGCACACGGTGCCGGCGCTGCGCCGCGTCGTCCTGGCCTACGTGCGGATGTGCCACGCCGAGACCGGGCGCGCGGCCGGGGCGTCGGACCCGGTGGCGTGGGGGCAGGTCGCGGAGATGTGGAGCGCGCAGCTCAACCGCTACCCCGCCGCCTACGCCCTGCTGCGCCGCGCCGAGGCCCTGCTGGACACCGGCGAGCGGCGTGGGGAGGCGGCCCGTGCGCTGCGCGCGGCGGCGGCGACCGCGAGCGAGATGGGCGCCGGCCCGTTCCTCGACGAGATCGCCGGGCTCGCCCGCCGGGCCCGCCTCGACATCGCCCACGCCGGCGAGGCGGCGGTGACGACGGCGCCCGGCGCGGGCGACGGCGGCGTGGCCCCCGAGCTCGCCGCGCTGACCTCCCGCGAGCACGAGGTCCTCGCCGTCCTCGCCGACGGGCTGTCCAACCGCGAGATCGCCCACCGGCTCTACATCAGCGAGCGCACCGTCGCCGTCCACGTCTCCCGGGTGCTCGCCAAGACCGGCACCCGCTCCCGCACCCAGGCCGCGGCGCTGCTCCAGCGCGTCCGCGCCCGACCCACCGGATCGGAGAGAGGCCATCGTGGCTGATTCCCCCAAGGCCAACGCCAAGGCGCTGGCCAAGCTGTCCGAGCCGCGGCCCGACGACGTCCCGAAGGTGATCAGGGCGCTCGAGCGGATCGCCGACCGGGCGGCCAAGCTGCCCCCGCAGGGTGCCGAGGACGGCGTCGCGTCCTTCAGCCGGCTCTACCACCAGATCACGGTCGACGTGCTGGACGGCTACCGGCAGGGCGGGCTCTTCACGTGCCCGGGCGACTTCATCATCGAGCTCGACATCGCGTTCGCCCGCCGCTACCTCGACGCGATCGTCGCCCACGCCGACGGCTCCGGGGCGCCGCGGTGCTGGCAGGTGCTGTTCGACCGGCGCCAGGAGGACACGGCCCCGTGGCGGTTCGCGGCGGCCGGGGTGAACGCGCACGTCAACTTCGACCTCGCGTTCGCCCTGCTCGACGTCTGGGAGCGCCACCGCGTGCCGCTCGGCACCGTCGAGCAGCAGTACGCGGACTACCTCGCGATCAACACGATCTTCGAGCGCAACATGGACGAGCTCTGCAACCGCTTCGACGCGCCGTGGTCGGACGTGGGCGGCGACGGGTCGTTCTTCGACCGCGCGGGCAACGTCCTCGGCGACATCCTCGTCACCGGCACCCGGGACCTCGCCTGGGACTTCGCCGACCGCATGTGGCGCCACCGCGGCAGCTCGAGCTACCGCACGGTGCCCGAGGCCACGCTCGACCTGCTGACCACGGGCCTCGCGACGGCGCTGATCTAACCTCGACGCCGTGCCCCGCCGCCGTCCCCCGCTCCCACCGCGGGACGGGCTGGACCCGGCGCGGGTGCGGATGCCCGACGACGGGCCGTGGGCGACGCTGCGCGACCACCTCGTCGACCGGCTGCCGGTCCCGTCCGCGCGGGTCGACGCGATGCTCGCCGAGGGCCGGATCGTCGGCGACGACGGGCCGCTCGGCCCGGACGCGCCGTTCGTGCCGCGGTCGGTGGTGTGGTTCCACCGCGACCTGCCCGACGAGGCGCCGGTGCCGTTCGACGTCGAGGTCGTGCACCGCGACGAGGAGATCGTCGTCGTCGACAAGCCCCACTTCCTCGCGACGATCCCGCGCGGGCGCCACGTCCGCGAGACCGCGCTGGTCCGGCTGCGCCACGCGCTGGACCTGCCGTTCCTGAGCCCCGCCCACCGGCTCGACCGGGTCACCGCGGGGCTGGTGCTGTTCGTCGCCGAGCCCGCGCGGCGCGGCACCTACCAGAACCTCTTCCGCGACCGGCGCGTCGCGAAGGTCTACGAGGCCGTCGCGCCGCACGACCCGGCGCTGGACCTCCCGAGGGTGGTGCAGAGCCGCATCGTCAAGGAGCGCGGGGTGGTCACCGCGCAGGAGGTCCCCGGCGAGCCGAACGCGGAGACGCTGGTCGAGCTGATCGAGCACCGCGACGAGCTCGCCCGCTACCGGCTCACCCCCCACACCGGCCGCACCCACCAGCTGCGGGTGCACATGGCCTCGCTCGGGGTACCGCTGCTCGGCGACCCGTTCTACCCGGAGGTGCGCGACGTGCCGCTCGACGACTTCCGCGCGCCGCTGCAGCTGCTCGCGCGCGAGCTCGCCTTCCCCGACCCGCGGACGGGTACCGAGCGCCGCTTCACGAGCAGGCGGACGCTGCAGGCCTGGGACGACCCCGACGGCTGGCGGGCGGGCCCGTGACCGACACCGATCCCCTGATCGTCACCGCCCTGTTCGACGCCGCGAGCCAGGACGAGCTCGACGCCCGGCGCCGGCGCTGGTTCCCGGCGGGGCGGCGGGTCGTCGGCGCGCACCTGACGCTGTTCCACGCGCTGCCCGGGGCGCGGGTGGGCGAGGTCGCGGCGGCGCTCGACGAGGTCACCGACCGGCCGCCGATCGCCGCGACCATCGAGGCGCCGATCTCGCTGGGCCGCGGCGTCGCCCACCCCGTCGACGCGCCGGGGCTCGCCGACGTGCACACGGCGATCGCGCGGCGCTTCGCCGGCGACCTGACCCGCCAGGACCAGCAGCGCCTCCGCGCGCACGTCACCGTGCAGAACAAGGTCGACCCGCCGACCGCGCGCGCGACCCTCGCCGAGCTCACGGCCACCCACCGGCCGTGGTCGGCGACGATCACCGGGCTGGGGCTGTGGCGCTACCGCGGCGGGCCCTGGGACGCGGCCGGGGAGTACCTGTTCCGGGATGCCGCGCCGTAGCACCATGCGGGCGTGCCGACGCTCCCCCCGCTCGACGTGCCGCTGATCGCCGCGCCCATGGCCGGCGGTCCGTCCACCCCCGCCCTGGTCGCCGCCGTCGCCGAGGCGGGGGCGATGGGCTTCCTCGCCGGCGGCTACCTCACCGCGGAGGCGTTCGACGAGCAGCTCACCGACCTGCGGTCCCGCAGCGACCGGCCCTTCGGGGCGAACCTCTTCCTGCCCGCGCCGCCCGACCCGGACCCCGGCCACGCCACCGCCCGGGCCGCTGCGGTCCGGGACTACGGCGCGCGGCTCCAGCAGGACGCGGCGCGCCACGGCGTCGAGCTCGGGGAGCCGCGGATCGACGACGACGCCGTCGACGCCAAGATCGCCGTGCTGGCGCGGCACCGGCCCGCGGTCGTGTCGGTGACGTTCGCGCTGCCCTCGTCCGAGCGGTACGCCGCACTGCGCGACACCGGGGCCTGCCTCGTCGCCACCGTGACGTCGGTGGCCGAGGCCCGCGCCGCGGAGGTCCAGGGCGTCGACGCGCTGTGGGTGCAGGGCCGCGAGGCGGGCGGGCACCGCGGGGTGCACGTCGACCCGGGCGGCGACCCGGAGGCGGGCGCCGAGCCGCTCGAGCGCCTGCTGCCCGCGATCCGGACCGCGACCGACCTCCCGATCGTCGCCGCGGGCGGGCTCCACGACGGGCGGGGGATCGCGCGGATGCTCGCGCTGGGGGCGACCGCGGTCGGGCTGGGCACCGCGTTCCTCGGTGCGCCGGAGGCCGGCACGTCGGCGACCCACCGGGCGGCGCTGCGCGCCGGCGGCCGCGACACGGTGGTGACGCGGGCGTTCACGGGGCGGCCCGCGCGGGCGCTGGTCAACCGCTTCACCCGCGAGCACTCGACCGCGGCGCCGGCCGCCTATCCCGAGCTGCACCACCTCACCCGCCCCCTGCGCGCCGCGGCGTCGCGCGCGGGCGACGCCGAGGCGGTGCACCTCTGGGCGGGCACGGGGTACCACGCGGTCACCGAGGAGCCGGCGGGCGAGGTCGTCGCGCGCCTGGACCGCGAGAGGCGGGCCGCGGACGGGAACGGCCCGTCCCCCACGGGGGACGGGCCGCGCACGTCACTCGGGGATCAGAAGTAGGTCTTGCGACCGCCCACGCCACGGCCGACGGCGCCCAGGATCGTCAGCACGAGGCCGACGACAGCGAGGATGGCGCCGATCGTGTAGAGGATCGAGATGCCCGTGAGGGCCCCGATGATGATGAGGATGACGCCCAGGATGATCACTGCTACTACTCCTCGGTCACGAGTTGATCACTTGCTCGGGACTGCCAATTACCCCGCCGCATGACCGAAGACACGCCGCAACCGGACCATTCCTGGGTCGTCCATTCGCGGCACACCGCGTATGCCGGCCGGACACTCCGCGTCGAGGTCGAGGACGTCACTGCGCCGGCCGGGGACCGCTTCGACCACGAACGGGCGGTGCTCCCCCGGGTGGCCGTCGCCCTCGTCCTCGACGCCGACGACCGGGTGCTCGTCCTGCGCACCCACCGCCACGTCGTGGACCAGGAGGGGTGGGAGCTCCCGGGCGGGATCGTCGAGCCCGGCGAGGATCCCCAGGAGGCCGCGGCCCGCGAGGCCGCCGAGGAGACCGGCCGCCGTCCGGCCGGCCCCGGGCGCACGCTCGTGGCCTTCGAGCCGCTGCCCGGCATGGTCGTCTCGCCCATGTCGGTGCACGTGTGGACCGACAGCGAGCCCGGCGACCGCCCCCTCGACCCCTACGAACCCGGCCGCGCCCGCTGGATGCCGTTCGCCGAGGCGCTGCGGCTGGCCCTCGCGGGCGAGCTGCTCGGCGCCGGGTCCCTCGTCGGCGTGCTCGCGCTGCAGTCCGAGCGCACCCGTGGGGGCCCGCCCCACGAGCGCACGGATGCGGGGCCTAGTCCGTCTGGACCGTCAGGCCCCAGCCGGTGAGCGAGCCCTGATCGATGCCGACGGCGTCGACGACCTGCAGGCGCCACTCCCCGCCGGCCTCCTGCCCGACGACCGGGGCGAGCGGGCTGCCCGGCGTGGCGCTGTCGAGGTTGATGTCGAGGTCCGGGGTCGAGCGGCTGCAGGTCGGCGGGTCGGCGAGGGTCACCGGGGTGCCCTGCGGCGACACCAGCACGACGGTGAGGTCGCAGGTGTAGGGGTGGGTGATCGACGCCTCGACGTGCATCGACTGCACCTTGCCCGAGCCGTCGAGCACCAGCGGTGCGGCGAGGCCGTTCGGGTCGGCGTCGGGGATCGCCGCGCTGGTCGTCGACACCGCGATGAGCGTGCCGCCGCCGGAGAACAGCAGGAACGCGCCGACGACGCCCGCCACGAGCACGAGCGCGACGCCGCCGACGAGCCAGCCGATCCAGCCACGTCGGGGCGCCGGCGGCGGCGGGCCGTACCCGGGCATCGCACCCGTCGGGGGCATGCCGTACCCGGGGCCGCCACCGAACGCCGGGGGCCCGTATCCGCCCTGCCCCGCCGGTGGATACCCGCCGTACCCGTACGGGGCGTGGCCCGGCTGCCCGACGACGCTGGTCGGGGCGGACGGGACGCCCTGACCGGCGGGCGGACCGGAGGGCGTGGTCGGGGTGGTCACAACAGGTCTCCCGGGGGGAAGGAGCGAGTGGGGCGGGAACGGCGGGTTCCTTGTCGTTCTCGACGCACAGTAACCATTACGGGCGCCGACGCGCCCTAGTAGCCACTCGTTCGGCCCAACGCCGACTTCGCTGCGTGAGTGATGCGCGTCGCCCACCGGAAAACGCTTTGACGTCCTACTATTCTCCGGCGAGGCGCCCCCCAGGACTGCGAGGGAAGCATGACGGACGAGCTGTACGTCCCGACCCACCCGATCCGCTTCGTCACCGCGGCGAGCCTGTTCGACGGGCACGACGCCGCGATCAACATCATGCGGCGGATCCTCCAGCGCCAGGGCGCGGAGGTCGTCCACCTCGGCCACAACCGGTCGGTCGACGAGGTGGTCACCGCCGCGATCCAGGAGGACGCCCACGGCGTCGCCATCAGCTCCTACCAGGGCGGGCACCTGGAGTACTTCTCGTACCTGGTCGACCTGCTGCGCGAGCGCGGCGCCGGGCACGTGAAGGTCTACGGCGGTGGCGGCGGCGTCATCGTGCAGGAGGAGATCGACCAGCTGCACGCCCACGGCGTGGAGCACATCTTCTCCCCCACCGACGGCCAGCGCCTGGGCCTGCCGGGCATGATCAACACGATGATCAGGGCCTGCGACGTCGACCTCGGCGCGCAGCCCCCGTCGAGCTGGGACGGCGTGTTCACCGGCGAGCCGGCGACCCTGGCCCGCGCCCTGTCGGTCGCCGAGGCGGGCGCCCTGCCCGACGACGTCCGCGAGCGCGCGACGTCGACGATCGAGGGCCGGCAGGTGCCGGTCCTCGGGATCACCGGCACCGGCGGCTCGGGCAAGTCGTCGCTGACCGACGAGCTCGTGCGCCGCTTCCGCCTCGACCAGGAGGACAAGCTGCGCATCGCGGTCCTCGCGGTCGACCCGACCCGGCGCAAGGGCGGCGGCGCGCTGCTCGGCGACCGCATCCGCATGAACTCCCTCGGCGGCGCACAGGTCTACTTCCGGTCGATGGCGTCGCGCGGCCATAAGGGGTCCAACTCGGGGGGCACGCTGCCCGAGCACCTCGACGACGCGATCCTGCTGCTGCGCGCCTCGGGCGTCGACCTCGTCATCGTCGAGACGCCGGGCATCGGACAGGGCGACGCCGGGATCGTCGACCTCGTCGACGCCTCGCTCTACGTCATGACGCCGGAGTTCGGCGCCGCGTCGCAGCTCGAGAAGATCGACATGCTGGACTTCGCGGACGCCGTCGCGATCAACAAGTTCGAGCGCCGCGGGGCCGACGACGCCCGCCGCGACGTCGCGCGCCAGCTCGTCCGCAACCGCGACGCGTTCTCGTCATCGTGGGAGGACATGCCGGTCTACGGCACGAGCGCCGCGACGTTCCACGACGACGGCGTGACCGCGCTCTACGGCCACCTGCGCACGCTGCTCGGCGAGCACGGCCTCACGGTCGGCGAGGGCCGGCTGACGATCCCGGACACGAAGACCTCCACCGAGTTCGCCGCCTCGATCCCGCCCGAGCGCGCCCGCTACCTCGCCGACGTCGCGGCCACGGTGCGCGGCTACCACGAGGCGACCGACGCGATGGTCACCGCGGCCCGGCGGCGCGCGGCCCTGCGCACCGCCGTCGAGGCCCTCGGCGACCGCGACGCCGGCGAGCTGCCCGCCGTGCTCGCCGAGGCCGAGCGCGACCTGCCCGGCGAGGCCGCCGCCCTCATCGACTCCTGGCCGGAGACGGTCGAGGCGTACGCCGGCGACGAGATGGTCGTCCACGTGCGCGACAAGGAGCTGCGCACCCAGCTCACGCGCGAGACGCTCTCGGGCAACAAGGTCAACCGCGTCGCGCTGCCGCCGTTCACCGCCGACGAGGAGGTCCTGCGCTTCCTGCGCCGCGAGAACCTCCCCGGGCACTTCCCGTTCACCGCCGGGGTGTTCGCGTTCAAGCGCGAGGGCGAGGACCCGGCGCGCATGTTCGCGGGCGAGGGCGACGCGTTCCGCACCAACCGCCGCTTCCACTACCTCTCGCAGGACTCGCCGGCCAAGCGCCTGTCGACCGCGTTCGACTCGGTGACCCTCTACGGCCACGACCCGGCGACCCCGCCCGACGTCTACGGCAAGGTCGGCACGTCCGGGGTCTCGATCGCCTCCCTCGACGACATGGAGGTCCTCTACTCCGGCTTCGACCTGACGTCGCCGACGACGTCGGTGTCGATGACGATCAACGGCCCGGCACCGGCGATCCTCGCGTTCTTCCTCAACACCGCGGTCGACCAGCAGGTGGACGCGTTCCGCGCCGAGCACGACCGCGAGCCGTCCTCCGACGAGCGCGCCGAGCTCGCGGAGCACGCGTACCGCAACGTCCGGGGCACGGTGCAGGCCGACATCCTCAAGGAGGACCAGGGCCAGAACACCTGCATCTTCTCCACCGAGTTCTCGCTGCGGATGATGGCCGACATCCAGGAGTGGTTCATCGAGCACGGCGTGCGCAACTTCTACTCGGTGTCGATCTCCGGCTACCACATCGCGGAGGCCGGGGCGAACCCCATCAGCCAGCTCGCCTTCACGCTGGCGAACGGCTTCACCTACGTCGAGTCGTACCTCGCCCGCGGGATGGACATCGACGCCTTCGCGCCCAACCTGTCGTTCTTCTTCTCCAACGGCATGGACGCCGAGTACTCCGTCATCGGGCGGGTCGCGCGCCGCATCTGGGCCGTGGCGATGCGCGAGCGCTACGGCGCGAACGAGCGCAGCCAGAAGCTGAAGTACCACGTGCAGACCTCGGGGCGGTCGCTGCACGCGCAGGAGATGAACTTCAACGACATCCGCACGACGCTCCAGGCGCTGTGCGCGCTCTACGACAACGCGAACTCCCTGCACACCAACGCCTACGACGAGGCCGTCACCACCCCGTCGCAGGAGTCGGTGCGCCGCGCGCTGGCGATCCAGCTGATCATCAACCGCGAGTGGGGCCTGTCGATGAACGAGAACCCGCTGCAGGGGTCCTTCGTCATCGACGAGCTGACCGACCTCGTCGAGGAGGCCGTGCTCGCGGAGTTCGACCGCCTCGCGGAGCGCGGCGGCGTGCTCGGCGCCATGGAGACCGGCTACCAGCGCGGCAAGATCCAGGACGAGTCGCTGCTCTACGAGTCGCGCAAGCACGACGGCACGCTGCCGATCGTCGGCGTCAACACCTTCCTGCCCCCCGAGGACGCCGAGCAGGAGGCGCCCGAGCTCGACCTCTCGCGCGGCACCGAGGAGGAGAAGCAGGGCCAGCTCCAGCGGGTCGCCGACTTCCAGGCCCGCCACGCCGACACCGCGCCCGAGGCCCTGCGCCGGCTCCAGGACGTCGCCACCTCGGGCGGCAACGTCTTCGCCGAGCTCATGTCCGCGGCCCGCGTCTGCACCCTGGGCCAGCTCACCGAGGCGTTCTTCGAGGTCGGCGGGCAGTACCGGCGCTCGATGTAGCCGCGATCCCGACGGTTACTGGCCCGTATCGCTCGCCCAGCGAGCGATACGAGCCAGTCACCGGGCACGTCAGGCGAGCATGTCGGCGAGCTGCTCGTCCAGGGCCGCGAGGAAGCGGTCGACGCCGTCGGCGCCGCCCAGCACGCCGGTGTCGGCGGCGACACCGAGGCGCACGCGGCCGGCGTAGCTCAGGATGCTCACGCCGAGGGCCAGGCGCCCGGAGCACGGCACCCAGAACAGCAGGTCGCGGATCGGCGTGCCGGCGAGGGTCAGCTCCCGCACCGGCCCGGGCACGTTCGTGATGATCAGCGAGGCGGCCTCGGCGTAGCGCGCGACGAGCGCCTGGGTCCACGCGGCGCGGCCGTGACCGGCGGCGGCGATCCCGATGAAGGTCGCCAGCGCCTGGTTGGTGCGCTTGATCTGCGACATCACGTGGTGCACGCGCTCCACGCGCCTGCCGGGATCCGGCTCGTCGGTGGGGATCGTCGGGAGCACGAGCCCGAACTCGTTACCCAGCCAGTGCGACACCGGGCGGTCGAGGCGGCGCAGGTTCGTCGGCATGACCGCCCGCAGGCGCGGCGTGTCCTCCCCCAGGTAGGTCCGCAGCGCGCCCGCGATCGCCGCGCACAGCACGTCGTTGACGCTCGCGCCGTGCTCCTTGCCCGCCTGCTTGACCGCGGCGAGGTCCACCGCGCGGGTCCGGCGCGCCGACTTCTCCGTCCCCAGCTCGCCCTGCAGCGCGGTCGCGGCGTCGGCGGGCGGGCGGACGATGAGCGCCGTCGAGCGCCCGATCGCCGTGCTCGTCGCCGCGAGCTCCTGCGCCCCGCCGGGCCGCGACGACCCCGCCACCGTGCGCGTCAGCCGGCGCAGGCGCTGCGGGATCTCGCGGCGCACGAGGCGGACGTCGCGCGCTCCGCGCCGGCGCTTGGGCGGCGCGGCGTAGGCGACCGGGGTGCCCTCGTCGGTGCCGGGCGGGTCGTCGGCCAGGGCGTGGAAGAGGTGGTTGAGCGCCACGCCGTCGGCGAGCCCGTGGTGGATGCTGACGATCACCGCGGTCCCCGAGCCCTGCCAGCCCGTGAGCACGTGCATCGCCCACCAGGGGCGGTCGTCGGGCAGCGGACGAGACATCAGGTGCCCGACGTGCCGGGCCAGCGCGGCGTCGTCGCCCGGCGCCTCGAGCGCGACGGTGTCGATGTGCGCGGCGAGGTCGGGCTCGTGGTCGACCCACCGCACCGGCCCGAGCCCGCCGGCCGACCACGTCGGGCGCTGGCGCAGCCCCGGGTAGGCGGGCAGCCACCGCTCCGCGACCCGCTCGCGCACCGCCGCGACGTCCACCGGCCCGTCGCAGAACAGCACGCCGTGCACGACCATGCGGTTGGCCGGCTGCTCGAGCTGCAGCCAGGCGGTGTCGATGCCCGACGCCCAACGGTCCACGGCGGTGTTCCTCCGGTCACGCAGAAGATGGCGGTACCGACGGTATCGGACTTCGCGGGGGTGGCACGCTGGGGGCATGAACGTCGTCGACGACGAGGGCCGCCGCGTCCCGCTCCCCGCGACCGTCAGGCGTGTGGTCAGCCTCGTCCCGTCGCTCACCGAGGCCGTCGGGGTCACCGAGCCCGGCCTGCTGGTGGGTGCGACGGACTGGTGCACCCATCCCGACGACCTCGACGACCACGGGGTCACGCGGGTGCGGGGGACGAAGAACCCCGACATCGACACGATCGTCGCGCTGGCGCCCGACGTCGTGCTCGCCAACGCCGAGGAGAACAAGCCCGCGGAGCTCGAGAAGCTGCGCGCGGCCGGCCTCGCGGTCTACGTCACCGACATCCGCACCGTCGACGGCGCCCTGCGCTCGCTGGAGCGCGTCCTGGCCGCGTGCGGGCTCGACCGCCCGGCGTGGCTCGACGGGGCCCGCGCGGCGTGGGACTCGCTCCTGCTCCCCGACCACCCGCGCCGCGCCGTCGTCCCGATCTGGCGCAGGCCGTGGATGGCGGTCGGCTCGGACACCTTCACCGGGTCCGTCCTCGCCCGCCTCGGCATCGAGAACGTGCTGGGCGACAGCCCCGAGCGCTACCCGCGCTTCGACCCGGCGGACCTGCCGGCCCACGACCTCGTCGTCCTGCCCGACGAGCCGTACCGGTTCACCGCCGACGACGGCCCGGAGGCGTTCGACGCCCCGTCCGCGCTGGTCAGCGGGCGCCTGCTCACCTGGTACGGGCCGAGCCTGCTCGAGGCCGCGCACGTGCTGCCCGAGGCCCTGGCGGCCGACGAGACCGCGGCCACCTAGGAGGTCGTGCGCCGCACCTCGTCGTGGGAGCCCTCGACCTCGATGCGGGCCAGGGCCCCGGCGAGGCGGCCGGTCTTCTCGGCGCCGCTGCCGTAGCGGGCGAGGTCGGCGGCCGTCTCGCCGAGCCCGAGCGTGGCGGCGGCCCGCAGGGCGCGGGTGTCGGCGAACGGGGAGACCTCCTCCCAGAGCACCTGCACCTCGCGCAGGAACACGTCGGCGACGGCGTCGTCGACCCCGGGCAGGGCGGTGAGCAGCTCGCGCTCGCGGGCGGGGTCGCGGCCGGCCTCGTCGCGCAGCGTGCGCAGGTCACCGCCCCAGTCCGCCGACAGCGACGACGCGAGCGCCACCAGCGTCCCGGCGTCGGCGGAGGCGCTGTCGTCGCGGTCGTCGTCGCGGTCGAACCCCTCGACGGCCGCCCCGAGCTCCTTGGCGACGTCCTGCTCGTTCGCGGCCGCGAGGTCGGAGGCGGTGTGCCAGCGGTTGGTGACCTCGTGCGCGGCGCGCGCGGGTCCCGTCGCCTCGCCGCGGGGGGCGACGAGGACCGCCGCCACGAGCAGACCGAACAGGCTCGCCGGGTTGTCGGTGCGTCCGAGCCCGATCTCCTCGGCGAACCCTCGGCCCTCGCGCTCGAGCACGGCGCGGGCGGTCAGCTTCTGCTCCTCGGTGAGGGTGTCGTCCATGACCGCCGGGCTACCCGGCCGCTAGGTGGTCGTCACCCCGCCGTCGACCGTGACGGTGGTCCCGGTGACGTACGAGCCGGCGTCGGAGACGAGCCACACCAGCGTCGCGGCGAGCTCCTCGGGATCGCCGATCCGCCCGGCCAGCACCCGGGGCATCATCTTCTCGAGGTAGCCCTCCTGGTAGCTGTCGGTCATCTCCGAGGTGAAGAAGCCGGGGGCGAGGGCGTTGACGCGGATGCCCTTGCGTGGCGTCCACTGCTGGGCGAGGTCGCGGGTCAGGCCGATCAGGCCCGCCTTCGACGCCGAGTAGGCGGCCTGCGGCAGCCCGGCGGTGGTCAGCGCGAGGATGCTCGAGACGTTGACGATGGCACCGCCGTGGGGCATGTGCGGCACGACGGCCTGGGCCATCCAGTAGCACCCGTTGAGGTTGACGTCGATGACCTGCCGGAACTGGTCCGGGGTCTCCTTGGTCGCCGGGTAGGCGGTGCCGACACCGGCGTTGTTGACCAGGATGTCGATCTTGCCGAACTCGTTCGCGGCGGCGTCGGCCAGCTTGCGGCAGTCGTCGGGTGACGCGACGTCGGTGCTGACGGTGATCGCGCGGCGCCCGCGCTCCTCGACGGCGCGGCGGGTGTCCTCGAGCTTCTCGGCGCGCCGGGCGCCGAGCACGACGTCGGCGCCCGCCTCGGCCAGCGCGGTGGCGAACACCACGCCCAGCCCGGAGGAGGCGCCGGTGATCACGGCGACGCGGTCGTCGAGTCGGAAGCGGTCGAGGATGCCCATGGTCACGGGACCGTAGGGCACGCCGCGCAGCGCTCCTAGGGTGCCGGGCGTGGTCGACCGGTGAGCGGGGTGCTGGAGGGCTTCCTCGTCATCGGGGTGGTCGTCGCGGTCGGGATCGTCGTCGGGCGCCTCGGGGTGCTGCCCGACGGCGCGACCGAGACGCTCTCGCGCACCGCCTTCTTCGTCGCGAGCCCGGCGCTGCTGTTCGTCACGCTGCTGCGCGCGGACGTGGCCCGCGTGCTGTCGACCGGGCTCGTCGTGACCGCGCTCGCGGCGGTGGCGGTGTGCCTGCTCTACGTCCCGGTCGGCCTGCTGCGGCGGCGCCCGCGCGGGGAGACCGTCGTCGGGTCGATGGCCAGCGGCTACCTCAACGCCGGCAACCTCGGCATCCCGATCGCGACGTACGCGCTGGGCAGCGCGGCCGAGATCGCGCCGTCGCTGATCTTCCAGCTGGCCGTGCTCACGCCGGCGTACACGACGCTGCTCGACGTCGTCGCCGCCCGGCGCCGGGGCGAGGAGCCGGGCCTGGCGGACGCGCTGGTCGCGCCGCTGCGCAACCCGCTGCTGCTGGCGACGGTGGCGGGCCTGCTGCTCAACGTGGCGGGCGTGGCGGTCCCCGAGAGCCTGCTCGAGCCGGTCGAGCTGCTCGCCGACCTCGCGGTGCCGGCGATGCTGCTGGCGTTCGGGCTCTCGCTGGCGCACGCCCAGCGCCCGGGCCGCGACGACGACCCGGTGTGCCTCGGCGCGGTGATCGTCCTCAAGAACCTCGCGCACCCGTTCCTGGCGTGGGCGATCGGGTCGGCGTTCGGGCTGACCGGCCCGGCGCTGCTCGCGGTCGTGGTCTCGGCGGCCCTGCCTACCGCGCAGAACGTCTTCGGCTACGCCGTGCGCTTCGGCACCGGCGTCCCGCTGGCCCGCGACGCCGCGCTGCTCACGACGCTGGTCAGCGTGCCGGTGCTGCTGGTCGTGGCGCTCTAGGTGCGTGATCTTCTGAGCTATGGCTCAGAAGATCACGCACATGAGGTCAGGCCGCCGCCAGCGCCGCCCGGGCGTCGCGCCGGCGCACGCGGACCTCCAGGCCACCGGAGAGCGCGAGGACGGCGAGGCCCACGACCGCGAGGACCGCCCCGACCACCGCGGGGGCGAGGTAGCCCAGGCCCGCGGCGATGACCATCCCGCCGAGCCAGGCGCCCAGCGAGTTTGCGATGTTCGACGCCGACTGGATCGCCGCCGACGCCATCGTCGGGGCCTCGCCGACCAGGTCGAGGATGCGCGTCTGGATCGCCGGGCCCAGGGCCAGCGAGAACATGCCCGCCCCGAACAGCGAGAGCACCGCGAGCACCGGGTGGTGCACGGTGACCACGAAGCTCACCAGCACCCCGGCGAGCGCCACGAGGCACGCGTACAGGGTGGTCATCGGCGCCCGGTCCGCGGCGCGCCCGCCGAGCACCGAGCCCGCGGTCATGCCCAGGCCCACGACGGCGAGCAGGACCGTGACCGTGGCGGTCGAGAAGCCGCCGACCTCGGTGAGCATCGGGGTGACGTAGCTGTAGCAGGCGAACATGGCGCCGAAGCCGAAGACCACGGCGGCGAGGGCGAGCACGACCTGCGGGTGGCGCAGGGTCGCGACCTCGGTACGCAGCGCGCCGCGCCCGGTCGCGGCGGGCTCGGCGGCCGGCACGAAGGCGGCGATCCCGGCGACGGCGACCAGGCCGATCACGCCGACGACCGCGAAGGTGGCCCGCCAGCCCGCGGCCTGGCCGAGCAGGGTGCCCAGCGGCACGCCGACCACGTTGGCGACGGTCAGGCCCAGGAACACGCGCGAGACGGCGGTCGCGCGCCGGTCGCGGCCGACCATCGCCGCCGCGGCCACCGACGCCGCGCCGAAGAAGGCGCCGTGCGGCAGGCCGGTGAGGAAGCGGATCGCGAGCAGCGAGCCCATCCCCGGCGCGACCGCCGAGAGCAGGTTGCCGACCGCGAACACGCCCATCAGCGCCATGAGCACCGGGCGGCGGGGGAGCTTGACGGTGGCGCCGGCGAGCAGGGGCGCGCCGACCACGACGCCCGCCGCGTAGGCGGAGACGAGGTGTCCGGCCTCGCTGACCGGGACGCCGAGCGCGCAGGCGACCTCGGGCAGGAGGCCCATGATCACGAATTCGGTGGTACCGATGCCGAAGGTGCCCAGGGCGAGGGCGAGCAGGGCCAGAGGCACGGGGAGCTCCTCGGGGGGTTCGACGGGCTGGCTGTCGTCCCGATCCACGGTTCGCGGCCAGCAACCATAAGTCGAAGAAGCTGAGTGCGAGGATCGATAAGATGAGCTGATGGCACCGACCCTGCGGCAGCTCGAGTCGTTCCTCGCCGTCGTCGACGAGGGCTCGTTCACCCGGGCCGCCGACCGGCTGTTCGTCACCCAGCCCGGCCTGTCGCAGCAGATCGCGGCGCTGGAGAAGGACCTGGGCGGGTCGGTGTTCGACCGCCTCCCGCGTGCGGTGCACCTCACGCCCACCGGCCGCGCCCTGCTCCCCCACGCCCGCACCGCGGTCACCGCGGCCGAGCGCGGCCACGCCGCGGCGCGCCAGGTCACCGGATCGGAGGGCGGTGAGCTGCGCATCGCCTGCGTCTACTCGGTGAGCCTGGGCCTGCTGCCCGGCGTGCTGCGCCGCTGGCGCGCCGAGAACCCCGACGTCACCGTGCGCCTCTTCGAGCACCGCCACGGCGACGCGCTCGCCGCCGCGATCGCCGACGGGCAGGCCGACGTCGGCGTCGGGCCGGTGCCCGCCCGGTGGCGCGGGCGCCAGCGCACGCTGGGCCAGGAGGAGATGGTCGTGCTGCTGCCGCCGAACCTCGGCCCCGACGACGTCATGGCCCCCGCCGGCGGTGAGATCGCCCTCACGCGCCTCGAGCACGTCCCGTGGGTGCAGTACGCGCCCGACCACGCGCTCGCCGACGTCCTCCTCGACGCCTGCGAGCGCGTCGGCTACCGGCCGCGGGTGGCGGTGCGCACCGAGCAGACGGCCGTCGCGCCCCTGCTCACGGCGGCCGGGATCGGGCCGTCACTGGTGCCCGCGGCGATCGTCCCGACGGACTTCCCCGGCACCGTCGCCCGCCCGGTCCCGCGCGTCGAGCGCGAGCTCGCCGCCTACACCGGCGCCGACCCGGACGCCCTGACCAACCGCTTCCTCGGCGACGTCGCCCGGCACGCGGTCCTGCTGCCCGACCACGTCACGGCGGCGCTGCACGGCCCCGCCGTGCTATGACACGGGCTGAGCGCTCGATCACCCAGGAGGTCCCACCGCATGGACGCACGCCCGACGACCGCCGTCATCGGGGGCGGCACGATGGGCGCCGGGATCGCCCACGTCCTGCTCGCCGCCGGCTCCCCGGTCGTGCTCGTGGAGGCGGACGGCTCCCGGCTGGACGCGGCGGCCCAGGCCGTCGCGGCGAGCCTCGACGGCGCCGCGCAGCGCGGCAAGCTGCCCGAGGGAACCACGCGCGACGACCTCGTCGCCCGGCTCACGCCCACCACCGCGGTGGAGGAGCTGCCCGCCGACACCGCGCTGGTGGTCGAGGCGGTGCCCGAGCGGGTCGAGATCAAGCAGACGGTGCTCGGCGCCGCCGCCCGCGCCTGCCCCGAGGCCGTGCTCGCGTCGAACACCTCGTCGCTCTCGATCGGCGCGATCGCGGCCGAGCTGCCCGGCGAGCGCGTCATCGGCATGCACTTCTTCAACCCGGTGCCGGCCCAGAAGCTCGTCGAGCTCGTCGTGCACCCGGGGACCTCGGAGGCCACCACGCAGGCCTGCCGCGACTGGGTGGACGCGCTGGGCAAGACCTCGATCGTCGTCAACGACGCGCCCGGCTTCGCGACCTCGCGCCTGGGCCTGACCGTGGGCCTCGAGGCGATCCGCATGGTCGAGGAGGGCGTCGCGAGCCCCGACGACATCGACACCGGCATGCAGCTGGGCTACCGCTGGCCGATGGGCCCGCTGCGCCTCACCGACGTCGTCGGCCTGGACGTGCGCCTGGCGATCGCCGAGCACCTCACGCGGGAGCTCGGCCCGCGGTTCACCCCGCCGCAGCTGCTGCGCGACAAGGTGGAGCGCGGCGAGCTCGGGCAGAAGTCCGGGCGCGGCTTCTACGACTGGAGCTGAGCGTGGACCTGGACCTCGGCGGGCGGGTCGCCATCGTCACCGGCGCCTCGCGGGGCATCGGCCTGGCGTGCGCGCGGGCACTCGCGACGGAGGGCGCGCACGTCGTGCTCGTCGGCCGGGACGCCGACACGCTGGAGGGCGCGGCGGGGCGGGTGCGCTCGGCCGGCCCGGCGTCGACGGTGCTGACGATCGTCGCCGACACCACCGACGACGCGGCGGTGCGCACGATGGTCGACCGCGCGGTCGGCGTGCTCGGTGGCGTGGACGTGCTGGTCAACGCGGCGGCGCGGCCGGCGGGCGGGTCGCCGATCCCGCCGCTGGCGGAGCTGACCGACGACGCGGTGCTCGCCGAGGTCGACACCAAGGTGCTCGGCTACCTGCGCACGGCACGCGCCGTGGCGCCGCACATGACCGCGCAGGGCTGGGGGCGGATCGTCAACATCTCCGGCCTCAACGCCCGGCGCACCGGCTCGATCGCGGGCACGATCCGCAACGTCGGCGTCGCCGCGCTCACCGCGAACCTCGCCGACGAGCTCGGCCCGCACGGCGTCGGCGTCGTCGTCGTGCACCCGGGCTACACCGAGACCGAGCGCACGGCCGGCATGATCGCCGACCGGGTCGCGGCCACCGGGCGCTCCGAGGACGAGGTCCGCGCCGAGCTCGCCGCGGCCACCAGCCTGCGGCGGATCATCACCGCCGACGAGGTCGCCGACGTCGTCGCGTTCCTCGCCTCCCCCCGCGCGGTCAGCGTCACCGGCGGCGCCGTCGCGGCCGCCGGCGGCGAGCGGGGCGTCGTCCACTACTGACGGGCCCGGTCGCGGCGGACGGGCCCGGCCGCCGCGGACGGGCCCGGTCGCAGCGAACGGGCTGTTCGCTGCTTCTACGCGCGCGAAGTCCCCGTCGATCACCAGCGAGGAGCCACCCCGAACACAACGAACCGGCGCCCCCGTGGCGGGGACGCCGGTCCGTTTCTGGGAGGAAGTGTCAGCTCGGGACCCGCACGGTCCCGGTCGTCCCACCGACCGACTGGATGCGCTCAGCGGCGTGGAGTCTGGTCTGGATCAGCTCCCGTGCGCGGTGCGGCGCCGGGACGACCGGGTCCTCGTGATGCGGTGCGGGGTCTTCCCTGCGTCCAATCCATCACCTCTTCCCGGTCATTCCACTGCGGTCGCGTGCGCGGTGCGGATCACCCGTCAGCTCCTGTGATCGGCACCACAGCAACACGTCCGACGGTACTCGCCGCGAGGGCAGGGTCAAGGGCTCCGGCGCTCCAGCGCCAAGAGCAATCGCTTGCGTGCGATCCCGGGTCCCCCACCCGAGGGATGACCCGCCGCGGTGACCACGCGATGACAGGGAACGAGCAGGCTGACCGGATTGCGAGCGTTCGCGGTCCCGACGGCCTGCGCCGCGCGCGGTTTCCCGACCGCCGCCGCGAGCGCGCCGTAGGTCGTCACCGACCCGTAGGGCACCTCGGCCAGGGCCGCCCACACGGCCCGCGAGAACGCCGTCCCGGGCGGGTCGACGGGCACCGAGAACCGCTGCCGCTCCCCCGCGAAGTACTCGTCGAGCTCGACGGCGAGGGCGTCGAGGCCCGCGCAGGCGCCCTCGTCGGGGACGCCGAACGCGGGGTCGGGCCCGCGCTCGTGCTGGTCGTGGACGTGCACCCCGACGACGGCCCCGCGCTCGTCGTCCCACGTGAGCGTGAGCGGGCCGATCGGGCTGTCGACGACGCGGAAGCGGCGCGGCGATGTCGTCACGCGTCCCGGTCTACCCGTCCGGGTAGGCACGATGCGTGCGAGCCATCGGAGTGAAGTCCTACGGAGGGCCCGACGCCCTCGAGGTCGTCGAGCTGCCCGAGCCCCACGCCGGTCCCGGCGAGGTCCGGCTGCGCGTGCGGGCGGCGGCCGTCAACCCCACCGACACCCTCGCCCGCGACGGCTCCCGGGCCGAGCGCCAGCGCAAGGACCCGCCGCCGTACGTGCCGGGCATGGACGCCGCGGGCGAGGTCGACGAGATCGGCGAGGGCACCGACACCGAGCTGCACGTCGGCGACGCGGCGATGGCGATCGTCGTGCCCGACGGCACCCACGGCGCCTACGCCGAGCACGTCGTCGTGCCCGCGGCGTCGGCGGTGCGGGCGCCGTCGACCGCGTCGATCGTCGAGGCCGCCACCCTGCCCATGAACGCCCTGACCGCGCGCCTCGCGCTCGACACGCTCGCGCTCGCCCCGGGGCAGACGGTCGCGGTCACCGGGGCGGCGGGCGCCCTCGGGGGCTACGTCGTGCAGCTCGCGAAGGCCGACCGGCTGACCGTCGTCGCCGACGCTTCCGAGGACGACGAGGCCCTGGTGCGGGAGCTGGGCGCCGACGTCGTCGTGCGCCGCGGGGACGACGTGGCCCGGCGCATCCGCGACGACCAGCCGGGCGGGGTCGACGCCGTGGTCGACGGCTCGCTGCAGGGCGACGCGCTGCTCGACGCGGTGCGCGACGGCGGGAGGATCGCGACGGTGCGGGGCCACCGGGGCGCCGACGAGCGCGGGATCACCTGGCACCCGGTGCTGGTGCGCGAGGTGGCCGAGGACCACGCGGCGCTGGACCGGCTGCGCCGCCAGGCCGAGGAGGGCGTGCTGACCCTGCGCGTCGCCGACACCATCCCGTACGAGAAGGCGCCCGAGGCCCACCGGCGCCTCGAGGCCGGCGGCGTCCGGGGCCGCCTGGTCCTGACGTTCTGACCTCGACGTGCGTGATCTCCTGAGCCATAGCTCAGGAGATCACGCACATAGCCCTACCCGAACGTGTCGATCAGCTCGGTCACGCACAGGACGAGGAACAGCGCCGCGGCGCCGACGAGCAACGTCGTCGAGAGCCACCCGTTGCGCCACTCCCGCGGGGTGCGGCTGCTGTTGAGCAACCACAGCAGCGTGATCGCCAGGAACGGCATGAAGAACGCCCCGAGCGCGCCGTACGCGACGACCAGCGCGAACGGCCGCCCGAGGAACAGCAGCAGCATCGGCGGGAACGTCAGCCACAGCAGGTAGGCCCGGAACGGCACGGAGCGCTCGGCGTCGTCGGAGAGCTGCCCGGCGGCGGCGAGCTGCTCGGGGGTCCGGGCGACGGCCTCGCGGCGCGTGCGCACGAAGTCGGTGACCATCAGGCTCACGCCCTGCCACACGCCCAGCAGCGACGAGAACGACGTCGCGAAGAAGCCGACCAGGAACAGCGTCGCGATCACCGGACCGAAGCGCTGGGCGAGGATCGCGTCGAGGTCGAGCAGGCCGCGGTCGCTCTCGACCAGCGCGATGTTGGCCGTGTAGAGCAGCTCGGCGCCGACGACGAGCATCGCGGCGACGAAGATGCCGGTGGTGATGTAGGCGACGCGGTTGTCCAGCCGCATGACCCGGATCCAGGAGCTGTCGCGCCAGCCCTTGGCGTTGACCCAGTAGCCGTACGCCGCCATCGTCACGGTCCCGCCGACGCCGCCGACCAGCCCGAGCGTGTAGATCCCCGAGCCCTGCGGCAGCGTCGGGAGCAGCCCCGCGAGCATCGCCGGGACGTCGGGCAGCACGAGGATCGCGAGCCCCACGACGACGACGAACATGACGCCCACGAGCACCGTCATGATCTTCTCGAACAGCGGGTACGAGCCGAACCACACGAGCACCAGCCCGACCAGGCCGCACGGGATGCCCCAGGCCGGGATCGAGCCGCCGAACATCGCGGCCAGCGGCAGCGCCGACGACGTCATCGCCGTCGCGCCGTAGACGAACCCCCAGATCGCGACGTAGACGACGAAGTAGACGGTCGTCCACGACCCCAGCGAGCGCCAGCCCGCGAAGATCGTGGAGCCGGTCGCGAGGTGCCAGCGGCCCGTCGCCTCGGCCAGCGCGATCTTGACGACGACGCCGAGCACCACCGCCCAGAGCAGCGTGTAGCCGTACTCGGCGCCCGCGACGAGGGTGGCGACGAGGTCGCCCGCGCCCACGCCGGTCGCCGCGACGACGATGCCCGGTCCGACGATGCTCCAGCGCCGGCGGGGCTCCTGGCCCGCGACGACGTCCTCGGTCCCCCGATCGGTCATGCCGGGCAGTCCACCACGATCAGCCCTCGCGCCGGGAGACCTGTGTCACCGCCTCCGCGGGCGTGCCGTGCCAGGCGGGGCCGTGGCCGGGCAGCAGCACGCCCGCGTCCAGGCCGGCCAGCGGCGCGAGCGACCCGCGCGCGTGGTCGAAGAACGCGGGCAGGCGCTGGGGGCCGTGGTGGCGGCTCGTGGGGTGCCCGGTGACCAGCACGTCTCCGCTGACGAGCACGCCGGCCCCGGGCAGCAGGTAGGCGGTGTGCCCGCTGGTGTGGCCGGGCGTCGCGACCGGGACGGGGCGGCCGGGCAGGTCGAGCGGCGCGGCGTGGGCGACACCGCTCGTGGTCGGCAGCGCGACCTCCCGCAGCGCCCCGAGCCGCGCCGCGTGCACCGCCCAGGCGAGCACCCGCGGCCGCCAGGCGTTCCGGGCGACGTCGGCGGGGCCCGCCTGCTCGAGGAACTCCCGGCGGGCGTGGCGCGCCTCGACCGGGCCGGTCAGCACCGGGATGCCGTGGCGCGCGACCAGCGGCGCGAGCCCACCGACGTGGTCGACGTGCGCGTGGGTGACCAGCGCCGCGACGACGTCGCCCGGCCCGCGCCCGAGGGCGGCGAGCGAGGCCCCGACGGCGTCGGCGTCGCCCGGGTAGCCGCCGTCGATCAGCGTCACCGCCGCGCCGTCGACGACGAGCACCCAGTTCACCGCCGACCCGCGCACGAGGTGCACGCCGTCGGCGACCTCCTCGATCCTCACGACGTCCGCGTCCCCACGTGTTCGGCGAGGAACGCAAGGACCGGCGGGCGGGTGGCCTGGGCGCCCGGGCTGCCGAAGGGGAAGTCGAAGACGTGGTCGGCGTGGGGCACCTCGACCAGCCGGCCGGGAACGCCCGCGGCGCGCAGGTCGCGGTCGTAGGCGTGGACGCGGTCGGGGAAGACGAAGTGGTCGGCGGACCCGAGCACGAGCAGGGTCGGCGGCAGGTCGGGGCGGACGAGGGCGGCGGGCGACGACGCCCGGGTGGCCGCCACGTCGTCGGCGGCACGCCCGCCGAGCACGGCGTCCTGGAGCGAGCGGTCCACGGCCCGCAGGTCGGTGACCGGGTAGTACGCGACCACCGCGCGCGGGCGCGGCGCGGCGAGCTCGCCGGCGAGGATGCCGGCGGTGGTGCTCAGCGCGAGCGTCGCGCCGGCCGACTGCCCGGCGATCACGAGGCGGCCGGGGTCGAGGTCCTCCTCGCCGGCGTGCTCCGCCGCCCACGCGGCCGCGGCCGCCACGTCGCGGCGCTGGCCCTCCCCCACCGGTGCGGGCGGGGGCAGGCGGTACTGCACGGCGACGACGGCGTGCCCGCGGTCGGCGAGCCAGCGGCACAGCGCCGTCCGGTCGGTGCGCTCGCCGCGCACCCAGCTGCCGCCGTGAACCCACACGACCACGGGGTGCGGGCCGGGTCCGGCCGGCCGGTACAGGTCGAGGAGCAGGGGCCGCCCGAGCTCGTCCGCGGCGTAGGGCTCGGTGCGGTCGGGGCGGCCGTCGGGCTGGCCCGTGACCGTCAGCGCCTGCCACCAGTCGATCCGGGTCCCCGACGCGCGGACCTGGGTGACGAGGACCCCGACGAGGGCCACGGCGGCGACCAGCGCCACGCCGGCGACGACCGCGCCGTCGGTCCGCGCCCCCAGCGCCCGCGCCAGCACGCCCAGCCCGACGCCGGTCAGGGCCGCGAGCGCGGCGTGCAGCGGGTACTGCCCGGTGACGAAGGACCCGAGGAACCCGATCACCGGCAGCCGCGGGGCGTACGTGCCGACCGCGACGACGAGCACGCCGAGCAGCCACACCACCGCCACCACGCGCACCAGCCACACCAGCACCCGCGTGCCCTCCTCCGCTCGGTGATCACCTCACCACGCGGGGCGGGCGGACGCAGCAAGGGCCGGAGCAGCAAGGGCCGGAGCAGCAAGAGCCGTGATCAGCAGGACGCCACGCACCTCGGGAGGGCTCGCGAGGTGCCTGGCGTCCTGGTGATCTCGGCGTGCTGGTGATCCCGCGTCAGCCGAACGCCGCCGCCACGCGCCGACCCCGGGGCGCGGCGAGCACGCGCCGGACCGCGACGGCCACCACCGCGACCAGGGCCACGACGGCCGCGACGACGACCGCGAGCGGCGGGCCCATCACCACGATCGCCCCGAGCGCCCAGACCACGGACGCCGCGTAGGGCAGCGCCCCGGCGGTGCGGGCGACGACGGCGGCGGCGATCGCCCCGGTCACGAGCAGGACCAGCGCGCCCAGCACCGTCGCGACGCCGCCGGCGCCCGGCGCGCCGAGGAACGTGCCGGTGGTGGCCGCGCCGACGACGGTCGCGACGCTGACCCAGCCCGCGTAGAGCGCGACGGGGCCGTGGAGCATCCAGCGGTCCGCCGCCCCGTCCGCGGGGTGGGCCGTGAGGCGCGCCAGTGCCACGGCGAGCACCACGAGCAGCCCGACGATCACGGCCTGCGCGAGCACGACCGCCTGCGCCGAGAACGCGAGGATCCAGCCGGCGTTGAGCACCGCGGAGGCGACCAGCCACCAGCCCGTGGCCCGCTGCACCGGACGCTCCGGCTGGCCGGGCAGCACGCCGCGCAGGGCGAGCACGAGCAGCGCGGCGTAGATCACGCCCCAGATCGAGAACGCCGCGGGCACCGGCATGACGACCGTGGTGTTCTCCTGCGCCACCTGGCCCACCGACAGGCCGAACGCGCCCGAGCCGCCCAGCCCGCCCGCGACCACCTGCACCAGCGCGCCGAGCAGCAGGGCCCCGGCCCGCACCCGGTCCGCCACCGTCACCCGCGACCGCACCGACGTCGTCACCCGACACTCCTTCATCGTCGAATCTCTCGATCGTCGAGAATACAGGGAGCGCGACTAGGCTGCAGGACGTGACGGACCGTGGCCGGGAGGAGCGCGAGCACCTCGTCGACCTGCTGCAGGCCTACGCCGACGAGGCCGGGCGGCTGGGGCACGTCTTCGCCGCCGGGCAGGGGCTGCACCGCACCGACGCCGCCGCGCTGCTCGCCGTCCTGCGCGCCGAGCGGGACGGGGACCCGCTGACGCCGGGGCGGCTCGGCGAGGAGGTCGGCCTGTCGTCGGGGGCCACGACCGCGGCCGTCGACCGCCTCGAGCGCCTCGGGCACCTCCACCGCCGCCGCGACGACATCGACCGCCGCCGGGTCACGCTGCACCACGACCCGGCGGGCGCCGATGTCGGGCGCGCCTTCTTCGGCCCGCTCGCCGCGCGTCTCGACGCCGTGCTCACGGGCTACACGCCCGCCGAACTGGACGTCGTCCACCGTTTCCTCACCGAGGTCGTCGCGTCGGTGGCCGAGCACCGCGCCGAGGTGTCGCAGGGAGGACCGTCCTGAGCTCCCCGATCGGCGCGCGGGCCCGCCTCGCGGTGGTCGTCGCGGTCGTCGTCGCGGTCCTCGCCCTGCTCGTCACGCTCGTCGTCGTGCTCGCCGAGAGCGACGTCGCCGCCCGGCCCCGGTGCACGATCACCGCCCCGCCCGACTCCCCCGGCCTGCCCGCGACCTGGACCCTCAGCCCCGAGCAGGCCGACAGCGCGGCGACGATCGTCGGGGTCGGCCGGCGTCTCGGCGTGCCCGACCGCGCCGTGACGATCGCCCTCGCCACCGCCATCCAGGAGTCGAGCCTGGCGAACCTGCGCGACGGCGACCGGGACTCGCTCGGCCTGTTCCAGCAGCGCCCGAGCCAGGGCTGGGGCTCCGAGGAGGAGATCCTCGACCCCGTCTACAGCACCACCGCCTTCTACACCGCGCTCCTGCAGGTGCCGGGCTGGGCGGGCATGGACGTCACGGTGGCCGCGCAGACGGTGCAGCGCAGCGGGTTCCCCGAGGCCTACGCCGACCACGAGCCCGAGGCGCGGCTCATGGCGGTGTCGCTGCTCGGGCAGGCGCCGGCGTCCTGGACCTGCACCGACCTGCCGGCGACCCCGCCCGCCGACCCCGACGCCGGGGCGGTCGCCGAGCTCGCCGCCGCGGAGCTGGGCACGCGTCGGCTCTCGGGCGCGCAGCCGGCCGAGGACGGGTGGGCGATCGCGACCTGGCTCGTCGCCCACGCCGAGCGCCTCGCCCTCGAGAGCGTCACCTACGACGGGCGGACCTGGACCGTCGCCTCCGGCGCGTGGGAGCAGACCGGCCCGGCGGACGGGCGCCTGGCGCTGCGGCGGATCGGCCGGCCCTGACCGCGGTGCACTTCGCGCAGGTGAGCAGAAAGAAGTGCTGTAGCGCGTCTTTCTGCTCACCTGGCGAAGCCACCAGCTCAGCGCAGGGCCAGCAGCACCCCGGCGCCGACGAGCACGAGCACGGCGAGCACGACCAGCGCGATCCCGAGGCGGCGCACGGCCGACCAGGGCTCGGTCTCGCCCGGGTCGGGGCCCTCGTGCGGGACGTCCTGGGGCCGGGTGCCCGGCGGCCGGCGTCGGGCCGGGGTGTCGGGGGCCGGCCGCGTGATCACCTCGGTGCGACGCACGGGATCGGGTGCGGCGAAGCGGCGCAGGTCGTCGGCGAGCTCGCGGGCGTCGTGGTGGCGCATCGCCGGCTCGAGGGCCAGGGCGCGCAGCACGACGGCGTCGAGGTCCGGGGAGAGGGCCGGGACGTGCTCGCGCGGCGGCACCGGTGACTCGCGCAGGCGCTGCGAGGCCACCTCGACCGAGCTGGGCCCGCGGAACGGTGTCTCGCCGGTGAGCAGCTCGTAGAGCGTGCAGCCCACCGCGTAGACGTCGGAGCGCCCGTCCAGCGGCTCGCAGCGGACCTGCTCGGGCGAGAGGTACGCCGCGGTGCCCATGACGACCCCGGTGCCGGTGAAGCCCTCGACGTCGGCGACCTGCGCGATGCCGAAGTCCATGAGCTTGACCGTGCCGTCCTGGCAGCGCATGACGTTGCCGGGGTTGACGTCGCGGTGCACGATCCCGCGGTCGTGGGCGGCGGCGAGCGCCTCGCACACCGGCACGAGCACCGACGTCGCCTCGTCCGGCGACAGGCGCCCGCGGTCGCGCAGCTCGTCGCGCAGCGTGCGCCCCTGCACGTACTCCATGACGACGAAGACCTCGCCGCCCTCGGCGAACCCGACGTCGTGCACGGCGACGACGTGCGGGTGGTCGATCACCGCGGCCGCGCGGGCCTCGTCGCGCAGCCGCCCGCCGTACTCGGCGTCGCCCCGGTGCTCGGCCGGGAGCAGCTTCACCGCGACCGTGCGCCCGAGCTCGCGGTCGAGGGCCCGGTGCACCTCGGCCATGCCGCCGCGCCCGATGAGCCCGCGCAGCTCGTAGCGGTCGGCGAGCACCGGCCCGGCCGCGGCACCGGAGGCGCTCACATCCGTCGCGTCCGCGCCGCGTCCCCGCCGCCGAGCAGGGCGTCGAACAGGTAGCGCTGGTCGACCATCGCCTGGCGCATGTCCTCGGTGCCCGCGCTGCCCTCCTCGACGTCGGTGACCGTGCGGTGGGACGCCCGGTAGCGCTCGACGAGGTCGGGGTGGTCGACCGAGATCATCTTGGCGCGGTCCTCGAAGCGCTCGTTCGGGTAGCCGCGCTCGCGCATCACCTGCTGGACGAGCAGGTCCGCGTCGCGCAGGCCCGTCGACGGGTTCTCGACGAAGGTCGACTGCGCCGAGTCCCACGCCTTGCCGAACCGGTCGCGCTCGCCCTCGTCGAGCTCGCGGATCTCCAGCTCCCGGCGGCGCTTGAGTCGCGCCCGCAGCTCGCGCTCGCCGTCGCTGCGGCCGTACTCGGACACCACGCGGTCGTACTCGTCACCGAACTGGCTCCGCAGCGCCGCGCGGCGCGACCGCGACCGGCTGCGGGCCACGAGGACGAGCACGACCCCGACCACGAGGACGGCGACCGCGACGATGACGGCGATGACGACCGGATCCATGAGCCCCTCCGTGCGTCCCGGCGACGTGCGGGACGATCAAACCACCCGGTGCCCGGTCCGCCCGGTCCGCGATCCCCGTTGGGGTGAAGAGTCGCCGAACGGTTCCTCCCGCTCCGCCGTCCCGATCAGCCGGGCACCACCATCCAGCCCAGTACCGGCGTCGACTGCAGCAGTACCAGCACGCACATCCCCGCCAGGAACACGAGGCTCCACAGCAGCACGCGCCGCAGGATCTCGCCCTCGCGCCCGCTCATCGCCACCGCCGAGGCGGCGATGGCCAGGTTCTGCGGCGAGATCATCTTGCCGAGCACGCCGCCGGAGCTGTTGGCCGCGGCGAGCAGGATCGGGTCGAGGCCCGCACCCCGCGCCGCGGTGACCTGCAGCGAGCCGAACAGCGAGTTGGCCGAGGTGTCCGACCCGGTCACCGCCACGCCCAGCCAGCCCAGCACCGGCGAGAGCACCGCGAAGAAGCCGCCGGTGCCGGCGAGCAGCCCGCCCAGGGTCAGCGTCTGGCCCGAGGTGTTCATGACGTAGGCCAGCGCCAGGACGGCCATGACCGTGACGATCGCCGTGCGCAGCAGCACGAGCGTGCGCCAGTAGGCGGCGACGGCGAGACCGGGCCGCACGCGCAGCACCAGCGCGGTGACGATGCCGGCGATGAGCAGGATCGTGCCCGCCGACTCCAGCCAGTTGAACGTGAACGCCTGCGTCGAGACGGGCTTCCCCGCCTCGGTCATGACGTTGAGTCCGGGCCAGTTGAACTTCACCGTGGTGGCGCTCAGGGCGTCGTCGATCACGGGGATCTGCTGCAGCGAGAACAGCAGGATGATGATCAGGTACGGCGCGTAGGCGAGGACCACGTCCCGGCGGGTGTCCCGGCTGTGGTCGTCGTGGTCGGAGCCCGCCGGGGCGTCGGTGCTGCTCGCGCCCGTGCCGCCCCCGGAGCCGCCGCCCCCGGCCGACCCGCCGCCGCTCACGCTCACCGACTCCCGCGCGTCCTCCGGCGCGTCCGCCGTCACCGCGCTGCGCCGCGGCGGACGCGCCCGGACGAGCAGGACCACCGCGCCGGCCGCGAGCAGCGCGGCGACGATGTCGGTGAGGGCGAGGGAGATGTAGTTGCTGGTCACGAACTGCGCGGCCCCGAAGACGACCCCGGAGACGAGCGCCACCGGCCAGGTCTCGCGCAGACCCCGGGCGCCGTCGACGAGCGCGACGAGGACGAACGGGACGAAGACGGCGAGGATCGGGGTCTGCCGCCCCACCATGGCGCCGAGGGCCTCCTCGGGCAGCCCGGTCACCGAGGCGAGCGTGGTGATCGGCACGGCGATCGCGCCGAAGGCGACCGGTGCGGTGTTGGCCACCAGCGCCACGACCGCGGCCTTGAGCGGGGTGAACCGCAGGGCCATGAGCATGACGGTGCAGATCGCGACCGGGGTGCCGAAGCCGGCGAGCGCCTCGAGCAGCGCGCCGAAGCAGAAGGCGATGATCACCGCCTGGACCCGCTGGTCGTCCGAGACCGACCCGAAGGACCGGCGCAGCACGTCGAAGTGCCCGGTGGAGACCGTCATCTGGTAGATCCACAACGCGTTGATGACGATCCAGAGGATCGGGAAGAACCCGAAGACGGCGCCCTCGGTGCCGGCCAGCAGCGCCTGCCCGACCGGCATGCCGTAGGCGAGGATCGCGACGGCGAGCGCGACGGCCAGGCCGATCAGCGACGCGAGCCAGGCCCGCATCCGCAGACCGCCCAGCAGCACGAACAACGTGAGCAGCGGGAGCACCGCGACGAGCGAGCTCCACACCAGTGACCCACCCAGCGGGGTGTCGTTCTGGACGTACATGCGTGCCCCCTCCCACCCACCCGACCGCGGTGCCGGGCATGGTGGCGCAGCGTGCCCGCTCCGTGCCTCCCTGTCGACACGAACGGGCGTCGCGGTGCGGTGAGCCGCCTGGCGGTCGCGCTCCGCGAGGAGCACGCTGCACACCGTGACGACGACCCCGACGGGATCGACCGCGACGACCGGCTCCACCGACCGCCGCTTCTTCGGCCACCCCCTGGCCCTGGGCACCGTGTTCTCGGTCGAGCTGTGGGAACGCTTCTCGTTCTACGGGATGCAGGCCGTCATGGCGTACTACCTGTACTACGCCGTGGCCGAAGGCGGGCTCGGGTTCCCCGAGGAGTCCGCGACGAGCGTCATCGGGGCCTACGGCGGGCTGGTCTACCTCGCGGCGGTCGTCGGCGCGTGGGTCGCCGACCGCCTGCTCGGCGCGGAGCGGACGCTGTTCGTCTCCGCCGTCATGGTCATGGCCGGGCACCTCGGCCTCGCGCTCCTGCCCGGGGTCACCGGGGTCGCGGTCGGCCTCGTGCTGGTCGCGCTCGGCAGCGGCGGGGTGAAGACGGCGGCGACGACGGTCGTCGGCTCGCTCTACGACCGCGACGACCCGCGTGCCGACGCCGGCTTCTCGATCTTCTACATGGGCGTCAACATCGGCGCGCTCGTCGGGCCGCTGCTGACCGGCCTGACCCAGGAGCTCGCCGGCTTCCACTGGGCCTTCGGGCTCGCCGCGATCGGCATGGCGATCGGTCTGACGATCTACACCCTCGGACGGCGCGGCCTGCCCGCGAGCGCCGCGGTCGTGCCCAACCCGCTGCCCGCCGGCGCCTGGGTGCGCCCGGCCGTGGTCGCGGTGGCCGTCGTGGTGCTCGTCGCGGTCGGCTTCGCCACCGGCGTCCTCTCGGCCGCCACGCTCTCGACGAGCGTCGCGGTCGTCGTCGCCGTGATCTCGGTCGCGATCTTCGCCATCCTGCTGAGCAGCCCGCAGGTGGACGGCGACGAGCGCAGCCGCGTGCGGGCGTTCATCCCGATGTGGCTGGGCAGCGTGGTGTTCTGGTCGCTGTTCCAGCAGCAGTTCACCGTCGTGACGCTCTACTCCGACACGCGCCTGGACCGGAACCTGGTCGGCTGGGAGATGCCGATCGCGTGGGTGAACTCGATCCAGCCCTTCTGGGTCATCGTGCTCGCCCCGCTGTTCGCGCTGCTGTGGACGAAGCTCGGCGACCGGGCCCCCTCGACCGCGGTCAAGTTCGCCCTCGGCGCCGGCGTGATGGGCGTCGCGTTCCTGCTGTTCCTGCCGTGGGCCGGCGGCGGCGCGAACACCACGCCGGTGCTCGCGATCGTCGGCATCCTGCTGGTGTTCACCCTCGCCGAGCTCAACCTCTCGCCGGTCGGGCTCTCGCTCTCGACCCGCGTCGGGCCGGCTGCCTTTCGCAACCAGACGGTGGCGCTGTTCTACCTGTCGGTGTCCCTGGGCTCGGCGCTGTCGGGCACGCTCGCCGGCTACTACTCGGCCGAGAACGAGGGTGCCTACTTCGGCGTCATCGGCGGCGCGGCGATCGTGCTGGGCCTCGTCCTGTTCGCCCTGAGCCCGTGGATCCGCCGCGCGATGCGGGGCGTGCGGTAGTCACCCGCCGTGGACGTCGTCGAGGAGCACCGCCCCCACCTGCTCGCCGTCGCCTACCGGCTGACCGGCTCGCGTGCGGACGCCGAGGACGCGGTGCAGGACGCGTGGCTGCGCTGGGACCGGCTCGGCGCCGACGGCCAGGGCGCCGTGCGCGACGTGCGGGCGTGGCTCGCGACGACGGTGTCGCGGCTGTGCCTCGACCGGGTGCGCTCGGCCCCGGCGCGCCGCGAGCGCTACGTGGGACCGTGGCTGCCCGAGCCGCTGGTGACGACGGGCCCGGACGACGTGTTCGACGCCGTCGCCGCCCGCGAGGACGTCCGGATGGCCGCGCTGCTCGTGCTCGAGCACCTCTCCCCCGACCAGCGGGTGGCGTTCGTCCTGCACGACGGCGCCGGGGTGGGCTTCGACGACGTCGCCGACGTGCTCGGCTGCACGACCACCACCGCCCGCCAGCACGCCTCGCGGGCCCGCCGCGCGGTGGCCGCGGCCACCGCGGCGGGCGCGCTCCCCGACCCGGTCCCCGCCGCCGAGCAGCGCCGGGTGCTCGACGCGTTCCTCGCGGCCCTGGCCGAGGGCGACGTCCCGGCGCTGGTCGCCGTGCTGCACCCGGACGCCGAGCTGCGCACCGACGGCGGCGGGATCGTCAAGGCCGCCCGCCGGGTGGTCCGCGGCGCCGACCGGGTCGCGCGGCTGCTCGTCGCGCTCGCGGAGGAGACCGGGCCGGAGCTGCTCGCGGCCGTCCGCCCGGTGACGGTGAACGGCGAGGTCGGGATGCTGCTGCCCGCCTCGCCGCCGATGGTCGGGGTCCTCACCGTCGCCGACGGGCGGGCGGTCGGGGTGCACGTCGTGATGACCCCCGAGAAGCTCAGGGCCTGACGGGGACCTCGCAGGAGTCGGCGAACCCCTGCGCGCGCAGGCCGAGGGCGGCGTTCTCCCGGGCGCGCTGGTTCTCGACGGCCACGAGGTGGGTCAGCTCGACGAGGCCCGCGTGGCCCAGCCGGGCGTCGAGGTCGGCGACCTGGGCGTCGGTGACCCGCGGCGGCTGGGCCGTCATCGCGTCGGCGTAGGCGAGGACGGCGCGCTCGTCGGCGTCGAACCGCGGGTCGTCGGGGGCGCCGTCGGCGGCGGCGCGGCGCAGGTGGTCGGCGTCGAGGCCCTCGCGGATCCAGAGCATCTCGCCGAAGTCGACGCACCACGCGCAGCCGACCTGCGTCGCGGTGCGGTACACGGCGAGCTCGCGCAGGCGGGACGGCAGGACCGTCGCGACCTTCTCGGTGAGCGACTCGGCGACCGCCGCCGTCCAGAACAGGCCCGGGTGGTGACGCAGCGCGGCGAAGGGCTCGGGCACGTCGCCGAAGCGGCGGCGCGCGAACGCGTAGGCCAGGCGGCCGAGGACGCCGGCGTCGCGGGGGCCGACGAGGGGGATGCGGGCCATGGGGACTCCTGTCGTGGGCTGGTGCTCCCGAGGACGGCGCAGCCCCGCGGAACGTGACACCGTGAGCGCATGGAGGCCTCCGACTTCGCCGACGTCCTGACCTCGGTCCGCGAGTTCGTCCGCGAGCAGGTGGTGCCGCGCGAGGACGAGATCGAGGCGGCCGACGAGGTCCCGGAGAAGCTGCGCGAGCAGTGCAAGGCCATGGGCCTCTACGGCTTCGCCATCCCCGAGGAGTACGGGGGCATCGGGCTGTCGATGGCCGAGGAGGTCGAGCTCGCCATGGAGCTCGGCTGGACGACGCCCTCGCTGCGCTCGCTGTTCGGCACCAACAACGGCATCGCGGGCCAGGTCCTGCTCACCGGCGGCACCGCCGAGCAGAAGACCGAGTGGCTGCCGCGCCTGGCGACCGGCGAGGTCGTCGCGAGCTTCGCGCTCACCGAGCCCGACGCCGGCTCCGACCCGTCGTCGCTGACCACGAAGGCGGTGCGCGACGGCGACGAGTTCGTCATCACCGGGGCCAAGCGCTGGATCACCAACGCCCCGGTCGCCGACGTGCTCATGGTCTTCGCGCGCACCGATCCGGACGCTCCGCCCGCGAAAGGCATCTCGACGTTCCTCGTGCCGACGTCGGCGGCCGGGGTCTCGTTCTCGGAGCACGACGCGAAGATGGGCCAGCGCGGGTCGTGGACCTGCGAGGTCTACCTCGACGACGTGCGGGTGCCGGCGTCGCACCTCGTCGGCGGCGAGGAGGGCCTGCACCGCGGCTTCGTCACCGCCATGCGCTGCCTCGCGCACGGGCGGCTGCACATCGCGGCGCTGTGCACGGGGATGTCGGCGCGCCTGGTCGAGGAGATGCGCCTGTTCGCCACCGAGCGCGAGCAGGGCGGGCACAAGATCGCGGCCTACCAGCTCGTGCAGGGGCTCGTGGCCGACTCGGTCACCGACTGGCACGCCGGGCGCGCGCTGGTCCGCGAGGCCGCGCGGGCCTACGACGACGGCTCGGACACCACGATGGGCCCGTCGACGGCGAAGTACTTCTGCTCCGAGGCGGTCGGGCGGATCGCCGACCGGGCGGTGCAGGTCCACGGCGGCTCGGGCTACATGCGCGGGGTGCCGGTCGAGCGCTTCTACCGCGACGCGCGCCTGTTCCGGATCTACGAGGGCACGAGCCAGATCCAGCAGGTGATCATCGCCCGGGGCCTGCTCGGCCCGGCCGCGCGCGGCTGACCCAGAGCAGCGAGGGTCACCCCCGCTGCCTCCCACGCAGCGAGGGTGACCCTCGCTCCCCCTTCCGCCCGCTTCCCCTGGAAGGATGCGGAGATCATGGCGCTCGACGGCCGCATCCTCGCGGGACTCGTCCGGCCCGGTGCGCGCATCGCGCTGGCCGACGGCACGGGCAGCCCGCGCGCCGCGTACCCGCTGCTCTCCGAGCTGGCCCGCGAGCGCGGCGACCTGCGCCTGGTCACCGGCTGGCTGCCCGGCGCGCCCGACGGGCTCGACCTCGAGGCGTTCGCCGACGCCCGCACCGTCATGCCCGGCTGGGGCCTGCGCAAGGCCGTCGACGCCGGGCACGTGCGGGCGGTGCCGGCGCGCCTGTCGGCGGTGCCGGCGCTGGTCGCGGGCCCGCTGCGCCCCGACCTCCTCGTGGTGGCCGCCGTCCCCGGCCCGGTGGGCCCGGTGCTCGGCGCCGAGGTGGGCTGGGTCCGCGCGGTGATCGACCTCGGCGTCCCGCTCGCCGTCGTGCTCGACCGGGGGCTGCCTCGGGCCGCGTCCGGGCCGCCCCTGCCCGACGCCCAGGTCTTCGTACTCGGCGAGGTCGACGACGGCCCGCACGTCGTCCCCTCCGGCGAGCCCAGCGCCGAGCACGCGGCGATCGGGCGCCACGTCGCGGGCCTGCTCACCGACGGGGTGCGCCTGCAGTGGGGTCCCGGCCAGCTCGGCGCCGCCGTCGTCGACGGGGTGCGGGAGGCCGGGGTGCGGGTGCGGACCGACTCGGGCCTGCTCGGCGACGGGGTCGTCGCCCTCGACGAGGCCGGGCTGCTGCTCGGCGAGCCGGTCGCCACCTACCTCGTCGGCACCGCCGCGCTCTACGGCTGGGCCGACGCCCGCGGGCGCGCCGGGCGCCCGGTGCTGCACCGCATCGAGCACACCCACGACCCGAGCCGGCTGTCTTCCGACCCGCCGCTCGTGGCCGTCAACACCGCGGTGGAGATCGACCTCGACGGTCAGGTCAACGTCGAGGGCACGGCGAATGCGCTGGTCGGGGGCATCGGCGGGCACCCTGACTACGCCGCCGCGGCGGCGCGCTCGCCCCGCGGGCTCTCGATCGTGGCGCTCGCGTCGCACCACCGCGGGCGCTCCACCCGCGTCCAGCGGCTGTCGCGTCCGGTGACCACGGGTGCGCACGACGTCGACGTCGTCGTCACCGAGCACGGGGTCGCGGACCTGCGCGGCCTCGACCGCGCCGAGCGCCGCCGGGCGCTCGACCCGCTGTTCCTCGGCTGACCGTCCTGCGGAGATCCGGCAGCCTCGGTGGCCGGGGGTGGGGCCGCCTAGGGTGGGCACGCCTGCCCGACCGCACGTGTTCACCCCGCCGACCCCCGGAGGACACCCCATGGCCGACGGCACCACCTCGCTGCCCGCCACCCGCGCCCACCTCGCGGCCGTGCCGGACGGGTCGGCGACCCGCACGCCTCCGCTGCCCTCGGAGACCGCGCCCGAGCCCGAGGAGGCGCCCGACCTGCTCGCCGCGCTGGACCGCGGGGACGAGGAGGCCGTGAAGCTCTGGGTCCGGGCCCACACGCCCGAGGCGTCGAGCCTGCTGCTCTACGGGCTCTACCTCGGCGCCGGGGTCGTCGGGCTGATCGAGTGGCCGTCGGTGCTCCTGGCGATGCTCACCCAGCTCGTCGTCGACCGCCGGTTCGGGGGCGTCGAGGCCCTCGCCGCCGAGCTCCGGGCCCGCATCGAGGGCACGGTCGGCACGGCGCCCGCCCGCCCCTGATCAGGAGCGCACGAGGCGGGCGATCGCCGCGGAGGCCTCCTGGACCTTCTCGGCCGCCTCCTCGTCGCTCGCCTTCGCGGCGTCGACGACGCAGCCGTTCATGTGCTCCTCGAGCAGCCCGAGCGCCACGTTCTGCAGCGCGCGCGTCGCCGCCGAGACCTGGGTGAGGACGTCGATGCAGTACTTGTCGTCCTCGATCATGCGGGCGATGCCGCGGACCTGCCCCTCGATCCGGCGCAGCCGCCGCAGGTGGTCGTCCTTGTGGTCCGCGTAGCCGTGCATGACCCTCCTCGCGCCGGGGTGTGCTCGAGGCTACCGGGCGTCGGGCACCGGTCCGAGCCGCTCGCGCACGGCGCCCGCGGCGGCGTTGACGACCTGGCGGGCCTGGTCGTAGCCCGGCGGCTGGCTGGTGAGCACGGCGACCATGTAGCGCCCGTCCACGACGCCCGCCGAGTGCACCTCGGCGCGCCCGGCGATGCAGCACATCCAGCCCTGCTTGACCGGGGTGCGGCCGTCGAGGAAGCCGAAGGCCTGGTCGAAGCCGTCGCCCGCGATCCGTACGGCCTGGCCCATCGAGCCCAGCATCAGGTCCCGGTCGGGCGGCGGCAGCTCGACCTGGATGTGCCGCAGGAGCTTGGCCATGTCGCGCGCCGAGGTCTGCACCTCGCCCCACTGCGACGTGTCCTCCGGGGGGCTCGTGTCCTCGAGACCGATCGCCTCGGTGACGCGGGTGATCGCGCCCGGTCCGTCGTACTGGGTCCACAGCGCGTTCATCGCCGGGTCGCTGCTGGAGCTCAGCGCGGCGTGCACGAGGCGCAGGTCGCGCGCCCCGAGGGTCATGTCGCCGTCGCGCTGGCGCTGCAGCATGTCGACGACAACGAAGAGCTTGGCGAGCGAGGCGGTGTCGAAGCGCTGGTCGCCGCTGGAGCCGGGGGCGAGCTCGCCGGTGGCGGTGTCGATGGCCGCGACGCCGACCGTGGCCCCGTTCTGCGCGCCGGCCTCCTCGCCCGCCGCGACGGCGGCGGCGAGGTCGACCCGCGGCGCGTCCGGGGCGATGGCGGGGCCGACGGTCTCGGTGGGCTCGGCGCCGCCGGGCAGCTCCTGCAGGAGGCGGTCGGCCGAGGCCAGCGGGTCGGCGGTGCCGGTCCAGACCGTGTCGAGGGTGATCATCGTGCCAGCGGCGAGGGCGCCGACCACCGCCGCGCCCAGCCCGCGCGTCAGGCCCCGGCGCCGGGGGGCGGGTGCGATCGTCGCGGCGGCCGTGGGGCGCGCCCTGGTCGTGCCGGTGCGCGGGCCGCCCGGCGCCCGGTGACCGCCGGTGACCGGGCGGTCGTCGGCGGGCGTGCGGCGGCGCTTCCCGGTGGTGCGCGGCGTGAGCGGGACGGGCAGCCCCGGCGCGGTCCCGGTGGCGCCGCGCGGTCGCGGGGTGTCCCGGGGCTCCGGGTCGGCCGGGCCTGCAGGTGCGGTCCGGGCCGGTGCGGGCCGGGCCAGCGCGGGCCGGGCCGGCGCTGCCGGCGCTGCGGCGTCGGGGCGCCCGTGACGGCCGGACGGGCTGGGGTCGACGCCGGCGGGCGGCGCACCCACGGGGGCCACGCCTCCCCCCGCGCCTCCCCCTGCGCCTCCCCCCGCGTGCCGTCCGCCGTGGCGCGGGCCGGCGGGCGGGGCGGGTACCGCCGCGACGGCCGCGGGCCCGGGAGCCCCGTGCCGCCCCGCGGACGGAGGCACGGACCGGAGCGCGGCGGGAGGCATGCCGGGCCCCGCGTCGGGGGCACCCGCCCGGCGTCGCGGCGGCGGCGCGACGTGCGTCGCGTGGGCCGTCGGGACGGGGTGCCGCCGGACGGGCGGCGGCGGTGTGAGCACGGAGACACCGGTGCCGGTCCCGTCCGCCCAGGGCTCCGCGGGCGCGGCGCGGTGGCGCGGTGGCGCGGCGACGGGCCCGCCGGAGCCGAGCGGACGGGGGTGTCCCGGTGGTCCGTCCGGCCCCGACCGCGGCGGCGGCCGGTGGGAGGTCACGAAACCATCACACCACCTCGCCCCGCGTGACCGACGACCACCCGCCCGATGCGGCCGCGCCGGTTCGACACCGATACCCCCCAGGGGTACCTGTCGCGTGAGAGGAGGGAGTCCGATGAGTGCACCGCCCGCCGCGCCGACGCCGCAGCACGTCGAGCTCGCGATCAGCGGTATGACGTGCGCCTCCTGCGCCGCCCGCATCGAACGACGGCTGACCAGGCTCGACGGCGTCCGGGCGAGCGTCAACTACGCCACGGCGACCGCGACGGTCGAGCACCCGGCGACGATGCCCGTCGACGACCTCGTGGCGACGGTCGAGGAGCTCGGCTACGGCGCCGCCCCGCCGGCCCCCCCCGCCGAGGACACCGACGCGGACACCGGGGACACCGACCCCGGCTTCGGTGGCGCCGGCATGCCGGGCATGACCCACCCGCTCTCGCTCGCCGCCGCCGGCGGGCCGGACACGATCTACCTCGAGGTCGCGGCCGGGGTGACGACGTGCGTCTTCGTCGTCGGCAACAGCCTGCGCCTCCGGCGCTTCACCCCGCGGGGAGCACGACGGCGTGGGCCGGCGTGACGTCCCCTGGTCGGCGGCCGCCCGGGCCACCGCCCCGTCGCGGGCCGTCGCGTCCGTCGTCAGCCGGGGTCGCGGGCACGCCGTCGCGCGCGCCCACCACCGACGCCTAATCTGAAGATCGTGCGAGATGCGTTCGGCACGACCTTCGACGTCGACGGTGTCTACCTCAACACCCCGTCCATCGGGCTCCCCCCGCAGCCGGTGGTCGCCGCGGTGAGCGACGCGGTCGTGGCCTGGGGCCGGGCCGAGACCTCGGCCCCGCAGTTCGACGCGCCGGTCGCGACGGCGCGGGGCGCGTTCGCGCAGCTCGTGGGCGTGCCGGCGTCGTCGGTGGTGCTCGGCACCGCGGTCTCGGGGCTGCTCGGGCTCGTCGCCGCCTCGCTGCCGCCGGGCGCCCGGGTGCTCACCGCCGACCGCGAGTTCACCAGCGTCACGTTCCCGTTCGTCGCCGCCGGCCACGAGGTGGTGGAGCTGCCCCTCGACGAGCTGCCCGAGCGCACCCGCGCGGCCGACGTCGTGGCGGTCAGCGTCGTCGCGTCGGCAGACGGGGCGGTGGTCGACCTCGACGCCCTGCGCGCCGAGGTCGGGCCCGACACGCTCGTCGTCCTCGACGCCACCCAGTCGCTCGGCTGGCTGCCCGCCGACCTGTCGTGGGCCGACGTCGTCGTCGCCGGCGGCTACAAGTGGCTGCTCTCGCCCCGCGGCGCGGCGTGGATGGCGCTCTCGGACCGCCTCGCCGAGCGGGTCGCCCCCGTCCAGTCCGGCTGGTACGCCGGCGGGTGGGACGCGATCTACGGGCTGCCGCTGCGCCTGCACCCCGACGCCCGCCGCTTCGACCTCTCGCCGGTGTGGCTCGCCCAGGTCGGCGCCGCGGTCGCCCTGCCCTGGCTCGCGTCGCTCGACGCCGCCGCGGTGCGCGAGCACGCGGTCGGCCTCGCCAACCGCGTCCGCACGGGCCTCGACCTGCCGCCCGCCGAGTCGGCGATCGTCTCCGTGCGCCACCCCGGTGCCCCCGACCGGCTCGGTCGCGCCGGCGTGCGCTGCGCGGTCCGGGGCGGGGCTGCGCGGCTGGGCTTCCACCTGCACAACACCGAGGACGACGCCGACGCGGTGGTCGAGGCGGTCCGGGCCTCCTCGTCGTCCGGCTAGTCGTCCAGGTCGCGCGGGTACTGCTGCGGCGCGGCGATGCCGCAGTGCGGGCAGTCCTCGGTGCGGAAGCGGGTCGGGGGCGGCTCGGCCGTGCGCCGGGGCCGCAGCAGCACCGCCGAGAGCACCGCGCCCGCGGCGAGCAGTCCCGCGGCGATCACCATCGCGTTCGCGAAGCCCGCGGCGAAGGCGGGCGGGTCGGTGTAGTCCTGGCCCGAGATGCCGGCGACGGCGGGGATGAAGGCGACGGCGAGCAGTCCCGCCGCGCGGGCGATGGCGTTGTTGACCCCCGACGCGATGCCGACGTGGCGGTCGTCGGCGGCGTCGAGGACGGTCGCGGTGAGCGGGGCGACGGTGCCCGCGAGCCCGAGGCCGAAGAGCACCACGGGGGGCAGCACGTCGGTCAGGTACGACGCGTCGGGGCCGATGCCGCGCAGCCACAGCATCCCGGCGGCCGCGAGCAGGAGCCCGATCGTCATCGGCCAGCGCGGCCCGATGCGCTGGGCGAGGCGCCCGGACCGCGCCGAGAGCACCAACATGATCACGGTGATCGGCAGCGTCGCCGTGCCGGCCGCGAGCGGGCTGAACCCGGCCACGACCTGCAGCTGGAGGACGACGAGCAGGAAGTTCACGCCCAGCGCCCCGTAGACGAGCAGCGTGATGATGTTGGTCCCGGTGAACCGGGCGTTGGCGAACAGCTCGCCGGGCACGAGCGGCGCCCGCGACCGGCGCTCGACGAGCACGAACGCGATGAGCGCGAGCACCCCGACCGCGCCGGCGATGATCGCGGACACCGCCGAGCCGCCCTCGCCCGCAGCCGTGAGCGCCCAGGTCAGGGCCCCGAGACCGGCGACGGCGAGGACCGTGCCGGGGATGTCGAGGTGCTGGACGGCCTGCGGGTCGCGCGACTCGGGCACGTGGCGCACCGCCACCGCCACCACGACGGCGGCCAGCGGGAGGTTGATGAGGAAGACCGCCCGCCAGGTCCACTCGACGAGCCAGCCGCCGAGGAACGGGCCCACGGCGCCCGCCACGCCGCCCAGGCCCGACCACGCCCCGATCGCCGCCGCGCGGTCCTCGCCGTGGAACGACGCCGAGATCAGCGCGAGGCTGCCGGGCGTCAGCAGCGCGCCGCCGACCCCTTGCAGCGCGCGCCCGGCGATGAGGAACTCGATCGAGGGCGCGAGCCCGCACAGCGCGGAGGCCACCGCGAACCACACGACGCCGATGAGGAAGACCTTGCGGCGGCCGAACCGGTCCCCCAGCGAGCCGCCCAGCAGGATCAGGCCCGCGAGGGTGAGCGTGTAGCCGTTCACGGTCCACTGCAGGGCCGCGAAGCTCGCGTCGAACTCGGAGCCGATGCGCTCCAGAGCGATGTTGACCACCGTCGAGTCGAGCATCGCGAGCCCGGACCCCAGCACCGTCGTCAGCAGGATCCAGCGGCCCCGGGCGGTGCCCATGCGGATGATCTCAGCGCCGGGGGTGGACCCCGCGGTCTCCGTCACGCGATCAGCATGACCGCCTCACCGGTACGTGACGAGGTCCGGGGGCGGGGACAGGGCGAGCGTCTCGGCCGGCGAGAGCACCGGGGTGTCCTCGTCGTAGAAGAGCCCGAACCCAGGGTGGAGCTGCTGCGGGCGCTGGAGCTGCGCGTACTTCTCCCGTTTGGTCTCCGGCGCCCCGAACCCGTCGATGTGCTGCACCACCGCGAGGCCCTCCGGCGTCGCCAGCCGTTCCGGCTCGGTGATCATCGAGGCGGTGACCTGGTGCAGGACGAACAGCTTCTCGGGCAGCCGCTCGTCCCGGACGATCCCGGCCAGCCACTCGGCGACGGCGTTGACCTCCGCCGCGGCCACCCCGCCGACGACCTCGCCCGGCACCTCGCCCGGGTCCATCCGCCACTCCGGGTCGAGCGCCAGACCGACGTCGGGCTCGCGCAGCAGGGGCTCCCAGACGCGGCTCGCCGTGAGGAAGTTGTCCCGGCCCGGCTGCACGTCGAGGACCAGGAGCTGGCGGTGGGCCCGCGCGGCGTCGAGGTAGGTGCGCGCCTCGTCGAGGGTGATGTCGGTGGCGTGGTCGCCGTCGGGGCCCGGCGCGTCGTTCGCGACCGTGGCGATCAGCTCCATCGCCGGCAGGACCGTGCGGCCCGGGGTGGCGAACGCGGCGGCGGCCTCCTCGAGCCGCTTCCCGGCCTGATCGGGGCTGCCCTCCCCCAGGACGCCGAGCGCGTCGGTGCCCGCCGTGCCGTAGAAGGCGACGACCCGGTGTCGGGGGAAGATCGTCGTCCCGCCGCGGGGCAGCTCGGGGACGGGGGGCGGGACGGCGGCGGCGACGGCGGCGGGCACCGAGGCGGGCACGACCGGCGGCGGCGGGCCCGCCACGCGGGGCTCGCCGCTGGCCGGGGCGGCACCACCGGTGATCGCGAGGGCCAGGGCGGCCAGGACGGCGAGGGCGACGAGGACGGGGCTGGGCAGGACAGGGCTGGGCAGGACAGGGCTGGCCAGGGCAGGACGGCGAGCGCGCGGCACGGAGGTCCCCCGACGATCGTGACCGATGGCGGACGAGAGCGTCCTCGAGTGACGCTAGGTGCCGCTGTGACGGGAGGCGATCCGCCGAGGAGGCGGACCCGTGATCGCCGGCGGTCGGCGCTACCGTGCACCCATCGTGACGACCGGCCCCGCGACCGCCCTCGAGCTCCCCTTCGACGGCCTCGACCAGCTCAGCACCGGGCAGACGCAGGCCACCCTGGTGATCCTCGGTGGTCTCGTCGCCCTGCTCGTCGTCGGCGTGCACGGCACGTGGCGGCTCGCGCGCAACGTCGTGACGATCGCCCACGAGGGCGGTCACGCCCTGGTCGCCATCTGCTCCGGACGGACCCTGACCAAGATCCTGCTGCACTCCGACACGTCCGGGGTGACGGTGTCGAAGGGGCGGCGCGACGGCCCGGGGATGGTCGCGACCGCCGCCGCCGGGTACGCCACCCCGCCGCTGCTCGGGGTGGCCGCGGCCGCGCTCGTGGCGGCCGACGCGATCTCCGGGATGCTCGTGATCGCGGTGATCCTGCTGCTCGCGACACTGATCCTCATCCGCAACGCCTACGGCGTGCTCTCGGTGGTGCTCACCGGGGCGGTGTTCGTCGTGGTCGCCGCGTACGGCTCGGCGAACGTGCAGTACGGGTTCGCGTGCTTCGTGACGTGGTTCCTCATCGTCGGCGGCCTGCGCACGGTGCTCGAGGTGCAGCGCAAGCGCTCGCGGCGTCGCGCGCCCGACTCCGACGCCGACCAGCTCGAGCGCCTCACCGGCGTCCCCGCCGGCATCTGGGTGGCCCTGTTCCTGCTGGTCGGCGTGTTCTCGCTGCTCGGCGCCGGGCGCCTCCTCGTGGTGTGGCCGCCCATCTGAGCCGCCGTCCGGTCTTCTACCGGCCCTGCAGCACGCAGTCGCCGCACATCCCGCCGCCGGGCACGCGGTAGTAGAGGCAGCAGGTCGTCCGGCGGAACCCCAGGCCGCTGGGGTGGCCGGGGTCGGGGACGAAGGCCCCGAGCCCCGCGAACGGCTCCCGGGCGAGCACGCCGCGCGCCAGGGCGAGCGCGGCGGCGTGCCGGTCCGGGCGGGCGCCGCCGAGGACCCGCACGGCCCCGCCCAGCGCGCCGGCGGCGTTGCCCCACAGCACCCGCGCCGACACCGACACCCGCGCGCGGATGCCCGCGACGAGCGGGGCGACGTGCTCGTCGGCCAGGGCGCGCGCGAGCAGCGCGGCCGTGGCGGGGTCGTCGGGCGCGCCGAGCTCGACCCCCGCGAGCCGCTCCGGGTCGACCCACAGCGGCACCGGCCCGCCGGGCCACGGCCGGGCGTGCAGCACGGTCGCCGGCGAGAGGTCGGGCAGCACGCCGGCCGCGGCGGCCGCGAGCAGGACCGACACCGACCGCGACGCCACCGACTGCGCCAGCAGCGACCCCGCGACCCGCCGGTCGGCGTCGAGCCCCTCGGCGACCTGGTCGAGGCGCTCCCCCACGGGGTCGGGGCCCTCGTCCGGCACCGCCAGGAGCTCGGCCAGCGGGCGCCACGACGGATCGGCGGACTCCTCGACCCGCGTCGAGATCGCGAAGAACCCGTCGACGGCGTCGACCTCCGCGAGAACCGTCCGGACCCGCTCGGGGTCGGCGTGCGGAGCAGCGCGGGAGCCGGTGACGTTGCCCTGTCCGTCGGTCGTCTCGCTGCTCACGAACGCCCATGCTGGCGGACATGACCGCCGCGAGCACGCGCGGCCGCGCGCCCCGTCCGGCGCGTTTCACGTTCTGGGTGGACCGGGCGGGCACCCTCGGCCCGGTCCTGCTGCGCTACGACCTGCGCGGCGGCGGCGCGCGCCGGGGCGCCCGGCTCGGGGTCGACGGCCGCTGGCACGCGAGCACCGCGCCCGAGACGCTGATGTGGCTGGGCACCGGTTCCGGCGAATCGATCACGGTCGAGGAGGCCCGCGCGATCGCCCACCAGCTCGGTCTCGGCGACGCCGACCTCACCGACCCCCGGGTCCTCCCGTGACCACGCCCCGCGCACGGCCGATCACGCTGCGCCACACAGAGGCTGGACCAGGGAGGTCGCTCCTCAACCGATCGGTCCCGTTCCGTTAGGTTCGTCGCCATGCTCGACTCGGGCGCCCGCATCGCCGCCGCCTTGCTCCCCGTGGGGATCCCCGTCCTCGTGGGGCTCGTGGTGGCCGTGCTCCGCCGCCGGACGAACCCCGCGGTGGCCACACCGGCCATCGCCGGGCTCGCGGTGCAGCTCGTCGTCACGCTGATCTCGACGTTCCTCGTGGCCGAGACCTCGCTGCACGTCTTCGGGCTGTCCGACCAGGCCCTCCTGCCGCTCGCGAGCGCCCTCGGGCTCGCGCTGATCCTGCTCCAGGTCGTGAGCTGGACGCTGCTGCTCATCGCGCTGTTCCGCCGCCTGCCCGCCGCGGCCGGGGCCGGGGTCCCCGAGGACCGAACGCCGACCGGCCGTCACGCCCTGCTCGACGCCCGCGGCGACCAGGTCGTCGCCGACGCCGGCACCGTGCTGCTGCCGGTCGGCGCCGCCGCGGGGGCCGCGGGCGCCGGTGCGGGCCTCGGTGCCGCCGCGACCGCCACCCCGAACGCCCCCGACCTCGCCCCGCCGACCGGTCCCCTGCCCACCTCCGCCCCCGGTCGGCCCGACGGCCCCGGCGGCCCCGGCGGCCCCGGCGGCCCCGGCTCCCCCGCGGGCGGCCCCGGGAGCTCGCCCCTGCCGACGATCTCGCGGCCGGGACCCGTCGGTCCGCGGCCCGGTCGCGGCCCGGCCGGCCCGCCGCCCTTCGCCGCACCCGCCCCGACCACGGGCCCGCGGGGCGAGGAGCCGGACGACACGGTCGAGGACGCGCCCGGCGGTCCCGACGACGCCGACCTCACCGAGGCCGAGGCCGAGGCCGAGGCCGACGCCGACGCCGACCTCCCCGAGGCCGATCTCACCGAGCCCGAGGGCGCCGTGGAGGCGGGCCCCGCCGACGCGGTCCGCGACCCCGATGACGAGCGCCACCCCGGTGACCGGCAGGACGGCGCGGACCCGGTGGCGGGCGGCGACGGAGTGGACGACGAACCCGTGACCACCGAGTACCCGGGCTACCTCGCGGGCGTCGGGGCCACGGCCGGTCCGGGTGCGTCGACCTCCGCAGCCGCCACGACGGGCGACACCGGCGCGGAGCTCGCGGAGGACGAGGACGACCTGCCCGCAGCGGCGGACGCGACCACGGCCGGCGCTTCGGCTCCCGGAGCATCGGCGACCGGGGACGCCGCCGCGGAGCCCGCGGACGACGTGGAGAACGCGGATGACGAGGACGACCTCGCCGGTACGACCGGTGTGATCACCGCCGGCGTCGCGTCCGCAGCGACGAGCGCCGATCGGAGCGCGGCGGTCCCGGCCGACGCGTCGATCATCGACGCCTCCGCGGCGGCCGACGCCGAGACGCCGGTCGGCGAGGACGTCGACGAGGAGCCCGCCGCGGACGCCGACGGCATCGACGACGCCGACGCCGCCGACGCCGACGACGCCGAGCCCGGCGAGGTCGACGAGCCCGGCGAGGTCGAGGCGGAGGCGCTGGACGAGCCCGGCGCCCCGACGTCGTCAGGCGCTGACGGGCCGAACACCGGATCGCCGACCCCGACCCCGCCGGGTGCCGGCTACGGCGCCCCGGCCGGCCATCCCTGGTTCGACCCGGACGGCGAGGCCGCCGCCCAGCGCGCCGCGCAGGCCGGCACCGGCGACGGCCGCTGACGGGCGCTCAGGCCCGGGGGACGTCGACCGGCACCCCGGCCTCGAGGTCGAGCAGCGCCCGCTTGCGCTCCACGCCGCCGCCGTAGCCGGTCAGCGAGCCGCCCGCGCCGACGACGCGGTGGCAGGGCACGACGATGCTGACCGGGTTGCGGCCGTTGGCGAGCCCCACGGCGCGGACCGCGGTCGGCTGCCCGATCGTCGCGGCGAGCTCGCCGTAGGTCACGGTCGCGCCGTACGGGATCTCCCGCAGCGCCGCCCACACGCGTTCCCGGAACCGGGTGCCGTGGAGGCGCAGGTCCAGGTCGAAGGCGGTGAGCTCGCCGGCGAAGTACGCGGCGAGCTGCTCGCGGGCGGCCGGCAGGCCGTCGTCGTCACGCTCGCCGAGGGTGTCGGCGGCGGGGCCGTGGCGGTGCTCGGTCATGTACAGCCCGGAGAGCACGCCGTCGTCCGCGCGCAGGGTCAGCGGGCCGAGGGGGCTCTCCACCACGGTGTGCGTGACGGTCACGGCGCCCATGGAACCACTCACACCAGGACGGCGAGGACGAGCATCGCGAGGCCGGCGGGCACGTCGAGCGCGATGCAGGCCTCGGCGAGCGCGGGCGGGACCTGGTCGCGGTGCCGGCGGAGGTGCCAGAGGTCCCACACCCCGTGCGCCATCAGCGTCAGCGCGGCGAGCACGAGCCCGGGGCCCGCCGGGAGCGCCAGCGCCACGAGTGCCACCAGCCCGTAGCCCACGAACCCCGCCGTCTGCCGCCGGAGGGCGTGGCGGGCGACGCCGCGCACGACCCCGAGCACCACCAGCGCGGTGCCCGTCACCACGTTCACCAGCACCGGCGAGACGTCGAGCAGCCGGGCCGCCACCACCAGCACGGTCGCGACGCCCACCCAGGCCCAGGCCGTCCAGGGGCGGGCGAACGCCGCGGCGGCGACGTAGCAGGACGCGGCGATCACGACGATGAGCGCGGGATCGGCGGCGCTGTTCGGGCCGGTGAGGACGCTCGCGGCGGCCGCGAGCAGACCGACCGCGATCGGCCAGCGCCGGGCGAGCGCCCGGAGGAGCGAGCCGTCGGACGCGTGGGCGGGGTGGGTCGTGCCGTGGGTCGTCATGCCGGGGAGCATGGCGCGCGCTCGGTACCCCCAGGGGGTATCGCAGGACGCGTGTCCGGAATCCTGCGGAAGGGGTCCGGCGGGACACGCTGCGCGCTACGCTCCGGGCGTGGGCGCGACGGTCATCCTGGGCTACGAGGACGCCGAGCTGCTCGACGTCGCCTGCGTCAGCTCCACCGTCTCGACGGCGAACGACCTCGGTGCCGATCCGGGCTACGCGGTCACGATGCTGAGCCCCGGCGGGCACGCGATCACCTGCCGCCCCGGCCTGCGCCTCGACGTCCACGGGGCGCTCGAGCAGTACACCGGCGCGGTGGACACGCTCGTCGTGGTCGGCGGCCTGGGCAGCCCCCGGGCCGCGGCCGACCCGGTGCTGCTCGCCCACGTCCGCCGCCTGGCGCGCGACGCCCGGCGGGTCGCGTCGGTGTGCACCGGGGCCAGCATCCTCGCCGCCGCCGGCCTGCTCGACGGGCGCCGGGTGACGACGCACTGGTGGTTCGCCGGCGAGCTCGCCCGCGCGCACCCCGCGGTGCACGTCGACCCCGACCCGATCTTCGTGCGCGACGGGCGGATCGCCACCTCGGCCGGCGTCACCAGCGCCCTCGACCTCGCCCTGTCCTTCGTGCACGAGGACCACGGGCCGGCGCTCGCCCGCCAGGTCGCCCGGGCGCTCGTCACCTACCTGCAGCGTCCCGGTACCCAGGCCCAGATGAGCGTGCACGTCGCCGCCCCGGCCCCCGCCGACGACGTGGTGCGCGGGGTGGTCGACCACGTCGCCGGGCACCTCGACGGCGACCTCGGCGCCGCCGCGCTCGCCGCCCGCGCCGGGGTCAGCGAGCGCCACCTCACGCGCCTGTTCCGCACCCACCTCGGACGGACACCGGCCGAGCACGTGCGCCGCGCCCGCACCGAGGCCGCCGCCCAGCTCGCGGCCACCACCGACGTCCCGCTCGCGCGCGTGGCGGCCCGCTGCGGCTTCCGGTCCACCGAGACGATGCGCACGGCGTTCCTCGAGGTCTACGGCCGCACGCCGTCGGAGCACCGCCGGGCCTTCGTCACGGCCGTCTGACGCCCTCGGCGGCGGGCAGCGGCGTGCAGGCCTGCTCGTGGTCGGCGTGCTCGAGGGCCTCGATCTGGAGCGTGCTGTGGTGCAGGCCGAAGCGGTCGCGCAGCAGGGTCGACGCGCGGTCGAGCACGCCGTGCTCGCCGCAGTCGGCGGTGGCGCAGCCCTCGTCGGAGATCACGAGGTGCGCGGACACGGCCGGGCTGCGGTCGTTGATCGACCAGACGTGCAGGTCGTGGACCTCGGCGACGCCCTCGACCTCGAGCAGCGTGGCGTGGACGTCGTCGACGTCGATGCCCGCCGGGGTGCCCTCGAGCAGGACGTGCCCGGTCTCGCGGAGCAGCCCGACGGTGCGCGGCAGGAGGATCGCGACGATGACGAGCGAGGCGACGGTGTCGGCGTAGGCCCAGCCCGTGGACAGCGTGACGACCGCGGCGACGAGCACCGCGACCGAGCCCAGGGCGTCGCCGAGCACGTGCAGCGCGGCCCCGCGCACGTTCATGCCGCCGCCGCCGCGCTGCAGCACCGCCAGCGAGACGAGGTTGCCGACGAGGCCCACGAGGCCGTAGACGAGCAGGCCGGCGCCGGGCACGTCGGTCGGCGAGGCGATCCGCTCGACGGCCTCGACGGCGACCCACACCGTGACCCCGAGCAGCAGGACCGCGTTGAGCGCGGCGCCGAGCACCTCGGCGCGCCCGAGCCCGAAGGTCCGCCGCCGCGACGGTGGCCGCGCGGCGAGGCCGGAGGCGATCAGCGCGGTGGCGAGCGCGACGACGTCGGTGCCGACGTGACCGAGGTCGGCGAGCAGCGCGAGCGAGCCGGTGACCACCGCGCCGACCGCGCCCACCACCGCCACCAGCGCGGTGACGGCGAGCGCGAGGGCGAGGCGCCGGCGATCGTCGGCGGCAGCGCCGTGACCGTGTCCATGACCCACGGGGCCGACCATACATGCACGGATGTGCATGCGATGCGCGACGTGCCGCACGCCTCCGGTACCCCCGGGCAGAGCACACCACACGGTCGCCACACGCGGTCCTAGAGTGTGCCGGTGCCCGACAATCCCTGGCTCGCGGTCACCGGCGGCACGGCCGGGCCGGGCTACGCCGCCCGCTTCGCCGACCTCGCGGCGCAGGGCGAGGACCTCGACGGCGAGGCGCGCCGCGTGCACGCACTGCTCGGCGGACGGTCGGGCGACGTGCTCGACGCGGGCTGCGGCACCGGGCGGGTGGGGATCGCGCTGGCGCGGCTCGGGCACCGGGTGATCGGCGCCGACCTGGACGCCTCGATGCTCGACCAGGCCCGGGCCGCGGCCCCCGAGATCGACTGGCGCCTCGTCGACCTCACCGAGCTGCGCCTCGACCACCCCGTCGACGCCGTGGTCGCGGCGGGCAACCTGTGGCCGCTGCTCACGCCGGGTACGCACGCCGCGGTGATCGAGGTCCTCGCCCGGCACCTGCGACCGGGCGGCCTCCTGGTCGCCGGGTTCGGGCTCGACGCCGAGCACGTGCCCTTCACGCTGCCCGACGGCGTCCCGTTCCCGACCCTCGCCGCCTACGACGACGCCTGCGCCGCCGCGGGCCTGCGGCTCGTCACGCGCACGGCCGACTGGGACGGCGAGGAACCGTACGACGGCGGCGGCTACGCCGTCAGCGTCCACGAGAAGCCCACGAGAAGCCCACGAGAAGCTGAGGTGCGTGATGGCGATCGACCCGCGCGGGCGTGACCTCAAGGCCTTCCTGGCCGAGGACCCCGGTGGCCCGGTGGTGATGCTCAACCTGCTGCGCTTCGTCGAGGACGGGCGGGCGTCGTACGAGGCCTACCTCGCCCACTTCCGCGCCCACGCCGAGCCCCTGGGCGCCGAGGTCCTCTACCTCGGCGACGGCGGCACCGCGCTCGTGGCCGAGGACGGTCAGGCCTGGGACGCGGTGCTGATCGTGCGCTACCCGAGCCGGCAGGCGTTCAGCGACATGATCGCGGACCCCGGCTACCAGCAGGGCACGCACCTGCGCACCGGCGCGCTCGTCGAGGCCGTTCTGCAGGCGACGACCCCCTGGCCCGTGCCCGACCCCGCCTCCGCCGCCGAACCCTCGCCGACGGATCCCTCGGCCCCGTGACCGAGACCGACCCGCGGGCCCTGCTCCTCGTCTTCGTCGTCGCGCTGGGCGTCACGGCGGTCGCCCGCCGCTTCTCGGTGTCCGCGCCGCTGCTGCTCGTCGTCGTCGGGCTCGGGGTGTCGTTCGTGCCCGGGGTGCCGTCGGTGCCCCTGGACCCCGACCTCGTCCTGTTCCTCGTGCTCCCGCCGCTGCTCTACTCCGCGGCGCTGGAGAGCTCGACGCTGCGGCTGCGGGAGAACCTGCGGCGCATCAGCCAGCTCGCCGTCGGGCTCGTCGTGTTCACGACCGCCGTGGTCGGCGTCGCCGCGTGGCTGCTGGTGCCCGGGCTGCCGTTCGCGAGCGCCCTGGTGCTCGGCGCGGTCGTCGCGCCGCCGGACGCCGTGGCCGCGGCGTCGATCGGGCGCCGGCTCGGCCTGCAGCGGCGGATCATGACGATCCTCGAGGGCGAGAGCCTGCTCAACGACGCCACGGCCCTGACCCTCTTCCGGGTGCTGCTCGCCGTGGCGCTGGCGACGACGACGGTCGGCACCGGGGCGACGATCCTCGCCGGGCTCGAGGAGTTCGCGCTGGCCGCGGTCGGCGGCGTCGCCATCGGCGCGGCGGCGGGCTGGCTGCTGCACCGCCTGCGGATGGCGCTCCACGACGGCGTGCTCGAGAGCTCGGTCGGCCTGCTCGTGCCGTTCGCGATCTACCTGCTGGCCGAGGAGCTGCACACCTCCGGCGTGCTCGCCGTCGTCGTCGCGGGCCTCTACCTCGGGCACAAGGCCCCCGAGGCCGGCTACGCCACCCGCCTGCAGGACCAGGCCGTGTGGAAGGCGCTCGACACCCTGCTCGAGGCGCTGGTCTTCGCGCTCATCGGGCTGCAGCTGCGCATCGTCGTCGACGGCCTGGGCGACGACGCCGGGCGCATCCTGCTCGTCTCGCTGGCCCTGCTCGGCGTGACGATCCTGGCCCGCTTCGCCTGGGTCTACCCGACGATCTACCTCCCGCGCCTGCTGCCGACGGTGCGACGACGACGCCCCGCCGTGTCGTGGCGGGTGCCCTTCGTCATCTCGTGGGCGGGCATGCGGGGGGTGGTCACGCTGGCCGCGGCGTTCGCGATCCCCCACGGCGGCGACACCGGCCCGGCGATGCCCGGCTACAACGTCGTCGTGTTCGCGGCGTTCGTCATCACCGTCGGCACCCTGCTGCTGCAGGGCCTGACGCTCCCGACGCTCATCCGGCGCCTGCACGTGCGCGACAAGGGCGCCCAGCGCGACGTCCTCGACGAGGCCCAGGTCAAGCAGGCCGCCGCCGAGGCCGCGCTGCACCGCCTCGACGAGATGAGCGACGACAGCACCCCGACGCACGTCACCGAGCAGCTGCGCACCTGGGCCCAGCACCGCGCCAACGAGCCGTGGGAGCGCCTCGGGCGCCCCGACGAGGAGATCGGCGAGGCGCCCTCGGTCGTGTTCAACCGCCTGCGCCGCGGCATGCTCAGCGCCGAGCGCGAGACGTTCGTGCGCTTCCGCGACATGGGCCGCATCGACGAGAGCATCCTGCGCGACATGCTCCGCGGGCTCGACTACGAGGAAGCGATGCTGGACCGCTGACCACTGGAGGGCCCGGGCGTCACACCTCGGTCTTGAGGATGCAGATCGCGAGGTGGGCGGCCTCGACGGACTCGCGCGCCGCCCCGCCGAGACCGGGGTCGGCGGCGGCCGCGGCCTTCGCGCTGTCGGCCGCCTGCTCGAGCTCGATCACCGCGTCGCGGGCCTCGTCGTCGGGGACCCGGCCGGCCTTCTCCGCCTTGGCGAGGTACTCGCGCACCACGGCGACGGTCACGACGCTGGCGTCCGGGTCGCCCTCGGTGTCGCGCATCGCGGTCACGGTCTTCGACCGGCAGTCCTCGAGGCGGGCACGGATGTCGGTGGTGGCGAGCATGAGGGGGGCCTCCCTCGCGTGTGGTGGTCGGTCGGGCACCACCCATTGGCGAGGCGGCGTGACGCGCGCGACAGGGCGGGAAGTGCGTACGCCTGCGGGGAGGCTCTACGCCCGCACCAGCTCCGGCGGCGGGAGCAGACCCAGGAGCTGGGCGCGCTGCACCGCGGCGAGACGGTCGGCGACGCCGAGCTTCGCGTAGACCCGCTGCAGGTGCTTCTGCACGGTCCGCTCGCCGACCGTCAGGCGCCGCGCGATCGCCCGGGCGGTGGCGCCGGTCGCGAGCATGTCGAGGACCACGCTCTCCCGCGGCGTCAGCCCGACCTCCTCGGCGGTGGGGACGGCGAGGGCGCCGGTCCGCGCCGACCACCGGGCGTGCGCGGCGATCTGGCGGTCGAGGCCCGCGAGCACGCGCCGCACCCGGCGCAGCAGGCCCATCTCCTGCGGCGAGTACGGGTCGACGCGCCCGACGAGGAACGCCCGGTTGGTGCTGCGGTCCAGGCACACGGGCAGGCACACCTGGGAGACGACGTCGCGGCCGAGCAGGTCGTCGCACGCGGCGCGCCAGCGCTGGTGCACGCGCCGGTCGGCGAAGCGCGCCGGCACCTCGGCGACCTGCACGACCTCGGCGCGCCCGGTCGCGAGGTAGTAGCGCAGCAGCGGGTGGTCGGTCGCGGCGCGCGCCCGGCTCCAGCACGCGACGTCGGCGAAGCGTCCGTCGTAGAAGTCGGGCGGCCACACCTCGCGCTCGTCGCGACCCGACGCCCTCTGGTCGTGGTACGCGCCGGCCGGGGCGTCGAACGACCCCGCGAGCGCCGCGAGGACGCGGTCGACCGGCCACGTCGTCAACGGCTGCGCCACGAGGTCGGCGACGAGGTCCAGCCACTCCCCCTCCCGGGCGGCCGTACCCCTGACACCCATGACGCCCCCGTCCGACACTCGCGCGTGAGGGTCCACCCAGAGCGACACCGTGGGCACCCCGCCTCACCCGGGCGGCGGCCGGAGTCACTCGCTCGGAGCAGCCCCTCGGACACGCACCTCGACCGGCATCGCCAGGAGCGCGTCCAGCACCCGGTGCTCGCGGCGCAGCGGCAGGCGCGCGAAGAAGAACAGGTCCAGCGGGTACCAGAGCCCGACCCACGCGATGACGAGGAAGACCCCGTTGCCCAGGACGTCCTGGAAGAACGCGGGGACGTCGGGCTCGAGGAAGCCGGTGGAGAACAGCAGGCCGACGAGGAAGAGCGGGATCCCCGGGCGCAGCGAGTTCAGGCCCTGGCGCCAGAGCACCGCCCCCTCGCGCTCGCCCTGCTCGTTGCGGCGCACGCACCAGCGCCGCAGGACGGCCTGCAGGTGCGCGGCCGTCGCCGCCGGGTCGGGGCCCGCGGTCCCGGCCGGCAGGGTCAGCACGACTCTGTCGTGGCGTCCCGGGCGCCCGCGGGCCAGGAGCTCGTCGAGGATCTCCACGGCCCCCGGGACGCTGCGGGCGTCCGCGTCGTCGTACAGGCCCGCCGGGTCGACGGTGACCAGGTCCTCGGGCCGGGTCAGGTGCACGACGACCTCGCGGCTCACAGCGCCCACCGCCGGTCGGCCGTGAACGCGACGACCACCGAGCGCTCGTGCCCGAGTGCCGCGAGCCGGTCGTGCAGGGCCTGCCGGACGACGTCCCCGTCGGCCACGGTGTGGACCGACGACTTCTCCCCCACCACGAAGTCCACCTCCACGTCGACGCGCGCCCCGACCTTGGACGCCCGCAGGAATGCCTCGGCCAGCCCGAACTCCTCGCGCACGGCCTCCACCGCGCCGTCGAGCTGCGCCTGGGTCTCCGCCGGCGGCGCCATCGCCAGGATCTCCCGCATGCCCCCGCCGATCAGCCGCGCCGGGATGCGCAGGAACAGCAGCGACACCACGATCACCATCGCCGGGTCCACGTAGGCGGCGAGGTCCGGGCGCCCGCCGGCCACGAGCACCGCCGCGACGGCGAACCCGAGGAGCACGCCGATCGAGAGCAGCGTGTCGCCGAACCACTCGGCGGCCTCGGCCCGCACGAGGTCCGACCGCGCGCCCCGGCGCATGAGGACCGTGATGACGATCCCGGCCACGGTCGCGACGACCGCGTAGGCCAGCGCCCACCCCGTCGCGACCTGGCGGCCGCCGGCGACGAGGTCGGTGATCCCGCCGACCACCGCGTACACGCACAGGGCGGCCAGCGCCACGGCCTTGACCACCACGACGACCGGCTCCCACGACTCCCGCCCCCACGGGTAGCGCTCGTCGGCCCCGCGCTGCGAGGTCCGCAGCGCGACCACCGCCAGCATCGAGAGGCCGATGCTGGCGAACGACGAGAGCCCGTCGAGCACGATCGTCGAGGAGCCGCTGAGCACCCCCCACACCGAGGACACCACGGCGAACACCGCCGACGCCCACACCGACAGGAGCAGCAGGCGCCGGTCCCGGCGCCCGGTCTCGCTCGTCTCCACGCCGGTGATCGTGACGGTCGCGCGCGCCCACGTCGAGACGTTCGATCACCCAGAGGATTGTCATCGGCAGGCTGCCGACGGACACTCGTCGCACACCTCACCCGTTCAGCCGTGCCGTGCGAGCGGGACGTCGCACTGTGTGACAGCTCAGGAGATCGCCGATGACGGTCACCGTCCCGCGGGAGCCGACGGACCCCACGGACCCCGCCGACGACCAGGACTCCCCGGACCGGCTGGGTGCGGCACGGGCGCGCGTCGAGGGTGTCGCCCGGTGGCGCCCGGTCACCGCGGCGACGGTGCTCCTGCTGCTGGTCACCGGCCTCGCGACCGGCGCGTTCTGGAGCCCGCTGGCCGACCGGTCCTGGGCGTCGTCGGTGCTCACCGGCGTCCCGGCGCTCGCCGAGGGCCACATGTGGACGCCGCTGTCGGCCGCGCTGGTCGGGGCGCACCCGGTCGGGGCGCTGCTCGGGCTCGTGCTCGCCGCGGTGGGGCTCGGGTGGGCGGAGGGGCGGCTGGGCTCCGGGCGCACGGCGCTCGTGCTCGTCGCGGGCCAGCTCGCCGCGCTGCTCGCCGCGATCGGCCTGGTCGCGCTGCTCGCCGCCACTGGCTGGGTCTGGGCCGTGGCGCTCACGGGCGCGCTGACCGGGGGCGTCTCGACCGGCGTGCTCGCCGTGCTCGCGGTCGCCTCGGCCACCCTGAACGCGCCGTGGCGGCTGCGGCTGCGCCTGGTGCTCGTCGGGGTCGCGCTCGTCGGGCTGCTGTTCCTCGGCCACCTCGCCGACGCCGCGCACACGATCGCGCTGGCCGTCGCGCTGCCGCTGGGGCGCCGGATCGCCGGACCGGCCGCGGTGCCGTCGCCCGCGGGGCGCCCGGGGCGTCGCGAGTTCCGCCTGGTCGCCGCGGCGGGGCTCGTCGTCATCGCCGTGATCCGGGTGCTCACCCTCGTCGTGCCCGTCGTCGGGCCGCTCGGGAACACCGCCTCGGACTCGACGGTCGTCGAGACCCTGGTGTCGGTGGCGATCGCCCTGCTGCTCGCCGAGGGCCTGCGCCGCGGGCGTCGCCCGGCGTGGGTGGCTGGCCTGGTGCTCGGTGGCTTCTACCTGCTGCTGGGCCTGTTGGTGGTCGGCGTCGTGGTGTTCGCGCAGATCACGAACCAGATGGACCAGGTCGAGCTCGTGGGCCTGGCGGTCTTCGTGCCCAACGCGGTGCTGTGGTCGGCGCTCGTGGTGTGGCTGGTCGCGGGCCGGCACGCCTTCGCGGTCCCGTCGCGCCGGCGGCTGCGCCGACGCTCGGGGGCCGCGGCCGGCGGCCCCGAGGTCGCCCGCGAGGCGCTGCACCGCCACGGCGGCTCCACGCTGTCGTGGATGGCGACGTGGCCCGAGAACCGCTACCTCCAGCACGCCGACGGGATCACCGCGTACCGGGCGCACGCCGGGGTCGCGGTGGCCCTCGGCGACCCGATCGTCGCCCCGGCCGACCGGTCCGCGGCGCTCGAGGACTTCCGCGCCATGGCCGAGCGCTCGGGGTGGGTGCCGTGCCTGTTCTCGAGCACCGAAGCCCTCGCCGACGTCGCGCGGGCCGACGGCTGGCGGGCGCTGCAGGTCGCCGAGGACACGCTGATCGACCTCGAGGGCCTCGAGTTCAAGGGCAAGCCCTGGCAGAACGTGCGCAGCGCCTTCAACCGGGCCGGCAAGGCGGGGATCGAGCACCGCATGGTGCACCTCGCCGACGAGCCGCGGGCGGTCGTGGCACAGGTCCGCGCTATCTCCGAGGAGTGGGTCGGCGACAAGGGCCTGCCCGAGATGGGCTTCACGCTCGGCGGGGTCGAGGAGGCCCTCGACCCGGAGGTGCGCACCGGCCTCGCGGTCGACGCCGAGGGCACCGTCCACGGCGTCACCTCGTGGCTGCCGGTGTACGGGCCCGACGGCGAGGTGGTCGGCTGGACCCTCGACGTCATGCGCCGCCGGCAGGAGGGGTTCCGGGCGGTCGTCGAGTACCTCATCGCCTCGGCGTGCCTCACGTTCCAGGCCGAGGGCGCGCGGTTCCTGTCGCTGTCGGGCGCGCCGCTGGCACGGGCCGAGGGCGAGGACGAGGCGCAGGTCCTCGACCGCGTCCTCGACCGCATGGGCGAGCTCCTCGAGCCCTACTACGGCTTCCGCTCGCTGCACACGTTCAAGGCGAAGTTCCAGCCGCGCTACGAGCCGATGTTCCTGCTCTACCGCGACGAGGCCGACCTCCCGCGCGTCGGCATCGGCATCGGGCGCGCCTACCTCCCCGACGCCCGCGTCCGCGATCTCGTGGCGCTGGTGCGGGGCTAGGCTCGGTCCCATGGCCGACGAGGACACCCTGGGCACCATCCACGCGCTGGTCGACGAGGAGCACCGGCTGCGCGGGCACGGGGAGGCGATCAACGACGAGGACCGGGCGCGCCTGGCGCAGATCGAGGAGCAGCTCGACCAGTGCTGGGACGCCCTGCGCCGCCGCCGCGCGGGCCGGGACTTCGGCGGCGACCCGGGCCACGCGACCGAGAAGCAGGTGCACGACTACCTGCAGTAGGCCCGGCCCGCGAACCCTCGGCGGGCCGCCCTACCCCGCGGCCACCGTCGCCCGCGCCTCGATCCCGGGCGGCGAGGGGAAGCCCCCGACCGCCTGCTCGAAGGCGTGGGCGACGCGCAGGCAGGTGGCGTCGTCGAAGCGCCGGCCGATGATCATCATGCCGACCGGGAGCCCGTCGACCGGCGAGGCCGGGACCGAGGTCGCGGGGTGGCCCGTGACGTCGGTGGGCGCGGTGTTGACGATCATCTCCAGGGCCCGGGTCACGCTCTCCGCCGCCGGCGCGCCCTCGGCGACCAACGTCGTCGGGAGGATCGGCACCGTGGGCATGACCAGCACGTCGTGCTCGGCGAGCGCCGCGTCGTAGGCCGCGCGGGCCGTCGGGACGAGGTTGCGCGCCATGGCGTAGTGCCGGCCGTGCTCGCGGGTCAGCGCGTGGCGCCCGGCCATAGTCACCATCTTCACGGTGTCGGAGAAGAGGTGCCCGCCCTCGGCGCGCCGCCCGCCGTAGTGCGCGACGAGGTCGGGGTCGTAGAGGCCCTCCCAGTTCATGCCGTAGCCGTTGCCCTCGATCATCTGCGCGACGACCCCGTCGGTGGCGACGACCGTCCACACGTCGAAGGCGTGCTTGTGCCACGGCACCGAGACCTCGTCGACGGCCAGGCCCGCGCCCGCGAGGACGTCGAGCGCGGCCCGCACGCTCGCGTCGACGCCGGGCACCGAGAGGCCCTCGTGCCCGAACCCCTCGGTGACGACGCCGACCCGCAGGCCCTCGGCGCCGCGCGCGATCTCGGCGAGGAAGTCGACGGGGGCGAGGGCGTCGGGCTGGCGGGGGTCGAGGCCGTCGGGGCCGGCCATGATCCCCAGCGCGAGCGCGGCGTCGCCGACCGTGCGGGTCATGGGCCCGAGGTGGTCGATCGTCGCCTCGATCGGGAAGGCGCCGGTGTAGGGCACGAGGCCGTGGGTGGGCTTGTGCCCGACGATCCCGCTCATCGCCGCGGGCATGCGCACCGAGCCGCCCTGGTCGCCGCCGGTGGCGAGGTCGACCTCGCCGGCCGCGAGCAGGGCCGCGCTGCCGCTGGAGGAGCCGCCGGTGGTGCGCGTGGGGTCCCAGGGGTTGCGCACGGGCCCGGTGTGCGACGTGTGGCTGGCCCCGGAGAAGCAGAGGTCCTCGCAGACGGCCTTGCCGGTGACGGTGGCGCCCGCCTCGAGCAGGCGCGTCACGACCGTGGCGTCGCGCTTGGGGACGTAGCCGTCGACGAGCCGCGAGCCGTTGGCCATCGGCACCCCGGCGACCGCGGTGTTGTCCTTGACGGCCACGGTGCGCCCGGCGAGCGGGCCGTCGGGCGAGCCCTCGACGCGGCAGCGCACGTACCAGGCGCCCCAGCGGTTCTCCCCCTCCGCGGGCCACGACCAGGCGCGGTCCGGCGCGGTCGGCGCCTGCGCGGCCCACAGCTCCTCGACGCGGTCGTAGGCGCCGAACGAGCCCTCGACGAGCGGGGCGAAGGCCGCGAGCCCTTCGGGATCGAGACCGAGTCGGTCGCGCTCGGCCAGGGCGGCGAGCTCTTCGGGGGTGGGAGGGGTGACGGGCACGGCGTCTCCTGTCGGCCGCTGGGCGGGAGCCCCAACCGTAGGGAGCGCGACGGGCCCGCAGGTCACGATGGCGTGACGGTGCCCCCGGGTCCGTCGCGGGTGCCGTCCTCGCCCCACGCCACGTCGGGCGTCTCCGCCTCGGCGGCCTCGGTGTCGGGGTCCGGGGGCCGGCGCACGAGCCAGGCCGAGGTGACGACGCCGATCACCGCGAGCACCGAGACGGCGAGGAACGCGACGACGTAGCCCTGGTCGGAGGCGCGCTCGGCGACGTCGAGGTACTCGACGACCCGCGGGTCGAACGTCGAGGGCCGCAGCCCCGTCTGCTCGGCGTTCTCCAGCGCGTCGCGCAGCGCGGTGCCGGCCTCCGCGGTGAGCGGCGGCAGGCCGCGCTCGGCGGCGCCGTCGACCAGCGCCTGCAGGTAGGTCAGGTGCAGCAGGGCGTAGAGCAGGGCGATCCCGATCGCGCCGCCGCCCTGCTCGGCGGTGGCCGACACCCCCGAGGCCTGGCCGTGCGCGTGCTCGGGCACCGTGTCGAGGCCGACCGGGTCGTTGACCGTGAGCACCACGGCGAGCCCGATCCCGTACACCACCAGCCCCGGCAGCAGCCACCAGAACGCGTTCTGCGGCATGCCGAGCGCGAGCAGGACCCCGGAGACGGCCAGCAGCCCGAACCCCACGACGAGCGGCGGCCGCCCGCCCGCGGCGTCGTACCAGCGGCCGACCAGCGGCGCGATCACCACCATCGGCACCGTCGTCGCCAGCAGCGCGAGCCCCGCGAGCGCCGGGTCCATCTGCAGGTTGAGCACGAGCGCGAGGGGCAGGATCAGCCCGAGGCCCATCTCGGCCATGCCGGCGAGGCCCTGCGAGATCGTCGCGCCGCGGTAGTCGCGGCTCGAGCGCAACAGGTGCAGGTCGAGCAGCGGGTCGGCGGTGCGCCGCTCCCACCACACGAACAGCACGGCGGCGACGACGGCCACGACCAGCGACACGACGACGTCGGGCGCGGTCCAGCCGTCGGTGGTCGTCTGCGCGAAGCCGAACACGAGCCCGACGAGCACGAGCCCCAGGAGCGTCGCGCCGACGAGGTCGACGTGCACCCCCGTGCGGCGGGGGCCGTCGGGCGGGACCGCCCGCAGCGTCGCCCACAGCGTCACCACCAGCAGCGGGAGGTTGATGAGGAGCACCGCGCGCCAGCTCACGCCGGAGGTGAGCAGGCCGCCGATGGTCGGGCCGAGCGCGCCGGCGGTCGCCGCGACGCCACCCATCGTGCCGAGCGCCCGGCCGCGCTCCCGCGGCTCGAAGGCGTCGCTGAGGATCGCCACCGTGGCCGGCAGCATCAGGGCGCCACCCGCGCCCTGGCACACCCGCGCCGCGAGCAGCACCGGGAAGTCCGGCGCCAGGCCCCCGACCGCCGAGGCGCCGGCGAACACCACCGAGCCCAGCAGGAACACCCGGCGGCGCCCGAACAGGTCGCCGAGCCGTCCGCCGAGCACGAGCAGCCCCGCGAGCGGCAGCAGGCTCGCGGTGAGCACCCACTGCACGAGCGTGGAGCTCACGCCGAAGTCCTGGGCGATGTCGGGCAGCGCCAGGGGCACCGCCGTCTGGTCCACGAGGATCATCGCGTTGGCGACGGTCATCGCCGCCAGGATCGTGCGCCGTCCGGCGTGCGACCCGGTCGCCGTGCTCATGGACCTCCCCCACCGGCCGTGATCCACCGAGCCTGGTGGCTGCGGGGCCCGGGGACAAGGGCGTGATCAGTCGGACGGGGGACGCGCGAGACGGCGCTCGACCAGGGGCCCGAGCACGCGCTCGAGCGGCGAGGTCAGGAACAGCAGCAGCAGCGGCCAGTAGCCCAGGCCCGGCGCCACGAGCGTCACCACGAGCACGAGGAGCAGCAGCACCGCCGTGCCGCCCGCCGCGGTGTTGCGCAGCCCCTGGGCGTCGTCGCGCGGCAGCGTCCGGCGCACGAGCACCGCGGTCACCGACAGCAGCGCGCTGCTCGCGAACAGGGTCCCGACGTAGAAGCGCAGCGTGAACGGGTCCTCCGGGAACGACCCGATCATCTCCGTCGGGAACGGCAGCACGACGATCGTGAACAGCCACGCCGTGTTGACGGCGACGAGGGTGTGGCTGACCTGCCGGGCCCGGTCGAAGACGCGGTGGTGGGCGGCCCAGAAGCGGGCGATGACCGCGAAGCTCAGCACGAAGCTGCCGATCGCCGCGAGGTTGTCGGTGAGGATCGACAGGCCCGAGGTCCCGGGCTCGCCGGCCTCGGGGACGAGCTCGGCCAGCGGCAGCACGAGCAGCGTCAGCGCGATCGCCACCACGCCGTCGCTGAAGGCGAGCAGGCGCTCGGGACCGAGCCAGTCACCCCGCGCGTCCTCCCCGGCCTCCGCCATCACGACCTCACAGCAGCCCGGCGAGGTGCTGGGTCTCGTTCACCGAGCTCACCCGGCGGGCGCCCGACCGCGAGACGAGCACGCGCGTCACCGAGGTGTGGTGCAGCGGGAACGTCAGCGGGCGGTCGATGCCGAGGATCCCGGTGACGTAGGTGTTGATCACGCCGGCGTGGCAGACGACGACGGCCGTGGCCCGCGGGTCCTGGCGCGCCACGACCGCGTCGAGGGCGCCGGCGAGGCGCGCGGTGAAGGCCGCGCCGTCGACGTACGACGGGAACACGCCGGACCGGATGGCCTGCCAGTCCTCGTCGGCGTCGTCGCGCAGGTGCACGGGCCGGTAGGACCCGCGCCCGCGGTCGAACTCGCACAGGTCGTCGACGGCGACCGGTTCCGGGACCCCGAGCAGGCGCGCGGCCGGGGCCGCGGACTCCCGGGCCCGGCGCATCGTCGAGGTGACGATCTCGGCGACGCCGTCGCGGTCGGGGGCGTCGGCGAGCCAGGTCGCGAAGCGCTCGGCCTGCTCCTGCCCGCGCGCGGACAGGGCCGGGTCGGCGCCCGCCGCCCCCGGCTCGGCGGTCGCCGCGAGAGGCTCGGCGTGGCGGACGAGCAGCAGCTGCATCGGGCGCGGTCAGGCGTCCGGGACGGCGGCGCCGTGGCCGGCGGCGCGCAGCCCGGCGCGGATCGACTCGGCGTGCCGGTCCATCTCGGCGGGGTCCGGGTCGCTCTCGGCCTGGGAGAAGTCGAACGCCTCCAGCCCCCACGCGGGGTGGACGTGCACGTGGAGGTGCGGCACCTCGAACCCCGCGATCATGAGCGCCACGCGCGGCGGCGACCAGGTGTCGCGGATCACCGTCCCGATCGTCTTCGCCACCCCCATGGCGTGCTCGAACAGGCCGTCGGGGGCGTCGATCCACTGGTCGACCTCCTCCCGCGGCACGACCAGCACGTGGCCGGGCCCGAGGGGGTTGATGGAGAGGAACCCGACCACCTGCTCGTCCGACCAGACGAAACGTCCCGGGATCTCGCCATTGATGATCTTGGTGAAGACCGTCGCCACGGCGGGGATGGTAGCGAGGCCGGCGTCGGCCGGGACGGGTCGTCGCTCCCGGCCCGTATTCTCGGCGTGCACGTTCGGGCACCCCGTCCGCGTTCACCCCCCACACACGGAGGCCCGATGCAGCCCTGGCCCGGCACGTCCTACCCCCTGGGCGCGACCTACGACGGCGCCGGGACCAACTTCGCGCTGTTCAGCGAGGTCGCCGAGGGCGTCGAGCTGTGCCTGTTCGACGAGGCCGGGCGGGAGACCCGCATCGCGCTGCCCGAGCGCGACGGCTTCGTCTGGCACGGCTACCTGCCCGGCATCGTGCCCGGCCAGCGCTACGGCTACCGGGTGCGCGGCCCGCTCGACCCGGCGCACGGCCAGCGCTGCAACAGCCACAAACTGCTCATCGACCCGTACGCGAAAGCGCTCGACGGCACGCTCGGCACCACCTACGCGTGGGACGAGGCCCTGTTCGGCTACCACTTCGACGACGCCGACGAGACCAACCACGACGACTCGGCGCCCCACGTGCCGAAGTCCGTGGTCATCAACCCGTTCTTCGACTGGCACGACGACCGCCCGCCGCGCACGCCGTACCACGACACCGTCATCTACGAGGCGCACGTCAAGGGCCTGACGTACCTCCACCCCGAGATCCCCGAGGAGATGCGCGGCACCTACTCCGGGGTGGCGCACCCGGCGGTCATCGCGCACCTGCAGCGCCTCGGCATCACGGCGATCGAGCTCATGCCCGTGCACCAGTTCGTGCACGACGACGCCCTCGTCCAGCGCGAGCTGCGCAACTACTGGGGCTACAACACGATCGCCTTCTTCGCCCCGCACTTCGGCTACGCCAGCGTCGGCATCACGGGCAGCCCGGCGCCCGGCGCGCACGTGCAGGAGTTCAAGGCGATGGTGCGCGACCTGCACGCCGCGGGCATCGAGGTCATCCTCGACGTGGTCTACAACCACACCGCCGAGGGCAACCACCAGGGCCCGACGCTCTCGATGCGCGGCATCGACAACCAGGCGTACTACCGTCTCGTCGACGACGAGCCGCAGTACTACATGGACTACACGGGCACCGGGAACTCGCTGAACGTCCGGCAGCCGCACACCCTGCAGCTGATCATGGACTCGCTGCGGTACTGGGTCACCGAGATGCACGTCGACGGCTTCCGGTTCGACCTCGCGGCCACGCTCGCCCGCGAGTTCTACGACGTCGACCGGCTCTCGACGTTCTTCGACCTCGTGCAGCAGGACCCGGTGATCTCGCAGGTCAAGCTCATCGCCGAGCCCTGGGACGTCGGCCCCGGCGGCTACCAGGTCGGCAACTTCCCGCCCGGCTGGACCGAGTGGAACGGCAAGTACCGCGACACCGTGCGGGACTTCTGGCGCGGCACCCCGGGCACGCTCGGCGAGTTCGGGTCGCGGCTGACCGGGTCGAGCGACCTGTACCAGGACGACGGCCGCCGGCCCTACGCGTCGGTCAACTTCGTCACCGCCCACGACGGCTTCACCCTCAACGACCTCGTCTCGTACAACGAGAAGCACAACGAGGCCAACGGTGAGGGCGGGCAGGACGGCGCCGACGACAACAACTCCTGGAACCACGGCGTCGAGGGCCCCACCGACGACGCCGCGATCCTCGAGCTGCGCCAGCGGCAGCGCCGCAACTTCCTCGCCACGCTCTTCCTGTCCCAGGGTGTGCCGATGCTGCTGCACGGCGACGAGATCGGGCGCACGCAGTACGGCAACAACAACGGCTACTGCCAGGACTCCGAGATCTCCTGGATGGAGTGGTCGCCGGAGAAGGCCGACTCCGAGCTCATGGACTACACGAGCAAGGTCTCCGAGCTCCGCGCGTCGCACCCGGTCTTCCGCCGGCGCCGCTTCTTCAACGGCCGCCCGATCCGGCCCGCCGCCGGCGCCCCGGACGCCGAGGTCCAGCGCGACATCGCCTGGTTCACGTCGTCGGGCGAGGAGATGACCGACCAGGACTGGGAGTCGGGCGAGGCGGCCGTGCTCACCGTCTTCCTCAACGGCGACGGCATCCTCGAGAGCGACCCGCGCGGCCAGCGGGTCGTCGACGACACCTTCCTGGTGATCTTCAACGCCCACCACGAGGACGTCGAGGTGACGCTGCCCGGCGCGGGCTTCCCGCACCGCTGGGCCACGGTCCTCGACACCACCACCGGCGAGGTGGTCGTGGGCACCACGCGCACCGCGCAGACCTGGAACACCCCGCCGCTGCCCGACAGCCTGGACGACCAGGTGGGCGGCGACGTCCTCACGGTCACCTCGCGGTCGATGCTCCTGCTGCAGCGCACCGACGTGACGGAGCAGGGATGATCCCGCCGTCCACCTACCGGCTGCAGCTCTCCCCGGCGCAGCCCTTCGCCGACGCGCGCGACCTCGTCGGCTACCTCGACGGGCTCGGCGTCGGGGCGCTGTACTGCTCGCCGATCCTGCAGGCCTCCCCCGGCTCGATGCACGGCTACGACGTCGTCGACCCGACGCGGGCGAACGACGAGCTGGGCGGCGAGGAGGGCCGGCGCGAGCTGGTGGCGACGCTGCGCGCGGCGGGGCTCGGCGTGCTCGTCGACCTCGTGCCCAACCACATGGGCGTCGCGGTGCCCGCGGCCAACCCGTCGTGGTGGTCGCTGCTGCGCGAGGGGGCGGACTCGCCCTACGCGGACTGGTACGACGCGGACCTCACCGACCTCACCGCCCGGCCGCTGCTCATCCCCGTCCTCGGCTCCCCCGAGGCCATCGACGAGCTCACCCTCTCCGACGACCGCACCGAGCTGCACTACTACGAGCACCGCTACCCGGTCGCCCCGGGCACCGGGGACGACGGCACACCGCAGGAGGTGCACGAGCGCCAGCACTACCGGCTCGTGCACTGGCGGCGCGGCAACGCCGAGCTGACCTACCGCCGCTTCTTCGACGTCTCGGACCTCGCGGCCGTCCGCGTCGACGACCCGGCGATCTTCGACGCCACCCACGCCGAGGTGCTGCGCTGGCGCGCCGCGGGCGAGCTGGACGGCCTGCGCATCGACCACCCCGACGGGCTCACCACCCCGGGCGACTACGTGCGGCGGCTGCGTGCGGCGCTCGGCGAGACCGCGTGGCTGCTCGTCGAGAAGATCCTCGGCCCGGACGAGGCGCTCCCGCTGTCCTGGCCCGTCGACGGCACCACGGGGTACGAGGCGCTGCGCGAGGTCCAGGGCCTGTTCGTCGACCCGCGCGGCGAGGCGCTCATCGACGCCGTGTCCGCGCAGCACACCGGGGCGCGCGAGGCGCTGTCGGTCACCGAGCACGTCGCGAAGCGCCTGGTCACCGACGAGATCCTCGTCGCCGAGGTCACGCGGATCGCCGCGCTGGTGCCGGGTGACGGCGACGGCGGCGACGACCCCTCGAAGGTGCAGGACGCGGTCGCCGAGCTGCTCGGCGCCTACCCGGTCTACCGCTCCTACCTGCCCGAGGGCCGCGACGCGCTCGACCGCGCCGTCGACACCGCGGCCACCGCGCGACCCGAGCTCGCCGAGATCGTCCGCCGGATCCACGCGGCGATGACCGCGGAGCCCGACGGCCACCTCACCCGCCGGGTCGAGCAGACCAGCGGCATGGTGACGGCCAAGGGCGTCGAGGACACCACCTTCTACCGGTGGAACCGCTTCGTCGCGCTCAACGAGGTCGGCGGGGCGCCGGACCGGTTCGGGGTGTCGCCGCGGGAGTTCCACACGAAGGCCGCCGCCCGCGACGCCGCGACGCCGGCGACGATGACCACGCTCTCGACCCACGACACCAAGCGCAGCGAGGACGTCCGGGCCCGCCTGGCGGTGCTCTCCGAGCTCACCGCCGAGTGGGGCGCGTTCCTGCGCTCGGCGTCGGCGCGCCATCCCCTGCCCTCGCCGTCGCTGGAGCTGCTGGCGTGGCAGTCGGTGCTCGGGGCGTGGCCGCTCACCGAGGAGCGCCTGGCCGGCTACCTCACCAAGGCCTCGAAGGAGGCCAAGCTGGTCACCGCGCACGTCGACGCGGTGCCCGAGGTCGACGAGGCGATCGCGGCCTGGCCCGGCCAGGTGCTCGCCGACGCGGACGCCGTCGCCGAGATCGAGGCGTTCGTCGCGAGCATCGACCGTCACGGCCGCTCCAACGCGCTGGGCCAGAAGCTGCTGCAGCTCGCCGGGCCCGGTGTCCCCGACGTCTACCAGGGCACCGAGCTCTTCGAGTACTCGCTGGTCGACCCGGACAACCGGCGCCCGGTCGACTTCGGGCTGCGCCGCCGGCTCCTCGAGCGCCTCGACGGTGGGTGGTCGCCGGCGGTCGACGCCGACGACCCCGACGAGGTCGCGGCGACGAAGCTCGCGGTCGTCGTGGCGGCCCTGCGCCTGCGCCGCTTCCGGCCCGAGCTGTTCGACGGCTACACGCCGCTGCCGGCGTCCGGGACGGCCGCCGACCACGCGCTCGCCTTCGCCCGCGGCGGCCCGGCCGGGCGCGAGCGGCTGGTCGCCGTCGCCACCCGGCTGCCGGTCGGCCTGCAGGCGGCGGGCGGCTGGGGTGACACGGTGCTCCCGCTGCCCGGCGGCGCCGACGACTGGACCGACGTCGTCACCGGGCGCGCCGTCGACGGTGGTGCGCCACGTCTCACACAGCTCCTCGACCGCTACCCCGTGGCGCTGCTCGTCCGCCCTGCCTGAGACTTCCCCGCATGACCGACGTGACGGAGAACCGTCCCCGGTGGCACGGCGTCCTCGAGCGGATCGCGGAGGCCCGACGCGGCGACTCGAGCGAGTCGCTCGCGGCGGTGTTCATGCTCGGTGCGACCGTGCTCGCGCTGGCCTGGGCGAACTCGCCGTGGGGCGCCACCTACGACGCGTTCTGGCACACGCACCTGGCGATCTCGTTCGGCGGGATGTCGATCGACCTCGACCTGCAGCACTGGGTCAACGACGGCCTCATGGCGCTGTTCTTCTTCGTCGTCGGCCTGGAGGTCAAGCGCGAGTTCGCGCTCGGCGAGCTGCGGGACCGGTCGAAGGCGGCGGTCCCGCTCACCGCGGCCGTCGCCGGCCTGGCGCTGCCCGCGGTGCTGTTCCTGCTCCTCAACCCGTCGGGGCCCGAGGCCGCGGCCTGGGGCGTCGTGATCTCCACCGACACGGCGTTCCTGCTCGGGGCGCTGGCGGTGATCGGTCCCGGCCGGGCCGAGCGGCTCCGGATCTTCCTGCTCACCCTGGCGGTGGCCGACGACATCGGCGCGCTGGCGATCATCGCGCTCGTCTACACCGACGAGCTGAACATCGTCCCGCTGCTCGTCGCGGTCGCCGGCCTGCTCCTGATCTGGCAGCTGCGACGGCTGCGGGTCTGGCGCGGCGGCGGCTACCTCGTCGTCTCCGTGGTGACGTGGGTGGCGCTCTACGAGTCCGGCGTGCACGCGACCCTCGCCGGGGTGCTCATCGCCCTGCTGCTGCCGGTGTACCCGCCGAAGCGGAAGGAGGTCGAACGGGCGGCGGCGCTCGCGCGCGCGTTCCGCCAGTCGCCCAACCCCGAGTACGCGCGCAGCGCCCGGCTCGGGCTCGAGCGCGCGGTGTCGGTCAACGAGCGGCTCATGCGGCTCTGGCAGCCCTACAGCGCGTTCATCATCGTGCCGGTGTTCGCGCTGGCCAACGCGGGCGTGCCCCTGACCGCCGAGACGCTGCGCACCGCGGCGACGTCCCCGCTGACCTGGGGCATCGTGATCGGGCTCGTGGCCGGTAAGTTCGTCGGCATCACCGGCGCCACCGCGATCCTGCACCGCCTGCGCCCCGGCAGCCTCGCCCCCGGGCTGACGATGCCGCAGATCGCCGGTGGGGCGGCGCTCTCGGGCATCGGGTTCACGATCTCGCTGTTCATCGTCGACCTCGCCCTCGACGACGACGCCCTCGCCGACCAGGCCCGCGTCGGGGTGCTCGCGGCGTCGCTGATCGCGCTCGGGCTGGGCGCGCTGGTGTTCCGCGCGGGCCGGTCGTCGCTGCCCGAGGAGCCCTCACGCGACCTGCTGCGTCCCGTCGACGTGCACCGCGACCACGTCCGCGGCCCCGTCGACGCGCCGCTGACGATCGTCGAGTACGGCGACTTCGAGTGCCCGTTCTGCGGCAAGGCGACCGGCAACATCCGCCAGGTCCGCGAGCACTTCGGTGACGAGATGCGCTACGTGTTCCGCCACTTCCCGCTCGAGGAGTTCCACCCCCACGCCCGCGACGCCGCCGAGGTCGCGGAGGCCGCGGCCCGGCAGGGGCGGTTCTGGGAGGTCCACGACCGGTTCTTCGCCAACGCCGACGCGCTCGAGCACGAGGACCTCCTGCGCTACTGCGAGGAGCTCGGCCTCGACGTCGACCGCATCGAGGAGGACCTGCGCGACGGCGGCCCGCACAACCACGTCGCCGACGACGAGATCGACGCCGGCAGCAGCGACCTGCCCGGCACGCCGACGTTCTACCTGGCCGCCGGCGACGCCGTGCCCCAGCGCCACCTCGGGCCCTACGACGCCAAGACCCTCATCGCCGAGCTCGAGCGCATGCGCGCGGAGGCCGCGGTCGCCGACGACGAGGCGGCCGACGCCGCCGGCGTGAGCGACCCGGGCGACGTGGTCGACCCGCGCTGAGGCTCGCCGGGATCGCAGCGAACGGGCTGTTCGCGGCTTCTAGGCGCGCGAACTCCCCGTTCGCGCGCCCGCGCTGCGCCTGTCCCCGCGGTTACTGGCTGGTATCTCTCGGCCGGCGAGCGATACGAGCCAGTAACCGCGACCCGGGACCCGGTCAGCGGCGGCGGCGACGCGCGGGCAGGGCGACGGTCGGGGCCTCGGGGCCGCCGAGGGTGTCGGTGCGCGCGTCGTCGCTCGCGTCGTCCCTCGCGTCGTCGCTCGCGTCGTCGCTCGCGTCGTCGTCGGGGTCGGCGGCGTGGCGGCCGGGCCGTCCAGCTCCCGCAGCCGCGCCGGGTTCCTCGGAGGGTCGGGGCACGACCCGCATCTCGAGGACCTCGCCGCGCCCGGCCCCGCCCTCGTCCTCGCCCTCGTCCTCGCCCGCGTCGCTCTCCGCAGGCGCCGCGAACGGGGCGTTCGTGCGCGTAGAGGCAGCGAACGGCGCGTTCGCTGCCACCTCGGGCCCCTCGCCGCGCACCACGAGCTGGGCGCCGGTGGCGTGGTCGGCGGCCTTGCGGGCCTCGGCGGGGTCGGTGCGGCCGCGGTCGGCGAGCGGCACCGACGCCGGGCGCCGGCGCGCGGTGCGGCGGTGGAGCAGGGCGGCGACGACCAGCGCCGTGGCGACCAGCGGCACCACGAGCGTCCACCACGTCCCGCCGCGCAGCGAGGCGTTGGCGACGGCGTGCGCGACGGCCACCGGGAAGCAGACGTACGACGTCCAGTGCACGACGAGCCAGGCGCGCTTGGACAGGTACTTCCGCAGGGCCGACGAGATCACCACGGCGAGCAGCAGGTCGAGCGCGAGCGCCCCCATCCCCACCGGCCACGGGTTGAACGACGCCGTCCCCGGGACCACGACGTGGTACCAGCGCAGCGGCAGGTACGGCGTGACCAGCACCGTCACGACGTGCAGCGCCACGAACACCACGGTGATCAGCGCGAGGTTGCGGTGCAGCGCGACGAGCACGAACCGCGGCAGCGCCTGGCCGAGGAGCTCGGTCAGCGAGGTGTTGTGCAGCGCGCCCAGCGCGAGCACGACGCCCAGGAGCAGGAGCGCGACGAGGCCGAGCGCCCGCGAGATGTTCCAGAGCTCGATCACGCGCCGCTCAGCGGTACTCGGCGGTGGTGACCCGCGGGACGTCGGCGGCGGTCGACGACGCGGAGATGCCGGCGTGCAGCGCCACCACGAGCATCGCCGCGGCGACCGTGATCCACGCGGTCAGCTCGACGATCGTGCGCTTGTTCTCCTCGTGCTGGACGGCCTTCGCCGTGCGTCGACCGGGCACCGGCGCCTCCTCCTCGTCGCCCGCCCAGGATGGACGATCGCGGAGTGTGACCCGGGTCAGGGGTCGGCGTGATCAGCGCCCGGACCGTGCGCGGCGTCAGAGGTGCCGCAGGAGCACGTCCGCGACGAGGTCCGGCGCCGTCTGCAGCGCGGCGTGCCCCTGGCCTGGCAGGTCGACGACGGTGGCGTCGGGCAGCGCCTCGGCGACGGCGTGGGTCGACCGGCGCAGGTGCTCGGGGCTCTGCTCCCCGAGCAGCAGCACGGCGCGCAGCCGCACGTCGCGCAGGGCGTCGGTCCCCTCGGCCAGGCGCTCCAGCTCCCGACCCTCGCGGGACCAGGTGTGGGCGTTCGCGACGCGTTCGGCCCAGCCGGGTGCCTGCTTCATCCCCGCCACCGCGGGCGGCGGCATGCCGACCAGCCGGACGAGCCCGATCTCCAGCGCGCCCTCGGGGTCACCGGCGGCGAGCCGCGCGTCCATGGCGTCGAGGGCCTCGGTCGGGTCGTCGCGGCCGGGGAGCGGCCACGGCGGTTCGTAGACGACGAGCGCCGACGCGGGCAGCCCACCCGCGGCCGCGCCGAGCAGGCAGACCGCGGCCGAGGAGTGGGCGGCGAGGACCGCCTCGCCGTCGAACCAGATCGCGACGGCGCGCAGATCCTCGTGCTCGCGGTCGAACGAGTACGGCGGCGTGTCGCCCGAGTCGCCCTTGCCGCGCCGGTCGGCGAGCCACACGGCGAACCGCCCGTCGAGCGCCCGGGCGGTCGCCGCCCACACCGCGCGGCCGGTCGGGCCGCCGGCGAAGGTCACGAGCGGGCGGGGCCCGTCGGTGACCCGCTCGAGCGCGAGCCGCGTGCCGTCGGCGGAGGTGACGTGGTGGAGCGTCGGCGGGACGGACACGGCGGCCTCCGGGCGGGGACGGTCGAGCAGTCCCGACAGCGTGCCGCCCCTCCCGGCCCGGAGGACAGGGCCGACGACCCGGACGAACGCAGGCCGTCCTCGCGGGACGCCCCCGGAGCGGGGAGCCCCGGGAGGCGAGGTCAGCCCAGCAGCGTCGCGTCCGCCGGCGAGAGCCGGTCGGTGATCGTGTTCTTCTGGTGCCAGTAGGGGTAGAGCAGCGGCGTCGCCGAGACCTCGTCGAGGCGGCGCACATCCTCGTCGGTGAGCGCGAGCTCGGCCGCGGCGAGGTTGTCGGTGAGCTGCTCCTCGGTGCGCGCGCCGATGACGAGCGAGGTGACGCCGGGCTTGCGCAGCAGCCACGCGTTGGCCACCTGCGCCACCGAGACGCCGTGCGCGTCACCGATCTCCGCGGCGACCTCGATGACGTCGTAGAGGCGCTCGCGGTCGTGGACCGGCGGCTCGGACCACTCGCCGAGGTGGCGCGAGGTCTCCGGGTCGTCCTGGCCGCGCCGGAACTTGCCCGAGAGCAGACCGCCGGCGATCGGGCTCCACACCAGGATGCCGAGGCCCTGGTCGACCGACACCGGGACCAGCTCGTTCTCGGCCTCGCGCGCCTGCAGCGTGTAGTGGATCTGCTGGGACACGAACCGCTGGTAGTGCTCGCGCTCGGACACGCCGAGCGCCTTCATGATGTGCCAGGCCGAGTAGTTCGAGCAGCCGATGTAGCGGATCTTGCCTTTGCTGACCAGCGTGTCCAGCGCCTCGAGCGTCTCCTCCAGCGGCGTCACGCCGTCCCAGCCGTGCAGCTGGTAGAGGTCGATGTGCGAGACGTCGAGGCGGCGCAGGCTGTCCTCGACGCTGCGCACGATGTGCTGGCGCGACGCCCCGGCCTCGTTCGGACCGTCCCCCATCGGGAAGCGGCACTTGGTGGCGATCAGCAGGTCGTCGCGGTGGTGCTTCGTCGCCTGCCCGACGATCTCCTCGGACACGCCCGCGGAGTACATGTCCGCGGTGTCGACGAGGTTGACGCCGTGGTCGACGCACAGGTCGATCTGGCGGGTGGCGCCCTCGACGTCGGTGGCGCCGAGCTTGGAGAACCCGCCCTTGCCGCCGAACGTCATCGTGCCCATGGTCATCGTCGAGACCCGCAGGCCCGACCGTCCGAGAGTGCGGTACTCCATGCCGATCGGTTGCCCCTGTCCGGCGGCGCGGGAACGTGAGATGACCGAAGGGCCCCGTCGCTCGGTCCACCCGAGCGACGGGGTCCGTCGATCCGGACGCGGCGGTCAGCGCCGCGTCAGCTCCGGGCGCACGGCGAGCAGCAGGCCGAGCACGGTGTAGCCGAGGAGGAAGTGCCCGCCGATCACGATGCCCTGGAACGACGCGGGCAGCAGCATCCCGCCGACGAGCCCGACGACGAGCCACGAGCCGGCCACCGGCGCCCACACCCGCAGCGCCCCGCGCCAGCGGCCGACGACCGCGACGGTGATGCCGACGACGACCATCCCGAGCATCGACAGCGGCCAGGACGGGTCGAGCACGGTGGCCAGGGTGCCCCACTGTCCACCCCGCGCGGCGGCCGCGGCGAACGACTGGACGGTGGCGACGGCGAGCAGGACGGCCTCGGTGACGAGCACGCCGCGGCCGAACCGGCCGATCCCGGTGCCCCGGGTGCGCCAGAGCGCGATCAGGAGGCAGAACACGCCGGCCTGGAACGCGATGCCGCCGGCGTCGATGGCGAAGCTGCCCACGTCGGCGACCGGGCCGAGGACCAGCCAGGCGACGCCGAAGAACGCCGAGCCGGCGGCGAGGCCGGCCCCCAGAGCCCGCAGGCCACGTTCTCCGGGGGCACGGACCCCCGGGCTCCCGGAGCCCGGCGCGGAGCCGACGGTCGGGACGGCCTCGGTCGGCGCGGTCGGGGAGACGGCGGCCGGGGCGGGAGCGGCGGCGGGGGCGGCGTCGGTGCGGACACGGGCGGGGGTGGTGCGGATGCTGGTCATGGCGGGCTCCCGGGAGAAGTGGTCGACGGGGGGTCGGTCGGGCCGGCGAGCCGCGTGACTCGGGCTCCGGCGGCTGTCGGCCTGCACGGGGAGAACGATGCGCCGGGACCGGTCCCCCGCCCCAGGGCCGCGCGCCCCGTGCCGGTCCCGACCGTGTCCCGAGGACCCGGGACACGGCCCGGGACGCGAGACCCCCGACAGCGCGGGCCCGACCTGCGACGATCACGTCATGGCCACGCGGGTCGGCGAGTCGCAGACACACCCCCCGACGGCGCCCCCGACCAGCGTCGACGCGTCCGGGGACGCCACCGATGCCACCGACCCCACCGACGCCGCCGGCACACCGCCCCCCGACGGCGCCGACCGGGCGCCGTCCGGCCACCGCCCCGCGGTGCTCGCCCTGGCCGGCGCCGTGGCCGTCCTGCTCGGGGCGCTCGCCGTCGTCCTCGACGTCGCGGGACGCGGTCTCACGCTGCCGCGGTCGATCGACACCGCGGCCGGGTGGCCGAACGCGGTGGCGGGCGTCGCCCAGCTGCTGCCGGGTCTGCTCGTGCTGCGGGACCGTCCCCGCCACCCCGTCGCGTGGGTGCTCGTCGTCTCCGGGGTCGTGTGGCTGATCGGCGGGCTCGCGTCGGCCTGGATGGTGTTCGTCGTCCACCGGCACCCGGAGCTCCCGGGCGCCGTCCTCGGACTGCACCTCGGATACCGCTGGGGCGCCTTCGCGATCGTCGGTCTGCCGCTGCTGATGGTGCTCTTCCCCGACGGCCGGCTGCCGCGCCCACGGGGCTGGCGCGCCGTCGCGGTGGCCGGGGTCGCGGCCACGGCGGTGATGCCGCTCGTCGCCGTGCTCGTGCCCGCCGACGTCGCCCGCGCCTTCTCCGGGGGCGCCACCCCGGCACCCATCGCGGCCCTGCCGTTCGACCAGCTGACCGTGGACCTGCCGGGCTGGCCGACGGTGTTCGCCGTCGCCCGCCACCTGCCCGCGGTCGGCCTCCTCCTGGCCCTGGTCGTCGTGGCCGCGCGCTACCGCACGGCGCGCGGGCAGCGTCGCCTGCAGATGCGCTGGCTGGTGTGGGCCGGGGCGGTCTCGGCGGTCGCGATGGCCGTCGTCCAGGTCCTGCCCCCCGCGTGGCTCATGATCGGGGTGATCGTCAGCATCGCCGTGACGAGCTCCGCCGTCGTCGTCGCGATCACCCGCCACCGGCTCTACGAGATCGACCGGTTGCTGCCGACGACCGTCGTCGCCCTCGCCCTCGGCGTGCTGGTGCTCGCCGTCGACGGGCTGGTGCTGCTGGTCGCCGGGGCGGCGTTCGGCGACCGGGACTCCGCGCTGCTCGCGGTGGCGATCGTCGCCGTGCTCTACACCCCGCTGCGCAGCCGCCTCTGGCGCGCGGCCCGCCGCCTGACCCGCGGCTCCCGCGACGACCCCTACGCCGCCGTCGCCACCCTCGCCGGGCGGCTCGAGACCGCGGCCGCGCCGGGCGAGCAGCTCGCCGCGCTCGCGCGCTCGGTGGCCGAAGCGTTCCGGCTGCCCTACGTGCGCGTCGAGATCGACCGCGCCGACGGTGCGCAGGCCGTCGTCGAGCACGGGCACACCGACCGCCCCACCGTCGCGCTCCCGATCCGCTACCGCGACGAGACGATCGGCCGGGTCGCGGTCGCGGAGGGACGGCGGCTCTCGGACGCCGACCAGCGCCTGCTCGGCGACCTGCTGCGCCAGGCCGCGGGGGCCGCCCGGGCCGGCGCGCTGTCGGCGTCGCTCCAGCAGGCCCGCGTCGACCTCGTCACCGCGCGCGAGGAGGAGCGCCGGCGGCTGCGTCGCGACCTGCACGACAGCGTCGGCCCCGGGCTCGGCGCGGTGACCCTGCGGATCGAGACCGCCCGCGGCCTCGCCGCGAAGGACCCCGCGGCCGCCGACGGGGTGCTCGCGCAGGCCGTCGCCGACGTCGGCGCCCTGCTCAGCGACGTCCGCCGGCTCGTCCACGACCTGCGCCCGCCCGCCCTCGACGAGCTCGGGCTCTCCGGGGCCCTGCGCGCCCAGGCCCGGCGGCTCTCGGGCGACGAGCTCGAGATCGGCGTGGAGGGCGAGCCGGGCGAGCTGCCCGCCGCCGTCGAGGTCGCGGCCTTCCGGATCGCCTCGGAGGCGATGACCAACGTCGTCCGCCACGCCGGCGCGACCCGCGCGACCGTCGTCCTCGACCGCCGGCCCGGAGGCCTCGTCGTCACCGTCACCGACGACGGGCGGGGCATCGGCGCCGACGTCGTCGCCGGGGTGGGGACGCTGTCGCTGCGCGAGCGCGCGGCCGAGCTCGGCGGGCACACGAGCGTGTCGTGCCCGCCCGACGGCGGCACCGTCGTCGCCGCCGAGATCCCCCTGGAGGGCCCGTGAGCGACATCCGCGTCGTCCTCGCCGACGACCACCCCGTCTACCTCGACGGCCTGGCCGGGCTGCTGGCCACGGTCGACGGCCTCGAGGTGGTGGGCACCGCGACCGACGGCGCCGCGGCCGTCGAGACGGTGGCGGCCCTGCGCCCCGACGTCGTGGTCATGGACGTCCGCATGCCCGAGCTCGACGGGATCGCCGCGACCCGGCGGATCGTCGACGCCGACCCGTCGGTCGGCGTCGTCGTGCTGACGATGAGCGAGGAGGACGAGACCGTCTTCGCCGCCCTGCGCGCCGGCGCCAGCGGGTACCTGCTCAAGGGCGCGACGAAGGACGAGATCGTGCGGGCGGTGACCGCGGTGGCCGAGGGCGACGCGATCTTCGGGCCGGCGCTGGCCCGCCGGGTGGTGGAGTTCCTCGCCCCGCGGCAGGCGACGGTCGAGGTGTTCCCCGAGCTCACGGCCCGCGAGCGCGAGGTGCTCGACCTCGTCGCCGCCGGGCGGGCGAACCCGCAGATCGCGTCGGCGCTGTTCCTGTCGCCCAAGACCGTCCGCAACATCGTCTCGGCGATCTTCACGAAGCTGCACGTCGCCGACCGCGCCGAGGCCATCGTGCGGGCGCGCGAGGCCGGGCTGGGGCGGGCGGGCGGCTAGGGCTCCGGGCGGTCCTCGCCCGGCAGCGCCAGGGCGAGCACGCGGGCGGCCGGGCTGCCCGGCGCGGTCCGCAGCCGGGCGGCGACGCCGCGCCGGCGCGCCTCCTGCAGCGCGCGCAGCACCAGGCCGACCCCGGCGCTCGCGAGGTGCCCGACGTCGCGCAGGTCGATCACGACCGTCCCCCCGTCGCCGAGCGCCCCGTCCGCCGCGTCGCGGCAGGCCTCGGCGCCCGCGAGGTCGAGGTCGCCGCTCAGCACCACGTGCCGCCCGTCCTCGTCGTCGCGGACCTCGATCCGCGCCGGCCGGCCGACGGAGCGCCCGTCGGGCACCCGCGGCTCGGTGACGTCCTCGGGCTCCCCCGGCGGGACGCGGAAGACGACCTGGGTGCCGCCGTCGGGCACGGGCGTGACGGTGGCGTCGCGCGACACCTCGCGCAGCAGGGCGAGCCCGCGCCCGCGGAACCCGGGGTCGTCGGGCACCGGGCGCCACGAGCCGTGGTCGACCACGTGGACCTCGACGGACCCCTCCTCGCACCGCGCGAGGCGCACCTCGACCTGCCCGGAGCCGTCGTCGTCGCGGTAGCCGTGCTCGATGGCGTTGGTGGCGGCCTCGCCGAGGGCGAGCTGGAGGTCGCCGAGCGGGCCCTCCCCGATCCCGGCGGCCCGCCCCCACCGCGCCGTGCGGCGGCGCAGGACGGCGAGGGAGTCGGGTCGGGCGGCCAGGACGAGCTCCAGCGGCGGCGGCACGAGGCGGGCGACGACGAGCGCGACGTCGTCGGTGCGCGTGCCGAGGTCGGCGAGCAGGGCGCTGGCCAGCGTCGCGCAGTCGGCGTCGCGGTGGCGTTCCGCCGAGCTCAGCAGGCGCTCGAAGCCCTCGTCGAGGGCCTCGTCGCGGCGCTCGACCAGCCCGTCGGTGTAGAGCACGAGCACCGTCCCGGGGTCGACGGTGGTGACGGCCTCGCCGTGGTCGCGCAGCCCGGGCGGCAGGCCCAGCAGCGGTCCGTGGCCGGCGGGGTCGTCGAGGAAGGACGCCGGGGAGCCGTCGCCCGGCGCGAGGAGGGCCGGCAGGTGCCCGGCGCGGGCGTGGCGCAGCTCGCCGGTGACGGTGTCGAGGATCAGGCACATCGCCGTCGAGGCCTGCGAGCCCGGGATGCGCGAGGTCAGGCCGTCGAGCAGCCCGAGGGCCTCCGCGGGGCCGTGCCCGGCCAGCAGGTATCCCGAGAGCGCGGTGCGCAGCTGGCCCATGACGGCCGCGGCGGCGGTGCCCTGCCCGACGACGTCCCCGACCGCGACGGCGATGCGGTGCTCGCCGAGGTCCACGACGTCGTACCAGTCGCCACCGGCCTGGGTGCCCGTGGCGCCGGGCAGGTAGCGCACCGCGAGATCGACGCGGTCGAGGGTCGGCAGGCCCTGCGGCAGCAGGCTGCGCTGCAGGGTGTCGGCGATCTGGTGCTCGGCGCGGTAGAGCCGCGCCCGGTCCAGCGCGATCGCGCACGGCTCGGCGAGCGCGACGAGGGCGCTGCGCTCGGTGTGGGAGATGCGGGCGCGGTCGGGCAGCCCGACCCCGATCGCCCCGACGGTGACCCCCGCGGCCACGAGCGGCAGCGCCATCGCGCCGCGGATGCCCTGCTCGCGCATCAGGGTCCGCAGCGACTGGTGGTCGCTCTCGGCGCCGTCCTCCCCGCCGATCAGCCACAGCGGTTCCCCGCTGTCGACCGCGGCGCCCACGAGCGTCGGGGCGGCGCGCTCGGGGCCCACGACGGGCGCCTCGACGTTCTCCGCGGCGAGCGGGGCGAGGGCCCCCGAGCGCGGGTCGTACTCGAAGACGACGACCCGGGCGCCGTCGCCGAACAGCGCCCGCAGGTGCCCGACGGTCACCTCGGCGACCTCGACCGGCGTGGCCGCGGCGGAGAGCTGGGTGGTGGCCCGCTGCAGCAGCGACAGCCGCGCGGCGGTGGCACGCTCCTCGGCCAGCAGCAGGGCGTTGTCGAGGGCCAGGGCGGCGCGCGCGCCGATCTCCTCCACGAGGTCGCGGTCGTCGTCGCTCCACCCCGGCGCGCCGTCCCCCCGCTCGAGGGTGACCAGGGCGACCGGCTGGTCGCGGACCACGAGCGGCAGGTGGAACACGCCCGCCTCGGTCACCGCGGTGCGCCCCTCCAGCGCGCGCTGCTCGGCGTCGCCGACGGCGCCGGCGGACAGCGGGACCGCGGTGGCCGCCGCCGGCGCGGCGAGGCCGGGGGCCGCGCCGCCGTCGGTGGTCGCGGCCGGCCGGTTCGCCTCCCGGCCGTCCCCGGGCCTGCCGTCGTCGTCGAGGGCCCTGGCCGCCGCGCGGGAGGCGAGCCCGACCTCGACGAGCAGCAGGACCAGGCGCTCCAGGCGGTCGAACACCTCCGGCTCACGGTCCAGCTCGGCCCCGACGCGGGCGAGCAGCCGCTGGCGCTCGGCCTCGAGCCAGCGGGCGTGGACGTCGACGCAGCTCCCGACGAAGCCCGTGACCCCGCCGTCGCCGGGGAGCGCGACGGCGTGCTCGGCGACACGCCGGTACGCCCCGTCGCCGCGGCGCAGGCGGTACTCGGCCTCCCAGCCCTCGCCCGCGCGGATCGCCCGGTCCCGCACCGCCCGGTAGCGCGCCCGGTCCTCGGGGTGGACGCCGGCGAGCCACCGCGTCCCGCGGTCGTCGGCGTCGGCGCGCCCGGTGAAGCGCCGCCAGCCGGTGTTGTGGAAGGTGCGCCCGCCGTCGGGGTCCGCTACCCAGATCATCGCCGGCGCGAGGTCGGCCATCGCGGTGAACCGGGCCTCCGCGCGGCGCCGCGCCCGCCCCAACCGGAGGTGCGCGTCGACGCGGGCGAGCAGCTCCGGGGCGGTGAAGGGCTTGACCAGGTAGTCGTCGGCCTGCGCGGCGAGGCCCTCGACGGCGGCCTCCTGCCCGGCCCTCGCCGAGAGCAGCAGCACCGGGACCCGCGCGGTGCGCTCGTCGGCGCGCAGGGCCGCGAGGAGCTCGAGGCCGTCGCGGCGCGGCATCATGACGTCGGAGACGACGATCTCGGGCGGGTCGGCGAGCGCCGCGGTCAGGGCCTCCTCGCCGTCGGACACCAGGCGCACCGCGTGGCGCGGGGCGAGCAGCCGGTGCAGGTAGGAGCGCATGTCGGCGTTGTCGTCGGCGACGAGCACGCGGCCGCGCGTGCCGGCCGACGCCTCCGGCTCGCCGGCGTGACCGTCGTGGCCCTCGTGGGCCTCGTGGGCCTCGTCGCCCTCCGGCAGCCAGCGCATGGCCTCGGCGACGAACGACTCGGCGTCCGCGGACGGGGCGGCCGCCGTGTCGGGCACCGGCTCGAGCACGTCGACGACGCGGTCGGCGGGCAGGTGCGCGCGCCCGAACGGCAGTCGCACGGTCATCGTGGTGCCCGCGCCGAACTCGCTGGTCGCGGTGACCTCGCCGCCGTGCAGCCCGACCAGCTCGCGGACCAGCGCGAGCCCGATCCCGCTGCCCTCGCCCGAGCGCCCGCCCGCGCCCTCGACGCGGTGGAAGCGCTCGAACAGCCGGGGTAGCTCGTCGGCGGGCACCCCGACGCCGGTGTCGGCGACGTGGAGCACCGCGGCGTCCCCGGCGGTCTCGACGCGCACCGACACCCGGCCCGCCGTCGTGAACTTCAGCGCGTTGGAGAGGAGGTTGAGCACGATCTGCTCCCACGCCGCCCGGTCGAGGAGCACCGGGCGTCCCGTGGGCGGGCAGGCGACCTCGTAGGACAGCCCGGCCCGCTCCATCGCCGACCGGAACAGCCCGGCGAGCTCCTCGGTGGCGGGGCCCAGGTCGGTGGGCACGTAGCGCGCCCGGCGCCGCCCGGCGTCGAGGCGCGAGAAGTCGAGCAGGCTGTTGACCAGCCGGCCGAGGCGCCGGCCGTTGCGGTGCACCACCTCGAGCTCGGCGCGCCAGCGCTCGGGGTCGACGTCCGGGGCCGCCCGCAGCTCCTCGACCGGCCCCATGATCAGGGTCAGCGGGGTGCGGAACTCGTGGCTGACGTTCGAGAAGAACTCGGTCTTGGCGCGGTCGAGCTCGGCGAGCGCCTCGGCCCGCCGGCGCTCGGCTTCGTACCCGCCCGCGTGCGCGAGGCCCGCGCTGATCTGCCCGCCGAGCAGCTGCAGGAAGCTCGCGGTCTTATCGTCGTGGGGGCGGTGGGGGTTGAGCCCCGCGACGAGGAAGCCGGCGAGGCCCGCGGTGTCCTCCTCGGGTCCCGTGCCCGGCGCCGCGGCCAGCGGGACGAGCACCGCCTGCTCGGCCGGCTTGTCCCAGGCGCCGCGCGGCACCGCGTCCCCGAAGCGGGCGGCGAGGTCGTCGACGACCACCGGCTCCCCCACCGGCCCCGCCGCCCAGGGTGCCGCGCCGCCCGCGGGGTCGGTCGGGGCGATCGGGGATCCGGGCTCGGCGCCGGCGCTCGCGGCCAGGCGCACCTCGCCGGTGTCCTCGTCGAGCAGGTAGACCAGCGCGAACGGGAGGTCCCGGTCGTTCTCGGCGAGCGTTCCCCGCACCGCCCGCAGCACGTCGTCGCGCGACCGCGCCGAGCCCATCGCGGTCGCGAGGTCGCGCAGCGTCGCCATCCGCCGGTCGCCGATGACGCGCTCGGTGGTCTCGGTGACCACGCACAGCATCCCGGCGACGGTGCCCTCGGCGTCGGTCAGCGGGCTGTAGGAGAACGTGTGGTAGGTCTCCTCCGGGTAGCCGCTGCGCTCGAGGAAGAGCAGCAGGTCCTCGTCCCAGGTGGCGACCCCGGTGTCGAGGACCGAGGCGACGCGCGGCCCGACGTCCGCCCAGATCTCCGACCACACCTCGCGGGCCGGCTTGCCCAGCGCCCACGGGTGCTTGGCCTGCAGCGTGTCGCGCCAGTAGGCGTCGTTGTAGAAGAACGTCAGGTCCGGGCCCCACGCCATCCACATGGAGAACCGCGACGTCAGGAGCATGCGCACGACGGTGCGCAGGGCCGTCGGCCAGCGCTCGGGCGTCCCGACCGGGGTCGCGGACCAGTCCACGCCCGCCATGTCGGCGCCGACCCGGCCCCCGCCGGCGAGGAGGTCGGCCGTGTCGGCGAGGGGCTCCGAGCTCATCGCCTCCTCCCTCCTGCGCCGTCCTGCCGGGTCGATCCGTGTGCGGGCTGCCGTGTGGGCTCGTGTGGGTGGCGTCGCACCCGCCGACCATCATGGTCGGCGGCGAGCACGCATGCGCGACCGGCCCGTCGGGCACATCGGGCCCGTGGCGCACGAGTTCGCGGTGTGGGCCCCCGACCGCACGTCGGTCGGGCTGGTCCTGGGTGGTCCGGACAGACGGACGGAACCGATGACGGCGGGGACCGACGGGTGGTGGCACGCGAGCGTGCCGGAGGCCGGCCCGGGCACCGACTACGCCTTCTCGCTGGACGGCGGTGACCCGCTGCCCGACCCGCGCTCGCGCTGGCAGCCGCACGGGGTGCACGCCGCGTCGCGGCTGGTCGAGGTCGAGCCCTCCCCCGCCGACGCCGCCTGGACCGGGCGGTCCCTGCCCGGCGCGGTGATCTACGAGATGCACGTCGGGACCTTCACGCCCGAGGGCACGTTCGCCTCGGCGGAGGAGCGCCTCGACCACCTCGTCGAGCTGGGCGTCGACTTCGTCGAGGTGCTGCCGGTCAACGCCTTCGACGGCACGCGCGGCTGGGGCTACGACGGCGTGCTCTGGTACGCGGTCACGGAGAACTACGGCGGGCCCGCGGCGTTCCGCCGGTTCGTCGACGCCTGCCACGCCCGCGGCCTGGGCGTCGTGCTCGACGTCGTCTACAACCACCTCGGGCCGTCGGGCGCCTACCTCGACCGGTTCGGGCCGTACTTCCTCGGCGAGAACGTGTGGGGGCCCTCGCTCAACCTCGACGGGCCCGGCTCGGACACCGTGCGGGCCTACATCCTCGACAACGTCACCATGTGGCTGCGCGACTACGGCGTCGACGCCCTGCGCCTCGACGCCGTGCACGCCCTGCGCGACGCCCGCGCCACCCACCTGCTCGAGGAGATGGCCGACCACGTCGCGTCGCTCTCGGCCCACCTGCGCCGCCCGCTGACGTTGATCGCGGAGTCCGACCTCAACGACCCGCGGCTGATCACCTCGCGCGAGGCCGGCGGCTACGGCCTCGACGCGCAGTGGTGCGACGACGTCCACCACGCGCTGCACTCGACGCTGACCGGCGAGACCCAGGGCTACTACGTCGACTTCGGCGACCTGGCCACGCTCGCCGAGGTCCTGCACCACCCGTTCCACCACGCCGGCACGTGGTCGACGTTCCGCGGCCGCGTCCACGGCCGCCCGGTCGACCTGCTGCGCACCCCCGGGCACCGGTTCCTCGCCTACCTCCAGGACCACGACCAGGTCGGCAACCGCGCGGGCGGCGACCGGCTCTCCGCGACGCTCTCCCCGGGCCTGCTGGGCTGCGGGGCGGCGCTGGTGTTCTGCTCGCCGTACACGCCGATGCTGTTCATGGGCGAGGAGTGGGGCGCCCGCACGCCGTGGGCGTTCTTCGTCGGCTTCTCCGACCCCGAGCTGCAGGTCGCGGTGCGCGAGGGGCGGACCAAGGAGTTCGCCGAGCACGGCTGGGGCGCCGAGGAGGTGCCCGACCCCACCGCCGAGGCGACGTTCGAGGCGTCGAAGCTGGACTGGTCGGAGCCGTCGCGCGAGCCCCACGCGGCCCTGCTCGGGGTCTACCGCGAGCTGATCGCCCTGCGCCGCGCCCACCCCGAGCTCACCGACCCGCACCTCGCCCCGGTGCGCGTCGACCACGACGCGCAGGCGCGGACGCTCGTCGTGCACCGGGGGACGTTGCGCCTGGCGGTGAACCTGGGCGGGTCCCCGGCGACGCTGCCGGTGGCCGCCCGCGAGGTGCTCTCCGCCCCCTCCGGCGTCGACGTCGCCGACGCCTCCCTGACCCTGCCCGCGGAGGCGTTCGCGCTGGTGCGGGTGCGCTGACGCGCTCGTGAGCAGAAAGAAGTGCTCCAGCACTTCTTTCTGCGA
>NZ_JAQZAN010000049.1 GCF_028737255.1 Actinomycetospora straminea | reverse complement strand
CGGACACACCGACCCCGACGACGTCACCGAGGACCGCGACCCCTTCTGGCGCCGACCCCGCCCGACCAGCCCCGTCACCCCCGAGGGCCGCCTCCACGCCGAGCCCCACGACCCGCACCGCGGTCCCGGCAACGCCCGACCACCCCGCACCCCGAGCCTGCGCGACCTCCTCCGCCGAGCCCGCCGCGACGCCCGCCACCCCCAGCGCGTCGCCACGCCGAGCGAGCCCGACCCCGACCCCGACCCACCGCCGTTCTGACGGCGGTGCCGCCGATCGGCGTCCGCGCAGCCGCCCGTGGCGCGACCTCAGCCGCCGCCACGCCGTCGCCCCGAGCCCTGGCCCCCGCTCGACCGCAGCCCCGGCCTCAGAGCAGCACGTCGTCCACGTGCACGAGCACCGCCACCGGCTCGAGGCCCGTGGAGCTGCGGATCCCGTCCGCCACCACTGCGCGGATGCGCGCCCCGAGGGCCACGAGGTCCGCGCCGTACTCGGCGGCGAGGGTGATCGCGACGACCGTCGAGGACCCGGCCACGCCGGCCGTGACCTCGGGTCCGTCGTCCACGCTCGTCTCCGGCCCCCCGCCGGCGGCGACGAGGTGGGGCAGCGCCACCCGCACCCCGGGCACGCGGGAGCTCAGGTGCCGGGCCAGGGAGATCACCACCCGCGCGCTGACCCGCGTCCGGCCTCGCGACTCCTCGATGCGCCCGAACTCCGGGTCGGCGGCCACCCCGCGGATGCGGCGCAGGGCCTCGTCGAGGAGGCCCTCGGGCGCCTGCGGGCGGTGGTCGGCGACGGCGCGGACGGGCGCCCAGAGCCGGTCGAACTCGGCCAGGGCGGCCTGGCAGTACGGGCACTCACGCTGGTGGGCGTCCCGGCGGTCGGCCGCACCGTCGGCGACCTGCGCGACCAGCGACGCCGCGTCGCGCCCGCAGGCCAGGTGGCCCTCGAGCGGCGCGGCGGCGGAGGGGGTGCGCTCCTGGGTCATGTCCAGTCCTTCATCTCGGACATCAGGGTGGCGCGGGCCCGGGCCAGCCGCCCGCGCACCGTGGCCTCGCTGGTCTTGGTGACGTTCGCCGCGTCGCGGTACGACAGGCCCTCGAGCTGCACCAGCACGAGGGACACCCGCTGATCTTCGGGTAGCCGGCTGATCGCGGCGAGCCCCGCCTGCAGCTCCTCCCCCGCGAGCACCCGGCTCTCCGGACCCGCGACCCGCGGGTGATCGGCGTCGGCGAGCTCGTCGTGGGGTCGCTGGCCGCGGCGGTGGTTGAGACACCGGTTGACGACGACGCGGTAGAGCCAGGTGGTGAACGCCGACGACCCGGCGAAGCCCGACAACGCCGTCCAGAGCTGGATGACGACCTCCTGCGCGACGTCGTCGGCGTCGGCGGGACTGCCGAGCATGCGCAGCGCGATCCGGTAGATCCGGTCGCGGTGCCGGCGGACCAGCTCCTCGTACGCGCCCTGGTCGCCGGACCGGGCCCTGCCCACGAGCCAGCGATCGGCCTCGTCGTCGAGGCCGGCCGGGGCCCGGGTCCCGCCCGGGCCGGGGTCTCGCCCCGGCGCGCTCACGCGCGGAAGCTTCCCACGTTCAGCCGTGGGCAACCGATCAACGTGACCCGGGTGGGGGAACACACGCTCGCGTGGCGTGACGCCCGAGCGCCACGCCCCACCACGGTGACCGGGGTCACGGAGCCGTCCTGTCGATCCGGGCCGTGGCCGTCCGTGGTGGGGTGACCGCACCCGCTCCACCCGGAGGCCACCGTGACCGACACCCACACCACCGCCGACGACGACGTGACCGTCCTGCTCGAGGGGCTGCAGGTGGGCGAGTCGCCCCGCTGGCACGACGGGCGCCTGTGGTTCTGCCACTGGGGCGCCGACGAGGTCGTCGCCGTGGCGCCCGACGGCACCGCCGAGGTCGTCCTGCACGACCCCGACATCCAGCCGCACTCGATCGACTGGCTGCCCGACGGCCGCATGCTCATCGTCTCCCGCGCCGAGCGGTGGGCGAGCCGGCTGCTGCGGCGCGAGCACGACGGGACGATCGCCGTCCACGCCGACCTCGGCGGGGTCGCCGGCGGGTTCAACGAGATCGTCGTCCACCCCGGCGGGGACGTCTACGTCAACGGCTCCGACTTCGACTTCCTCGGCTGGCTGCAGGGCCGGGCCGAGTTCGTGCCGGGCAGGATCGCCCTCGTGACCCGCGACGGCGAGGTCCGCGCGGTGGCGGACGACATCCAGTTCGGCAACGGCATGGTCATCACCCCGGACGGACGCACCCTCGTGCTCGCCGACTCCTTCGCCGGCACGCTGGTCGCGTTCGACATCGAGGCCGACGGGTCGCTGACCGGCCGCCGCACCTGGGCCGAGGGCCTCAGCCCCGACGGCATCACGATCGACGACGAGGGCGCCGTCTGGACCTCGACCGGCGGGATGGAGATCGCCGGCGGCATCCTCGTGCGGGTCCGCGACGGCGGCGAGATCACCCACCGCCTCGAGATCGACCGCAACCCGTTCGCCTGCATGCTCGGGGGCGAGGACGGCCGGACGCTGCACGTGATGGCGGCGCGGTTCGACCCGCAGGACCCGTTCGGCGGCCCCGCCACCGGCCGCGTGCTGACGATCCCGGCGCCCGCCCCGCGGGCCGGTCGCCCGTGACGCGCCCCGCGGGACACCCCGGGCCCGCCGTCCCGGTCGGTCACGTCGAGCCCTGCCCGCGACGCATCCGGGCGCGGCTCGGCGGCCGGGTCGTCGTCGACACGCTCGCTGCGCGCTACGTGTGGGAGCACCCCTGGTACCCGCGCTGGGCGATCCCCGTCGACGACGTCGACCCGGCCGCGCTGGCCGCCGACCCCGACCACCGGCGCCTCGACGGCGAGCTGGCCGGCACGGTGGCGCTGACGTGGGCGGCGTTCGACGCCTGGTTCGAGGAGGACGAGGAGGTCGCCGTCCACCCGCGCAGCCCCTACGTGCGGGTGGACGCCCTGCGCTCGCGGCGGCACGTGCGGGTCGAGCTCGACGGCGTGGTGCTCGCCGAGTCCGACGCCCCGGTGCTGCTCTTCGAGACCGGCCTGCCGACCCGCGCCTACCTCGACCCCACCGCCGTCGACGTCGCCCGCCTCGAGCCGTCGACGACCCGCACCGCCTGCCCGTACAAGGGCGTGACCAGCCGCTGGTGGTCGGTGCGCACGCCGGCCGGGCGGTACGACGACCTCGCCTGGAGCTACGACCACCCGGCCCCGGCCGTCGCGCGCATCGCGGGGCTGGTGGCGTTCTACGACGAGCGCGTCGACGTGGTCGTCGACGGCGTCGCCCAGCCCCGGCCACGGACGCACCTGGCCTGACGGCTCGGTAGCGTGGCGTAGCGTTGAATTTCGGGGATCTTGCGGTGAGGTCGGTGGGT
>NZ_JAQZAN010000048.1 GCF_028737255.1 Actinomycetospora straminea | reverse complement strand
GTGTGGTTGTCCTTTGAGAACTCAACAGTGTGCTGAATGTTTGGTGTGTTTGTCCTCGTCGGCATCGCATGGCGTCCTGGTGGCGTGTGTGGTGTCGTGGGGTTTCTTTGAGTGGCCTGGTCCTTGTTTGCCAGTGGGGGCCGGGTTTTTGCTGGGACTGTTTTGTTCCAATGTTTTTTGTTGGAGAGTTTGATCCTGGCTCAGGACGAACGCTGGCGGCGTGCTTAACACATGCAAGTCGAGCGGTAAGGCCCTTCGGGGTACACGAGCGGCGAACGGGTGAGTAACACGTGGGTGACCTGCCCTCCACTTCGGGATAAGCCTGGGAAACTGGGTCTAATACCGGATAGGACCAAGGGATGCATGTTTCTTGGTGGAAAGTTTTTTCGGTGGGGGATGGGCCCGCGGTCTATCAGCTTGTTGGTGGGGTGATGGCCTACCAAGGCGACGACGGATAGCCGGCCTGAGAGGGTGATCGGCCACACTGGGACTGAGACACGGCCCAGACTCCTACGGGAGGCAGCAGTGGGGAATCTTGCGCAATGGGCGGAAGCCTGACGCAGCAACGCCGCGTGAGGGATGACGGCCTTCGGGTTGTAAACCTCTTTCGCGATCGACGAAGCTCCATCTTTTGGGTGGGGTGACGGTAGGTCGAGAAGAAGCACCGGCCAACTACGTGCCAGCAGCCGCGGTAATACGTAGGGTGCGAGCGTTGTCCGGAATTATTGGGCGTAAAGAGCTCGTAGGCGGTGTGTCGCGTCGGCCGTGAAAACCTGGGGCTTAACTCTGGGCGTGCGGTCGATACGGGCATCACTAGAGTTCGGCAGGGGAGACTGGAATTCCTGGTGTAGCGGTGAAATGCGCAGATATCAGGAGGAACACCGGTGGCGAAGGCGGGTCTCTGGGCCGATACTGACGCTGAGGAGCGAAAGCATGGGTAGCGAACAGGATTAGATACCCTGGTAGTCCATGCCGTAAACGTTGGGCGCTAGGTGTGGGGTCCATTCCACGGGTTCCGTGCCGCAGCTAACGCATTAAGCGCCCCGCCTGGGGAGTACGGCCGCAAGGCTAAAACTCAAAGGAATTGACGGGGGCCCGCACAAGCGGCGGAGCATGTGGATTAATTCGATGCAACGCGAAGAACCTTACCTGGGTTTGACATGCACCAGACGCGTCCAGAGATGGGCGTTCCCTTGTGGCTGGTGTGCAGGTGGTGCATGGCTGTCGTCAGCTCGTGTCGTGAGATGTTGGGTTAAGTCCCGCAACGAGCGCAACCCTTGTCCTATGTTGCCAGCGGGTCATGCCGGGGACTCATGGGAGACTGCCGGGGTCAACTCGGAGGAAGGTGGGGATGACGTCAAGTCATCATGCCCCTTATGTCCAGGGCTTCACACATGCTACAATGGCCGGTACAGAGGGCTGCGAAGCCGTGAGGTGGAGCGAATCTCGTAAAGCCGGTCTCAGTTCGGATCGGGGTCTGCAACTCGACCCCGTGAAGTCGGAGTCGCTAGTAATCGCAGATCAGCAACGCTGCGGTGAATACGTTCCCGGGCCTTGTACACACCGCCCGTCACGTCACGAAAGTCGGTAACACCCGAAGCCCGTGGCCCAACCCGCAAGGGGGGGAGCGGTCGAAGGTGGGACTGGCGATTGGGACGAAGTCGTAACAAGGTAGCCGTACCGGAAGGTGCGGCTGGATCACCTCCTTTCTAAGGAGCTTCACCGAACACCGCTGGTCTGGTGGTGCTCGCAGGCGAGTGTCCTGCGCGTCGCCGGGTGGTGGTGGAGGGCCCCAGTACCTCCCGTGTCTCGCGTCTTCGGGCGTGGGTGTGGGGTGGGAGGGGGTTGCTCGAGAAAAAGTGGAAACACCAGACATGTCCCCCGAGGCCCGAGCAAGGGTCGTGGGGGCGGCACACTGTTGGGTCCTGAGAGGACAGCCTGAGCGCTGCTCTTTCTGGGACGGTCGGGGCCGGCTTCGCCTGTGGGTGGGGTGCGGCCTCGGTTCGTGTGGTCGTTGAGAATTGTACAGTGGACGCGAGCATCTTTTGTTTCTGTGCACATTTGTGTCGTGATTTCTTGATGTGTGTGTTGGTCAAGTTGTCAAGGGCGCACGGTGGATGCCTGGGCACCAGGAGCCGATGAAGGACGTGGGAGGCCGCGATAGTCCTCGGGGAGCTGTCAACCGAGCGTTGATCCGAGGGTGTCCGAATGGGGAAACCCGGCACCCGTCATGGGGTGTCACCGCTGTCTGAATGTATAGGACGGTGGGAGGGAACGCGGGGAAGTGAAACATCTCAGTACCCGCAGGAGAAGAAAACAAGAGTGATTCCGTGAGTAGTGGCGAGCGAAAGCGGATGAGGCTAAACCCCGCCAGTGTGAGAGCCGGCAGGCGTTGCTGGTGGGGTGTTGTGGGGCGTCACGGACCGGTACTGCCGTGCTGGTGCGGTGGTGGTGTGGTGTTAGTCGAAGGCGTTGGGACGCGTCGGCGTAGAGGGTGAGACCCCCGTAGACGAAAACATCGCCCACCTCGTGGTGGCGTGCCCGAGTAGCAGCGAGCCCGTGTAATTCGCTGTGAATCTGCCGGGACCACCCGGTAAGCCTAAATACTCCCTGGTGACCGATAGCGGACGAGTACCGTGAGGGAAAGGTGAAAAGTACCCCGGGAGGGGAGTGAAATAGTACCTGAAACCGTGTGCCTACAAGCCGTCAGAGCCTGAGCTTTATAGCGGGGTGATGGCGTGCCTTTTGAAGAATGAGCCTGCGAGTTAGCGGTACGTGGCGAGGTTAACCCGTCGAGGGGTAGCCGTAGCGAAAGCGAGTCCGAACAGGGCGTTGCTAGTCGCGTGCTCTAGACCCGAAGCGGAGTGATCTACCCATGGCCAGGGTGAAGCGCCGGTAAGACGGCGTGGAGGCCCGAACCCACCAGGGTTGAAAACCTGGGGGATGAGCTGTGGGTAGGGGTGAAAGGCCAATCAAACTCCGTGATAGCTGGTTCTCCCCGAAATGCATTTAGGTGCAGCGTCGCGTGGTACTCACCGGAGGTAGAGCACTGGTTGGCCTAGGGGGCCGACAAGCTTACTGAAGTCAGCCAAACTCCGAATGCCGGTGAGCGTGTAGCGCGGCAGTGAGACGGCGGGCGATAAGGTTCGTCGTCGAGAGGGAAACAGCCCAGATCGCCGGCTAAGGCCCCTAAGCGTGCGCTAAGTGGGAAAGGATGTGGGATCGCCCAGACAACCAGGAGGTTGGCTTAGAAGCAGCCATCCTTGAAAGAGTGCGTAATAGCTCACTGGTCAAGTGGTCCTGCGCCGACAATGTAGCGGGGCTCAAGCGCACCGCCGAAGCCGCGGCAACACCACGTGAACACTGCTCTGCTGTAGTGGCAGTAGCTGGTGGTGGTGTTGGGTAGGGGAGCGTCATGCGGGCGGTGAAGCGGCGGAGTGATCCAGCCGTGGAGCCCGTGTGAGTGAGAATGCAGGCATGAGTAGCGATAGCAGAGTGAGAAACTCTGCCGCCGGATGACCAAGGGTTCCTGGGCCAGGTTTTTCCGCCCAGGGTGAGCCGGGACCTAAGGCGAGGCCGACAGGCGTAGTCGATGGACAACGGGTTGATATTCCCGTGCTCGTGTAGGCGCGTCCCTGGCGAATCCAGGTGTGCTAACCGCCCGAACCCCGGTTGTCTCCTTCGGGAGCAGCTCGGGGGGAGCGCGGGACCCCGCCTGGTAGTAGCCAAGCGATGGGGTGACGCAGGAGGGCAGCTCCGCCAGCTAGTGGTAGTGCTGGTGCAAGCGTGTAGGCCGGTGTACAGGCAAATCCGTACACCATCAAGGCTGAGACGTGACGCATAGCCGGTTGAGGCGAAGCAGAGTGATCCCATGCTGCCGAGAAAAGCCTCTAGCGAGTTCCTACGCGACCCGTACCCCAAACCAACACAGGTGGTCAGGTAGAGAATACCGAGGCGTTCGAGCGAACTGTGGTCAAGGAATTCGGCAAAATGCCCCCGTAACTTCGGGAGAAGGGGGGCCCTGTCCCGTGAAACCCCTTGCGGGTTAGCGGGGTGGGGCCGCAGAGACCAGGGGGAAGCGACTGTTTACTAAAAACACAGGTCCGTGCGAAGTCGCAAGACGATGTATACGGACTGACGCCTGCCCGGTGCTGGAACGTTAAGGGGACCGGTTAGGCCGCAAGGCCGAAGCTGAGAACTTAAGCGCCAGTAAACGGCGGTGGTAACTATAACCATCCTAAGGTAGCGAAATTCCTTGTCGGGTAAGTTCCGACCTGCACGAATGGCGTAACGACTTCCCCGCTGTCTCGACCACAGACTCGGCGAAATTGCACTACGAGTAAAGATGCTCGTTACGCGCGGCAGGACGGAAAGACCCCGGGACCTTCACTACAGCTTGGTATTGGTGCTCGGTTCGGCTTGTGTAGGATAGGTGGGAGACGGGGAAGCGGCCACGCCAGTGGTCGTGGAGTCAACGTTGAAATACCACTCTGGTCGAATTGGGCATCTAACCTCGGACCATGATCTGGTCCAGGAACAGTGCCTGGTGGGTAGTTTAACTGGGGCGGTTGCCTCCCAAAGGGTAACGGAGGCGCCCAAAGGTTCCCTCAGCCTGGTCGGCAACCAGGTGTCGAGTGCAAGTGCACAAGGGAGCTTGACTGTGAGACCGACGGGTCGAGCAGGGACGAAAGTCGGGACTAGTGATCCGGCACCACCAGGTGGATGGGGTGTCGCTCAACGGATAAAAGGTACCCCGGGGATAACAGGCTGATCTTGCCCAAGAGTCCATATCGACGGCATGGTTTGGCACCTCGATGTCGGCTCGTCGCATCCTGGGGCTGGAGTAGGTCCCAAGGGTTGGGCTGTTCGCCCATTAAAGCGGTACGCGAGCTGGGTTTAGAACGTCGTGAGACAGTTCGGTCCCTATCCGCCGCGCGCGCAGGAGACTTGAGGAAGGCTGTCCCTAGTACGAGAGGACCGGGACGGACGAACCTCTGGTGTGCCAGTTGTCCCGCCAGGGGCACGGCTGGTTGGCTACGTTCGGAAAGGATAACCGCTGAAGGCATCTAAGCGGGAAGCCTGTTCCAAGATGAGGTCTCCCACCCCACAGAGGGTTAAGGCCCCCACCAGACCAGTGGGTTGATAGGCCAGACATGTAATCGCCGCAAGGCGTTCAGTGGACTGGTACTAATAGGCCGAGGACTTGCCCACACACCCATCAAGACTCACGGCAAACTCCAACTGCGCACGTAACGAAACACTGCATGCCCGCGTCCACTGTGCATATCCCAACGACCACACACCCCACCCCCCACACGTGGGGGTGGTGGGGTGTTCCGGTGGTCACAGCGGAGGGGAAACGCCCGGACCCATCCCGAACCCGGAAGCTAAGCCCTCCAGCGCCGATGGTACTGCGACCGACAGGTCGTGGGAGAGTAGGACACCGCCGGAACACCCGACCACCCCCACACC
>NZ_JAQZAN010000047.1 GCF_028737255.1 Actinomycetospora straminea | reverse complement strand
GCCCACGGCCAGCCCGCCCACGGCCAGCCCGCCCACGGCCAGCCCGCCCACGGCCTGGCCTCCCCGGGACCCCCGACCCCGGGCCCACCCTCCCAGGGCCCGCCGCGGCCGTCCGGCACCCCGGCCCCGCCCGGCCCGGTCCCCGGAGCACCCGCCGCGCCCCACGCCGCGCCGCCCCCCGTGCCGCCGGCGCGTCCCGGCGGGCCGGGACGTCACGGCCCGCCCCCCAGCGGTCGCCCCGGACCACCGCCGGGCGGCCCTCCGGGCGGTAGCCCGCCCGCCGGAGGGCCCCCCGCCGGCCCGCCCGCCGGTCCCGCCGGACTCACCCGCCCGATGCCGCGGACGCCGGGCTCCAGCGCGCCGAGCACCCCGCCCCCACCGCGCCCGCCCGGCTCGCCCGCGGCCGCCGCGGCCTCCGAGCCCTCCACGACCGGCCTCACCGCCCCCACCGCCGCGGTCGAGGCGGTGGACGCGGTCGACGCCGCCGCCGCGCCCGGTCGCGGCCCGGCCGACCCCCACGCCACCGAGGTGCTCCCCGCCGGCCCGCGCGACGAGCGCACGATCCGCCGCGCCCGCCCGGCGCCGCTCGCGTCGTGGAGCGTCGCCGGGTCGCTCGAGGAGACCGTGCTCCTCCCGCGCCCGCCGCTCGAGCAGGACGCGCCCGCCGTCCCCGCGCCGCGCCGGCCCGCCGACGACCCGGGCCGCGACGACAAGGCGCTGGTCAAGGCGTCCGGGGGCATGGCCGTCGCGACCCTGGTGAGCCGCCTTACCGGCTTCCTGCGCACCCTCGGGCTGACCGCGATCGTCGGGCTCAACCTCGTCGGCAGCTCGTTCAACGTCGCGAACACCCTGCCGAACATCATCTTCGAGCTCCTGCTGGGCGGCGTGCTGACCAGCGTCGTCATCCCCGTGCTCGTCCAGGCCGCCAAGGACGACGGCGACCAGGGGGACGCGTTCGCCCAGAAGCTCCTCTCGGGGGCGAGCGTCGGCCTGCTCGTGGCGACGACGCTCGCCGTGGTGGCGGCGCCGCTGCTCATCCGCCCGTACCTGGCGGAGGACGTCGACGTCGACCTCGCCGTCGACTTCGCCTACCTGCTGCTGCCGCAGATCTTCTTCTACGGCATGGGCGCCCTGTTCGGCGCCATCCTCAACTCCCGCGGGAACTTCGGCCCCGCCGCCTGGGCGCCGGTGCTCAACAACGTCGTCGCGCTCGTCGCGCTCGGCATCTACGCGGTCCTGCCGTCGCCGCCCGAGGGCATCTCCACCACCCAGCTGCTGGTGCTGGGCATCGGCAGCACGCTCGGCATCGTCGTCCAGGCCGCGGTGATGCTGCCCGCCATGCGCCGGGTCGGCTTCCGGTGGAAGTGGCGATTCGGATGGGACCAGCGCCTGTCGGCGTTCGGCGGACTCGCCGCGTGGGTGGTCGGGTACGTGCTGGTCAGCCAGGTCGGGCTGGCGTCGATCCTGCGGGTCGCGTCCGGGTCCGACGACGGCGGGCCGGCGATCTACAGCTACGCCTGGCTGCTCATCCAGGTGCCCTACGGCGTGCTCGGCGTCTCGCTGCTCACCGCGCTGATGCCCCGCATGAGCGCCGCCGCGGCCAACGGGCGCATCGACCAGGTCGTCGCCGACCTCTCCCTGGGCTCGCGGCTCTCGACCGTGACGCTGCTGCCGGTCAGCGCGCTGCTCACCGTCTTCGGGTCGCAGCTCGGCGTGGCCCTGTTCAGCATCGGCCGCTCCGGGCCCGAGGGCGCCGCCTCGCTCGGCGGGGCGATGGCGGCCTCGGCGTTCGGGCTGCTCCCGATGGCGGTCGTCATGCTCCAGATGCGCGTGTTCTACGCGATGAACGACGCCCGCACCCCCACGCTGATCATGGTCGTCATCACCGCGCTCAAGGTGCCGATGGCCTACCTCTGCCCGGTGTTCCTCGCGCCCGAGCAGGTCGTGCTGGGCCTGGCGGCGGTCAACGCGTTCGGGTTCGTCGTCGGCCTCGTGGTCGGCAACATCTGGCTGCGGGTCCGGCTCGGCCACCTCGACACCCGCCGCGTGCTGCGCACCTTCGTGCTGACCCTCATCGCCTCGCTGGTGTCGGTGCTGGTCGCGGTGCTGTGCGTCACCCTGCTCGAGCGGGTCCTCGGCAGCGGCACCTCGCCGGTGCTGCAGGCGTGGCTGGTGCTCGTCACCGGGTCGGCGGTGTTCCTGGCCGCCGTCGCCGTGGCCATGCGCCTGCTGAAGGTGCCGGAGCTCGACCCGGTGGTCTCCCGGCTGCGCCGACTCCTGGGCCGGGGGCGCGCGCGGGCCTCGTGACGTGTGCCCGAGAGGGTCCGGGGCAACCCGCGACCGGGGTGGCGCGTCCCCCGTAGCGGCGCACGAGTCCCGTAGGCTCGCACGACGTCCGAGGGGGAGGTGAGGGAGCTGGCCGGCGACACGTCGGGGGAGCGCCCGTCCCCGCGCCCCTCGTCCGACGAGACCGAGGTCGCGCTGCCCGCCGCGCCTGCTGCACCGGCCGCCACACCCCCCGCCGCACCGGCCGCCCCGCCGCGGCGGACCGGCGTCGGCATCGACGGGCCGACCACCCACGTCTCCCGCGTCGCGGGTTCGTCGACACCCGAGGCTGCCGCCGCAGGGAGCAACGGCAGCTCCTCCGCCGGCACCAACGGCAGCGCCACCAGCGCCACCAGCAGCACCGCCGGCGGGTCCAGCACCACCGCGGCGCCCCCGACCACCCCGGCCGGGGGCGGCGCCGGCCGCGCGCCCCGGGGTCCGGCCGCGAACGGCCCCGGACCGGCCGGCCCGCCGGGCCCGCCGTCGGGTCCCTTCCCGGCGCCGCCCCGCCGGCCGTCGCGCGGCACGGGCGGCCCGCTGCGGCCCGGCCCGTCGTCGGGCCCGATGGCCGCCACCGGCCCCCTCATGCCGGGCACGCTGCTGGTCGACCGGTACCGCCTCGTCGCCGAGGTCGGGCGCGACCGGGACGCCGACGCCGCCCTGTGGAAGGCCCGCGACGTCGTGCTCGAGCGCGACGTGGCCCTCACGCTGCTCGTCGGCACCTGGCAGGGCGACGCCAAGGCGTCGGCGGCGCTGTCGCGGGCGACGCGGTCGGCGCACTTCGAGCACCCGCACGCCGCGCGCATCCTCGACGTCGTCCGGCCGGGCAGCACGCCCCTGCCGACCGGGGTCCTGGGCGCCGCGGTGGCCGAGTGGACGCCGGGCCGCGACCTCGCCGAGCTCGTCGCCGACGGTCCGCTGCGCCCCAGCGCCGCCCTGCGGGTCATCGAGCCGCTCGCCGACGCCGTGGCCGCGGCGCACCGCTCCGGGCTCGTCCTGGGCCTCGACCACCCCCAGCGCGTGCGCGTCAGCTCCCGGGCGGCGACGCGGCTCGCCTTCCCCATGCCCCGCGGCGAGGCGACGAACGCCGACGACGTCCACGGCCTCGGCGCCCTGCTCTACCTGTTGCTCACGGCCCGCTGGCCCGGGCCCGAGGGCAGCCGACCCCCGGCCGGCCTGCGCCAGGCCCCGCACGGTCCCGACGGCGCGCCGGTCTCCGCGCGCCAGCTGCGCCCGGACCTGCCGGTGGAGCTCGCCGCCCTGGTCGACCGCACGCTCGACGAGCACGGCGGCATCCGCACCGCGGCCGCGGTGCACCGTCTCGTCACCCAGATGCGCGCGGGCCTCGAGGACGACGGCGTGCTGCTGCCGGTGCTCGAGGACGGGCAGACGATCGACGCGGACGACCCGGCCGAGGTCTGGCACGACGAGGCCCACCCCGAGCCCGGCCCCGACCCGGCGCGGCGGCGCAAGCTGCGCGTCGGTGTCACCGCGCTCGTGCTCGCCACGCTCCTCATCCTCGGCTTCGTCAGCTACCAGATCATCTCGGTCGTCGCCGGTGGCGGGCAGTCCGGGCCGCCCGTGGTGGTGATCCCGCCCGAGACCTCGGCCCCGAGCGCCGCGCCGGCCCCGTCGCCCGCGCCGTCGCCGGTGCCGCCCGCGCCGGTCCCGGCCGGGCCGGTGCAGCTGTCGAGCGTCGCGGTGTACAGCCCGGCGGGCAGCCCCGACAATCCGACCCGCATCAACCGCGCCGCCGACAACGACCCCGAGACGACCTGGTCGACCTCGGAGTACCGCCAGCAGCTGCCGTCCCTCAAGCCCGGCATCGGCATGATGACGACCTTCACCGCCCCGGCCCCCGTGTCGGCGGTGACGGTCCGCTCGCCGAGCCCCGGGACGCGCATCGAGATCCGGTCCGCGCCCGCGGCGGACGTCCCGCTGGCCCAGACCCAGCTGCTGGGCACCGGCACGGTCGCCGACGACGAGGACGTGCTGCGCATCCCGCTGCAGGCCGCGCCGCCGACGGGCAACCTGCTCGTCTGGATCACGGCCCTCGGCGAGGAGGACGACGACGAGTACGTCACCGAGCTCGCCGAGGTGACGATCGAGCGCGCCGGCCCCTGAGCCGTTCCCGGGGCAGCTTCACCGAACGGCCCCGGCCGGGCGCGGGCGGCGGCTAGCGTCCCGAGCCGTGCCCGACCTGCCCGACCCGCGCAGCGACCGCGAGCTGCTCGCGGCGCACGTGGCCGGTCAGCAGGGCGCCTTCGACGAGATCGTCCGCCGCTACGCCGAACGCCTCTGGCTGCTCGCCTTCCAGACGCTCGACCACCGCGAGGACGCCGCCGACGCCGTCCAGGAGACGTTCGTGTCGGCCCTGCGCAGCGCGACCCGCTACCGCGGCGACTCCGAGGTGTCGACGTGGCTGCACCGGATCGCGGTCAACGCCTGCCTCGACCGCATCCGCCGGCGGCGCACCCGCGCCGTCGAGCCGCTGGCCGGGCACGACGTGCCCACGCCCCGCGACGGTATCGACGACCACCTCACGCGCCTCACCGTCGCCGACGCCCTCGCCGCGCTGCCGGACGGCCAGCGGATGGCGGTGGTGCTCGTCGACGTGCACGGCTTCTCGATCACCGAGGCGGCGGCGGTCCTCGGCGTGCGCGAGGGCACGGTGAAGAGCCGCTGCGCCCGGGCGCGGGGGCGCCTCGCGGGCCTCCTGGGCCACCTGCGGCCGCGGGACGCCCCGATCGGGCCGCGGCGGGAGCAGGGTCGGGGGAACGGCACGGGGGCCGGCGACGTCCAACAGACGAGCGGGTCGGAGCGCAGGGGAGGAGGACCGTGAGCGACGAGCAGCAGGACGAGCAGCACGACGCCGCCTCCGGGCCCCGCCCGGCGGACCGGCCCGACCCCGCCGACCCGGCGGTGGCCGCCGCGCTCGCGCGCACCCGGGCGGACCTCGCCGCCCACGGCGCCCGCACCCCGGCCATGCCCGCGGGGCTCGTCGACGACGTGCGGCGGGCGCTCGCGGCCGAGGAGACCGCGCCGCGCACCGGGCACCCGCCGACCCGAGGGCGCCGCCGGGCGCTGGTGGGCGGGCTGCTGGCGGGCGTGGTGGCCGTCGTCGTCGCCGTGGTGGTGGTCGTCGTCGCCACCGGCAGCCCCGCGACGCCCGCCCCCGCGCCCGCCCCCCCGCCCACGGCCGCGCCGGCCCCGGCCGGCGTCCCCACCCTGAGCAGCGGCGACGGGGTGTCGGCCCTGCGCGCGGGCCTCGGGCGCGCCGACTACGGCCCGCTCGCCGACGAGGGCCGCCTCGGCGACTGCCTCGCCGCGCACGGGCTCCCGCCGGGCACGCGGCCGGTGGGCGCGCGTCAGGTGGTCGTCGACGGGCGGTCGGGCGTGCTCCTGGTCCTGCCGACCGGGGTGGCCGCGCGGTTCCGGCTGCTGGTCGTCGAGCCGGGATGCACGACCGGGGCACCGCTCACCGTGTCCGACACGCTCGTCGGCCGGTGAGCGGG
>NZ_JAQZAN010000046.1 GCF_028737255.1 Actinomycetospora straminea | reverse complement strand
CCACCCCATCACCAGGTGATCAGGACGGCGGGCCCACCCTCACAGTCAGCCCAGGGCGTCGAGCTGGGGCCGCAGCGCCGCCGCGAAGCGCTCGGGCTCGCCGAGCAGGGCGAGGTGGCGCGCGCCGGGCAGCTCGGTGACGAGGTGGGTGCGCAGGCGGGCGGCGGTGGCGAGGGCCTGCGGCCGGGCGAAGCTCTCGTCGTCGGAGCTGTAGAGGACCGCGGTGGGGACGGCGACGGTCGTCTCCTGGGCGTCGGTGAGGCCGATGAGGGGCCGGCGGACGACGTCGACCAGCGCGTCCACCGCGGCGGGCTCGAGGAACGGGGCGCGCCAGCGGTCGACCGCGGCGTCGTCGACGGGGCAGCCCGGCCCGCACTGTGCGGCGACGACCGACCGGACGACGGCGCGGTGCCGGACGACGGCGGTGACCGCGGCGGGCGCCACCGGGGGGACGAGCAGCCACCGCGGCCCCGCGCCGGGCGTGGTGCGGTCGTCGCCGAAGTAGGGGGTGCCGTCACCGTTGGCCGCGACGACGCCGGTGATCGAGCCGGGCGCGCGCAGGGCCCAGGACAGCGCGATCGCGACGCCCGAGGAGTGCCCGACGAGGACCGGGCGCTCGAGGCCCAGGGCGGCGAGGACCCCGCCGAGCTGGTCGGTGTCGGCGGCGAGGTCGTAGGGAGGGACGCGGTCGGTGTAGCCGAAGCCGCGCACGTCGTAGGCGTAGACGTCCCGGTCGGCGGCGAGCAGCGGCGCCACCCGCGACCACACGTACGTCGACTCCGCGAAGCCGTGCACGAGGAGCACCGGCGGGCGCCCCGACGGCCGCGCCGCGGGCCAGTGCTCGACGCGGGTGCGCACGCCCGCGGCGTCGACGTCGAACCCGGGCCGCGGGACGTCGAGCCGGACCGGGGCGAGGCGGTCCCAGCCGAGGTAGGCCGCCGAGCCGCCGACCACCAGCAGCACGAGCACCAGCAGCGTCACGCCGACCCGGCGCAGCCACCTCACGGCAGCCACCGCGCGTGCCGGGGGAGGGTCGGGCGCTCGCCGGCCCCGACGAGCAGGTCGGCGAACGCCGCGGCGGCGGGGGAGACGACCGCCCCGCGCACGAGGGCCATCCGGCGCACGACGACGGGGTCCTCGAGCGGGACCGCGACGAGGTCGGCGAAGCCGGTCAGCGGCACCACGAGGCCCGGGACCGCGCTGACCCCGAGCCCCGCCGCGACCAGGCCCGCCACCGCCGCGACGTTGCGCGCCGCGACGACCCGGCGGGGCCGGACGTCGGCGGCGACGAGGGCGTGGTCGACGTGGTGGCGGATGCTCGTCGTCGGGTCGAAGTCGATGAACGACTCGCCGGCGAGGTCGGCCCAGGCCAGCCGGTCGCGGCCCGCCAGCGGGTGACCGGGGGCGAGGAGGGCGCAGAACGTGTCCTCGGCGACGGGCAGGACCTCGAGGTCGTCGAGCACGTCGGCGGCCACGGACACGACAGTGACGGCGAGGTCCGCCCCGCCGGTGCGCACGCGCTCGACGACCTCGTCGGCCAGGGCGTCGGAGAGGGTGAGGTCCACCTCGGGGCGCACCGCCCGGAACGCGGCGACGACCCCGGGCAGCAGGAGGGCGGCGAGCGAGGGCAGCGTCGCCACCCGGACCCGGCCGCGGGCGCCGGCGAGGAAGTCGGCGAACCGGCGCATCTCCTCGTCGAGGCCGTCGAGCACGCGCCGGGCCAGCGCCACGAACTCCAGCCCGGCGGTCGTGGTCTCGAGCCGTCGCGTCGTGCGGGTGAAGAGCCCGGTGCCCAGCCGGCGCTCCACCTCGGCGACGGTGCGGCTCAGCGACGGCTGCGCGACCCGCAGGGACGCGGCGGCCGCCGTGAACCCGCCGGCCTCGTGCACGGCGACGATCACCCGCAGCTGCTGCAGCGTCACGTCCATGCCCTGTCCGCATCAATCGATCGCCGATCGGTCTTTGACGAGCATAGGTCCGCGTCGCCATCGTCACGACACCGGGCGTGACCCGGACCACCTCCTGCACCGGGCGCCCGGCCCGCTGCAGCCGCGCTGACACGGAGGTCGACGATGCTCGCCGCGGCCGGTTTCCTCACCATCGCCGTCTTCCTGGCCGCCGTGCTCTCGCGCCGGGTCTCGGTCCTGTTCGCGCTGACCGTCATCCCGGCGCTGGCCGCGGTGGCCGTCGGCGCCGGCGGCGAGCTCGGTGACCTGGTGCTCGACGGCCTCGAGCAGGTCGCGCCGGTCGCGATCATGATCACCTTCGCGGTCCTCTACTTCTGCCTGATGATCGACGCCGGCCTCTTCGACCCGGCGATCCGCCGCGTCGTGCGCTGGGCGGGCGGCGACCCGCTGAAGATCTGCGTCGGGACCGCGGTGCTCACCGTCCTCGTCGCCCTCGACGGCGACGGGGCCTCGACCTTCCTGATCATGGTCACCGCCATGCTGCCGATCTACGAGCGGCTGGGGATGCGCCGGATCGTCCTCGCCGCGCTGGTCTGTCTCGGGGCGGGCGTGATGAACATGGTCCCGTGGGGCGGCCCGACCGCCCGGGCCATGGCCGCGCTCGACCTGCCCGCGAGCGAGATCTTCGTGCCGGTGCTGCCGGCGATGGCGGCCGGCATCGCGTGGGTGGTGCTCGCGTCGTGGGTGATCGGGCGCAGCGAGCGCAAGCGCCTGGGTGTGATCACGCTGGACGAGCCGGTCGCCGTGGGTGGGTTCGGGTCGGGGTCTGGCTCCGGGTCGGGGTCCGGGTCGCCGGACGGCGGGACGGACTCGTCCGGCACCGGCGGCGGGGACCGGCCGGACGGCGCGCCGGGGACGGAGGCCGGGGACGGCGGCGACGGGGCCGTCGGGACCCTGACGCGGGCGACGCCCCGGACCCGCGCCGACCGGGTGCGGTTCTGGCTCAACGCCGTGGTCACGCTCGCGCTGCTCGTGGTCCTGCTGCTGCAGCTCGCCGAGCTGCCGGTGGTCTTCCTCGCCGCGTTCGTGGTGGCGCTCCTGATCAACGCGCCGCGCTGGACCCAGCAGCAGGAGCTGCTCGAGCGCCACGGCCGCAGCGTCGTCCTCGTCGTCACGATGATCTTCGCGGCCGGCGTCTTCACCGGCATCCTCGGCGGCACCGGCATGATCGAGGCGATGGCGCGGGCGCTGGTGTCGGTGATCCCCGACGCGGCCGGGGGCCTGCTGCCGACCATCGTCGCGGTCACCGGGATGCCGCTGTCGCTGGTCTTCACCCCCGACGCCTACTACTTCGGCGTGCTGCCCGTGCTCGCCGAGACCGCCGGCGCCCTCGGCGGCGCCCCGGCCGAGGTGGCCCGCGCGGCGATCCTCGGGCAGATGACCACCGGTTTCCCGCTCAGCCCGCTGACCGCGTCGACCTTCATCCTCGTCGGCCTGACCCGCGTCGACTTCGGCGCCCACCAGCGCTTCGTGTTCGGCTGGGCGTTCGGCACCACGCTCGTCATGACCGCCGTCGCCCTGCTCACCGGGGTGATCTGATGGCCGATCCGGTGGCACGGACGACGGTGCGGATCGGGGCCGGCGCGGGCTTCGCCGGCGACCGCGTCGACCCCGCCGTCGACCTCGCGGCGCACGGCGCGCTGGACGACCTGGTCCTGGAGTGCCTCGCCGAGCGCACCATCGCGCTGGGCCAGCAGCGCCGGCTCGCCGACCCCGACGCCGGTCACGACCCGCGCCTGCACGCCCGGCTCGCGCCCCTGCTCCCGGTCGCGCTCGAGCGGGGGACGCGCGTGCTCACCAACATGGGCGCGGCGAACCCCGTCGCGGCGGGGCGCGCGGTGCGGGCGCTGCTCGACGACCTCGGGGCCCGCGCGAGCGTCGGTGTGGTCACCGGCGACGACGTCCTCGACGTGCTCGACCTCGACGCCCCGGCCCTCGAGGACGGCCGCCCGCTGCGCGAGCACGGGGAGATCGTCTCGGCCAACGCCTACCTGGGCGCCGACGCGATCACGCCCGCGCTCGAGGCGGGCGCGCAGGTGGTCGTCACCGGGCGCGTCGCCGACCCGTCGCTGTTCCTCGCGCCGCTGGCCCAGCGCCTCGGGTGGGCGCCCGACGACGTCGACGCCACGGCGGCCGGGACGCTCGTCGGGCACCTGCTCGAGTGCGCCGGCCAGCTGACCGGCGGGTACGCCGCCGACCCGGGGAGGTTCGACGTCCCCGACCTCGCGCGGCTCGGCTTCCCGTTCGCCGACGTCGCCGCCGACGGGTCGGCCGTCTACGGCAAGCTCGACGGCACCGGCGGTCGCCTCGACCGGCACACCGTCCGCGAGCAGCTGCTCTACGAGGTCACCGACCCCGCGGGCTACGTCACCCCCGACGTCCTGCTCGACCTGCGCGGGGTGCGGGTGGAGGACGCGGGCGCCGACCGGGTGCGCGTGCACGGTGCCCGCGGGCGGCCGCGGCCCGACCGGCTCAAGGTCACCGTGGGCCACCGCGCCGGCACGCGGGTGGAGGCCGAGATCTCCTACGTCGGCCCGGGTGCCGAGGCCCGTGGGCGCCTGGCCGCCGACGTCGTCGCCACCCGGCTGGCCGGGCTGCCGCTGGCGCCGCGGATCGAGGTGCGCGGCGGCCCCGAGGACGCCCGGCTGCGGGTCGCTGCTCGCGGCGAGGACCCCACCGTGCTCGACGCCGTCGGCCACGAGGTCGAGGCGCTCTACACCAACGGGCCCGCCGGCGGCGGGGGCGTGCGCGTGCACCGGACGCCCGTGCTCGGGGTGGTCTCGACGCTGGTGCCGCGCAGCGCCGTGCACCCGCGGACCACGATCCTGGAGGCCGTCGGTGCTGCTGCATGACCTCGCGCACTGCCGCGCCGGCGACAAGGGCAGGGTCGCGACGCTGACGGTCGTCCCGTACGACGACGACGCGTTCCCCGAGCTGGTGCGGGCGCTGACCGCCGAGCGGGTCCGGGCCCATCTCGACCCGTGGGTCGCCGGCGAGGTCGTGCGCCACGAGCTGCCGCTGGTGTGCGCCCTGCAGTTCGTCTGCACCGACGTGCGCGGTGGGGGCGTCACGGTGTCGACGGCCCTGGACACCCACGGCAAGTCGCTGAGCTCGCGACTGCTCGCGATCGAGCTCTGACGGGTCTTGCCCCGCGGCGTCCCGGGGTGTACTCCTGTCCACGTCAGATACCCCCTGGGGGTATCAGGAAGGAGTCATCGTGACCACGCACCAGCACGAGGTCCACGCACCGGGCGGTTGGTCGTCCGTGTCGTGGCGGACGGCGGCCCTGGCCACGCTGCACTGCCTCACCGGCTGTGCGATCGGCGAGGTCCTCGGCATGGTCATCGGCACCGCGCTGGGCCTGTCGAACGCCGTGACCGTCGTCCTCGCCGTCGCCCTGGCGTTCGTGTTCGGCTACGCGCTGACCATGCGCGGGGTCCTGCGCGCCGGCGTCGGGCTGCGGCAGGCGTTCCGGATCGCGCTGGCCGCCGACACCGTGTCCATCGCGGTCATGGAGATCGTCGACAACGCGGTCATCCTCGGCGTCCCGGGCGCCATGGACGCCGGGCTGGCGAGCGCCCTGTTCTGGGGCGCGCTGGCGTTCGCCCTGCTCGTCGCGTTCGTCGTGACCCTGCCGCTCAACCGCTGGATGATCGGCCGCGGCCTGGGCCACGCGGTGGTCCACGCGTATCACTGATCGGTGCCGGCCCTTCTCGGGCCAGTCCGGCCTGCTCCGCTGGCCCGGGGCGTCCTCCGCGACCACGGTGCGCGGCGGTGGCTCCTGGATCCCGGCCCCGGACGGCGCTCGACCAGGTCGACCCGCACCGCCCGGCAGGGGGCGGGGGCCGGCCCCGGCGGCGAACGCGTCTCGATCGGTGGACGGAGGCCCAGCGCCGTTCGCTGAGAGGAGTCTCAGCGTTCGGGGCGGCGGTGTCGGGGGTCGCGGCTAGGTTCGAACACGTGAGCGAACGGGTGGGGGTGGCGGGGCGGGAGCTGCTCGACCGCGCCCGCGAGGCCGAGGTCGCGCGGCGGCGCGCCTACT
>NZ_JAQZAN010000045.1 GCF_028737255.1 Actinomycetospora straminea | reverse complement strand
GGGTGGGGGGGGGCGGGGGGGGCTGGGGGGGCTGCGGGGGCTGCGGGGCCTGCGGGACGTCCGTGCCGCCCAGCGGGACACCGTGGGGCTGGTACTCGCTGAGCAGGTCGACCAGCGTCAACGCCAGCTCCTGCGCGTACTCGTCGTCCTCGGGCCTGATCGTCCCCGGCGCGGCGAGCGCCCCGACCTCGGCGTGGCCGTTGCGGCGTCCGTCCCGGTGCGCGGCGCCGGTCAGCGGGTCGGCGGTGGACTCGGTCCGCCGGTGGTCGGGCTGGTCGGCACCGTCCCGGCGGTCACGCGGGTCGCCGACGCCGGCGAGGTGATCGCGGTCGGCGGGACGCGGGAACCGCTCGTTCTCCGGCGCGTGCGCGGAGTCGAGGCCCGGACCGTCGTGCCGGTCGGGTCCGCGGTCGGGGTCCGGGGTCGACGCGGCCTCGTGGTGCGGCGAGACGTCCGATCCCCGACCGTGCCCCTCGACCGGCGCGACGCCGTTGCCGACGTCCCCGAAGCGGCCGGCACCCGGCCGCGCCGTGTCCCAGGAGAGGCCCCCGTCCCGGAGGGGGTCCGGGCCGGCCGCGGGCCCCGACTCCACCGGGCGCTCCGGGGCCCACCCGTTCGACCGGTCGTCGCCGGCGGGTCCGACCGCGCCGGGCACGCCCCGTCCGTCCTCCTCGGCGCGCACCACGCGACCCGCCCCGACGGAACCGTGGCGCCCCTCGCGAACCTCCCGATCGTCCTCGGGGTCCGGGGCGCGGTGACCTCGGTGCCGTCGCGGCGCGGGCTCGTCGCCCGCCGCCTCCGCGCTCCGACGTCGGCCGGACGAGCCGGCGTCGGCGGTGGAACCGTTCTCGTGGGCAGCACCATCGTCGTCTGGCCCGGCCGCTCGCGTGCGGCCGCTCGCGGACTCCGTCCCGTCGCGGCCGCCGAGCGAGGCGCCCAGCGCGTCGTCCTGACCGTCCTGGTCGGGGCGGCGGCGCAGGATCGACGCGGGCACCTCCCACCGGGCACGGGCTCGGGCGAGCCGTCGGCTGCGGGCCTCGGCCGCCGCGTCGACGTCGCCCCCGGCAGGGTCGTCGGGGGCGCCGGCCTCGCCCTCGTCCCGCACGGGCGTCCCGCCGGGCGGGGTGGTGAAGGGGTCGAGGCTGCCCCCGCGCGCGGCAGCCAGGGCCGCGGCCAGCGCGTCGCTGGGGTCGACCTCCTCGCGGTATCGCCCGCGACGGCGAGGCGCCGTGGCGGGCGCCGGGTCCGCGGCCGGCGACGCGGCGGGCTCCACGACGCCGATCTCGGCGGCGGGCGGTTCCTCGACGGCGTCGAGCCCCGCACCCTCGGGGTCGTCGCGGCGCGGTGTGTCGACGCGCGGAGTGCTCCCCGCCCCGACGGCCGGGGACTCGGCGACGTCCGACGAGCGGGCCGGCCGGCCCTCCGGCGTCGCCAGCGCCACGGCCAGCGCAATCCGCGCGGTCGTCGTCTCGTCCCGCGCGGCGAGAGCGTGCGCGTGCGCCTGGCGTAGCTCGTCGAGGGCGTGCCGGCTCTCCCCGCGCCGGACCGCCACCTCCGCGAGCACCTCGATCGCCTCCGCGGCCTGCGCCTCGTGACCGTGGTCGAGGAGGTCGACCTCCGCCTCCTGCGCCAGGCGCGCGGCGGTGTCGACGTCCCCGGCGGGCAGCCAGACGGCGCTCGCGAGGACGCAGCGCATCCGCCCGACGGCCAGCGACGTCGTGGCCTGCGGCGTCGCGGCGAGCGAGGGCGCCGCCAGCTCGCGGGCCTCGTCTCCGCGCCCGAGCTCGGCGAGCAGCTCGACCTGGTCCGCCACGAGCATCGCGGTCTCGCGGCCGGCCCCGGCCCCGGCTCCGTCCGTCGTCACGCCCCGCAGCACCACGAGCGCCCCGGAGGCATCCCCCGTGACGCGGCGAGCGCGGGCCCGCAACCGCTGGACGGCGAGCCGCCGGACGTCGCCCGCCCCGTCCCCGACCAGCTCCTCGACCTGACGGGCCGCCGCGTCCACGGCGGGGACGTCGCCCCGTGCCGCCCGCGCGGCGGACCACGCCACGAGCGCGTCCGCACGTGCCGCGGCCGGGAGGACCTGGCCCCCGGCCAGCGGCTCGAGCACCGCCTCGGCGGCGTCGACGTCGTCGCACCGCACCGCGGCCCGGGCCAGCTCACAGCGCAGCAGCGCGGCGTCCGAGGTCCGGCCCTCGCGCTCCGCGGCCTGCAGCTGCGGCACGGCGCGCAGGATCAGCGCCGCGGCCCGGTCCGACTGCCCGAGCGCGAGCACCGCCGACCGCTCCGCCGCGCTGCGGGCACCGACGTCGGTGCCCACAGACCGCGCGACGTGCTCGGCCAGCGCGACACTCAGCTGCGGGTCGGTCCACCGCAGGCCCTCGGCGACCTCGAGGATCGCGCTCGCGCTGAGTCCGTGGACCCCGGGCTGCCGCGCCGAGCTCTCCACCGCGTCCGGGTCCTCAGTCCCGGGTCAGCTTGCGGTAGGTGACGCGGTGCGGACGAGCGGCGTCGGGACCGAGGCGCTCGATCTTGTTCTCCTCGTAGTCCGCGAAGTTGCCCTCGAACCAGAACCACGCCGCGGGGTGATCGTCCGTGCCCTCCCACGCGAGGATGTGGGTGCACACGCGGTCGAGGAACCAGCGGTCGTGCGACACGACCACCGCGCAGCCCGGGAAGTTCTCCAGGGCGTTCTCCAGCGACGACAGTGTCTCGACGTCGAGGTCGTTCGTGGGCTCGTCGAGCAGGAGCAGGTTGCCGCCCTGCTGCAGGGTGAGCGCGAGGTTCAGGCGGTTGCGCTCACCGCCGGAGAGGACGTTGACCGGCTTCTGCTGGTCCGGACCCTTGAAACCGAACGCGGACAGGTACGCCCGCGACGGCATCTCGACCTGGCCGACCTGGATGTGGTCCAGACCCCCCGAGACGACCTTCCACACGTTGTCCGTGCCCGACAGCCCCTCGCGGCTCTGGTCGACGTAGGACAGCTTCACCGTGTCGCCGACCCGGACATCACCCGAGTCCGGCTTCTCGAGCCCGACGATGGTCTTGAACAGCGTCGTCTTGCCGACGCCGTTCGGGCCGATGACGCCGACGATGCCGTTGGGCGGCAGCGAGAACGACAGGTCCTTGATGAGCAGCCGGTCGTCGAAACCCTTGTCGAGGTGGCTGACCTCGACCACCACGTTGCCCAGCCGCGGGCCCGGCGGGATCTGGATCTCCTCGAAGTCGAGCTTCCGCGTCTTCTCCGCCTCCGCGGCCATCTCCTCGTACCGGGCCAGACGCGACTTGCTCTTGGCCTGCCGCGCCTTCGCCCCGGAGCGCACCCACGCGAGCTCGTCGGCGAGCCGCTTGCGCAGCTTCGCGTCCTTGCGGCCCTGGACCGCGACACGCTCGGCCTTCTTCTCGAGGTAGGTCGAGTAGTTGCCCTCGTAGGGGTAGGCGCGGCCGCGATCCAGCTCGAGGATCCACTCGGCGACGTTGTCGAGGAAGTACCGGTCGTGCGTGACGGCCAGGACGGCGCCCTCGTAGGACGCGAGGTGCTGCTCGAGCCACTGCACGCTCTCGGCGTCGAGATGGTTGGTCGGCTCGTCGAGCAGGAGCAGGTCGGGCTTGCTGATGAGCAGCTTGCAGAGGGCGACCCGGCGCCGCTCACCACCGGACAGGTGCGTCACCGGCTCGTCGCCGGGCGGGCAGCGCAGGGCGTCCATCGCCTGCTGCAGCTGCGAGTCGAGGTCCCACGCGTCGGCGTTGTCCAGGTCCTCCTGGAGGGCGCCCATCTCCTCCATCAGCGCATCGGAGTAGTCGGTGGCCATGAGCTCGGCGATCTCGTTGTACCGCGCGAGCTTGGTCGCGACCTCGCCGGCGCCCTCCTGGACGTTGCCGAGGACCGTCTTCTCCTCGTTGAGCGGCGGCTCCTGCTGCAGGATGCCGACGGTCGACCCCGGGGCGGCGTACGCCTCGCCGTTGTTGGCCTGGTCCAGTCCGGCCATGATCTTGAGAACGCTCGACTTGCCCGCCCCGTTGGGGCCGACGACACCGATCTTCGCGCCGGGCAGGAAGTTCAGCGTGACGTCGTCGAGGATGACCTTGTCACCATGGGCCTTGCGAACCTTCTTCATGGTGTAGATGAACTCAGCCACGCCCACGATGGTAGTTGCCACGACTCGGCGTCCACCGGCCCCGGGGTTCCTCTGTGTCTGTCAAGCCGCAGGGTCTGAGGTCGTAAGCTCGGTGGCGGCGGGTCCGGGAAGTGACTTGTCCGAAGAGCTGGTGTTCGGGGTTGAGCCAGCCGCGCTGGACGACAGAGCCGCCCCCGTGTGTCCTCCCGGGCCCGCCCCCGCTCGCCGCTCGTCGGCGATCATGGTGCGCCAGACCCGGTCGGCGAGTCGTCGCTTGAGGCAGCGCATCGCCTCGTTGTGGGTCTTACCCTCGCCGATCTTGCGGTCGTAGTAGGCGCGACCGGCGCTGGCGCGCATCCGCACCTGGGTCAGCGCGACCACGTGCAGCGCGAGGTTGAGCTGGCGGTCCCCGCCGCGGGGCAGCCGGTGGCGGGCCTTCTGGGCGCTGGCGACCTCGACCGGAGCGACGCCGGCGTAGTTCGCGAACGCCGAGGCGCTGGCGAACCGGCCGGCGCGACCGGTGCGACCGAGCAGTCGGGCGGCGACCACCGGACCGATGCCGGTGAGCTCGGGGAGCCGGGTGCCGTGCTCGTCGAGCACCCGCGACATCTCGGTGGTGATCTTCTTCAGACGGGCGTCGAGGTCGCGGACCTCGGTGACGACATCGCGGGCGATCGCCTTGCGGGCGGTCTCGACCGGACCGGCCGGACGCAGCCCGGCCAGTACCCTGGCCGCGGCGGCCGCGGTCAGATCGGTGCGACCACCGCCGGGCACCAGGTCGCGGAGCAGGGCGTGGAGCTGGTTGACCGAGCGGGTGCGCTGGGCGACCAGGTTGGCGCGCCGCTCGTCGAGCAACGCCAGCACCGTGCTCAGATCCTCGGCAGCGACCGGGTTGGCGTCGCCGGCCAGCAGCGCGACGCTGGCCGCCGCGGCGGCGTCGATGACGTCGTTCTTGCGACGCCCACCCCGCGACAGCTCGCGTACCCGCGCGGTCGCGGTGGCCGGGACATCGTGGACGGTCTCGCCGCGGGCCAGCAGCCACTGCGCGAGATGCCGCCCCAGCCCGCGGGCGTTCTCCATCGCCCACCGTCGCTGCGGGGAACGACGACGCCCAGCGCAGCAGCCGGCGGTAACCGGCGATCGAAGCGTCGACCTCGAGGGAAGCCAGCATCCGCTGCGAGCCGGGCTCGAGGGCGCTGGCGGTGTGGGTGCGCTTGTGAGGATCGATCCCGATGATGACCACGTCCGCGTGCCTCTCGCTCGACCAGACAGGGGCGAGACCGCGGACGACATGCCGACTTCCAGCGCCGGAGCCCCGGACACACCTCTGTTGAGTCAGACCACGGCCCGGAACACCGACCGGCACGACCAACCCCGGGACAGCCAGCCCGAAGGCGGCAGGCGATTCACGAGTCAGACCGGCCGGTGCTCCGCTTCAGGACCGTAGATCAACAACCTCCACAGCCCTGACCGCTATACAAGTCGGCGGTTCAGGCGCTCGCCCGCGCGGCACCGGACCGACGACGTTCCCCCGCGTCGATCCCGGTGATCGTCGCCCCCTCCGCGCCCGCCTCGAGGCCCACCGCCGCGAGGTCCCCGTCGACGCCCGTCGCGGTCACCGCCGGCGAGGCCCCCACCACGCCCTGGTCGGCGGTCGCGTCGCCGACCTCGGTCGCCACGCCGACCTCACCGGCCTCGCCCGCTCCCGGACGCCAGCGGTGGACCTTCGCCGTGCACCGCGCGAGGTCCGGACCGACGGCGACGGCGCTGATCTCGGTCATGTAGCGGCGCACACCCTCGGCCTCGTACTCCCGGACCGACAGCCGACCGGTGACGATGACCGGGTCACCCTTCGTCAGGCAGCGCGCGCCGTCGGCGAGCCGCCGCCAGCAGTTCACGGAGGCGGTGAAGCGATCGCCGTCGATCCACGTCTCCGTCGCCTTATCCCACCGGCGCTCCGAGCTCGCGACCCGGAACGTCACGAGCTCGTGCTCCTGGTTGGGCCCCACCCGCCGCGCGATCACGTCGCCGGCGACGTTCCCCGTCACCGTCACCATCGTCTCGTTCACGTCGCACTCCGCTCGTCCTCGAGGACGGGGTACTTCCCCGGCCTGCTCGAGGAGCGTCGCGCGAGGTCGACATCAAGCGTGAACGCTGCTCGACGGCCTGGGGACAACCGCGCGGGGTGGGGACGGAGAAGTGGGACGGCGACGCCGTCCCTCGTCCACCCGATCCAGCTGACGCCTCCGCCGGCTCGAGTGAGGGGGTCCAGAAATGCCGAAAGGGGCGAGTGCTCCCGGGGTGGGAGTTCTCGCCCCTTTGGTGGTGTGGGGGTGGTCGGGTGTTCCGGCGGTGTCCTACTCTCCCACGACCTGTCGG
>NZ_JAQZAN010000044.1 GCF_028737255.1 Actinomycetospora straminea | reverse complement strand
GGAGCGGGGGCATCGGCGTCGGGGCTGGTCGGGGGGTCGTCGGTGGCACCGTCCGTGGCGTGGTCGGTGGCGCCGTCCGTGGGGCCGTCGCCGGCGTGGCCGGTGGCGTCGGGACCCTCCGCCTCCTCCCGCGCCAGCTCCGTGGCGAGGCGGGCGCGGATGGCGTCGACGTCGAGCGGGGAGGTGTCCGGCTCGGCGTAGCGCGTGGCGGCCGCGGCCTCGGGACGCCCGGAGAGGTTCGACACCGGGGTGCGCACGCCGACGCGGACGACCTCGGGCGTCGGTCCCGTCCAGGGCGCGTCCGGGTTGACCCGGCCGGCCTCGAGGGCCGGGGGCGGCCAGGCGGCGGCCGCGGCGGCCCGGCGCGCCCGCCGGCGGCGGAGCGCGGAGAGCACGAGCAGGACCACCGCGATGACCACGAGGACGGCGGCGACGACGATCCACGTGATCGGGGATGCGAGCACACCCATGGTCGGCGACAGTACGCCGTCCGGACGCGTCGAGGCGCGCGTTCCGGTGACGGACCGTCGGACGGGGTCACCCGTCCGCCGCACGCTCCGGGGTCGCGGAAGCGGCGCGTGTCGTCCGGTCGGACGAGTCGCCGCCCTCGGTGATGTCGGCGGTCGCCTCGCTCGCCGTCCCGGTCGCCGGGGTCTCGACGGCGTCCACCGCAGCCGTGTCCGCAGCCGTGTCCGCCGCCGTGTCCGCCGCCGTGTCGGCTGCCGTCTTCGCCGCCGTGCCGGCTGTCGTCTCGGCCGCCGTGTCCATAGCGGTCTCCCCCTCGGTCCCCGCGCCGCCGTCGACGGCCGCCGGGGCCACCGTGACGGTGTCCTCGGCCGACGCGTCGGGGCCGGGGTGCGGCGCCGCGCCGTACGGCCCGTGCGGGCGCGGGCCGGGCGACGGCGGGCCGGGCGGGCGGCCCGGGCCACGCCACGGACCGGGCGGTCCGACGGGCCCACCCTGCGGCGGCCGCGGCGGTCCGGGCGGCGCCGACGGGCGCACGGGGCCGGAGACGATCTCGTCGAGGCGCCCGCGCAGGCGCACCAGCTCGTCGACGACGGCGTCGCGCTGCGCGCGCAGGTCGGCGAGGGCGGCGCGGGACTCGGCGTGCTCGGCCAGCAGCGACTCGGCGGCCTTGCTGCGCACGAGCTGGGCCTCCTGCTCGGCGGCCTGGAGGATGCCGCGCAGGCGGTCGTTGAAGGCGCCGACCATGTCGGGGCCGCCGGACGGCTGGTCGCCCGCCGGTGAGCGGCGCGACTCCGGGATGGTGTCGGAGAGCCGGCCCTCCAGCGCGGACGACGCCGCGGCGCTGCCCCGTCGGCGCTCGCGCACCGCGAGCTGGGCGCGCAGCTGGGCGTTCATGCGCCGCAGGCCGGCGACGTGCTCGTCGACCTGACGACGGTCGTAGCCGCGCAGGACGACGTCGAAGTGCGGGCCGGGACTGTCCTCCTCGACACCCGAGAGATCCAGGTAGTGCTCGGCGTCGGGCGGTGTGCGTCCCTGCTCACCGGTCGTCATCGTCACCTGCCTGCTGCCGGGGGTCCCCGGCGCCGTCCGGTCCGGCGCGGGAATCCCCGATCGTAGGGACCGGCGCCGCCCGGTGCACGGAGCCGCACCCGCTCGGCGGGGTGGTCGGGACGCCTACCATGAATGGGGTGGACACCGAACTGCGGCAGACCCTGCACCGCCGCGGTCTGCGCATGACGCCGCAGCGGCAGCTGGTGCTCGACGCCGTCGCGGAGCTCGGGCACGCGACGCCCGAGGCGGTCTGCACGCGGGTGCAGGAGACGGCGCCGGCGGTCAACATCACCACCGTCTACCGGACGCTCGACCTGCTCGAGCAGCTCGGGGTCGTCAGGCACACCCACCTCGGGCACGGCGCGCCGACGTACGCGACGTCCGAGCACGAGCACGTCCACCTCGTCTGCCACCACTGCGGCCGCGTCGACGAGATCGACGTGACCGTCCTCGACGACCTGACGGCCACCCTGCGCGCGTCGCACGGTTTCCGCCTGGACGCCACCCACGTCGCGCTGTCCGGCTCCTGCCGCGACTGCGCGGACCGCGCCGACGCCGAGCTCGCGGAGGACGCACCGTGACCACCTCTCCCTTCGACGAACCCGGGGCCGTCGCGCCGGTGGACGCCGACGCCGCCACCACCACCGCCGCCACGAACGCCGACGCGGCCGTCCCCGCCCACTACGGCGACCCGTTCGGCGAGCAGCGCGCGATGACCCGTCGCGCCGGCGTCGTCGACCGCTCCCACCGCGGTGTCCTGCGCGTCACCGGTCCCGAGCGGCTGAGCTGGCTGCACCTGCTGCTGTCCCAGCAGGTCGCCGATCTGCCCGACGGCGGCGGCACCGAGGCGCTCGTGCTCGACGCGCAGGGCCGCGTGGAGCACCACGCCGTCCTCGCGCACGTCGACGACACGGTGTGGCTCGACGTCGAGCCCGGCCGGGCCGCCGCGCTGGCCGACTACCTCGACCGCATGCGCTTCTGGTCGCAGGTCGAGGTGGCCGACGAGACCGAGGCGTGGGCGCTGCTCTCGGTCGTCGGTCCCGCGGTGGACGAGGTGCTGACCAGCGCCGGCGTCCCCGCCCCGCACGGCGACCACGCCGCGGCCGCGCTGCCCGGCGGCGGGGTCGTGCGCCGCATGCCGTGGCCCGGTCCGGACGCGGAGGCCGCGGTCGACGTCGTCGTCCCGCGCGCCGAGGTGGGGTCGTGGTGGTCGCGGCTGCGCGGCGCCGGGGCACGCGCGGCCGGCCACGACGCCTACGAGGCCCTGCGGGTCGCCGCGCTGCGCCCGCGCCTCGGCACCGACACCGACGAGCGCGCGATCCCCCACGAGATGGGCTGGATCGGCGCCGCGGTCCACCTGCACAAGGGCTGCTACCGCGGGCAGGAGACGGTCTCGCGCGTCGCGAACCTCGGCCGCCCGCCGCGCCAGCTCGTGCTCCTGCACCTGCAGTCCGGCGACGACCCGCTGCCCCCGCCCGGCACCCCGGTGCTCGGCGAGGAGGGCGGGCGCGCCGTCGGCCGGCTCGGCTCGGTGGTGCGCCACCACGAGCTCGGCACCGTGGCGCTCGCGCTGCTCAAGCGCTCGGCGGTGACGTCCGCGCCCGGCGGCGCCCCGTTGTGGGTGGCGCCGGAGTCGGAGGACCTGGTCGCCGGCCCCGCCGCCGTCGACCCCGACTCGATCCCGCCGGACACCGGCGAGCCGCCCGGGCGCGCGGCGATGCGGCGCCTGCGGGGATGACGGACCCCGCACTGCTCGGTCCCGGCGACGTCGCCGCGGCCGCCGCGGTCCTCGACGGCGTGGCGGTGCGCACCGCGGTGACGGACCTCGCGCCCGGCTTCGCGGTCAAGCGCGAGGACCTCCAGCCCGTCGGCGCGTTCAAGGTGCGCGGCGCCTTCCACGCCGCGAGCCGGCTCGCTCCCGAACGGCGGGCGGCCGGGCTCGTCACCCACTCCTCGGGCAACCACGGCCGCGCCCTGGCCTGGGTCGCGCGTCGTCTCGGCGTCCCGTGCACGGTCGTCGCCCCCGACGACGCCGTCGAGGCCAAGGTCGCCGCGATGGCGGAGCTCGGCGCGCGGCTCGTCCGGGTGCCGGCCGACGAGCGGGAGTCCGCGGCCGACGCCGTCGTCGCCGAGACCGGCGGCACGCTGATCCCGCCCTACGACCACCCGCACGTCATCGCCGGCCAGGGCACGGTCGGCGCCGAGATCCTCGCCGATCGCCCCGACGTCGAGCAGGTCGTCGTGCCGATCGGGGGCGGCGGGCTGATCAGCGGGATCGCCGCGGCGCTGCGTGGGTCCGGGGTGCGCGTGATCGGCGCCGAGCCGGAGCTCGCGGGCGACGCCGCGGCGAGCCGGCGGGCGGGCGAGCGCGTCCGCTTCCCGCGCGAGCAGGTGGCCGCCACTGCCGCCGACGGTCTGCGCGCCACGGTGCTCGGCGAGCTCACCTGGCCGCACGTCCGCGACCTCGTCGCCGACGTCGTCACCGTCGACGAGGAGGCGATCGCCGACGCCACCCGCCGCCTGCACGCCGCCGGCGTGCCCTGCGAGGCGAGCGGCGCCGTGGCCACCGCCGGGTGGCTCGCCCTGCCGCCCGCCGACCGCGCCCGGCGCACCGTCGCCGTGGTCAGCGGCGGCAACGTCGACCCCGCCTGGCTGGCCCGCGTGCTCGCCGACCAGCAGGAACGCTCGCCGGTGCCGACGTTCGGGTGAGGCCGGTGACCGGCGCGCGCGCGACACGCACCTCTCGACGCGCCGACCCCGGCGCGGGATGACACCGCCCGGTCGTGGCGCGCACCATGACCACATGATCGAGTTCCGGCAGGGTGGCCGTCGACGCCTCGACCGCGTGCTCGACCCCGCCTTCCTCGCGGACCTGGCGACCTGCCCGATGGACGACGTCCGCGCCAAGCGCGACGACGCCGCCCAGGAGGAGACCGACCTGTCCTACCTGCGGCGTCTGCTGCACGCGCGGATGGACATCCTCCGGTTCGAGCGGCGCCGGCGCGACGCGGAGGCGCAGGGCGAGGACGGTCCGTCGCTGGTCGACGAGCTGCCCCGCATCCTCGCCGACAACGCCCTCGGCCCGGCCGCCGGGCGCGGGAGGCACCACACCGTCCAGCCGTCGCGCGCCGAGTCGCACCGCCGGCACGTCGAGGCGCTCCTCGCCGACACCGGCCTCTCCGACGTCGCCACGCTCTCCGAGGCCGACCTCACCGCCGCGGCCGAGGCCTACGCGCAGGAGGAGGCGTCGGTGTCGGAGCACCGCGGGCGCGTGCAGCAGGTCATGGACGCCTGCAACGACGAGATGGGCCGCCGCTACCGCGACGGCTCGGCGTCGGTGGACGACCTGCTGCGCCGCGAGCGCGAGGGCGCCTGACCGCATGCGAGTCGTCGGCACGCCCATCGCCGTGCCGACTCCTCACGAGAGGGCCGGCTAGTTCGCGCGCTGGTGCACGGCGATGGAGGCCCAGAAGTCGCGCAGCCGGCGGTAGCTCGCCATCGCCCGCTCCGCGTCGCCCGCGCGGAGGGCCTCCAGCGCCTCGGCCACGTCCTCCGCGGAGGTGTCGGCGGCGAGGGTCTGGTCGTCGAGCAGCGCGACGATGCCGCCGTAGTCGAGCTCGACGAGCGAGCCCGGGTCGAAGTGGCGCAGCCAGCGGGCGGTGTCGCGCAGGACGTCGGACGGGCCGTCGTCGCCGAGGGTCTCGGCGAGCAGGTCGGCGCCGGCGTCGGCGCGCGCCAGCGCGTCGGCCATCGGGATCCGCCAGTAGCAGCGGCGGGCCGGCGCCTCGGGCGCGGTCACCGCGTCGTCGCTGGGCAGGACGAGGATCCGCTCGGCGGGCTCGACCAGCGCGAACCACGGCAGCGGCACCGTCCACGTCGCGGACACGATGTGGGTGGCCGAGTCGCCGAGCTCGGCGACGACCGCCTCCGCGCGCGAACGCACCACCGACTCCTCGGCGGGCAGGGCGGCCGAGCGCAGCACCGGCGTCTCGCTGGACAGGAAGCCGACGAGCGCGGCCGCCGCCCGCGGCCGGGTCTCCAGCGGGCAGACCAGCGTCTGCGGCCCCACCGGCTCCTGACCTGCGGCTCCGCCCGGACCGTCCGCGAGCAGGACGTCGGCGGGGGCCTCGATCGCGGTGCCGTCGACCCGCTCGCCGGGCAGCAGCCGTGGCGGAACGCCCAACTGTGCGCGAAGACACACGTCGCGATCGCGCCGCCCCGCATCGACCACCGGGACCGCTCCACGGGCCAGTCCGGCCCGCACCCGCTGGGCCAACGGTCCGCGCAACGCCCCGAGCGGCTCGTAGACACGCAGGTAGCAGACGAAGGGGGCGGGCACGGGCGCCGATCGTGCCATGTCACGTCGCGACCCCGATCGGACACACGGTATTGTCGGAACCACGAGAGTTACCTCAGATTTCAGGGGGCCGCCGGAGATGCTCCGGCCGCCCCCGCCCTGTGCGAGGGGGTCCAGCCATGGGACGCGGACGAGCCAAGGCCAAGCAGACGAAGGTGGCCCGAGAGCTCAAGTACAGCTCCCCGAACACGGACTTCGACGCTCTGCAGCGTGAACTGGGCAGCGGCGACGACCGTTTCGCCGCCCGTTCGGACGACGACGAGCAGGTCGACGCACGCTGGGGTGAGTACAGCTACGACGAGCGGTGACGCCCGCTCGGCGTCGAGTCGCCTGCTGACGCGGTCGACCCGCCCGGGGACGAGCACGCTTGATCGTCGTCCGGGCGGGTAACCGCGCGCACCGGTCGCTCACCCCGAGCGACCCCGCGCGAGGAGCGGTCGTGGCGAAGACGTTCAACAAGGGTGACGACGTCAAGTGGAACTGGGGCAACGGCCAGGCCGAGGCCTCGGTGAAGGAAGTGCACACCGAGCGGGTCGAGCGCCAGATCGACGGCAAGAAGCAGACCCGCAACGGTTCCGAGGACAACCCCGCCTACGTCCTCGAGCAGTCGAACGGCCAGACGGTACTGAAGCTCCACTCCGAACTGATGCCCGACTAGTTGTACTCGGCCAGGACGTTGGTGACGGTGGCTGACGGCGTGGCGAGTTGAGGCAG
>NZ_JAQZAN010000043.1 GCF_028737255.1 Actinomycetospora straminea | reverse complement strand
GGACATGAACCATGAGCGTAGGCACCGATCGTCGGCCAGTCATTGCACCATGTGGGCCGCGAACTACCTGCAACCGCAAGCACACCCTCCGTCACAAATCAGTAACCCGGCGTCTGGGTCGGTCCGCCCGCGCGGCTTGGTGCCGCACAGCGACATGACCGTGTCGACGATCTTTAGAGTCGTCGCGCACGACGTGCACGGCGACGGTGTGACTGTCGCCCCTCCGGTTCGGGAGCTGTGGGCGCTGTACCGCTCGTGGTCCGGCACTCCGGCTCGGCGGGCGGCGTCCTGCACGATCACCGACATTGCGTGCCCCGGCAACCCCCCAGCCGACGTGGCCTCATCGCGTGCTCGAGCGAAGCATCAGCCCTTCCTTGGCCTTGCCGCTCGCACGGCGCGGTCCCGTCCTATTCGCGCTCTCGCGCAGGTCGTCCGCCTCGTCCGCCTCGTCGGCCGAAATGAAAGCAACGAGCCAGGAAAGATTGGCGGTAGTTGTAGTTCAGTCGGCCTAAATTGGTCCGCTGGTCTCCGAAATTGTCTCTAGGTGCGACCTTGCCTTGCTGAATTTATCGAACGGGCCACGCCGTTGGCACTACTCGTTGAGTTGAGAGTCAATGCTGGAAGGGTGCGAGGGGGAAAATTCAGGTCGACCAACGGGCTTACTTGAAGTACGAGCTTGTCGCTCTGCGCCGTTGCTTTCACTATCGCTTTGAGTGGCAGTACGACCAGGGTGCGACTTCGTCTGTAGATTCCCGGAACCGACTCGCGGAGTCGCCGCCACGAGGGGGAAACCCAGCCTCCCCCCGCGTTGGACAAGTGGAGGTGCGAATCGGTCACAACGAGAACGACTCCACCAATGCTGCCGAGGTTAGCCGGATGTACAGTCGCAACCCTCTCGCTGCTCCCTATCGATTCGCGCAAAGCTGCAACATCCCACTTAACGTTCCATCCCTCGCGTTGCTCGAATTCCGCCAGCATCTTATAGTTATGACCCCAACTGACAATTTTGCTGAGTGAAGGTTCGAGTTCGCTTCTGGGTCTATTCTGCGCTTCATGGACGGGAGGCGAAGACAATGCTGCGGGAGTCGATCTTGCTTCTTTCTGCTCGCTCTCGGCTTGAGCGAATTCACCTAGCAGTGCCTTGCGCTGCCGCTCGCTTAAGCCGCCCACACGCTGAGTTGGGGCGACTTCCAAACGCTCGATCAGCTGTTGTGCCCGAACCTTGCCTACGCCAGGTAAGGCCCTCAACAGCTCCAATATTTTCATTCTTGCTATAGCTTCGTCCGAGCCCGCCCGCTCTATCGCTCCAGAGACGCTAATCTTGCCATGTTTGAGCATCTCCTTGAGTTCGGCTCGGCTGCGGCGGGCTATTGCCGATGCCTCGACAGCGATCGGGCGCTCGGCCTCAGTGGGCTTCTTCGACGGTCGTCCGCCCGCGAATCGCGGTCCTTTGTCGGCCGCTGTTGGCTGAGAGCCTGCCTGATTACTCGGCGCAGGGCTGGTCGGGGAGACGGCCGTCGACCTCATCTTAGAAGTGCTGTCAGTCCTCGCTGAATCGGATCGTGTCTGGCCAATTTGGCCTGTGGCCTGTTGGTAAGTCGGACTCGTCGAGCCGACCGCAGTCTCGGAGGGCGCAGTTTGGGGGGCGGGGTTGAGTGCGGCGCCGGTGGCGACGAGGGTGGCGAGGTCGCCGTGGGCGGCTATCGGGCAGCCGAAGTGTTCTTCGAGCAGGCGGGGGACCAGGGCGAGTTTGGAGCCTCCGCCGACCAGGCAGATGGCGCTGAGGTCAGCGGTGGTGTGTCCGTTGCGCTTGAGCAGGCCCGTGTCGAGGAGTTCGATGGTGCGGCTGATCATGGGGGTGGCCAGGGTGCGTAGTTCGTCTTGGGTGATGGTGTAGCTGCGGCGGCTTTCGATCACCTCGGGGAGCATGATCTGGGTGGTTGCGACGTACTTCAGATTTTCTTTCGCGTCGCGGACCCTGTTGCGCAGCGTCGCGGCGGCCTCTCGCCATCGTGCCTCGGACTGGCCTGCTAGCGGCGGATTGGCCAGCAGCTCTCGTTCCTGGTCAGCGCAGTCGTCCACGACTTTCGTGAATAGTTGCTGGTCGAGGTATTCCCCGCCGAGTTCTTCGTGGCCGCTGGGTTCGCCGATCAGCGTGAATACGTGGTCGCGGTAGCGCAGCAGCGACAGGTCGAGCGTGCCTCCGCCGAGGTCGTAGACGGCGACCAGTGCGTCGTCGGGGAGATCGTGGAACGCGCCGCGCTCGAGTAACGCGCCGGCTGCAGCTACGGGCTCGGCCACCAGTTCGGGCTCGGGTAGATGGGCGCGGGCCGCGGCTTCGGTTACCCGACGCTGCTTGGCGGCCTGCCATGTGGCGGGATGGGTCAGTACCACTCGGGCCGGATGGTGCCCGTTGGTCGCTCTGCGGGCCTCTTCGCCGACGAAGCCGAGCACGGTCGCTACCAGGTCGCGATCGTCGGCCATGACCGCGCCGATCGGCACCCGACCTCGTCCGACCCAGCGTTTCGGGGTTCGTTCGATGTTGAGCGCCGGAGCGCCTGCCGGGATGTGCGGGCCAACCCGCATGGTCCCGGTGTCGTCGCAGAACACCGCCGACGGCAGCTGCGGGGGTCTGTTGCCCAGCGACACGAGGTCCACCCGGCCGGTGGCCGGCCCCGACGGCAACCGTAACGCCGCCACCGTCGACGTCGTCCCGAAATCGATCCCGAGAACCCAACCGGACATGAACCATGAGCGTAGGCACCGATCGTCGGCCAGTCATTGCACCATGTGGACTGCAAACCATGTGCAGTCGTCGGAGCACTCGCCGTCACAGGTCAACACTCGCTATAGCGAGATGTGGTGGGTCTGGTCGGACCGGCCAACTAGGTGCCGCCCGTACCGCTCGGTGTCAATGGTGTGAGCTCGGCGGTGAGGTCGGCCCGCCCGGGTAGGGCAACCGACAAGCGTCCGTTACCGGAGTTGGTGATCCCGCCGTGGACCCGGCTGGCGCCGGAGGAGAACTCCGAGGGCACCAGGCCCAAGCAAGAGCCGACGGTCGAGCCGGCGAGCGCTCCCAGTCGGTGACCTCGGCGCGGAGCCCGACCGCGGTCAGCGTGGAGACCCCACGCACGCAGTGCAGCCGCCCCCCCCCGGAGTGCGCTTGACGTCGCCGCGGGCGTCTTCAACACAGCACGTGGACCGGCGAGCACCTCGACTAGTTGCGTCGCGTGCACACGGGGTAACCTGCGCTGCAGCAAGGACCGCAGTCGGGGGGCGCGCTGCGGCGCGATCTAGTCGAGACCGCGTCCGGCGCGCCGATGGCCAGCCCGCCGCGGTGCGGGCCCGCGTCCGGCCGGCAACCAGCGGCTGCACCAGCGGCGGTGACGGCTCGAAGCGCGCGGCAGGCGCCCTTTGGTCTCCGTCGTCGTCCCCGCTGGGTCGCTCGCGAGCTCGCCGGCTCGTGCTGGAGCCTCGCCATGCTGACGACGACCAGCACTACGAGCACGCAGCCGCCTGACCCCGCGGCCGCGCCCCACAGACCCCCGACGGGCGTCGGGTGGGACAGGCAGCGCGAGCAGCGACCAGCGAAACAGCTATGAGCAGCTCGTTTGTAGCAGAGACAGACTGGCGGGAATTCCCTAGCCTCTGTTCCCACGCGGTGACGAAAGGCCCCACGAAGTTACTCTTGGTGCTCGAGGGGTTACGGCATGTCAAGAACGGCGGTGATCTCATTGAGGGTGCGACTGAACGGCACACGATGCTCCGACCAGTGTCGGGCCCGCGATTCAGGCCGGCGAGTTCCAGCGGCGGCGCGAGAACTAGGCGGCCGCGGGGCAGCGAGCTGCCGCCAACAAGCTCCAACCCAGATCGAGCAGCACGCCTCCGGCGTACAGCGGGCCGGTGACGAGTTTGAGCGCCGCCACGATAAGCGGTCGTCTTCAGGAGAGCGAGTTGTTAGCGATGAATTTCAACGGTAGAACGAACAGCGACTTGGGGTTGCGCAATGGCCCGGTCCCGTCGGCTTCCAGCGCCATCGGCATTGCCTTCGTGCGCAGCCGTTGGTCGACGATCTTCATGAGTGGCGATAACAGAGACTGCCACGTCGAAGAGCGACCACCGGCCTGCCGTGTGTCGGCAAGGTCGAACGCTGACCTGCAGGGGTCTGCCAGCGATCAGTCTCGAGCGTCAAAGTCAGCAGGGGGCGGCGCAGGGACAGAACCAGCACGATATCGACATGGAGACGCGAACTACGAAATGGCAGCGCCCCCGGCTTAGAGCACCGGGCAAGCCAACACCGCGGCGCGGTGATGACGGCGGCTAGTACGACTAGCTCTAGGAAGAAGCTCGACCCACCCGACCTCGCCGAGTAAGCCCGCCGAGTAAGGAGCGCCATGGTGGACGCGCCGACCGAGTCAGTACGACCGCTCTCCCGTCGAGTCGGACAGATGCTTCGTGCCCAGATCGACGAGCTAGGTCCTGGCGCGGTCCGTGACCAATTAATAGCGGAGTGTGCGCGCCTTGATCGACCGTTGCGGGTCGCAGTGGCCGGCCAGGTCAGCGCAGGCAAGTCGACGATGGTGAACGCACTGCTCGCGCGGAGGGTGGCGCCGACGGGAGCCGCCGAGACCACTCGCCTATTCGCCCTCTACGAGTTCGACGAGAACGAGGGTGTCGACATTGAGCTCGCGGACGGAAGGGTCCTGCGACGATCCCTGCGGGCAGACGGGTCGATGCCCACGGAGCTTGGTGTACCGCCCCAAGCGGTCGACCTACTCCGTGTCCGGCTCTCCAGCTCGGCAATGGTCTCGGCGGTGACACTCGTCGATACGCCGGGTCTGGACAGCGTGCGCGAGACTGCATCCGCACTGACCGAACGTCGCATCTTCGGAGGCGAGGGATCAACGACGGTCGACGCCGACGCGCTGATCTTTCTCCTTCAGGCCGGTGGTCGAAACCGGGAGACTGAATGGCTGTCGGCGTTCCGCGAACTCACCGGGAGCTCGTTGGCATCGTGCTCGATCAACACCGTAGGGGTCCTCAGCAAGATCGACCAGGACAACGACCCGGAACCCTTGCGCCAGTTCGGGCGGATCGCGCAGCGGTTGGCTCGTGAGCCCGCCCTTCGCCTTCAACTTGCAACGGTCGTACCGGTGGCTGGTCTCTTGGCGGAGACCGTACGGGCGGGCCTCCTGACAGAGGATCATTTCGCCTCTTTGCAGGCCCTCGCGACGAGCCTTGGGGCGCGATATGCCACGGCAAGCGTCCCGCTGTTTTATAAGGCGATATCGGAGCTCGGCGGCCACGAGCTGCTCGCGGAAGAACTCATTAGCCGTCTCGGACTATTTGGGGTCGATCGGACGCTAGCGGGATTGCAGAGCGGCGTCGAGACGCTCGGCGAGCTATACCGTGTGCTGCTGCGAGAGTCTGGCTTCGAGGCCATCAGCGCGGTGATTTCCCAGGCGTTCATGCCCCGGACCGACGTTCTCAAGGCTGATCAAGCATTAGCTGCCACCACTCGGTTGTCCTATCAGCTTCCCGAGATGGCTGGGGCGCGTATGAGGAGCGTTGCCGAAGAACTGGTGCTCGAGCCCTCAATGCACCAGCTCCGGGAACTGCACGCCGTCCGCGCCTGCATCGGCGACGACGCCGTCGAGCTTCCTGCGAATCTGCAGGAGGAGCTGCGAACCCTAACTGGGAGCGGCACGGCCGCACAACGGCTTGGGCTGCCAGCGAACGCCACGGCCGATGACATCCGCTCAGCAGCACGGAGGAAAGCGATGGAAGCAATAGCGGTTGGCGCCGACCCCACTGTCGGCCCTGGCGAGCGCAGGGTCATCGATGTGATGCGGATGTCCTACGCCGCACTCTGGCAGCAGGCTGACGACCAACTCGCGGCAACCTGAGGGGAAGAACGACGATGAACACTCGACGCGAGAGCGAGTCGGCCGGGGCTCTGAGGCGGATCCGCAGCAATCAGACAGACGGCCCGGCGCAACAGCGTTGGCGCGATCCAGACTTGCTAGCGTCTCACCTCAGGGTCCGCGCACTCCTCGAGGGAACGCTCGCCGAATTGCGCTTGGCGGGGATCGTCGACCTCGGGGTTCGGATCGAGATCGAGTTACTTCGCGTCGACGACCGCGCGCCGGCCAACGTCGTGGTGGCGGGGGAAGCGTCGAGAGGAAAGAGTAGCCTGATCAATGCGCTGGTCGGGTGGCCGGACCTGCTTCCTGTCGATGTCGACGTCGCGACCAACACGTACGTTGTGGTCCAGCCCGGTCTCAGTCCGGAGGCAGAGATCTACCAGCGCAACCAAGAACGCGGCTTTGCAGTTCCGGTCGAGGAACTCGCTGAGTGGGTCGCTGAGGGCGGTCGGAGCGCCCGGCTCAAGAACATTGACTACGCCGTAGTCACTGTTCCATCACCTTTGCTCGACCAGGGACTGTGCCTGATCGACACCCCCGGCGTGGGTGGCCTCAACACGGCGCACGGGGAGACGACGCTCGCCGCCCTTCGACAGGCCGATGCCTTGGTATTCTTACTCGACTCCGGCGCTCCGCTATCGAAGTCCGAGCTCGAGTTCCTCAACGACGCGGCCGATCGGATCGACACCGTGCTGCTCCTGCTCACCAAGACCGACGCCCGTCCCGGTTGGAGGATAGTGCTCGAGGAGAACCGCGACCTGTTGCGGGGCAGAGGGTCGCGGTTCGCCGATGAGGTGATGCTCCCAGTAAGCGCCCGAACAGCCCGCCTGGCCGCGGAGGTAGCGACCACTAACGATCCCGACCTACTCGCCGAGCTGCGCGCCGAGGCAGGCCTGGACGCAGTCGTGTCGAGGCTCGTCGAGGACGTCGCGATGCGCGCCGTCCGATTACGGTTAGCTAACGGGACGCGTCTCGCCATCGCCAGCCTCGAGCGCCTCATCGCTACGTGCGATCGGGGCATTGCCACCCTCTCGGGCGACCCGCAGCCTCTCATGGACCTTCGACAGCGACAGCGTGATCTGGAGGAGCAGACCGTCGGAGCCCGGAGGTGGCGGAGGCAGTGGGTCGAGCGGTTCGCACGTCTCGAACGGGGCCGGATTGCAGCACTGCAGGACGAGATGGCGAAGCTCCGGGAAGCCATCGAGCGGGACATCCTCGAGCGCTGGCACAGCGGTCGGCAGGAAGCCATCGCCGCCGAGATCGAAGCCGACCTTGCCCGTCTCCAGGTGCGCGTCCAAAGCGACCTCTCCGACGAGGTCCTCGCGCTCGTCGGGGACCAAGCCAAGGACCTGGGGGTCGCCGAGCTCGACGTGCGGGCCGGACAGCTGGCACTCCCCGAAAGGGACCGCCTCACGGCGCGACGGGTCAACAGCTTCGACCTGTCGTCGGCCTTCAACGTCGGTCGACAGACCATGTCCGTCGGCGGTGGAGCCTTCCTCAAGAGCAGCGTTCCGGGGTTCGCCGCGTTCCTCGGCGGGCCTACCCTGGCCGCGGTCGGGCCAGCTCTCGGTCTGGCGTCCGGAGCGCTTGCGCTCCTAAAGACACGCAGGATTAACCAGCAGATCGAGGCGCGTCGGGTGTTGGCCGAAAGCCTAGCCCAGTTCCAACGCGACGCGGGTCTCGCCATAGGCGACCTCATCAAAGACATGCGAGACGAGGCCGAAAGGCAGATCGACGATGAGCTCCAGAAGCGCATCGCCGTGCTAAACAACGAGGTCAACCATCTCACCGTCGCCGCACAGCAGGCGGAAAGATCGCAGCGCGATCGATCCACCCTTGAGACGAAGCGGCGCAGTCTCTGCGAGGCCGCCGATAATGCTCGCAAGCTCCTAGTCGACCTCTCGGGCGAAAGCAACGCGACGCTCTCCCTGGGAAACAGCACGACGGCGCCGCACGAGGCGTAGGAGACGAATCCTCGATGCATCGGGCCCCGTTAGAAACCAAGTCCTCACCGATCATCCCGGCCGTTGACGTCGGCGCGCAACGCCTGCGCCCGGAAGCCGCATACACTGCCAGAATTCCCTCAAGTCCGGGAAGGGGGCATTCGAGAGTTGCTTCTAAGCAGTGGGGCCCCAGCTGCAGCTGGGCGAGCTTCTACGCCGGCTTCACAGGGCTCGAGTCCGCCGCCACGTGCGAACCTTATGGGTCCCCACGTCGGCGTACGTACGAAGGGTTCAACGCATGAAGCGCGTCGCTGTCCTCACTACCTTTGTCCACCTGAGCGACGCCTATTCGCTGTGTAGGGTCGTCGAAACCCATGTTCGGATGCTTCTTGAGAATGGATATCCAACGACGTTTGTCGGGTGCGACGGCTTTCAGCCACAAGGAGTGTACTCCGACCCACGCCTGCGACAAAGGCGCCTACCCGTATGCCTGATGGAGAATGATTATGATGCCGTGGAACGGCCGTCCGAGTATTTCAACAAGGTTCACACGCTTGTGTCCGCCCTGCGAAGCATTCTGCAAGAGATTGACGTTGCCATAACGCACGATTTCGTCTATCTTCCTCAGCACCTTGCCTATAACGAAGCGTGTCGCGCACTCGCAGAAGAATTTCCACACGTGACGTGGCTGCACTTCATCCACTCCGCGCCGTGGCCGAATCCGGGCTTCTCCGTCGACGACCCACGGAGCTCGCGATTTAAGCCTCTTGCCCACTCGTGGCTCTTGTACCCGAATTCAGACGACGTGCCACGAGTTGTCGCACAGTATGGTGTCGACATCAGGAGGATCAAGGTGGTGCCGCATGCGGTTAACTGGGAGGGGGACTTTAATTTCCACCCTCTCACCTGCGCACTCATTAGGCAATACGATCTGTATTCACCTGATGTCCTCGCGATCTACCCGATACGCATGGACAGAGGGAAGCGCCCAGAGGATCTTGTCCGCTTGTTCGCCGCCTTGAAGGCGAGAGGGGTTGGCGTGAAGCTGATTATCTTCAACTTCCACTCCACCGCCCAGCACTTCGTTGACTACCGCAACGAAGTGATACGCGAACAAAGGGAACTTGGCCTCAACAGTCGGGAGGTCATATTTACCAATCTGATCGAATCACTCCCGGGTATCCCTCGAGAGGACCTGGAGCATTACCGGCACGAGTTTCCTCACAAGGTAGTCCTCGATCTCTTTCACTTGACAACTTTCTACGCTCATCCGTCTACATCTGAATCGTACTCACTCGTATGTCAAGAGGCGGTCGCCTGCGGGAACCCCTTATTTCTTAATGCACGTCTCTCGGCGATGAGAAGTATGTACGGCACGAATGCCCACTATATTGAGTTTCCTACAGAGCGAGACGCAGCGACCTCTCGAAGCTCAACGATGCCCTATTATAGAGAAGCGGCTGAAAGAATCATCTCCTTGTTCCACGACGAGGCCGCGATTCGATTAAGAACTCGCATGCGCCGCGAGCGAAACACGCAATCGGTCTTCCGGGACTCGTTGGAGCCACTCTTATACCTAGCACCGGAGTAGCTCCTGGGCCTGCCTCGTCGATGCTGTGATGTGGGTGGAGGGGTTCCCCCACCCAGGAAGTTCTTGACCGATTCCTCGGCGAGCTTGGAGGCTTAGACCGAAGACCGGTCGCGCGACCCGTCCGATCATGACCTTCTGTTGGAGTAAGAGATGAGTGACTCCACGTCTACTCCGCCGCCGTCTACTCCGCCGCCGTCTACTCCGCGGCCGTCTACTTCGTCGCCGTCTGCGTCCTCGCCGTCTGCGTCCTCGCCGTCTAGTTACTCGCCGTCTAGCTACTCGCCGTCGCCCACGTCCTCCGATGCAGCCAACGCAGAGGATCCGGCGGTGCGGCACGCTGCCCAGCAGATGGACAGCGCACGGTTCGTGGAGCCGCAGGCGTACTCGCCGGCAGCGACCTACGCTCCGACCTACACCCCGGCGGTGACCTACATGCCGGCGGTGACCTACATGCCGGCGGAGACCTACACCCCGGCGCAGACCTACACCCCGGCGCAGACCTACACCCCGGTGGACATCTTTGCGCCGGCGCAGACCTACACCCCGGCGCAGACCTACACCCCGGTGGACACCTACGCGCCAGCCTCTAGTCGGGCGCAAACCTACACGCCGCCGGCGACCTACACTCAGTCTTATGTCCCGCCGGAGACCTACACCCAGGCTTATGTCCCGCCGGAGACCTACACCCCGGCGCAGACCTACACCCCGGTGGACACCTACGCGCCAGC
>NZ_JAQZAN010000042.1 GCF_028737255.1 Actinomycetospora straminea | reverse complement strand
ACTGCCCACGACGGGAACGACCCACCCCGGGGTTGACATGGGGTTGTCAAGGGCCGGACGGAGTCCGGTCGCGACGCCGGGTCCGGGAAGGGCGGGTCGGGCGGCTTCGGGGGTGGTGAGCAGAGCGACGATGCTGACCTCGCCGCCGCAGTGGGGGCAGTCCCGAACGGCGATGGGTGCCGGGGTGGACTCGGGTGCGCGGCTGTCGCTGGTGGCTGCCGGTTCGGCTCGCCGTCGCAGGTGGGCGTGCTTGCGGCAGCGGTCGGAGCAGTAGCGGTGCCGTGGCCCGGCAGGGGTGAAGGTGGTCCAGCAGATCGGGCAGGCGCGCTCGGCTCGCCAGTCCGCCTCGTCGTTGGTGCTCGGGTCAGCTGGCATGGCTGCCTCCCTGACCTGCGGCGGGCGCGGGGCGGTGGCCGGCGGCGGCGCGCAGGGTGTCCGAGGTGCGCTGGTGGGCGCGGAGTCGGTAGGAGGGTCCGTCGATGCCGACGACGGTGGCGCGGTGCAGGAGCCGGTCGAGCATGGCCGCGGCGACGGTGGCGTCGCCGAAGGCGCCGGCCCAGTCGGCGATGCCGACGTTGGTCGTGAGGATCGTGGAGGACTTGAGGTAGCGCTGGTTGATGACCTGGAACAGCGCCGAGGCGCCGTCGCCGGGCAGCGGCAGGTAGCCGAGCTCGTCGATCACGAGAAGCCGGGGTCCGGCGAAGAAGCGCATGCAGGTGTTCCAGCGGCCCTCGAGGGCGGCCTTGTGGCACTTGGCGGCGAGGTCGGCGGCGGTGGTGAAGTAGACCCGCGCCCCGGCCTCGGCGGTGCCCCGAGCGAGGGCGGTGGCGAGCATGGTCTTGCCGACTCCGGGTGGGCCGACGAACAGGACGTTGGCGGCGTCGTCGAGGAAGCGCAGCGTGGCGAGGTCGCGGACGAGGTTCTCGTCGACGCCGGGTTGGGCGGCGAAGTCGAAGTCGGCGATGGTCCAGGGACCGGGCAGGCAGGCGAACCGCAGCCTCGAGGCCAGCCGGCGGGCTTCGGTGGCTTCGACCTCGATCTCGAGCAGCCGCTCGAGCGCGGCGGTCAGCGACAGCCCGTCGGAGCGGGCGACATCGAGCACGGTGTTGAGGTGCTCGGCGGCGTCGTTGAGCTTGAGGTAGCCCAGGTGGGCGCGCAGGTTCTGATAGCGGCGGGCCTCGCTGGTCGGGTTGGTGGTCACCGCAGCTCACCGGCGTTCGTGCTGGTGGCTCGGGCGGCGGCAGGAACGAGGGCGGCGTAGGCGGCCATGTCGATCACGACCCGCTGGGCCGTACTCCCCGCCGGGCTCCCCACTGATGCGCCCGGGGTTCCGCGCAGCCGGGCGGCTTCGGCGCGGGAGGCGTCCCCGGCCGGGCGGCGGGTCTTCGAGCGGCAGGGTCGAGCGTCGCTGAACTCGGCCAGTACGCGGCTCTCCAGGGCGCGGACGTGCCCCTCGTCGCGGATCGTCGCGCCGGCGCCGGTGGGGGCGCGGCGGTGGACCGCGACGGTGGCGCCGGTGGCGGTGACGATCCGCAGCTGCTCGGCCCCGAGACGGTGGCGGACCACGACCTGCGCGCCGGGCATCCCCGGCGGCACCGAGTACCGGTTCCCGCGGAACGACACCAGCGCCTGGGCCGACACCGTGCGCACCACGGCCAGCTCGGCCGGGAACGCCGTCGCCGGCGCCGCCCGCAGCCCTCATCCGCGGCGAGCTCGGCGACCGTGGTTCGCTCGCCGTCACGGCGCCGGACCCGGCCGTCGAGACGCTCACAGAGCTCGTCAAGGCTCTGCTGCGCAGCGGCGACGGTGGCGTCGTCGCCCAGGGTGCGCCACCAGCGCTGCGCCGCGGAGTGGTTGGCCTTCTCCACCACGCCCTTGCGGTTGCCGTGCCGCGGCGGGCACAGATCGACCGCCACCGCGTAGTGCTTGGCGGCCTGCGCGAACGCCGCGACACCGTCCCCGACTGCGGGGAGCAGACGGTGGCCATCCGGTCGAAGCGCCACCGGCGGGTCAGCCCGCCCAGCTTGCGGGTCACGCGGTCGAGAGCCTCGATCAGGTGCGGGAAGTCCTCGGCTTCGGCGAGCACCGCCCGCCAGCGTCCCGAGTGCGCCAGCGACCCGACCAGCAGATGCGCCTCTCGCCCGAGCCCCCACCCCGTCGGCGGGTCGGGCAGCTCGACCCAGTCCCACTGGGTCTCCTCCCCGGCCGGATGGGTGATCACCGCGGTGTCCCGGCCCTTCGAGGCCTGGCAGGGCTCGCAGTGCGGCCGCAACCCGTGGGTGCGGATCGCGGCGGTCAACGACGGATACGACCCGCTGAACCCGAGCCCGGCGAGCTCGTCGAACAGGGTCGAGGCCCACAGGTGCGGGTCTTCGCCCAGGCGCAGCCGGCAGTACTCCAGGAACGGCTCGGCCACCGTCGGCTCGCGGCGCACCCGCGCCTCGGGGACCCGTCGGCCCTCGAGGTAGGCGCGGATGGTCTTGCGGTCATGGCCCAGATGCCGGGCGATCGCCGAGATCGTCCAGCCCTGCTCGCGCAACGCGTGCGCTTCCACATCTGCCTCCCAGGACAGCACCCGGGCCTCCCGCTGCTCTGCTGGTGATCACTGACCAGCAGCCCAGCGACAGGCCCGCTCCCGGCCCCGGCACCACGCCGGAGCCGCCGTACGACCTGGGGAAGTTGATCTAGCAGGAGTGGGGAGCTTCAGCTAGCGCCATCAGTGCCTCCCTCGCGCGGCTGGACGAACCGTGAGCGCGTGACGGGTGTCGCTCCAGGGCGCTCACCCACCCGCCCCACGCGGCCCGTCTCCCCCACCCACAGAGCGGAGCCCACGGTCGGTGCCGTCGAGGTCGACGCCCCGACTCGCAGTGCAGAGGGTGCGGCTGCGCGGGTCGGTTGATGTCAGGACCTCCGATCAGCCGCTTCCCGGCGAGATCAGCTCGGCTGGGTCGCGGTCGGGTCGCAGGCCGCGCCAGGACGGGTGACGCAGGTGCCCGTCGTCGGTCCAGCTGCAGAACCGGACCTCGCCGACGTGGCAGGGTGCGCACCACCGGGCGCGGGATTCGTCGAGGACAGGCCCGCCGAACGGGCTCGCCGCGCGCTCCCCGCCGGCGAGGAGGTCGCGGAGACGGTCGCGGGCGGTATCGGTGAAGCCGGTACCGACGTGGCCGATGTAGCGCAGCTGCCCACCGGGCCGGGGGTGGCCGAGCAGCACCGCGCCGAGGCTGCCGTGGTGCCGACCGCGGCCCGGTGCCCAGCCGCCGATGACCGCTTCGCTGGTGCGCCAGAACGGCGCCCTTATCTACCCGGCGTCGTCGACAACGAGGCAGCGGGCCACAGCGGTGATCGTGACCGGCGTCTGGTCAAGCGGTCCGGCGGGTCCGAAGGTGTTCTTCGCAGCGTGGACTCGATACCGTCGCGCTGCTCGCCTGTGTCGCCGAGCCTTCACGTCCTCTTTGGCGATGCGGGCTCGCTTGGCGATCTGCGTGGGCTTCATGCCGAAGGCGGAAAGCTGCTGAACGGCGTCGATCTTTTCCGAGTCGGTCAACCCGGCTCGGTGCTCGTTCTCGGCAAATTGGCCCAGGATGCGCTCGATCTGCGTTGCGTCGTCGTCGCCCTCGTTCCCGATGACGTCGACCGGGACGGTCTCGTGACCAGCCTTGATGGCGGCGAGGGTGCGGCGATGGCCGAAGCGGACACGAAGGTCGCCGGATGCGGTGCGCACGGCAGCGAGGGGAACGAGCACGCCGTTCTCCCTGACGCTGGCCACGAAGTCGGGATCGAGTTGAGTGTCCTGGCGAACGTTGACGTCGAGCAGTAGCTCTTTCGGGTCGACGTTCTTTCGTTCGACGGTGGGTGTTGCTGACATCTGATTACTCCTTGTTCAGTTGCTTGGCTGTCGATCGACTGCTCAGAGCGAGCAGTCGATCGGGGTGTTGAGACGGATGGACGTGTCGAGGTACGAGTCGGAGCGTGCCCTTCAATGCCTTCGCTCTGTCGTTACTGCGCCATCAACGACCGGCAACGGCCCCAATGACTCGATGCCTGAGTGCGCCGTCACGGGATACAGCAGGCCTGCAAGGTGCTCGGCTCAAGCTGCCCGGCCAAGTTGCACAGCGACATGCTTCCTATAGAAGGCCTCCGACCTCGTCCGCGGGCTCATGATCTCGACTTCGAAGCTCAGACGTCATGAGAAGGGGCAGCCGGCCAAGCTCCGGGACGTCCGCAACCCGGTGACGGTTTGCTGCGTCGACGAGGCCTGATCCCGCGCCCGGCTCCCTACCCCCTGCCCCCCGCCCGTTCGCGACGCGCGGGGTCTCCTGGTGCCCGAAGGATGACAATGTCCGTTTCTGTCGCGGTGCTGCTCATCAGCCCGATCCTGCTGCTCACCCTGGTCGTGGGCTTCGTTGTGATCGTGGCGCTCTGTCGAGCGGAGACCAAGGGCGTTCCGACCGTGTTGCACGACATCGTCAGTGTCTTCAGCCGTGTCGCCGACCGTGTGCCGGCCACGGCCCCTCACAGCACGAGCGTCCCGGCGGAGGATGCTCCTGAAGAGGACCATCAGGATCAGAGGGGACCCCACAGTGACTCGGCGACGGCGTCCTTCAGATCGAGGCCCGGAGATTGAGGGCGCTGCTCCTCTCCTCGAGTAACTCAAGCCCGGAGGCGGCCGTCAGCCCCAGGACTTGGGCCGGGGAATTCCGTCGGGCAGCAAGGTCGCTATATCGCCTAGCGCAGAGGCGATTTGTCTGCGCGTCACGCCCTTAGCTTCGGTCAGGTTCGCCCGCTCGAGACTGGCGCTGGTGAGGTTCGCCCTGTAGAGGTTGGCGCCAGTCAGGTTCGCCTCGATGAGGCCAGCGTGGGTCAGGTCCGCCGCAGGGAGAGCGGCTCTGCTCAGGTTCGCCCAACGGAGCCAGGCGCCAGTCAGGTCTGCCCCGCCGAGGTCTGCGTTTGCCAGGTTCGCCTGCTCGAGGTTGGCGTCGCTCAGTTTCGCCCCGCTTAGGTGGGCGTCGGTCAGAATTGCCTCGCCGAGGTTAACGTTGGTCAGGTCCGCCCCTCCGAGTCTGGCGCGGGTCAGGTCCGCGCCGTAGAGCCAGGCATGGGTCAGGTCCGGGCCCAGGGTGGCGTCGGTCAGGTTCGCGCTCTCCAGGGTGGCGCCAGTCAGGTCAGCCCCAAGGAGGTTGGCGCCGGTCAGGTCAGCCTCAGGGAGATCGGCGCTGGTCAGGTTCGCCTTCCAGAGGCTGGCCCTGGTCAGGTCCGCCTCAGTGAGATCGGCCCTGGTCAGGTTCGCGCTCTCCAGGGTGGCGCTGGTCAGGTTAGCCCCACGGAGGTTGGCGCCGGTCAGGTTAGCCCCACGGAGGTTGGCGCCAGTCAAGGTCGCCCCCGATAGATCGCCTCGACTCACGCCCTCCCTGACAGGTAGACGGCCCAGCACTGCGAGAGCGGCTTGGACGTCGGTAGCTGGAGCCGGGCCGTCGCCCTGCGCTTCCCCTGATGTTGGCTTCTCCGAGTCCGCCAGGAGGGATTGAAGCACCTCAGCGACTGTCGGCTTCTCAGTTCGGTCGGGCCTACTGCGCTCCCGGACGAAGGCGCTGAGGACTTCCACAACGGTGGGGTGATCACGCTCGGAGTCGATGGCGAGGCGTTCGAGGGCGTAGATGCCACCAAGGCGGACGTCGAGCTGCTCGTCCCCGAGTTGGCCGATGGCCTTGGTGTAGCGGTCGGTGAGGTGGCCCTGCTCAGTCACCTCGAAGGTCTTGGCAGTGATCCGCAAGGTCCGGCTGTTTACCCAGAAGGTGCCCAGGGCTCCGAGGCCCACGAAGCCCGCCAGCAGGCCTACTCGGGTCGTGGTCACGGCCGTGAGCAGTGCGTCTGGAGACCCGCCACTGCGGTACAACAGCAGCGGTACCAGCCACCAGAGCAGGCCGAACACCGCCAGGCCGCCGGCGACAGCGAACTTGCGCTTGTGCTTGACGACGTAGTCGCGGGCTGCTCGCCAGGTCAGCCGCCGCCCCGACTTCTTCGGCGTGTCCTCCTCATCAGCCATGCACCTTGTCTCCCGTCACCGGGGCAGCCCCTCATCCGGGCGGCTTCGTCTTGGGCTTCCGTGTGAGAACTGCCAGAGCGCATGACGCCCCAGCACCTCGTCAGGTTCGGCTCCAATCGCCCGACCACTGGTCCGACGTCGAGGGCTCCCACAACAGGTAGACCTTGTGGCCCAGGGCCTTCAGGTCCTCGGCAAGATTCAGGACCTGCTCCACTGCGTCAAAGGTTCTGGTGGATGGGCTCGACCTAGCCAGAGCGTCCATTGTCCACGCCCATTCCCCCTGCGCCCTGGCAACGAGCTCCGTCGCGGCCTCCCGAGACAAGTATCGGGTTCGGATGCCGTTGGCGAGCTCGTCGAGGGTGTCCACCATCCGGCGGGATGGCGTGAATGGAATCGCCGCGTTCCGGATCGCCGCGATGTCGTCTAGGACTTGGCCGACGCGGGCGTTCTGCGATGGAGGGCGAGCGTCGTCGGAGTGCTTCACCTCGGGCCGGGTTACTGGCTTCGAGTGCTCGTTGTATGTGTAATTGGGCCAGTCCGGGCTTTGCGAGTCGACCGCTTTCGGGTTGAGTGTATCGAGCGCTGCGTTCACGCCCTTGTCGAGGTCGAGCTCCTCGGTGAGTTCTTCCACCAGTTCGCTGTACCGCTGCGCCTGCAGGGCAACCTCGAGCCCGGCGTCGAGGTCGAGCTCGGCGACGAGCTCGTTGACGAGATCGTTGTACTCCCCAGTCAGCCGAGCGAAGACCGCGTCCACCTCGTGCGGGTTGTTTGCGCTCACTGGTGCTCCCCCGATCCCTTAGTGCGCTGCGCGTCGTAGAGTTCTGTCAGCCGCTCCTTGGCATGACGCAGGTTGCTGCGGACGACGTCCTCCGTCAGGTTAAGCTCCTCGGCAATTTCTTTGTGGGAGTAGCTGGCAAGGACGAGCGTCACAACCTCACGTTGGCGTGGGGCCAGCTGCGCGATCAGCGGAAGCAGGGTGGCGCGCTGTTTCTTGTCGGGGTCCTCGGTGTTGTCGCTCTGGTAGAGCGGAGCGCCCGTGGCCGGGATTTCGGCGAATGATTCCACCGCGTCGTACATGCGCTTCAGGAAGGTTGACTTCGCTGCTTGACGACACCACGCCATCGGGTGTTGGACACGCGTCCGGTGATGGAGGTACTGGACGAGCGCCTCGTGGGCGCACTCCGCCGCTTCGCGCTTCGAGGCGTTGTAGACGGCCATGATGTAGGCGGTCAGTTGAGGTACAGCGCTCTTGTAGAAGGTCGTGTACTCGGCCAACGACCCAGCAGGCATGCTTGGCGATAGCGCCGGCGGTCTGGTGAGTGCCGCCTCCGTGGCTTCGTCGCCGGGCTGTTCTGGCTCCGTGGGGGTGTTCACGGCCTCAACCACCAATCAATTGGTTGATAGTTAGAAGCGCTCCGCCGGCAGCGGCTCCGGCAACCAGGGCAGCGGTGGCCGGGTTGCGCGGGGTCGAGGCTACGTAGGCGAGCACGAACGCCACGATCGCCACCACGCAGACCACCAGGAAGACCAGCGCGGCGCGCACGGTGAGCAGCGGGTCCATGAGCTTCCCTCCTCCATCAGCGAGTGTCGGGACCTAGGTCCTGGTGGGGGCCGATCTGTGCAAGATGGCTGCCAAGTGTGGCGTACGTCACTCGCTGGCGGCCGCCGCGGCGGCGGTCCTGGCCTCGAGGCGATCTTGTGGGGGCCCGCGAGCGAGCGAGCCCCAGCAATCGTTATCGGACGGATCGCCTAGAAGAGGCCGAGCTGAGCGCCGGCCGGCTGGGTTGTCCACACTGCTGCGGCAGCCTCGTAGAGGGCCCGGCGCGCCCGCTGGTACTCCCGGCCCTTCGCCTCGTTGCCCTCCGGGTCCTTCCCGTACAGCGGGCCCGCCAAGGCGGAGTTGGCCGTCGCTGCGGCGACGTACTCGGCGTAGCAGGCGGCCATGCGCTCGCCCGCCTCGTCGGTCATCCGCTCGACGGCGAACGCCAACAGGGCCGAGACCTTTACCTCTGCACGGTGGCCACCGGCGGCCGACTACCGGACCACCTGGCCGTCGACCTGGAACGACACCGTGCCTCCGCTCGACCCGTGGAAGCTCGCACTCATCCGGCTGCGGGCGCCGTCTCGGTCACCTCGGTGGATGGACAACAGATGCTCGGCCGTGACGATGCGCTCCGCCAGGGCTGGCACGGGATCGAACATCACTCCTCCCGCTGGTGGCGGTAGTCGGTGACCATCTCCTCGAGCTCGTCCGTGGCTATGCCGTCGCCGGCGACGCCGGCGGCCGTGAGCACCTCGGCCCAGCTGCCGCCGGCGTCGAGCTCCTCGACCACCAGAGCCAGGCGCTGCGCCTCGGCGGTCTGCATCGCCTCGGTGCGCTGGCGGATCAACTCGAGGCGGGTGAAGGTCGGCTCGGTGGGCTCGTAGCCGTTCATCCCAATGCGGATACAGAGGGTCGAGCCGTCGAGCGAGTGGCGGTAGGTCGGGACCGGGAGGAACTCGGGCATCGTCCAGTCGACGGGCCGACCCTCCTCGACCTCCTCGAGGCAAACGGGGCAGTACATGGCGGAGACTCCGTATCTGACGAAACGAACAGTCGGGGGAAGGGGCGGGAGCCCCGGGAAAGTGGGCTCCCGCCCCGCTCGTCAGCCGGAGATCCCGGCGAGCACCTTCAGCACCTCGGCGTCGGCGGCCTCGACCGAGCCGTCGATCGTTTCGATGGCGTTGCGCTCTGCCCGCTGCGTGGCGCCCCGGGTGCCTCGGATGTGCTGGCCCCAGGTGTTCACCGCCTGCAGGGCGCCCCAGGCCGAGCCGCTCCACGGCTCCACCCGGGCGTCGAAGCGCCACAGGTTGTCGAGCTGGCTGCGCTTCTCGGCCGCCATCGTCTTGGAGCGTTTCGAGTCACCGTCGGGGGCGATCCCGGCGAGGAACTGCGACCACTGGGCGTCCGTCACGGTGACGTCGCACAGCCGGGCCACCTCGGCGGCGAAGTCGTCGGCCGCCGTGTGCACGATCGCCAGGGCCTCCCGGGCGTCAGCGATCTTCATGCCGGAGTTCTTGGTGTGCTTCGCCTTGAGCTGCTGGCCGTCCTCCTGCAGCGCCGCACCCATGGTGTTGTCGCAGACGGTGTTGGTGATCGTCCGCTTGTAGGTCGTGGCCACCGTGCCGTCGAAGCTCGTGCAGGCGAGCAGGTTGGGACGGAACGCCACACCCTCGGGCGTCGTGATCGAGTCGGGGACCGACACCTCGACCCACGCCACCGCTCGGTTCCGGAGTAGGCCGGCGGAGCTGATGCCGAGGTCGTCGTCCAGGATCGTGCTCACGTTCTCGAGGAGCCACTCCCGGTACTGGTGCGGGGCGTACCCGTCCTTGAACAGGCCGAGCACCTCGTACGTGTCGTCGGCTGCGATCGCCTTACGGCCCGGCAGGGCCCGGTACTCGCTCTCGTCGCCCTCACCAGGGACCGCGACGTACACGGGCAGCTCGACGGCGGTCCAGTCGAAGAGGCGCCGCAGAACGTCGTCCACGGGCACGAAGCCCGGGTAGTGGTTGGGCTCGTCGCCCTGGGCGCTCGCACGCCAGTGCCAGGCCTTTCCCCGTGCGTCCGTGTTGCCATGAGGACGTTCCGGTTGAGCCACTCGGCCGATTCCTTGCTCATCGCCTGTCATCTCCCTGATTGCCGTTTCGAGGCGAGGCCGTGGGTTTGGGCCTCGCCGTCGGAGACGGCCGTGCCGCCCTCGGAGGCTCACGGTCATAGGGAGGAAGTGAAGAAAGTTCTTGCAGCGAAGCGGCCGAAGGCCAAGAAGTTTCTGAGCGACCCTTGACCGGGAGGGAGGGCGGTCGCAGCCTCTAGGCAATCAGGGAAATTGGTTACTGAGTCTCGAACGGGTTGACGGTGAACTCAGCGGTGAAGAACTTGTCGCCGTCCTCCAAGTTGAACACGCTCGTTGAGTCGCGATTCATAGTGTCGATGACGACCGCTCTGGGGGCTGCGACTGACAAGCCGTTTCTCCGCCAGTGGCACGGCAAGACCACTGCGATGTTCATCCTGGACAACCTCGAAGAGGTGATGCAGAAGCTCAAGGATGAGGGCATGGAAGCGACTCTGAAGTGGGTCACCGGTGAGGCAGAGCGTCTACGCAAGTTGGCGGCCGACATCGGCACGCACCAGCACAACATCCTCGAGGCGCTCTTGTTGGATGCCCCGTTGCCTGAGTGCCCTGAGCACCTAGTTGGGGTCGAGATCGACCGCCAGGTGGTGGACCAGGACGAGATCTCGGACGGCTTGTTGAATCTCAACGAGGACATGGAGCCGGTCTATGAGATGGCCGAATGCAGCTGGCCACTGGCGGTAGGACGGAGAACATCGAGGTGAGTGGCGAGGCGTTCGCCGCCGACATCACTAAGGCGTTCGAAGTGTTCTCACAGATGAAAGGGAAGTCGGCGAAGGCCTGACGTCTCGACGACCACGCCCAGCGGTGCAAAGCTGCGGGCAGTTCCACAGAAAGCAGGACCGAGAGTGTCGACGCCCTTCCACAACATCCGTCAAGCCGTTGATGCCGCCGAAGAGGTGGTGGAAGACCTGGCGATGAAGTACGAAGCGGAGATCGGCGCCCTGCAGGCACAGATCGCCGACCTGAAGGCGCAGGTGCCGTCGCCGGCGAGCGGACCCCTCGGTGTGCCGGGGGAGTGGGTGTCGAAGTTCTCCAGCCTTGCGGAGCTGGCCAGGCGCACGGGTTACCCGTGGGGTCCGCAGTGGTCGACGAACGAGGGCAACCGGGAGGACCAGGCGTACGTGCCGGCGAACGTCGAGCACTTGCCGGCGATCGCAGGTGCTCGGTCAGAGGCCATCAACCTCGTGGCGAAGCGTGAGAACTCGCCGGTCCCGGCGACCATCGTCAACAACGGCGTCCGTGGCCAGCTGCGTGACGGTCGCAGGTCGCTGCCCTTCACGTCGGGAGCGGTCAACACCAAGGGCATCGCTGAGGCTCGCTTTGGCTTCTGAGAAGTCGAGCTCGAGCTGCCGGCGGGATCCGGGTTGTGGCCGGCGGGCTGGCTCATCCCGGTCGAGGGCAACGCCCCGCCCGAGCTCGACATCCTCGAAGGCCTGATGCACCAGCCCTCGGTAGCGAAGGTCAACGCTCACAAGCGCACGACCCGCCCCGGCGCCTACTCCGACCAGATGGGCCCGAAGTCCATCACGCTGGCCAAGCCCATGACGGAGCGCCACACGTACGGCGCGCACGTGAAGACGGACGGTGTCGACTTCTACATCGACGGCAAGCTGGCGACTCAGGCCGATGCCAGCTACGTGCCCGACCGGCCCATGTACCTCATCTGCAACCTTGCAGTGAACGGCTCCTGGCCTAGGGACGCCAAGGCGCTGGTCAACGATCAGACGAAGTTCCCCGCCACGATGACCATCCACGCAGCGCGGCTGTGGGAAGGCGGCCTGAGCTGGTTATCCGTCTGACAGCGACTCCCTGATCCTGCGAGGGAATGCCCAGAAGCTGTAGAGAAACGGGATCGTGACGGCGGTGATCCCACCAGCGACACTGCCGGCGATCTGCTGGAATGGAATGGGTTCGCCTGGGTCCAGTAGACCTGCGAACGACCAAGTCAGACCGTTCAGGACACAAACCAGGCCCATGCCGCCGCAGTAGCCGGTGACGACGATCTGTGCCTGTGTGGGGTCGCTTCTCATTGCGTTACCGAATTCGATAGCCAATGCCACGAGTATTCCAGCCAGCACTTGAGCCGACGTGCTGTAGAAATCCGTTTGGGGCGGCTGGTCAAGAGCGCCACCGACACCAAACGTGGTGCCGAGAAAGACTGCCGCAACGGCGCCCACCGAAGCCAGCGCGAGCCCTGAGTGATAGCCCCTACGGCCAGTAGTCACCGTTCTCCTCTAAGAGAGTCGCGAGGCACGCCTTCCCATTACGGCGAGAGTCCGAGCCCGTAGGGCGAAGGGCTTGCCCAACCGAAGGGCGGGAGTTCACTATTTGCACAATAGTATGACTAGTCATACTATTGAGGTTCATGGAAACGCTCGTCAAAGAAGTCGTCAGTACTGCTCCGGTGTTCATGGGTCACTGGGACCGAGTCGGCATGGTGGAGGGTTGCGCCGGACCGAGCTGCCGGGGCGAGTGCAAGCCCAAGCAGTCGACCGGCTTCACAATCCCTCGGCCTCCGGAAGCCCGGTAGGACTAGCCCGGCGACTTGCTGAGCTGGCGAGCGTCGTACGCCTCGGCCACCTCGTTCGGGATGCGGCCCCGCTCGGACACCTCGAGCCCCTGCTTCTTCGCCCACTCTCGGATGCGCTGGTTCTCTTCCCTTGACCGCTTGGGGGTGCCGCCGACCGCCTTCTTGACCGCGTCCTTGACGGTAGACCGCTTGCCACTGGTACGCCGGGCGGCTGCGACGTAGGGAGCAAGAGCGTCGCGGAGCTTGGTCGCGTTGTCGTCGTTCAGGTCGATCTCGTAGGTGACGCCGTCGAGACCGTACTCAACGGTCTCATTTGCCTCGGTGCCATCGAGGTCGTCGATGAGGGAGACGACCGTCTTCTGTGCCATGGTCCGGGATTGTCCGCGTGGCGGTCAGGAAGTCAACTGGAAACGCCTACTAACTCGTTCGTGGAGGCAATGGAACTTCGTCCATGAGTTCGAGGCAGGGTTGTGCCAGTAGATGGGCCTCTGTCCGACCCCTGACGCATCATGGCCAGGTGCCAGGAGAGCTCATCGAGATCCCGCCGGACGGCTGCAGCCAGGGCCACCGCTTCGGCCCGAACCGAGTGCTCATCGGGTGGGCCAGCTGTCACTGCGAGGGCGTGCCTCGAGGTAGCGGGGGCCACCGGTCGTATCGGTGCCGGGTCTGTGACGAGTTGGTGCTGACCGGACCACGTGCCGGCGGCCGACGAGCAGCTGGTGATGGAGCGCGAGGGCAGGACGTACGTGCGCGATGGGACGGTGCCGAGCGGCTAGACCAGAGGGGCATGGGAAGCCTCGAAGAGACAGATCAAGCATCCGCTGCCGTTGCCACCGCACCTCGGGTGACGCTCGACGACCTGAAGGCGCAGATCGACCGGGTCGACTACCTGAACCCCGGCCGGCTGGTGCTCGGAGACTCGGAGCACCACGGAGCCCACCCGCTGGATCTGCTGACGATCTGCATCGTCACGACGCGGACTGGCTTCACGGTCGTGGGTAAGTCGGCGCCGGCGTCTCCGGAGAACTTCAACGAGGAGCTCGGGCAGAAGCTCGCTTACGAGGACGCCCTGCGTCAGCTCTGGCCGTTCGAGGGCTACCGACTTCGGGTGGAGCTCGCAGCGCAGCGGTGAGTGGCCCGCTCTGCCTTCTATGAGTCGTACATCCGGAGCGCTCGCTGACGGCAGCGGATCGCTGCGTACGAGGTGCACCACCCGAAGAAGTGCCGGAACTGTGGAGCGACCCGGCGCATCCACCTGCACCACCTGACCTACACGCGGCTTGGCCACGAGCTCGACCGGGACCTCATGTGGCTCTGCGCTCGCTGCCATCTGTGGCCGCACCGGCTCCGTCATGCGCTGCCGTTCTGGAGCTTGGCCACCTGGACGAGGCTCTACATCTACCGGTGGGAGGTCACGGTGGGCCCGGCGCTCGGCGGCACTGCCGCCTGGCTGTTCGGCTAGGTGGGCCTGAGTAGCGCACTACCACACAAACTGGTTCGCCCCACTGAACCCGGTGCGCTTCACTACACGCGCGGGAGCAGCGAGGAGTAGTCAGCCGTGCGCCAAGGGAGTCCAGAAAAGTTCGTACGCAGCAGAGTACCGACTACACCGAACCTCGGGCGGACCAGCCGGGTTCGCCTCGGTCAATATGAGCGCGCAATAATGGCGCCAGGCGTGCGGGCGTGAGGCCGAGCCGTTCAGTTCCTAGTGGCGACGTCACCTCTATCCCTCAGCGGTTTCGCTCTCGGCCTCCGTTGTGTTTTCTTCGGTCGTCGTCGTCGCAGTCGTGGTCGTGGTCGGCGCAGTCGTCGTCGTTGTCGTTGTCGGCGCAGTCGTTGTCGTTGTCGTTGTCGGCGCAGTCGTTGTCGTTGTCGTTGTCGTTGTCGGCCCAGGGCCGATGACGCTGAAAGGCACGCATTGGCCGCTGGCTACCGCTGTTTGCCCGGCAGGACACGGCACCGCGTTTGAGCCAGTACCTTGGCGGGGAGAGGGGCCGATCGCGCCTGGGTCGGGCACGCCATTGCAGGGACCCTCAACTCCGACTACGCAGTCGCCGGGGCGGCCCGTCTCGCCGGAGCCGATCACGCCCACATTAGGGACGCCACCGGTGCCGATCCCGCCCGAATTAGGCACGGCCCCAGGCCCGGGGCCGATGACGCCCGGGTTCGGCACACCACCGGGTCCGCTCCCGCCTGGGTTAGGTGCAACACCTCCACCCCAGCCAACGCCTGCCGGGGGTATGCATTCATAACGAGGCGCGGGTTGCCACCCGGGAGGGCAAGGATTCTGGACGCACGTATAAGTCCCAGGGTCCAGCCATAGCCCGTCCGGACAACCGTTGTTGGGCTGACCGTTGTTGGGCTGACCGTTGTTGGGCTGACCGTTGTTG
>NZ_JAQZAN010000041.1 GCF_028737255.1 Actinomycetospora straminea | reverse complement strand
GCGTCACCCTCGACAAGGCCGCGTAGCCCAAATGCGGTCGATTCTCTTCACAGCACGGGTCACGGCGCACCCGTGACCCCGACCCGTGACCTCCGGCCTACGGCCGCGACCCGCCACGCGGAGACCCTCGTCGTCACCACCACCACGACAGGGAGGTCCGCATGATCGTCGAGGAGAGCACGCAGGACGCGGCGCTCGCCGCGGAGATCACCACGGCCCCGGCTCCGGCGTCGCCGTCGCGGGGACGGCGTCTCGCCCGCTTCGCCGGGCACTACCTGGAGATGGTCGTCGCCATGGTCGTCGGGATGGTGGCGCTGGCGCCGCTGTGGCCCGCGGCCTGGGTTGCGTCCGAGGGCGTGCACGCGCTCGTCATGGCGACCGACATGACCGTCGCGATGGTGCTGTGGATGGCGGTGCGCCGGCACGCGTGGCCGCGGATCGCCGAGATGGCGGCGGTCATGTCCCTGCCGTTCGTGGCGCTGCTGGTGCCCTACGGGCTCGGCGTCCTGTCGGGCTCGGCGCTGATGCTGGCCGGCCACGTGGTCATGCTTCCGCTGATGCTGGCCGCGATGCTCTGGCGGCGGCACGAGTACGGGCTGTGAGAGGGGTCGGCGCCCTGCGTCGCACCGCCCTCGTGCTCGCCGCGGTCGTCACGGTCCTGCTCCTGCCCGCCGTGAGCGCGGCGGTCGTCGCGCCCCGCGCGTTCACCGATCCGTACACGCCCGGCCCGCCCCGGGTCGTCCCCGCGCCCGCACCGCCGCCGCACGATCCGGGCCGGCCGACCGCGGTGGTCGTCGTCTCCGACCGCGGCGGCCTGGTCTCCGACGTCCTCGCCCCGTACCAGGTCCTCGCCGAGACCGGCCGCTTCAACCTCTACACCGTCGCCCCGCAGCGCCGGCCGCTGCCGCTGACCGGCGGCCTGGACCTCGTCCCCGACCTCACGTTCGACGAGCTGGCCGGCCGCACCGCGCGCGCCGACCTCGTCGTCGTCCCGGCCCCGCCCGACGACGAGCCCGCGACCACGGCGCCCGTGGCCGGCTGGCTGCGCGGCCAGGCCGACCGGGGCGCGATGGTGCTCAGCGTGTGCAACGGCGCCGGGACGGTGGCCGCCGCCGGCCTCCTCGACGGGCGCCCGGCGACCAGCCACTGGAACCGGCTCGGCCGCTACGCGGCGCGTCACCCGGCCGTCGACTGGGTGCGCGGGCAGCGGGTGGTCGACGACGGCGACGTCGTCTCCACCGCCGGCATCCTGGCCGGTATCGACGGCACGCTGCACGTCGTCGAACGCCTCGCGGGGCCCGCGGTCGCCGACCGGGCCGCGGCCGCGGTGGGGTGGCGGTACTTCCGCGCGGACCCGCCCGCCCAGGACCGGCTCGCGGTGCCCGACCCGCCAGCGATCCTCAACGCCGGCTACCGCTGGGACCCCACGACGGTCGGTGTCCTGCTCGACGACGGGGTGGCGGAGATCGAGCTCGCCTCGGTCTTCGACGCCTACGGCGGGCAGTCGCTGGCCACCCGCACCCTCGCCCTCGGCGTGGACGGCGCGCCGGTCCGCTCGCGGCACGGCCTGGTGTTCCTGCCGCGGGACAACCTCGCGGGCGGGGCGTCGTGCATCGACCGCCTCGTCGTCCCCGGCGCCGCCGCCCGGCCGATCACCGCCCCCCTCGCCGCGCCGCCCCCGGAGTACGTCCACCACGCGCCGGGGTTCGCCTACGACGCCGTCGTCACCGACCTCGCCCGCACCACCGACACCGCGACGGCCCGCTGGGTCGCGACGGTCGTCGAGCTGCCCGCCGAGGGCCTGGTGCTCGACGGCCCGCGCTGGCCGTGGCTCCCGACCCTGACCCTCGTCGCCCTGCTGCTGCCCGGCGCCACCGTGGTGGCGGTCGTGGTCGCCCGCCGCCGGCGCCGCGGGCGGACGGGGCTGTCGGGGTCCGGGTCCACGCTGTCGACCGGCACCGACGGAAGGGGATGACCGTGGACGGGGACGACGCACAGGGCGCACCGCTCGCCGGCCGCGTCGCGCTGGTGGCCGGGGCGACGCGTGGCGCGGGACGGGGGATCGCGGTCGAGCTGGGGGCCGCGGGCGCCACCGTCTACGTCACCGGGCGCAGCACCGCGGGGCGCCGCTCCGAGTACGACCGTCCCGAGACGATCGAGGAGACCGCGGAGCTCGTCGACCGGGCCGGTGGTACCGGCGTCGCGGTCCCGACCGACCACCTCGTCCACGAGGAGGTCCGGGCGCTGGTCGAGCGGATCGACCGCGAGCAGGGGCGCCTCGACGTGCTGGTGAACGACGTGTGGGGCGGCGAGCTGCTCGTCGAGTGGGACGTCCCGGTGTGGGAGCACGACCTCGCGAAGGGGCTGCGGCTGCTCCACCTCGCGGTCGACACCCACCTGGTGACGGCGCACTTCGCGCTCCCGCTGCTCATCCGCCGGCCGGGCGGGCTGCTGGTCGAGATGACCGACGGCACCGCCGACTACAACGCGGTCACCTACCGGCTCTCGCCGTTCTACGACCTCGCCAAGGTGGCGGTGAACCGGATGGGGTGGTCGCACGCCCAGGACCTGGCGAAGCACGGCGCGACGGCGGTCTCGCTGACCCCGGGGTGGCTGCGCTCGGAGATGATGCTGGAGATGTTCGGGGTGCGCGAGGACAACTGGCGCGACGCCCTCGACGCCGAGCCACACTTCGCGATCTCCGAGACGCCGCGCTTCGTCGGCCGCGCCGTGGCCGCCCTCGCCGCGGACCCCGACCGGCCGCGCTGGAACGGGGAGTCGCTGTCCAGCGGCGGCCTGGCGCAGGTGTACGGGTTCACCGATCTCGACGGCTCGCGTCCGGACGCCTGGCGATACATCGTCGAGGTGCAGGACGCGGGCAAGCCGGCGGACGTCACGGGCTATCGCTGACGACGACCTCGTCGTCGGCCGTCACGTCGATCTCCTCCACCGCGGGCGGTTGTGGCCGGGACACGATGATCTGGGCGATCGCGACGAGGAGGACGGCGATGGTGAGCAGCCGCTCGGCCGGCGGCAGCGGCCGGTACCAGCCGTAGATCTGGGTGGCCAGCGCGACCAGCTGGGCGATCAGCGGCAGGGCGATCGCGGGCCAGCCGGTGATCTCCCGCGACGGTTGCGGACCCCGCGGCAGGCGCGTCGATCCGACGGCGAACGCGAGCGCCCCGGCGCTCCACAGCACGTCGTAGGGCCCGTCGTGGGAGACGAGGTCGTCGACCGACAGGCTGTAGGTGGCGTCGGCGACCGTCAGGCAGAGCAGGCCCAGCCCCACCCACGGCCAGCTGCCGCCGAAGCGCCACGACATCAGCGGCAGGGTGCCGAGCAGCGCACCGAGCAGCAGGACGTCGCCGAGCGGGTAGGCGACGACGACGAACCGGCCCAGCGGGTCGATCGGCGAGGCGGCCAGCACCGGCTCGATCACGATCAGGACGCCGGGGGTCGCGACGAGCAGGACCAGGACGAAGCCGTCGAGCCAGCGGTACCACGGGACGTCGACCACCCGGGCCCGCACCATGCACACGAGCCCCGCCATGAACAGCGGGTAGGTGGCGAGGTAGAGCACGTCGGTCGGGTTCGGGGTGGGCACCAGGCTGCCGTCGGCGTAGAGCACGCCCCACGCGATCTCCGCGAGCCCGAACAGCAGCAGGGCCGCCGCAAAGCACCACCACGCCGCGCGCGAGGCCGGGGTGACGCGGCGGTGCGCGCCGACGGCGCAGATCACGCCGGACGCGAGGATCAGCGCGGCGTGCAGCCAGTCGTCGACGATCGGCAGGTCGGTCGGGTGGTCGCCGCTGCGCAGCTGGTGGACGGCCTCGATCACCAGGCCGAGCAGCAGGACCGCGCCGACGGTTCGCGACGTGGCGGTCGCGCCGATCCACGCGCGCAGCGGGACGGGGGACGCCGGCGACACGGGCTCTAGGCGGCGGACCGGGACGCGTCGGGCGGGCCCGGCTCGGCGGCGTCCTCGCGGCCGGTCTCGGGCTCGACCGGCCCGCCCAGCGCCCGCTCGAGCGTGCGCCGGAGCTCGGCGAGCTGTGCGGCCGTCCGGCGGCGCTGCTGATCGAGGTCCTCGGCCGCCCGGGTCGCCGCGTCGAGCCGGGCCGCGGCGGCCGCCTCGACCTCGCGGGCCCGCTCCTCGGCCCGCCGGCGCTGCTCCTCGGCGTCGGCCAGCGCCGCGGCCGCCTCGGCCCGCCGCGCCTCCAGGCCGGTCGTGAAGTCCTCCTCGACCCGCTGCCGGCGGGTCGCGGCGTCGGCGTCGCGGCGGTCCCGGTCCGCGGCGGCCTCCCGCTCCCGACGGTCGACCTCGGCCCGGGTGCGCTCGACCAGGGCGCGCTGCTCGGCCTCGGTCTCCGCGCGCTGCCGCTCGACCTCGTCGCGGGCCCGCTCCGCCTCGCGCCGCATCGCCCGGGCCTGCGCCTGCGCGCCGGCGACGATCGCCGTCGCCTGCTCGGCGGCGTCGGCGAGGCGGGCGGCGCTGCGCTCGTCGGCCTCCGCCACGATCGCCGCGGCGCGGGCGACGGCCTCCTCCTCGGCGGCGCGGGCGCGCTCGCGGGCCTGCTCGCCGAGGGTCGCGGCGTCGTCGGCGGCGGTGACGCGGATGTGCTCGGCCTCCTCCTGCGCGAGGCGCAGCAGGTGCTGGAGCCGCGCGGAGATGCCGTCGATCGACAGCGGGGCCGAGACGACGCGGTCGAGGTCGGCCTGCACGGTGCGCAGCTCCGCCCGGGTCGCCTCCTCGGCGCGCACCATCGCGTCGCGGTCGGCGGTCATCACCCGCAGGTCGGCCTCGGCCTTGTCGAGGGCCTCCTCGACCTGCTCGCGGTCGAAGCCGCGCTTGACCACGTCGAAGCCGGCGCCCCACCACGGGGTGCGGGCGCGGCGTGACGCCGCGGGCGGGGACTCGCGCGGGGACTCGCGCGGGGACCATGGCCCGGTCCGATCTGCGGCTCCGTCCTCCGTGCGCTCCACGGTCCCTCCCCGATCCGTTCCGCCGGCTCGCGCCTCCGCCGGGTCGAGTCTTCCCCGGTGCCGGGCGCCGGACCAGGGGCGCTGGACGGCCGCCGGGTCACGGTCGGGACACGCCGCTCACCCGGCCCTCACTCCGGCGGCAGCGGCGCCAGCGGCGCCTCGCTCGCCTCGCCGAGGTCGACGTCGGCGAGCGAGGCGCCGATCGCGCCCGCGGCGGCCGCCAGCGGCGAGAGGGCACTGGCGAGCCGGGGCGCGGTCAGCGGGGCGAGCACGCCGAGGGCGGCGACGACGCCCGCGGGGCCGGTCACCGGCATGGCCACCGACCACACGCCCGGCCGGTGCTCCTGGGTGCTGCGCGCCGAGCCCGACGCCGCGATCGTCGCGAGCTGGCGGCGCAGCGCCTCGGGGTCGGTGACGGTCCAGGGCGTGTACCGGGCCGGCGCGCGCAGGACCTCGACCTGCAGCTCCGGCGGCGCGTGGGCGAGCAGCACCTTGCCGACGGCGGTGCAGTGCAGCGGCAGGTGCCCGCCGGGGCTGTGCCGCGTGGGCTGGCTGCGGGACCGGGCGAGGCGCTCGACGACCAGCGCCCGGCGGTCCTCGAGCACGGCCAGGTGCACGGTGTGGCCGGTGGCGACGACGAGGTCCTGCAGGTGGGGGAGCGCCGCCTCGCGCAGCGACGTCGGCGGCGCGAGGAGGCCGAGCTGCCAGACCCGCGCCCCGATCTCGTAGGACCCGTCGCGGCGCCGGGCGAGCAGGCGGGCCGCGACGAGCTCGCCGAGGAGGCGGTGGGCCGTCGCGACCGGCAGCCCCGCGCGCCGGGCGAGCTGCGAGAGCGTCATCGCGGGGTGGGCGGCGTCGAACGCGTCGAGCAGCGACAGCGCCCGCGACGTCGCCGACCGCCCGGGCGCGGTCCGCACCGGTGGTCGGCGGTCGCGGGGCACGCACCGATGCTAGGAGAGGTTTTCCGTCCGATGAGAAGAGTGGCTTGCCCCACACCGCCGGCTCGGCGACGGTCGGCCCATGAGCAGCGCGGCCCCGTCAGCCCCGTCAGGCCCGACCCCCGGCGGGCGGTTCCCGCTCCCGTCCGAGATCGGGCCCGTCGCGGGCGCCGAGGGCTGGGAGGAGATGTACCCGTACTTCTCCCGCTTCCAGCCCGAGGACGACGGACGCTTCTGGTTCTACAACTCGATGCACTTCCCGGAGGTCGTCCCGGCCTTCGACGGCCTGACCTCGGAGATCCCCTACACCGCGATCGGGGCGAACACCGCGCGGCTGTTCAGCTTCCCGACGACGCTGGGCATCGAGTACCGCATCGTCAACGGGCGGGTCTACATCACGGCCAACCCCGTCACCGACCCCGCGCAGGTCGAGGCCCGCCTCGCGCACTTCCAGGAGCGCGCGGGGCACTACTACGCGCACTGGGACCAGCTCTACGCCGGCTGGCAGCAGCGGATCGAGGCGCTGATCGCCGAGATCGAGGCCGTCGAGGTGCCGCACCTCGGCGACCTGGACGACCTCGCGGTCGTGACGGGCGCGCGCGGCTACGCCAGCAACCACCTGCTGCGCGAGGAGTTCCACCGCTGCATCGACCTCTACTCGAAGATGTGGCACCACCACACCGAGTTCCTCATGCTCGGCTACGGCGCCTACGTCGTGTTCTTCGAGTTCTGCCAGCAGGCGTTCCCGGAGATGGGCGACCAGACGGTGGCCCGGATGGTCGCCGGCATGGACGTCACGATGTACCGGCCCGACGACGAGCTGAAGAAGCTCGCCGGGCTGGCCGTCGAGCTCGACCTCGCCGACCTGTTCGTCGAGGGCAGCGAGCCGGACAAGGTGCTCAGCGGCCTGGCCGAGCGGGGCGAGGCCGGCCGCCGGTGGCTCGCGGCGCTCGAGGTCGCCAAGGACCCGTGGTTCCACGTCTCGGTGGGTGACGGCTTCTACCACCACCACCTGTCGTGGGCCGACGACCTGACCGTCCCGTTCGCCGCGCTCCCGCGCTACGTCGAGCAGATCCGCGCCGGGGAGGACCTCACCCGGCCGACCGAGCGGTTGGCGCAGGAGCGCGACCGGATCGCCGGCGAGTACCGCGCCCTGCTCGGCTCGGAGGACGAGCAGGCCGCGTTCGACCAGATGCTGGGCCTGTGCCGCCAGGTGTTCCCGTACATCGAGTCGCACAAGTTCTACTGCGAGCACTGGTTCACGACGCGGTTCTTCCAGAAGATCCGGGCCTTCGGCGGGCTGCTGGCCGAGCGGGGCGTGCTCGCCGAGGCCGACGACGTCTTCCACCTGCGCCACCTCGAGGTCGAGGACGCGCTCGCCGACGTCCAGCTGGCCTGGGCGTCGGGCGGGCGGGAGCTCGGTGCCCGGCACTGGCAGCCGATCGTCGCGCGGCGCAAGGAGATCCTCGGGGCGCTGGCGGGCTGGTCGCCGCCGCCGGCGCTGGGCCCGGTGCCCGAGACGATGAACGACCCGGCGGTGAAGATGCTCTGGGGCATCACCGACGCGACGATCGAGACCTGGCTCGGCGCCGAGGCGCTCGACGCGGACACGGTCCGCGGGTACGCCGCCTCGCCCGGCGTGGTCGAGGGCGACGCCCGCGTGCTGATGAACGTCAACGACATCGGGTCCGTCCGCGAGGGCGAGGTCCTCGTCTGCCCGGTGACCGCGCCGAGCTGGGGACCGGTGTTCGGCAAGATCGCCGCGGCCGTGTCCGACATCGGCGGGACGATGTCGCACGCGGCGATCGTGGCCCGCGAGTACGGCATGCCCGCGGTCGTCGGCACCGGCCAGGCCACCGCGAAGATCCGCACCGGCGACCGGGTGCGGGTCGACGGGGACCGCGGCGTCGTCACGGTGCTGCGATGACGGGTCCGGCGACCCCCGTCCTGCCCCTCGCGGACCTCGGCCGCGACGACGTCCCCGCGGCCGGCGGCAAGGGCGCAAGCCTGGGGGAGCTGCGCCGGGCCGGGGTCCGGGTGCCCGACGGGTTCGTCGTCACCACGGCGGCGTTCCGCGCGGCGGTCGGCACGCTCGACCTCGGCGCCCCGGTCGCGGCCCTCGACCCCGCGGACGCCGGCGCCGTCGCGGCGACCTGCGCCGAGCTGCGCGCGGCCGTCGAGGCGGCGCCGCTGCCCGACGAGGTCGCCGCGGCGATCGTCGCCGCCCACGAGCGGCTGGCCGCCGACGTCGGCGAGGAGGACCCGCCGGTGGCGGTGCGCTCGAGCGCGACCAGCGAGGACGGCGCCCAGGACAGCTTCGCCGGCCTGCAGGACACCTACCTCGGCGTCCGGGGCGTCGCGGCGGTGCTGCGCGACGTCCGCCGGTGCTGGGCGAGCCTCTACGGCGTCGAGTCGGTGACCTACCGGCTGCGTCGCGGTATCCCCGAGACCGACCTGGCGATGGCGGTCGTCGTCCAGCACCTGGTCGACGCGCGCAGCTCCGGGGTGATGTTCACGCGCAGCCCGCTCACGGGTGACCGGTCGGTCGTCGCGATCGACGCGAGCTGGGGCCTGGGCTCGGCGGTGGTCGGCGGCGACGTCACGCCGGACGCGTTCGTCGTCAGCAAGGTCACGGGCGAGATCGACCGGCGCACCGTGGCCACCAAGACCCGCTGGCACCGGCCCGCCCCGGACGGCGCCGGGGTGGTGGAGGGCGAGGTCCCGGACGACCGGCGCGACGTCCCGTCGGTCACCGACGACGAGGTCGCGGCGCTCGTCGCGGTCGCGCGCCGGGTCGAGGCGCACTACGGGTGCCCGCAGGACATCGAGTGGGCGCTGGCGCCCGACGGGGACGTCGTGCTGCTGCAGAGCCGCCCGGAGACGGTGTGGGCGGCCAGGGACGCGGCGGGCGCCGGGCAGAAGGTGGCCGCGCCGACCGCCCGCGCCTTCGACCACGTGCTCCACGCCCTGGGCGGCCGGCGCCCGTCGGGGGCCTGACGTGGACCTCACCCCCGACGACGTCCGCGACGTCGTGCGCGCGCTGGACGGGAGCGGCCTCGACGAGCTGCACCTCGAGCTCGCCGACCTCACCCTGACCGTGCGCCGCGAGGGCGCGGCCGGCTGGACCGCCGAGCAGGAGGTGCGGCGCCGCCCCGCGGTCGAGCGCGCCGAGCCCGCCGAGACCGCCGACCCCGCGAGCACCCCCGGGCCCGCCGGCGCCGCGGTGCCGGAGGGCACGGTGGCGGTGCACCCGCCGCTGCTCGGGACCTTCTACCGCGCGCCGCAGCCGGGCGCGCCGCCGTACGTCGAGGTCGGCGACGAGGTCGACGCCGAGACCGTCGTCGGGATCGTCGAGACGATGAAGATGATGACCCCGGTGCACGCCGGCGTCCGCGGGACGGTGACCGAGTTCCGCACCGCGAACGGGGAGTTCGCCGACACCGACGCCGTGCTGCTCGTGGTGGAGCCGGCCCCGTGAGGATCCGCCGCCTGCTCGTCGCCAACCGCGGCGAGATCGCCGCCCGGGTGATCCGGACCTGCGCGCGCCTCGGGATCTCCTCGGTGCTCGCGGCGTCCGACGCCGACCTCGACGCGCTGCCGGCCCGGATGGCCGACCGCGTCGTGCGCCTCGGGCCGGCGCCCGCCGCGCAGTCGTACCTCGACCCGGCGGCGGTGGTCCGCGCGGCGCTCGCCGCCGGCGCCGACGCCGTGCACCCCGGCTACGGCTTCCTCTCCGAGAGCCCGGCCCTCGCGCGGGCCTGCGCCGAGGCCGGGCTGGTGTTCGTCGGGCCGTCGGTCGCGACCCTCGAGGCGGTGGGCGACAAGCTGACCGCGCGGTCGCACGCCCTCGACGCCGGCCTGCCGGTCGTGCCGGGCGGGGAGGCCGCCGACCTCGCGGGCGCGCGGGCCGTCGCGGACCGCGTCGGCTACCCGCTGCTGGTCAAGGCGGTCGGCGGGGGCGGCGGCCGGGGCATGAAGCTCGTCGGCTCCGCCGCGGAGCTCCCGGACGCCCTCGACGTCGCCGTCGCCGAGGCGGGCGCGGCGTTCGGCGACCCGCGGGTCTACCTCGAGCGCTACGTGACCTCCGGGCGCCACGTCGAGGTGCAGGTGCTCGGCGACGGCACGTCCGCGGTGGCCCTCGGCGACCGCGACTGCTCCGTGCAGCGCCGCTACCAGAAGCTCCTCGAGGAGGCCCCCGCGCCGCTGCTGGGCGACGACGTCCGCGCCGCCATGGCCGACGCCGCCCTGGCCCTCGCGACCCACCTGGGCTACCGCGGACTGGGCACCGTCGAGCTCCTCCACGACCGGGACCGCGGGAGCTTCCACTTCCTCGAGATGAACGCCCGCATCCAGGTCGAGCACCCGGTGACCGAGATGGTGACCGGGCTCGACCTCGTCGCCGAGCAGCTCGCCGTGGCCGAGGGCCTGCCGCTGCGGCTGCACGCCGAGGACGTCGCCGTGCGCGGGCACGCCGTCGAGTGCCGGATCAACGCCGAGGACGCGCGGGGCCGCCCCTCGCCGGGCCGGATCGAGCGCGTGGTGCTCCCCGTCGGCGACGGCATCCGGGTCGACACCGGCGTCCAGGCCGGCTCGGTGGTCCCGCCGCACTACGACTCGCTGCTCGCCAAGCTCGTCGTGCACGGCACCGACCGGGCCGACGCGCTCGCCCGCGCCCGGGCCGCGCTCGACCTGCTGCGCATCGAGGGCGTCGCGACGACCGCGCCGGTGCACCGTGCGCTGCTCGACGACCCCGAGCTCGTCGCGGGCGGGGTCGACACCGGCTCCTTCGAGCGCTGGCAGGCCCGCCGGCGCGACCTGGCGGAGGTCTCCTGATGGCCGACGTCGGGCTCGTCGACGTCTCCCTGCGCGACGGCAACCAGAGCCTCTGGGGCGCCGCCGGCCTGCGCAGCGCCCACGTCCTGACCCTCGCGCCCCTGCTCGAGCGCGTCGGCTTCCGGGCGCTGGACTACAGCTCGAGCACCGCGATGGGGATGCTCGTGCGCACCCATCGCGAGGACCCCTGGGCGCTCTTCCGCCGCACCCGCGCGCTCATGCCGCGCACGAAGCTGCAGTTCATCGGCACCGGCTTCCGCTTCATCAGCTGGCAGAACTCCCACCCCGAGACGATGCAGCTGGTCTACGACCGGCTCGCCGCCAACGGCATCGACCGGGTCGTCGTCCTCGACCCGATGCACGACATGGACGCCGCGCGGGCCACCGCGCGGCGGCTGAAGAAAGCCGGCATCGACGAGGTGGTGGGCGCGCTGACGTTCACGATCAGCGAGGTGCACGACGACCCCTTCTACGCCGACCTCGCCCGCCAGATGCGGGACTGCCCCGACATCGACCGCGTCTACGTCAAGGACCCCGCCGGCATCCTCACCGCCGAGCGCGCCCGCACCCTGTTCCCGGCCGTCAAGGCCGCCCTCGGCGACACGGCGCTCGAGCTGCACTCGCACGCGACGATCGGGCTCTCGCCGCTGACCTACGCGATCGCGCCCGAGCACGGCGTCGAGGTGGTGCAGACCGGCTGCGGCGCGCTGGGCAACGGCTCGTCGCTGCCCGAGGTGCGCCGGACCGTGGCGAACCTGCGCGCCATGGGCCACCGGGTCGACGTCGACGACCACGCGCTGGGCCGGGCCTGCGACCTCGTCGACGGGATCGCCACCGCCGAGGGCCTGCCGGCCGGGCGCCCCCAGGAGTTCGACGCCGCGTTCCTGCACCACCAGATCGCGGGCGGCGTCATGACCACGACCCGCCGCCAGCTGCGCGAGCTCGGGATGGAGGACCGCTTCGACGACCTCATCGCGGAGGTCGGGCGGGTCCGCGCCGAGCTCGGGCACCCGATCATGGTCACGCCGTTCCCGCAGATGGTGGTCTCGCAGGCCCTGTTCAACCTGCTGGGCGAGCGCTGGGTGACCGTCCCCGACCAGGTGATCCGCTACGCGCTGGGCAGCTTCGGGCGACCGACCGCCCCCATCGAGCCCGACGTGCTCGACCGCGTGCTCGACCGCCCGCGGGCCCGCGAGCTGCAGGCGGAGCCGCCGGCCCCGGACCCGGCGGAGCTGCGGCGGCGGTTCGGCCCGGGCATGAGCGACGAGGAGCTGCTCCTGCGCGCGCACATGCCCGCCGAGCAGGTCGACGCGATGGTCGCGGCGGGGCCGGCGCCGGAGCGCGCGAACCCGGCCGTGGCGCCGGTGCTGGACCTGCTGCGGGAGCTGGGCGACCGGCCGTCGGTCCACGACCTGCAGATCGACAAGCCGGGCCTGCGCCTGGCGGTGCACCGGCGTGCCGGGGGAGCTCCCGGTGCCTGACCCGGTGCCCGACCCCGCCGCCGTGGCGCGGCTGCGGGCCACCCGCGGCTTCGTCCTCGACATGGACGGGACGCTCGTGCTGGGCGACCGGCAGAACCGCGGCCTGCGCGCCCTGCCCGGCGCCGTGGGGTTCGTCGAGCTCCTCGCGGCGCGGGGCACGCCGTTCTGCGTGTTCACCAACGGCACGGTGAAGACGCCGCCGGAGTGCGCGCACGCCCTGCAGGAGGCAGGCCTCCCCGTGCCCGACGACGCGGTGCTCACCCCGGCCGTCGCGGCGGCCGACGTCCTCCGGCGCCGCGGGCACCGGCGGGTCATGGTGCTCGGCGGCAAGGGGATCACGGCGCCGCTCGAGGCCGCGGGCCTCGAGACGGTCCCGCCGCTGCGGGGCACGAGCGCCGATGCCGTCCTCGCCGGCTGGTACCGCGACGAGCTGACCTTCGCGTCGCTGGAGGCCGCCTGCGCCGCGGTGTCGGCCGGCGCGCGGTTCTACAGCGCGTCGCCGTCGCCGTACTTCGCGACGGCGGAGGGCCGCACCCTCGGGTCGTCGCGGGTCATCAGCGCCGTGGTCCGGGACCTCACCGGCGCCCGGGTCACCGTCGTCGGGAAGCCGGCGCTGCCGGCCCTGCGCGCGGCGGCGCGGCACCTCGGGGTGCCGCCGGCCGAGCTCGCGGTGGTCGGCGACGACCCCACGCTCGAGGTGCCGATGGCGCACCGCGGCCGGGCGCTCGCCGTGGCCGTGCGCACCGGCCTCGGGGACGCCGACGCGTTCCGGGACGTGCCGGCCGACCGGCGGCCCCACCTCGACGTCGCCGACGTCGGGGCCCTGGCCGCGCTCCTCGCCGGTTAGTCCGGCCGGTCCCGCACCGGCCGCCCGAGGCGCGCCGCGTACACGACGGCGCTGAGCAGGAACAGGCCCGCGGTGACCCACAGCCAGCGATCGAGGTAGTCGGTGGTCGTGCGACCCGCGGCGAAGAGCAGGACCGGCTCGCCGGCCCGGCTGATCGACGGCCAGAAGACGACCAGCAGCAGCACCGAGCCCATCGCCGGCAGGCGCAGGTGGTCGACGACGCCGACCCGGGGTGCGGTGCGGTGCGTCCGGCGCCGCCAGGCCCAGCGCCCGAGGACGAGGGACCGGTCGGCGAGCGCGTAGAGGGGGTAGGTCACGAGGTCGTGGGCGACGATCGCGCCGACGAACCACACGAGCATCCACCACCAGCTCGGTTCGTCGGCGACCTGGCGGACCACCGCCGCGACCAGGGCGAAGCAGCCCACGAGCGCGAGCAGGTGCAGCGGGTCGGCGCCGTAGACCCGCTCCCAGGCGGCGAGCGCGCGGCGCATCACGCGACCCGGAAGTCGACGGCGGCGACCCACTTGGTGTTGTGCACCCCGGGCAGCGCCGGGACGATCACGCGCGCCGGGAAGCCGTGGTCCAGCGAGAGGTCCGCGCCGTTGACCCGCAGGGCGAGCAGGGCGTCCGGGTCGAGCACCTGGCCCCGCGTCAGGGTCACCCGCGCGAACGGGCCGGCACGCTCGGCGGACTGCACGAACGCGGTCGCCGGCTCGGGCACGCCGGCCAGGGCGGCGAGGTCGCGCAGCCGCACCCCGGTCCACGTCTGCGTCGTCGACCAGCCCTCGACGCAGGCGATTGGCAACGTCGCGGTGTGCGGGGGCATCGCGAGCAGCTGGTCGCGGGTCAGGGTCACCGGGGCGGCGCCGCCGGTGAGGCGCAGGGTCCAGCCCTCGCCGATCGTCGGCGGGATGCCGGCGCCGGACGCCGTGCGGTTGACCTGGAAGTCGTTCGGCCCGTCCCCGTAGGACTGCCCGCGGGGGGAGAGGACCGCGAGCGGGCGCAGGGCGTCGACGGTCGTGGCCAGGGCGGTGAGCCCGAGCAGCGCCGACCCGCCCGCCACCGCCCCGAGCAGGGTGCGCCGGCTGGTCGTCGGCGGCGACGGCGCGACGGCGACCAGCCCGTGGTCGTCTGGCGGCTCGGGCTCGGTCTCGGCGGCCGACTGCGCGAGGTAGCGCCGCAGCGATCCGCCGCGCAGCGAGCGGACCATCGTCGGCAGCTTGATCGCGACGTGGACCACGAACCCGGCGATGAACACCCAGGCGCCCCAGTAGTGGGCGGTGTAGAAGTCGAAACCCCAGGCGTAGTCGTACTGGATGTTCATCGTGCCGGTGACGATCTCGAAGAGCAGCCCGCCGACGAGCGCCACCAGCGACAGGCGTTCGAGGGCCTGGGCGGGCGAGCGCACGGGCGGCCAGGCGAAGAACTTCGGGACCACCGACCACAGCTTCGCGAGCACCACCGGGATCAGCGCCAGCCCGAGCCCGACGTGCAGGCCCTGGCTGAGGCGGTAGAGCCAGGAGGGGCGGGTCGGCCAGTCGAAGAAGGGCAGCCGGAACCACGCGACGTCACCCGGGAACGCCTGGCCGAACTGCGGGCCGTACGCGATGTAGGACAGCAGGCCGGTGACGATCACGATCGGGAGGCCGACGAGCAGCACGGCGGCGAGCACCGAGGTGAGCCACGGGCCGCGCAGGGGGCTGCGCCAGGTCCGGGGGCTCAGGGGTGGTGGGGCCTGCAGGTCGCTCTCCTCCCTCGATCTCGACCTCGATCTCGACCTCGACCTCGATCTCGACCTCGATCTCGACCTCGATCTCGACCTCGATCTCGACC
>NZ_JAQZAN010000040.1 GCF_028737255.1 Actinomycetospora straminea | reverse complement strand
GGGATGCGCACCGCACCCGAGCGGGTCCGGCTGATCAAGGGTCTATCAGTGACCGTGAGCCTCGACGGCCCGCTCGGCGCCCTTCGGGCGGTGGAGGCGCACGCGCCTCGCACCCACCGCCCCGGGGCCCACCAGCCCCGACCCCTCTTCTCGGTCGGAGCCCACCATGAGCAGCGCTCCCACCCACCGCAGCAGTGCTGACCCGCGGACCGACGCCTGTGACGACGCGGAGCTGCTCGCCGTCTATCTGGACGGGGACACCGACGCGTTCACGGTGCTGGTGTACCGCTACCACCGGGTGCTGCTTGCGGTGGTGCGGAACCTGACGTGGTTCGAGCCGGACCCCGAGGCCGTGGTGCAGGAGGTGTGGCTGCGCGTGCTGCAGTCCGCGCACACATTCTCAGGGCGGGCGACGGTGTCGACCTGGCTGCACCGCATCACCGTCAACGAGGCCATCACCGCCGCGCGGCGCCGCCGGGCCAACCACTCCACACCGGTCGGGGAGCTGTACCGGGTCTCCGATATCCCCGAGCGCACCGAGCCGGGTGACCCGTCGGTGGCCGTGATCGATCGGGAGCACGCGGCGGCGGTCCTGCCCGAACTGCTGGCCCTGCTGCCCCGCGATCAGCGGCTGGTGCTCGAGGTGCTGCACCTCGACGGGCTCACGATCGAGGAGGCCGCCGCCCTGTTCGGCGTTGCCGTGGGCACGATCAAGTCCCGCGCCTCGCGCGCCCAGGCCACTGTCCGCGCCCACGTGGCCGCCCGGGCGACCCGTGGCGAGTTCCTCGCCATCTGGCTGACGGACGACTCTCCGCGCCGGAGACGGCCCGTGGGTGGTCGGTAACGGCCCGCTCGATGGCGCCCGGAGGGCGCAACAGTGAACGGCTGTCGTGGCGGTCGCGGCGGGACCGAGCTGACTGTGTAGGGGACCGCGGAGGTACCGGCGGACGTGCCTGCAGCCGTAGGGAAGGCCGCGCGGAGCCGGAACCGAGACGCGGACGGCTGCGTCGAACCAGACATGACATCGACCGACGACTCCAGCAGCGACCCCGCCGACGGCGACCCCGGCGCCGACCGCGCCGCTCCCGGCCGCGAGGGCCGCGACGCGATCGGGCAGCTGTTCGCCGCCGCCCTCGACGGCGACACCCGCGCCGCAGCCGCCCTGCACCTACTCGGCGGGCTCGACCACACCGACGACACCGCCCACCGCGCCTCCTTCGCCCTACTGGGCGCCGGCCACGACTCCGCCCGCCACGACTCCGCCCGCCACGACTCCGCCCGCGACGATTGTGCTGAGCCGATCCCGCCGGACGTGCTCGCTGGCATCGACCAGGCTCTGGCCGCCGCCCGCGACCACCACGCCCAGCGCGCCGTGGCACGGCGCCTCCACTGATCCCGACCGAATAGGCGCGGGCCGAATGTGAGCTCCTGACCGACTGATGATGGGCTCGCCATGCACTCCGGCAGGGACGACGTCGGTCGGGCCGGGCAGCGTGGCGTCATTACCGAGCAACAGCAGGTCCGCGGCGAGGGCGAGCAGGACGCCGCGATCGCGCTCGCCGAGGAGGACTACGGCAGATCGTCGGCGGCGGCATGCTCACCGTGCGCCCGGTCGAGGACTGGGTGCCCCTCGCCCACCGCCGCGCCTACCTCGACCGCGCTGCCTCCGTTCTCGGCTACCGGCCCTTGATCTCGCCGTGAGCACCAGATAGCACCGCGCGTCGGCAGCTGGTGGGCCCTTCTCGGGACTCGTGGCATGTTGCCGTCATGCCTGACGAATGCGGGACACGAACGCCCGTACGCACCATGATCTTTCGCTTCGAGAGCTCTTGCCGACGACGCGCTTCACGGGGGAGGAGCCCGACCCACTTGCCGAGGTCCAGGAGGGGGACCCTGACACAATCCATCGCGGCGAGTGGAGCTGTGGTGCGATCGGTCCCGGCGTGTGGTGGTGCAGTCGGCCGCCACGGCATCCCGGGAAGCACATCGCCGGGAACGGCGAGTATGTCCTGCGAGTCTGGGCGCGTGAGTAGAGGCAACCGCTGCACCCGAGCCCTTCCGCCCCACCAGGCGCATACCGCTGGTCTGATCTTGAGCTGCGGTTAGAGCGTACGGTGCGTCGCAGCCCGATAACCGGCTTCTACGTCACGGGATCCCTGAGGACTGGTGTCGCGGTGGAACGAGCCGGTGAGCTGGACTTTCGTGAGGTCGTACGGCGGATTCGCCTGAAAGGGCTGGTCGATCTCGACGTCAAGTGAGTTAGACGCGGCCCTGATAGGCCACGTGGGACAGGCCACTGCGGTCGCCGCGCGGGTCGAGGCCAAGCTGCAGGGTGCCCGGGGTGTCGGCGAGCGGCCACACCACGCCCCACGTCACCGAGCGGCCTGACGCCACCGCCTCGTTCGGAGGGAAGCCGAGGCCTCGGGCACCCTGCTCCACGCCGATGACACCTCGTGTGATCGCGCCGTCAACGCCGAGGGTCGCCTGCCACTCGTCGTAGACGTTGACGTAGCGACCAGTGCGGTTGGTGATCGTGATGTCGACCCGCACGTAGCGCTCAGCGCCGGTCTCGGCGGTGCTGCTCGGCAGGGTGTAGGCCCGCGGAGTCGAGGTGCTCAGCTCCCACGCTCCTGAAGGCACGACGTAGGAGGCGCCGAAGTCGAGGTAACCCCCCGCGGACGTCCCGCCCGAGTTCGTTGGGGCAGCGGCCGAGACGGTCGGCGGCGTGATCGTGTAGCTCCTCGGCGCCGAGTCAGCAGCGCTCTGGCTGCCGGCGTCGGTGACGAGGAAGACGGCGAAGGCGATCGTGAAGAGCACGCCGATGACGGCGAACGTCCCTACGAGGACCCGCCAGACCCAACTCGAGGTGTTGGGCCCGGCCTCCGGCGCGCTCATGATCCCCCTGTGATCGTCCGGCGGCGCCTCGGGCGCGCCATCGCGGGATGTAGCGCGCGAGCACGCGCTGGCGTTACCAAGGGGACGCATCACCGGGAGTTGGTGTCGCCGAGGGCGATCTGGACGTCACCGCGTGCCAGCCACTTGTCGTTAGTGACCCACCGCGACTGCAGTCCAGCCCCACCCCCTCCCGCCAAGCAGTTCGATCTGAACGTCCGAGCGGCGCCGCCCGCCACGGGTGATCCCCCCCGGCACCTGGACCACGCCCGGCGGGTGCGCGCGCAGCTGCCGTTCGCGCCGCGCGAGCTCGCACTGTCCTTCGCTTCGCGCACCGCCCCGGTTTCTCGCACCGCCCAGGGCACACCATTTTACGGCTAGCTAACTGCTTCGACTGGTGTCAGGGGATATATCGAGTACGCGTTCAGTCCGGTGAAGGTGTTGATGAATCCGCTACTAGCGAAGTATCCGTCGAGACTCCAGTTTCCGTGGGCGTAGACGAGTCCATGACGGTCTGGTGAAACACCTTGTATCTCCAGCGCCTCCAGATTGCAGTCCTGCGTCGTCAGCTCACTTAGGGGTCGAACTGGACAATCCTGGGTCGGCACTAGGAGGCCAGACTCCGTCGGGGTGTCCATAGAGCTGCGAGATGTGTAGTAACTAGGATCGAGCTTGACGCGTATCCTAATCTTGCGGCCCTCGTGCTGTTGAATGAATGCGATTAAGGCCCGAGCTTGACTAGCGTCCGAGATAAGATCAGATTGCCCCGGGATAGGGAATGTGGGGATCTGAGTGGGGTCTGGCGGTACCGGTCGTTTCCACGCTTGATAACTGAGCACGCCCGCAGCTACGGCGACCGCAAGCGATAGACAAGAAACAGCCAAGGTCAGTAGTTCCAACTTCGAATGCCCCGATTGTCCGCCCATAAGACATACGTCGCGGCGGCTAGCAGAGACGTTACGATTGAGCGAAGGTCCCGGGGCTGTCGCCGTCGGTGGGCAGCGTCGCAGATGCTTCGATAAGCGTGATCGAGTCGTTCTGGTCGCGGATGCAGGTCGAGCTGCTCGGCCGGCGGCGGTGGAAGACCCGCATCGAGCGCCAACGCGATCTTCGAGTACCTCGAAGGCCCCGGACAACCGAGGCCGGCGGCACAGCGCGCTTGCTCCCGCAGGCCATCACGACGGCGTCGCTCGAACGCGCGTCTCGGGCCGTCGCCGGTGCGCTACCAGCGCGCAGGCGCCCTCGCCGCCGCCGCGGCGGACGCCTTGGCTCGCCACGCCGCGGCGTCACCGCGCCTCCCCTGGGGACGCTCGAAGCCAGTCCCGACGATCCCGCCGACAGGCCATAGCCGACGGCCGTCGGCGCGCGGCGCGGCCCGCCCTCCGGGTGGCGTTGGCGCTTCTGTGGTGGTCGCGACGGTGCCGGTGACGCTGGGCGGCGACCTCCGTTCCCGGTTCGGGCTCTCCCCGGTTGGCAACACGACGGCGGGCGGTGGCGCACGCCAGGTCCGCTCCTCGAAGCAACGTCGAGCCGCTTAGCGCGCACCAAAGAGGCGACCAGCCGCTAAGTGCCGATAACCGGCTTCTACGTCAGCTCACAGCGTAGGAAGATCGCCGTTACGCTATAGGTCATCGGGGTGCTGCGCGCCGGCACAAGCCCGCCGGGGTACGGACCGCGACAGTGGCTGGCCAACGCGCCGTCCAGCTGAGGAAGCCGTCTCCTCCTGCGAGGGTCCCGCTCGAGTGCGCGAATCGACGGATCTCGATCTTCGCGTTGGGGCACAGTGCCAGTCGTGACGCACGAGAAGGGTGGCGGGCCTGACCAATTTGACGCGCTACGGGAAGCGGTCAACGCGGCAGCGGACCCGCCCGGGCTGCTGGACTGGGACCGGGTGTTGCGAGCCGCGTGGTTTGGTGTCGACCCGGACCCCGGCGCTCCCGCACCTCGAGACGTCGTTGATCGGGCACCGCCGCGGCGCCCCGACGACCAGGACTCGGGCTAGGACCTCTGCGTCAGTGACGACGAGATCGTCGACAAGCCACCAACCACTACACCTCCCGTCCGATAACCGGCATCTGTGTCGAACGCCGAGGCTGTGCATCTCCCAGGCCTTGGGTCGACAGGGTCAGCGGCAAGGAGCGGCCCTTCGCTTGTTGAGAGTCTGAGCCCGCAGGGCGAAGGGCTTCCCCGAGCCGTAGGCGCGGGAGGGCCTACTTGTGAGCGGCGTCGTACGCTGCGAGGACGTTGTTCGGGAGACGGCCACGGTCGCTAACCGACCAGCCCTCGGTCTTCGCCCAGTCCCGGATAGCCTTCATCGCCTCCTTGCTGCGGCCGACGACACCCTGCCTCGACGAGCTGCTCGAGGGACTGCTCGAGGAGCTGGAGCGAGAGCGCCCACCGGTGGAGCGCCGGCCACCGGTGCGTCGAGCGGCGGAGATGTAGGGGGCGAAGATCTCCCGCAGCTGCTTGGCGTTCTTGTCGTTCAGGTCAATCTCGTAGGTGACGCCGTCAAGAGCATACTCAACGGTCTCATTTGCTTCGATGCCATCGAGGTCGTCAACGAGGGAAACGACCGTCCTTTGTGCCATGTCACCGGATTGTCCAGACGAAGCTCGGGATGTCAAGAAAACGCGCATAAACCGAATTGTGAGGCACTGGAAGTTGACTGAAGTCGACCATGAGTTCGAGGGCCTGGACCTGCCGACGGGCATCGGGGACCCGCAACGTACGAAGGGCGGGGTGGCTGTTTATCGAGAGCCCGCCCGACAACTGAACTGAAGCCACCGGCACGCCTTCCGGGCAGGCTGGACCGCGCCGTCCCCTAAAGCGGCCTCCGAGTAGGCCGGCGCACGCCGTTGGTCAGATCGCGCCATCGCGGCGTAGACACCGGGGTGTTCGCCGCGGGTCGGGGTGGCTCGGCGGGGATGCCAGGCGGTGGCGTTGATGTGCCGGGAGGAACAAGGTCCAGCCCGGAGAGACAGTCCTGCATCTGGCCACGGCTCCACAGCGGCGTGGACCCGACGTGCGCGGCCCACATGCTCGCGGCCGTCTCGGCGTGAGACCAGTGTCAGCTGAGGTGTGCCAGACCACGAGGTAGGACCCGGCACTGAGCCCGGCCGCACAGCCGGCAACTACTCCGCAGGGATCGTCGCGGTCCGACAGCGCGGCGACGGCTCCGCCGAGCAGGACCGTGACGGAGCGGGACAAGTCGAGGACGGCGTGGTTGTCCGGTGGTTGCAGGACTCGCGCGAGTCGGCTCAGCTCGCCTCAGGCGGCCGCCGCGCCGGGCACCGCGAAGAGGCGGGCGTGGTTCACCGCGGTGGTGGCCGGGTCGGTGTCGACGATCGCGATGCGCACGGCCGGGTCCAGCACACGGGCAACCTCATGCGCGTCGCCGTCGGCGACGAGCCCTTCGCCTGGCACCAGGGATTGGTCGATGCCGCGCTGCAGCGAAACACCACGGCTCGGCTGAGAAACGCCCGGACGGCTCGGCACACCCCGCACTGCGCCCCGACGACACCCTCTCGGTAGGCACCCGCGTTGCACCCCCAGGGGCAGGGCGACCCCCTGGCGAGCGGAGCGCTTTCGGCGTGTGTCCCGGATCGCGCCTCGCCTTGAGTCGCGCCACGTGGTGCCGATCCACGACTTCGGTGTCATCGATGGCCGGCGGGACCCCGCATAACCGATGAATGTGGGTATAGTCGACCACGCCCGCGAGCGCCCGCCAGCGGTTTCGCAGTCCGTCGCGCCCGGCCAGCACCTGAAGCGGCCGCGTGAACGTCGTGGGCAGCGACTCGACGGCGTTGGCCGTGATAGTGGCGAGCGCCATTCCTGACAAGCCGCGGGCCATTCAGGGCTGCCGGGGATCGCTCTCGGTCATCGGCTGCTTACGCATGCTGATGCCGCCGCCCGTAGGCTCACGTGTAACCCTCGCCCGGCCAGCTGCGATACGTCCTGCGGCCTCAGGTCAGTGACAACGAGTAGTAGCGGAGGATTGTGCACGCTCCAAACACGGGCCCGCCGGAAGGATCCGGTCCGCAAACCGCAAGAAGTTTCGTCGTGGGTTTTGGGTTTGTCGCGGACACGATCGCCATCGTAGGGCTATTCAGCATCTCGACGCCGATCGCAGTCATACTCCTGATAGCCACGGCCATCGGATCGACCTTGCTCATTTTCTATTATTGGGACTATCGTGACTGGCGCTTGCGGCTACCGATCATTGCCCTTGTAGTTACGGCTCTTGTTCTCGGGGGGCTTGCGGGATATGGCATTGCGGGTGTTACTCGCTCTCGCGAGCCAGTGGCTCTCCCTGGCCCGGCTACTAGTGCACCGGGCGTCTCTCCGTCGACAACACCTTCGACAGGTCCGCCTCTGGCGAACTCGACTACTGCGCCACTGCCGACCTCAACGTCATCGGGCGTTCCTACGGGTCGAAATGTTCCGGCCGCATTCACTGGTACGTGGTCGGGTATCGTAGTTCCAGTGGTCGAGGGTCGACCCAATCCTCCCACCGGAAGTAGCGCTTCACCTTACCCTCTCAACATCACGATTAGGAGCGGCTCGGCGGGCGAGAGGGTCGGAACCTTTGCGTTTCCTACCTTGTGCACCTTCACGGCCGCGTACGATATGAGATTGACTGCAAGCGACGATCGCGCCATCTATCTGGATACGGGCCAAGCTGGATGCTACGACCAGGATGCGCTAAAGCTGCGAATGCGCGATGACGGGAAGATCGACGCAACGCTTCTGTATAAGAGCTCAAGCGACCCCGTTGTGGGTCGAGCAACACTTGAGAAGCAGTGACCGCGGGCGTTCTGCGGCGCAACGGGTTGGTGGGGCACCGTTCCCCTACCCCAGCGGTGGCCGCACCCCGGCCATCAGGGTTGTCGGCGCCTGGGTCCGCAGCGCGTGGACATGTTCGTCGTTGTCTCCAGAAGCACGGCGTGTTTGCCCGTGCAGCGCCAGCAGACACTTACCTCCGGAAAACCCGTCCCGACTCCAAAGACCGGGGGCGGTAGCAGTAGGGCAGCTCAGCCGAACACGGACGCGATCAGCCGATCACGAAGCTTCCGGCGAGCTCGGCCGTGCCGCTACGGGCCGGTCAGCAGCCCGCGCCCGGCCATGTTCGCTGCCCGAGCGAGGCGCGTCCGCCCACCGACGCGTGGCTACCCGGTGACTATCTGCTGCGCTTGGACGCCCCGGGCGCCAAACAGTCGGCGCGGACCTGACGCACACGCTCTCCGGCATCGTATGGCAGCGCCAGTGCCCGCATGGCACGCGACGGCAGGCCGAGAGCGCACACAATTCAGCGGCACGTCATGTCGTTTGTGAGGCATTTGCGCCGTTAGGCTCGCTGTTCTTATTGCGAGTCCTCACTCTGTACTTGGTTCGGGGTGTTCGGGAGTCACGTGTAGGTTGCGATTCTGAGTAGCGGGAAGGGTTCGGTTGCTTAGCTGTGGTCAATAGGGCGCGAATGATCTCGTGCTTTATTTCATCTCGCTTGTTCGGTCCGACGTCAGTGACGAGCCGTTCGGCGGAAAGATAGTAGCTATTTAGTAGTGGTTGCGCATAGAATTCTTGAAGTTGGCGGAGGGAGGTTTCGTACACACGTAAATACGTCCGCCCTAAGAATGCGGCAAGACCGCCACCGACAGCGCCGAAGCCGCCGATCAACAACTTCTGGTCCGCTCCGGGGACGAGAGCGGCGCCCGCTATGCAAGCAAGGAGCCACGCGAAGCCCACCCACATGGCTCGCTGACCCGAGTTGAAGGACCTGTTCGCCTGGCCAGTCGCGATGTCCTCATACGCTTGGAGCGAAAGCCGATTAAGATTGATCAGGCTGGGCAAGGTCATCTTCTCTCGTAGCTTGTCTACGGCCTCGGCCACCTCTCTTGCCTGCTTAGACGCCTCCTCTTCGACGCGTTTAGACTCCTCACTGAGCACTTTGCTTTTGAAATACAGATAAGTAAGCCACCCGGCCAATGCGGCTGCAATAGTTATAGCGAAGGTGATCAGCGCCCAATTTGGAATATTCACGACAGTTGGAGCAGGCTGAGACGGCGATTGCTCACCTGATGAGGCCGGAGGAGGCGCCTGGCTCGCGAAACCAGATTCAAACGCCCTGGCAGTTTGGAGCAGGGCAAGGGCGCTCAAGATGCTAGCAAAAACTCCGATCGTGGATAGTATTAGCGAATAGGGAACTGCCATCCGCTGCCATGTACTTTGCGACCGACTCCTGACCGGGCTGCTGCTGTCCCCGCGAAACGGACGCAGCCCGGCTACCGACTGGACGCGGCCCGACCGCCTAACACGCTTCGGCATGCCGTCCCCCTTTACTCGCATGCAACTATATGGGCCGACGACCTGTATTGGCCCCTGCCAGCGTCGCGACCACCACTATCGGCACAACGCTCGGATAGCTCATCGGCACACTTGTGACTTTCTGTGTTCGCATGACCACAGCTTGCAACCGTGATGATTGTCGTTTGGTCGGCGTCGTTGTCTATCTACGGCTGCGGGCCTTGTGATGATCTTTACGTGGACCAGGTCGTGCAGAACAGCGGCGTCAACTGGTGTGTGCGCAGTAGGTCTTTGAGGCACGCGCCGACATCGGAGTTGCTGTAGAGGCTGTGTGAGGCGACGCACGGTCATCTTTCAATCCGTTGGTGCGGGTTCGAGCCCCACACTCAAGGAGCCGATAACCGGCTTCTATGTCACCTTGGCCCTTTCAGTCCACCCAGGGGAACGGGGTCGCGCAGCACAACCCTGTAGGGCAAGGCGCATCTCCTCTGCCGCGCCGACGCGCGCTCCGCAAGGTGGACAACACTCCTAAGAAGCCCTCTCCTTCTCCTCAGGCAAAACGCCACTCCCGGGCCCCCGCTCGCGCCCCGCCCGGTGCGGCGGGGGCTGTCTTGCGTCTCACCGCAGCTTGTCGGACTCGGTCGCATGGCTCATCCCGCACCGCAGTCATCCGCTGGGCGCTGGGCCGTGAACGACTGTTTTAAAAGGGCTCGCGCCCGTTCGCGGGGGCCGAGCTCAGCTATCCATCTATAAAAGTCTATAGCGGCGGGGGCGCCGCCGGACTCGACAGACCACTCTCCTTTTGCGTCTGCGAACAGCAGTCGAAGAGGATCATATGTAGGGACTATGCCGCCGGAGGAAGAGAATTCGACTTCAGTGCAAGGTGGAATGGTGCGCAACCCAAAGCCAGTCTGTGGGGGTGATACTGTATCCCATACTAATACCGGCCTGGAGATTGGCACAAGGGATCGATTCGTTATAACGGTTCGCCCGTTACTAGTATCTCCAGCTCCTCTGGGGCCAAGGTAGTACCAGCTGACTCGGGACGCGTACCTTGTCCTGTCGTTGTCGAGCTGGAGCGCCGTTAGGCGCTGCTGGTCGCGCAGGGCAGTGAACTGAAAGACTAGTCCGATAATCGACAAGATCAGCGCGACAATGCTGACAAGAACTGCGGCAATGGCTGCGCGACCCTGGGTTTTGGTTTCCTTGATTTGATCCTCGTTACCGCTCATCGCGCCTCCGCCCGGCTGTGTCGGGCTCGACTAGACACTCGCTCACCCGCCAACCTGGCCCAGAGAGTAGAGCAAGCTTCGCGAAGACCTCAACCAGGACTAATTGGCCCTTCTTCTACATGTTCTCGGGTCGCAGGTAAGCCGGTGACCGTCACGTCGACGCTCTACGCAGGCGCTGTCGCTTCCACTACGGGCTCGACCCTTTTAGCTCCGCAGTGATCTATACCGCGCTGCCTGGTTCAGTAACCCAGAAGGCCTAGTGCGTACCACGTAGCGTAGCATTACGCTCTTTCACGAGCGCGCGCCGACTCGGAAGTTCTGCTCAGTTGGAACAGGGGGAGGTCATGGTCGAGGCCCCGGCGTATCGTTTCAATCCAGCACCAGGCTGGCCTACCCCTCCGCCAGGTTGGCGTCCTCCTGTGGGATGGAAGCCCCATCCGAGTTGGCCAGCAGCACCGCCCGGGTGGCCATTCTGGGTAGACGTCCGAACCCCTGCACACATCCCGGCCGCAACGCCGTCGGGCCCTCCGCCCCAGAAGCGCGACCGCGAGAACCGAGTGGAGAATTTCGGGGCAATCGGCACGCTAGTCTTGATCCCGGCAATTTACCTTATACTGACTGGCCTGGGCGCTCCGGACGGTTGGGCTCAGACGGCGGGGGCTGCTGTGACGCCTGCCGTTCTTGTTGCGGCACGCTTGACGTCTAATCGCCGCCGAACTGAAACTCGTCGGCTTGTTGAGAGGGCAACAGGGGCGCCTCAAGTTAATCCTTTCCTGGCCTGCGTCATCCTTGCTGGACTGCAGACAACTGCGCTAGTTGTTACTAGCATTCTCTTGAATCTTGCAGTGGCCCTCGCCGCTGGGACTTCAATACAGCTTTCAGATGAAGCATCCACGTTTCTCGGCCTTCTGGTTTTTGGGGTCGTCTTCCTGCTCATTTGGCCGATGACTCATGTGGGTAGCCACTATCTCCCTAGAAGGCCGGCCCTGTGGGTCACGCTCAGCGTGTTCATATCTCTCGCATTTGACATGGTGTTCGGATTCCTTGGAGCAGGTCTTGCGGATGCAGGGTTTGCGCTCGTTGGCGCAGTCGCTATTGCCGTGGTGTACTTGGCGCCAGCACTTCTTGGCGTGTATACCGGGAAGCGTTCCTTCGACAAGTTCCGTCTGGTAAGAGCTTTCCGGCTCCTCGAAGCAGAGGATCGGGACTCGACGCTGACCTTCGTACTCGGTAAGCTGCAGAACGTTGCAGGAACGGCTCTGACCACACAAGGAACACTTCAAGGCCCTGCGAAGCGGCCAGCGGGCCCGCCTAATCGAGGCGCGGCCCCATGGGAATCAGGATATTGATTAGAACACGACTCTTTGTTACGACCTAACACCTGCGCCTAGTTAGTACTACGCGAAGGAGCGTTGGTGTCGTAACGAGGCTTAACAGGATCTTGAGGGGTTGGAGGCTGTCGTCCGAGGAGGTGGGCGACGGCACGGCCTGCAGAGGTGTTCGCCCGCAAGCTGTCCGAGGCGGAAGCGGAGCGCCTGCGGTGCAGTGGCGAACGCGGCCGGACGGAGTCGCGAAGCGTTGAAGGCTATCCGTGACTGGGCGGAGAGCAGCGGCTGGGCAGTCAGCGACCGCGGCCGCCTGCCCAGCGAGTCGTCGAGGCCTACGACGCTGCTCATAAGTAGGCAGCCACCCACGGGTCGGCGCACGAGCTTACGGACCACCGCGGCGCGCGACGTTGTTCCCGATCGAGTCGCGAGTCCTGGTCGGTGCGCGCGGTCCGCACGAGTATCCCCGCTCGATCCGATAACCCCCAGGGACTGTCGGGTCTGGGCGCAAGATGGACGGCAGCGAGCCATGCCGCTCGTCCATCACGGTGACAGCGCTGAGACCCTGGCGTGTCTCGGTCCGATACGGGCTCTTCCCAGTTGAGGGTGTAGCTCGAGGGTCCGGTCGTGGTTGGAGGGGTCGGCGCGTCGGTGCCTGTGCAGGGTCGAGGTCTTCCGAGGATGGGAGCTCCGACACTGCCCACCTAGCTAGGCCGGCTTGCGGACGAGGGCCTCAAGTACGCTCAAACGGCCCTCGTCCGCACTTCGGGCCGCGTTGCTCTGAAATTCCCCAATCCGCTCGCCCATGAGCGTCTGCAGCCCCAGCGGCGGCAGCCCGTGTTCCTCCAACCGCCGGCGGTTCTCCCGCAAGTCCGGCAGGACCTCCTCCGTCTTGTCCCGGAAGATCACGATCTCGAACCCCGCGATGAGAACTTGCTCCCGTGTCTCCTCGGGCGAACACAAAAAGCTCGTGCTCGGCCCTGCCGCCCAGGGCAGCGGGTAGTCGGGCTCGCCTTTCGGCCCGGCTCCATAGTGGGAGAATGCGAACACCGCGCCGGGGCGAAGCACACGAAGCGCCTCGGCATAGAAGCGCCGCTTGTCGTCGATGTTCATCGCCACGTTCTCGGAATAGGCTCGGTCGAACCCATCGTCCTCGAAGGGCAGATCGGTCGCGCTGCCCTCCACCACGCGCACGCGATCCGAGAGGCCGGTCGCGGCATTCAGCTCCTCCGCCGCGCGGCAGAACTCCGGCGTCAGGTCGAGCGAGGTCACGTGGCAACCGAAGTGCGTCGCGGTCCACCGCGCCGGTCCGCCGATCCCGCCGCCGATGTCGAGGATGCGCTCGCCAGAGAGGGGTTCGAGGAGCGCTACCATCTCCTTTGTCGCCTTCAGCCCCCGGCCGTGGAAGTGGTCGAGTGGGGCGAGCGCGTCGGGCGTAATCGGGCCCGCCTCGCTGCCTCCTGCCGCCCTAAGCGCAGCGAGGATGCGGGCTGCGATGCCCTCGCTGGCGTAGTGGTCTTGGACCTTGTTACCGGCTGCGGTCATGTTTTCGTTTTCCTCCCGAGCCGCCCGCGGTCGATGGCTTGAGGGAATTCGTATGATAAATCCCTGAGAGGCTCAAGGCTAGCTAGGAAGACCTCGACGTGCCTGACGCTACCTTCGCGACCCCTGATGTGACGACGTTCTGCCGCCTCGACGAGCTGGGTCTGGTGGTGGTCGGCCAGCACCTGCAACCGGATCGGGCGGTGCTGGCCTGCTGGGTCGCCGACGACGCGGTCGAGGAGGCGGACCGCTGGTGCCGGCGCTGCGGCTGCGAGGGCAGACCCAGCGACACCGTCACGAGGAGACTGGCGCACGAGCCGCTCGGGTGGCGGCCGACCACGCTGCTGCTCACGATCCGCCGGTACCGCTGCACCGGCTGCGGGCATGTGTGGCGGCAGGACACCAGCCGCGCCGCGGGGCCGCGGGCGAAGCTGACCCGCACCGCGCTGCGGTGGGCGCTGGTCGGGCTGGTTCGTCAGCAATCTCAGCGGCGCTCGTCTCGCCGAGGCCCTCGCGGTGTCGTGGACCACCGCCAACAGCGCTGTCCTGGCTGAGGGTCGGCGGGTGCTGCTCGACGACCCGGCCCGCTTCGACAACGTGCAGGTGATCGGCGTCGACGAGCACGTGTGGCGGCACACCCGTCGGGGACAGGTTCGTCACCGTCGTCATCGACTTGACCCCAGTCCGGGACCGGACCGGCCCGTCGCGGCTGCTGGCGATGGTCGAGGGCCGCTCCCAGCAGGCGTTCCAAGCCTGGCTCGCCGGGCGCCCCCGGGCCTGGCGGGACGGCCTGGAGGTGGTCGCGATGGACGGGTTCACCGGCTTCAAGACCGCCACCAGCCACGAGCTGCCCGAGGCGACGGCGGTGCTGGACCCCTTCCACGTCGTCCGGGTCGCCGGCGACGCTCTGGACCGCTGCCGGCGTCGGGTCCAGCAGGACCTGCACGGCCACCGCGGCCGCAGCACCGACCCGCTCTACCGCGCCCGCCGCACCCTGCACACCGGCCTGATCACCGACCGCCAACAGCAACGGCTGACCGCCCTGTTCGGCGATGAGGACCACCTTCAGGTCTAGGCGACCTGGGGCATCTACCAACGCATGATCGCCGCCTACCGCCACCCCGACCGGGCGGCCGGCCGACACGCCATGACCCGCCTGATCATCGCGCTCAGTGCCGGCGTCCCGGCCACCCTCACCGAACTCCGCACCCTCGGCCGGACCCTGAGGAGGCGAGCCACCGACATCCTGGCCTACTTCGACCGCCCCGGCACCAGCAACGGCCCAACCGAGGCCATGAACGGCCGCCTGGAACACCTCCGCGGCTCAGCCCTCGGCTTCCGCAACCTCACCCACTACATCGCCAGAAGCCTGCTCGAGGCCGGCGGCTTCCGGCCACAACTCACCCTCATTCGTGAAGAGTCCCGATACGTCAGTCACCACTCAGCGGACCACGGACGCGATGAGCCGATCACCAACCTCCCGGTGAGCTCTGCCGTCGACGATCCGGTGGACGATCACGCCATCGGCGCGGCGCAGCCAACCTCGGTACGTCCCCGTCACGCGGTCGCCGTCGCGTAGCTCGACGGTCACGCGGTCGCCGACGCTCGGCCGGTAGGCCGGCTGGTCGTTGCGCATGGTCAACAGCTTACAGAAACCGATCACCGCTGACGCGGGACCCGATCTTCGGGGCACGCTGCTCCAACCTGGCTCAGACGCGGCACCACGCACCCTCGAACCGCACCGGAAATCCCGCCTCCATCGTCGAGGCGTTCTCCGATCAGCGGGCTGCGTCGATCAGGCGCGGGCTGTTATTCGAGACCGTCGGCCTGTGGTTGGGCCATCTCCTGGCGGAGGCGGCGCTGGTGAGCCGTTACACCGCCTGGTGCTGGGTGTGGTGGCCCGCCTGGGGTGGCGCGAGCCCGACCCCGAGGCCGTGGTGCAGCAGGTGTGGCTGCGGGTGCTGGCGTCGGCGCACACGTTCTCGGGGCGGGCGGCCGTGCCGACGCGGTTGCACCGGATCTCGGTCAATGAGGCCATCTCCGCCGCCCGCCGGCGCCGGGCCACCCGCACGATCCCGACCGGGCAGATCGACGACCTCGCGGAGGTCAGGAGGCTCGCCGTCGGCTGTGGGATGGGGCGGGTAGTTGACCGTGCGTACGCCGCGGCGGTGCTGCCCGGGCTGCTGTCCGGGCTGCCGCGCGAGCAGCGCCTCGCCCTGGAGGTGGTCTACCTCGACGGCCCGACCCAGGCCGAGGCTGCGCAGCTGTTCGGCGTCGCGACGGGCACGATCAAATCCCGGCTCTCCCGCGCCCAGGCCGCTGAGCTGGCCGCGCGGCACGCCGATCCCGACCCCGCGGCGGCCTCGCCCGGGAACCGTTGAGCGCGGCCCGCGCCGGTCCACGCCGCGCTCGAGCATCGGGTCCGGCCGGGCGGCGACCCGCCGAGGGAACCGGGGAAGCGCGGGCCGCGTCGAACCAGACATGAGCACAGTTCTGATCAGGTTCGTCAGCAGCGGCCCGTGGTGCCCGTTCGACCACGTCGCCGGCGCTCGGGTTGTCGGCAGTCGTCTGGACGGTATCGGCTCGTGGTCGACCTCGCGCCGCAGCCGCTCGGTGCAGAAGCTCATCGGCTCGGCGGTGCACCGGGCGCCTTCGGGGTGAGCATTCGGCGGGCTGGGCACCTACGTATCGAGCACCGTGTGGATCGGCTGCGGTGTCGTGATCGTGTCGGCGTGGCGGTGCACCACCCGCCAGGTGCCCTCCTCGCGGCGAAAGATCATCGTGGCGCGGAGCGTCGATGGGCTGGTCTCCTCCTGATCGGGGAGCCGGACCTCGTACCGCTCGATCTGGACCACGTAGCCGAGCTCAGGGGTGGCGTAGCTCGACACTTGCTCGCACCGCACGGAGCCATCCGTGAAGTGGGAGGCCACCTCGATGATGGCTTTCTCCACCCCGGAGCGTCCAAGGCGAGGCGGCCCCAGCGGGTTCGCGAGTGTCACGTCGTCACGGAGTGAGACGAGCTCCAGGACCTGTCCTGGATCGCCCTTAACGAACGTGGCGAGAGCTCGCCGATAGGTCTCGACGGTCGCCTCGAAGTCGTCATCGGCCACGGCGATTCCCTCCTGCCACGCGCGCGACCCCGGGACGACGACCTTGCGGTCTCCGCTCGGATCGAGCGTGGCGCCGCCGGGGGTCATCGACCAGGCCGGAGAGTGTTCTCGCCAGCGTGCAGAGCCGCAAGGTCTGCCGGGTCCGGTCGATCTTGACCCGTATATTCGCAGCCGAGCATTGGTGATGTAACGGACGCCCCGGCCCTACCGGCGATCCAGGGCCACGGACTATTCCGACCGTTCAGGCCAACGTCGGTGCAGGGCACGTCAGACCGCGACGACGAGCCTCTGCGTACTTGGCTCGGCGGCTACAAACGAGTTCCTTGGCTTCGCAAATCGGCAAGATCGCGATCGCAAACCTGTCCACACGGCGGGCTGATGTGCGCCCTGGGCTGGCGGCCGCTGATAGAGTTCGAGAACCAGAACAAGATCGTCGTGGCCTGAAGCTTCAAGCCGCTCGACTCCGTGCGACCCGGGACTCCCCAGGGCCTCCACCAGACCCGGTGCGCTTCACCCACGGTCAGGGCAGACCCCAGCAGGGTCTCCTACCTGCCCGATCCGGGGGTGATCAGCTTGCGCGCGGCATCAATGATCTGGGCATAGCTCTGCCTATTCGTCGAGTAGAACTTGATGATCCTGCCACCACCTGTGGTCACCGTCAGGTAGGGGCCGCCCCTCTCTATCGAGCGTAGGTCGCTGGCCTTGACCGAGTCGACGTCGGTCGACGTCCACCTCTTCGCCACCCACAGGAGCCTTTGGTTTGTGACGACGAGGAGCGCGATCTGGCTGGCCGAGTTCAGGGAGCACTTCATGGCGGCCGCCGGCTGCTCGCCCGCCCAGAGGCGGGAGGACAACTCGTTCCAGCGCGACGGCGACGAGTCGACCGCTTGAGCGAGCTGGACCAGGCGCGCCCGAGCCGACTCCCTTGCGCGAAGATCCCGAGCCCACTGCGGAAGCCGCGACGCCGGTTCGATCACCTTTTGCTTGTTCGCCTCCTCGATGGCGGCTGTGCGCTGCTGAACCGGGGTCGCTCTCTGTTCCTTCTCCCGCTCCAGGGCGGCCTTGCCAGCCGAGGTGCGCCGTATCGGCGTCGCCCTCCCTCCGCCCTCCTGGGCCGCGGCACACTTCTCGTCCGCGGACTTCTGCGCCGCCGCGCGCTCAGCGGGCCTGCGGCTCTGTCGATCGGGCCCCTGAGCGGGTGCCTGTCTGGTCTGTCGTTCCGGTGTGGAGTCAGTTTGGGCGGCGGCCTGCAGGTCCGATGCGCGGTCAGTTCCCATCGAAGGAGCGCCGGGCGCGGATTGGTTCTGGGTAGCTTTCCTGTTGGTGCGCTGTTTGGTCGCATCGGTGGAGGCGGTCGAGGTGGAGGGCGCAGTTTGGGGGGCGGGGTTGAGTGCGGCGCCGGTGGCGACGAGGGTG
>NZ_JAQZAN010000003.1 GCF_028737255.1 Actinomycetospora straminea | reverse complement strand
CTGCGCCAACCGACCACCCACCAGCCGCCTGTCACCAACGTGACGGCCGAGTACACCTAGAAGCAGCGAACAGCGCGTTCGCTGCGACCACCTAGGCCCCGACCGCCGCGACCCGCGCCGCGAGGGCGTCGGCGGTCGCGACGCCGTGCACCGCCATCGCCGCGAGCTGCACCCCGATCTCCTCGGGCGTCGAGGGGCCGTCGGGGCGGAACCAGCGGTAGACCCAGTTCGTCGACCCGAGGATCGACAGCCCGGCCACGCGGGGGTCGACGTCCGGGCGGGCGAGGCCGTCGCGCTGCGCCTCGGCGACGAGGTCGCGGAACACGCCCTGGTAGGCGTGCCCGGCGCCGAGGATCGCGTCGCGGCGCGCGGCCGGGAGCGACTCGAGCTCGTGGAGGAAGACCGCGGTCGGCACGAGGTTGCGGCAGGCGTGCTCGACGTGGGCGCGGATGGTGCGCTCGAGGCGCTCCAGCGGGTCGCCGCCGGTGGCCGCCGCCGTGCGCACGACGGCGTAGCCCTCGCGGTGCACCTCGCTGATGACCTCGAAGAGCAGGTCCTCCTTGGACTGGATGTAGTAGTAGAGGCTGCCCTTGAGCATGCCGAGGCGGTCGGCGATGTCCTGCAGGGACGCGCCCTCGTAGCCCTTCTCGTAGAACACCTGGGTGGCGACCTCGAGCAGCTGCGCCCAGCGCTCCTCGCGCGGTTTGCGCTCGCCCGGCACGCGGCGCTCGCTGCGCCCGGCCGGACGACGGTCCTGTGCCATGCTCTGCTCCCGGTGTCCCAGCGGCCGTGACCTCGCGTCGACGCCCCGGCGCGCCGCCGACCACCATACGTTCGGTAGGTGCCCGATCCGTCACCCGGCCGTCAGGTGGTGCCGCGACAGCCGTGGCGCCTCGGTGATCCCGCGGGCGGCGAGGTCGGCCGCGATCCGCTCGCGCAGCACTCCCTTCTGGATCTTCGTGCCCGACATCGGCCAGCCGTCGACGACCTCGACGTAGCGCGGCGCCTTGTACGTCGCGAGGGTCGCGAGGCAGTGCGCGACGAGCTCGCGCGCCAGCGCCTCGCGGTCGGCGTCGCGGTACGCCGGCGCCAGCTCCACGTACGCCGCCGCCACCTCGCCGAGCCGGGCGTCGGGCGCGCCGACCACCGCGACGACGCCCACCGCCGGGTGCTCGGCGAGCCGCCCCTCGACCTCGGCGGCCGCGACGTTCTCCCCGCCGACCTTGAGCATGTCCTTGAGCCGGCTGACGAACGTGAACCGGCCGGCGGCGTCGCGGCGCACGAGGTCCCCGGTGTGGAACCAGCCCTCGGCGTCGATCCGCTCGGCCGTCGTCGCCGGGTCGCCGTGGTAGTACGCCATGCGCGAGACCCCGCGGTGCAGGAACTCCCCGACCTCGCCGGGACCGCACTCGCGCCCGGTCTCCGGGTCGCGCACGGTCGCCTCCATGTCGCGCAGCGGCACCCCGCTGGTGCCCGCCCGCGCCTCGGGCGGGTCGTCGACCGCGCCGACGCAGCAGAACCCCGCCGACTCCGTCCCGCCCAGGCAGGAGATCTGCGTCGCCGTCGGCAGCCGCGCCTGCATCGCCGCCATCCGCTCGGCGGGCCCGACGTTGATGACGGTGCGCAGGTCGGGGACCGCGGCCGGGTCGAAGTCGGGGTGGTCGAGCACCGGCAGCCAGATCGTGTCGAACGCCGGGAACGCGACAGTCGCGCGCTCGTCGACGAGCTGGCGCCACGCGACGTCGGGCACGAACGCCCCGACGTGCACGAGCGTGCAGCCCGCGGCCAGCGAGCCCATGAGCAGGTCGATCCCGCCGCAGTGGTGCAGGGGCAGCGGGGTCCAGAACCGGTCGTCGGGGGTGAGGCGCAGCCGCTCGACGAGGTTCTCGCCCAGCGCCGTGTAGGCCCCGTGGGTGTGCACGCAGCCGCGCGGGCGCGACGTCGTCCCCGACGTGTAGAGCAGGATCATCGGGTCCTCGGGGGCGGCCTCCACGGGCGGCGCGTCCCCGGGTTCCCCGGCGACCTGGGCCGGGGTGACGGCGCCGTCCCCGGCCAGCGCGAGCAGCTCGGGCGAGGCCACCACCACCGCTGGCTCGGCGTCGCCGCGCAGCCACGCGACCTCGGCCGCGGTGCCGCGGGGGTTCACCGGCGTCGGGATCGCCCCGAGCATCGCCGCGCCCACCACGCCGACGACCGCGTCGAGCCCGCCGGGCAGCACGAGCAACACCCGGTCGCCGCGCCCCACCCCGCGGGCGTGCAGCCCGGCCGCCCACGCCCGGGCCGCCTGCCGCAACGCCGGCCAGGTGGCCCGCTCGGTGGGGAAGACGACCTCGCGCGTCGGTGACCGGGCGACCGCGTCGTCGAGCAGCCCGGGCAGGGTGCGCAGCACCCGGGGGCTCATGCCTCGAACCCCTCCATCTGCGGGATCGTCAGCGGCGTGATGACGCGGCTCGCGATCTTCCAGCCGTCGGCGGTGCGCCGGTAGGTGTCGACGTTGAACGCCGCCGCCCTGATCGACGCCCCGCCCGTGGTCCGCCCCTCGGCGAGCACGTAGTTCGTGCCGTGCGCGTGGTCGTCGTCGTCGAACGCGACGACGTGGTTGGTCATGAGGTGGAACTGCTCGGACATCGATCCGGCGTCGCGCTCGAAGAAGGCGAGCACCTGGTCGCGGCCCTCGTAGCGCTCGAGGCCGACGCCCGTCGCGTCCCACACGGCGTCGTCGGTGTAGGCGGAGAGGGCCTCCTTGGGGTCGAAGCGGTCCAGGCCCCGGGCGTAGAGGTGGGTGGCCTGGATGATCTCGGCACGGTCGTCCGCGGTCGGCATGCGTCGCCCCTCAGTCGTAGATGATCACGCCACGCACGTTCTTGCCGTCGTGCATGTCCCGGAAGGCCTGGTTGATGTCGTCCAGGAGTACGTGCGCGTGATCAGCTCGTCGAGCTTGAGCTCGCCGCGCAGGTAGAGGTCGGCGAGCAGCGGCACGTCGGTGCGGCTGGTCGTCGTGCCGTAGAGGGAGCCCTGCAGGCGCTTGCCGGACATGGCGAACGTGAACAGGTCGAACGGGACGTCGCGCTGCAGCACGGGGGCGGCGCCGGTGAGCACCATCGTCCCGCCGCGCCGGGTCATCTCCTGGGCCGGGTTCATGAGGTCGCCGGTGACGACGCCGACCGTGATGATCACCCGGTCGGCGCCCTGGCCGTTCGTCAGGGACTCGACGATCTGCCCGGCCTCCTCGTAGTCCTTCGCCACGTGCGTGGCGCCGAACTCGACGGCCTTCTCGCGCTTGAACGGCGCCGGGTCGACGGCGACGACGTTCCGGGCGCCCTTGTGCCGCGCGCCCTGGACCGCGTTCATCCCGACGCCGCCGGTCCCGACGACCACGACGGTGTCGCCGAGCTCGATCTCCGCGGCGTACACCGAGGAGCCCCAGCCGGTCGGGACGCCGCAGCCGATGAGCGCGGCCTTGTCCAGCGGCATGTCCTCGGGGATCGGGATCACGGCGTCGAGCGGCGCGACGACGTAGGGCGCGAACGTCCCGAGGTAGCTCATGCACCCGACGCCCTGCCCGCGCGCGTGCACGCGGTGGGTGCCGTCGGGCGCGACGCCGGCGAGCACCCCGGCGCCGAGCTCGCACATGTTCGACTTCCCCTTGACGCACATCCGGCAGCGCCCGCACGAGGGCAGGAACGACAGGACGACGTGGTCGCCGGGCTTGACGGCCGTGACGCCCGGCCCGACCTCCTCGACCACGCCGGCGCCCTCGTGCCCGCCGAGCACCGGCGCCCACGGCAGCGGGATGTCGCCGGTGTCGAGGTGGTCGTCGGAGTGGCAGACGCCCGAGGCGGCCAGCTTGATCAGCGCCTCGTGCTCCTTCGGCGGGTCGAGCTCGATCTCCTCGACGCTCCAGCCCGAGCGCGTGCCGGGCTCCCAGAGCAGGGCTCCGCGGGTCTTCATGGTCGTCTCCCTGCGTCGTCGGGCGGCGGGGTCACTTGACGGCCGCACCGGCGTCGACGGGCAACGTCGCGCCGGTGATGTAGCGGGCCTCGTCGGAGAGCAGGAACAGCACGGCGTTCGCGACGTCCACCGACTCGATCCACGGGATCTCCAGCGCGTTGAGCGAGGTGAACCCCGGGATCGCCTTCTCCTGCGTGGGCTCCGGGTCGCCGGGCGCGAACATGCCCCACGTCCCCGGGTTCTGGATCATGTGCGTGTCGACGTTCGTGGGGTGCACCGTGTTGACGCGGACGCTGTACGGCGCCAGCTCGTTGGCGAGGTTGCGCATCAGCCCGACGATCCCGTGCTTGGCCGAGACGTAGTGCCCGACCTGCTGGATGCCCTTGAACCCGCCGATCGAGCTGGTGAACACCATCGCGCCGCCGCGACCCCCCTCGATGAGCTGCGGGATCGCCGCCTTCGCGGTGTGCCAGACGCCGGTGAGGTTGACGTCGATCATGTCCTGCCACGTGGTCTCGTCGAGCTCCCACGCGCGCCCGTAGCTCGCGATGCCGGCGTTGGCGACGACGCCGTCGAGGCGCCCCAGCTCGGCGACCCCGTCGGCGACCGCGGCGTCGAGCGCGGCCTGGTCGCGGACGTCGGCGACCCGCGCGACCACCCGCCGGTCGAGCCCCTCCACCTCCGCGACGGTCTGGTCGAGGTCCTCGCGCGTGGCGGGCGGGTACTTGCCGACCACGGTGTCGATGCCGTCGCACAGGTCGACGGCGACGACGTCCGCGCCCTCCTGCGCGAGCCGGACCGCGTGCGCGCGACCCTGCCCGCGCGCGGCCCCGGTGACGAGGACGACCTTGCCCTCCATGCGTCCGGTCACGGTGTGCTCCTGATCTACACGGAGCGCCCCTGCTCGCCCCAGTACGGGGCGCGCAGGTCACGCTTGAGGATCTTGCCGGTGGGCGCCTTGGGCAACGCGTCGACGAACTCCACCGAGCGCGGCTTCTGGTACGACGCGAGGTGCGCCCGGGCGGTCTCGACGATCTCCGCCTCGGTCGCGGTCGTGTCCGGCTTGGGCACGACGAACGCCTTGACGCTCTCGCCCCACTCCTCGTCGGGCACGCCGATGACCGCGCACTCCAGCACCGACGGGTGGTGGTTGACGGCTTCCTCGACCTGGACCGAGTAGATGTTCTCGCCGCCCGAGATGATCATGTCCTTGGCGCGGTCGACGATGAACACGTAGCGGTCGGCGTCCCAGGTGGCCAGGTCGCCGGTCCACATCCAGCCGTCGCGCAGGGTGTCGGCGGTGAGGTCGGGCCGGTTCCAGTAGCCGGCCATGTTGGCCTCGGAGCGCACGACGATCTGGCCGACCGTGCTGCCGTCGGTCGGCACCGGCCGCCCGTCGACGTCGACCACCCGCACCGTCGTCACGAACCCCTCGCGCCCGCACGACTGCAGCCGCTCCGGGTGCACGCCGTTGACCGCGGCGTGGTGGTCCTCCTGCGAGAGGAAGCACATCGTCGTGCCCTCGGTCTGCCCGTAGCCCTGGATGAGCGTGCACGGGAAGGCCTGCAGCGCGTTCTTCACGACGGCCGAGGGCATCGGCCCGCCGCCGTACTGGATGTTGCGCAGGCTCGCGATGTCGTAGGAGTCGAAGCCGGGCACGGCCATCATCCAGTTGAGCATCGTGGTGATGCCGAGGAACGCCGAGACGCGCTCCGCCTCGATGATCTCCAGCGACCGCTTCGCCTCGAAGTTCATGAGCACCAGCGGGCAGCCGTGGCGCAGGTAGTTCATCGAGAGCACGACCGGGATGTGGTACATCTGCCCGGTCAGCATGTAGACGTCGGTCGGCACGATGCGCTCGGCGACGGTTTGGTTGAGCATCCCGAACGACGCGCTGCGGTGGGTGTGCAGCGCGCCCTTCGACGCCCCCGTCGTCCCGCCCGTGTAGAGGATGAAGAACGGGTCGTCGTCGCCGACGGTGCTCGTGTCGGCCGGCTCGGCGTCCGACGACGCGGCGAGCAGGTCCTCGTAGCTGCCGTCGCCGTCCTCGCCGTAGGACAGCCAGTGCTCGACGTCGACCAGCCCGGCGAGCTCGCGCCCGACCGCCGCCCACTCCCCCGCGACGACCACCGCGCGCGGGCCGCCGTCGGCGACGATGCGGGCGAGCTCGGCGGTGCCCAGCCGCCAGTTCAGCGGCTGCACGACGAGCCCGGCGCGCCCGGCCGCGAAGTAGATCTCCTGGAACTCGGTGGAGTTCTTGGCGAGCACGGCCACGCGGTCGCCGCGCTGCAGGGCGAGCCCGTCGGGCCGCGAGCCGCGCAGACCGTTGGCGAGGCGGCGCACGCGCTCGTCGAGCTCGGCCCAGCTCGTCCGACGGCCGGTGGTGGTGTCGACGACGGCGTCTCCGCGCGGGGTCAGCGCCGCCCACTTCTCGGGGATGCGACCGACGTTGACCATCAGTACGGCAGGTCGAGGTAGACGTAGCGGTCGGCGATGAGCCAGGTGCCGTCGCGGTGGACGAGCTGGTCGCGGTACCAGCCGCTGGAGAGCACCCTGATGTTCCCGCCCTCGATCGAGAGCAGCGTCAGGTTCGTGACCGCGACCGCCTCGTCGTCGCTCTCCTTCTCGAACCACAGGTTGGAGAGGTTGTGGCGGCGCTGGTCGGTCTGCGCGGCCATCGAGTCGGCGTGCAGCTTGCGGATGTCCGCGCGCCCCTCGAACGGCCCGATCAGGTCGCCGTCACGGCCGATGCGCAGGCTCATGCGCGCGTCCTCCGTGAAACAGGACGCGATGAGGTCGGGGTCGGCCTCGTCGTAGCCCCAGGAGGCCTTGCCGAGGAGGTTCTCGATGTGGGGGCGGACGGGCACGGGGCCTCCTTCAGCTGGGGGTGAACTCGAGGAGCAGGCGGGCGGGGGCGCGCGTGAACACGCCGGTCTCGGGCGGGGGCTCGCCGCCCGCGAAGCGGATGTCGTGCATGGCGTCGAGCAGGTCGCCCACGCCGACCTCGATCTCGAAGAGCGAGAGCAGCGCACCGACGCAGAAGTGGCGGCCGAGGCAGAAGGCGAGGTGGTCGGCGGCGGCGGAGAAGGCGCGCGAGTGATCGAGGTCGGCGCGCAGGACGTCGAAGACCTCGGGCCGGTCGAAGCGGCGCTCGTCGCGGTTGGCGGCGCCGATGAGGCAGGTGACCGTGCGCCCGGCCTCGACCACCCCGCCCGAGAGCTCCACGTCCTCGGCGGGCTGGCGCATGATCATGTGCACGGGCGGCGACCAGCGGAGCGTCTCCGCGAACGCGGCGGGGATGAGGCTGCGGTCGTCCCGGACGGCCGCGAGCTGCTCGGGGTGCGCGACGAGGTTCGCCATCAGGCTCGTGATCGCCTTGTCGGTGGTCTCGCCGCCGGCGGTGAGGAGCAGGCTGCAGAACGCCTTGATCTCCTGGTCGGTCATCGACTCGCCGTCGATCTCGGCCGCGCACAGGGTGGAGAGCAGGTCGTCCCCGGGGTGCTCGCGGCGCTCCCGGATCCGCGGGATCATGTACTGCTCGAACTCGTCCTTGGTGCGCAGGCCGTCGGCCGCCACGGCCTCGTCGCCCGCGAGGTTCCCGAGGAACCCCATGATCGACGTGTACCAGGCGTGGAAGCGGTCGTGGTCGGTGCGCGGCAGGCCGAGCATGTCGACGATGACGTTGATCGGGAACCGCGTCGCGTACGCGTCGACGAGGTCGACCCGGCCGTCGGCCCGGAACGCGTCGACCAGCTCGCGGGAGTTGCGCCGGATCGTCGGGCCGAAGTGCTCGGTCAGCGCCTTCCCGCGGAACGCCGGCGCCACCAGCGCGCGGTGCGTGGAGTGCTCGCGGCCCTCCATCTGGAGGATCGTGCGCCCGTGCACCGGCTCGAGCTGCCAGGCGTAGTTCTCGCTCGTGAACACCGGGTCCTTGAACGCCCGCTGCACGTCCTCGTACCGGCTGATCACGTACGTCTGCATGGCGTCGTGCCACACCAGCGGGAACTCGTCGCGGAGCAGGCGGTAGGCCGCGTACGGGTCGCGGGCGAACTCCGGCGAGAGGATGTCCGGCGGTTCGAGCCGTTCAAGCGGAGCCGTCATGGGTCCCCCGACCTGGGCAGACGTCGCTGGCGCGGTACCTACCGATCGTTTGGTACTCGCAAGGCGGAGACTAGCATCACACCCCGTCGGGTCAAGGGCGCTCGCGTTGGCCCAACCGGTGATCACCAGGCCGAGAGGCACCCCCCGGGGCTGCTCGCGCGTGCCTTTCCGCCTGGTGATCACGGGGAGAGGCCGAGCTCGCGGGCCCGCTGCGCGAGCGCCATCCGCAGCCGGCGGAGGAGGCCCTGCGGGTCGACGAACAGGTCGTGGGCGGTGACGGGGAGGACGAGCCAGCCCGCGGCGGCGAGCTCGGTCGTGCGCACGGCGTCGCGTCGCCACTGCGCCCTGTCCGTGCGGTGGTGGTCGCCCTGGTACTCGAGGGCGGTCCGCAGCCGACGCCAGCCGAGGTCGACGCGCCCGACGTCCCGGCCCCGGTCGTCGACCACGACGAGCTGCGGGGTCGGCTCGGCGATGCCCGGCGCCCCGCGCAGGAGCAGGCGCAGGCGCGTCTCCGGCGGCGACTCCGCGCGGGCGTCGGCGTCCGCCACCACGGCCACCAACCGCCGCCGGCCTCGCGGGTTGTCGCGCAGCACCGGGTGGTCGAGCAGCTCGTCGGGGTCAAAGCGGAACGCGTGCGCCAGCGCGTCCACCGCGATGACGCCGTCGAGGTGCTCCGCGCGCGACGCGAGGTCCAGCGCGGTCCGCCTCGGCGACGTCACCCGGACCCCGTCGACGTCCCACACCTCGTCCTCGGCGAGCACGTCCTGCCGCAGGACCCTCCCCGGACGGACGCGCCGGACGTGCCGCGGGCCGACGACGAGCTCGACCGGCGCGCCGCTCCGTGGCGCGGCGTCCACCCCGTGCAGGAGCACCGCCGACCAGCCGGCGACGACCGCGCCGGGCACCTCGAGCGCCGCGCCCACGGCCCGCACCCGGTCGTCGACGACCGCACCGGCGGCCACGTACGTGTCGCGTCCGAGCGCGAGGTAGCCCGGTCCCCGCAGGCGTCGCCGCGTCGTCAGGCCCGCCGCGATCGCCCGGGAACCGCGGAAGGGTTGCTCGAGGTCCACACGGGGTTGGAGTGACGCCGGGGCCCCACGGTTCCCTCTCCCGTGATCAGCAGGCGGAAACGCACCTCCGCAGCGTCCGCGGCGTGCTTTTCGGCCTGCTGATCACCAACTCGGGGCCTCACCCAGTCGCCCCGGCGCTCACCCCCGCAGCGGCGCGATCACCTGCTCGGCGAAGCGCAGCACCGGCTCGGTCGAGGCCGGGTTGCCGAAGTCCATGACGAAGTGCTCCACGCCCACCTCGGCCTTGGCCGCGAGCTCGTCGACCAGCCGCTCCGACTCCGCGTCGCTCTCGGGCAGGGCGCGCTCCAGCGTCACCGAGACCTCGATCGCGTCGGGGTCCCGGCCGGCGTCCTCGGCCGCGCGGCGCACGATGTCGCGGCGCCGGACGAAGTCCTCCGCCTCGCCCTTGAACGGCCCGTTCCACCGGTCGGCGAGCCGGCCGACCAGCGGCAGCCCGACCTTCTCGCCCGCGGCGCCGATGCAGACGGGCGGCGGCGGTTCGGTCAGCGGCGGGGCGGCGGCGCCGTCGATGCGGAAGTACCGGCCCTCGAACGACGGGTCGGGCTCGGTCCACATCAGCCGGCAGATCGTGACGGCCTCCTCGAGCTGGGCGAAGCGCACCGACGGGCGCGGGAAGTCGTAGCCGTAGGCCGCGTACTCGTGATCACGCCAGCCGGCGCCGATGCCCAGCACGAAGCGACCGCCGGACAGGTACTGCAGCGTCGCGGCCATCTTCGCCAGCAGCGGCGGGTACCGGTAGCCGACGCCGAGCACGTGGTGGCAGAGCTCCACGCCCTCGTGGCGCGCCGCGAGCCACGTCAGCGTCGTCCACGCCTCGAGGAACGGGTCGGTCTTCTGGTCGAAGCCGTAGAAGTGGTCGGCGATCCACAGCGAGTCGAAGTGCGGCAGCGCCGTCGGGAGGATCGCGGTGTCCTGGTCGGCCGCGATGGGGCGGTGGTCGCTCCACCGGTTGCCGATCACCGGGGAGAGCCAGCCGAACTTGGGGGTCGCCACGAGGGCATCATGCCGTGCCGCTTGACCCGCCACCCGGCACCTTGCCACGCTGTCGAACGGTCGTTTGGTAGACGCTCGGGCGAGGAGGCCGCGTGCCGAAGTACGACGTGGTGGTCATCGGGGCCGGCGCGGCGGGGCTGACCGCGGCGTCGTTGCTCGCCGTCGAGGGCAAGAGCGTCTGCCTGCTGGAACGCTCGCCCCACCTCGGCGGGCGGGGCATGGCCGTGCCCGACGAGGGGTTCACCGTCAACGTCGGCGGCCACCTCATCGAGGACCCGGGCTCGGGGCTGACGAAGGTCTTCGAGCACGTCGGCAAGACGCTCCAGCACGGCGAGGTCTCCGCCGAGATGCCCGTGTGGGACCACGAGAAGGGCCGCTGGGGCTCCATCCGCGACCGCTACTCGGGCAGCAAGGGCGAGCTGAAGAAGGTCATCACGGCGCTGCTGAACACCGAGTGGGACGAGCTCGACCGGTGGGACGACCGGCCGCTGCGCCAGTGGCTGCACCAGCACACCGACGACCAGGGCGTCGTCGACCTCTTCGAGTTCATCACCGTGCTCGAGTGCATGACCGATCACTGGTGGGACCACTCCGCGAGCGACAACCTCTTCGTCCGCAAGATGCACTTCGCCGAGCGCGGCACCGCGGCCTACTCGTGCTGGCCCGGGCAGGGCTGGGACGGCATGTGGGCCGACCTCGCCGACGCGTTCACCGCGGCCGGCGGCGACCTGCGGCTCGGCACCCCGGTCGAGCGCGTCGTCATCGAGGACGGCGTGACGAAGGGCGTGGCGATCGCGCGCCAGCCCCGGGTGCTGCCCAACGAGTTCTTCGAGGAGGAGATCCTCGAGGCCGACCACGTCATCTGCACCCTGCCGGTGTGGCACGTGCTCGACGTCGTCGACGAGTCGGACCTGCCGGACTGGTACGCCGAGCAGATCAAGTTCCTCGCCCAGGACAAGTTCCGGATCGCGTGGATCGGGCTCTACCTCGCCACCGAGGAGCCCGTGCACCAGATCGACCCGCGCGAGCTGTCGACCTGGCTGCGCACGCCGAACACCGAGCTCTCCGGCTTCATGTTCAACCAGACCGCCATGGACCCGACGTGCTCGCCCGAGGGCACGCAGCTGCACGTCATGGGCGGCATCTTCCCCGGCGAGAAGGGCCGCGACCGGGCCTGGCTGCGCCGGCAGACCGAGCAGTTCGAGGCCGACGTCGCGGAGATGTGGCCCGGCTTCGCGACGACCGTCTGGCGGCGCCGGCACCTCGTCTTCGAACCGAGCTTCGGGGTCATCCAGAAGCCGGGTCTGGTCGGGATGTACCGGCCGCACTGGAAGCCACCGCTCCCGGAGGGCCTGTGGTTCGCCGGCGAGACGTTCCGCAGCCGCGGCATCGGTACCGACCGCGCCGCGCGGGCCGCGGTGACGGTGGTCGAGGAGTACCTCGGCCGGCGCCTCGCGACCTTCGGCGACGGGTGGCGCTACTGATGGCGGGGAGGCTCGAGCTCGGCGTCCCCGGCCAGATCATGCCGCCGGCCGCCGCGGCGGTGAAGTTCGCGCAGCGCAGCGAGGCCGAGGGCTTCGACGCCGTGTGGTGGCCCGACCACCTCATGGGCTGGCACCCCGACTCGATGTGGACGCCGGACCTCACCCCGCTCGCCGAGCACCAGCCCAACCCGCACGTCTACTTCGACCCCGCGGTGATGATGGGCGTCGTCGGCGCCGCGACCGAGCGCATCCGCGTCGGCGTCTGCGTCACCGACCTCATCCGCCGCCACCCGGCCATGGCCGCCCAGACCGCGCTGACGCTCGACCACGTCACGCAGGGGCGCGCCATCATCGGGCTGGGCAGCGGCGAGCAGCTCAACGCCACCCCGTACGGCATGCCGTTCGACCGGCCCGTCGCCCGGCTCGACGAGGGCATCGACGTCATGCGGCTGCTCATGGACGCCGACGGCCCCGTCGACTTCGAGGGCCGCTTCCACCGCCTCGACAAGGCCGTCCTGGGGCTGCGGCCGTTCGGCGCGACGCCGCCCGAGATCTGGACCGCCGCGCACGGCCCCCGGATGCTGCGCCTGACCGGCCGCAAGGCCGACGGCTGGCTGCCCACGAAGCTCGGGCCGGCCGAGTACGGCGCCGCACTGCAGACGATCCGGCGGTCCGCCGAGGACGAGCGACGGGATCCCGACGCCATCACCCCCGGCATGCTCGGCTACGTCCTCATGGGCCCCGACGCCGAGACGGTGCAGCGGCTCACCGAGGCCCCGCTGGTGCGCGCGCTGTGCGTGCTGCTGCCCGCGCAGGTGTTCCGCGACCTCGGGGTGGAGGGCCCGTACCCGGACGGGAGCGGCTTCCACGACTTCATCCCGACCGCCATCGACCGCGCCGAGTCGCTGCGCATCATCGACGCGATCCCGCCCGCCGTGGTGCGGCACTACGCGTTCTGCGGCACGCCCGACGAGGTCGCCGAGCAGGTCGAGGAGTACGTCGACCAGGGGCTGCGCCACCTCGTCATGTGGAACATCACCGCGTTCGGCGACCCGTCGCTGGCCCGCTGGTCGTTCGGCGCGATGTCCGAGCTGCGGAAGCGGCTGACGGAGTGAGCGCGACCCCGCCCGCCGTCGAGCGGTACTTCGCCGCGGTCAACGCCGAGGACTGGGACACGATCCGCGCGGTGTTCGCCGAGGGCGCCGAGCTGCGGACCGTCGGGGCCCCGACGCGGCGGGGACGCGACGAGATCGCCGCGCACTTCCCGCAGGTCCTGGCCGCGCTGCCGGTGCACCACGACCAGGTCACGCGCGTCGTCGTCGCCGACCGGACCGTGCTCGTCGAGATCCACTTCACCGGGCGCACCGCGGCGGACGCCCCCGTCGAGTTCGACGCCGTCGACGTCTTCGACCTCGGCGAGGACGGCACGACGATCGAGGCCCTCTCCACCTGGTACGACACGGCCGGCGTCGCCCGCCAGGTCCGCGCATGACCGTCCTGCGCGGCCTCGGCGTCACCCTGCCCGTCGACGAGGGCCTGTCCGCCGGGCAGTACCTCGAGCTCGCGCGGCTCGCCGAGCGCTGCGGCTACTCCGACGTCCTGGTCGGCGAGGTGGCGGGCCCCGAGGTGTTCGCGATGCTCGGGATGATCGCGGCGTCGACCGACCGCATCCGGCTCGGCAGCGGCATCGTCGGCGTCTACCCCCGCACGGCGGTGCTCACGGCGATGGGGTTCGCGACCCTCGCCTCGCTCGCCCCGGGCCGGGTGCTGGCGGGCCTGGGCGCGTCGAGCCCGATCATCGTCGAGCAGTGGCACGGCCTTGGGTTCGACGCCCCGCGCGCGCGGATCGCGGAGTACGTCGCGGCGCTGCGCAGCGTCTTCCGCGGGGAGCGCACCGACCTCGACGGCGCCCACGTCCGCTCCCACGGCTTCCGGGCGGCGATGGCCCCGGTCGACGTCCCGATCGTGCTCGCCGCGATGAACCCGCGGATGCTGCGCCTCGCCGGCGCGGTCGCCGACGTCGCGTTCCTGACCTGGACCCCGCCCGACGAGTACGGCCCGAAGATCGCGCTGGTCCGCGAGGGCGCCCGCGAGGCCGGGCGGGACCCCGACGAGGTCGGGATCGCGGCGTCGTTCTGGGCCTACGCCGGCGACCGCGGCGACGAGGCCCGCGAGCGCCTGCGCCGCTTCGTCCTGCAGTACGCCATGGTGCCGACGCACCGGCCCTCGTTCCGCGGCAGCCTCGCCGGTCTCGACGGCGCCGCGGACGCGTGGTCCGCCGGCGACCGGAGGGCCGCCCTGCGCGCGGTCGACGACCACGCCGTCGACGCGATGTGCGCGCTCGGCACCGGCGACGACGTCGCGCGGCGGGTCGCCGAGCTCCGCGCGGCCGGCGTCGACCTGCCGATCGCGCTCACCCCGGGCGCCGCGCCCGGCGACCCGGAGGGACCCGTGCAGACCATCGAACGCGTGGCCGCGGCCGCCGGGGTGCGCTCGTGAACGCCCACGACGAGGCCGCCGTCCAGCAGGCCGCCGTCCCCGCCGACGCCGGCCTCCTCTACACCGACCACGTCGCCGTCGCCGTGCGCGACCCGCGCGAGGGCGTCGCGCTGTTCGTCGACGCGCTCGGCGGGCGGTTCCTGTTCGGCGGCGACAACGACCAGCAGGGCATCCGCATCGTGCAGGTCGTGCTGCCCGGCGGGATGAAGATCGAGCTGATCTCACCGCTGCGCGACGACGCGCCGGTCGCCCGGTTCCTGGAGAAGCGGGGACCCGGCGTCCACCACATCACGCTGGTCTTCGCCGACGTCGAGGTCGCCGTGGCCCGGCTGACCGCGTGCGGCTACGAGGTGGTCGACGTCGACCTGTCGGCGCCCCACTGGCGCGAGGCGTTCGTCCGCCCGCGCTCGGGGCTCGGCACATTGCTCCAGCTCGCGGACACGACGCTGCGCTGGGACACCCCGGCCGCGTCGGGCGTGACGCTGGACGACGTGCTCGCCGGCCGCGTGGTGTTCACGGCCGACGAGCGCGCCGTCCTGCGGGACGGCTGACTCACTCCCAGGTCTGGTGTCGCCGGTACTGCGCGACCACCTCGGGCGGGAGCGGGCCGTTCGCCGGCACCGCCAGGCCCTTCTGGCGAGCCCACATGCGGGCCGCCTCGATGAACCCGTGGACGTTGCCCTTGCGCACGGGCTCGTCGGCGTCGTGCCGCTCCCGCGGGGCGGTCGGTTCGCGCTTCTCGTCGGACATCCGAGCACCTCCGATGACCTCGTCGTCACCGTCGTCGTCAGTCGCTGCGACCCGGCGGTCGCCGGACCGCTGTGACCCAGGTTACCCACCGCCAGCGACTCGATGCCGCCCGCACCGGTTCGTCCCGCTGTGTGCCCGACCGGGCACGCGGCGAGTTCCCGCTGGTCAAGCGCGCCCCGACGGGCGGAGCATCTCCTCGCGAGGTGGTGCACCGTGGACGTCGTCGTGGTCGGGGGGAGCGCGGCCGGGCTGGCCGCGGCGCTGGTGCTGGCGCGCGACGGGCACCGGGTCACGGTCCTGGAGCGCGACGACCTGGCGCCCGCGCCCGACGTCGAGACCGCCGCCGCCCACGCGCTGCGACCCACCGCCCCGCAGGTCGTCCAGCCGCACGTCTTCCTGCCCGGCACCCGGGCGCTGCTCGAGCGCCTCCTGCCCGACGTGCTCGCCGCGTTCCGGGCGGCGGGCGCCCGCGACGCCCCGCTCACCTCCCAGATGCCGGCCACCCTCACCGACCGCTCCCCCTTCGACGGCGACGACGAGCTCCTGCCCGTGATGAGCCGCCGGGCGACGTTCGACTGGGTCCTCGGATGCGTCGCGGCCGCCGAGCCGGGCGTCGTCGTGCGGCACGGCGTCACCGTGACGGGCCTGCTGGCCGACGCCGCCGGACCCGGAGACCCGCCCCGCGTGCGCGGGGTGACCACCGACGGCGGCGACGTCCCGGCCGACCTCGTCGTCGACGCCGCCGGCCGCCGCACCGCGATCGACCGCTGGCTCGACGGCGTCGGCGCGCGCCGGACCTGCGTCGAGTCGGCACCGTGCGGGCTCGCGTACATCAGCCGCCAGTACCGCATCCGCGACGGCGCCGACCTGCCCGGGCCGGACACGGCACGCGTGGTCACCGGCCTCGACGAGTTCCTCGTCGGCCTCTGGGCGGGCGACGGCCGGACCGCCCAGATCGCGCTCGCCCCGCTCGCCGCGGACCGGCGCTTCCGCACCGCGCACGCCCCGGAGGTGTTCGAGCGGGTCCTGCGCACGGTGCCGTACTACGCCGCCTGGCTCGACGTCCTCGAGCCGATCTCCGACGTGGCGGTGATGGGCGGGCTGCACAACACCTTCCGCCGCCTCGTGGTCGACGGGCGCCCCGTCGCGACCGGCCTGCTCGCGGTCGGCGACTCGGTGTGCACCACCAACCCGACGTTCGGGCGCGGCATCGGCGTCGCGCTGCGCACGATCGGCGACCTGGCGGAGGTCCTCGCCGAGCACCCCGACGACCCGGAGGGCGCGGCGCTCGCCCTGGACCGCGCCGTGCTGGAGCACGTCCGTCCCTGGTACGCCGACCAGGCCGCCACGGACGCCGCCCGCCTCGCGCTGCTGCGCCACACCGTGCTGGGCGACCCCGTCCCGCCCCCGCCCGCCGCGGAGGGCGAGCGGGTCACGTTCGCCGATCTCCGGCGCGCGTCGCTGGTCGACCCGATCGCGTTCCGCGCCGTCGCCCGGATCATGGGCATGGTCGGGGACGCGGAGAAGCTCTACACCGACCCCGAGGTCGTGGCCGCCACCCGCGCCGCGCTGGCACGGGGCGGCGCCGCGACGCCCCGGCTCACCCGCGCCGAGCTCGAGACCGCGCTCACGGTCTGACCGCGAGCGATGACTCGCGGCCCCGCGGCCCGTCCCACCACCGTGTCCACCACCGTGTCCACCACCGTGCCCACCCCGCCGCTGGACCTGACCCCCGCCGCCCGCGCGCTCGGCGGGCTCGTCACCACCGTCACCGACGACGACCTCGCCGCGCCCACCCCGTGCACCGGCTGGACGGTCGCCGACCTGCTCGACCACCTCGACGTCGTCGCCGCCGGCTTCACCGCGCTCGCCCGCGGCACCGACGACCCCGCCCCCGGCCCCGGCGACGTGCCCTGGGACGGCGGGCGGCGCGACACCCTCGCGACCGGGCTCGCGCGGATGGCCGGCGCGTGGCGGTCCCCCGCGGCCGGGGAGGGCACGGCCGGCGCACCCGGCCCCGTGCTCCCCCGCGCGACGTGGGGACGCATCGGGCTCACCGAGCTCGTCGTGCACGCCTGGGACCTCGCCCGCGCCCTCGACCGGCCCGTGCCCGACCTGCCCGCCGACGTCCTGCGCGCGACCGCCGACCACGTCGCGGTGTTCGTGCCGCGGGCGCCGCTGCCCGAGCTCTGGGGCCCGCGGGTGCCCACGGGCGACGACGCGCCGCTGTGGGACCGGGTGGTCGCGGGCACCGGCCGCACGCCCTGATCGGGCCGCCCGACCGGCCCGCTACGTCCGGACTGGGAGGATCCGGGTGTGGACGTCGCGCTCGAGATCGGGCTGGTACTGCTGTTCGTCCTGATCGGGGGCTTCTTCGCCGCCGCCGAGATCGCGCTGGTGTCGCTGCGCTCCGGGCAGGTGTCGGCGCTGGCGGAGAGCGGGGCCCGCGGCCGGGCGGTGGCCCGCCTGCGGGGCGACTCCAACCGCTTCCTGTCGGCGGTGCAGATCGGCGTGACCTTCACCGGGTTCTTCGCCTCGTCCTACGGCGGCGCCACGCTCGCCGGGCGCCTCGAGCCCGGCCTGGAGGGCATCGGGCTGCCCGTCGCGCTCGCGGCGACCGTCGCGCTCGTCATCGTCACCGCGTTCGTCTCGTACCTGTCGCTGGTCGCGGGTGAGCTCGTCCCCAAGCGGCTGGCGCTCCAGAAGCCGGAGGCCGTGTCGCTGACGACGGCCCCGGTGCTCGACCGCCTCGCCTCGCTCACCCGCCCGCTGATCTGGCTGCTCTCGGTGTCGACGAACGCCGTCGTGCGCGTGCTGGGCGTCGACCCGAAGCAGACCGAGGACGAGGTCAGCGAGGACGAGCTGCGCGACATGGTGCGCACCACCAGCACGCTCACCGACGACGAGCGCCGCCTGCTCACCGACGCCTTCGAGGCCACCGACCGCGTCATCAGCGAGGTCATGGTGCCGCGCACCGAGGTCGACTTCCTCGACGCCGAGCTCACGGCCGCGGAGGCCGTCGTGCAGGTCTCCGACCGGCCGCACTCGCGCTACCCGGTGACCGGCGAGTCGGTCGACGACGTCCTGGGCTTCGTCCACGTGCGCGACCTGCTCACCGCCCACGTCACCGCCGGCGGTACCTCGCCGCAGCTGCGCGACATCGTCCGCACCGTCACCGTCCTGCCCGGCAGCAAGCCGGTGCTCGACACGCTGTCGCTGATGCGCCGCGGCGGCGGGCACCTCGCGGTCGTCATCGACGAGTACGGCGGCACCGACGGGATCGTCACCGTCGAGGACCTCGTCGAGGAGATCGTCGGCGAGATCCGCGACGAGTACGACCCGAAGGCCGTGCCCGCGCGCCCCCTCGACGACGGCACCTACGAGGCCGACGGCCTGCTCCACCGCACCGACGTCGCCGACCAGACCGGGATCGAGCTGCCCGACGGCTCCTTCGACACCCTCGGCGGCTTCGTGCTGCAGGAACTGGGGCGCACGCCCGCGGTCGGCGACGTCGTCGAGGCCCTCGACCACCGGTTCGCCGTCACCGCCGTCGACGGGCTGCGGGTGGCGCGGGTGCGGATCACGCCGCTGGTCCGCGACGACCCCGCGGAGGCATCGCCCGAGTCGTGATCCCGGTGCCGCAGCTCACCGATGCCGGTGGCGCCCGAGGAGCAGGATGGGCGGAGCAGGATGGGCGGAGGTCGGGGAACGGACGCGCACGAGGAGAGCGATGGACGACACGGGTGACGTCGGCGACGGCGTCGTGGTGGCGGAGGACCCGGACCGCCGGGCCTTCGTGCTGCACGTGGACGGCGCCGAGGCCGGGCACGTCGACGTCCGGCGGCGCGGGGACCGGATCGTCCTCGTCCACACCGAGGTCGACGAGGCCTACGGCGGCCGGGGGCTCGCCGGGCGCCTGGTGCGGGCGGTGTTCGAGGCCGCGCGGTCCGAGGGTGTCGCCCTCGTCCCGCTGTGTCCCTACGCGCAGCGGTGGCTGGGGTCCCACCAGGAGTACCTCGCCGACGTCCCGCCGCAGACGCGGCAGGAGCTCGGCCTTCCGGAGCCGGAGATGGCGGGAGAGGAACAGTGACGACCCAGCAGGAGATCGACCCGCACGCCGAGCCCTCGGGGACGGGGTGCCTGGAGTGCGAGCAGAACGGCGGCTGGTGGTTCCACCTGCGCCGCTGCGCGGCCTGCGGCCACATCGGGTGCTGCGACTCGTCGCCGATGCAACACGCGACGCGGCACGCCCGCGAGCAGGGCCACCCGATCCTCACGAGCTTCGAGCCCGGCGAGGACTGGTTCTTCGACGACCGCGACGGCTCCGTCGGCCACGGCCCGGTGCTCGCCGGCGCCCAGAACCACCCCGAGGACCAGGGTGTCCCCGGGCCGGCCGGCCGCGTGCCGAAGGACTGGCAGCGCAAGCTCCACTAGTCGGGTGTCAGCCGGTCGGGCCGAACCGCTCCACGCGGATCGTCCCGGCCGGCTGGCCGACGTCGACGAGCAGCGTCTCCATCGCTCCGGTGAAGCGCGCCGAGCCGCACAGGTACACCGTCGCCCCGGGGTCGACGAGTGCGGCGATCGCGGCCGCGTCGAGGCGCCCGGCGTGCGGGTCGCCCGGCGCGCGGGTGAGCGCGATGTGCGCGCCGGCGGCCTCGAGCTCGCCGGCGTAGGGCAGACGGTCGCGGGTCGTCGCGCTGACCGCCAGGCGCAGCCGGTCGGTCCGGTCGACGTCGTGCGCGTGCCGGAGCATCCCGACCAGCGGGGCGACGCCGCTGCCGCCGCCGATCGCGACGGCCCGCGTGTACCCGCTCCAGACGAACCAGCGCCCGATCGGCCCGCGGACCTCGAGGTCGTCGCCGGGCTCGACGACGTCGGCGAGGTAGGTCGACACCTCGCCGTCGTCGATGCGCTCGACGAAGAGCTCCACCAGGTCGTCGGCGGGCGACGAGGCCACCGAGTAGGAGCGCTGCGCGGTGTACCCGTCGGGTGCCCGCAGCCGCACGACGTAGTGCTGGCCGGGGTGGTGCTGCACGCGCTCGGGCACGGCGAGGCGCAGCACGACGGCGTCGACCGCCGGGTGCGCGACCTCGACGACCCGCGCGTCGCGCCACTTCGCCGCGGCCCGCCGGTCGTTCGGGCCGCCCGGGCGGTCGTCGGGGACCCCGAAGTCCTCGTCAGTCCCCGTCGAAGCGCTGCTCACGCCAGGGGTCGCCTCGCTCGTGATAGCCGTTCACCTCCCAGAAGCCGGGCTCGTCGTGGTCGAGCAGGGTGATCCTCTCGATCCACTTCGCGGACTTCCAGAAGTAGAGGTGCGGCACGATCATCCGCACCGGCCCGCCGTGCTCGCGCGGCAGCGGCCGGCCCTCGTGCTCCCACACGACCCACGCCTTGCCGCCGCGCACGTCGTCGAGGGGCAGGTTGGTGGTGTAGCCGGTGGTCGAGCGCTCGACGACGAACTTCGCCTCGTCCTGCACGCCCACCGCGTCGAGCAGGGTGTCGAAGGAGATGCCGGAGAAGTTGGTGTCGAGCTTGGACCACGTGGTGACGCAGTGGATGTCCCCCGCGTACACCGACGGCGTCAGCAGCCGCAGCTCGCGCAGCGTCCACGTCGTGGGCGTGTCGACCAGGCCGTCGACGGTCACCGTCCACGTGTCGGCGTCCACCCGCGGCGTCGCCTCGGCCGTGAGCACCGGCCACCCGGCCCCGACGTCGTACTGGCCCGGCGGCAGTCGCGGGTCGCGCTCCCGCCGACGCCCGAGGAACCCGCGCGTGGTCGCCACGATCATCACTCCGTCCCGGCCGGTGTCACCCGCGGTCGACAGTAGTGAACGAACGCCGTGCCGGGGCCCCTCGGACGACACGGTCCCGAGTGAGGCCGGTGACGCGGCGGGGATCGACGGCGCCGGGCGTCGCGGCCACGATGGGCAGGACGTCGACCCGTCCGGCGTGCTCCGACGCAGTCGTCCGGAGAGGACCCGTCATGCGCAGCATGGACACCGTGACCCTGGAGGACGCCCGCCGCGTCATCGCCGCCGGCGAGGAGGAGGCGGCGAACCAGGGGCAACCGATGAACATCGCCGTCGTCGACGCCGGCGGCAACCTCGTGGCCCACATCCGGCAGGACGGTGCCTGGATCGGCAGCGTCGACGTGGCCATCAACAAGGCCTTCAGCGCGCGGGCGTTCGACGTCTCCACCCAGGGCCTCGCCGAGAACGCCCAGCCCGGCGGGCAGTTCTACGGCATCCAGGACTCCAACCACGGCCGAGTGATGATCTTCGCCGGGGGTGTGCCGCTGATGTCCGGCGACGCCGTGGTCGGTGCCGTCGGCGTCAGCGGCGGCACCGGGGAGCAGGACCAGGCCGTGGCGTCCGCGGCGGCCGCCGCCCTCTGACGCGGAGGGCGCCGCGTCCTACCTGCCGGCCGCCACGGGCTCCGGGGTGGGCGGCGGCACCGGGCCCTTGCCGGCTCCGCTGGTGGGGCAGGCGACGGCGTGGTCCGCGGCGACCCCGACCCGCAGGTCCGGCAGGCCGGAGAGCGACAGCACGACCTCCTGGCCGGCGGTGATCTCCCCGACGCCGGCCGGGGTGCCGGTGGTGAGGACGTCACCGGGCCGCAGGGGGTAGACCGACGACGCGTAGCTCACGAGGGCCGCGACGCTCCAGATCAGGTCGCGGGTGGAGGCGCGCTGCCGGACGTGCCCGTCGACCGCGCACACGAGGTCGACGTCGGTCGGGTCGACCTCGTCCGCGGTGACGAGCCACGGGCCCAGCGGCGTGAAGGTCGCGAACGACTTGCGCAGCGAACGGTCCTCGCCGCCGCGCATGGTGATGTCGAGGCACCCGGTGTAGCCGAGGACGTGGTCGAGCGCGTCGGCCTCGGACACGTGCCGGGCCTCGCGGCCGATGACGACGGCGAGCTCGCCCTCCTGGTCGAAGCGCCGGTCGGTGTAGGGCAGCGCGACGGTGCCGCCGTGCGCCAGCACCGAGGCCGGGGCCTTGAGGAACACCCCGAGCGCGCCGACGTGGCTGGTCTGGCTCATCTCGACCATGTGGTCGTGGTAGTTGACGGGCGCGGCCAGCACCGTGCCCGGGTCCGGCACGACGGGCCGGAGCGCCACGTCGCGCAGCGCCGTCGCCGGTCCGGCGTCCGGGGTCAGGGACCCGCGCAGGGCGTCCCACGACCCGGCGAGCGCGCGCATCGGCGACAGGCCGGCCGCGTCGGTGCCCGCGCGGACCAGGTCCGTGAGGTCGGTGACGGACGCGGCGTCGGGGTCGGCCGGGTCGCCGTCGACCAGGCCGACCCGCTCGACGGGGTCGCCGTGGGCGGTGGTGAACGAGACGAGACGCAACTCCGGCTCCTCAGTCCTGGGGGTCGACGACGGCGTGGCGGTCCAGGCGCAGGGCCTCGATGACCGGGGCGTCGGAGAGCACGAAGACGTCGGCGGGCTCGTCGGCGCGGTGGTCGACGGCCGCCCACGACGGCACCGTGATCATGTCCCCGGGACCCCACGCGAACGTCTGCCCGTCGACGGTCGTCGTGCCCCGCCCGGAGAACACGACGCGCACCGACGAGCCGACCGTGCGGGTGGTCGCGGTGCGCGCGCCGGGCCGCAGCCGCTCCATCCGGCACCGCATGGTCGGCAGCACGTCCCGCCCGGTCGTCGGGTCGGTGAACGTGACCCCGACCGACGGCGCGTCGGGCCGCAGCGCGGCGAGGTCGGCCAGCGCCGCGTCGGTGTGGGCGCGCCGGTAGACCGACAGCGGCGAACGCCCGGGCGGGGCGGGGACGCCGTCGGGCCGCAGCCCGGGGTGCCCGTGCAGGGCCTCGCCCGGCGAGCGCTCGGGCGCCGCGGTGTTCGGGGCCTCGTCGTCGCGGGTCTCGAAGAAGACCGCGTCGAGCGCGGCCACCATCGGCAGGTCCAGGCCGTCGAACCAGATCATGGTGCCGTCGCCCGGGTTGTGGTGCTCGTGCCAGGTGCCGCCCGGCGTGAGCACGAGGTCGCCCGGGCTCATCGGGCACGGGTCGCCGTCGACCGCGGTCCACACGCCCTCGCCCTGCAGCACGAAGCGCACCGCGCCCGGCGAGTGGCGGTGCGCCGGCGCGGTCTCGCGCGGGCCGAGGAACTGCACGGCGGCCCACAGTGTCGACGTCGCGAACGGCAGCCCGTCGAGCCCCGGGTTCGCCAGCGCGAGGACCCGGCGCTCGCCCCCGCGCTCGATGGGGATGAGGTCGCCCGACCGGTGCGCGAGCGCCGCCAGGGTCGCCCACGGCCAGCGGTGGGCCCTCGTGCCCCCGCGCGGCGTCGGCGTCATGAGGTCGCGGGTCTGGGTCCACAGCGGCTGCAGCCCGGCCGCGGCGACGTCGCCGTAGAAGCGCTCGAGGGCGGCGGTCTCGTCCAGCGTGCTGGTCATCGGGGTCTCCCGGGAGGGGTCGGTCAGGACGCCGCGGCGTCGAGCGGGCGCCCGATGCCCTGCTCGGCCACGGCGGTGAGCAGCGACGCCCGGCGCAGCCACGCGCGGGCGGTGTCGGGGTCGGCGGCGGTCGCCCGCAGCGCGGCCTGGTTCTCGGCGCGCACCGCCGGGTCGCGCTCGGCCATCATCTGCGTGTTGCGGTGGGTGTCGGCGCGCACGTAGTCCCGGGCCACCCCGCGGCGCACGGTGTCGTACGCGGCGAGCTCGCCCGCGAGGTCCCCGCCGGGGGTGGACGCGCGCACCAGGCGCCGGCCGAGGTCGACGGCGTCGTGGATCCCCGCGTTGAGGCCCATGCCGCCCATCGGCGAGTTGATGTGCGCCGCGTCCCCGGCGAGGACGACCCGCCCGTCGTGGAAGCGGTCGGCGACCCGCTGGTGCACGGCGTAGATCTGCCGGTCGACGATGCCGTAGTCGCGGCCGATGTCCGCGAAGCCGCGCAGGCGCCGCTGCATGGCGGCCGGGTCGAGCGCGGCCGCCGCGTCCTCCTCCGGCGGGATCGGGAACAGCACCCGCCACGACTCAGGGGTGCGCAGCACGAAGACGAACTCGTCGGGGTCGGCGATGTAGCTCACCTCGGCGAGGTCCGCGATCGCCTCGGCGCGCAGGTCCTCGGTGACCGAGATGATGAGGAAGCGCTGCGGGTAGGTCATGCCCTCGAAGCTCCGGCCGAGCAGCTTGCGCACCGCGGAGCCGGCCCCGTCGGTGCCCACCACGAGCGCGGCGGGATGGGTGGCGCCGTCGTCGGTGCTGAGGACCGCGCCGGTGTCGTCCTGCACGAGCCCGCTCACCCGCGACGCGAAGCGCAACTCCACCCCCAGCTCGCCGAGCCGGTGCAGCAGGATCTCCACGAGGCGCTGCTGGTTGAGCTGCAGGCGGAACGGGAAGCGCGTCTCGTCGGCCAGCAGCCCGAGGTCGAACTCCGCGACCAGCCCGGTGGCACGGTCGCGGTACTGGTAGCGCGGGACCCGCAGGCCGCGGTCGAGCATCTCGTCGGTGACCACGCCGCCGTCGATGCCGGCGAGCAGCTCCATCGTCGCCGCGTGGAAGGTCGAGGCCCGCCAGTCCGTGCGGTTGACGGGATCGGCCTCCAGGACGCGCACGGGCACGCCGGCGTCGGCGAGCGACCAGGCGGTGACGAGCCCGACGGGGCCCGCCCCCACGACGGTGACCGGACGGTCGGCGGACGCGGCGAGCGACATCAGGTGGTGGTCCTCTCTCTCGGCCCGGCCCGGACGCTCCGGGACGCTAGGTGCGGTGTCCGCCTGTCGGGACGGATGCTGGGATGTGTTCTGTGGAGCAGAACGCCGAGGGCGGCGAGGCCCTCCCGACGTACGCCATCGAGTCGGTGGACAAGGCGCTGCAGATCCTCGTGATGCTCCGGGAGCGGCGGCGGGTGCGCGTGGTCGACGTCGCCGAGGAGCTCGGCGTGGCCCGGTCCACCGCGCACCGGCTGCTCGCCACGCTGGCCCACCGCGGCTTCGTCGTCCGGGACCCGCAGGACCGGAGCTACCGCGGCGGACCGGAGCTGCTCGGGATGGGCGCGATCGGCGAGGTCGACCTGCGGGCCGCGGCGGGCGAGCACGTCCGTGCCCTGTCCGCGCGGCTGCGCGAGACCGTCAACGTCATGGTGCTCGAGGGGGCGTCGTGCCGGTTCCTCGACGGCGTCGCCGGCGAGCGGCCCCTCGGGACGCGCGTGCGCACCGGCGCCGTGCTCCCCGCGCACATCGTCTCCGGCGGGAAGGCCCTGCTCGCCGAGCTCCCGTCCCGCGAGGTCGACGCGCTGTTCGGCGCGTCCCTGCGCCGCATCACCCCGGCGACGATCGTCGACGTCGCCGAGCTGCACGAGGAGCTGCGGCGCATCCGCGAGCAGGGGTACGCGCTCAACCGCGAGGAGAGCGAGCCGGGCCTGTCCGCGGTGGCCGTCGTGGTCCGGGCCGGGCCCCGGGCGGTGGGCGCGGTCGCGGTGTCGGCCCCCACCCAGCGGCTCGACGACGACGGCCTGGCGGTGGCGCTCGACGAGCTCCACGCCACCGCCCGGGCCATCGGCGCCGAGCTCACCTGAGCCGGGTCAGGACCGGACCGCGCCGCCCGCGACCGGGGCCGGCTCGGCGGCGCCCGCGTCGTCGAGGTCGTGGCGCGTGCCGGCCGCGAGACGCCACACCGCGATGCCCGAGATCGCCGACAGCACGCCGATGTAGGCGGCGACGGCCATCGAGCTGCCGGTGGCGCCCAGGATCGCGGCCGCGACCAGCGGGAGCAGCCCGCCGCCGAAGACCGCGCCGAACTGGTAGGCCATGGAGGCCCCGGTGTAGCGGATCGCGGTGGGGAAGGCCCCGGAGACGATCACGGCCTGCACCGCGGCGAGCATGCCGAGCACCAGCCCCAGCAGGCAGAGGCCCGCCACCACCGCGGGCGTCGCGCCGGTGTCGATCAGCGCGAACACCGCGAAGGGGATCGCGACGCCGAGCGCCGAGGCCCCGACGAAGATCCGGGCCGGCCCGACCCGGTCGCTGACGAAGCCGGTGAGGATCGTGACGGCGAGGTAGAGCACGCAGCCGCCCATGATGGAGAGCAGCATCGTCTGCTGCGCGATGCCGACCGTGGTGGTGCCGTAGGACAGCAGGTACACCGAGTTCAGGTAGCCGAACGACGACGGGGCGAGGGTGATGCCCATCCCCAGCAGCACCGCGCCCGGGTGGGTGCGCAGCGTCTCGAGCACGGGCAGCTTCGTCGACCGTGCCGTCCGCCGCCCGGCGAACTCCGGGGACTCGGACAGGCGCAGCCGGATCACGAGGGCGACCAGGACGAGCGCGGCGCTGAGCAGGAACGGGATGCGCCAGCCCCAGGCGAGGAAGGCGCTGCGCTCCATGCTCGTGCTGACGATGAGGAACACCGCGAGGGCGGCGAGGTTGCCCGCCGGCAGGCCCATCTGCGGGAAGGAGGAGAACCAGCCCTTCTTCTGCTTCGGCGCGTGCTCCATGGCCATGAGCACCGCGCCGCCCCACTCGCCGCCGACACCGAGCCCCTGCACGAACCGCAGGGTCACCAGCAGGATCGGCGCGGCGATCCCGATCGCGGAGTAGGTCGGCAGCAGCGCGATGAGGAAGGTGCCGATCCCCATGAGCAGCAGCGACGCCACCAGCGTGTGCTTGCGCCCGAAGCGGTCCCCGAAGTGCCCGAAGACGATGCCCCCGACGGGCCGCGCGATGAAGCCCACCGCGAACGTGCCGAAGGCGGCGAGGAGGCCCGCCGCGGGCGAGAAGTTCGGGAAGAACTGCGGGGCGAAGATCAGCGCGGCGGCCGCGCCGTAGATGTTGAAGTCGTACCACTCGATCGCGGTCCCGACGAAGGTCGCGCGGGCGACGCGCCGGGCATGGGCGGGCGTGGGGGCGGGCGTGGGGCCGCCCGCGTCGCTGCGGGGCGGGACTGTGGCCACGGGGACTCCCTGGTGGTGGGCGGGCTGTCGGCGAGGTGGAGGGGACGGTAGGAGCGGGCGCGCAGGGTGCGACGCGTCAGGCCCGCGCGTTCTGCTCAGCAGAACGGCGCGGGTGGAAGGCGTACTCGGCGAGGTCGGGCTCGCGGACCATCCGCCAGTAGTCGAGGAGCGGGAACGGCCACACCTGGGACACGCGGCCGGCGGCGTTGCGGTACCAGCTGTTGACCGTCGCGACGCCCCAGGCCATGCGGGCGCTGCCGGCGTCGACGCGGGCGTTGTACGCGTCGTGGGCCTCGGGCCGGACCTCGACGGCGGCGGCGTCGCGCTCGAGGAGCTCGCGCAGCAGGCCGAGGACGTGGTGCACCGCGATCTCGGAGAACAGCAGGATGCTGCCGTTGATCACCAGGCCGGTGTTGGGCCCGTAGACGCAGAAGAGGTTGGGGAAGCCCGGCACGTGCACCCCGAGGTGGGCCCGGGCGTCGCCGCCCCACTGGGCGTGCAGGTCCCGCCCCTCGCGGCCGCGGACGGTGATCGGCGCGAGGAACTCCTCCGCGTGGAACCCGGTCGCGTAGACGACGACGTCAACCTGGTGCTCGGCGCCGTCGGCGGTCCGGACGCCGGTCGGGGTGACCTCGGTGATCGCGTCGGTGACCAGCGCGACGTGCTCGCGGTGCAGCGCCGCGGCCCACACGCCGTTGTCGCGCATCATGCGCTTGGCGCCGGGCGGGTAGTCGGGGACGACCTTGGCGAGCAGGTCGGGCCGGTCGCCGAAGCGGGCCTCGAGGTTGGCCACCAGCGCCCGGCGCAGCGCCTCGTTGCGCGCCGAGACCGAGACCGGGTGGTCCCAGTCCGGGTCCACCTCCATGAACGGCCGGCGCCCGTCCACCGAGGTCCAGAACTGCAGGAACCGCAGCCACCGCGGGTAGTGCGGCAGGGCGCGGGCCAGCGCGCGGGCGGGCTCGGGGATCGGTGCGTGGTAGGTCGGTGTGGGGGCCATCCACGGCGGCGTGCGCTGGAAGACCGTCAGCGAGGCGACGCGGTCGACGATCGAGGGCACCACCTGGTACGCGCTCGCGCCTGTGCCGATCACCGCGACCCGGCGGCCGGTGAGGTCGACGTCGTGGCGCCAGCGGGCGGTGTGGAACGCGGGGCCGGCGAAGCTGTCGCGGCCCGGGACGTCGGGCAGCTTCGGCCGGTTGAGCTGGCCGGTCGCGCTGATGACCGCGTCGGCGTCGAGGACGACCTCCGTCCCGTCCCGGTCGCGGGCGGTCACGGTCCAGCGCGCCGTCGCGTCGTCGTACTCCGCCGCGACGACCTCGTGACCGAACCGCACGAGGCGGCGCAGGTCGAACGCGTCGGCGACCGACCGGAAGTAGTCGTGGATGTCGTCGCGGGCCGAGAACTGGTGGGGCCAGTCGGGTCGCTGGGCGAACGAGTAGCTGTAGGCGAAGTTGGCCGTGTCGAGGCGCGCGCCCGGGTAGCCGTTCTCGAGCCACACGCCGCCGACGTCGTCGTTGCGCTCGAGCACGGTGACGCCGACACCGGCCTGGGTGAGACGGTGGGCGGTGACGAGCCCGGACATGCCCGCGCCGACGACGACGACGTCGAGGGTGCGCCCCGGCGCGACCTCGTCCACCGTCCAGCCCGGCGCGCCGACGTCGTCGGGCAGGCCGAGCTCGTGGGCCATCAGCGGCAGGTACTCGTCGCCGACGTCGCCCGCGACGAAGCGCATCAGCCGCCGCAGGGTCGCGGTGGCGGGCTCGGGCGCGGCCACCATCCCGCTGTCGCGGAACCGGCGCAGCGCGGCCAGCGCGCGCTCCCGGGCCGCGGCGACGACCTCGGGCGCCATACCGCCCTGGGGCTCGACCCGGTCGGGCAGGAGGCGCAGCGGGGGCCGCAGGGCGTCGTCGACGAGGTCGAGCTCGCCGGTCAGGTGGGCCAGCGCGGGCAGCAGCGCGGGCATCTCGGCGGCGTCCACGGCCGCGGCGAGGGCGTCGTCGTCGGCGAGCAGCGCCGCCAGCTCGTCGGGGACGCCGCTCGGTGCGGTCGGGACCGTCGGGGTCGCCATGGGCCGCCTCTCGTTCGCCGGTGGGGGCCGGTCCACGATGCGGCGGGGCCACCGGCGTGGGGAAATGGCGAACCAGGAGCCGGTGATTCCACGCCGGCATGACCGGGGTCACGCCGTGGGAGGTGCGCCGTGGAGCTGCGTCACCTGCGGTCGTTCGTGGTGGTCGCCGAGGAGCTCCACTTCGGGCGCGCGGCCGCGCGCCTGTTCGTCGTCCAGCCGGCGCTGAGCAAGCAGATCGCGGCCCTCGAGCGCGAGCTCGACGTCGTGCTCCTCGAGCGCGACCGCCACGGCGTGGCCCTGACGACGGCGGGGCGGGCGCTGCTCGACGACGCCCGCCGCGTGCTCGCCCAGGCCGACGCCGCGGTCGGGCGCGCGCAGGCCGCGGGCCGGGGCGTGACGGGCACCCTGCGCCTCGGCTTCATCGCGCCGGTGCTCTACGAGCTGCTCCCCGGCCTGCTGCGCCCCTTCCGCGAGCGCTACCCGGACGTGCGCCTGGTGCTGGAGGAGATGCACAACCGCGAGGCGGTGCACGGCGTGCTGGGTGGCCGCGTGCAGGTGGCGTTCGTGCGCCTCCCGCTGCCGCCGGAGCCGGACCTGCGGGTGCGGCCGGTGCGCAGCGAAGGCCTGGCCGTGGCCGTGCCCGCCGGCAGCGCGCTCGCGGACGGCGACGGACCGCTGCACGTCGCCGACCTCGCCGACCAGGACCTCGTCCTCATCGGCCGCGACCGCGAGCCCGAGCTGCACGACTCCTACCTGGCCCTGTGCGCCGCGCACGGCTTCAGCCCGCGGGTGGCCCACGAGGTCGACCGCACGCACGTCGCGGTCGGGCTCGTCGCCTGCGGGCTGGGGGTGGCGCTGGTGCCGCGGTCGGCGCTGCGCGTCGCCCACCCCGACGTCGCCTACCGCCCGCTCGCGGAGCCGTCCGCGCGCCTGACGGTCGGCGTGGCGTGGCGCGACGAGGACGACCCCGTCGTGGCGAACTTCCTCGCCCTGTGCCCGGAGCCGGCGCCGGACTAGGGGACGTGGCGGCGCCACGGCGGGGCCGCGCCCTCGGCGACCTCGACGCGGGTGCGGGCGGCGTGCGCGATCCACGCCGGGTCGCTCGACGCGACGAACCGCCCCTCCGCGACCGCCGCGAGGGCCGCCTCCGCGGCGACGGCCGGGTCGACGCCCTCGATGATGCCGCGGGTGAGCATGTCGACCGTCGCCGCGGCGACCGCGTCGCTCCGCCCGGGCGGGCGCGGCCCGAGACGCTCGGGCCAGTGGTTCCGCTCGTTGAAGGCGGTCGCGACCGCGCCGGGGCACAGCACCGTCACCCCGACCGCGCTGCCCGACCCGGCGAGGTCGCGGTGCAGCGACTCCGCCAGCCCGAGCAGCGCGTGCTTGGTCGCGGCGTAGGGCGCCATCGCCGCCCCGGCGGACCACGACGCGATCGACCCGGTGACCAGGACGTGGCCGCGGTCGCGGGCGACCAGGCCCGGCACCGCGGCGTGCAGCAGGTGCACCACGCCCCACAGGTTCACGTCGACGACCCACCGCCAGTCGGCCAGCGGTGTCTCCCACAGCCGGGCCGGGTGCCCGGGCACGCCCGCGTTGGCGGCGACGAGGTCCACCCGCCCGTAGCGGTCCTCGGTCTCGGCGACGACCCGCGCGACGGCGTCCGGGTCGGTCACGTCGAGCGGTACGGCGCTCGCCGGGGCGCCCAGCGCGTCGCGGGCGGCCGCCAGCGCGACGGCGTCCCGGTCGGTGAGCACGACGCGCACGCCCCGGCGGCCGAGGGCGGTGGCGAGCGCCCGCCCGATCCCGCTCGCCGCGCCCGTCACGATCGCGACGTCGCCGTCCCGCAGCTCCATGCGGCGATGCTCCCCGCGGGACGACGGACACGGGACCCGCCGGCGATGCCGGGCGGGCATCACGGGCGCCGCGACGGGAATGGCCCCGCGCCGGGTGTCGTTGCCCGGTCACCGGCACCACCGAGAGGATCGATCCCGTGCCCACTCCCGACGTCCCGCTCGACAAGCTCGGCTTCCTGACGCTCGGGACCTTCGACGGCGACGATCCCGGCCCGGGCATGGAGTCGACGCTGCAGGTCGCCGAGCTCGGCGAGCAGCTCGGCTTCGACAGCGTCTACCTGCGCCACCGGCACTTCCAGACCGGGATCTCCTCCCCCATCGCGATCATGGCGGCGCTGACGCAGCGCACGTCGCGCATCGCGATGGGCACGGCGGTGACGCCGCTCGGCTGGGAGAACCCGCTGCGCATGGCCGAGGACCTCGCGACGGTCGACATCCTCTCGGGCGGCCGCCTCGAGCCCGGTTTCTCGGTGGGCCCCCCGATCCACTGGGACGACGTCAAGGACGCGCTCTACCCCGACACCGCCGACCGCGAGGACTTCACCTACGCGCGGGTCGCCCGCTTCCTGCGGATGGTGCGCGGCGAGCCGGTGAGCACGTTCTCCGGCACCGCGGGGTTCGAGGAGTTCTCCGCCCGCGTCGAGCCGCACTCGCCCGGCCTCGGCGACCGCATCTGGTACGGCGCGGGCAGCGGGCGCTCGACGCGCTGGGCCGCCGAGCAGGGCCTCAACCTGCTGACGAGCAACATCATCAAGCCGGAGCCGAGCGACCTCGAGACCGACGGCCGCTGGGACTTCGCCGCGATCCAGCAGCGCCAGATCGCGCTGTTCAGGGCGCACCACCCCGACGGCGAGGCCGCCCGCGTGTCCCAGGGGCTCGTCGTCATCCCCACCGACTCGGCCACCCCGGAGCAGCGCGCCAAGTACGAGGCCTACGTCGCGAAGCGCACGCCCCGCACCGCCGCGCCGGCGGGCCCGCCCGGGCCGGGGCTGCTCGCCGCGCCCGACGTGCTCGGCACCTCGGACGAGGTCGCCGAGAAGCTCTACGCCGACGCCGCTTTCCGCGAGGTCCGCGAAGTTGTGTTCGCGCTGCCGTTCACCTTCGAGCACGAGGACTACGTCCAGATCCTCACCGACATGGCGACCAAGCTCGGACCGGCGCTGGGCTGGAAGGCCGCCGCCTAGTGGCCGACCTCGCCGGCCGTGCCGACCACGCCGACCACGCCGACCACGTGGGCCTGGGCCCGGTCCTCGCGGAGCTCACCGCCCCGGGCGGGGAGTTCGCGATGGTGCCGGCGACGGTCGACGGCGTCGCGATGCGGGTCCACGAGCGGGGCCCGCACACCCTGCGCGAGCTGTACCTGACCTCGCCCGCGCCGGACGACCGGGTCGCGACGGTCTACGGCCACGAGCGCACGAGCTGGGCCGAGCACCGCCGCCTCGTCGCCGGGCTCGCGCGGTGGCTGGTCGACGAGCAGGGGCTGGCACCCGGCGACCGGGTGGCCGTGGCGATGCGCAACGTGCCCGAGTGGCCGGTGGCGTTCTGGGCGGCGCTGGTGGCGGGCCTGGTCGTCGTGCCGCTCAACGCGTGGTGGACCGGCGACCAGCTCGCCGGCGCGATCGCGCACGCGCAGGCCCGGGTGGTCATCGCCGACCCGGAACGCGTCGACGCGCTCACCGCGCTCACCGCCCGCGCCGACCTCCCGCCCGTCGTGCGCGTGCGCGGTGCGGGCCCGCCGCCGCCCGGGGTGCTGGCGTGGGACGACGTCGTGCGCCCGTCCGACGGCCCGCTGCCCGCGGTCGACGTCACCCCGGACGACACGGCCACGATCATCTACACCTCGGGCACCACGGGGGCGCCGAAGGGCGTCGTCGGCACCCACCGCAACCACGTCACGAACGCGCTCAACGTCGCGTGCCTGGGCCGCGCCAACCAGCAGGCCGCGCTGCGGCGCGGCGAGCCGGTGCCACCGCCCGCCCGGCCCGGGACGCTGCTGGCCTACCCGATGTTCCACATCGCCGGGCTCAACGGGCTCTACGGCGCCGTGCTCTCCGGCGCCACGCTCGCGCTGATGCACCACTGGGACCCCGACGAGGCCCTGCGCCTCATCGCGACCGAGCAGCTCACGAACGCGTCGGGCGTGCCCGCCGTGCTCCGCGACGTCGTCGAGCTGGCCGTCGAGCACCCCGAGGAGACCGCGTCGCTGACCCGCATCGCGATGGGCGGTGCGCCCATCCCGCCCTCGCTCGTGCGGCGCGTGGCCACCGAGCTGGCCGGGCGCGCGTCGGCGGCCAACGGCTACGGCGCGACCGAGACGACGTCCGCGGTGTGCGCCAACACCGGCGCCGACTACGCCGCGCACCCCGACAGCGTCGGGCGCCCGGTGCCCGGCACCGAGCTGCGGATCGTCGACCCGGCGACGGGCGACGAGGTGGGCGAGGGCACCGTCGGCGAGCTCTGCTTCCGCGGCCCGCAGATCATGCGCGGCTACTGGCGCGACCCCGAGGCCACCGCGGCGGTGCTGCGCGACGGGTGGCTGCACAGCGGCGACCTGGGCCTGGTCCGCGACGGCTGGGTCCACGTGGTCGACCGCGCCAAGGACGTCGTCGTGCGCGGCGGGGAGAACGTGTTCTGCGGGGAGGTCGAGGCGGCGCTGCTCGCGCAGCCGGGCGTCCTCGAGGCCGCCGTGGTCGGCGTCCCGCATCCGCGCCTGGGTGAGGACGTGGCCGCCGTGCTCGTCGCCGCGCCCGGGGCCGCGCCCGACACCGCGGCGCTGCAGGCCGCGCTGGGCGCCGTGCTGCCCGGGTTCGCCGTGCCGGGCACGGTGATCTGGCGCGGCGAGCCGTTGCCGCGCACCGCGACCGGGAAGATCCTCAAGGACACGCTGCGCCGCGAGCTGGCCGGCTGATCACGCCAGCGGTCGACCGAGGGCCCGGCGCACCCGCAGGTCGGTGAGCGTCGTCGAGTACGGCGCTCGGCGCAGCGGCGCCGGGAGCCGGTGCACGACCGCCCCGAGGCGCCGCAGCCACGTCTCGAACCGCCGCTGGTCGGCGGGCGACCACGCCAGGCCGAGCAGCGAGCGGAACGGCTCGTGCAGGAAACCGGTGGTCACGAAGGTCCGCGACGGCTCGGTCGCCCGGCGCACCGGCGTGGGCAGGAAGTCGCCGCGCAGCAGCCGGTGGAGGTGCTCCCGCACCGGGTCGTCGATCCGCACGTGGCGCAGCCCGTCGTCCCACGCGTCGTCGAACGCGTCCCGGTCGGCCGGCCACTGCTCCGGGCGCATCTGCAGCGTCGTCCCGAGGGTCGCGCACTCCCGGTACACCGCGTCCGGCAGCCGCATCCCGGGCGCACCCGCGAGCAGGCCCCAGGTGTCCTCGAACGCGCGGTAGAGGCAGAGCGCCACCCAGCGCTGGAGCTCCGGGTCGAACGCGTCGTAGTCGACGGGGCTCGCCGCGGTCGCGTGCACGTGGGCGTGCGACCGCCCCACCGCCCGGCGGTAGTCCGCGCGCTCCTCGTCGGTCCCGAGCAGCGCGACGGCGAGGTAGGCGGTGGTCGTCCGGAAGCGGTGCAGCGGGTGGAGCAGGACGTTGCCGGAGTCGACCCGGCTCTCGGCGACCCCGTGACCGACCCCCGGCCACGACAGCTCCATGACCACGTTGGCGGTCGCCGAGAGCACGACGGGCCCGAGCACGAGGTCCGCCGCACAGCGCGGCACGCGGCTCGGACCAGGGATCACAGCCCCAGCGTCTTGCCGATGATGTCGCGCTGGATCTCGCTCGTGCCGCCGTAGACGGTCGAGACGACGCTCTGGCGCAGCAGGCGCTCCATGCCGTACTCGGTGGCGTAGCCGTAGCCGCCGAGCATCTGCATGCCCTCGAGCGAGAGGTGCTTGGCGAGCTCGGTGGCCTTGAGCTTGGCCATCGACGCCTCGCGCGGGAACAGCGCGCCGGGGTTCTCGTCGATGGTGCGGGCGGTGTCGTGCACGAGCAGCTTGAGCGCCGCGAGGTCGGTGGCGTTGTCGGCGATCCGGTGGCGCAGCGCCTGGAAGGTGCCGATCGGCCGGCCGAACTGCCGGCGCTCCTTGACGTAGGCCAGGGTGTCGTCGAACGCGCGGCGGGCGAGGCCGAGCATGAGCCCGGCGAGGATCATGCGCTCGAGGTTGAGCCCGGCCATGAGCTGGCGCCAGCCCTGCCCCTCGGTGCCGACGACGGCGTCGGCGGGCAGGTGGCAGTCGGTGAAGTAGAGGTCGTTGACCTCCTTGCCGCCCATCGTCTCGATGCCGTGGATCGCGAGGCCCTCGGCGTCGGTGGGGACCATGAACATCGTCAGGCCCTCGTGCTTGCCGCCCTCGGTGGAGGTGCGGGCGACGAGCAGGATGTGTTGCGAGATGTGGGCGTTGGAGCACCACGTCTTCTGGCCGTTGACCACCCAGCCGTTCTCGGACTTCTCGGCCTTGCAGGTCAGGCCGCCCACGTCGGAGCCCGCGCCGGGCTCGGACATCGAGATGGCGAGCAGCTCGCCGTTGATCACGTCGCCGAGCAGCTGCCGCTTCTGCTCCTCGGAGCCGCTGCGCTCGAGCGCGGCCGCGGTGATGATCGTCGTGCCGAAGCCGCCGATGGGGATCTGGTGGTAGGAGGTCTCCTCGAGGAAGACGAGCAGGTCGGTCATCGACCCGCCGGAGCCGCCGTACTCCTCGGGCAGCGCGATGCCGAGCCAGCCCTGGTCGGCCATCTTGCGGTAGATCTCCATCGAGTGCGGGCCTTCGGCGGTCAGCTCGTCGCGGCGCGCCTTGTCGGGCACCTCGCGGCGGGCGAACTCGCCGATGGCGTTCGCGAGGTCCTGCTGCTCCTCGGTGAGCGTGACGGGCATCGTCGGCCTCCTCAACGTGCGTGGTCGTCCCAGAGGCCGACGGCCTCGAGGTGGGCGAGCAGGAGGTCGCGCCCGTCGAGGACGTGGCCCTCCATCGCCGCCCGTGCGGTCCCGGCGTCGCCCGACGCGAGGGCGTCGAGCAGGGTGCGGTGGGCCGCGACGGTGGCGGTGCGCCAGGCCGCGCGGCCGGTGTAGAAGCGGGGCGGCAGGTAGTGGGCGGCGCGCCCCACGAGCCACGCGAGCTTGCGCGCCCCGCCCGCGCGGTTGAGCGCGGCGTGGAAGCGGCCCTCGGCGACGGCGAGGTCGCCCGGGTCGCCGGTCGCGATGAGCGCGTCGACCTCGGCGGCCCGGGCCTGCAGCGCCGCCAGCCCCGCGGCGTCGAGCGACCCGGCCGCGCGGGCCGCGAGCTCGCCGGTGAGCTGGGCCTGGACGGCGAAGAGGTCGACGACGTCGGCGCGGTCCAGCGGCGCCACGACGAACCCGCGCCGCGGCAGCGCCCGCACCATGTCGTCGGCGCGCAGCGCCTGCAGCGCCTCCCGGACCGGGGTGGGGCTGACCCCGAGCTCCACGGCGAGGCGGTCGGGGCGCAGGAAGGTGCCCGGGCGCAGGACCCCCGAGAGGATCCGCTCGCGCAGCTGCAGCGCCACCTGCTCGGGCAGCGCCGGCGCGTCGCCGAGCAGCGCCGCCTCGGAACCGGTCACGACGTCGGACCATATCCTATGGGATTTGGCGCGACCAGGGTCGGCGACCGGCGACGGTGGTAGCGGTGGTGATCAGCAGGCCGAAAGGCACCTCGCGGGTCGGTCCCGGGGTGCGTTTCGGCCTGCTGATCACCGAGGTCGGCGTCGAGGTCGGCGTCAGGCGGGCGTGCGCTCCGGCGTGCGAGTGCCGGCGCGGCGCACGATCCGGTCGGCGGCCAGCGCGCCGAGGCCGGAGATCAGCGTGATGAGGACCAGGTACGCCGAGGCGCCCGCCATCCCGAGCGACGAGGCGAGCAGCAGCGTCGTGAAGATCGGCGCGAGCGCGCCGCCGACGATCGAACCGAGCTGGTAGCCGACCGACGCGCCGCTGTAGCGGATCTCGGTCGGGTAGCACTCGGCGGCGAGCGCGGCGGACGGTCCCCACATGGGTGCCGACGCCCACCGCGCGCCGGCGACGGCCACGGCGATGAGCAGCAGCGACCCGCTCGCGAGCAGCGGCAGGAAGAGGGCGGCGACGACGGCCGTGGCGAGGCTGCCGGCGACGATCGTGCGGGACAGGCCCCACCGGTCGGCGCCCGCGGACACCCACAGGATGAGCGGCACCTCGAGCACGGCGACGACGAGCACGATCGCGATCAGCGCCGCGCGGGGCAGGCCGAGGCTGCTGGTGCCGTACTGGATGGTGTAGGTCGCGGCCATGTAGCCGATGCCCGTGATGCCGGTGAACATCGCGATGCCGCACAGGACCTGCGGGAAGTGGTGGCGCAGCACGGAGGCGAGCGGCAGCGCCATCGACCCGGTGCGCTTCACCGCGACGAACTCCGAGCTCTCCTCGATCCGCAGCCGCACCCAGAGCCCGACCAGCACGAGCACCGCGCTGAGCAGGAACGGCACGCGCCAGCCCCACGACGTGAACGCCTCGGCGGGCATCGACGCCGCGAGCACGAGGAAGATCGCGTTCGAGGCGATGAGCCCGATCGGTACGCCGAGCTGCGGGAAGCTGCCGTAGAACGCGCGCTTGGACTCCGGCGCGTGCTCCACCGAGATCAGCACCGCACCACCCCACTCGCCGCCGACCGCGAAGCCCTGCACGAGGCGCAGCACGACGAGCAGGACCGGGGCGAGCGCACCGATCGCGGCGTACGTCGGGAGCAGGCCGATCAGGGTCGTCGCGACACCCATCGTCACCAGCGTCGTGACGAGCGTGGCCTTGCGCCCGATGCGGTCACCGAGGTGCCCGAAGACGATGCCGCCGATGGGCCGGGCGATGAACCCGACGGCGAACGTCGCGAACGCGGCGAGCGTGCCGGTCAGCGAGGAGACCTTCGGGAAGAACTGCGGCGCGAACACCGTCACGGCCGCGAGGCCGTAGATGTAGAAGTCGTACCACTCGATCGACGTGCCGACGAGGCTCGCGAGGGCGACCTTGCGGACCTCGCGACCCGAGCGGGCGGTGGGGGCTGACGGAGTGGCGGCCGGGTCCTCGGCCATGGTGGTCCTCCGGGAGGGGCTCGATCGCGGGGGTCAGGGGGCCGGCGGCGCGGGCCGGCGCGTGGCGCGGCCGGCGGCCAGGGCGTGCGAGACGCCGGCGGCACTGGTGCGCACGAGCGGGGCGAGCACCGAGACCGGCGGGTTGTCGTGGTGCGCGACGACCGACAGCGCGGCGACCACCTCGCCCGTCGCGTCACGGACGGGCGCGGCGACCGAGGTGGCGTCGTCGGTGATCTGGCGCTCGCTGACCGCGTAACCGCAGGTCCGGATGGCCGCGAGCATCTCGCGGAGCCGGACGGGGTCGGCGAGCGTGTAGGGCGTGTGGCGGGTGAACGGGCCCTCGAGGACCCGCTCGACGACGTCGGTCGGCGCGTGCGCGAGGAGCACCAGCCCGACGCCGGTGGCGGTCATCGCCCAGCGGCCGCCGACGCGGGTGAGCACGCCGACGGCCCGCGAGCCGGCGAGGCGCTCGACGAAGACGATCTCGTCGTCCTCGCGCACGGCGAGCTGGACGTTCTCGCGGGTGACCGCGCACAGGTCCTCGAGGTAGGGCAGCGCCCGCTCGCGCAGCCCCGGGCCGCGCGGTGCGAGCGCGCCGACCTCCCAGAGCCGCAGGCCGACCTGGTAGCGCCCGCCGGGGTCGCGCTCGACCGCGCCCCACACCTCGAGCTCGGTGACGAGCCGGTGGGCGGTGGACAGCGGCACCCCGGAGCGGCGCGAGATCTCGCTGAGGGTCAGCGTCGGGCGGTCGTCCGAGAAGGCCTCGAGCAGACGCAGCGCCCGGGCCACGACGGGTCCCGTCGACACCCGCTCGGGGTCCCGCGCGGGGCGGGTGGACCGGCCGCGGTCGTGGGTGACCGTCATGGCTCTCCGTCGGCATCGGCGACACGGATCGCAGGAGTGTGCGGCGGGTCACGGACCGTGCCCAACAGAGGTTTCCGGATGCCGGAAGACGAGTGTGGGCTCCGTGTCAGCTCCCGTCGGCTCCCATCGCTTCTGTCAGCTCGCCACGAGTCGGACCGGCACGCTCGCGAACCCCCGCAGCCAGTTCGACAGCCGCGGCCGCGACTCCCCCGCCGGCTCGAGGCGCGCGACGCGGCGGGCCAGCGCCCCGAGCAGCGCCTCGGCCTCCATGCGGGCGATCACCTGGCCCACGCAGTTGTGCACCCCGGCGCCGAACGCGGTGTGCCCGGCGGTGCGCCGGTGCAGGTCGTAGGCGTCCGGGGCGTCCCAGCGCCGGGGGTCGCGGTTGGCCGCACCGAGCATCATCAGCAGCTTCTCGTCGGGGCGGACGAGGGTCCCGCCGTCACCGCCGACGACGACCTCGCGCGTCGCCGTCCGCCCGATCACGGGGCTCGGGGTGTGGAAGCGCAGGCCCTCCTCGAACGCGGCGCGCGCGAGCGTCGGGTCGGCGTGCACCGCTGCCCACTGCTCGGGCCGCCGCGCGAGCTCGTGCACCACCGAGCCGAGCGCGAGGATCGTCGTGTCGATCCCGGCCGAGAGGAACGACCGCACGAGCAGCGCGGCGTCGTCGGCGGTGATGTCGCCGGTGTCGGCGAAGGCGTAGATCGCCGCGCCGATCCCGTCGTCGGTCAGGGCCTCGCGGCGGACCTGCCAGGCGACGTACTCGCGCGCCCCGCCCGCCCGGCGCTCCGCCTCGGCGCGCAGGGCGTTGTGCGGCCCCATCGACTCGAAGTTCAGCGCGGCGTAGGGCAGGAGGTGCTCGCGGCCCTCGGGGGCCATGCCGACCGCGTCGGGCAGCACCGTCATGGGGAAGCGCTCGCCCAGCGCGACGGCGGCGTCGACCTCGCCGGCCGCCACCGCGTCGTCGACGACCTCCTCCGCGACGACCGCGAACCGCGCCTCCAGGTCGGCGAGCGCGCGCGGCGCGAGCACCCGGTTCATCACCCGCCGCGCGGCGGTGTGCGCGGGCGGGTCGGCGTCGAGCAGCACGCTCGGCGGGCGCCAGCCTTCGCCGCGCCGGATGTCGGCGAGCCCCGTGCCGCCGGTCGAGGTCCAGGTCTCCCAGTCGCGGAAGACCGCGGCGACCTCGGCGTGCCGGCCCGTCGCCCACACCCCGTGCGCGGACAGCCGCACCAGCGGCGCGGCCTCCCGGATCGCGGTGTCGGCGGGCACAGGGTCGGCGAGGACGTCGAGGGCGAACGGGTCGACGTCGAGCTCCACCACCGTGTCGGTCACGGACCCATCCGAGCACCACGACGCCGGTGCCGGGCACCCCCGTCCCGGATGCCGGGAGACCGGCCGGTCGTCACGCGTCGTCGTCCGGGGCGGCGAGCGCGAGGCCGAGGAGCAGGCGGTCGCGGGCGTCGGCGAGGCGGCGGCCGGTGAGCGACTCGAGGCGCGCGAGCCGGTACATCACGGTGTTGCGGTGGCAGTAGAGCGCCCCGGCGGCGTGGGACGGCGAGCCGTCGGCGTCGAGCACCGCGCGCAGGGTCGCGAGCAGCACGGCGCGCTCGGCGGGCGGGAGGTCGAGCAGGTCGCCGAGCGCGGCGCGGCGCAGGCGCGGCACGAGATCCGGAGCCTCGGCGAGCAGCGCCTCCGGCAGCCGGTCGTCGAGGTCCGCGACGGCCCCGGCCCCCGCCGGCAGCGTGCGCGCGGCCAGGCGCGCCCACCGGTACGCGACGTCGAGCCGCGCGAGGCCCGCGACCGGCGGCGACACCCCCACCGGGCCGAGCGCGCGGGGGCGCAGGGCGTCGACGACGGTCGTCCCGGCGTCCTCGTCCTGCGGGATGACGACGCCCACGACCTCCGCCGAGCGTACGTGCCACACCGACGTCGCGCACCCGGCGAGCGCCTCCGACGCCCCGGGCAGCGGGTCGCCGTCGGCGTCGCCGACCGGCGCGACCACGCAGAGCACCGCGGCGTCCTCGTCGACGCCGAACAGGCGGGCGGCGTCGCGGGCCCGGGCGGGCTCGTGGCCGCGCCCGGCGAGCAGCCCCTCGATCACCGCCCAGCGCCGGCCCAGCTCCAGGCCGCGCAGCCGCGTCTCCTCGCGCCGGTACGCGTCGACGAGCCGGTCGGAGCTCGCGTCGAGGATGCGCCACACGTCGTCGGCGACGACGAGCAGCGCCGCGTCGTGCTCGCCCCCGAACCGGGCGCGGGACACGGCGCGCATGCGCTCCCACACCAGCCGCCCGCACTGCCGGTAGGCGCGCAGCACCACCTCGAGCGGCACCCCCTGGCGCGCGCGCCGCCGGCCGGTGTCGACGGTGAGGGCCGCGGCGTCGACGTCGGGCGCCAGGTCGCCGGCGAGCTGGGTGAGCAGCCGGTCGAGGCTCGCCCGGCACGTGGCGCGCAGGTCGTCGCGCACCGGCACCCCGAGCGCGCCGTAGACGTCCTCGCGCTCGAGGATGCGGGCGGTCAGGCAGTCGGCGAGCTCGTCGACCTCCTCGCGCAGGGCGCGGCAGAGCACGGTGAGGGACTCCCGCGCGGTCCCGGTCGGCGCCACCATCCGGGCAGCATCCCCCGCGACGGCGGCGCGGTCCACGTCACGCGGTCGACGACGGCGAGGCCTTCGGCGCCTTGCCCCGCCAGGCCAGCGACCGGGCGTCCAGGTCGCGGACGAGCGGGTCGCCCTCGGCGAGCATCCGCTCCCCCTGCGCGACGGCGTGGGCGAGGCGCTCGTCGTCGAGCTGGCGGTACGCGGCGCCGCGGCGGCGGTCGAGGGCGTCGTACCAGCACCCGCCGACGGCGTCGTCGAGCAGGACGCGGCCGAAGCAGTGGTCGTGGCGGATCACCCAGTGCTCGCGCGCCGCCGCGGCGGGGAGCTCGCGGTCGACGAGCTCGCGGTAGCGGGCCAGGAGGGCGTCACGGTCGGGCACGTCACCGGCTACCCGCCCAGGACACCGCACGCGCAGCCCGCGCAGCCCGCGCACCCGGCGTACGCACGGCGCGGTTCGGGCACGCTGTCGGATGACCGCCACGCACGCCGCGACCGTCGAGCCCACCACCGCGCCGCCGGCCGCGCGCCCGCCCGCGCCGCGCGACGACGTCGCCGCACCCGGCCCGGCGTTGTCGGTGCCCCTGCCGTGGCTCGGCACGATCAGGCTCTCGCGGGGCCAGGTCGTCTACGTCGGCGGGATCGTCGGCCTCACCGCCGCCGGGCTGCTGGACTGGCCGATCGCGCTCGTCATCGCGGCCGGCAGCGTGCTGACCTCGGACGACGGCAGCCGCGGCGCGGCGGCCGCCTGACGCGGACCGGGAGGGAACAGCCCCTCCCGGTCCGTGCGCGTGCTCAGCGCCGGCGGCGTGCCTCGTCGGCGGCCTCGGCCAGCTCGAGGGCCTCGGCCTTCTTCTCGGCCGCCTCGCGCTCGGCGGCGACGGCCTCGGACTCCTCCTGCACGCGCGTCCGCCGCGCCTCGTGGGCGTGGTCGTCGATCTGCTCGTGCGCCGTCGCGCGGTCGCGCTCGGCCTGCTCCTTGCGCTGCTGCTCGCGCTGCTCGGCCTTCTCCGCCTTCTGGCGGCGCTCCTCCTCGAGGCGCTTCTTCTGGTCCTTCGCCTGCTCACGGACCTGCTCGCGCTGCTGCTGGTCCTGCCGTCGGCGCTCCTCGAGCCGGTCGTCGGCGACCTCGCGCCGGGCGTCCGCGGCCTGCTCGCGCTCCGCGGCCTCGCCGCGCCGCCGGACCCGCGCCTCCTCCACCCGGCCCTGCGCGCTCATCTCGGGGTCGCCGAGCACCGAGCCGAGGATCCCGCGCACGGTCGCCTCGACGCTGTCGAAGGCCAGCGTCGGGCCCCACTCCTTGTTGTCCGCGTTGCCCGTCACCTGGGCGAGCAGGTCGACGGGCACGCGTGCCACGCCGAACCCGACCGAGACGAGGGTGCGCGGCACCGCGGCCACCGGGTTGCTCATCGGCTCTCCTCCACGTCCTCGATCACCTCGGCGTCCCGGCGCGCCTGCTCCGCCCGGACCTCCTCGTCCTGCGCGCGCTCCTCGGCGGCGGCGCGCTCGCGCACCGCGTCCACCTCGTCGCGGCGCAGCTCCTGCTCGCGCGACCGCGCGACCTGCTCCGTGGCCTGCTGGCGGGTCGCCGTCTCCTGCGCGGCCCGGCGCTGCTCGGCGGCGCGGTCCTGCTCGGCGCGCTCCTCGCGGGCCGCCGCGGCGTCCTCGGTCGCGAGGCGCTCGCGCTCGACCTGCAGCTCCTCCTCCTTGGCCCGCGCCTCGGCCTCCTCGCGCTTCTGCTCGGCGAACTCGTCGGCGCGCTCGGCCTCCTTCGCCGCGTCCGCCTTCTCCTGCTGCAGTTCGCCCTCGGCGCGCAGGTCCTGGTTGTCGGTGATCGCGCCCGCCGCCTGCTTGACGGCGCCCGCGACCCGCTGGCCCGCACGGGTCGCCGTGGTGGACTCGCCGGGATCGGCCATGGACTCCTCCTCGAACGGCCTTCGTCCGTCTGGAGCCCCCTGGTACCCACTGGGCCGACCGTTCGATCACCGGCGTCCGGGAGGACGACCCGCTACCCGCCCAGCTCCGCGCGCAGCCGGGCCGCACCGGCGGCCAGGGCGCGCATCTTGCCCTCGGCCACCGGGCGCGGCAGGTACTTCAGCCCGCAGTCCGGCGCGAGCACGAGCTGCTCGGGCGGCAGCAGGTCGAACGCCCGGCGCGCCCGGTCGGCGACGACGTCCGCGCCCTCGATCGTCTCGTCGGACAGGTCGAGGACGCCGAGGATGATCGTCTTGTCGGTGAGGTCGCGGAGGATCCCGAGGTCGAGACCCGACTGCGCGGTCTCGATGGAGATCTGGTCGACGGGGCTCCCGGCGAGCTCGGGCAGGAACGAGTAGCCCTCGGGGCGCTCGTGGATGATCGCCGCGTAGCCGAAGCAGATGTGCACCGCCGTGGTGCCCTGCACCCCGTCGAGGGCCGCGTTCAGCGCCTCGAGCCCGTAGGCGCGGGCGGCGTCGGGCCGGGCCTGCATGTAGGGCTCGTCGATCTGCACGACGTCGGCGCCGGCCGCGAAGAGGTCGCGCACCTCGGCGTTGACGACCGCCGCGTACGCCATGGCCGCCGCGCCCGGGTCGCCGTAGTGGTCGTCCTGGGCCTGCTGCGACATCGTGAACGGCCCCGGCACGGTCATCTTGATCGTGCGGTCGGTGGCCGCGCGCAGGAAGCGCAGGTCGTCGACCTCCACCGGGGCCGGCCGCGTGATCGGCCCGGTGATGCGCGGGACGGGGTTGGGGTGCCCGCTGCGGTCGAGCGCGCTGCCCGGGTTGTCGACGTCGACGCCGTCGAGCGCGGTGGCGAAGTGGTTCGAGTAGCTCTCCCGCCGGATCTCGCCGTCGGTGAGGATGTCGAGCCCGGCGTCCTCCTGCGCCTTGACCGCCAGCAGCGTGGCGTCGTCCTGCGCCTGCGCGAGGAACTCCGGCGCCACCCGCCAGAGCTCCTTCGCGCGCACCCGCGGCGGGAACCGGCCGGCGAGCTTGCCGCGGTCGATGAGCCAGTCGGGCTGGGCGTAGCTGCCGACCAGGGAGGTGGGCAGCAGGGGCAGGGACGGCACGGCGGCTCCTCGGATCGGGGCGGTCAGGCGGGCTGGAGCACGAAGTCGTAGACGGCCTCGCACCACGGGACGTCGCTGTGGCCGCCGTCGGGCGTCGGGCCCGGCTCCCGGTCGGTGAAGGTGACGACCAGCTCGCGCTTGACGCCGAACACGACGTCGCTGTCGAGGTAGGGCGCACCCTCCTGGAACAGGTGGGTGATCAGCGTGGCGTAGCCCGGCACGTCGAGCAGGAAGTGCACGTGCGCGGGCCGGAAGTGGCTGATGTCGGTCTGCGCGATGAGGTGCCCGACGGGCCCGTCCATCGGGATCGCGTAGCCGAGCGGGGCGATGGTGCGCACGCAGTAGGTGCCGTCCTCGCGGGCGGTGTACTTCGCGCGCAGCCGGGCCTCGTCGACCTCGAGCTGGGACTCGTAGGCCCCCTCGGCGTCGGCCTGCCAGACGTCGAGCACCGCGCCCGGCACGGGCGACCCGTCGAGCGCGCGGACCGTGCCGTGCACGAACAGCGGCGTCCCCGGGATGCCGTCGGACATGTCCGCGCCGTACCCGAGCTGCGGCGAGTCCTCGATGAAGAACGGGCCGAGCACGGTCGCGGGCGTCGCGCCCTCGTCGAAGCGGTGGTTCTGCTGCACCACGAGCATCGACAGGCCGAGGACGTCCGACGCGAGGATGAACTCCTCGCGCTTCTCGTCGCTGATCTGCCCGACCTCGGTCAGCCAGCGCATCGCCGCCATCCACTCGCCCTCGGACAGGCGCGTCTCGCGGGCGAACGCGTGGAGGTGGCGGACCAGCGCGCTCATCAGCTCCGCGGTGCGCGGGTCGTGCGCCGTCGACCACCGCGCCGCGGCGAGGTCGGTGATCGTGTCCTCGGTGACGGTCATCGGCGTGGTGGGGGTGGCCGGGTGCGCCATCGCGACCCTCCTGGGTGGCTCTCAGAGGCTGGGCGGGAGGTAGGGATCAGGATCGACGGGCCGGTTGTGCAGGTCCACCGACAGGAAGATGTCGTTGCCGACGGGGTGGCGCAGCTCCTCGGCGAGCTGGCCGATGAGCCCCGCGGTGCGCGCGAGCAGGGCGAACGCGCGCAGCAGCTCGAGGGGCAGGCCGAGGTCGGCGAGGGCCGCCCCGCAGACGCCGGCGCCGTTGAGCGGCAGCGTCCGGCCGAGGATCTCCGGGTGCACCCGCCCGATCGCCGCGAAGAGCGCGAGGTGCGGGCCGGTGATCCCCTCCTCCTCGGCGATCGCCATGAGCCGCGGCGTGCGGGGGTCGCCGTCCTTGTGGACGTGGTGGCCGAGACCGGGGACGAACTTCTTCGCCTCGCGCCGGCGCTGGACCGTCGCGCGGGCGAGGTCGTCCCACCCGGCGTCGTCGGTGGGCAGCGACTCCTGCGCCGCGAGCACGTCGTGCAGGAACCGCCCGCAGTCCTCGGTGACGCCGAGGAAGCGCGAGCCGCCGGCGAGCAGGCCCGCGGCGAGCGCGCCCTGCACCGAGTCGGGCGCGGACAGGTGGGTCAGCCGGGTGATGATCGCGGTCGGCGTGTAGCCGTGGTCGGCCAGCGCGGCGAGGACGGCCTCGAACACCCGGGTCTCGCCGGGCGTCGGGCGTCGCTGGGTGGCGAGCCAGAACGCGAGCTCGCCGAACCCGACCTCGCCCATGACGTCGTTCGCCAGGTCGTGGCCGAGCAGCGTGATGGCGTCCTTCGACGAGGCGCCCAGCGCGGTGGGGTACTCGCGGGCCTCAGACATCCGAGCCTTCGGAGGTCAGCCACTTCCGCAGCTCCGCGCCGTGCTCGTCGAGCTCGGGCGGCGGCAGCTCGTAGGTCGCCGGGGTCTCGGAGAAGCGGATCGGGTTGCGGGTGGTCGGCACCGCCCGCTCGCCCGCGCCGACCTCGACGATCGGGTCGAGCCCGAAGCGCTCGGCGATCGCGAACCCCCCGGCGACGCTGTTGATCGGGCCGGCGGGCACGCCGGCCTCGACGAGGAGGTCGAACCACTCGTCGGCGCCCTTGCCCGACAGCGCCTCGACGAGGATCGGGCGCAGCTCGTCGCGGTTCTCGGTGCGGTCGGCGTTGCGCCGGAAGCGCGGGTCGTCGGCGAGCTCGGGCATCCCGAGGACGCCGCAGAGCTTGCGGAACTGGCCGTCGTTGGCCGCGGCGACGATGAGGTCGTTGTCGGCGGTGGGCAGCGGCTCGTAGGGCACGACGCTGGGGTGGGCGTTGCCCATGCGCGTCGGGACGACGCCGCCCGCGGCGTAGGCCGAGCTCTGGTTGACCATCCCGGACATCGCCGACGCGAGCAGGGAGAGCTCGACGTGCTGGCCGCGACCCGTGGCGTCGCGGTGGCGCAGGGCGGCGAGGATGCCGATGAGGGCGTCCTTGCCCGCCATCACGTCGAAGATCGAGATGCCGGCGCGGAACGGCGGGCCGTCGGGCGAGCCGGTGAGGCTCATCAGCCCCGAGACCGCCTGCACCATGAGGTCGTAGCCGGGGACGTGCGCGCCCCCGGTCGACCCGAAGCCGGAGATCGACGCGTAGATCAGCGTCGGGTTGTCGGCGGACACCGAGGCGTAGTCCAGCCCGTACTTGGCCATGCCGCCGGGGCGCAGGTTCTCGATGAGGACGTCGGCGCGGCGGGCGAGCTCCTTGGCGAGCGCGACGTCGTCGTCCTGGCGCAGGTCGAGAGCGATGGAACGCTTGCCCCGGTTGATGCCGAGGTAGTAGGTCGACGTCTCGCCGCGGGTCGGCGGCATCCAGGTGCGGGTCTCGTCGCCCTGCGGGGACTCGACCTTGATCACCGTCGCGCCCAGGTCCGCCAGCAACATCGTGGCGTAGGGCCCGGCGAGCACGCGCGAGAAGTCGGCCACGAGGAGCCCGGCGAGCGGGCCCCCGCCCGTCGCCGCGGCCGGGTCGTCCTCCTGCGCCATGCGTCCTACCCCTCCGTCCGCTGTACGGACACCTGTCCGTGTACGCCCCGGGAGCCTGCTCGCGACGGCCGAGATCGTCAACCCCGGCGGGGCGAGCACCTCAGCCGGCGCCCCCCGCGAGCCGCCGCAGCAGCGCCGCCGCCGCGTCCACCTCGTCGTCGGCGACCTCGTGGTCACGGCCCGGCTGCACCCGCAGCTCGACCTCGGCCCCGCGGTCGCGGAGCAGCCCGGCGAGCTCCTCGGTGGCCGTCAGCGGGATCCACGCGTCGGCGTCGCCGTTGGTGAGCAGCACCGGCAGGCCGGCGAGCGGGCCGGGGTCGGGGGCGGGGTCGGGCGCGGACCACCGGTCGGTGCCCACCGGGCCGAAGGCCGCGCCCGTCCAGACCACCGCGCCGGCCCACCGGCGGGGACGGCGCAGGAGGTGGTCGGCCACGAGGCAGGCGCCCTGGGAGAAGCCCGCGAGCACCGTCGACCGGGCGTCGTGGCCGTGCGCGGCGAGGGCGTCGGCGAGCCCGTCCACCACGGCGGCGGCGCGGTCGCGCTCAGCACGGGTCTCCTCGAGCGGGTCGTGGACGCGCCCGGAGTACCACGCACGTTCGGGTGCGGCGGGGAGGACCCACGTGACGGCCCCGTCGGGCAGTCGCTCCGCGAGGCGGTCGACCACGTGCTCGCGCATCCACGCGGGGTCCTGGTCGCGGCCGTGCAGCAGGACCACGGCGAGGGCGCCGGATCCCGGCGGCGCCCCGTGGAGCTCCACCCCGGGGGCCTGCAGAGCCCCGACCCGCGCCGTCACGCGATCCCGTCCCGCATGGTCCGACGGTAGGCCACCGCGCCGCCGGCCCGGCCCGGTCGGCGACGTCGGTCGGGCACGTCGGTCGGGCGGGTCGGTCGGCACCGACCCGGCCTCGGGTCGCGGAGGGCGCCCCGGTCCGGGCAGTGTGGGGCAGGCGCGAGACGCGGGCCACACCCGGCGTCGCCGACCGAGCTCCGCCCGTTCCCGAGGAGGTCCCGTGTCCCACATCCGCGGTTCCCACCACACGACGCTCTCGGTGGCCGGCGCCCAGGAGGACGTCGACTTCCACGTCGACACGCTGGGCATGCGCTTCATCAAGCGCACCGTGCTCTTCGACGGCTCGCTGCCGATCTACCACCTGTACTACTCGAACGCGGCCGGCGACCCGTCGGCGGTGCTCACGACGTTCCCGTGGCGCCAGGCCGGGCTGGTCGGGCGCCGCGGCACCAACCAGGCGCGCGAGGTGCTGCTCGCCGCGCCGGCCGACTCGCTGGACTTCTGGGAGCGGCGGCTGACCTCCCGCGGGGTCGAGGTCACGAACACCGAGGTCTTCGACCGGCGCCGCCTCGAGTTCCGCCACCCCTGCGGCATCGAGTACGCCCTGGTCCCCGCCGACGGCGACCCGCGCGTCGGCCACCCGGGGCAGGGCGTGCCGCCGGAGTACGCGATCCACGGCATCCACGGCACCGGGATCCACGTGGCCACCCCCGAGCGCATGGTCGAGTTCTCCGAGGAGGTCTTCCACTCGCAGGGCAAGCTCGTCGAGGACGGCGACCGCGCGGCGTACCAGGTCGGGCAGGACAGCCACGGCAACCACGTCGAGCTGATCGCCGACAACACCGACGACCAGGGCACCTGGCGCTACGGCGCCGGCACCTTCCACCACGTCGCGTGGAACCTCGAGACCCTGGAGAACCAGGACGACCTCAAGTTCGAGATCGAGGGCAACGGCTACACCGACATCTCCGAGCTCAAGGACCGCAAGTACTTCAAGTCGGTCTACGTGCGCACCCCGGGCGGGGCGCTGTTCGAGCTGGCCGTGACCCACGCCGAGGGCGGCTGGACCTGCGACGAGTCCCCGCACGAGCTCGGGCAGCGCTTCCAGCTGCCCGAGCAGTTCGAGCACCGCCGCGAAGAGATCTTCTCGAAGCTCGAGCCGATCGAGACGCCGGTGGCCCCCGACGAGGAGGAGTCCTGAGCGACCCGCTCAGGACGCCGGCAGCGTCCGCCGCGGGAGTGCCGCGCGGCGGGCGAAGTCGGCGGAGATGTCGCCGGCCGCCTGGAGCAGCAGCGGCAGGTGGTGCTCGAGGAGGTGCGTCACCGACGTCTCGGCGGCGTGGCAGTTGACGTTGACGCCGGCGACGACGCGGCCCTCGCCGTCGCGCAGGGGTGCGGCCACCGAGCGGATGCCCGGCGCCAGCTGCTCGTCGGTCAGCGCCCAGCCGCGGGCGCGGACCTCGCGCAGCACCGCGTCGCGCTCGGCGGGGTCGGGCCGCCAGCGCGGGGTGAGACCCGAGCGGGTGGGCTCGGCGAGGACGCGCTCGAGCTCGTCGGGCGGGAGGGCGGCGAGCTGGACCTTGCCCAGCGACGTCGGCAGGGCCGGGAAGCGCGTCCCGATCTGCACGCTCAGCGCGACGATCTTCGGGACGGCGACGCGCGCGACGTAGACGATGTCCGAGCCGTCGAGCTGCGCGATCGAGCACGACTCGCCGGTGCGCTCGACCAGGCGCTCGAGGTGCGGGCGCGCGACCTCCCACAGGCCCAGGGCGTCGACGTAGGCCACGCCGAGGTCGAGCACGCGCGGGGTGAGCACGTACCCGCGTTCGACCGCGCGGACGTGGCCGAGCTCGGCGAGCGTGAGCAGGATGCGCCGCGCCGTCGGCCGCGCGAGCCCCGTCGCCGCCGCGACCTCGGCCAGCGTCATCACCGGGCGCTCGGCACCGAAGGCGGTGATGACGTCCAGCCCGCGCGCGAGGGCCTCGATGAAGTCGGGCCCCGCTCCGTCTCGCGGCACGGTGCCTCCCCTCCACGACCTGGCTCGCGGCACTGTAGCCGCTGTGACCGCTGGACGGACAGCACGACCACGACCGGCTCGCCGGGCCTCCTGCCGGCGGGGTCGTTGACAACTCGACCATCATCGGACGAAGGTGACCCACGTCATCCGACCGTCTGACGGACGCCTGTCCGCGACGTGCCCATCGAGGAGCGCTCCATGAGCCAGCCCGCCGCCGAGCGGCGTCCCGTCGTCCTGCGGGGCGGCACGGTGCTCACCGTCGACGCCGTGCACACCGTGCTCGAGGGCCACGACGTACTCGTCGTCGACGACCGCGTCGCCGCGATCGGCGTCGACCTCGAGGTCCCGGCGGGCACCGAGGAGATCGACGCGCGCGGCGGGATCGTCATGCCGGGCATGGTCGACACGCACCGGCACATGTGGCAGACGGCGATGCGCGGCTACGGCGCCGACTGGACGCTCACCCAGTACTTCGTCTGGTACTACCTCGACTGGGGCCGGCGCTTCCGCCCGCAGGACGTGCACGCGGGCAACCTGCTCGCCGCCATCGAGGCCGTCGACGCCGGCGTCACCACCTGCGTCGACTGGTCGCACGGCCTGCAGAGCACCGAGCACGCCGATGCCGCGGTCGACGCGCTCGCCGCCGTCCCGGGCCGCTTCGTGCTCGCCTACGGCAACATCCAGGACGCGCCCCAGAACTGGACCGCGACCCCGGAGCTGCGCGACTTCCTCGACCGCCGCCGCGGCGACGTCGAGGGCTTCCAGCTCGCCTTCGACGTCACCGGCGACCCGTCGTTCCCGGAGAAGCCCGCGTTCGAGGTCGCCCGCGACCTGGGCCTGCCCGTCACCACCCACGCCGGCGTGTGGGGCGCGACCAACGACGACGGTATCCGCCTCATGCACGAGCACGGCTTCGCCCGCCCGGACACCGTCTACGTGCACGCCGCGACGCTGTCCGCCGACTCCTACCAGCGGATCGCGGCCACCGGCGGCTCGGTGTCGGTGTCCACCGAGAGCGAGCAGAGCGCCGGGCAGGGCTACCCGCCCACCTGGGTGCTGCGCAGCCACGACATCCCGGTCTCGCTGTCGATGGACACCTCGGTGTGGTGGAGCGGCGACCTGTTCACGGCCATGCGCACCACGCTGGGCGCGGACCGCTCCCGCGAGCACCTCGAGGCCCACGCCAAGGGCGAGACCGTCACCCACGCCGCCCTGCGCGCCGAGCACGTCGTCGACATGGCCACCCGCGGCGGGGCGCGCGCCCTGGGCCGCGAGGACGACCTGGGCAGCGTCGAGGTGGGCAAGAAGGCCGACCTGGTGCTGATCCGCAACGAGCACTCGCCGGTGATGTTCCCGCTGCTCCACCCGCACGGCCACGTCGCGTTCCAGGCCCAGCGCGGCGACGTCGAGGCGGTGCTCGTCGACGGGCGGGTCGTGAAGCGCGACCACCGCCTCGTCGGGATCGACCTGGCCGCGGCCCGGCGCGCGGTGGAGCAGACCGTCGACCACCTGCGCGGCGAGCTCGGCGAGGACGCCTGGCGTCAGGGGATGAACCCGGACATCCCGGAGACCACGATCCTCGACAACCCGTACCAGTACACCGAGTACCACTCGGGGGCGACGCACGGCGGCTGACGGCGGGCGACGACCACCCCGGCATCGTCGGGGGGGGTCGTTCACCATCTGGTTCATTCGTGACGGCCGCGACCCGTGATTGACTTCCTCGCGTGGGCGCAGGTCGGCAGACCACCGGCGAGAAGCAGCGGGACGCGGTGCGCACCCGCGCCGAGATCCTCGCCGTCGCCACCGAGGAGTTCGCGACCCGCGGCCTCGCCGGTGCGCGCGTCGACGAGATCGCCGCGAAGACCCGTACCACCAAGCGGATGCTCTACTACTACTTCGGCAGCAAGCAGGGCCTCTACCTCGCGGTCCTCGAGCAGGCGTACCGCGGCATCCGCGCGCTCGAGCAGGACGTGGACGTCGAGCACCTGCACCCCACCGCCGCGGTCCGCGCGCTGACCGACCTGACCTTCGACCACCACGAGGCCCACCCGGACTTCATCCGCCTCGTGAGCATCGAGAACATCCACCACGCCGAGCACCTGCGCACCTCGTCGGTGCTGCCCGGCCTCGCCGAGCCGGCCGTGGAGGTGCTCGACCGCGTGCTCGCGCGCGGGCGGGCGTCGGGGCTCTTCCGCGACGACGTCGACGCCGTCGACGTGCACATGGTGATCAGCGCGTTCTGCGTGTTCCGCACGGCCAACCGGCACACGTTCCACGCCGTGCTGGGCCGGGACATGCTCGACCCCGCCCGGCGCGACCACTACCGCCGGATGCTGGGCGACCTCGTCGTCGAGTACCTGACGGCGCACGTCGGCCGGGACTGACGCCGGTCCGGGCCGGCCCGGACCTGACCCTCCCTTGACACGGCGGTGTCATCCAACTCACCATCCGGTACGTAACCAAACGGTACATTCGCGGTCCGCCGCGGGTGTCGTGCACCGCCGCACGAGCCGGGAGCCCGCCCATGACGCACCCCTCCGCACCCACTCCTGACGCCGCACCGCCACAGGCCCAGCCGCGCCGGGCCGCGCTGGCCGCCTGGATCGGCAGCGCGCTGGAGTACTACGACTTCTTCATCTACGGCACGGCCGCCGCACTGGTCTTCGACGACGTGTTCTTCCCGTCGTCGAGCCCGGCCGCCGGGACGCTGCTGGCCCTCGCGACGTTCGGCGTCGGCTACGTCGCCCGCCCGCTCGGCGCGATCGTGCTCGGGCACATCGGCGACCGCGTGGGGCGCAAGCGCGTCCTCGTGGCGACGATCCTGCTCATGGGGGTGTCGACGTTCGCGATCGGCTGCCTGCCGAGCTACGCGACGGCCGGCGTGGTCGCACCGATCCTGCTCGTCGTGGCGCGCCTCGCGCAGGGCTTCTCCGCGGGCGGCGAGCAGGCCGGCGCCAGCTCGATGACGCTCGAGCACGCCCCGGACGGGCGACGCGCCTTCTTCACGAGCTTCACCCTCGGCGGCACGCAGGCCGGCCTGGTGCTCGCGTCCGCGGTGTTCCTGCCGTTCGCCGCCCTGCCGCAGGAGCAGTTGCTGAGCTGGGGCTGGCGGGTGCCGTTCTGGCTGAGCGTGGTCGTGGTCGTCGCGGGCCTGGTCATCCGGCGCACCCTGGGCGAGACGCCGGTCTTCGCCGAGACGGACACCGAGCAGGACGGCGCCCCGCTGGTCGTCCTGCTGCGCAAGCACTGGGCAGCGGTGCTGCGCGTCGTGCTGGCCGCGCTCGTGTCGTCGGTGAGCACGCTCGTCAGCGTCTGGGCCCTGTCGTTCGCCACCGGCGACCGTGACCTCTCGCGCACCGCGATGCTCTGGGTCGGCATCCTCGCCAACGTCGTGGCGCTCGCCGCGATCCCGCTGTGGGCGCGGCTGGCCGACCGGATCGGGCGCCGGCCGGTGTTCATCGGCGGCGCGCTGGGCAGCGCGGTCGCCTTCGCCCTGTACCTGTGGGCGATCTCGTCTGGCGCCTACCTGCTCGTCTTCCTCACCGGCATCCTGCTCTCCGGCGTCGTCTACAGCGCCGCCAACGGGGTGTGGCCCGCGCTCTACGGCGAGATGTTCCCGACGCGCGTGCGCCTGACCGGCGTCGCGCTGGGCACGCAGATCGGGTTCGCCATCGGCGGGTTCGTGCCGACGATCGCCGCCGCGATGGCCGGCGACGGCCCGAACGGCTGGGTGCCGGTCGCCGTCCTGGGCGCGGTGCTCTGCGTCCTCGCCGCCGCGGCCGCCGCGACCACCCGCGAGACCGCGCACGTCCCGACCGCCGAGCTCGAGACGTTCCACGACGCGCCGGCCGCGGCGGCGTCGGCCGGCTCGTGGTGAGGTCGCCCAACGGCACGCTGGTCGGCACCTCGCGGGTGCTCGTGGGCCTCGTCGGCTCCGGGATCGGGCCGTCGCTGACCCCGGCACTGCACGAGCGCGAGGGCGACGCGCAGGGGATGCGCTACCTCTACCAGCGCCTCGACCTCGACGTGCTCGGGCTGGGTGCCGGCGACGTCGGCCGCGTGCTCGACGCGGCCCGGCTCGCCGGCTTCCGGGGCCTCAACCTCACCCACCCCGTCAAGCAGACCGTGCTGCCGCACCTCGACACCCTGTCCCCCGACGCCGAGGCCCTGGGCGCGGTGAACACCATCGTGCTCGGCCCCGACGGCATCGCCGCCGGAGACAACACCGACTGGTCGGGGTTCGCGACGTCCCTGCGCCGCGGGCTGCCGGACGCCGCGCTCGGGCACGTCGTGGTGCTCGGGGCCGGCGGCGCGGGCGCGGCCGTCGCGCACGCGCTGGTGCGCCTCGGGGCCGGCCGGCTGACCGTGGTGGACGCGGACCCGTCCCGCGCGGCGGCGCTCGCGCGGGCGGTGCCGGCGGCCTCGGCCGTGCCCGCGTCGGCCCTGGCCGCGGCGCTCGCCGACGCCGACGGCCTGGTCCACGCGACACCGACCGGGATGGCCGGCCACCCCGGCTCCCCCGTGCCCGCCGAGCTGCTGGACCCGCGGCTGTGGGTCGCCGACGTCGTGTACCGGCCGCTGGAGACCGAGCTCGTGCGCACGGCCCGGGCCCGCGGGCTGCGGGTGCTCGACGGCGGCGGCATGGCCGTGTTCCAGGCCATCGACGCGTTCCGGCTCTTCACCGGCGTGGAGCCCGACGCGGACCGGATGCTCGGCCACTTCACCGAGCTGGTCGCCGCGTCTCCCTGACCGCCCCCGTCGTCCTGACCCTGCCGTCGTCGTGACCCTGCCGTCGGAAGGAGCGATCGTGCCCCGTCACGCCCTCGCCACCGTCTGCCTCTCCGGGCTGCTCGAGGACAAGCTGGCCGCGGCCGCCGCGGCGGGCTTCGACGGCGTGGAGATCTTCGAGCCGGACATGCTGGCCTCGCCGGAGCGGCCGGCGGAGATCGCCGCGCGGTGCGCCGACCTGGGGCTCGCGATCGAGCTGTTCCAGCCGGTCCGGGACCTCGAGGCGCTCCCGCCGGACGACTTCGCCGACGCCCTGCGCCGCCTCGACCGCAAGTTCGCGGTGATGGAGCAGCTCGGTGTCACCACCGCGCTCGTGTGCTCGTCGGTGCACCCGCACGCGGTGGACGACGACGACCTCGCCGCCGAGCAGCTGCACGTCGCCGCGTCGCGGGCGGCCGACCGGGGCCTGCGCCTGGCCTACGAGGCGCTGGCGTGGGGCCGGCACGTCGACACCTGGGACCGGTCGTGGCGCATCGTCGAAGCCGCCGACCACCCGGCGCTGGGCGTGTGCCTCGACAGCTTCCACATCCTCTCGCGCGGCTCCGACCCCGCGCCGATCCGCGACGTCCCCGGCGAGAAGATCTTCTTCGTGCAGCTCGCGGACGCCCCCGAGCTCGCCATGGACGTGCTCCCGTGGAGCCGCCACCACCGGCTCTTCCCCGGTCAGGGCGCCTTCGACCTCGCGGGGTTCACCGGCGCGGTCGCCGCCGCGGGGTACGCCGGGCCGTGGTCGCTGGAGGTGTTCAACGACGTCGTGCGCCAGGCCGACCCGTGGCGCGCCGCCCGCGACGCGCGGCGCTCGCTGCTCGCCCTCGAGGAGACGGTCGGCGTCGCCGGCACCCTGCCGCCGCGCCCGCCGGTGCACGGCCCCGCGTTCGTCGAGCTCGCCGTCGACCCCGACACCGCCGACGAGATCGGCACCGTCCTGCACGCGCTGGGTCTCGACGCCACCGGTCGGCACCGCACGAAGCCGGTGACGCTGTGGGAGGCGGGCGAGGCGCGGGTGGTCGTCAGCGAGGAGCCGGTGCCCACCACGTCGATCGCGGGCCTCGCGGTGCGCACCGACGACCCGGAGGCCCTGGCGCGCCGGGCCGAGGCGCTGCTCGCCCCGCGCCGGGACCTGCCACACGCCGCGGACGAGGCCGACCTGCGTGCCGTCGGCGCGCCGGACGGGTCACTGCTGCTCTGCTGCCCGCAGCGCCCCGAGCCCGGCCGCGCCGACTTCTGGCCCGGCGACTTCGTGCCGACCGGGGTCCCGCGCCGTCCGGGCCACGTCGCCGGCATCGACCACGTCGCGCTGACGCCGCCGTGGGACGACGTCGGCGAGACCTCGCTCTTCCACCGCGCCTGCCTCGGCCTGGAGCCCGTCGGCGAGTGGGAGGTCGCCGCGCCGTTCGGGCTGGTCCGCAGCCGGCTGCTCGCCGCGGGGACGGGCGCGGACGCGCTGCGCATCGTGCTGTCGTCGTCGGTGGTCCGCCGCGGGGGCTGGGCGCCCGGGGTCCCCGCGCCGCAGTCGCTCGCGCTGGCCGTCGACGACGTCCTCGCCGTCGCGCGGGCGGCGACAGCCGCCGGCGTGCGGCTGGTCGACGTCGGGCCGAACCACTACGACGACCTCGTCGCCCGGGGGTGGGTCGACGAGGAGACGGCCGCCGAGCTGCGCGCCCACCGCGTCCTGGTCGACCGCGACGAGCACGGCGAGTACCGGCACGTCGTGACCGAGGTGCTCGGCGGGCGGGTGTTCGTCGAGGCCGTCCAGCGCGTCGGCGGCTACGCGGGGCACGGCGCCGCCGACGCCCCCGCGCGCATGGCGGCACACCGGCGGGCGCGGGTGGCCGGCCCAGCTGCCTGAGCTACGCGTCCTGCGGGTCGACGCCCGCGTAGGAGTGGGCGAACCACCGGCGCAGCAGCGGGTCACGCTGCAGCGACGACACCCAGCCCTCGCGCAGCCCGAGGCCGAAGCCGTCGCGCTCGTCGCCCGCGCCGGGCGGGGCCGTCATGATCCGCAGGAACCAGTCGGAGAACGCCTCGGTGCGCCAGATCGCGGGCAGGCGGGTCGCGCTGTAGCGCTCGCTGCGGGCGGGGTCGCCCTGCGGGCCGAACCGCTCGACCAGCCCGTGGGCGAGCTCCACGGCGTCGAAGATCGCGAGGTTCATGCCCTTGCCGCCGGCGGGTGTGATGAGGTGCGCCGCGTCGCCGACCAGGAAGACCCGGCCGTGCTGCATGGGCGTCGTCACCCGGACCCGGAGGTCGAGGACGTCGACCTCCGGGAGCTCGACGCCACCGAGGTCGGCGCCGAGCCGCCGGCCGACCTCGTCGCGGATGCGGTCGTGCGGCCAGTCGGCGGGGCCCTGGTCGCCGGGGACCTCGAGGTAGAGGCGCGTGACCTCGGGCAGCCGGCGCATGTGGGCGGCGTAGCCGCGCGGATGGGCCGCGTAGATCGTGTGGTCGACCAGCGGGGGCATCGCGGCGCTGATGACGAGGAAGCGCTGGGGGTGGCGACGCTCGTGCGAGGTGACGTGCCCGGCCAGCGACCGGGCCACCGCGCTGCCCGCCCCGTCGCAGCCCACGACCACCTCGGCGTGGAGCTCCTGCGGCCCGTCCGGCCCGGTCGTGGTCACCCGCGCGCCGTCGGCGTCCTGCTCGACGCCGGTGACGCGGTGCTCGAACAGCACCCGGCCGCCCTCGTCGAGGAACGACGTGGCGACTCGGGCGACGAGCTCGTGCTGCGGGAACACGTAGTGGGGCCGCCCGCCGGTGAGCGCGCCGTAGTCGACGAGCACCGACTCGTCGGCGGTGCGGAACTCGCAGCGGTGGTTCTCGGCCGCGAAGTCGAGGACCGCGCCGCCCAGGCCCTCGGCGGTCAGCAGCTGCACGGTCCGGTACTCGACGATGCCGGCCTTGGGGAGCTTGCCGAGCTGGTCGTGCGGCTGGGCCTCCACGACGGTCGTCTCCACCCCCGCCCGCTGCAGCAGCCACGCGAGGACCAGCCCCGCCGGCCCGGCGCCCACGACGACCACGTCCGTCCGCACGCTCCCAGCCTGCTGTGGTCGCGGGCCCGGCGCAGCAGGGGCTCCCGGTCTGCGGGAGGTGACGGCGGTCCGAGGCCGGTGTGTCAGCCCGCCCGCCGACCGTGGTCCGCCGGACGCACCGCCTCCCGCCGTCGCCACGAGTCGACCAGCGACGGCCAGCCGTCGACCTCGCCGCCGGCTGCCCCGCCCCTGTCCTCGTCCTGATCATGACGCGGGTCGTCAGGGACGCCGTCGCCCCACTGCGGCCGGTCCAACGGCGGGTCGAGCGCCGGCGAGCGCACCCACCACCGATGGCCCGACGGGGACGTCCAGGTGATCACCGGCGCGCTGCCGCCGTCCGGGTCGGGGCCGAGCGTCGCCGACCACCCTCCGTGCGTCTTGATCCGGTGATGTCGACGGCACGCGGGCTTGAGGGTGTCGCCACGGGTGCGCCCGGCACCACCACCCGGTTTGTCGTGCTCGTAGCGCACCACGTGGTCGAGGTCGCAGCGCGCCGCCGGCACCCGGCACCCGGGCGCCGCACACGTCATGTCGCGGGCCCGCACGAAGTCCTGCATCGACGCGGGTGGTCGGTAGCGGCGGGCGTCGAGGTGGGCCGCGGTGCCGGTGACCGGGTCGGTCAGCAGCCGCCGCCACCAGGCGCCGGGGTCGGACGCGAGACGTCGGGCCATGGCGGCCGGGATCGGGCCGTGGCCCTCGAGCTCACCCGGACGGTCGGAGAACCCGGCCAGCACGTCCCACCCGATGGTCACCCGCACCTCGGCCCGGATCGGCGACCGCCGCCCGGCCCGGACCCCGCGCGCCGGGTCGCGCGCGTCCTCGGCGTCGGGTCGCGGCGCCCCGCGCTCCCCGGACACGTCCGCGGCGGGGTCGTCCTCGGTGTCCTCAGCGTCCTCGGTGCTCGACGCGTCCTCGGTGCTCGACGCGTCCTCGGTGCTCGACGCGTCCTCGGCGCTCGACGCGTCCTCGGCGTCGGCGTCGCGGCGGTCACCCGCGGCACCCTCGCCCGTCACGCCGACGCCCGCGGCGTCACCGCAGCAGCAGTCGCCGCCACCAGCCGTGGCGCCGTCGAGCACCAGGTCGCGGGCGGTGTCGGCGCGCTTCTGCGCCAGGGTGCGCTGCTCGCCGTCCGGGGCGTCGCCGGCGGCGCGGGCCAGGGTGTCGATGATCGAGTAGACGCCGCGCGCCTCGTCGCCGGGCAGGCGCAGCTGGATCACGCCGGTGGCCCCGTGGTCCTCCGACCAGTAGCGCAGCTCCCGCGTCTTCCGGGCCTGCTCGGGGCGGCGGCGGACCATCTCGGGATCGAGCCGGGCCACGATCCGGCGGACCACGTCGCGCAGCTGCGCCGGCGTGCGGTCGCGGGCCGGGCGCGCCCACAGCTCGGCGTCCACCGCCCGGGCGGTGCCGGGATCGCAGAGCTCGACCTGGTCGAGCACCGCCCGCGCGTGCCCGAGGGAGATGCGCCCGTCCTCGAGCGCCGCGAGCGTGCACGGCAGCTGCTCGACGAGGGCGCCGGCCTGGTGGATGCGGATCTCGCCCGAGCGCGGTGAGATGCGGGCGAGGGTGGCGACCTCCATCGCCACGGCCTCGGACGCCAGCTCGCCCCGCCCGGCGCCGCGCGCCCGGGCCACGCGCGCCTGCAGGTAGTGGGCGGTCTCGCGATGGAGGCGGCCGGTCGCCCAGTTGACGATCGCCTCCCAGCCGGCGAGTCGCTCCGCGGCGTCGTAGCCCTCGTCGTCGGCGAGGTCGACGGGCTCGGAGCCCTCCAGGGCCGACGCGAGCTCGGGGCCCGGCGCCCACCGCGACCAGCACGGCGCAGCAGAGGGACGTGGCTCCTCGGCCACCGCCGCCCATCCGCTGTCGAACACGTGTTCGATGATACGGGGTCACCCCGACACCGCGGGCCGCTTCGCGACCATCCGACGGCTCGCGTGGCGACTCGTCCGCCGGGGCGACCCGGCTCGTGACCAGGAGGCCCTCCGACCACCCGGCTCCCCGCTCCTCAGCGGGCACGAGGGCCCCGCGGACGCCCCGCTCGACCCCTCGCCCGGGGCGATGCCGGGTTAGGGTCCCGTCCCAGCACGTGGTTGCGCCTAGGGTTCCGCCCGCCTCCCGCCGCCCAGCCCACAACCAGGGACGGCCGGGGTCTGGACCGAGCGGCGCCACGACCGCCCCCGACCCACGGTCCGGGCCGGTCGACACCTGACGGGAGAGAAGCCCCGAGGGCTCCTGTTCGACGTGCCCGCCTCCGGTCGGGCAGCGACACCAGGGAGCCTCCTCGGTGACACCCGCGATCACGATCCTCACCCTGCTCGCCGCGGTCCTGCACGCGACGTGGAACGCCGTCGCCCACGGCGTCCCCGACCGCCTCGTCGGGTTCGCGCTCATCGGCGCGACCTACGTCGTGGTCGGCGGCGGCGCCGCGCTGGCGCTGGGCCCGCCGCCGGCCGGAGCCTGGCCGGCGATCCTGGCCTCGGCGGGCATCCACGTCGTCTACGTGCTGCTGCTGTGGTGGAGCTACCAGCTCGGCGACTTCAGCCAGGTGTATCCCGTCGCCCGCGGGACCGCGCCGTGGGTCGTCGCGCTGGTCGAGCTCGCCCGCGGCGAGCACGTGCCCGCCCTCCAGCTGGTCGGGATCGGCGTGATCTCGCTGGGGCTGCTCAGCCTCGCCCTCGACGGCGGCCGCCTCTCCCGCGCCTCGCTCCCGGCCCTCGGCGCCGCGCTGGCGACGGGACTGAGCATCGCCGCCTACACGGTCGTCGACGCCACGGCCGTCGACGCCACCGCCGTCGCCACCACGCCCGTCCCGGTCTACGCGGCGTGGATGTTCCTGCTCCAGGGGCCGGTGATGCCGGTGATCGCCCTGGCCCGTCGGGGACGACGGCTCCGCACACTGGACCGGAGAGTCCTCCTCGCCGGCCTCGGCGGCGGCCTGGTCTCGCTCGCCGCCTACGGGCTGGTGCTCGTCGCCCAGACCAGCGGGGCCACCGCCGCCGTCGCCGCGCTCCGCGAGACGAGCATCGTCATCGGCGCCGTGATCGGCACGGTGTTCCTCGGCGAGCGCTTCGGCCGCAGCCGCGTGGTCGCGGCCGCGGTGGTGACCGTCGGGATCGTCCTCGTCGACCTCTGAGCCGCCGGCTCACCGCCGCAACGTCGTCGACGGCGCCTCGGAGAACCGCGCCCGGTACGCCGCCGCGAACCGCCCGAGGTGCGCGAACCCGTGCCGCATTGCGATCGCCGCGACCCCGTCGCCCGGCTCGGCGGCGAGCAGGTCCTCGCGGGCGGCGTCGAGGCGACGCCCCCGCAGGTAGGCCATGGGGGTGGTGCCGAGCTCGCGGCGGAAGGCCGCGTGCAGCGCCCGCTCGCTGGTGCCGGCGTGCGCGGCCAGGTCGGCGACGGTGAGCGCCCGGTCGTGGGCGGACTCGACCAGCTCGAGCACCCGGCGCAGCACCCGCGGCGGCGCGGGCGGTGACCGGCGGAAGATCCGTTCCCGGTGGTTGTGCCGCGTCCCGAGCAGCAGCGCCGTCACGACGGCGTGCTCGACCTCGCCGGTCAGGACCGCCGGCGGCGGCCCGGACGAGTGCGCGAGCAGGGCCCGCAGGCTCGCCACCGCGCCGACCACGGCGTGCCCCGCGCCGTCGACCTCGAGTCCCGGCTCGAACACCAGCGGCGCGTCGGGGGCGTCCTCGACGAGCGTGCGCAGCCCCCGCTCGAGCCGGTCGCGCGCGACCGCGACCATGAACTGCTCGGTGCCCGGGCCCCAGCGCATGTCCACGCGCTCGGCGTAGTCGAGGACGACGCCGCGACGGCGGTCGCCGGTGGTGGTCCGCCCCGCGGCCGCGAACGACACCGCGCCGCGCGGGACGAAGCTGATCGTCACCCAAGGGATCGGGGGCGTGCAGGTGACGGTGACGGGCGCGCGGTAGCGCGAGCGCAGCACACCGACCTCGCCGACCCGCCGCCAGGACACCGCGGCGTCGAAGTCGTCGGCGTCGCCGTCGACCGTCATCGCGTGCCCGCAGCCGAGGAACTCGATCGTCCGCGAGCGGGCCAGGGACGGGTGCGGCGTGCGGATGTCGACCGTGTCCGCGTCGCCGAGGTCCGGGCGCACCAGGTCCTCGGTGAAGGCGAGTGACATCTCGTGTCCCCCCGAGGACGGGATCCGCTGCAGGAACCGGCCGACGTCGGCGGTCAACGGATCGTGCGGAGCGCGGCGCTCTTCGTAGTGTCCGCAGTCACATCCTGACCCGAACCGGCGCTTCCTGACCAGGAGGGTCCATGACCGTCACCGACGCCGAGCCGGCCACGCCGGCGGTCCAGCGCAGGAAGGCCGGCAGCGGCGAGATCGCCTACCGCCGCGCCGGGCAGGGCCACCCGGTGCTCCTCCTGCACTCCGCCGGCGGCGCGAACGAGTGGGGCCCGCTGCAGCTCGGGCTCGTCGCCACCGGCGACCTCGTCGCCCCCGACCACCCCGGGTTCGGCCTCTCCGACGACCTGCCCGAGATCCACACCGTCGACGACCTCGTCTACCACTACCTCGACCTGCTCGACGGTCTCGGCCTCGCGCAGGTGGACGTCGTGGGCCTGTCGTTCGGCGGCTGGGTGGCCGCCGAGCTCGCGGTGCACTCCCCCGAGCGCGTGCGCCGGCTCGTGCTCGGGGCGGCGGTCGGGCTGCGGATCCCGGAGGCGCCGGTGGCGGACCTGTTCCTCATGAACCCGCCGCAGCTGATGCGCGCGCTGTTCCACGACGAGGCCCTGGTGACCGCCGCGCTGTCGGCCGCACCGACCACCGACCAGATCCTCGCCACCTACCGCGACCTCGGCGCCCTGGCCCGCTTCGGCTGGCACCCGTTCCTCAACGACCCGAAGCTCGAGCGCCGCCTGCACCGGATCAGCGCGCCGACCCTCGTGCTCGCCGCGGGCGAGGACCGCCTGGTCCCCCGCGCGCACGCCGAGCGCTACGCCGCCCGCATCCCGGACGCCGAGCTCCGGGTCGTCGAGGACTGCGGACACGCCCTCCACGGAGAGAGGCCCGCCGAGGTCACCGCCGCGATCGTCGAGCACCTGGGAGCCGAGAAGTGAAGGTCAACTTCTTCCACCTGATGCCGTACCCGTACCTGCCCGACGACTTCGACGACGTCGAGAAGTACCCCTCGCCGTCGCTGACCTTCTCGAACGCCCATTTCGATCCGGCGATCGGCGTCGACCTCTACCACCGCTACCTCGACGAGCTCGAGTACGCGGAGGCGGTGGGCTTCGACGGCATCGTCGTCAACGAGCACCACCAGTCGGCCTACGGGACGATGCCCTCGCCCAACATCATGGCCGCGGCGCTGGCCCGCCGGACCAGCCGGGCGACGATCATGGTGCTGGGCAACGCGATCCCCCTGCGCGGCAACCCGCTGCGGGTGGCCGAGGAGATCGCGATGCTCGACCACCTGACGAAGGGCCGGCTGCTCTCGGGCTTCGTGCGCGGGATCGGCTGGGAGCACTTCGGCCACAGCATCAACCCCGCCGACTCGCGGACGCGGTTCAACGAGGCCCACGACCTGATCAAGAAGGCGTGGACCGAGCCGGGTCCGTTCAGCTGGTACGGCGAGCACTACGAGTACCGCTACGTCAACATCTGGCCGCGCCCGCTGCAGCAGCCGCATCCGCCGATCGCCGTCCCCGGCGCCGGCAGCCCGGAGACGATGCGCTGGGTCGCCGCAAACCACTACACCTACGTCTCGGTGTACGCCCCGACGAAGGTCGTGAAGACGTGGTTCGACGGCTACCGCGCCGCCGCCGCGGACCTGGGCTACGTCCCGGAGCCCGAGAAGATCGGGATGGCGCTGCCGGTGTTCGTCGGCGAGGACGACGCGTCGGCCCACCGCGAGGCCCGCCAGTACGTCGAGTGGCTCTTCCACCGGGGGCTCCGGCAGGGCCTCGAGATCGTCTTCCCGCCCGGGTACATGAGCCCGGCGGCCATGAAGGGCCTGCTCAAGGCCAATCTGAAGGCCTACCCGGAACTGTCCTACGAGGAGCTGCTCGAGCACGGGTACGTCGTGGTCGGCGGGCCCGAGCAGGTCCGCAACCGCCTCGGCGAGCTGCGCGACGAGCTCGGGTTCGGCCAGCTCATGGCGATGCTGACGATCGGCGCCATGCCGGCCGACATGGTCCGCCGCAACACGGAGATCTTCGCCCGCGAGGTGATCCCGGAGCTCAAGCGGGCGCCGGTCCCGGTCTCGTCCTGACCCGTTACACGCGGCAACGAGCGCGCAGTCCGGAGGCAATCACCCGGCAATCGACCCCGCTGATCGTGAGGAGGAATCCGAGCGACGCGGGGAGCGATCATGGAACTGTCGGGCGGGCACTGGCCGGTCGTCGTCGTGGGGGGCGGGCAGGCCGGGCTGTCGATGAGCCGGTGCCTGGGCCGTCGGGGCATCGACCACGTCGTGCTCGAGCGGGCCGAGGTGGCGCACTCCTGGAAGACCTACCGCTGGGACACGTTCTGCCTGGTCACGCCCAACTGGCAGTGCCAGCTACCCGACTTCCCGTACGCGGGCGACGACCCGCACGGCTTCATGGTCCGCGACCAGATCGTCGACTACCTCGAGGCGTACCGGGCGTTCGTCGACCCGCCGATCGTCGAGGGCGTGGAGGTCACCCGCGTCTCCCGCGACCCGCGCGGCACCTACCACCTGACGACGAGCGCCGGCGACCTCACCGCCGATCAGGTCGTCGTCGCCACCGGCGGCTACCACACGCCGATCACCCCACCGCTGTCCGAGCCGCTCCCGGCCGGGATCACGCAGGTCCAGTCGCACCACTACAAGAGCGGCGCGCAGCTGCCTCCCGGTGAGGTCCTCGTCGTCGGCAGCGGGCAGTCCGGCGCGCAGATCGCGGAGGACCTGCACCTCGAGGGCCGGCAGGTCCACCTCGTCGTCGGCGACGCGCCGCGGGTGGCGCGGTTCTACCGCGGCCGCGACGTCACCGACTGGCTCGCCGAGATGGGCTACTACGACATGCCCGTCACCGAGCACCCGCGGCGCGAGGCGGTCCGGGCCCAGGCCAACCACTACGTCACCGGGCGCGACGGCGGCCGCGACATCGACCTGCGCGCCCACGCCCGCGACGGCATGCGCCTCTACGGCCTGCTCACCGACCACCGCGACGGCGTGCTGCACTTCGACGCCGACCTCACGAGGCGCCTCGACCACGCCGACGAGGTCTCGGAGTCGATCAAGGACACGATCGACAAGTACATCGCCGAGCAGCAGGTCGACGCCCCCGTCGAGGAGCGCTACACGCCCGTGTGGCGCCCGCGGGCCGAGACGACCGAGCTGCGCCTGGCCGACACGGGCATCACGTCGGTGGTGTGGTGCATCGGCTTCCGCCAGGACTTCCGCTGGGTCGACGTGCCGGTGTTCACCGGGCGCGGCGCGCCGGCCCACACCCGCGGCGTGACCAGCTCGCCGGGCCTGTACTTCCTCGGCCTGCCGTGGCTGTGGACCTGGGGCTCGGGCCGCTTCTCCGGCGTCGGGCGCGACGCCGAGTACCTCGCCGAGCGCATCCGCTCCCAGCGCGGCCTCACCGGCACGGGCCCGCGCGGCGACGTCTGCAACGTCCTGGCGCTGGGTTCCTAGAGGGTCCTGGAGCGGACGGACGTCGGCGGAGCGCCACCGCACCGGTGACGCTCCGCCGACTCGCCGGGGAGCCTCAGGCCGAGGTCGATCCGGTGGGGTTCGGGTGCCCCGGGGTGTTGGCCGGGGCCGGTGGGGTCTGGCCGGCCTGCGGCGTCTGGTCACCGGTCGACGGCACGGCGCCGCGGTAGCGCGGGAGCCCGAGCGACTGGCGCTTCTCCGAGGCCTCGCGCATCTTCCTGGCGGGCAGCGACAGCCGCCAGATCGAGCGCGTGGCCTGCCAGAACTGCTTCGGGAACGAGCCCGTGGTGTAGGGCAGGTCGTACTTCTCGCACAGCGCGCGGACGCGCTCCTGGATCGCCGGGTACCGGTTGGACGGCAGGTCCGGGTACAGGTGGTGCTCGATCTGGTAGCCGAGGCTGCCGGACATGACGTGCATCAGCCGGTTGCCGGTGAAGTTCGCCGAGGCGAGCAGCTGGCGCAGGTACCACTCGCCCTGCGTCTCGGACTCGAGCTCCTCCTCGGTGAACACCTCGGCGCCGTCGGGGAAGTGTCCGCAGAAGATGATCGCGTAGGACCAGACGTTGCGGATGAGGTTCGCCGTCAGGTTCGCCGTCGCCGTCGGGCGGAAGTTCTTGCCGGTCAGGGCCGGGAAGAGGATGTAGTCCTTGCCGATCTGGCGGGCCTGCTTGACCAGGATCCCCTTGAACTTCTTCTTGAACTCCTCCGGGTCCTCGATCTGCCAGCGGACGAGCCCGTCGATGTCGAGGTCGTGGAGCGAGACGCCGTACTCGAACGCCAGCATCAGCATCGCGTTCACGACGGGCTGGGTCAGGTAGTACGGGTGCCACGGCTGGTCGGACCGGACGCGGAGGATCTCGTACCCGACGTCCTTGTCCTTGCCGATCACGTTCGTGTACGTGTGGTGCAGGTAGTTGTGGGAGTGCTTCCACTGGTCCGCGGGGCAGACGTTGTCCCACTCCCACGTCGACGAGTGGACCTCCGGATCGTTCATCCAGTCCCACTGGCCGTGCATGACGTTGTGGCCGATCTCCATGTTCTCGAGGATCTTGGCCACGGCCAGCGTCAGCGCGCCGGCCCACCACAGCTCGCGGCGGTGGCTGCCGAACAGCATCGCCCGGGAGGCGACGTTGAGACGCCGCTGGATGGTGATGAGACGCCGGATGTAGGTGGCGTCCTCCTCGCCGAGCTTCTCCTCGAAGTCGGCGCGGATCTGGTCGAACTCGCGTCCGAGTGCCTCCACGTCCGCCTCAGTGAGGTGGGCGAACTCCTTGACGTCGGCGATGGCCATGTCTCGGTTCCTCTCCGGCGGGGACTGGTGACCGTGCTGGCGTTGACTGCGGGGGACGGGGACCGGGCGTCGGGACTAGACGTCGCTACTAGACATCGAGGACGACGTCGCCGGCGGCGGCACCGACGCAGGTCTGGATCTTCACCGCGTCCCAGTCGGCGCCGCCGGACCCGTCGGCCCGGTGCTCGGTGCCGTCGCGCAGGTCGCGGACGACGCCCTGGCGCAGCGGGACGACGCAGGTGTGGCAGATGCCCATGCGGCAGCCGAACGGGAGCTGGAGGCCGGCCTGCTCGCCGGCCTCGAGCAGCGTCGTGGCGCCGTCGATCTCGATGTCCTTCCCGGACTGGCTGAAGGTCACCGTGCCGCCCTCGGCCTCGCCGCCGGCGAGGTCGACCGAGAAGCGCTCGAGGTGCAGCTGCTCGTCGAGCCCGGCCTCGGACCACACGCGCTCGGCCTCGTCGAGCAGCGCGTTCGGGCCGCACACCCAGGCCTGGCGCTCCTGCCAGTCGGGGCAGAGGTCGGCGAGGTTCTCCAGGTCGAGGTGGCCCTCCGTGCGCGTGTACTGCTTGTGCAGCCGCAGGTTCTCGTGCTTCTCGGCCAGCCGGTCGAGCTCGTCGGCGAAGATCAGGCTGTCCTCGTCCGGCGCCGAGTGCGCGACGAGGACGTCGGGCATCGTGCCGCGGCGGTCGAGGGTGCGCAGCATCGCGATGATCGGCGTGACGCCGCTGCCGCCGGTGAGGAACAGGATCTTCTTCGGCGGCGGGTCGGGGAGGACGAACTCGCCCTTCGGCGGGGCCAGGCGCACGATCGTGCCGGGCTCGAGGCCCTCCACCAGGTGCTTCGAGAGGAAGCCCTCCGGCATCGCCTTGACCGTGACCGAGAGGTGGCCCTGGTCCTTCTTCGGCGGCGACGTCAGGGAGTAGGACCGCCAGTGGAAGCGCCCCTCGACCTGGACCGCGATGCCCACGTACTGGCCCGCCTGGTGGTCGAACGACCACCCCCAGCCGGGCTTGATGACGAGGGTGACCGCGTCCTCGGTCTCGGGCACCACCTTGACGACCTTCCCGCGCAGCTCGCGGGCCGACCACAAGGGGTTGATCAGGGACAGGTAGTCGTCGGGGAGCAGCGGGGTGGTGAAGCGGGAGGCCACCTTGCGCAGACGGCGCACACCGCTGGGGAGTCGGCCGGGAGTCTGGCCTTCGGTCACGTCGCTCACCTCCACCACGCTACACGGTACCGTTGGTACCAGGAACCAGCCGTCACAGTTACTGGTGCGTTGCCCTGGGATGACCCGTGGCCCGCGTCATGAAACACGATCACGTGTCATATGTCGCCTCGAGGTGTCACGAAGGACGATCAGTAGCGTGGGGGGCGGTGGACACCGGGGACGAGGGACGGTCGACGCAGGACATGACCGTCGACGTGCTCGCACGACGAGCGGGGATGACGGTGCGCAACGTCCGCGCCCACGCCGCCCGCGGCCTGCTCCCGTCCCCGCGCCTCCGGGGTCGCACCGGCTACTACGGCCCGGAGCACCTCGCCCGCCTCGAGCTCATCACCCAGCTCCAGGAGCAGGGCTTCTCGCTGTCGGCGATCGAGCGCCTCGTGACGGCGACCCCCCGGCAGTCCGCCGAGGAGGCGCTCTCCCAGTACCTGCACATGCTCGCGCCCTGGGCCCCAGAGCCCGCGCTGGAGATGGCGGCCGCGGAGCTGCCCGGCTGGCTCGGTGTCGAGGTCGGGGACGAGACCTGGCGGGCGCTCGTCGACGCCGGGCTGATCGTCGAGCTCGACGGCGGGCGCGCCCGCATCCCCAACCCCGGGCTGGTCCGCGCCGGGGCCGAGGCGGTGCGCCTCGGGATGCCCGCCGCCGACCTCATCGTCATGCGCGAGGAGCTGACGACCCACGTCGGCGCGGTGACGGCGCGGTTCGTCGACCTGTTCCGGCGCACGGTGTGGGCCGAGTACGTCGGCGAGGGGCTGCCCGCCGACCGTACCCAGCAGGTCCGCGACGTCGTCGGCGCGCTGCAACCGGTGGCCGCGCAGGCGCTGCTCGCGACGTTCCGCGAGTCGATGCCCGCCGCGATCTCGCTCTTCCTCGACGAGGCCTCCGAGGACTTCGAGCGGGGACGGGACCCCGAGGGGCCGGCTGCGGCAGACTCCTAGGGCGTGGGCGAGACGACGGTCCGGGACGTCGACGGCGATCTCGCGCTGGCCCGGGACGGGGACGACGCCGCCTTCGGCCGGCTGGTCGCGCCGCTGCGCCGCGAGCTGCACGCGCACTGCTACCGCATCCTCGGGTCCGCCCACGACGCCGACGACGCGCTGCAGGACGCGCTGGTCAAGGCGTGGCGGGGGCTCGGCGGCTTCCAGGGGCGCAGCTCGCTGCGCACGTGGCTCCACACCGTCGCCACGCGCGTGTGCCTCGACCTCGTCGACGCGCGCGGCCGTCGGGCGCTGCCGATGGACCTCGGTCCCGCGAGCGACCGGCCCGTGACGGGCGACGTGCCGGTCACCGAGGTCGCGTGGCTCGGCCCGTACCCCGACGAGCCGGGCGCGCGGGCCGAGGAGCGCGAGGCGGTGGAGCTCGCGTTCGTCGCCGCCCTGCAGCACCTGCCGGGCAACCAGCGGGCGGCGCTGGTGCTGTTCGAGGTGCTCGGGTTCTCGGCCGCGGAGATCGCCGCGACGATGGACACCTCGACGGCGTCGGTCAACTCGGCGCTGCAGCGGGCCCGGAAGCTGGTCGCCGAGAAGGTCCCGGACCCCACCCAGCAGCGCACGCTGCGCGAGGTCGACGACGCCCGGCTGCGCGACGTCGTCACCGGCTACTCCTCCGCGCTGCAGCGGGGCGACGCCGAGGCGCTCGTCGCGCTGCTCACCGAGGACGTCACGTGGTCGATGCCGCCGATGGCGCACTGGTACGCGGGCCTCGGGCCGGTGGCGGCCTTCGCGCGCGCCGTCCCGCTCGGCGGCTGCGGGTCGTGGCGCCACCTCGAGGTCACGGCGAACGGGCAGGTCGCGGTGGCGTCGTACCTCCGTCCGCCCGCGGCGCCCGCGGACGAGCCGCACCGCCCGTGGTCGATCGACGTCCTCACCCTGCGCGGCGACCGGATCGCCGCGGTGACCTCGTTCATCGGCGCCGAGCACCACGCGCGGTTCGGGCTGCCGGCCGAGCTGCGGTGACGGGGCTGCCGTGAGGGGGCTGCCGTGAGCGAGGTCGCCGCGGGCAACGCGGCCATGCGCGACGCCTGGGACGGCGACACCGGGGCGTTCTGGGCCGAGCACGCCGACCGCTTCGACGCCGCGGTCGCCGGGCACCGCGGGCCGTTCCTGGAGGCGGCGGCCGTGGTGGGGGGCGAGTCGGTGCTCGACGTCGGCTGCGGGGCCGGCCAGACGACCGTCGACCTCGCCCCCCGCGCGGCGCCCGCGATCGTCACGGGCATCGACCTGTCCACCCGCCTGCTCGCCATCGCCGCCCGGCGGGCGGCGGCGGCCGGGCTCACCAACACGGTCTTCGAGACCGGCGACGCCCAGGTGCACCCGTTCCCGCCCGGCGGCACCGACGTCGTCGTCAGCCGGCACGGCACGATGTTCTTCGCCGACAAGCCCGCCGCCTTCGCCAACCTCGCCCGCGCGCTGCGTTCCGGCGGGCGCATGGTGCTGCTGACCTGGCAGGGCCTCGAGCACCAGGAGTGGATCCGGTCCTTCCTGACGATCCTCGCGGCCGGGCGCGACGTCGCGTTCCCGCCCCCGCACGGGCCGAGCCCGCTCTCGCTCGGCGACCCCGACGGCGTGCGCGCGCTGCTCGAGGGCGCCGGCCTCGTCGACGTCGAGCTGACGGGGCACCGGGCGCCGATGACGTTCGGCGACGACCCCGACGACGCGGTCGGCTACGTCACCGGCCAGCAGGCGGGCCTGCTCGCCGACCTCTCCCCCGCGGCCCGCGAGGACGCGATCGCCGCCCTGCGCGCCGACCTCGCCGCGCACCACGACGAGCTCGGCGTGCGCTACGACTCCGCCACCTGGATCGTGCGCGCCCGGCGTCCCTGAACCACTCGCCGTGACCCGTCGCTGCCGGAGCGCGGACGAGGGGCCGGGACCTTGGGCGCCGCGCGCCCGATCGGGCCCGTGCGGGGCCGACGGACGACGCCTGTCCCGCCCGTCGGAGGTGGTGTGACCCTGGGTGCACCCAGCCGCCGCTCCCCTCGACGTTCGCGGGAGACCCGATGACCTCGACCATGGACCCGACCTTCTACCGCTCGCCCGCCGACGCGGCGGCCGCGCCGAGGGAGGAGCTCGCGTACGTCGTGGCCTTCGACCGGTCGGGCCAGCAGCCCGACGCCATGACCGTGGTCGACGTGGACCCGCGGTCCGAGCAGTACGGGCGGGTCGTCGGGTGGACCGACCTCACCCCGGGCGCCGAGCTGCACCACTTCGGCTGGAACGCCTGCAGCAGCGCCCTGGTGCACGAGGGTCACGACACCGAGGGCCTGGCCCGGCGGTACCTGCTCGTCCCCGGCCTGCGGTCGTCCGACATCCACGTGCTCGACACGCAGCCCGACCCGCGCTCGCCCCGGCTGATCAAGACGATCAGCAGCGCCGAGCTGTCGGAGAAGGCGGGCTACTCGCGTCCCCACACGCTGCACTGCGGCCCGGACGGTGTCTTCCTGACCTGCCTCGGTGGACCCCTGGACGACCCGGACGCCCCCGGCGGCATCGCGCTGCTCGACCACACGACCTTCGACGTGCTCCGCGCGTGGGAGGCCGACCGCGGTCCGCAGCACTTCGCCTACGACGCCTGGTGGCACCTCAACCAGAACGTGCTGATCACGAGCGAGTGGGGCAGCCCCTCGATGATCGAGGACGGCCTCGTCCCCGAGCTCCTGCTCGGCAACCGCTACGGGCACACCCTGCACTTCTGGGACCTGGCCAAGGGCGTGCACCAGCAGAGCATCGACCTCGGCGCCGAGCACCAGATGGTCCTCGAGGTCCGCCCGTCGCACGATCCGGAGGCGACCTGGGGGTTCGTCGGGGTCGTCGTCTCCACCGCGGACCTCTCGGCGTCGGTGTGGCGGTGGCACCGGCCGGCGCCGGAGGCACCCTTCGAGCTCGAGAAGGTCATCGCCATCCCCGCCGAAGCCGCCGACGCGGACCTGCTCCCGCCGGCCCTTGCCCCCTTCGGGGCGGTCCCGCCGCTGGTGTCGGACATCGACCTCTCGGTCGACGACCGCTTCCTCTACGTCTCGTGCTGGGGCACCGGTGAGCTCAAGCAGTACGACGTGTCCGACCCGGCGCACCCCCGGGAGGTCGGGTCGGTGCGCCTGGGAGGCATCGTCGGCCGGCGGCCGCACCCGGCGGCGCCCGACCTGCCGCTGGCGGGCGGGCCGCAGATGGTGGAGGTCAGCCGGGACGGACGACGCGTGTACGTGACCAACTCGCTCTACGGCGCGTGGGACGACCAGTTCTACCCCGACGGCGTCGGTGCGTGGATGGCCAAGCTGGACGTGGACGTGGACGTGGACGCGGAGGGCGGCATGGCGCCCGACCCGGCCTTCTTCCCGCACGGCGACGAGTTCCGCGGCCGGCGGGTGCACCAGGTGCGGCTGCAGGGCGGCGACGCGTCCTCGGACTCCTACTGCTACCGGTCCTGACGCGCGTTCACGACGACCGGTGTCGTCACCGGTCGCGCCACCGCTGTCTGCGCACGATCACGCCGCCAGCACCTCGACGACCAGGGCCAGCAGGCGGGGGTCGACGAGCGGGAGCGCGCGGGCGTCGTCGGCGTCGCACCACCCGAGCTCGTCGTGCTCCCCGGGCGCGCGGTTGGCCGGCTCGCCGTCCCAGGCGCGCACGAGGAACACCGTCAGCTCGGTGCCCGCGTCGACCGCGACCGGCGGCCGGGCGACGGCCTCGCGCACGGTGATCCCCAGCTCCTCGACGCACTCGCGCGCCAGGGCGTCGCGGGCGGACTCGCCGGGCTCGACGTGCCCGCCGGGCACGTCCCAGGCCCCCGGGTACCAGGCCCGGTCGGCGCGACGGCGGCACAGCAGGACCCGCCCGTCGCGCACGAGGAGGGCGCCGACGACCCGGCGCGTCAGCGGACCGTCGTCTCGGTGCGGGCGAGCTTGGACGACATCGGCGTGTCCGGGAACGAGCGCAGGGTGCGCTTGAGCTCGGCGAAGCCCCGCCACTGTGCCAGCGTCGCCACCGCGTCCCACAGGCGCAGGGCGTCGTCCCCCCGCGGCGGGGCGTCGATGACCGGCCCGAACAGCGCGGGCCCGTCGGGCGGGCTGAACGACAGGATCGGCGTGCCCACCCCGCCCCCGCAGCGCCGCGCGGCCTCCTCGGTCTCGGCGCGCAGGTCGTCGTCGCGGGCGGTGTCGTCGGCGGCGTCGGCGAGGTCGGTGGGCAGGCCGACCTGCTCGAGGGCGGGGCGCAGGTCGCGCCGGCGGGCCATCTCGTGCATGACGGCGTGGAAGTCGTCGCCCTCGGGCGGGTCCTCGTCCCACACCAGCCCGCCGAGCGCGGTGTAGAGGTCGCCCACCACCTCGGGCCCGTGCGCCTCCCGCGCGGCGTGGACCACGCGCAGCATCTCCAGGCCGCGGACGTGGCTGTCGGGGTAGTCGGGCGAGGCCTTCTTCCGCTCCTCGTAGCTGATCTCCTCGTTGAGGATCGCCAGCGACACCGGGCGCCACGTCACCTCCAGCGGGCGCTGCCGCGCGACCTCCACGACCCACCGCGACGTCACCCAGCAGAACGGGCAGATCGGGTCGAAGAAGAACTCGAGTCGGTCGCTCATGGATGTCGGCTACCCGCTCGGCGATGCCCCGGTGCCCGACGCGGGCATCCACGGCGCGTGACACGGGGATGCGCGCGGCGGCTCGTCGCCCTCGACGGCGCGCGGCTGACGCTCGACCGTGCCGACATGCTCGACGGCGCGGCGCCCGGGCCCGTCGAGCTGGTGGTGCCGACGTTCCTCGTGGAGCACGACGACGGCCTCGTGCTCGTCGACGGCGGGCTCGCGCCGGAGGCCGCGGACGACCCGGTCGCGACGTACGGCGCCGAGCTGGGCGCCGAGGTCCGCATGACCCCGGACCAGCGGCTCGACCGCCAACTGTCGCGCGCGGGCGTGTCGCCCGGCGACGTCACCCACGTCGTGATCACCCACGTGCACTTCGACCACACCGGAGGCCTGCGCCACGTCCCGCACGCGCGGTTCCTGCTCGGCGCGGGCGACCGGGGTGCCGTCGACGGCAGCGACCCGGCCGTCGCCGACCTCGCCCGCACCGCCGACCTCGCCCCCGTCCGCGACGCCGACTGGACCTTCGTCGAGGGCGACCACGACCTCTTCGGGGACGGCGCGGTGGTCGTGGTCGCGATGCCGGGCCACACGCCGGGCAACACCAGCGTGCTCGTCCGGCTCCCGTCGGGTCCCCTGCTGCTCTCGGGCGACACGGCCCACCTCCACGAGGCTCTCAAGCGCCCGGCGCCGATGGCCGCGGACACCGACCGCGAGCAGGCCCTGGCGTCGCTGCACCGGCTGATCGGGCTCGCGGCGACACACGGCGCGGACGTCTGGGTCACGCACGACCCGGACGACTGGGCGCGCCTCGCGCCGGCGTTCAGCGCTGGGTTCAGCGCCGGACGCGGTAGCGGAAGTGCGTGACGCGGCGGCCGGGCACGACCAGGTACGGGTCCTCGAGCACCGTCTCCGGGGCGTCCTCGCCGAAGAACCGCTTGCCCCGCCCCAGCACGACGGGCGCCAGGTCGATCTCCACCTCGTCGACCAGCCCGGCGGCCAGCGCCTGCCCCCCGACGTCACCCGCGGTCACCGAGACGTCGGCGTCGCCGGCCAGCTCCTTCGCGGTGACCACGGCGGCCTCGATGCCCTCGGTGACGAAGGTGAAGGGCGCGGTGCCGTAGTGGGCCCAGTCGGTCGGGACGGTGTGCGTGAGCACGACGACGTGCTCGCCGGCGGGCGGTCGCCCCTCCCAGCCGTTGGTGTGGTCGAAGAGGTGGCGCCCGATGACGCCCGCGCGGATGCGGCCCCACTGCTCGCGCAGCCAGTCCGCGCTCTCCTTCCCCGTGCGGAAGGGACGCTGCTCGTCGCCGGCGTGCACGTCGGTGTCGCCGGCCGAGAACCAGTCGAAGATCGGGCCCACCGAGTCGTCGGGACGGGCGATGAACCCGTCGAGCGACATCGTCGCCACCAGCACCACGGCCATGGCCGCCTCCTCACCTGCGTCGTTCGTGGTCAGGACGTGACGGTATCCGCAAAGGACCATCTATTCAACCCAAGAGTTGAACAACCGGGTGCTCGGTCCGCGCGTCCTCGTTTGGTAGACCGTGAGCACGGCCCGGTGCGGTGCCCGTCGACGTGCGAGAGGTAGTGCAGGTGGAGTTCCGGCAGTCGAACAAGCTCCGCGACGTCTGTTACGAGATCCGCGGCCCGGTGGTCGAGCAGGCGAACCTGCTGGAGGAGGCGGGGCACAGCGTCCTGCGGCTCAACACCGGCAACCCCGCGCTCTTCGACTTCGAGGCGCCCGAGGAGATCGTCCAGGACATGATCCGGATGCTCCCGCAGGCGCACGGCTACACCGACTCGCGCGGCGTGCTGCCCGCGCGACGGGCGGTCGCGCAGCGCTACCAGGCGCGCGGGCTGGAGGTGGACGTCGACGACGTGTTCCTCGGCAACGGCGTCTCCGAGCTGATCTCCATGGCCGTGCAGGCGCTGGTGGAGGACGGCGACGAGGTGCTCGTGCCCGCGCCCGACTACCCGCTGTGGACCGCTGTGGCCACGCTGGCGGGCGGGCGCGCCGTGCACTACGTGTGCGACGAGCAGGCCGACTGGATGCCCGACCTCGCCGACGTCGAGGCGAAGATCAGCGACCGCACCAAGGCGCTGGTCATCATCAACCCGAACAACCCGACCGGCGCGGTGTACTCGAAGGAGGTCCTCGAGGGCCTGCTCGACCTCGCCCGCCGGCGCGGCCTCATGGTGATGGCCGACGAGATCTACGACCAGGTCCTCTACGACGACGCCGTGCACCACGACGTCGCCTCGCTCGCGCCGGACCTGGTCGTGCTGACCTTCTCGGGGCTGTCGAAGACCCACCGCGTCGCCGGCTTCCGCTCGGGCTGGCTCGTCGTCACCGGCCCGCGCCAGCACGCGCGCGACTACCTCGAGGGCCTGGCGATGCTGGCCTCGATGCGTCTGTGCGCGAACACCCCGGCGCAGTACGCGATCCAGGCCGCGCTCGGCGGGCGCCAGAGCATCAGCGACCTCACGGCGCCGGGCGGCCGGCTGCGCGAGCAGCGCGACCGGGCGTACGAGAAGCTCAACGCGATCCCGGGCGTGAGCTGCGTGAAGCCGCGCGGGGCGCTCTACGCCTTCCCGCGCCTCGACCCGGACGTCTACCCGATCAAGGACGACGAGCAGTTCGTGCTCGACCTCCTGCGCGAGGAGAAGATCCAGGTCGTGCAGGGCACGGGGTTCAACTGGCCCACGCCCGACCACTTCCGCATCCTCACGCTCCCCCACGCCGTGACCCTCGACGACGCGATCACGCGCATCGGCGGCTTCCTGGAGACCTACCGCCAGGGCTGAGCGGCTGGTGCGGACCGGGATGTGCCCTTCCCGAACCTCCGGTACCGTCGGTACCTAGTACTTCAGGTACCGATCCGAGGAGGACGACCATGCTGGGTGACATCGCCGGGACCGGCCCGCTGCGCGAGGCCCTGGAGACCACGAACACGCTGCTCGCTCAGGTGCTGGAGGAGCTCAAGCGCGTCAACGGCGACGGCCTCGTCACCGTGGCGCAGGAGCTGCGCGCGATCCAGGACGCGCTGCCGAGTACCGAGAAGGCCGCCTGACCACCACCATGAGGGCATGACCGCCACCGTCACCGGCTTCCACCACGTCAAGCTGCCGGTGTCGGACCTGGCGCGCAGCCGCGACTGGTACGAGCGGGTCCTGGGGCTCGAGGTCGTGCTCGAGTTCGCGGACGACGACGGCGTGGTCCGCGGCGTGGCGTTGCGCCTGCCCGACGGCGGGGACGCGGGCATCGCCCTGCGGGAGGACCCGACACGGGCCGCCGCGCTCGCGGGGTTCGACCCGGTGGCGCTGCTCGTCCCCGAGCGCGCGCAGGTCGAGCAGCGGCGGGCGCGGATGGACGAGCTCGGTGAGCGCCGCGGCGAGATCGTCACGGGGTCGGGCGGCGGGTCGGTCCTGGCGGTCCACGACCCCGACGGCCTGGAGATCCGGCTCTACGCCGACTGAGCGCCCCGCCCGGCCCAGGGCCTCCTCACGAGGACGGGCCGCCCGAGCACCGCCGCGGACGCGGTGCCGAACGACGGTTCACCCGTGTCCCGCGCGGGCACCACCGGTGCACCGGCCCCGCGACGTCGACGATCCGGCGTCCCGCGGCGGGTCCCACCGTGCGCCCGAGGGCGCACTCCTCGACCAACACCCTTGCAGTTGCGAGTTGTCTGCAACAGCAGCAGGCTGGCCCCTCACGGCCCGCAGCAGCCCACCGACGGGAGATCCCGATGGCGGAATACACGCTCCCCGACCTGCCCTACGACTACGGCGCCCTCGAGCCCCACATCTCGGGCAAGATCATGGAGCTCCACCACGACAAGCACCACAACACCTACGTGACCGGGCTGAACGCCGCGATCGACGCGCTGGCCGAGGCCCGCGAGCAGGACACCATCGGGACGACGGCCCTGCTGTGGGAGAAGAACCTCGCCTTCAACTACGGCGGGCACATCAACCACTCGATCTTCTGGAAGAACCTCAGCCCGGACGGCGGCGACAAGCCGACCGGTGACCTGGCCTCGGCGATCGACCGCGACTTCGGGTCGTTCGACCTGTTCCAGAAGCACTTCACCGCGGTCGCGACGACCATCCAGGGCTCGGGCTGGGCGATCCTCGGCGTCGACTCCCTGACCGGGAAGCTGCGCATCTTCCAGCTCTACGACCAGCAGGCGAACGTGCCGCTGGGCATCGTGCCGGTGGTCATGCTCGACATGTGGGAGCACGCCTTCTACCTGGACTACCAGAACGTCAAGCCGGACTACGTGAAGGCCTGGTGGAACGTCGTCAACTGGAACGACGCCGCCGAGCGCTTCGACCACGCGAACGGCCTCACCCTGGCCTGACCCCCGGTCTCGCGCGGTGATCGTTCCGACAAGCGTCCACTGCGCGGTGCGCGGCGACCCCTCGACCTCCCCGGCCGAGGGGTCGTCGTGTGTCAGGGGCCGGGCGGCAGGACGTCGAGCAGCGCGGCGCGGATCCCGGGGCGCCCGGCGGCGACGAGCGTGAACGCCGCCTCGCGGGCGAGCCGGCGGGCCGGGTGCCGGCCGACGATCGCCCGGCTGCCGACGGCGACGGTGAGCGTCGCGGCCGCGCGCACGGCGAGGGCCGAGGCCGCGGCGCGGGCCGCGGGCATCGCGTCCGGGTCGGCGAGCGCGGCGTCGAGGTCGTCGCGAGCGGCGTCGAGGGCCTTCCGCAGCGTCGCCGCCACCGCCTCCCCGCCTGCCTCCTCGCCCGCCTCGACGAGCACCTCCTCGACGAGCGCGGCGCAGCGGCCCGCGACCCCGAGGGCGAGGCAGCCGTTGACGCGCGCACTCGCGTGCTGGCCCGCGAGGAACTGCGCGCGCGTTGGCGTCGCGACCACGGCGTCGTCGCCGACGGCCCAGCCGTCGACCTGCAGGCGCACGGTCCGGCTGCCGTTCGCGGCGGCGAGGTCGAGGGGGTGCACGGTGACGCCGGCCGGCGCCGAGGCCGGCACGAGCACCGTGACGATGCGGGCCTCCGCGTCGTCGGCGTCGGCGGTCGCCGCGTCGCGCGCCGAGACCTGCAGCAGGTCGACCAGGCCCCAGCCGGTGACCAGCGGGGCGGTGCCGTCGAGGCGCCAGCCGCCGTCGACCCGGGTCGCCCACAGCAGCGGCGGCTGCGGGATGGCGCCCGCGTAGGCGACGCCGCAGCGGGTGGTGCCCGCGACCGCGGCGGCGAGGTGGCGCTCGCGCAGGGCATCGTTGCCGGTCGCGGCGAGCGCCCGCACCGAGCCGTGGTGCTGCATCCACGTGAAGGTCGTGGCGAGGCAGGCGCCGGCGAGGGTCTCGACGACGCCGAGGAAGTCGTCGAACGCCACGTCCGGGCCGCCGTGCTCCGGGGGCGCGGCGAGGCCGAAGAGCCCGGCGTCGGCCAGGGCCCGGAAGTGCGCCTCGGGGATCGTGGCGGTGGCGTCCACCTCGTCCGCGGCGGGCAGCAGCACGTCGGCGGCGATCTCCCGCGCCCGGTCCAGCACGTCGCCCATGCCACGGAACGGTAGCCGCGCGCGTCCGGCGTGGCGTCGATCCCGCCACCGGGGCCGTGGCCGTGCACGGTTCCGCGCACAGGGCCCGGCGCTACCCTGACGGCATGTCCGGGACCGTCGCGCCGCGCACCGCGGCGGTCGACGACTACATCAAGGCCATCTACGCCGTCTACGAGCGCGGCGAGGGCCCGGCGTCGACGACGGCGCTGGCCAGGCGCCTGGGGGTCGGCGCGTCGTCGGTGTCGGGGATGCTGCGCAAGCTCACCGACCAGGGCCTCGTCGAGCACCGGCCCTACGGCGGCGTGCGGCTCACCGACTCGGGCACCCGCGCGGCGCTCGACGTGCTGCGCCGCCACCGGCTGCTCGAGACCTACCTCGTCCGCGAGCTCGGCTACGGCTGGGACGAGGTGCACGACGAGGCCGAGGTGCTCGAGCACCACGTCTCGCCGACCCTGCTCGACCGCATGGACGAGCGCCTCGGCCACCCGCGCTACGACCCGCACGGCGACCCGATCCCCGCCGCGGACGGCACGGTCGCGGAGTTCACCGCCCGCCGCTTCGCGACCCTCGAGCCCGGCGACCGCGGGCGCCTCGTCCGCGTCGACGACACCGAGCCCGCGATGCTGACGTGGCTGCGCGAGCAGGCCATCGAGCTGGGCGTGGGGCTCGAGCTGGTCGCGCGTCGGCCCTTCGGCGGGCCGTTCGAGGTGCGGGTGGGCGCGGCCGACGGGGAGCGCGACCTCGACCTCGGCCCGGAGCTCGCCGACGCGCTGTGGGTCGACGATGTCGTCGAAGGGGTGTTCCACCGGGGCTCCGCGTCGTAGAGTTCGGCCAGCCGAACTTCGAGTGGCGGGCCGGACGAAACCAGGTCCCCGAGCAGGACGGGGGTGGTCAGCGATGACCCTCGACGAACTGCCCCGCGGCCAGCGGGCCGTCGTCACCGCGCTCGACATCCGCGGGGGCGAGCGCCGTCGCCTCATGGACCTGGGCCTGCTGCCCGGGGCCGCGATCCGCGCGGACATGGTCAGCCCGCTGGGCGACCCGACCGCCTACGAGGTGCGCGGCGCGCTGGTCGTGCTGCGGCGCGGGCAGGCGCGCACCGTGCACGTCGAGCAGGCCGGCACCGGGGAGGGCTGACCCGTGGGGACCCCGCTGCCGACGCCGGGCGTCGGACCGTCCCCCGACCACAGCGGCGACGCCTGCGCCTCGTGCGCGCTCTCCCCGGCGTCGTCCCGGCTCGCGCGTCTGGGCCTGGATCCCGGCCGCTACGACCACGTCGTCGCGCTGGCCGGCAACCCGAACACGGGCAAGAGCACCGTGTTCAACGCGCTGACCGGGCTGCGCCAGCACGTCGGCAACTGGGCGGGCAAGACCGTCGCGCGTGCCGAGGGCGGGTTCTCCTACGGCGGCGCGGGCTACCGCATCGTCGACCTGCCCGGCACCTACTCCCTGCTGTCCACCAGCACCGACGAGGACGTGGCCCGCGACGTGCTGCTCTTCGGGCGCCCGGACGTCGTCGTCGTGGTGGTGGACGCGACGCGCCTGGAGCGCAACCTGCCGTTGGTGCTGCAGATCCGCCAGATCACCGGGCGGGTGGTGGTCGCGCTCAACCTCGTCGACGAGGCCCGCCGCCACGGCATCACCGTCGACACCCGGCACCTCACCCGCGAGCTCGGCGTCCCCGTCGTCGCCACGGCGGCGCGCCGCGGCGAGGGGCTACCGGACCTGCTGGCGGCGATCGCGCAGGTCGCGGGCACCGACGACCCGCCCGCTCCCCTGCGCCTCGTGCACCGCGACCCCGCGCTCGAGCGGGCCGTCGCCGAGCTCGCCGTGCAGGTCGAGGCCCGCTTCCCCGGCGTGCCCAACAGCCGCTGGGTGGCGCTGCGCCTGCTCGAGGGCGACGCGGGCATCGAGCAGGCAGTGCGGGACGGGACGCTGGGTGCGCTCGCGTCCCCGCTGGAGCAGACGGCATGACCGATCTCCTCGACGAGGCCGCCCGCCTGCGCCGCGGGCTGTCCGACGACGCCACCCACGACCTCGGCGACCGCATCGTCGAGTCGCTCTACACCGACGCCGCGCGGATCGCCGCGACGAGCGTCGATCGCGACGACGCGCGCGCGAAGCTCACCGTCGACCGCGCCCTCGACCGCGTCCTGACCCACCGCGTGTGGGGCTTCGTCGCCATGGGCGTGCTGTTCTTCGGCGTCTTCTGGTTCACGATCGCCGGGGCCGCGGTGCCCTCGGACCTGCTCTACGAGCTGCTCGTCGAGAACGGGCACGCCTGGCTGCTCTCCGGCTTCACCGCCGTCGGGGCGCCGTGGTGGGTGACCGGCCTGCTCGTCGACGGCGTCTACCTGGCCACGGCGTGGGTGATCGCCGTGATGCTGCCGCCGATGGCGATCTTCTTCCCGCTGTTCACGCTGCTCGAGGACTTCGGCTACCTGCCGCGGGTGGCGTTCAACCTCGACCGGCTCTTCGCCCGCTCCGGCGCCCACGGCAAGCAGGCGCTGACGATGATGATGGGCTACGGCTGCAACGCCGCCGGTGTCACGGCCACGCGCATCATCGACAGCCGCCGCGAGCGACTGATCGCGATCATCACGAACAACTTCAGCATCTGCAACGGCCGCTGGCCGACGCTGATCCTCATGGGCACGATCTTCGTCGGGGCCGTGGTGCCGCCGGCGCTGGCCGGGGTGGTCGCGGCCGGGAGCGTCGTCGCCGTGGTGATCGTCGGGATCGGCGTGACGCTCGCGGTGTCGTGGCTGCTCTCGCGCACCGTGCTGCGCGGCGAGAGCTCGGTGTACTCGCTCGAGCTGCCGCCCTACCGGCCGCCGCAGGTGCTGCGCACGCTCTACACCTCGATCATCGACCGGACGCTCAAGGTGCTGCGGCGCGCGGTGCTCATGGCGGCGCCCGCGGGCGCGGTGATCTGGCTGATCGGCAACGTGCACCTGGGCGACGCGAGCGTGGCCGCGCACCTCGTGACGGCGCTGGAACCGGTCGGCTGGGTGATCGGGCTCAACGGCGTCATCCTGCTCGCCTACCTCGTGGCGGTGCCCGCGAACGAGATCATCATCCCGACGATCGTCATGCTCACCCTGACCCTCGGCGCCAACACGCTCGGCGCCGCGCCGGGCGTGATGCTGGAGCTGGGTGACGACGCGCAGATCGGCTCGGTGCTCGTCGGCGTGGGCGGCTGGACGCTGCTGACCGCGGTGAACCTCATGCTGTTCACGTTGCTGCACAACCCGTGCAGCACGACGGTGCTCACCATCTGGCACGAGACGCGCAGCGTGCGCTGGACGACCGTCGCCACGCTGCTGCCCCTCGGGCTCGGGTTCGCGGTGTGCGCGCTGACCGCCCTGGTCTGGCGGCTCGTGGCCTGAGCCGGGTGGCGACGGGCGATGGGCACCCCTCGCCCGTCTGTGCGAGCGACGGCGCCCTGCGCCCAGGACGACGAGCAGGTCAGGCGGCGGACGTCTCGGGCGTGCGCTCGCCGACCTCGCCCTTCGCGAGCCGGCGCTCGACCAGCGCGCCGAAGGCCAACCCGAGCACGCCCCAGAGCAGGGCCTGCGCGGCGAAGGACGCGACGCGGAAGTGGTAGAGCACGTCGGCGTCGAAGCCGGGGTAGAGGATCGCCCCGGACGCGTCGCGCAGGGGCAGCGGCGTCTCGGAGACCCGCGGCCCGTTCTCCACGGCGTTGATCGTCAGCTCACCCAGGCCCGGCAGCACCGTCGTGAGGACCGCCGACAGCGCGACGTAGACGACACCCCCGACCAGCACGGCGTTCCACGTGCCGATCCGCCCGCGGACCAGCCGGGCCACGGCGACCGCGGCCACGAGGAACAGCAGCGAGCCGATGACCATGACCAGGTAGAGCGCGGTGCGGTCGCCGATCGTCTCGTCGCTGCCCACCGCGGGCGGGCTCGCCGGGTACTTGACGAACGGCGTCGCGTAGATCGTCAGGAAGCCGGCGCCGGCCACGACCAGCGCGAGCACCCGCGGGCGCAGCGCCACCCGGCCGTGCAGCAGCGTGTAGACCACCGCGAACAGCAGGCCCAGCGCGATCCCGATGGCGACCATGCCGACACCGAGGCCGATCGTGGCCTGCACCCCGCGGCTGACGACCTCCTCCTCGGCGCCGCCCGCCGGGACCGCCCCGGCCGCAGTGGCCAGGGCCTCCTCGGCCTCGCCGCGACCCTCCTCGTAGGCGATCGCGGCCTCGACCTGCGGCTCGGCGAACAGCAGCGCGAACACCCAGGCGACCAGCCCGGCCACCGCACCCGCGACCACGCCCCGGAGCACGAACGACCGTGCCTCCATCTGCGACTCCTCCGCCGGACCGCGGCCTAGTGGCAGGGGAAGCCGAGGAAGTGGCGGGCGTCGTGGACGAGCTCGTGGAGAACCGTCGTGTCGCCGAGCACCGAGACGGCGCCCTGGTCGATACCGACGACGTAGTAGAGCGCCAGCCCGACGAGGACGGCGCTGATCAGCCAGGGCAGGGTCTCCGACGCGGGGACCGCGGTGGCCTTGGCGCGGGCGACGGCACCAGCAGTGGTCACGGGCATCTCCTCTTCGGGCGCACGACGAGCGACCGCCCCGGCGGTGGCGGACAGCGGAGACGCTAGGGGCCCGGGGATCATGTCGTCAACGCCTCAGCATGTGGTGAGCTATGGGCCCTGAACTGGTTGTACGCGCTCCGACCCGGCCTTCCAACGACGACTCGTGCTGCCAATGACTGGCAACGCATGCACGTGTGCGCCTGCGACTCCTGCGTTGCAGAGCACGCCGGGTAGCCACCCACGCACGGCGAGAAGGCCCTAGGGTCGCGGCCCGTGCCCCCCGCCGCCGAGGTCGCCGCGATCCGCGACCTCACCGTCACCGCCGGCGGCGTGAGGTGCGTCGACGGGGTCACGCTCACCGTCGCGCCGGGCGAGCGGTGGGGCGTCGTCGGGCCGTCGGGCGCGGGCAAGTCGCTGACCGCCGCCGCGGTCGCGGGCCTGCTGCCGCCCGGCACGTGCGCGGGCGGCAGCGTGCGGATCGCCGACCGCGAGCTCGTCGGCGCGCCCGAGGCCGCGCGCGCCGGGGTGCGGGGGCGCGGTGTCGCCCTCGTCGCCCAGGACGCCGCGACCGCCCTGCACCCGCTGCTGTCCGTGGGCCGCCAGCTCGCGATGCCGCTGCGGCGCCACCAGGGCCTCGACCGCGCCGCCGCCCGGACCCGCGTGGCCGAGGCGCTCGCCGCGGTCGACCTGCCCGCCGAGCTCGCCCGCGCCCGCCCGTCGCAGCTCTCGGGCGGGCAGCGCCAGCGCGTCGTGCTCGCCGCGGCGCTCGCCTGCCGTCCGCGCCTGCTCGTCGCCGACGAGCCGACCGCGGCTCTCGACGGCCCCGTCGCCCGGTCCCTGCTCGACCACCTCGACCGCGCGCTCGCGGCGTCGGGGACCGCGTTGCTGCTGGTCACCCACGACCTCGGGGTGCTCGCCGCGGTCTGCGAGCAGGTCGTCGTCCTCGCCGACGGCCGGGTCGTCGAGGCCGGCCCGGTGCGCGGCGTGCTCGCCGCGCCGGAGCACGCGGTCACCCGCGAGCTCGTCGAGGCGGCGCGCCTGTCGGTGCCGGAGGTGCGGGCGTGAGCTTCACCCTCGCCGGCGTCACCCGCCGCTACACCGTGCCCGGCGACCGGCCGTGGCGCCGCGTCGTGCGCACCGCCCTCGACGGGCTCGACCTCGAGGTGCCCGCCGGCCGCGACCTCGCGGTCGTGGGCGCGTCCGGGTCGGGCAAGTCGACGCTGCTGCGGGTGCTGCTCGCCCTCGAGGCCCCCGAGGCGGGCACGGTGCGGTTCCGCGGCGAGGTGGTCACCCCCCGCCGCCCCGGCGCGCTGCGCCGGGCCGTCGGCGTCGTCGCCCAGGACCCCGGCAGCTCGCTCGACCCGCGGCTGCCGGTCGGCGCGAGCCTGCGCGAGCCCCTGGAGTGCGCGGGCGTGCCCGGCGATCACGGGGAGCGCGTCGCCGAGCTGCTCGACGCCGTGGGCCTCGACCCCGCCGTCGCCGACCGCCGCCCGGCCGCGTTCTCCGGCGGCGAGCGGCAACGGATCGCGCTGGCCCGCGCCCTCGCGACCCGCCCGGCGGTGCTCGTCGCCGACGAGCCCTTCAGTGCCGTCGACCCCACGACCCGGCGACGCCTCGTCACCCTCGTCGGCCACCTCGCCCGCGCGTCGGGGACCCGGCTGCTGCTCGTGAGCCACGACCTCGGGATCGCCCAGCGGCTCTGCGCCGACGTCGCCGTCCTGGCCGCGGGCCGGGTCGTCGAGACCGGGCCGATCGACGACGTCCTCGCCCGCCCGTCCGCGGACGCCACCCGCGCGCTGCTCGACGCCGTGCTCGGCGTGGAGGTGCCGTGAGCGTCCTGCTGCGCCGGTGGTCGATCCTCGGGCGCCTCGGCGAGCTGCCCCGCCCGATGCGCCTCGTCGTGCTCGGCCAGCTCGCCTTCAACACCGGCTTCTACCTGGTCCTGCCGTTCTTCGCGCTGCACCTCACGCGCGACCTCGGGCTCGGCGGCGCACTGGTCGGGCTCCTGCTCGGGCTGCGGACGTTCAGCCAGCAGGGCCTGTTCTTCCTCGGCGGCGCGCTGGCCGACCGGTGCGGGACCCGGCCGGTCGCGCTCACCGGGTTCGTGGTGCGCATCGCCGGGTTCCTGCTGCTCGCGCTCGCCGAGGGGCCCGTGCTGCTCGTCGCGGGGACGGTGGCCACGGGCGTCGCGGCGGCGCTGTTCTCGCCGGCGGTGGAGGCCGAGCTGGCGCGGCGGGCCGGCGCGCTGGAGCGCACGCACGGCCCGACGCGCAGCGAGGCGTTCGCGATGGTCGGGGTCGCCGGGGAGGTCGGCGTGGTCGTCGGCCCGGTGCTCGGCTCGCTGCTCCTGACCGTCGACTTCGCGGTGACCGCGCTCGCCGCGGCGGGCGTGTTCGCCGTCGTCCTCGTCGCCTTCGCCCGCGGCATGCCGCGCGAGCCCGCCGCCCACGCCGGCGAACCGGTGCTCGCGGGGTGGGGCGAGGTGCTGCGCAACCGGGCCTTCCTCGCGTTCGCCGCGGCGTACTCGTCGTGGCTGCTGAGCTACAACCAGCTCTACCTCGCGCTGCCCGTGGAACTCGCCCGCGCCGGGTCCGCCGGGCTACTCGGGGCGCTGTTCGTGCTGTCGGCGGTGATCGTGGTCGTGGGGCAGGTGCCGCTGGCCGAGGTGGTGCGCCGGCGGCTCGGTCCGCGCGCGCTCCCCGTGGGGTTCGCGGTGCTCGCGCTGTCGTTCCTGGCCACGGCGGTGCTCGTCGGCGTCGGGGCGCCCGGGCCGGTGCCGGCGGTGGTGTTCGTGGTGACGCTGACGCTCGGGCAGATGATGGTCGTGCCGGTCGCGCAGGACGCGGTCGGGCGGCTCGCGGGCGAGCGGCGGCTCGGCGCGCACTTCGGCGTCCTCGCCTCCGCCGGCGGCCTCGCCGCGCTGGGCGGGAGCGCGCTGCTCGGGGCCCTGCTCGACGCCGGCGGCCCGCCCGCCCTGCCCTGGGCCGTCACCGCCGCCCTGCCCCTGACCAGCGCGCTCGTCATGGGCGTCCTCGTCCGCCGCGTGCCCGCCCTGCACGCCGACACCCTCGCCGCCGGGAGGCCGTCGTGAAGCCAGTGAGATCCACCCACCGTCTCGGGGTCCTCCTGGCCGTGCTCGGCCTCGCGCTCACCGGGTGCTTCAGCGTGTCGGGGAGCGACGGCCAGGACGGCCGGCTGCGGGTCGGGCTGTCGTTCCCGCCCACGGCGGGCCTGTCGCCCTACGGCAACGAGGCCACGCTGGCGACGCGCCTCGGCGTCACCGAGCCGCTGGTGGTCCTCACCGGCGGCACGCCGACGCCGGCGCTGGCGACGACGTGGACGCAGGTCTCGCCGACGAGCTGGCGGTTCGTCCTCCGCTCCGGCGTGACCTTCCACGACGGCTCGCCGCTCAACCCGGAGGCGGTCGCGGGCAGCCTCACTCGCGCGGCCGCGGCCACGCCGACCCCACGGGCGCTGGCCTCCCTGGCCGACACCGGGCCGGCGCTGACGGCGGTCCCTGACGGGGCCGGCGGCGTCCTCGTCACCACGCCCGTGCCCGACCCGGTGCTCCCCCAGCGCCTCTCCTCGCCGGAGCTGGTGATCCTCGCCCCGTCCGCCTACGCCGACCCGGCACGGCCCAGCCCGGTGCGGGCGGGCACGGGGCCGTTCGTGCTCACCCGCGTCGACGGGTCCGCCGGCGCGACGCTCGACGCGAACCCCTCGTCGTGGCGGGGACCCGTGGGCGCGCCGGGCATCGACGCCCGCTTCCTCGCCGACGGCGCCGCGCGCGCCAACGCCCTGCGCGCGGGCGAGCTGGACGTCGTCGAGGCGATCCCGGCCTCCCAGGTGGCCTCGATCGCGCCGCCGCAGCAGGTCGTCGGGGTGCCGTTGCCCCGCAGCGTCGCGGTGTACCTCGACCAGCGCGCGCCGGTGTTCGCCGACCCCGGGGTGCGGGCCGCGGTCCGGGCTGCGCTGGCGCCCGTGGACGTCGCTGGCTCGATCTACGAGGGCCGCGCCGACCCGGCCGCCGGCCTGTTCGGGCCCGCGACGCCCTGGGCCGCCGCCCGTCCCCCGCACCCCGTGACCCCGCCCGCGCCGGTCGCGGGCCAGCGCCTCCGTCTCGCGACGTACTCCGACCGCGCCGAGCTCCCCGAGATCGCCGCCGCGGATGCCGATGCGCTGCGCCGCGCCGGGTTCACCGTCGACGTGACGGTGCTCGAGAGCTCGGCGTTCGAGGCGCAGCTGGGCACCGGGGCGTTCGACGCGGTGATCATCAGCCGCAGCCAGCAGCTCGACACCGGCGACCCCGTCGGCTACCTGGCCAGCGACTTCTCCTGCGGCGGCAGCTACAACCAGGCGCGGTACTGCGACCCCGCCACCGACGCGATCCTCGCCGCGGCCACCGCGAGCAGCGACGTCGAGGCCCGCCGGCGCGCCGCGCTCGAGGTGGAGGCGCGGGTGCTCGCCGCCGACGCGGTGGTCCCGCACGTCACCGAGCGCGCGCGGGTGGGCCTCGGCGCGGGCGTCACCGGCGTGGCCGAGGACCCCAACGAGCAGTTCCTCGTCACCGCCGCGACCCACCAGGGGTGAGCGGGGTGCTCGGGGGTGCCAGCGTGGCGTCCACGCTGGCGTCCAGGGTCAGGATCGCCACCACCTCGCTCGCGGGACACGCCGGGGCGGGCGCGTGACCACCGCGCGCCGGCTCCTGCCGCTGCTCACCGCCGTGCTCGCGGTCGTGGTGCTCGCGCTGGTCGTCGCCGCGCTGCCCTGGCTCTGGGACGACGACCCGGCCGCCGCGGTGCTGCGCGTGCGCTACCCCGAGCGCGGCTTCTCCCCCGCCGCCCTCGATGCGCTGCGCGCCGAGCTCGACCTGCCGGCCGACCCCGTGGCCGGCGCCGTCGGCTGGCTGGGCGGGGCGCTCACCGGCGACCTCGGCGTCTCGTGGGTGTCGCGGGCCCCGGTCACGCCGTCGGTGCTCGCCGCGCTCGGGGTGTCGCTGACGCTCGCGCTCGCCGCGGTGGTCGTCGCCGCGGTGACCGCGACGGCGCTGCTCGCCCCCGGCGTCCGGCGCGCCGCGCACCGGGGCGGCCCGGCCGGGCGCGGGAGCGCGGTGGCGGCGTCGGTGCTGGGTGCGGTGCCCGAGATCGTGCTCGGTGCGGTGCTCGTCGCCGTCGTGGCGGTGGCGTGGGGGCTGCTGCCGAGCACCGGGTTCGCCGGCCCGTCGTACCTCGTCCTCCCGGCGCTCGCGCTCGGCCTGCCCGCGGGCGGGCTGCTGGCGCGGATGCTGTCGTCGGCGACGGAGTCGGCGCTCGCCGAGCCGTGGGTGCGCACCTGGCGCTCGTGGGGCACCCCACCGGCCACGGTCGCGCTCGGCGTCGCCCGGCGGGCCGTGGCGACGGCGGTGCCCCAGGTCGCGCTGCTCACGGTGGGCCTGCTGGGGAGCGCGGTGGCGGTCGAGCAGCTCTTCGGCATCCCCGGGGTCGGCTCGCTGGCGCTGGACGCCGTGCTCGCGCAGGACCTGCCGCTGGCCCAGGCGGCGGTGACCGTGCTCGTGCTGCTCGGGCTCGTGCTGGGCGGGGTCGGGGTGCTCGCGCACCGGGCGCTGCTCGGGCCGGCGCGGGCGGGGGCGGAGGTGGCGGTCGGGGTGCCCGACACGTCGGGCCGGGCGCGCTCGTGGGCGCCGTGGGCCGGGGCCGGGGTGCTCGCGCTCGTCGTCGTCACCGGCCTGCCGCGCGACCCGTCGACCACGGTGACTGAGCGCCGCCTCGCCCCGCCGTCGTGGTCGGTGCCGCTGGGCGCCGACGCGCTGGGCCGCGACCTGTGGGCCCGGATGGCGCACGGCGCGCTGCTCACGGTCGGGACCGCGGTCGCGGTGACGGCGGTGTGCGTGCTCGTCGGGCTCGCGGTCGGCGTCGGCGCGCGGTCGGCGCGGGCAGGGGTGGCGGACGTGCTCAACGCCGTGCCGCCGGTCGTCGTCGGGCTGGTCGTGGCCGCGGTCGCGGGGCCCGGGCTGCTCGGCGCCGCGGTCGCCGTCGCCGCCGTCGGGTGGGTGCCGCTGGCAGTCCACGCCCGCACGCTCGCGACGGAGGCGCGCGCATCGGGGTACGTGCGGGCGGCGGTGCTGGTCGGGGCGTCGCCGGGGCGGGTCGCGCGGCTCCACGTCCTGCCCGCGGTCGTGGTACCGGTGGTGCGCCACGGGCTCGCGCGGGTGCCGCACGCCGCGCTCGGGATCGCCGCGCTGAGCTTCCTCGGGCTCGGCGCGCCGCCGGACTCGCCGGAGTGGGGCGCGGTGCTCGCCGCCTCGCTCGCCTACGTCGACCGCGCGCCCTGGACCATCGCTGCGCCCGTCCTCGGGTTGGCGCTGCTCGCCGTCGTCGTGGCCCTCGTGCCCGAGACGCGGACGAGCAGCTAGGAGACCTCGACCGCGGCGACGTTCGCGCGGAGCCGGTCGAGCACCCGCCGGGCCGCGGCCTCGTCGTCGGGGTCGAGGCCCGCCCGCAGGCGCCGGTCGTGCTCCACCGCGACGTCGCGGAGCCGGAGGAAGGCGGCGCGGCCGGCGTCGGTGAGCTCGACGAGGTGCACCCGCCGGTTGGCCGGATCGCGGCGGCGGGTGACGAGACCGGCCGCCTCCATCCCGTTGAGGTGGTGGGTCAGCGTCGCGCCCTGGATGCCCACCGCGGCGGCGAGCTCGCGCTGGCTCTCGGCGTGGCCCGTCACCAGGGAGAGCAGCACCAGCCAGGTCGACATCGACCCGCCCGCGGCGGCGAGCGCGGCGTCGAAGGCGCGGCTGACCTCGCGCGCCGTGCTCGCGAGCTGCAGTCCGAGCGGCGGCACGGCGGGCGGACCGGAGGCGTCGGGCATGGGCGCAGCGTACTCGCTTCGATATCCAACGCATTGACGTCTAATTCTTAGATGTCTAACGTCGTCGGCAACCGAGGAGGTCCCGATGAGCGCAGCCCTCGCCGTCCGCGACGACGCCGCCACCACGCGCGCACTGTCGCGCCGTCGGTGGATCGCCCTGGGCGTGATCGCCCTGGCGCAGCTGACGATCGCCCTCGACGCGACGGTCGTGACCGTCGCGCTGCCGTCGGCGCAGGCCGAGCTGGGGTTCCCCGACGCCCAGCGCCACTGGGTGATCACGGCCTACACCGCCGTCCTCGGCGGGACGCTGCTGCTCGGCGGCCGGATCGCCGACCACATCGGTCGCCGCCGCACCTTCCTCGTCGGGCTCGCCGGCTTCGGCGTCGCCTCGGCGCTCGCCGCGCTGGCGCCCGCCCTTCCCTGGCTGGCCGTCGCCCGGGGCCTCCAGGGCGCCTTCGCCGCGCTGCTCGCGCCCACCGTGCTCGCGCTGCTGTCGGTGGGCTTCCCCGACCCGCGCGAGCGCGGCCGGGCGTTCGCGGTCTTCGGCGCCGTCGCGGGCGGGGGCGGCGCGGTGGGGCTCGTGCTCGGCGGGCTGCTGGCCGAGACGGTGGGGTGGCGCGCCTGCCTGTTCCTCGCCGTGCCGATCGTCGTCGTGACCGCCCTGGGCGCGCGATTCCTCCCGCGTGGCGAGGGCGGCGGTCCCCGGCGGTGGGACACGCGCGGCGCGCTGCTCGTCACCGCCGCGCTGGTCGCGCTCGTCGCGGGCTGCTCCGCCGCGCTGCCCGCCGTGTGGACGCTCGGGCTGCTCGCCACCGGTGCCGCGCTGCTCGCCGCGTTCGTCCGCCACGAGGCGCGGACACCGGAGCCGTTGCTGCCACTGTCCGTGCTGGCCGACCGGGTGCTCGTCGGCTCGTGCCTGACCCTCGGGCTCTCCGTGGTCGGGGTGCTCGGCGCGTTCCTCGTCCTGACCTACTTCCTGCAGGTCGTCCTCGGGTTCTCGCCGCTGCGCACGGGGCTCGCGTTCCTGCCGTTGTCCGCGGCGCTGCTCGTCGGCGCGCAGGTCGCCGGCCGGGTGATGGCGCGCGTCCCGACGCGGGCGCTCGTGGTCCCCGGCCTGCTCGTCGCCGCGACCGGCCTGCTCCTGCTGACCCGCCTGACCCCGCACAGCGGCTACGCGTCCGGCGTCCTGCCCGCCGAGCTGCTGCTCGGCGTCGGCGTCGGCGCCGTCTTCACCCCGGTCATCAGCCTGGCGACGAGCCGCGCGCGGCCCGCCGCCGCCGGCGTGACGGCCGCCGTCGTCTCCACCGCCCAGCAGCTCGGCGGCTCCTTCGGCGTGGCCGGGCTCAACGCGCTCGCCGTGGCCGCGGCCGGTGCGACCGCCGCCGGGAGCCGCCCGTCGGTCGACGCCCTCGTCGCCGGGAGCACGACCGCGGCCGGCGCCGCTGCCGCGGCCCTGCTGGTCGCGGCCCTCGTCACCACCGTCCTCGTCCGCACCGAGCACTGACCCCACGACACCCGAAGGAGTCCGCCGTGGAGGACACCGTCCTGGTCACCGGCGCCAGCGGCCACGTCGGCGCCGAGCTGGTCGCCCGTCTCGCCGCCGACGGCCGACACACCCGTGCCATGACCCGCAAGCCGCACGACCTCGCCGTCCCCGCCGGGGTCGAGGTGGTCCGCGGGGACGCCGACGACCCCCGATCGCTGGCCGCCGCCTTCGCCGGCGTCGAGCGCGCATTCCTCGTGTCCGCCGAGGCCATCGACCCGGACGCCGGCCCCACGCACGTCCCGGCGCTCGCCGAGGCCGCCGCGCGGGCCGGCGTCGAGCACCTCGTGCTGCTGTCGGTGCTCAGCGGCGGCGAGGGCGACGACGTCCTCGCCGCGTGGTGGCGGCGGGTCGAGCGCGCGGTGACCGGGAGCGGCCTGCGCTGGACCCTGCTGCGGCCGGGGCGGTTCATGTCGAACGCGCTGGCCTGGGCCCGGCAGCTCGACGGCGGCGACGCCATCAGCGTCCCCTTCGCCGACCGCCCCGCCGCGTCGATCGACCCGGCCGACATCGCCGCGGTCGCAGCCGCCGCACTCACCGCCACCGACCGCCGTCACGACGGCGCGGTCCACCGGCTCTCCGGACCCGCGGCGATGACCCCGGCCGACGAGGTCGCCGCGATCGCGGACCTGCTCGGGCGGCCGCTGCGGGCGGTCGAGCCGCCGCTCGACCAGGTCCGCGCGGGGATGGCCCGCAGCGGGATGCGCGAGGCCGTCATCGACGCCGCGCTCGCCCGCACCCTCGAGGGCGGCGACGGCGTGGAGGTCCTGCCGACGGTCGAGCAGGTGCTCGGGCGCCCGGCCCGCACCTTCGGCGACTGGCTCGACGCCCACCGCGACGCGTTCACCGGGGGGCGCTCATGAGGGACCTGACCGGGCCGCTCGTCGGCGTGAGCTTCCTCGGCGGCGTCGGCGGCGCGATCGCCCTCGCCGACGCCCCGTACCCCCGCCCCGGGGCCACCGGCGCGCGGGTCCGCACCTACTTCCGGGGCAGTCGCCGCGCCGCCCGCCTCGGCGCCACGGGCCAGGCGATCTCGGCGCTGTCGCTCGCGCGGCTCGCCGGCACGGTCGCGCGCCGTTCCCCGAGGTGGCGACCCCTCGCGGTGGGCGGCGGAGCGATCGCCGCCGCCTCGCTGGCCACCTCGGCGGTCATCGCCACCACGCTGACCGTCCGCGACGTCGACGACGACACCGCCCTGCGGCTGTCGCGGAGCGCGTTCGTCGCCGGGGGCCCGGTGCACGGGGTCGGCTTCGCGGCCCTGACCGCCGCGCTCGTCCTCGGCGGCGCCGACGCGCTGCCCCGCTGGCTGGTCGTCACCGGCCTGGTGTCGGCGGCGTGCGGGGCGACGTCACCCCTGTGCTTCCTGTGGTCCCCGGCCGGCTGGCTCATCCCCGCCGGCCGCGTCCCCGGGCTCGTCGTCGCCGCGGTCGCCGGCCCGCTGCTGTCCGCCCGGTAGGGCGTGACACCGTCGGCGGCGGCCGACCGATCGAGAGGGGCCTCGTGCGCCTGCACCTGCTCGCCCACGCCGCGACCGCCGCCGCCCGCGAGGCCCGCTTCCCCGCCGACGAGCCGCTCGACACCGGCGGACGGCGCGCCGCCGCGGAGCTCGCCGGGCGGCTCGGGGAGCCCGCCCGGGTGTGGTGCGCGCCGTCCGCCCGCTGCCGGGGCACCGCGACGTTGGTGCTGCCGGGGCGGGTGGCCGACGGCGAGGCGCCCGCCGGCCCCGACCCGGGCGCGTGGGCCGGGCGCGCCCCCGCCGACCTCGCCGCCGAGGACCCGGCGGCGCTGCAGGCCTGGCTCACCGACCCCGACGCGGCGCCGCCCGGCGGGGAGTCGCTGGCGGCGCACGTCGCGCGCGTCGGGAGCTGGATGGACGCCCTGCCGCGCGAGGACCGCACCGTGGGCCTCGCCGTCGTCGACCCGCCCGTCGTGCGGGCCGCGGTGGCCCACGCCCTGGGCGCCGGCCCCGCCGCCGCGTGGCGCGTCGACGTCGCGCCGCTGACCCTCGCGGTGCTCACCGGGGGCTCGGGGCGCTGGAACCTGCGGTCGCTGGGCGCGGCCACGAGTTGATCGAGTAGCACGGCCGGTCGCGCGCAACCACAATGACCTCGTGGGGGACGTCGAGGGGGCCGTGACCGCCCGCTCCGTCGCGGGCCTGGTCGACGCGGCGGCGGTGGGTGACGACGAGGCGGTCGTCGCGCTCCTGCACGTCTCGCCGTCGCCGGGGTGGGACGAGGTCGACCTCGCGTTCTGGAGCGCCTGCCGCGGCGGGCACCTCAGCACGGTGGAGATCCTGTTCCGGCACGGCGCGCAGCTGAACCGCTGCCATCACCACCTCGGCCAGACGCCGCTCGACGCGGCCGTCGCGTCCGGCGCCGAGGGCCTCGTCCGCTGGCTGCGCGTCCGCGGCGGGTCGACGGCGGCGGGGCTGCGGCGCTGAGGCAGGCGCTCGGTCAGGGCCCGAGCTGGCCCCGCACCGCGTCGGTGTCGATCACCGACCACACCTGCGCGATCCGGCCCTCGCGGAAGCGGTAGAAGACGTGCTCGGCGAAGGCGACCCGGCGCCCGTCGACCGCCAGCCCCTGGAAGGTGCCCCGCGGCGTGCAGTCGAACCACAGCCGGCAGGCCACGTGCTCGCCGTCGACGACCAGCAGGTCCGCCACGAACCGCAGGTCCGGGATCGCCGCCACGTCCCCGACCAGCAGCGCGCGGTAGTCGTCGAGCGTGAACGCCGCGCCGTTGTACGCGAGCGCGTCGTGCACGTAGTCGCCGAGGCGGTCGAACGCGCGCTCGTTCAGGCAGTCCAGGTACGCGCGGTAGACCGGCTCGAGGTCCATCAGCGCCGGCGCACCAGGTAGGTGTCCATGAGCCAGCCCTTGCGCTCCCGGTGCTCGGCGCGCGCGGCCAGGATGCGCTCGCGGACGTCGCCGACGCGGCCCGCGATCAGCACCTCGTCCGGTGTCCCGACGTAGGCACCCCAGTAGACCTCGGCGTCGTCGGGCAGGTGCGCCAGGCCGTGGTCGCGGGCGCCGTCGAGCATGACGACGAGGTCCGCCTCGCCCGAGTCGACGCTGTCGTCGAGCACCCGGCGGGCCGGGGTGATGGTGGCGGCGCGGGCGGTGCGGGTCAGCGTCGTGCGGTGCGCCGCGGCCAGCACCGACGGCGCGCCGAGCCCGGGCACGACCCGCCAGTCGAGCGCCACGCGGCCGCGGGCGTCGAGGCGGTGGAGCATCTCGACCGTGCCGTCGTAGATCGCCGGGTCGCCCCACACGAGCAGCGCGCACGAGCCGCCGTCGGGCACCTCGTCGAGCAGCGTCTGCTCGTAGAGCGCGGCCCGCTCGTCGCGCCAGCGCTCGGTGGCGCCCTCGTAGTCCGGGGACGTGCGGTCGCGCACCGCGTCGTCGCGCTCGACGACGCGGGCCTGCGGCGCGAAGCGCTCGACGATCCGCGCGCGGATCGCGGTCAGCTCGTCGGCCGGTCCCGGCTTGTGCAGCAGGACCACCACGTCCACGCCGCCGAGCGCCTCGACCGCGTCGAGCGTCAGCTGCCCCGGGTCGCCCAGACCGATCCCCACCACCTGCACCGTGCGCACGGACAGGCACGCTCTCACGAGCAGCGTGGTCCCGGAGCACGAGCCGCGTCACACGCCAGGAGTCCGGACGCAACCACCCGGCAACACACGCTTGCTGGACTCGCGGCATGGCCCTCGCCGACCGAGTCGTCCGCGCCGTGCACGACGCCCACCGCCACCTCGGCGTCCTGCCGGCCTACCCGTTCTACGGCGGGCCGCCGGTGAACCCCGACGTCACCGCCCGGGCGACGATCGACGACCTGCGCGCCGACCTCGACGCCGAGGGCACCGAGCTGGCCGTCGCCATCCCGAACTACGGCGTGCCGGACGCGAGCGCCTCGTTCGCGCTCAACGAGCTCTGCCTCGAGGCCGCGCAGAAGGACCCGCGCGTCCGGGCGGGCATCTGGGCCTCGCCGCGCCCGCAGGACGCCGAGCAGACGGCCGCCGCGCTGCGGCTCGCCGCCGAGCCCGAGGTCCGCGTCATCAAGATCAGCTTCCTGCTCGGCGGCCGGGCGTCCGACGAGGCCTGCCGCCCCCAGCTCGAGGCGATCTTCGACGCAGCCCGCGAGCACGGGCGCGTCGTGCACGTGCACACCTCGCCGGGCGCGGCGTCGGACATCGACGAGGTCGGCGAGCTCGTCGAGCGCTACGCCGACGACGTCAAGCTGCACCTCGTGCACCTCGGCGGCGGGATGAGCGGGCACATCAAGCTCGTCGGGGGCCGGTTCTTCGACTGGATCGCGGCCGGCAAGCAGGTCTACACGGACACCAGCTGGGCCATCGGCTTCGCGCCCCGCTGGCTCGCCGCCGAGATCGAGCGCCGCGGCATCGGGCACGACCGCGTGCTGTTCGCCAGCGACGAGCCCTGGGGCGACCGGACCGGCGAGCTCGCCCGCATGGCCGAGGCGATGGGCGACGGCGAGCTCGGCCGGCTCACCCTCGCCGGCAACGCCGAGGCCCTGTACGCCTGAGGCGGACTCCGCCCCGCGGCGCACGCCTGGGGCCTCGACCGGGACGTCGCCGCGCCGTCACGGTGACGGTGTCGTCCCCGGCGCCACGTCGACGGTCACCGGGACCGTGACGATCCGCCAGTCGCGCTGCACCTGCACCCACAGCTGGTGGCGGCCGGGGCGCGGGAAGGTGTGGTCGAAGGCGACCTCCGGCCCGTAGGTGCCGGCGGGTCCGGCGGTCGTGGCAGGGCCCATGTCGTGGACGTGCCCGAACGCCGACGCCGGGTCGCCGGGGTCCGGCGCGCCGGCGACGCCGGGCCCGAGCAGCATGAGGTGCGCGGCCATCCCGAGCCATCCCTGCAGGTCGGTGACCTGCCGGCCGTTCTCGGCGAACCGCGCCACGACCCGCGTCGGGCGCCCGGCCACGGCGTCGGACACGGTGACGTCGACCTGCATCCCCTCGACCTGACGTGCTCCCGGTCCGGGCGACGGCGCCGCCGCGGCGGGCGCGGGGCCGCCGACGTCGATCGCGGTCCGCGCCACCTGGTGCCCGCCGTCGCCCGCGCGCTCCATCTCGGCGAACACGCCGTAGCGCCCGGCCGCGCCCGGCGTCAGGCGCACGACGTAGCGCCCGGGCGCGACGCGGACCGGGTGGACGTGGTCGAGGCGGCGGTCGGGGCCGATCACCGCGAGGTGGACGAGGGCGTCGTCGTGGACGGCGAGGTCGTCGACGACGGCGCCGCCGGCGGAGTCGGTGAGGTCGAGCTGCAGGTCCACCGGGGTGCCCGCGGCCGGCGTCGACGCGGTGGTGGCCGTGAGCACGACGCTGCCGGTGGTGGTGGGGACGGCGGCGGGGGTCGCGGCGGGGGCCGCGGCGGGGGCCGCGCCGGCGTGGCCCGCGTGGCCCGAGGGCCCGCCGATCGGGGGCACGGCGGCGGCTGTCGGTGCCGCGGTGATCGCGGTGCTCGGGGCCGTCGCCACCGCCGTCACCGCCACCGTCACGCCGACCAGCGCCACCGCCCCGAGACCGATCGCGAGGCGGGGTCGCCGGCGCACGCCCGGGCTCACCGCGGCGATCAGCGCGGCGACCCCGACCAGCGCACCGACCCGCACCGCCCACACCCAGCCGGGCGTGCCCGCGGGCGCGGCGACGGTGATCGGGACCCGGGCGAGCGTGCTCCCGTCGTCGACGAGGACCTCCCACGCGCCGGGGCCGTCGACCGCGAGCGCGGCCTCGTGCGGCTGCCCGACCGGGGCCGCGGGCACGGCGACGGCGTCGACGGCAGCGGCGCCCGGACGGACGGCGGCGAGCGTGACCTCGCCGGGCGGGGCGTCCGCACGCGGCAGCACCACCACCGGCAGGCGTCCCGCGCCCTCGGGCGGAGCGATGATCGTCAGCGCGAGCGCCCGGGACCCGAGGTCGAGCTCGAGGCGGGTGACGCCGGTGGGCGTCGACTCGTGCGCCCCGGCCGCCGGGACCCCGAGCACGACCGCCCCCGCCAGCAGCACGAGCAGGGCGACGAGCCGGTGTCCCTGGCGCGCGAGCACGCCGACACCGTAGCCCCGACACCTCATCGATTGCTGAGATGTCGTGCTGGGTGGTCTCGTCGACGTCCTCCACGCGCCGGTGCGGCGCCGCCCGCGACGGGCTTAGTTGCCTGCTCCGTAACGCTCAGCGCGTGGCGCCGATGTGTGAGAGCGAGCACCCAGATCGAGAGTTCGGGGGACGACGTGACGACGACCCAGGAGACGGACAGCCCGCCACCAGGGTCCGGTGACCCGGACGAGGCCGAGGCGCCGGAGACCCTGAGCCGCCAGAAGCGGCTCGGCATCTCCGTGCTCATCGTGCTCGTCCTCCTGGGCATGCTCGCGAGCGTCGCCCCGAAGTCCCAGCTCCGCGAGGAGCTGCGTGACATCACCCGACCGTTCCTGCTCGCGTCCGGGGTCGACCAGGGGTGGGGCGTGTTCTCCCCCAGCCCGCCGACCACCACCAACCTGGTCGTGGCGCGCGTCGACCGGGCGGACGGCACCGTCGGCGTCTACCCGATGGAGGGCGGCGTCGGGATCGCGGAGTACTGGGACTACCGCTGGCGCAAGTACGCCGAGCAGATGTGGCGCAAGCGCGGCGCCGAGCGTGAGCGGATCGCGTTCGCGGGCTGGATCGCCGACCAGGACCGCGCCGCCGGGCACGAACCGGTGCGCGTGACGCTGCTCCGCCACACCCGGCAGAACCTGCCCCCCGGTCCGGGTCCCGACGCGGGCGAGTGGCGGGAGATCCCGTTCTTCACGACCCCGGCGAGCCGGCGATGACCGCCCGGTGGGCGCGGGCCCGCGCAGGCTGGAACCGGTTCTGGTTCGCGCCGCGGTCGACGGCGCCGGTCGAGGTCATCCGCATCGTCTTCGGTGTCCTGGCGACCCTCTGGATGCTGTCGCTCGTCCCGGTGCTCGAACCGTTCTTCGGCGAGCGCGGTGTCATCACGGCCCGCGACCTGCCGTTCGGCAGCTGGACGATGTTCAGCCTCGTCCTGGGCACGCCGGCGATCTGGGTGCTGTGGTCGCTCGGGCTGCTCGCCGCCGTGGCGCTCGCCGTCGGGTTCCGCACGAGGCTGGCGGCCCTCGTCGTCTTCGTCGTGATGATGTCGGTGACCCGCTCGGCCCCGCTCGCCTTCAACGCGGGCGACGCGCTGCTGCGGATCGTCTCGTTCTACGTGCTGCTCATGCCGGCCGGGTCCGCGGTGTCGGTCGACCGGTGGCGCCGTGACCGCGCGCTCTGGAGCTTCCCCCGCCGCGCGCCGTGGGCCCTGCGCCTGGCGCAGATCCAGCTCAGCGTCATCTACATCTCCACCGTCTGGGAGAAGGCGGGCGGCGCGCACTGGCGCGACGGCACGGCGGTGTCGTACGCGGTCCGGATCGGGGAGGTCACCCGCTTCCCGGTGCCGTCGTTCGCCACGGACTCGCTGGTGCTCGCCCAGCTCGCGACCTACGGCACGCTCGCCGGGGAGCTCGCCGTCGGCGTGCTGGTGTGGAACAAGGTGGCACGGCCCTACGTGCTGGCGATCGGTGTGCTCCTGCACCTGTCGATCGAGCTCACCCTGGCCGTCGGCTTCTTCAGCATGACCATCGTGACCCTGTACCTCGCCTTCCTCCCGCCGGAGCGGGCCGAGCAGGTCCTGCGCTGGGTGCCCGACCGGGTCGCGCGGCTCCGGCGACGCCGCCGTCGCGAGGAGCCGCCGGCGCCGCTCACGCCGCAGCCCCCGGCCGGCGTCGAGCGCACGGACCTACCGGAGGCCAGGGAGCCCGCGGAGATCGCGGCGGAGCCGACCGTGGTCGCCGCCGTGGAGGACGAGGGCATCGACCAGTCGTCGGAGCGCCATGCCGCACCAGGAACGAAGGCGCTGTCCGACGCCTGAGCTAACGCTTTCGTCACGATGCTTCCAGCGAGTAACAACGAACGGGTGACTCCCGACACGGACTACGTCGACGGGGCGACGGGTCAGTGCAGGGATCGGGCCGGCGAGGGCCGGGGACGGAGAGAGGCATGATCAGTCAGGAGAAGGGACGCCGGTTCCTGGTGCTCGGGGCCGGGGTCCTGCTCATCGGGTCGCTCGGCGTGGGCTCGGCGTCCGCGACCGACTACTACTCGAGCAACACCTGCGTCTCGGTGTCGACGTACCACCCGCCCCACCGCGACGGCAGCAGCGACGACAGCACCGACAGCTCGACGGACAGCACCGACGCGACCGACACCGACGCCAACCCGATCGACCCCGTCCTCGATCCCGTCCTCGACCCGGGCACCGACCCCGTGACCGACCCGGTGGCCGATGCGGTGGACACGGTGACCGACCCGGCCGCCGACACCCCGCTGGACGACGTCCTCGACACCGCCACCGACCCGGCCGCGGACACCCCTCTCGATGACGTCCTGGACGGCACCGACGGCACCGACGGCACCGACGGCACCGACGGCACGGGCGCCGACACCGGCGGCGGCACCATCTCCGTGCCCTCGCTCGGTGGCGGTTCCCCCGGCACCTCGTCGGTGCCCTCCGGTGGCGGCTCCGTCTCCTCGATCCCGTCCGGCGGTCTCAGCGGCGTGCTGAACCTCCGGTCCGCCGCGGACTCGGACTCGAGCACCCCGGGCCAGACCGACGCCGACCTCGACCGCAGCGAAGCCACCCTCACCACCACCGACGAGGGTGACGACTACGACTCGAGCTACGACCACGGCGGCTACTACGCCTACGGCCACGCCCGCACCGTCTGCTACTTCAACAGCTCGGTGAGCCACTACTGGTACAACTACCGCCCGGTCGGCGAGGTGTACGCGACGCAGGTCAAGCGCGTCCCGTCCGGCGGCGTGGACACGGGCAACTGACCATGGCCACCACCGAGAAGGCCGACAAGGACGTCAAGTCCGGGCCGTCGATGACCAACATCTCGATCGGCCTGGTCGTGATCCTGGTTCTGCTGGCCCTGATCGTCGGGGCGAACTCGTCCGGCCCGTCGGCGTTCTCCTCGCCCGACCCGCTGGCGGCGTCGAACCCGACCCGTGTCACGGTGCCGTCGATCTCGGCGGAGTCGAGCCTCGTGCCGACGGGGCTGCAGGAGAACGGCAGCCTCGCGGTGCCGCCGGTGTCCCAGCCGATGCAGGCGTCGTGGTTCGACCAGAGCCCGACGCCCGGCGAGATGGGGCCGAGCATCATCCTCGGGCACGTCAACGGCGGCGGTCAGCCCGGCATCTTCAACAAGCTGAACGAGGTGGTCGCCGGCGCCCAGGTGTTCGTCGACCGTGCCGACGGCCAGCGGGCCGTGTTCGAGGTGTCGCGGGTGGAGACCATCCCGAAGGACTCGTTCCCGACCGACGCGGTCTACAACGACACCGCCAATCCCCAGCTGCGGCTCATCACCTGCGGTGGGGACTTCGACCAGGCGGCCCGGCACTACCGCTCGAACGTCATCGTCTACGCGGACCTCGTCGAGGTGCAGCGGGTCTGACGCCGTTCACCGAAGGACCCCGGGCCTCGCCCGGGGTCCTTCGTGTGTCCGGGGCACGATGGCCTCCGTGCGCGGTGACACCGACCTCGACCGCCTGCTCGCGGGCATGGCGCCCCTCCTGCACCCCGAGCGCTACGTCTGGGTGACGGTGACGGCCCTGCCCCCGGGCCTCGACCCGCTGGCGACGATCCGCGAGGACGAGGGGGTCTCCGCGGTCGTGACCGCCGGCGACGCCGACACCTACGGGCTCGCCGGCGAGTTCCCCTGCGCGGGCATCACCCTGCGCGTGCACTCCGCGCTCGAGGCCGTCGGCTTCCTCGCCGCGATCGCCCGCGCCCTCTCCGACGCCGGGATCAGCACCAACGCCGTCGCGGGCTTCCACCACGACCACCTGTTCGTGCCCTGGGAGCGGCGCGACGACGCGATGGACGTACTGCGGGGCCTGACCGGGTGATCAGACGGGCGGCTCCGGGTCGTACTGGATGCCCCGCCGAACCTGGCGGGCGCGCTCGGGGCTCACCAGCCGCGCGACGAGGTGCAGCGCCATGTCGATGCCGGCCGAGACCCCGGAGCTGGTCACGACGTCGCCGTCGTCGACGAAGCGGTCGTCGCGGCGGACCTCGATGCTCGGGTCGGTCTCGCCGAGGACGTCGAGTGACGCGTGGTGCGTGGTCGCGGGCCGCCCGGCGAGCAGGCCCGCGGCGGCGAACACGAGCGAGCCGGTGCAGACGCTGGTCATCAGCGGCACCTCCGCCCGCCACCGCTTGACCTGCTCGAGGTGCGCGGCGTCCCGCATCAGTGGCCGCGTGCCCCGGCCCCCGGGGTGCAGGAGGATCTCGACGGCCGGCAGGTCGGCCGTCGCCCGGTCCGGGACGACCGTGAGCCCCTTCGCGCACCGCACCGGCTCGCCGGTCTCCGAGAACGTCGTCACCCGGTAGCCGTCGTCCGGGAAGTTCGCCGTCCAGAAGGCCAGGACCTCCCAGGGCCCGATCGCGTCGAGCTCCTCGACGCCGTCGAACAGCAGGATCGCCAGCCACCGCTCCGTGGGCTCACTCACGGGCCCCAGCATGCCGCCGATCACACGCCGGGGCGAGGGCGTGAAAACCGGACCCCGCGGCGTCAACGACGCGTCAACGCGGCCCCCGTGGGCCGTGATCGCGCGGAACCTCGACGGTCGGCGCGCCGCGACGGCGCGGCGCCGCGACCGAAGGGAACCCGGTGCTCGACCTCCTCTTCGCGGGCGTGGTGATCGCGGTCTTCGCGGGCCTGCTGCTCGCCGTCCGCGGGCTGGACCGGTTGTGATCGCGAACGTGGTGGGGGCCGTGATCGCCCTCGGCCTGCTGATCTACCTCGCGATCGCCCTGCTGCGCCCGGAGAAGTTCTGATGGCCGGCCTCCTGCAGGTCGTGGTCCTGCTCGTGCTCCTCGCGGCGGCCTGGCGTCCGCTCGGGGACTGGATGGCCCGCGTCTACACCGACGACGGCGACTGGGGCGTGGAGCGGCTCGTCTACCGAATCGCGCGCGTCGATTCCCGCTCCGAGCAGCGGGCGAGCACCTACGCCGTCGCAGTCCTCGCGTTCTCGTTCGCCGGGGTCGTCCTGTTCTACCTGCTGCAGCGCCTCCAGACGCTGCTGCCGTGGTCGTTCGACCGCGGGGCTGTCGAGCCGGGGATCGCGTTCAACACCGCGATCTCGTTCGTCACCAACACCAACTGGCAGTCCTACGTGCCCGAGACGGTCATGGGGCACACCGTCCAGATGGTCGGCCTGACCGTGCAGAACTTCGTCTCGGCGGCGGTCGGCATGGCGGTCGCCGTCGCCCTGGTCCGCGGGTTCGTGCGCAGCCGCACCGACCGGCTCGGCAACGCGTGGGTCGACATCGTCCGCGGGTGCACGCGGATTCTGCTGCCCATCGCCGCGGTCGCCGCCGTCGCGCTCGTCGCCACGGGCGTCGTCATGAGCCTGCGGGCGGGCGTCGACGTCGTCGGCCCGGACGGACGGCCGTCGACGATCGCGCTCGCCCCGGCCGCCTCCCAGGAGTCGATCAAGGAGCTCGGGACCAACGGCGGCGGCATCTTCAACGCCAACTCCGCGCACCCGTTCGAGAACCCGAACCCGATCTCGAACCTGCTAGAGATCTTCCTGTTGCTGCTGATCCCGGTGTCGCTGACGCGGACGTTCGGCCGCATGGTCGGCTCGATGCGCCAAGGCGTCTCGCTGCTGGCGGTGATGGCCGGGCTCTGGGCGGCGATGCTCGCGGTGATCTGGACCGCCGATGCGCGCAGCGCGTCCTTCGCCGGGGCCAACCTCGAGGGCAAGGAGGTCCGGTTCGGCATCCCCGGGTCCGCGCTGTTCGCCAACTCGACCACGGGCACCTCGACGGGTGCGGTCAACTCGCTGCACGACAGCTTCTCCGCCTTCGGCGGTGGCGGGGCGATGCTGAACATGCTGTTCTCGGAGATGACGCCGGGTGGCGTCGGGACGGGGCTCTACTCGATCCTCGTCGTCGCGATCGTCGCGGTGTTCCTCGCCGGGCTCATGGTCGGGCGCACCCCGGAGTACCTCGGCAAGCGCCTCGGGCGCCGCGAGGTGACGTGCGCGGTGGTCGTGGTGCTGACGATGCCCGCGCTCGTGCTCCTCGGCACCGGGCTCGCGATCGCCCTGCCGTCCACCGCCGACGCGATGACCAACTCCGGGCCGCACGGCCTGTCGGAGGTCGTGTACGCCTACGCCTCCGCGTCGAACAACAACGGCTCGGCGTTCGCCGGGCTGACGGTCACGAGCGGGTTCTTCCAGACCACGCTCGGGGTCGCGATGCTGCTCGGCCGCTTCCTGCCGATCGTCGCCGTGCTCGCCCTGGCCGGGCTGCTCGCCCGCCAACCGCGGCTCGCTCCCTCGTCCGGGACGCTCTCGACCGGCACGCCCCTGTTCTCGGTGCTCGTCGCCGGCACGATCGTGCTGGTCGCGGCGATCACCTTCCTCCCGGCCCTCGCCCTGAGCCCCCTCGCGGAGGGACTGGCATGACCGCCCCCACCGTCCACACCCCGCGCCCGCCGGCCGAGGCCGAGGAGCTCCACGCCTCCCGCACCGGTCGCGCCGTCGGCGCCGGGGCCTTCCGCCCCGCGCAGCTCCTCGAGTCGCTGCCCACCGCGCTGCGCAAGCTCGACCCGCGCCACCAGGTCCGCAACCCGGTCATGTTCGTGGTGTGGGTCGGGTCGATCGTCGTCACCGTGGCGGCGATCGTCGACCCCAGCGTGTTCGCCTGGCTCATCGCGATCTGGCTGTGGTTCACCGTGGTCTTCGCGAACCTGGCCGAGGCGGTCGCCGAGGGCCGCGGACGCGCCCAGGCCGACGCGCTGCGCGCCACACGCACCGACACCGTCGCGTACCGGGAGGACGGCGCGACGCTGCCGGCCGCGGATCTACAGGTCGGGGACCGCGTCGTCGTCGAGGCCGGGCAGGTCATCCCGGGCGACGGCGAGATCGTGGAGGGCATCGCGACGGTCGACGAGTCCGCGATCACCGGCGAGTCCGCGCCCGTGGTCCGGGAGTCCGGCGGGGACTTCTCCTCCGTCACCGGCGGCACGACGGTGCTGTCGGACCGGATCGTCGTGCGGATCACCGCGAAGCCGGGCGAGTCGTTCGTCGACCGGATGATCGCGCTGGTCGAGGGCGCGCAGCGGCAGAAGACGCCGAACGAGATCGCCCTGACGATCCTGCTCTCCGCGCTGACGATCGTGTTCCTGCTGGCCGTCGTGACGCTGCAGCCGATGGCGGCGTACTCGGGCGGGCAGCAGTCGCTGGTGGTGCTCGTCGCCCTGCTCGTGTGCCTGATCCCGACGACGATCGGCGCGCTGCTCTCCGCGATCGGCATCGCGGGCATGGACCGGATGGTGCAGCGCAACGTCCTCGCCACCTCGGGCCGCGCGGTCGAGGCCGCCGGTGACGTGTCGACGCTCCTGCTCGACAAGACCGGGACGATCACCTACGGCAACCGTCGCGCGACGGCTCTCCACCCCCTCGACGGGGTGGAGGCCCTCGAGCTGGCGCGGGCCGCCCGGCTCGCGAGCCTCGCGGACACCACCCCGGAGGGGCGCTCGATCGTCGCGCTGTGCGCCGAGCAGCACGACCTCCCCGCCGAGGCCGATGCCCGCGAGGCCGCGGCCGAGTTCGTCCCCTTCAGCGCCACCACCCGCATGTCGGGGGTGAGCATCGAGGGGCGCGAGGTGCGCAAGGGCGCCACGTCGGCGGTCCTCGCTTGGCTCGGGGACGACACCGACCGCGCCCGCCTCGAGGCGATCTCGACGGAGGTCGCCGAGCGCGGCGGCACGCCGCTGGTGGTCGCCGACGATGGCCGGGCGCTCGGGGTCGTCGAGCTGTCGGACGTCGTCAAGCCCGGGATCGCGGAGCGGTTCGCCGAGCTGCGCACGATGGGCATCAAGACCGTGATGATCACCGGCGACAACCCGGTGACGGCGCGCGCCATCGCTGCCGAGTCGGGCGTCGACGACTTCCTGGCCGAGTCCACTCCGGAGGACAAGCTCGCGCTCATCCGCCAGGAGCAGGCCGGCGGGCGCATGGTCGCCATGACCGGCGACGGCACCAACGACGCGCCCGCGCTGGCGCAGGCCGACGTGGGCGTCGTCATGAACTCGGGGACGACCGCGGCCAAGGAGGCCGGCAACATGGTCGACCTCGACTCGGACCCCACCAAGCTCATCGGGGTCGTCGAGGTGGGCAAGCAGATGCTCATCACCCGGGGTGCGCTGACCACGTTCTCGCTGGCCAACGACCTCGCGAAGTACTTCGCGATCCTGCCCGCGATGTTCCTCGCGATCTTCCCGCAGCTCGCCGCGCTCAACGTCATGCAGCTCGCCACCCCGCAGTCGGCGATCCTCTCGGCGGTCGTCTTCAACGCGTTGATCATCGTCGCGCTGATCCCGCTCGCCCTGCGCGGGGTGCGCTTCCGGCCGTCGACGTCCGACCGGCTCCTGCGCCGCAACCTGCTCGTCTACGGGCTCGGCGGCGTCGTCGTCCCGTTCGTCGGCATCTTCCTCATCGACCTCGTCGTCCGGCTCGTGCCGGGGATCGGCTGATCATGACCACTGTCCAGGAGCTCGGGACCGAGGCGTCGGCGCCCTCGGCCGTCAGCGGCACACAGGTGCGCCGTCAGCTCGGCGCCTCGGTTCGGGTGCTGCTCGTGCTCACCGTGCTCTGCGGTGTCCTCTACCCGGCGGCGATCTGGGGCGTGAGCCGCCTGCCGGGACTGCACGCCAACGCCGAGGGCTCGGTCCTACCGAACGGCGGCTCGTCGCTCATCGGGATCGACCCGGTGCCGGCGGAACCCGCCGCCGACCCGTGGTTCCACACGCGGCCCTCGGCCTCGGCCCCCGACGACGCCGTCGCCAGCCTCGGCCCGGCCGACGCCACCACGTCCGGCGGCACGAACCTCGGGCCCCGCGCGGAGGACCTGGCCGCGGCGGTGCAGGAGCGCCGCGCCGCGATCGCCGCCCGCGACGGCGTCGACCCGGCCACGATCCCACCCGACGCGCTCACCGCCTCGGCCTCGGGTCTCGACCCGCACATCAGCCCCGCGTACGCGGCGCAGCAGGTGCCGCGCGTCGCCCGGGTCACCGGGCTGCCGGAGGACCGGGTGCGGGCGCTGGTCGCCGACGCCACCGACGGGCGCACCCTCGGGGTCCTCGGCGAGCCCCGGGTGGACGTGCCGGAGCTCAACGCATCCCTCGTCCCGGCGGCGCCGGGGATCCGGTAGGTCGCGCGGGTGCACGATGAGGAGGTGACCTCAGGACGGGGTGAACTGCGCATCCACCTCGGCGCGGCGCCGGGCGTCGGCAAGACCTACGCCGCGCTGAACGAGGCCCGCCGCCGCCGCGACCGGGGCACCGACGTGGTCGTCGGGCTCGTCGAGACGCACGGGCGGGCGAGGACCGCCGAGCTCCTCGAGGGCCTCGAGGTGCTCCCGCGCAAGGTCTTCCACCACCGCGGCGCCGAGCTCACCGAGCTCGACGTCGACGCCGTGCTGGCCCGCGCCCCCGAGGTGTGCGTGGTCGACGAGCTCGCGCACTCCTGCGCGCCGGGCTCACGGCACGCGAAGCGGTGGGAGGACGTCGAGGAGCTCCTGGCCGCCGGGATCGACGTGATCTCGACGGTCAACATCCAGCACCTCGAGTCGCTCGGCGACGTCGTCGAACGCATCACCGGCGTGCGCCAGCGCGAGACGATCCCGGACGCCGTGGTGCGCGCCGCCGACCAGATCGAGCTGGTCGACATCACGCCCGAGGCGCTGCGCCGCCGCATGGCGCACGGCAACATCTACCGGCCCGAGAAGATCGACGCCTCGCTCGCCAACTACTTCCGCACCGGCAACCTCATCGCGCTGCGCGAGCTCGCGCTGCTCTGGGTCGCCGACCAGGTCGACGTCGCCCTGCAGCGCTACCGCAGTCAAGAGGCCATCTCGGAGGTCTGGGAGGCGCGCGAGCGGGTGGTCGTCGCGGTCACCGGTGGCCCGGAGAGCGCGACGGTCCTGCGCCGTGCGTCCCGCATCGCCCGCCGCGCGGGGTCGGCGGACCTGCTGTGCGTGCACGTCCTGCGCAGCGATGGCCTCGCCGGGACCGAACCGCGCGCGGACGGGCCGCAGCTCCGCCGGCTCGCCGAGGACGTCGGTGCCTCGTTCCACACCGTGGTCGGCGACGACGTTCCTGCCGCGCTGCTCGAGTTCGCCCGCACCGCCAACGCCACACAGCTGGTGCTGGGGACGTCGAGGCGCTCGCGGTGGGCCCGGCTGCTCGACCCCGGGATCGGCGCCGCCACCATCGCCGAGTCCGGCTCGATCGACGTCCACCTCGTGAGCCACGCCGAGGCCGGTGAGGCGCGACGGCGTCGCCCGCGCCTCTCGCTGCCCGCCCGCCGACACCGCTACGGCTGGCCCGCGGCCGTGCTGCTGCCGGTGCTGGCGACGCTGGTCGGGGTACTCCTGCGCGAATCGGTCGACCTGTCCACCGACGTGGTGCTGTTCTTCCTGGCCACGGTGGTGACGGCCATGATCGGCGGGCTGGCACCGGCACTGGTCGCCGCGATCGGTGGCGGGCTGCTGCTCAACGTCTTCCTCACCCCACCGCTCTACACGCTGACCGTCGCCGAGCCCGAGAACGCATTCGCCATCGTGGCCATGGTCGTGGTCGCGCTGCTCGTCGCGGCCGTCGTCGACCGGGCCGACCGGCGCGCCGCCCAGGCCGCGTCGGCGCGCACCGAAGCGACCCTGCTCGCCTCGTTCGCCCGTGTCGTGCTCTCCCGCTCCGACCCGCTGCCCAAGTTGCTCGAACGCGTGCGCGAGGCGTTCGGCCTCGAGACGGTGGCGCTGCTCGAGCGGGCGGCGGGCACCGGCTGGGAGGTCACGGCCTGCACCGGCGGCACCCCGTGCGCGAAGCCCGCCGACGCCGACGCCGACGTCGAGATCGACGAGGGCGTGCACCTCGTCGCCACCGGCCGGAGCCTGACCGCCAGCGAGCGTGCTCTGTTCTCCGCGGTGAGCGGCCAGGCGCTGCTCGCCCTGCGCAACCGCCGGATGGCCGCCCAGGCCACCGACGCGCAGCGCCGCGCCGACTCCGCCGATCTGCGCACCGCGCTGCTCTCCGCCGTGGGGCACGACCTGCGCACCCCGCTCACCGCGATCAAGGCGGCCGCGGGCAGCCTGCGCGACCCGACCCTGCGCATGTCCACCGCGGACCGCCAGGAGCTGCTGGCCACCGTCGAGGAGTCCGCCGACCGCCTCACGGGGCTCGTCGACAACCTGCTCGACTCGTCGCGCCTCGCGACCGGGGCGGTCACACCGATCACCGAGCCGGTGGGGCTCGACGAGGTGGTGGCCGCGGCGCTCGCCGGGGTGACGCCGGCCGACGCCCAGCGGGTGGCGGTGGAGGTCGCCGAGGACCTGCCCGACGTGCTCGCCGACGCCGGACTCGCCGAGCGGATCGTCGCGAACCTCGTCGACAACGCCCTGCGCCACGGTGGCGGGTCCGCCGTGGCGGTGCGCGCGAGCGCGTACGCCGACCGCGTCGAGCTGCGCGTGGTCGACAGGGGGCCCGGCGTGCCGCACAAGCAGCGCGACGGCCTGTTCACCCCGTTCCAGCAGCTCGGTGACCGGCGGCGCGCCAACGGCGTCGGGCTGGGCCTGCACGTCGCCCGCGGCTTCGCCGAGGCGATGGGCGGCACGCTCGACGCCGAGGACACCCCCGGTGGCGGGCTGACGATGGTGCTGGCGCTGCCGGCCGCGCCGGTGCCCTGGGAGACGGAGCGCCGCGGGGCCCGTCCCGATGCCGCGGTGTCCCGGTGAGCCGCGTCCTCGTCGTCGACGACGACCCGCACCTGCGCCGCACCCTGCGGATCAACCTCTCCGCGCACGGCCACACCGTCGTCCTGGCCGCCGACGGGGCGGCGGCGCTGCGCGCGGTGGCCGAGCACCCGCCCCCGGACGTCGTCATCCTCGACCTCGGGCTGCCCGGCGTCCCGGGGCTCGAGGTGCTCGAGGGCCTCCGGGGGTGGAGCGCGGTCCCGGTGATCGTGCTGTCGGCACGTACCGACTCCGCCGACAAGGTCGCCGCCCTCGACGCCGGCGCCGACGACTACGTCACCAAGCCCTTCGGCGTCCCCGAGCTGCTGGCGCGGCTGCGGGCCGCGGTCCGGCGCGCGGCGGTGGTGACGCCGGACGGGGCGCCGGTGGTGGAGACCGCGAGCTTCACCGTCGACCTCGTCGCGAAGAAGGTGGTGCGCGACGGCGCCGAGGTGCACCTGTCGCCCACCGAGTGGGGTGTGCTCGAGCACCTGGCCCGCCACCCCGGCATGCTCGTCACCCAGCAGCAGCTGCTGCACGAGGTCTGGGGTCCGGCGTACGGCACCGAGGGCAACTACCTGCGCGTCTACCTCGCCCACCTGCGCCGCAAGCTCGAGCCCGACCCCTCGCGGCCCCGGCACCTCGTCACGGAGGCGGGACGGGGCTACCGGTTCGAGCCGTGACGAGGTAGGCGGCCGTCAGGACCAGGAGCACGGCCAGCCCGACGAGGATCGCGGCCAGGCTGACGGCGCCGAGGAGCAGGCCCACGATCGTCGGCGCCACGACGGCCGCGACCGCCCCGACGGCGACGACCACGGTCAGCGCCTCGCCCGCGCGCTCGGGGGCGATCTCGGCGGTCCACACCGCGAGCACGGCGGCCCCGCCCATGATCCCGGGCGCGTAGAACGTCGCCGCCACCAGCGCGACGACCCCCGAGCCCGCCCCGGCGCCGAGGATGACCAGCGAGGCGCCGAGGAAGAGCAGGCAGGCCGCGGCGACGCGGACGGTGCCGAAGCGCGCGCACCAGCCGCCGACGCCCAGGCCGACCAGCCCCACCATCCCGATCAGCCCGTACATCGTCGGCGCCCAGCCCGGGGCGAGGGCCGCACGACGCAGCATGTCGGCGGCCCAGGTGAGGAAGGTCGTGACGCCGACGTGGAAGGCGACGGCGTAGACGATCGGCACCGTGAGCCCGCGCAGCGCGAGCCGCCCGGTCCGGCTCCGCGGCGTCGGCGGCACCCGGGGTGTCCAGCGCAGGTTGAGCAGGCCCACCGCCAGGGACGCGAGGCCGATCGCCACCCACACCAGACGCCAGCCCGGCACGCCGAGCACCGCGAGCCCGACGACCGCCGACACGACGAGCCCCGCGCTGGTCCCGGTGCTGATGACCGCGAGCGTCCGCGGGCGCGCGGGCGGGTCGACGACCACGGCGGCGAGGTCGGAGTACGCCGCCCACACCCACCCCGCGGCGCTGCCGGCGAGCACCACGCCCACCGCGAGCACCACCGGCGACGTCGCGGCCGCCGCCAGCGCCCCACCGACCAGCCCGCAGGCGTTCCCGACCGTCGTCGGCGCCCGGGGTCCCCAGCGGCGGCCGACGACGGGGGCCAGGAGCAGGCCCGCGAGGTAGCCGAAGAAGGAGCCGGAGGCGATGACCCCGAGGACCGCGTCGTCCAGCCCGCCGGTCGAGAGCGCCGGGTCCGCCCGCAGCGACGGCAGCGTCAGGCCGAACGCGTACCGGCCCATCCCGTAGGCGACGGCGATGACGGCGGCGCCGGCGACGGTGAGGCGGAGCGTCGGGGAGCGCACGGGGTGATCGTGCGGCACCGGAGCGCCGCCGGTCGACCGGGCGGCGCGACGGTTACTGGCTGGTATCGCTCGCGAGGAGAGCGATACCAGCCAGTAACCCTCGACACGGTCGTCCTAGGACTCCTTGACCGCCAGCACGGGCACCGCGGCCTCGAGCAGCAGGCGCTGGGCGACGTCGCCCAGCAGCGCCTTGCCCACCGGGCTGCGGCGGCGGACGCCGATGACCAGCAGGTCGATGTCGGCGTCGGCCTCGAGGCGCTCGAGCACCGCGTCGCCGTCCTCGACGCCGAGCAGGCGGTCGACGACGGTGACGCCGGGCGCGTCGGGGGGCTCGAGCGGGCCGGCGCGCAGGTTGAGGGCCACGACGCCGGTGTCGCGCCGCGCGCCCTCGCGCACGGCCTCCTCGAGCGCCGCCGTGCCCGGACCGTCGTCCGTGACGGCCACCAGGATGGTCACCGGTCGCAGCGTACGACGGACGGACCGCGGCCACGCGGCGACCACGCACCGCATGTGCTTCACCCAGCACACGACGCGTCTTACGTCTGTAGTGTGTGATACAGACCGTCGCCGTCCTGGACCGGACACTCCCAGTGCCCGTACGAACGTTCAGGAGGACCGAGTGACCAGCAGCGCGCCACCACCGATGCGCCGCATCGCGATCGCGAGCATGACCGGCACGGTGATCGAGTTCTACGACTTCTTCATCTACGGCACCGCCGCCGCACTCGTCTTCAACAAGGTCTTCTTCCCCGAGCTCGGGGCCGCCGCCGGCACGGCGCTCGCGCTGGCGACGTTCGGCGTCGCCTTCGTCGCCCGCCCGTTCGGTTCCGTGCTGTTCGGGCACTTCGGCGACAAGCTCGGCCGCAAGCGCACGCTGGTGACGACGCTGCTGCTCATGGGCCTGTCGACGCTGGCGATCGGCCTGCTGCCCACGACCGGGACGATCGGCATCCTGGCCCCGATCCTGCTCGTGATCCTGCGCATCCTGCAGGGCCTCGCGGTCGGCGGGGAGTGGGCCGGCGCCACGCTGCTCACCGCGGAGAACTCGCCCGGCAAGACCCGCGGCAAGTACGCACTGTTCCCCCAGCTCGGCCCGTCGCTCGCGTTCGCCCTGGCCAGCGCCACGTTCCTCACCACCGCGCTGACCATGAGCAACGAGGCCTTCCTGGCCTGGGGTTGGCGTGTGCCGTTCATCGCCAGCGTCCTGCTCGTCGCCGTCGGCCTCTACGTGCGGCTCGCGATCACCGAGACCGCGGCCTTCCGGACCCGCGACAAGAACGTCAGCACCCGCATGCCGGTGGCCGAGGTGCTCTCCACCCACCCACGCCGCGTGCTGCTCGGCGCCGGCTCGACGATGGCCGTCTTCGCGTTCTTCTACATCGGCGTCACGTACCTGACGAGCTACGGCACCCAGAACCTGCAGCTGCCGCGCACCGCCGTGCTCGCCATGGGCATCATCGGCGGCCTCGTCTTCGCCGCGACGACGATCCTCGGCGCGATCCTCTCCGACCGTGTCGGACGCCGGAAGATGATCATCATCGGCAACTCGCTGTCCGTCGTCGCCGGGATCATCGCCTTCCCGATCCTCGACATCGGGACGGTCTGGTCGTTCGGGCTGGGCCTGGCGGTGGTGCTCGGCGTCGTCGGCATCGCCTACGGGCCGCAGGGCGCCCAGCTGCCCGAGCTCTTCCCGACCCACTACCGCTACACCGGCGCCGGGATGGCCTACAACCTCGCCGGCGTCCTCGGCGGCGGCGTGGTGCCGCTGATCGCGACGGCGCTGGTGGCCTCGCTCGGGTCGAGCCTCGCGATCGGCATCCTGCTCGCGGGCCTGGCGGCGGTCAGCCTGCTGTGCACCCTCGCCCTGCCCGACACCGACGCGGCCTCCATCGAGGTCCGGGCGGAGCCCGCCACGGCCTGACCACGCGGCACGGCCTGACGCACGCTCCACCGATGGGCGCCCGGATCCTCCCTTTCCGGGCGCCCGTCGGGTGCGTAATCTCCCCTCACCCCCGCCGGTCCTCCGGTGGCCCGGATCGAGGACGCCGATGGCCCCGCGCAGCGTCGTGCCCAGCCCGACGGTCTCGCCGTTCCTCCTGGCCGAGACCGGGGCGGTGAGCCGGCGCATCGAGGCCCTGGGCGTCCCCCGCCCCGTCCGCGCGGGCGACCACCTCTACCGCCAGGGCGAGCCGTCGTCGTCGTTCCACGTCATCGTGAGCGGCCGGGTGCGCATCCACATGCTGCGCCCCGACGGCACCACCCGCGTGATCTCCTGGGCCGAGCCGGGCGCGAGCCTCGGCGAGGGCGTCTGCTTCGACGGCGGCGTGAACCCCGTGTCGGCGACGGCGCTCACGGCGTGCGAGGTGCTCGCGATCGGCCGCGACGTCCTCGTCGAGGCGGCGCGCGACGACCCGGAGCTGCTCGTCGAGGTCGTGCGCCGGGTCGCGCGCAAGCAGCGGGTCCTGCACCTGCACGTCTTCCTCGACGGCCTGCCCGCCCGCGAGCGCGTGGTGCTGCTGCTCGGACACCTCGTCGAGGCCTACGGCGACGGCGCGCTCGGGACCTCGGCGCGCCTGAGCGTGCGCCCGCCGGTGGACGAGCTCGCCCTCATGGTCGGGCTGACCCGGGTGACGACGAGCCGCGAGATCTCCCGGCTGGTCGCCGAGGGCGTGCTGCAGAAGGACGGGCGCAGCATCGTCGTGCGGGACCTGCCGAGCCTGCGCCGGCGCGTGGACGCGGTGGCGGTCTGAGGCTGTCCAGCTAGACCATCAGGGGTCGCACGTGGCGCAGGTACGCGCGCACGGCGAGCGGGGCCCCGACCGGCAGCAGCAGCGTGCCCACCGCACCGACGACGACCAGCGCCATGATGCCGGTCTGGAGGCCGACGCCCAGGGGCAGCACCCCGAGCACCACGGTGGCGACGAGCCCGATGACGATCATGAGATCACCGACCGCGGCGCCGCCCGGGCCGGACGAGGTCACGCGGCGGACGAACCGCGGGTCCTCGAGCGCGAGGGCCCGCACGATGCCGGCCCAGCGCTCGGCGTCGGGGTCGAACGGCCGGTCCGCGGGGTCGCCGGACCGGTCCCACAGCTCACCGCCGGGCTCCTCGTGCTGCTCCACGCCTCCAGGGTGCGGGCGTCCCGGGCCGACGACACCGTGTCCTCGGCCACCGTCACGACGCGTCGACCAGCGGAAACGCTGCGGACACGCGGCCGACACGCCCGGCGCGCCACCACGCGGCACGGCGCGCCCGGGTGACCGCCGGTCGCACGCCCGGCCCGCTCCCCCACCGCGGTCCGCCACGACGGCCGACGAGCGGCACGACGACCGGCGTCACCGCGGCCGGGCGCGGCGCAGCACCTCCTCGAGGTCCCCCGTGAGCCCCTCGCTGGTGTCGCCGACGATGGCCCGCAGGTACATGCCGTCGCCGACCACGGCGACGATGTCGGCGGTGAGGGGATCGCCGAGCTCCTCGGCCATCGCCTCGCGCCAGACGGCGAAGCAGCGGCGGGTCGCGGCGGCGGCGCGCGGCTCGGTGGCCGCCAGCTTGAGCAGCGCGACCAGGGCGCGGAAGACGGCGCTGTCGCCGGCGGGGTCGGTCACCGAGGTCCGCAGGTAGTAGCGCGCGACGCCCTCGGGCGCGGCCCGGGCGGTGGCGAGGTCGGCGGCGTTGAGCTCGGTCGCGCGGTCGAGCAGCCCGTCGAGCAGGGCCTCCTTCGACCCGAAGTGGTAGAGCAGCCCGCCCTTGGACACGCCGGCGGCGGCCGCGACGGCGTCGAGGGTGACCGTCTCGGGACCCGAGGTCACGACGAGGTCGGTGTACGCGTCGAGGATGCGGTCGCGCTGTGACGGGCGAGGCACGCCGTTGACACTAGACCGTCCAGCCGGTGTAGTTTCGGACTCGTCGAAAACTGTACCGTCTGGACGGTCGAGCCAGGAGGAACGTCGATGTCCCGCCGGTCGCCGTGGATCGCCCTCGCCGTGCTCGTGCTCCCGGTGCTGCTCATCAGCATCGACATGACCGTGCTCGGCACCGCCCTGCCCGCGCTGACCGAGGACCTCGACCCCGGCGCCGCCGAGCAGCTCTGGATCGTCGACGCCTACTCCTTCGTGCTCGCGGGCCTGCTCGTCACCATGGGCACGCTCGGGGACCGGATCGGCCGCCGGCGCCTGCTGCTGTGGGGTGCCGCGGCGTTCGGCGTCGCGTCGGTGGCCGCGGCGTTCGCCCCCACCGCCGGCACGCTCGTCGCCGCCCGCGCCCTGCTCGGCCTCGGGGGCGCGACGCTCATGCCCTCGACGTTCTCGCTGATCAAGACCGCGTTCCCGGAGCCGCGCCGCCGGGCCACCGCCGTGGCCGTGTGGTCGGCGGCGTTCTCGGGCGGGGCCGCCGCGGGGCCGGTGGTCGGCGGCTTCCTGCTCGAGCACTTCTGGTGGGGCTCGGTCTTCCTGGTCAACGTCCCGGTGATCCTGCTGCTGCTCGTGCTCGGCCCCCGGGTGCTGCCCGAGAGCCGTGACCCGCACCCCGGCCCCTTCGACCTGCCCTCGGCGGTGCTGTCGCTGGCCGCGATGGTCCCGGTGGTGGCCGCGGTGAAGACGGTCGCGACCGAGGGCGTCACGCCGCTCGCCGTCGTCGCGGCGGTGGCGGGCGTGGCCGCCGGGGTGGTCTTCGTACGCCGCCAGCGCCGTCTCGCCCACCCGCTGATCGACCTGGGCCTGTTCGCCCGGCGCCCGTTCACCGTGTCGGTGACGACGAACCTGCTCGGCGTGTTCGCGCTGGTGGGGCTGCTCGTGCTGCTGCCGCAGTACCTGCAGCTGGTGCTCGGGCTCGGGCCCCTCGAGGCGGCGCTGTGGATGCTGCCGGGCTCGGTCGCCGGCGTGGCCGGGGCGCTGGTCGCCACGCGGCTCGTGCGCCGGTTCGCCGGTCCCGCGCTGGTCGGCGTCGGGCTCGGGCTCGCCGGAGTGGGCCTGCTGCTGGTCGGGGTGCTCGGCGGGCTGGGCGCCGTGGTCGCCGGGTTCGTGCTGCTCGGCGGCGGGGTGGCCCTGGCCGAGGCGCTGACGAACGACCTCGTCCTCGCCGCCGCCCCCGCCGACCGCGCCGGGGCCGCGTCCGCGATCTCCGAGACCGGCTACGAGCTCGGCGGCGCCCTGGGCACCGCGGTGCTCGGCAGCATCGCGGCCGCCGTCTTCACCGCCCGCACGGGCCAGGAGACGCTCGGCGGCGCGCTCGTCGCCGCCGGTGGGGACAGCGCGGACCATGCCGTGGTCGCCGCGGCCCGCGACGCGTTCACCGTCGGGATGCAGGGCGCCGCGGTGCTCGGGGCCGTCGTCCTGGTCGTCACGGCCCTCGGCGCCTGGCGCCTGCTGACGCGCGCGGGTGCCGCGGAGCGCGAGCCGGTCGGGGTCTGACCCCGACCGGTCGCCCCCGGCCGCCCGCGAGCACTAGCGGGGCGCGATCTCGCCCATCTCGCCCCAGCCGTCCTGCGGGACGTCCTGGACGTTGATGATCCGCGGCTTCTGGGCGACCCAGTCGGGCGCCTGCTCGACGAAGCGCCGGAAGTGCTCGGACTGGACGTGCGCCTCGCCCGCGCCGTCCTGGAACGCCTCGACCAGCACGTAGGTGTTCTCCTCGGAGAGGTGCCGGGACCACTCGAAGAAGATGTTGCCCGGCTCCTGCCGCACCGCGTCGGTGAACTCCTTGACCAGCGACGGGAACTGCTCGGCGTACTCCGGCTTCACCGTCCACTTGACGTTGATGAGGATCACGGGGGTCTCGCTCCATCCACTGTGCTCGGACTGTGGTCGGGGTGTCGGCGGGGCATCCTCTCGCGCTCCGCGGGGTCGCGCCACGGGCCGGGCGGGGGCTCGCGACGCCACGGGTATGACCGTTTCTGAGACAAAATCGCCGTATTGACTCAGAACATCTCCGGACGTTGACTGGTGCGCGTCGCCGCCGACGACCCGACGCCCAGGGGGAAGCCACCGTGACCGCCGACGCCCAGGAGGAGGCACCGGCCCGCGTGCTGTCCGAGGAGGAGTCGGCCGCCGTGCGCCGCGGGGTGCCCGACCCCGGGATCCCGCTGCCGACCGTCGCCCTGCCGACGCTGGCCCTGTGGGTCATCTCGCTCGCGCTGTGGGTGGGCGCGGCGGCCCTCGCGCTCGCCGCCCTCGACGGCGGGGTCAGCCGGTGGTGGCTCGCGGCGACCGTCCCGGCGCAGGCGCTGGTCACCTTCACGATGTTCACGGTGCTGCACGAGGCGACCCACCACGCCGCGGGCCGGTGGCGGTGGGTCAACGACGTGCTCGGGCGCCTGTCGATCCCGTTCGTGGCGGCGTGGGCGACGTTCCCGCTCGTCCGCTACATCCACATCGAGCACCACCGGCACACCAACGAGGACGTCCTCGTCGACCCCGACGCGTGGGTCGAGGGCGGTCCCGCCTGGCAGCGCCCGCTGCGCTGGCTCGCCATCGACGGCTGGTACTTCCGCTTCTACGGCCCGCGGATGGCCCGGCGCCCGCGACGCGAGGTCGTCGGCGCGCTCGTGAACCTGGCGGTCGTCGTCGCCGTGGCGGTGACGCTGGTGGCCACCGGGCACGGGCTCGCGCTCCTGCTGCTCTACCTCGTGCCCCAGCGCCTGGGGATCGGGGTGCTCGCCTGGTGGTTCGACTGGCTGCCCCACCACGACCTCGGCGTCACCGCGCGGGCCGACCGGTTCCGCGCGACGCGGGTGCGCGTGGGGCGCGAGTGGCTGATGACGCCGGTGATGCTGTACCAGAACTACCACCTGGTGCACCACATCCACCCGACGATCCCCTTCTACCGCTACGTGCGCGCCTGGGAGAACACCCGCGACGACTACCTCGCCCGCGACGTCCCGATCGCGACGGCGTGGGGCACGGAGCTCACGCCCGCCGAGTACCGCGCGTGGCGGGGGCTCACCGACGGGATGGACGGGCCGGCGGGCGAGGTCCGCCCGGGCTTCCACCGGCTGCGGGTCGCCGACGTGCGCCGGGCCGCGGTCGACGCGCTCGCGGTGACCTTCACCGTGCCGGACGAGCTCGCCGCGACCTTCGTGCACCGCGCCGGCCAGCACGTCACGGTGCGGCCGTGGCTGGACCGCCCCGACGGGACAGGGCGCGAGGAGGTCCGCCGGACGTACTCGGTGTGCTCGGCGGCGGGCTCCGGCGTGCTCCGGATCGGCGTGCGCCTGGTGCCCGGCGGCCGGTTCTCCGCGTGGGCCGGCGCGGAGCTGGCCGCCGGCGCGACCCTCGAGGTCGCCGCGCCCGCGGGACGCTTCACCCCGGAGCCGCCCGCCGGGCTCGCACCGGGGCGCCGGATCGTCGCCGTCGCGGCGGGCAGCGGCATCACGCCGGTGCTCCCGATCGTCGCCGGGATCCTCGACGCCGAGCCCTCGTCGCGCGTGACGCTGCTCGCCGGGAACCGCGACCGGGCCTCGACGATGTTCGCCGACGAGCTGTCGATGCTGGTCACGCGCGCGGAGGGCCGGCTGCGGCTCGTGCACGTGCGCTCGCGGGAGGACGCCGTCCCCGACGACCGCCCCGAGGACGCGGCGCGGTGGGAGACGGTCGAGTCCGGGCGCCTCGACCCCGCGCGTGTGCTGGCGCACGTGCCCCGCCCCGACGCCGTCGACGGCTGGTTCCTGTGCGGGCCCGAGGCGCTCACCGACGCGCTCACCGCCGGCCTCACCGAGAACGGCGTGGACCCCGACCGCGTGCACCGCGAGCTCTTCACCGCCGCGGCGCCGGCGGGGCCCGTCGAGGGCGCCACCGCCGCGACCGTGGCCGTCACCCTCGCCGGCGCCACCACCGACGTCGACTGCGGGCCGGACGAGACCGTCCTCGACGCCGCCGTGCGCGCGGGCGTCGACGCGCCGTACTCCTGTGCCGGCGGGGCGTGCGGCACGTGCGCGGCGTCGTTGACGAGCGGCACCGTGCACATGGCCGTCCGGCACGCCCTCGGCGACGACGAGGTCGCCGCGGGCCGCGTCCTGACCTGCCAGGCCCGCCCCACCAGCCCGTCCGTGGCGGTCGACTACGACGGTCGCTGACGCCAGACTGGACCCGTGGCCGACCAGGCGGACGTGCGCGCCGGGCGCCCGTCGGGCGCCCTGACCGGCCACGTCGGTTACCACGGCTACGACCTGCACGCCGCTCCCGGCGTCCACCGGGGCCTGCCGTCGCCGTACCTGACGTTCATCGTCACCTTCGGCAGGCCGCTGACGATGCGGGCCCCCGACGGCTCGCTGGTGACGCGCGACGTGGCGATCGGCGGCCTGCACACGACACCGGAGACGATCGTCCACGACGGCCGGCAGTCCGGGGTGCACGTCGTGCTCGACCCGCTCGCCGCCCGCGCGCTCCTGGGCCGGCCGGCCGCGGAGCTCGCCGGCGTCACGGTGGACGGCGACGAGGTGCTCGGCGCGCTCGCCCGCGAGCTGCACGAGCGGGTCGGGGAGGCCGACGACTGGGGCGGGCGCTTCGCGGCGATCGACGACGTCCTCGGCCGGGCGCTCGGTGACGGGCCCGGTCTCGGCGCGACCACGCCGGTGGCGCCCGAGGTCCGGCGCGCGTGGCGGCGGACCGTCGGCTCCGGGGGGCGGGTGCCGGTGCGCGCGCTGGCCGACGAGGTCGGGTGGAGCGAGCGGCACCTCGGGCAGCGGTTCCGCGCGGAGCTCGGGGTGGCGCCGAAGGTGGCGGGCCGCATGGCGCGGTTCGACCGCGCGCGCCGCCGCCTCGCCGCGCGGGCGCTCGCCGGGCAGGCCCTCGGCCTCGCCGACATCGCCGCCGACGGCGGCTACGCGGACCAGGCGCACCTGACCCGGGAGTTCGGCGCGCTCGCCGGCTGCTCGCCCACCCGCTGGCTCGCCGAGGAGATCGGGAACGTCCAAGACGCCGCGACGCCCGGCGCGCCAGGGTGAGCCCATGAGCACCGACGGCAAGACCCCACCGCCCACCGTCTGGCCCACCCTCGCCGCCGACGACGCCCGCGGCCTCATGGCCTTCCTCACCGACGTCCTCGGCTTCGTCGAGGTCGTCGCCTACACCGACGACGACGGCGTCGTGCAGCACGCCGAGCTCGCCTGGCCCGCCGGCGGCGGGCTCATGATGGGCCAGCGCCGCCCCGGCACCGACGACCGCGCGACGCCGTCCGGGACGTTCAGCGCCTACGTCGTGCACCCGGACGCCGCCGAGATCGACGCCCTCGCCGCCCGGGTGCGCGAGGACGGGCGCGGCGACGTCGTCCGCGAGCCCTACGACACCGACTACGGCTCCCACGACACGGCGATCCGCGACCCCGAGGGCAACACCTGGCAGTTCGGGACCTACCCGGGCGCCCCGCGACCCTGAGCCCCGGTCACGCCTCCGCGGGCGACCCGGCGGGGAACTCGGCGGAGAACTCGGCGGGGAACGAGAGGTGCTGGTGGACCATCCGCCAGCCGTCCTCGGTCCGCCGGAAGACCCGCGTGCCGCGCGAGCGGACGGTCTCACCGCCGCCGAGGGTGATCTCGTCGATCCCCCAGGACACGGCGAGGTCGCCGCTGGCGACGACGCGCAGGTCGGGGATCGCCCAGTCGACCGGCTCGGGCGAGGACTCCAGCCCCGCCCGGCACACCTCGCGCACCTCGTCCTTGCCGACGTAGGCCATCTTCCCGCCGTGCTCGTAGGAGACGACGTCGTCGGCGATCGGGGCCACGAGCGCCTCGAGGTCGCCGGCGGCGGTGTCGGCGGCCCACCGCCGGTGCACCGCACGCACCGCCTCCTCGTCCTCCTGCGGGACCACGCTCTCGTCGGGGAACGAGTGGTGCTCGTGCGCGACCACCCAGCGCCCGCCCTCGCGGCGCAGGCCGAGGGTCAGGCGCAGCCGCCGGGACGGGTGCGCCGCGAGCTCCTCGGCGGTGTCGCAGCGCAGCAGCGCGTGGGCGAAGGCCACGTCGTCGCCGGCGGTGACGTCCAGCTCGACGATCTCGAAGCAGCCGCCGTGCGCCTGGAACTCGAAGAACGGCGGCCAGGTCTCCGCGTACGCCGCGATCCCCCGCACGCCGTCGTGGGGCGGGGGGACGTCGAACATGACGATGTCGCCGCTGTGGTCGGCGAGCACCGTGTCGAGGTCACCGGTGTGAACGGCGTGCGCCCACCGGGTCACCAGGTCGCGGATCTCGTGCTCGGCGTCGGACATGGGGCCCTCCTCGGGTGTCGGTCACGTGCCCTCACCCGGTGGAACTCCCGCGGCGGCGCGGACTCATCGGTGTCCGCGCGGATCGCTCAGTCGGCCAGGAACGCGGCCGGCGGCAGGGCGCCCGGGTCGCCCGGCGCCCAGTGCACCGGGTCGGGCCCGAGCGGGGCCAGGGCGCGGACCTGGTCGGCGCACCACGGCGAGATGCCGGGCCAGGTGCCGGCGAGCACGTCGTCGCGGAACGGCGCCCACGCGACGGTGCGGACCTCGTCGACCTCGCCCGGGTCGGGCTCGCCGGGCACGTCGGCGGTGCTGGCGACGAAGACCGGGCACATCTCGTTCTCGGCCACCCCGCCCTGCTCGGCGCGGTAGCGGAAGTCCGGCAGCACGAGGCGCAGACCGTCGATCTCGATCCCCAGCTCCTGGCGGGCGCGCCGGCGCACGGCGAGGTCCATCGCCTCGCCCGGGGCCGGGTGGCCGCAGAAGGAGTTGGTCCAGACCCCGGGGAACGTGGCCTTGCTGCTGGCGCGCCGGGTGACGACGAGCTCGCCGCGAGCGTCGAACACGTAGCAGGAGAAGGCGAGGTGCAGGGGCGTGGCGTCGTGGTGGACGTCGGCCTTCGCGGCCGACCCCGCGACCGCGCCCGACTCGTCGAGCAGCACGACCTCTTCCATGGTCCGCATCACCCTCCAGCTTCCCCTGACCGCTCGCGGGCGGCACGTCGGACGCGCCCCGCGAGGCGCGGGTCACCCGACCGCGCGGTCGCGTGGGGCGGCTCGGCCGCCCCGGAGGCGGTGGACCCGGCCGTCGCGAGCGCGCGGTGCGTCGTGGTCCGGCACGAGACGGAGTGAACCAAGCCTCGCCTCACCCGGCCATCCGGACAGATCGGGCGGGAGCGAGGCCACGGCAGGTACGGAGGGCCGTCGACACCTGACGATCGGGAGACGCATCGCCGCAGGTCGGGCGCGAGACGTCAGCGCCGGGCGGACGAGCGTGGTATGCAGGAGAGATCGGTGGGCCCGGGCTCATCCCTCGAGCCCGGGCCCACCTCTCGCCGCTGCCGCTGGGCGCCACCACAACACCCGCGCAGCGATGAGGCAAGCCTAACCTCATCCCGCGCGATCGCGCCAGTCCCCCCGCGGACGAGTCGTCACGGCCGTCCGGGCGGGCCCCAGTGATCGCCCGGACCGTGTCCGTCCCAGCGCCCGTCCCAGCGCCCGTCCCAGCGCCGCCGCCGGGCGTGGCCGGCGTGCCCGAGGATCACGAAGAGCAGCGGCAGCACGAGCAGCCCACCGACCGAACCCGTCACGGCGGCCGACAGGGCGAGCACCGGCAGGACCATCACCAGCATCAGCGCGATCCCCGCGCCCACGACCGGGCCGGGCGCCGGGGTCCGCCCGTGGCGCACCGCGGGCGCACGCGGCTCCGGACGCGGTGCCGGCGGCGCGGCCGGGTGCGGCAGCGGCGGGTGCGGCGCCGGCAGGTCGGTGAACAGCGCCTCGAGGTCCGCACGGCGCACGGCACCGGCGGCGCGGCCCGAGCGGTCCCCGAACTCGTCCACGTCGAGGCGCCCGGCGGTGAAGTGCTCGCCCAGGGCGTCGAGGGCGGCCGACCGGTCGGCGTCGCCGACGCGCAGGCCACCGGGCCCGGTCGGCGCGGGCGGCCCGCCCCGGGCGTGCCCACCCTCCCGGCCGTCGCCTCCGTCCCGGCCGTCCCGGCCGTCGTCCCCCGTGCGGGCATCGTCGGTGTCCACGGCGCCTCCTCCTGCCGGTCGGGCGTCCCCGATGCGCACGGCCCGGCTCCCCCATCGTGCGCCTCGCCGCGACGGATCGCCGTGAATCCGGCGGACCGGTCGGGCCCGAGACACGGCCTACCAAGGCGAGGCTCAGCTTTCTGGAACCGTTCCAGTCTTCGTGGGAGCCTGGGGACATGTCCGCCGACGCCCCCGTCCACCCGGAACCGCACGGCGGCGAGCTGTCCCAACGCCTGAACTGGCTGCGCGCCGGGGTGCTCGGCGCCAACGACGGCATCGTCTCCACCGCCGGCCTCGTCGTCGGCGTCGCCGGCGCGACCATCGAACGCGGCCCCATCGCGACGGCCGGGATCGCGGGTCTCGTCGCGGGCGCGGTATCGATGGCCCTCGGCGAGTACGTGTCGGTGTCGAGCCAGCGCGACGCCGAGCGGGCCCAGCTCGCCAAGGAGACGCGCGAGCTGCGGGAGTCCCCCGAGCAGGAGCTCGCCGAGCTCGCCGCCCTCTACGAGGACAAGGGCCTCTCGCCGTCGACCGCGCGGCAGGTCGCCGTCGAGCTCACCGAGCACGACGCGCTCGGCGCGCACCTCGAGGCCGAGCTGCACCTCGACCCCGACGAGCTGACCAGCCCCTGGCGCGCCGCGGGCGCCTCGGCGGTGTCGTTCGTGACCGGCGCACTGCTGCCCCTGGTCGCCGTGCTGGCGACGCCGCCCACCTGGCGGGTGCCGGTGACCGTCGCCGTCGTGCTCCTCGCCCTCGGCCTCGCGGGCTGGCTCGGCGCCCGCCTCGGCGGGGCGACCTCGCGCCGGGCGGTGGTCCGCGTGGTCGTCGGGGGCGCGCTCGGGCTGGCCGTGACCTACGGGATCGGCTGGCTGGTGGGCGGTGCCGTCGGCTGAGCCGGAGCCACCGCTCGGGAGTAGCGGTCGGCCACCCGGCGGAGCTCGTCCACCAGCGCGTCCGGGGACTCGACGACGAAGTCCGCGTCCAGCCCGGTGAGGATCAGCGCCGCCGAGCGCGCGTCGTCCGACGACAGCGACACCCGGCACTCCTCCGGGCCGATCTCCTCGACACGCACCTGGTCGGTCCAGATCGTCGCGCGCACCTCCGGCGCCGGGGCGGCCACGCGCACCACGCAGCGGAACGGCCGGACGTCGGCGACGCGGTCGGCGACGAACGCCGCGGGGTCGCCGCCGGGGATCTCGCGCGGCGGGAAACGTGGTCCGGTGGGCAGGCCGTCGGGGGCGAGGCGCGGGGTCATCCGGTCGACGCGCAGCGTGCGCCAGTCCTCGCGGTCGCGGTCCCACGCCACGAGGTACCAGCGCCGACCCCACGCGACGAGGTGGATCGGCTCGATGCGTCGGCGGGTCGGCGTGCCGTCGCGGGCCGTGTAGTCGATCTCCAGGACGCGCCGGTCGCGGCACGCCCCGCCCACGACCGCCAGCACCGACGGGTCCACCGACGGCGCGACCCGCGGGGCCACCGTGGCCACCGGCATGGCCGCGATCCGGTGCCGCAGCCGCGCGGGCAGGATGCGCTCGAGCTTGACCAGCGCCGCCAGCGCCGTCTCCCCCGTGCCCGCCACCCCCGTGCCGGCCGCGGTCCGCAGCGTCACGGCGACCGCGACGGCCTCGTCGTCGTCGAGCAGCAGCGGGGGCAGCGCCGCGCCGGCACCGAGGCGGTAGCCGCCACCCGGCCCGAAGCCGACCTCGACCGGGTAGTCGAGGCCGCGCAGCTTGTCGACGTCCCGGCGCACCGTGCGGGTGGTGACACCCATGCGCTCGGCGAGCTCGGGGCCGGTCCACTCCGGGCGCGCCTGGAGCAGCGAGAGCAGGCGCAGCAGGCGGGCGGAGGTCTCGAGCACGCGGACAGTGTGCCCGCCGAGGCGGACAGGTCCGGTCCGCTGCTCTGGCTGCTGTGGCCGCTCAGCTCTCGAACGGAGCGCGCACCCCGTCGAGGCTGCCGAGGATCGCCGGCACGTCGGACCACACCGTGACCAGCGCGAACCCGTCGGCGGCCCGCGCGGCGGCGTACTCCGGCCGCGTCGCGTGCACCGCGGCGCGCGTCCCCGCGGCCGCGCAGGCGGCGAGCACGCGCCGGAACGCGTCGTGGATCGCCGGCTCCTCGCGGTCCTGCGCCGCCCCGATCCCCAGCGCGACGCCGAGGTCGCCGGGCCCGACGAACAGCCCGTCCAGCCCGGGCACCGCGGCGATCTCGTCGGCGCGGTCGAGCGCGTCCGCGGTCTCGACCATGGCGAAGGCGAGGACGGTGTCGGCGGCCGCGACCGGGTCGTCACCGGGCCGCAGCGCCGTGCGCACCGGCCCGAACGAGCGGCGCCCCGCCGGCGGGTAGTGGCACGCGGCGACGAGCTCGCGGGCGGCGGCCGCGTCGTCCACCATCGGCGCGATCACGCCCCGCACGCCCAGGTCGAGCACGAACCCGACCGTCGCCTCGTCGACGGCGGGCAGGCGCACCAGCGGCGCGAGCCCGTGCGCGGCGATCGCGCGGACGGCGTCGGCGCTGCGGGCGCGGTCGAACAGTCCGTGCTGCAGGTCGAGGGTGAGGGCGTCGAGCAGGCCGCGCCCGGCGGCGGACGCCGCGACCACTTCGACGAGGTGCGGGTCGGGGATCGTCAGCCAGCCGTTGCGGGCCGCGCGACCGGCGGCCCAGGCCGCGCGGACGGAGTCCGGGGCCGGATGAGGGACAGGTTCGGTCACAGGTCGACACCGCTTCCGCGTCGGCGCACCGGGCCCGGGAAGGGTAGGGCCGCCGAGACCTCGATCACCTTCCCGAAGGCTGCTCCGTTCGAGGGAACCGCGCGGTGATCCGTGCCCGTACGATCCGGGGCGATGGTCACCCGCACGCCACCGACCGCCCCCGCCGCGCCGCGCTTCCGCTTCGCGCGCGACACCCGCTACACGATCACCGTCCGCGACGACGAGGGCGGACGCCGCGAGGTGGTCCTCGACGCCTATCAGGGCTGGCTCGCCGGCCCCGACGGCATCCGCCACCGCTTCGGCACGCACCGGCGCACCCGCACCGAGGTGCGCGACGACCGCATCCGGACCGTCGTCGGCCCCTGACCGCCACCCTCTGCGGCGGTTACTGGCTGGTATCGCTCGCCCAGCGAGTGATACCAGCCAGTAACCGCCTGTCCGGTGCCCCCGAGGACCCTGCCGCCTCCGACCCGGCGGGGCCTCTCGTGGACGGGGACCGCGGTGTGGCTCAGGAGACGAGGCCGCAGCGGAAGCCCTGGGCGACGGCCTGGGCGCGGTCCGCGGCCGAGAGCTTGCGGAACAGCCGCCGGGCGTGGGTCTTCACCGTGTCCTCGGACAGGTAGAGCTCGCGGCCGATCTGGCCGTTGCTCTTGCCCTGGCTCATCCCGCGCAGGACCTGCATCTCGCGCTCGGTGAGGTTGACGCCCTGGCCCGGCGACGCGCCGCGCTGCATCGGCATCGCGCCGACCTCGGCGCCGGCGGCGGAGTGGGCGAGCGCGGCGACCAGCTCGGGGCGCGAGGCGTCCCAGCGCAGGTAGCCGCGGGCGCCGCCGGCGATCGCGGCCGCGATGCTGCCGCCGTCGTCCGGGGCGCCGAAGACCATGACGTTGGCCTGGGGGTGCGCGGCCATGAGGCGACGGGTCGCCTCGGCGCCCGAGGCCACCGCGCGCTGGGTGCCCACGAACACGACGTCCGCGCTCTGGCGGGCGTAGCGGGTCAGCAGCTCGTCGGCGGTGGACACGCAGTCGATGCGCTGGACACCGGGCACCGCGGACATGACGCGCGTCAGGCCCTCGCGGACACTGCGCCGGTCGTCGCAGATCAGAACCGTCCTCATACAGACTCCGTCCGGGTGGGGAGGCCGCCCGCCGTGAGCACGGTGGGCGCTGCTCCCCTCATCGGTCACCCCACCCGTCCGCTTGACCCCCGAATGACAACAGCGTGGTTAGGAACCCCCGATGGAGTGGCAGCACGACGCCCGCCGTGTCCTGGTCGTCAACGGCCCCAACCTGGATCTCCTGGGTCGCCGGGAGCCGGAGGTCTACGGCACCGACACCCTCGACGACCTGGTGGAACGGTGCCGCCGCACCGCCGCCGAGCTCGGCCTGGAGGTGGACGCGCGGCAGAGCAACCACGAGGGCGTGCTCATCGACGCCGTCCACGAGGCCATGACCGGCCACGGCGGAGTGATCATCAATCCGGGCGGCTACACGCACACGTCCGTGGCCCTGCGCGACGCGCTGGCCGCGCTGCCCGTGCCCGTGGTCGAGGTGCACCTGTCGAACGTCCACGCCCGGGAGGCGTTCCGGTCGCACTCGTACGTGTCGCCGGTCGCCACGGCCGTGATCGCCGGCGCCGGGACGACGGGCTACGAGCTCGCGCTGCGCTTCCTCGCCGAGCGGATCGTGCGCCGCGCCTGAGCGCCTCCTCCTGGCCTAGTCCCCGTCGAGGCCCGCGCGCTCGGCGAGCGCCGCCAGCTCGCCGGCCAGGGCGTCGGGGAACTGCAGCGGCAGGAAGTGCGAGCCGGGCAGGCGCGCGAGCCGGGCGTCGGGCAGGGCCGCGGCGAGCGCGGCCATGTCCGCCGGCGGGGCGAGGGTGTCGTAGTCGCCGGCGACGACGGTCGCGGGCATCGTCAGCGTCGCGAGGTCCTCGTCGGCGGGGGCCTCGTGCTCGGCGGCCGCGAGCACCATCCGCGAGAACCACGTCCAGTCGTGGCGGGCGAACTGCCGCGCCACCTCGGCGAGCGTGATCATCGGCGCCGCCGCACCCGTGGGGTCGAGGACCGCCGGGTCGACGCCGGCGCGGTCGAACGCGTCCCGCGAGGCGTCCAGGCTGCGCGGCAACAGGTCGATCACCCCGGAGATCGGCGGGCCCACGACCCGCAGCAGCCAGCCGCCGAGCTGCGCGGCGCGCCGGTGCACGCCCTCGGGCAGTTGGCCGGGCAGCGGGCCGCGGGGCAGCACCCGGAACGCGCCGGTGGCGACCCCGCCGAGGGCGAGCAGGCCCGCGACCCGGCCGGGCGCCCGGCGGGCGGCCTCGATCGCCACGGCCACCCCCACCGACCAGCCCACGACGACGGCGCGGTCCATGCCCGCGTCGTCCATCACCGCGAGCAGGTCCTCGGCGTGGTCGCCGACCCCGATGTGCGTCTCGTCGTCCGGGCGCGCCGACCCGCCCAGCCCGCGGTGGTGCCAGCTGGTGGCGTGGTAGCCGCAGTCCTCGCCGTGCAGGAAGGGCCACGCCGTCGGGCTGGCGCCGAGCCCGTTGGACAGCACGACCGGCACGCCCGCGGCGCCGTTGTCCCAGCGCCGCAGGCGCGTGCCGTCGCGGGCGACCAGGTCGGTGACCCGTCCGCCGCCGTCCTCATCGTCGTCCCTGCCGGCCGTCACCGCGGACTGCTCACGAGGCCGCCGTGGCCCGCTTCGCCATCTCCTCCTCGGAGAGGTAGTCGCGCGTCTCCTCGAACGACGACGTCTCGCTCTTGCGGCCGGCGAGGAAGCCGATGCGGATGAAGTCGTCGCCGCCGAACAGGTGCAGGATCCAGTTGAAGATCACCCGCATCCGCGTGCGCTGGAGCGGCAGCGCGTAGAGGTGGTAGCCGCGGGTGACGGCCTGGGCGATGACGCCCGTGAGCCGCAGCTTCAGCGGGTGCGCCACCGCCTGGGTGCCGCCGAGGTCGACGACGAGCCCGAGGTCGTGGTGCTTGTACTCGCGCAGCGGCTGACCGCGCAGCGAGGCGACGACGTTGTCGGCGGCGATCACCGCCTGCCGCGTCGCGTGCTGCGCGGTCGGCGGGCAGAGCGCCGAGCCGGGCGGGTCCGCGGTGAGGTCGGGCACCGCGGCGGCGTCGCCGAGCACGAAGACGTCCTCGTAGCCCTCGAGACGCAGGTCGGTGCCGCACTTGACGCGGCCGCGGACCAGCTCGACGCCGAGCATCTTGACCAGCGGGCTCGCGGTGACGCCGGCGGTCCACACCAGGGTCTTGGTGGGGATCGTGCTGCCGTCGGTGAGGGTGACGCTGGAGTCGGTGACCTCCTCGACACCGGTCTCGAGTCGGATGCCGATGCCGCGGCGGCGCAGCAGGTCGAGGGCCTCCTCGCCGAGGCGCTGCCCGAGCTCGGGCATGAGGCGCGGGGCGATGTCGACCAGCGTCCACTTCACCAGCGTCGGGTCGAGGCGGGGGAAGCGCTTCATCGCGGCGTCGGTGAGCAGCTCGAGGCACGCGGCGGTCTCGGTGCCGGCGTAGCCGCCGCCGACCACGACGAAGCCGCAGCGGGCCGCGCGCTCCTCCGGGTCGGTCGAGGCGTTGGCCAGCTCGAGCTGGGAGAGGACGTGGTCGCGCAGGTACGCGGCCTCGCCGAGGTTCTTCATCCCGAGGCCGTGCTCCTCGAGGCCCTTGATGTCGAACTGCCGGGTGACGCTGCCCGCGGCGATGACGAGCCGGTCGTAGGGCAGGTCGACGACGTCCTCGCTGATCTTCTTGACGACGGCGACCTTGCGCTCCAGGTCGAGCCCGACCACCTGGCCCGGCAGCCGCTGCGCCCGCTTGATCGCCCGCGGCAGCGGCACGGTGACCGACTGGGCGGTGATCACCCCGGCCGCGACCTGCGGCAACAGGGGCAGGTAGAGCATGTAGTCGTGGGGGTTGACCACCACGATCTCCACCTCGTTCCGCGCCAGCTCGTCCTTGAGCTCACGTTCGAGGCGCTGGACGCACTTCAAGCCGGCGAACCCGGCGCCGACCACCACGATGCGCTGCGCGCTCATCTGGTTGAACCCTCCCTGCCGATCCGGCCGTTCTGCGAAGTCTTCCCCGGGTGCGGTGACGGCGACACCTTCCCGGCCCGAGACGTCGGGGCCCATGACCGCGCTCACAGCCGGTCGTGTGCCGGTCGCCCGGCACGAGCAGCGCCGTCGTGGTTCTCTCTGCGCACCCCGACACCGAGGGACCCCGGAGGCCCGCGTTGGCGACGACCGTGCTCTACACCGGCTTCCCCGGCTTCCTGGGCAGCGCGCTGCTGCCACGGACGCTGCGCCGGTCCCCGGACGCGCAGGCCGTCGCGCTCGTGCAGGAGCGCTGGCTCGACCAGGCGCGCGGGACCCTCGAGCGCCTCGAGTCGGCCGAGCCCGCCATCGCGCGGCGCACCCGCCTCGTCGTCGGCGACATCACCCGCCCGGGCCTCGGTCTCGACGACGAGGAGACCGCGAGGCTGCGCGGCGGGCCGCTGGAGATCTTCCACCTCGCGGCGGTCTACGACCTGTCCGTCGCGCCGGAGCTCGCGTGGGCGGTCAACGTCGAGGGCACGCGGAACGTCGTCGACCTCGCCCGCGGCGCCGACGAGCTCGTGCGCCTGCAGTACGTCAGCACCTGCTACGTCTCCGGGCGCTACCCCGGCATCTTCGCCGAGGACGACCTCGAGCTCGGGCAGTCCTTCTCCAACCACTACGAGCACACCAAGCACGAGGCCGAGCGGGTCGTCGCGAAGGCGCGCGACGCCGGGATGCCGGTGACGATCTACCGGCCGTCGGTGGTCGTGGGCGACAGCCGCACCGGCGAGACCCAGAAGTACGACGGGCCGTACTACGCCCTGCAGCTCATCGCCCGCCAGGGCCGGGTCGCGGTGATGCCGCTGCCCGGCGACCCGGCGCGCGTGCAGTTCAACCTCGTGCCGAGCGACTTCGTCGTCGACGCCATCGCCGCGCTCGCGCCGCACGCCGGCGCGGTGAACCGGACGGTGGCGCTGGCCGCGCCGCGCCCGCCGTCGGTGCTGGAGATGTGCGAGGCGTTCGCGGCCCACACCGACAAGCGCCTCAAGGTCGTGCCCGTGCCGACGACGCTCTCGCGCTTCTCGATCGACCATCTGCCGGGCGTCGGGCGGCTGTTCAAGCTGCCCTCGTCGACGCTCGACTACCTGACCCACCCCACCGTCTACGACGTGACGGCCACGACGGCGCTGCTCGACGAGGTGGGCGTGCGCTGCCCGTCGTTCGCCGAGCACGTCGGTGCGATGGTCGCCTTCCACCGCGAGCACCCGGACGTCGGCAGCGCCGCGATGGTCTGAGGGACGGTCCGAGATCGCGTCGTCCTAGACTCGGAGGCGATGGCCGGCCAGCCCCAGCGCCCCCAGCGCGTCGCGCTCCTCGACTCGGGGTGCGGCCTGCTGCCCACCGCCGGGTGGCTGCGCCACCTGCGCCCGGACCTCGCGCTCGACCTCTACCTCGACCCCGAGGGCATGCCGTGGGGGTCGAAGGCGTCGTCGTGGATCGTCGACCGGGTCGTCGGCACCGGCCGGCGCGCCGTCGAGCGGGGGGCGGACGCGATCGTGGTGCCGTGCAACACCGCCTCGGTGACCGCGGTGGTCCCGCTGCGCGAGGCCCTCGAGCCCGACCGGCCGGTGGTCGCGACGGTGCCGGCGGTCAAGCCCGCGGGCGCCACCGGCTTGCCCTTCGCGGTGTGGGCCACCGAGCGCACCACGGGCAGCGCCTACCAGGCCGACCTGGTCGCGCGCTTCGCCGCACCCGGCCAGGCGGAGTCCGTCGCCTGCCCCGGGCTCGCCACCGCCGTCGAGCACGCCGACGCCGCCGCGGTGCGGGAGGCGGTGGCGTACGCCGCGGCGCGCACGCCCGCGCGGTGCCGCTCGGTCGTCCTCGGCTGCACCCACTACCCGCTGGTCGTGGAGGAGATCCTCGCCGCGCTGCCGCCGGGCACCGGGCTGCACGACAGCTCGCGGGCCGTGGCCGGGCAGGCGCTGCGCCGCCTCGGCCTGCCCGAGGACCCGAGCGCCGAGCCCGCCGAGGTCCGCGTGCACCTCGGCGGTGAGGAGGGCCCGCTGCCCCCGGCCGCGCTCGCCTACCCGATCGGGCGCGCGCTGGCCCGGGGCGGGCGGATCGCCCGCGCCGAGCTGCCGACCACCGACGAGACGCTGCTCGGCACGCGCCCGGACACCGCCGAGCAGCCGGCGCTGCGCGGCGTGTGACCTCGGCCGGCCGGGGTGTGAGCACCGAGTCATTCCCCTGGCCCGGACCCTCGCGCTCCTGCTGGGATGGGATCGGTTGTGCACGAGCGAGTCGTGGACACCGGCGCGGACGAGGAGACGGGGCATGACCACCACGGTCGACGCGAGCGGCACCGGCACCACGACGACGACGTCCCCGGCGCCGGACGCCCTGGGCGACACCGAGGCGCGCCTGGTCGACCGGTACACGCGGGCCGGGGTGCCGGCCGAGCACGTGCACCTGCTGGTCGCCGACGCCCGGGAGCGCCTCGCCGGCGCACGGGTCAGCGCCTTCCTCCCGATCCTCGTCGAGCGGTCGGTGCGCCGGGCCCTCGCGGCCTGACCAGGGCCCTAGGCTCGGCCCCGTGATCCCGGCCGAGAACATCCGCGACTGGCGCAACCGCCCGGTGGTCGACCCGGAGGGCTCGAAGATCGGGACCCTGGACGCGGTCTACGTCGACACCCTGGGCGACGAGCCGGTGTTCGCGACGGTGAGGATCTCTTCGCTCTTCGGGGGCACCCGGCTCGCCTTCGCCCCGCTCAAGGGCGCCGTGGTGACGCCCGCCCACGTGAAGATCGCGTTCGGCCGGGAGCTCGTGCGCGAGGCGCCGTCGATCGACACCGACGGCGAGCTGCGCGCCGAGGACGAGCCGGGGGTGTTCGGGCACTACGGGCTCGAGTACCGCACCGGGTCGCTGGGCGAGCGGCGGCTCGCCCGCCGCTGAGCCGGGCCCGAGCCGACCGCCGGGCCCTCCCGCGCGCCTCAGGACGTGGCGCTCGCCGCGCCGAGGGCCTCGCGCCGCACGCGGTCGACGTAGGCCTGCGAGCGGTTGTAGGCCAGCACCGCGGCGCGCCAGTCGTCGCCGCGGCGCAGGTCGCGGTCGTCGGTGCAGAGGTAGCGGGCGGCGGCCAGGGCGGCGTCGTCGAGGTCGTCGGGGTCGCTCACCCCGTCGCCGTCCCCGTCGGCGGCGTAGAGCGCCCAGGTCGTCGGGATGAACTGGAGCGGGCCGACCGCGCGGTCGTAGGTGGTGTCGCCGTCGAGGCGCCCGCCGTCGGTGTCGCGGATGGTGCGGTTGCCGTTCGTGCCGTCGAGCTCGGGGCCGCGGATCGCCTCGCGCGGGCGGCCGCCGTCGTCGAGCGCGGTGTCGCCGAAGCGGCCGTGGTTCGACTCCACCCGCCCGAGCCCGGCGAGGGTCACCCACGACAGCCCGCAGTCGGCGAGCTCGTCGCGCGCGGCGGCCTCGGCGCCGGCGTAGGCGGCGAGCGCGCGGGCCGGCACGCCGCTGCGACCGGCCGTGTCGGCGGCCCAGGTGGCCCGCGTCGCGGCGTCGGCGGGCGCCGGCGCGGCGGCCGGCTGCGCGTAGGTGGGTGCGGCGTCGGGTCCGCGGCGGGTCACCGCCACCACGCCCGCGACCGCGGCGCCGACGAGCAGGACGAGCACGACGGCCGCGACGAGGAGGTTCTCGAGCTGCCGGGCGTCGGGGCGGTCGCCCCGGTCGCTCGTCGGCGGCGTGCTCACCGGACCGACGCTACGGGCCGCGACGTGGCGCCACGGTCAGTGCCCGTCCGCCGCCGTGCTCCGACGTCCGGAGCAACCGCCCGCCGAAGCGACGCGGAGTGTCGTCGCTGCGACACGCGTCTCACCCGCTCGTCCCCGTGGACCAGGAACCGGTCACCGACAGCCCCCGATCGATGGGCCGTTCGGGGCGCGTGTCGCAGGGCCGATCGGGCAGTCTGTCCGCCTCCCGCCGCCGTGATCACCGGGTGGTCGCCGCGACGGGCGGGAGCGAGCCCAGCAGGGTCGCGGGAGGGGGCGCCATGGACATCGACGTCCGGCTGCGCGTGTTCACGTGGTTCGCCGACGTGTCGGGGGCGGTCGCGGTCAGCCGCATGGGCCCCGAGGAGATCACGCGCGCCCGCGAGCGGCGCCTGTCCCACAACCTGGTCACCTCGCGGGTCTTCGGCCCGATGCCGCGGGGCGTGTTCGTCACCGACCGTGTCGCCGACACCGCCGTCGGCCCGCTCCCGGTGCGCCTCTACCGCCCGCAGACGGCGCGCGCGCTGCCCGTCGTCGTCAACTTCCACGGCGGCGGCGGGACGCTGGGCAACCTCGACCAGTCCGACTGGCTGTGCGCGCACGTCGCCGCACGGGTCGGCGCGCTCGTGGTGTCGGTCGACTACCGCCTGGCCCCCGAGCACCCCTACCCGGCGGGGCGCGAGGACGGGTACGCGGCGGTGTCGTGGGTGGCGCGCGAGGCGGCGTCGCTGGGCGCCCGGGCGGACCGCCTCGCCGTCATGGGCGACAGCGCCGGCGGGAACCTCGCCGCCGTCGTCTGCCTGCTGGCCCGCGAGGCCGGGCCGGTGATCGACGCCCAGGTCCTGCTCTACCCGGTGCTCGACCTGACGTTCTCGCGGCCGTCGGTGGACCGCTTCGCGGCCGGGCCGGTCCTCACGCGCGCGGACATGGAGGTGTTCCGCCGCCACTACCTGGGCGGCCCCGCCGGCCCCGCCGACCCGGGCGACCCGCTCTGCTCCCCGCTGTTCGCGCCGGACGTGTCCGGCCTGCCCCCGGCGCTCGTGGTCACCGCCGGGGTGGACCCGCTGCACGACGACGGCGTCGACTACACCGCGCGGCTGGACGCGGCCGGCGTGCCCGTCCGGCACACCGACCACGCCCGCGCCGTGCACGGCTTCCTGTCGTTCCCCGGCGTCTGCCGGGCCGCGGCGACGGCGCTCGACGACGTCTGCGACGAGCTGACCGCGCGCCTGGTGTAGCCCCTGGTGTCGTCCCTGGTCAGGCGTCCATGTGCAGGCCGCCGTTGACCGAGTAGACCTGGCCCGTGATGTACCCCGACTCGGGGTCGGCCAGGAACTCGACGACGCGGGCGATCTCGTCCGGCTGACCGAGGCGCTTGAGCGGGATCCCCGCCACGATCTTCTCCAGGGCCTGCTCGGGCACGGCGGCGACCATGTCGGTCTCGACGTAGCCCGGCGCCACGCAGTTGACCGTGACGCCCTTGCGCGCGCCCTCCTGGGCCATCGACATCGTCATGCCGAAGAGCCCGGACTTCGTCGCCGCGTAGTTGACCTGCCCGGCGTTGCCCTTCTCGCCGATGACCGAGCTGATGTTGACGATGCGGCCCATGCCCCGCTCGGCCATGTGCAGGTACGCGAGCTGCGACATGTAGAACGTGCCCGAGAGGTTGACCTGGACCACGCGGTCCCAGTCGTCGACCTCCATCTTCGCCACCATCTTGTCGGCCGTGATGCCGGCGTTGTTGACCAGGACGTCCACCCGGCCGTGCGCCTGCAGGACCTCGTCGAAGACGCGCTCGCAGTCGCCGCGCTCGCCGATGTTGCCCTGGTGGATGGTGATCTGGTCCGGGAACTCGGCCTGCAGCTCCTCGGCCGAGGTCGGGTTCGACGAGTAGCCGACGCCGACCTTCATGCCGCGCCGGGCCATCCGTGCACTGATCGCGCGCCCGATGCCCCGGGCGCCGCCGGTCACGATGGCCACCTGTCCGGTCATGTCTCCCATGCGTGCTCCCCTGCGTCGTGGACAGCGCTGTCGGCGGTCCATGTACCCACGGCGTGGGCCGGACCACACGGTCCGGTGCCCATCGAACTGGGCGGATCGGCCCGTGGGGAAGCCCCGGACGGCCCTACCGTCCGGTAGACGCTCGTTGCGAAACATCCCAAGCACCCGTACGTTCCGTGCAGCACCCAGAGCCGGGTGCGATCGAGCGCTCACCCTGCGTGAGCGCGAGGAGGTGCGCCATGACGGCCCTCGCCGACGACCTCGAGAACACCAGCGACGTGCTGGACGCCGACCCCACGGCGGTGCAGACCGAGGCCCCCTCACCCGATCCCGCGGCCTACCTGCGCGGCTACCACGCGACGGCCGCCGTGCGCGGTGTCGCGGAGATGACCAAGGGCGCGGGCTACGTGGCCCGCCGGGCGCTGCGCCAGTCGCTCTCGCCCGGCCGCAACACCCGGGACGCGCAGCGGTGGTGGCGCCACGTGCTCACCCGCCGGCGACCCCAGTGGCACAACGAGCACGAAATCGTCTTCGAGACGCCGATCGCCCGCCTGCGCGACTTCTCGCAGGGCTCGACCGACGACGTCGTCCCCGCCCTCGTCCTGCCGCCGCAGGCCGGGCACGACTCGTGCATCGTCGACTTCCAGCCGCGCCAGTCGCAGATGATGGTCATCCGCGAGGCCGGGCTGACCAGGGCGTTCACCCTCGACTGGGTCGGGGCCACCCGCGAGACCTCGGGCACGACGATCGAGGACTACATCGCCGTCGTGGACCGGGCCGTCGAGCACGCCGGCGGCCGGGTCAACCTCATCGGCGACTGCCAGGGCGGGTGGCTCGCGACGATCTACGCCGCGATCCACCCGGAGAAGGTCAACACGCTGACCCTCGCCGGCGCGCCCATCGACTTCCACGCCGGTGAGACCCCGATCGGGGCGTCGTCGCGGGTGTTCACCCAGCGCTTCGGCCAGCTCCCGTACCGGGCGATGGTCGCGGCGGGCGGCGGCAACATGCCGGGCTCGTTCGTGCTGGGCGGCTTCATCGCCATCCGGCCCGACGCGGAGATCGCCAAGCACGTCGACCTCCTGCGCAACCTCGACGACCCGGTGGCCATCGGGCGCTACGAGGCGTTCGAGGACTGGTTCAAGCACACGCAGGACGTGCCCGGCACGTTCTACCTGTGGCTGGTCGAGCACCTGTTCGCCGGCAACGAGCTCATCCACGGCGACCTCGTCGTCGGCGGCGAGCGCGTGGACATGCGGCGCATCTCCTGCCCGCTGTTCCTCCTCGGTGGCGCGACCGACCACATCACCCCGCCGATCCAGGTCTTCGCCGCCGCGGACCACGTGTCCACGCCGGCCGACCAGGTCACCACCCGCACCGCGCCCGGCGGGCACCTCGGGCTGTTCATGGGCAACCAGGCGCTGCGGCACGAGTGGCCGCCGCTCCTGGCCGCGGTCGCCGAGCACTCGCGGCCGTAGTCGATCGACCTGGAACGATCCCGCAGAACCTGCGGTGATCCTCCGCCCGCGGGCCTGGGTGCCGACCCGGGCCCGCGGGTACGTTCAGACGTCCGGCCCTCACGTGACGAGGGCACCGCGCACCGTGACCACCCACGGAGACCGCCCGGGTGGTCGGTCGTCCCCGGCGCACCGCCGCGCCACCCATTCGACCAGGAGGGTCCACCGCATGCCCGGCTCCGTCATCGTCTCCGGCAAGCGCACTCCCATCGGCAAGCTCTCCGGCGCGTTCGCCGGCATGACGGCCGGCGACCTGGGTACCGCGGCGATCAAGGCCGCGCTCGAGGCCGCCGGGATCAGCGGCGAGCAGGTCGAGTACGTCGTCATGGGCCAGGTGGTCCAGGCCGGCAACGGCCAGAACCCGGCCCGCAAGGCGTCCACCGACGCCGGCATCCCGATGTCGACGCCGTCGTTCACGCTGAACAAGGTCTGCCTGTCCGGCCTCGACGCCGTCGCCCTCGCCGACCAGATGATCCAGGCCGGCGAGTACGACATCGTCGTCGCCGGCGGCATGGAGTCGATGACCGGCGGGCCGCACATGCTCCCGAAGGCGCGCGCGGGCTACAAGTACGGCTCCGGGTCGCTGATCGACGCCACCGAGCACGACGGCCTCACCGACGTCTACGACCACGAGTCGATGGGCGCCTCGACCGAGCGCTTCGCCTCCTCGATCGGCCTGTCGCGCGAGGAGATGGACGAGGTCTCGGCCGCGTCCCACCAGCGCGCCGCCGACGCCGCCAAGAACGGCCGCTTCGAGGCCGAGATCACCGCGGTCCAGGTACCGCAGCGCAAGGGCGACCCGATCAGCGTCACCGAGGACGAGGGCGTCCGCGGCGACACCACCGCGGAGGGCCTCGGCAAGCTCAAGCCGGCGTTCGCCAAGGAGGGTGCGATCACCGCGGGCAGCAGCTCGCAGGTCTCCGACGGCGCGTCGGCCACGGTCGTCATGTCGGCGAAGAAGGCCCAGGAGCTGGGCCTCGAGCCGCTCTGCGAGATCCGCAACCACGGCTGGGTCGCCGGCCCGGACAACTCGCTGCTCTCGCAGCCGTCGAACGCCGCGTTCAAGGCGCTGCGCCGCGAGGGCATCGACCCCTCCGACGTCTCGCTGTGGGAGATCAACGAGGCGTTCGCGGCCGTCGCCATCCAGTCGGCCCGCGAGCTCGGCCTGAGCTCCGACCAGGTCAACACCGACGGCGGCGCCATCGCCCTGGGCCACCCCATCGGCGCCACCGGCAACCGCCTCGCGGTGCACTGCGCCCACGAGCTGCGCCGCCGCGGCGGCGGCTACGCGGTGGCCAGCCTCTGCGGCGGCGGCGGCCAGGGCTCGGCGCTGATCTTCCACGTCTGATCCCGGTGTCGGCGTGCTGTCGCTGACACCCAGTGTCCGTATCGGTACGTCGATCACGTCCGGCGCGGCGGTCACCTCTCGCGAGGTGGCCGCCGCGCCGTCGTGTGTCCGGGGACGTGCGGGAACCAGCAGGGAACCGACGGCGGGGTCGCTGCGTCGAACCCGGGTGCGGGGCCGCGACCGGTGGGAGGAGCCGGGCGCGGCCCCGTCCGACCGACCACGACCGCGGATCGATCATGCTCACGGCGGTGACCATGGTCGGGTGCGCATGCCAAGGTGGGTGCCCGGGCACAGGTGACCGGGAGCACACCCTCAGAACACGGAGGCCAGCACATGCCGCAGGAGGTCCGGGGCGTCGTGTCCCGGGAGAAGGGCAAGCCGGTGACGGTCGAGACGATCGTCATCCCCGACCCGGGGCCGGGTGAGGCCGTGGTCAAGGTCCAGGCCTGCGGGGTCTGCCACACCGACCTGCACTATCGCGAGGGGAACATCGAGGACGCCTACCCGTTCCTCCTCGGTCACGAGGCGGCGGGCGTGGTGGAGTCGCTCGGCGAGGGCGTCACGGGCCTCGAGGTCGGCGACTACGTCATCCTCAACTGGCGCGCCGTGTGCGGGGTCTGTCGCGCGTGCCGCAAGGGCAAGCACCACCTGTGCTTCGACACCCACAACGCCGCCCAGGCCATGACCCTCAAGGACACCGGCGAGGAGCTCAAGCCGGCCCTGGGCATCGGCGCGTTCGCGGAGAAGACGCTGGTGCACTCGGGGCAGTGCACGAAGGTCAACCCCGACATCGATCCGGCCGAGGCCGGGCTCATCGGCTGCGGGATCATGGCCGGCGCGGGTGCGGCGATCAACACCGGTGAGGTCAAGCGCGGCGAGACCGTGGCCGTCATCGGCTGCGGCGGCGTGGGCGACGCGGCCATCGCGGGCGCGGCGCTGGCCGGCGCGACGACGATCATCGCCGTCGACACCGAGGACCGGAAGCTGGAGTGGGCCAAGGGCTTCGGCGCCACCCACACCATCAACGCCAAGAACACCGACCCGGTGCAGGGCATCCGCGACCTCACCGACGGCTTCGGCGCCGACGTGGTCGTCGACGCCGTCGGCATCCCGGCCACGTGGAAGCAGGCGTTCGAGGCCCGCGACCTCGCCGGGCGCCTGGTGCTCGTCGGCGTGCCGTCGCCGGACATGAAGCTCGAGGCCGACTTCCAGCCGTTCTTCTCCCACGGCGGGTCGCTGCGGGCGTCCTGGTACGGCGACTGCCTGCCCAGCCGCGACTTCCCCATGCTGGTCGACCTCGCCCTGCAGGGCCGGTTCCCGCTCGACAAGTTCGTCACCGAGCGGATCTCCCTGGACGACGTCGAGCAGTCCTTCGAGAAGATGCACCACGGCGACGTGCTGCGTTCGGTGGTGATCCTGTGACCGCCGAGAAGGTCGGCGAGGGCGTCGAGCACCTCACGACGTCCGGCCAGTTCCAGATCGACGGCAACTCGTTCGACGTCGACAACAACGTCTGGATCGTCGGCGACTCGTCGGAGGTCGTCCTCCTCGACGCCCCGCACGACGCGGACGCGATCAAGAAGGCGATCGGCGACCGCAACGTCGTGGCCATCCTGTGCACGCACTCGCACAACGACCACGTCAACGCCGCCCCGGCGATCGCGGCGGCGTTCGACGCGCCGATCCTGCTCAACCCGGAGGACCGGGTCGTCTGGAACCTCACCTACCCGGACCGCGAGCCCGACGGCGAGATCCACGACGGCGAGACGTTCACCATCGGCGGGATCGACCTGCGGGCGATCCACACACCGGGGCACTCCCCCGGGTCGACGGTGTTCTACGCGCCCGACATCGGCACCCTGTTCTCCGGCGACACGCTGTTCAACGGCGGCCCGGGCGCGACGGGCCCGTCGTACTCGGACTTCAACGTGATCATCGAGTCGCTGGCCGACAAGGTGTTCTCGCTGCCCGGCGACACGATCGTCCGCACCGGGCACGGCGACACGACGAAGGTCGGGGACGAGGCCGCGCGCCTCGAGGAGTACCGCGAGCGGGGCTACTGAGGTCCTGAGCGCCTACCCGGACGAGGAGTACCCGGCCGACCCCTACCCCGGGGTCGCGCCGGGTTTCTCGTTCGTGCACCTGGACGCCGCGAGCCACCGCCTCGCGCCGTCCGACCGCGCCGCCGCCGGCTGGGTCCTGGACGGCACCGACGGCACCGACGGTGCCGACGGTGCCGACGGTGCCGACGGTGCCGACGGTGCCGACGGTGCCGACCTCGACCGCTGGCTCGCCGGGCGCGGGGCCGCGCCGATGGCCGCGCGGGTCCCGGTGCTCGCGTTCGGGTCCAACCGCAGCCCGGGCAAGCTGACGTGGCTGCGCGAGCACCTGGGCCTCGCGGGGCCGGTGGTGGTCCTGCGGGCGCGGGTCGAGGGGCTCGCCGCGGTCTGGGCGGCGGGGCTGCGGGCGCGGGACGGGGCGCGGCCCGCGACGCTCGCGGTCGCCCCGGGCGCGGTCGAGACCCACGCGGTGTGGATGGCGACGCCGGACCAGGTCGCCGTCCTGGACCGCTGCGAGGGACGCGGTGAGCGCTACGACCTGGTGCGGCTGCGCACCGGCCGCGTCGAGACCGAGGACGGCGCGCGCCTCGACGGCGTGTGGACGTACTGGGCGGGGGCTCCGGTCCGGGCGCCGCTGCTGGTCGACGGGGCGCCGGTGCCGGTCGTCGACGTGGACCAGGCCGCCGCGCGGGACCTCGTCGGCGAGCCGGCCCCGCCCGTCCCGGACGCGGTCACCGTCGAGCACGGCGTCCCCGACCCGTCCTCGTGGCCCGACCGCGTGTTCGTCTACGGCACGCTGCTGCCCGGCCGGCGCGCGTGGCGGCTGGTGGCGCCGTACGTGACCGGCGCGCCCGTCGAGGCGTGGCTCCCGGGCCGGGTGCACGACACCGGGCGCGGCTACCCGGCGCTGGTCCGCGGCGGCCCGGGACGGGCGCGGGGCGCGGTGCTGACTCTCGCCGACCCGCCGACCGCCCTGCCCGCCCTCGACGCCTACGAGGGGCCCGACTACCGCCGCCAGCGCGCCGTCGCGCACACCGCCGACGGGCGCCGGCCGGTGTGGGTGTGGACCTGGCCTGGCCCGGTGTCGGGCGCCCCGCTGACCGACGCCTGGCCGGTGGGCTGAGCGCTACCAGCGCGTCCGGACGGTGACCCAGGCAGCCGCCGGGGCGGTCGTCGGGACCGGCGCAGGCTCCGGGGCCGGGCGCACGGCCGGGTCCGCGGTGGCCGCCTCGTCGCGCCGCTGCGCCCGTCGCCCGAGCGCGAGGAGCGCGAGCCCCACGACGAGCGCGACGCCGGCCAGGACGAGCACGCCGAGGGCGACGAGCGGCGGCACACCGTGCAGCCGCGGGACCCCGGGCACGGCCAGCGGCACGGCGCCCAGGAGCAGGATCACGGTCACCGTCGTCACCACCGCGATGCGCACGCCCCGCCCCCTCTCCCCGGTCCAGCCTCCACCGGAGGTCCTCGCGACCGCCAGCGCTCGTTGGGACGAACGGGGTCACGATGCGGTCCCGGTCGGCGGGCTGTCCTCCGGTGGACGCGATCGGGGGACTCCGACATCCTGACCGCCGGCTCGGAGGTGGGTGCGATGCTCGAGATCGACGGGATCTCCAAGCGGTTCGGGTCCACGGTGGCGCTCGACGGCATGACCTTCACGGTGCGGCCCGGGGAGCTCTACGGCTTCGTCGGCGCGAACGGGGCGGGCAAGACGACGACGATGCGCATCGCGCTCGGTGTGCTCGCCGCCGACGGCGGGGAGGTGCGGCTGGACGGCCGCCCGCTCGACGCCGGTTCCCGGCGGCGGATCGGCTACATGCCCGAGGAGCGGGGCCTCTATCCGCGCATGGCCGTCGGCACCCAGCTGCGCTACCTGGCCGAGCTGCGCGGGCGGTCGGCCGCGGAGGCGCGCGCCGCCGCGGACCGCTGGACCGCTCGCCTCGGGATCGCCGAGCGCCGCGCCGAGGACGTCCAGCGCCTGAGCCTGGGCAACCAGCAGCGCGTCCAGCTCGCCGCCGCGCTCGTCGCCGACCCCGACGTCCTCGTGCTCGACGAACCCTTCTCGGGCCTCGACCCGATGGCCGTCGACGTCATGAGCGAGGTCCTGCGCGAGCGCCGCGACGCGGGCGCGCCAGTCGTCTTCTCGTCGCACCAGCTCGAGCTCGTCGAGCGGCTCTGCGACCGGGTCGGGATCGTGCGCGCCGGGCGCCTCGTCGCCGAGGGCACGGTCGCGGAGCTGCGCGCGGCCTCGGCGACCGAGCTCGTCGTCGACGCCCCGCAGGCCGCGACCGGGTGGGCCGACGTGCTGCCCGGCGTGGCCGCGGTCCGCGTGACGGACGAGGGCACGGTCCTCACGCTCGCCGATGCCTCGGACACCACCCTCGGCACGGTGCTCGACGCGGCCCGGCGCACGGGCCCGGTGCACGAGTTCCGGCGCCGCCGCCCGACGCTCGCCGAGATCTACCGCGATGCCGTCGCCGACCACGTCCCGGACCTCCGCCGACGGCCCGGCGCCGCGGCGTGAACCCGCGCCTGCGCCCGGTCGGCCTCATCGCCCGCCGGGAGTTCGCCTCGCGGGTCCGGGGGCGCGCGTTCGTGTTCGGGACCCTCGCCGTCCTCGTGCTGCTCGGCGCCTACGCGGCCGTCCTCGCGACGATCACCGCCGGCGACGACACGGCCCGCGTGGGCGTCACCGGACCCGCCGTGGCGCTCGCCGGCCCCCTGCAGCGCGCGGCGCCGACCGAGGGCGTCACGCTCACCGTCATCCCGCAGCCCGACGTCGCGGCGGGCGAGGCCGCGGTCCGCGCCGGGGACCTCGACGCCCTCGTCGGCGGCGAGCCCGCCCGGCCGCGCGTGTTCGTCGAGTCGGAGCCGCCGGCCGACCTGGAACGCGTGCTGGACGACGCCACCACCGTCGTCGTCCGCGACGCGTTCCTCACCGGACGCGGGGTGGACCCGGGCGCGCTCGACGCGGCGCTGGCCGAGTCCGGGCCGGTGATCGTGGCCGCCGAGCCGCCCGACCCGCAGGCCGGCCCGCGGCTGGGCCTCGGGCTGGCGGGCGCGTTCCTGCTGTTCTTCTCCATCCAGTCCTACGGGGCGATGGTCGCCCAGGGCGTCGTCGAGGAGAAGGCGAGCCGGGTCGTCGAGATCGTGCTGTCGTCGGTGCGGCCGTGGCAGCTGCTGCTCGGCAAGGTGCTCGGGCTCGGCGCGGTCGGGCTGCTGCAGCTCGTCATCCTCGGGGGCGCCGGGCTCGCCGTCGCCGGCGCGGCGGGCGTGCTCGTCGTGGGCCCCGGGCTCGTGACGACGCTCGTCTCGGTCGTCGTCTGGTACCTGCTCGGGTTCGCGCTCTACGCGACGGTGTTCGCCGCGGCCGGGTCGCTGGTGTCGCGGCAGGAGGACACCCAGAGCGTGCTCTCACCGGTGACGATCACCGTGCTGCTCGGCTTCGTCGTCGGCTTCAACCTGCTGACCTCCGACCCGCGCGGCGCCGGGATCACCGTGCTGTCGCTGCTGCCGCCGTTCAGCCCGCTGTTCATGCCCGCGCGCATGGCGCTGGGCGTCGCGCCGGCGGGGCAGGTCGTGCTCGCCTTCGCGCTGACGATCGCGTTCACGGCCGTCGTGCTGGCCCTCGGCGGGCGGATCTACGCGAACTCGGTGCTGCGCACCGGCGCGCGCGTGTCGCTGCGCGAGGCCCTGGGGCGGGCGCGGACCTGACGCGACGCGCCCGGCCACGCGGCGTCCTCGTGCGGCCAGGAGGCGCCGGCTCTCGAGGAGGTCGCCGGCGGGGCGGTCCGTCCGTTTCTCCCCTCGCCATCTCCCGTCGGCAGTGCAACGATCTCGCGATGCTCACACGGTCCACGGGGCGGATGGTCGGCGCGACCATCGCCGTGCTCGCGTTCGTCCTCGCCGGCTGCGGCGGCCTCTCCGGCTCCGGTCAGCCCCAGGCACAGGGCGGCAGCCTCGCCGCCAGCGGCATCAACCTCGCCGGCCAGACCTACACGGTCGGCGGCCAGGAGTTCGACGAGCAGCTCCTGCTCTGCAAGATGAGCGTCGCCTCGCTGCAGTCGGTCGGCGCGACCGTCAACGACCGCTGCAACATCACCGGCTCCGCCGCGGCCCGCCAGGCGCTGCTGTCCGGCGAGATCGACATGGGCTGGTCGTACACCGGCACCGGGTGGATCGCGAACCTCGGCAACACCACGCCGATCCCCGACTCGCAGCAGCAGTACATCGCCACCCGCGACCAGGACCTGCAGCGCAACCAGATCGTGTGGACCAACCCCACGCCGTTCAACAACACCTACGCGATCGCCACCACGCGCGCCTTCGCAGACCAGAACAACATGCGCACCACGTCGGACTGGGCGAACTTCATCAATAGCGGCGACCCGCGCGCCACCACCTGCGTCGAGGCCGAGTTCGCGAGCCGCAACGACGGCCTGCCGAACCTGCTGCAGACCTACGGCGTCACCCGCCCCTACGACTCCCCGCCGGCCCTGACCGTGCTCGACACCGGCGCGATCTACCAGGCCACGGCCAACGCGAACCCCTGCTTCTTCGGCGAGGTGTTCACCACCGACGGCCGCATCCCCGCGCTGAACCTCGTGTCGCTCGCCGACGACCGCAACTTCTTCCCGAAATACAACGCGTCGAACACCATCCGCAAGAACGTCGTCGACCGGAACCCGCAGGTCGTCGAGGTGTTCAACCAGATCGCGCCGCGCCTGACCGACGACGTGATGCTCAACCTCAACGGGCAGATCTCGTCCCAGGGCCGCGACGCCGACCAGGTCGCCCGCGAGTTCCTGACGCAGCAAGGGCTCATCGGCCAGCAGTGACCCCCGGCCGTTCCTGACCGAAGGGCACCTCCGCTCGACCGGAGGTGCCCTTCGGTCGTTCCGGGGGCCGCGCACCCCGCTCGAGTGTGCGCCCATCGGGGTCGGAGGGCTGTTGACCATGATGAGTGCACGACCACCAGCTGTGACCCCGCCTCACAGCCGGTTGAAGCGGTCCAGGGCCTCGGCGCGCTCGGTCTTGTGGTCGACGATCGGGGCCGGGTAGTCCGACGGGGGCTCGGCGAGGGTCCAGGGCTGGTGGACCTTCTTGCCCTCGATCCCGGCGAGCTCGGGCACCCAGCGGCGGACGTAGTCGCCCTGGGGGTCGAAGCGCTCCCCCTGGGTGACGGGGTTGAAGACGCGGAAGTACGGGGCGGCGTCGGTGCCCGTGCCGGCGGCCCACTGCCAGCCGTGCTGGTTCGACGGGAGGTCACCGTCGACGAGCAGGTCCAGGAAGTGCCGCGCCCCCCGCCACCACGGCAGGTGCAGGTCCTTGACCAGGAACGACGCGACGGCCATCCGCATGCGGTTGTGCATCCACGCCTCGCCGCGCAGCTGGCGCATCGCCGCGTCGATGGCCGGGAAGCCCGTGCGGCCCTCCTGCCAGGCGCGGAACCGCTCCTCGGCCTCCTGGCCGGTGTCGTAGGGCATCCGGTCGAACTTGGGGTCGAAGTTCTCGCGCGCGGAGCGGGGGTAGAACCACAGCACCGCGGCGTAGAAGTCGCGGAAGCACAGCTCGTTGCGGAACGAGGTCGCGCCCTTGCCCGAGCCGCCGACGCCGGCCAGCAGCGTGCGCGGGTGGATCACGCCGTACTTCAGGTACACCGACATCCGCGAGGTCGCGGGCTTGTCGGGACGATTGCGCAGGTCGTCGTAGTCGGCGAGGTGCTCGTCGACGAACGCCTCCCAGTGCTCGTGGGCCGCGCGCTCGCCGGCCTCGGGCAGCTCGGCCTCGACGGACTCGTCGTCGGGGATCCTCACCGCCCGCGGCCCGCCGTCCTTCTCCGACGGGTCCATCCAGTCGACGGTCGCGGCGTCGGTGTCGGCCGGCGCGCCCTTCTCCCGCTTGGTCCACTCGCGGCTGAACGGCGTGTAGACCTTGTAGGGCTCGCCGTCGGACTTCGTGATCTTCCCGGGCTCGACGGCGTAGGGCGACCCGGTGCGGACGAGCTCGACGTCCCGCTCCCCCAGCGCCTTCTCGACGGCCTCGTCGCGCTCGCGGCCGTAGGGACCGAAGTCGGCGGCGACGTGCACGCTGCGGGCCTTCACCGCGCCGGCGAGCTTCGGGATCGCCTCGACCGGGTCGCCGCGCACGACGAGCAGCCGCCCGCCGAGGGACGCGTCGAGGTCGCGCAGGCTGCGGAAGAGGAACGTCCGCCGGGCCTTGCCGGCCGGACCGAGGATGCGCTCGTCGAGCACGAACACGGCCAGCGTCCGCCGCGCCCGGGCGGCCGCGGCCTCGAAGACCGGCTGGTCGCCGACCCGCAGGTCGCGGCGGAACCAGACGATCGCGGTGTCGTCGCGATCGTCCCGGGAGTCGCTCATGCCGGACGGCTACCCCGGCGTCCGGCGACTACTCCCCGGACGCCCGCCCGGCGCGGTGAGCGCACCGGACCGGGCGAGCGAACGGGGAGTTCGTGCGCCTAGAGGCAGCGAACAGCGCGTTCGCTGCCACAGGAGTGGGCTGCCACAGGAGTGCGGAACCTAGCGCTGGTCGAGGCCCACGTAGGAGCGCTGGGTCGGGCCCGTGTAGACCTGCCGCGGGCGGCCGATGCGGGTGTCCGGGTCGTCGATCATCTCGCGCCAGTGGGCGATCCAGCCCGGGAGGCGGCCGATGGCGAAGAGCACCGTGAACATCTCGGTCGGGAAGCCCATGGCCTGGTAGATCAGGCCGGTGTAGAAGTCGACGTTCGGGTAGAGCTTGCGCTCGACGAAGTAGTCGTCGTGCAGCGCGAACTCCTCGAGGCGCATGGCGATGTCGAGCATCTCGTCGCCGCCGCCGAGCTTCTCGATGATCCCGCGCGCGGTGTCGCGGACGATCGCCGCGCGGGGGTCGTAGTTCTTGTAGACGCGGTGGCCGAAGCCCATGAGCCGGACGCCCGGCTCCTTGTTCTTGACCTTGCGGACGAACTCGTCGGCGTTGCCCTCGTTGTCGCGGATGCCCTCGAGCATCGTGAGCACCGCCGCGTTGGCGCCGCCGTGCAGCGGGCCGAACAGGGCGTTGATGCCCGCGGAGATCGACGCGAACAGGTTCGCCTGCGACGAGCCGACCATGCGCACCGTCGACGTCGAGCAGTTCTGCTCGTGGTCGGCGTGCAGGATGAACAGCATGTCCAGCGCCTTGGCGACGTCCGGGTCGACCTCGTACGGCTCGGCGGGCAGGCCGAAGGTCAGGCGCAGGAAGTTCTCGACCAGGCCCAGCGAGTTGTCCGGGTAGAGGAACGGCTGGCCGATCGAGTTCTTGTAGGCGTAGGCCGCGATGGTCGGGACCTTGGCCAGCAGGCGGACGCTCGAGAGGTCGACGTTCGGCTCGTCGAACGGGTCGAGGGCGCGCTGGTAGAAGGTCGAGAGCGCGGAGACCGCGGACGACAGCACCGGCATCGGGTGCGCGTCGACCGGGAAGCCGTCGAAGAACTTCTTCAGGTCCTCGTGCAGCATCGTGTGCCGCTGGATCTGGTCGGTGAAGGTCTCCAACTGCTGCTTGTTGGGCAGCTCGCCGTAGATCAGCAGGTAGCTGGTCTCGACGAACGTGGAGTTCTGGGCGAGGTCCTCGATGGGGTAGCCGCGGTAGCGCAGAATGCCCGCGTCACCGTCGATGTAGGTGATGTCCGAGCGACAGGCGCCGGTGTTCACGTATCCCGGGTCCAGCGTGATCAGACCCGTCTCGCCGAGCATCTTCCCGAGCGCGACGCCCGAGGCACCCTCGGTCGCCTCGACGATCTCCATCTGGTGCTCGCCGCCCGGGTACGACAGCGTGGCAGTGCGCTTCTCGGAGTCCTCGCTGGCCATCGGCAGTCAGTCCCTCTCGCGCTCGTCCGCGGCGGGAGGGCGGCGGCGCCGGCTCGGCGAGCGGAGGTGCCGGGCCGCCCGGCCGGAGGGGGGTGTCCCCGCGGCGTGCTCCCGCAGCGATGGGGGTGGTTCGAGCGCGAACCGTAGCGCCCGGAAAGCCCGCTGTGCAGTACGAGGACCGTCGCCACACGACGTGGGCCACGTCACTGCGTGACGGCTGTGTTACGGCCCGACGTCGCGGGCCGGGGCCCAGGAGCCGTCGAGGGAGCCGTCGAGTTCGTGGCGCCACGGCGGCTCGGCGCCGGCACGCGACACCGTCCAGGCCGCGGCGCGGGCCGCGGAGCGCAGGGCGTCGGACCAGGCGTCCGCGTCGAGGTCCGCGACGGCCGCGCGGTCGAGCGCGCCGCGCCCGGCGAGCCAGGCCAGCAGCGCCGCGTGCACGCTGTCGCCGGCGCCGATGGTGTCGACCAGGGGCCCCACGGCGTCCGCGGGCACGGCCACGACCCCGCCGCCGCGGGTGTGGGCGGTGAGCCCCTCGGCGCCGCGGGTCAGCACCACCGCGCCCGCCCCGGCGTCGAGCAGGTCCGACGGGGTGCGGCCCCAGCGCTCGGCGTCCTCGTCGGAGAGCTTGACCAGGCCCGCGACCGCCGCGATCGCGTCGAGCCGGGCGATCACGGCGCCGGGGTCGTCGGCGAGCCCGGGCCGCAGGTTGGGGTCGAGGCTGACCAGCCGCCCGCGCTCGGCCTCCCGCACGGCGAGCGCGGCGTAGCGCGACGCGCCCGGCTCCAGCACCAGCGACAGCGTCCCCACCGCGAGCGCGGCGGTGTCGGCCGGGAGCTCACCGGGGTCGGCGACGAGGCGGTCGGCGCTGCCCGCGACGTGGAAGGCGTACTGCGCGGCGCCGGCGCCGTCGAGGGTGACGACGGCGAGCGTCGTGGGCTCGGGGCCGCGCTGCAGCAGCGAGGTGTCGACGTCGTTGGCGTCGAGCCGGCGGACCAGGGCCTCGCCGAAGGCGTCGGTCGACAGCCGCGTGAGCATCGTCGTCGGCACCCCGAGGCGTCCCAGGCCGACGGCGACGTTGAACGGCCCGCCGCCGAGGCGCGGGGCCAGGGCGCGCAGGGCGGGGTCGTCCGGGTGCTCGTCGCCGGTGGGGACCAGGTCGACCAGCGCCTCGCCGCCGACCACGACACGGCCGGTCATCGCGCCTCGACCCCCCACCGCACGGTCCACGTCTCCCCAGCCTCCAGCACGCGCAGGTCGGTGCCGGAGTTGGCGGCGTCGGGCGGGCAGGTCATCGGCTCCACGGCGACGGCCTTCCCGCGCCCGGCGAGGTCGTCGGGGGTGAACGCCTGCACCCAGCGCACGTCGGGGCCGGCCCACAGCGCGGTGGCGCGGCCGTCGGGCGCGGTGAGCACGCCCAGCACGCCGTCCTCGCCCGGGGCGGCGCCGAAGCAGGTGTCGAGGGCGAGGTCGGCGACGCGGCGGCCGCCGCGCAGGTCCTCGTCCGGGGAGACCGGGCGCACGGCGGTCGGGATCATCCGCTCGTCGGTGTCGACGATCCGGTCGGCCGCGAGCGTGAGCGTGCAGTCGGCGGGGGCGACGTCACCGACGCGCAGGTAGGGGTGGGTGCCGACGCCCGCGGGGACCGCGGCGTCGCCGGTGTTGGTCAGCGCGTGCGCGACCGCGAGGCCGGTGGGCGTCGCGCTGTAGGTGGTCGCGACGTGCAGCGGCCCCGGCCAGCCCCACCCGGCGTCGACCTCCGCGGCGAGGGTCACGGCGTCGTCGGTGCGCGCCACGATCCGCCAGGGCCGGCGGCGCAGGAAGCCGTGGATGGCGTGGCCGCGGGCGGGCTCGGTGGCCTCGAGGTGGTACTCGCGGCCGGCCCAGGTGTACGCGGCGCCGGCGATGCGGTTGGGCCAGGGCACGAGCACGCAGCCCGCGCCCATCGGCGGGCTCGCGTCGGCGTCGTAGGTCTCGACGCGGTCCTGACCGTCGACGCTCAGTGCCCGCAGGCCCGCGCCGACCTCGGTGACGACGACGCGGGTGGGCCCCGCGACGAGGTCGATCTGCTCGCCGGTCGGGTGCACGGCGGAACACGCTAGCGGTTGTGACGATCGGTTTGCTTCTGCGTGGCGCCGGTTTCGTCCCCACACCCGAGCGGTCACCTAGCCGGTCATGACGGACGACACCCCGGGCGGCTCCCCGGACGGCTCCCCGGACGGCTCGGGGCGCCGCCCGAAGGTCGTCATCGTCGGCGGCGGGTTCGCCGGCTTCCAGACGGCGCGCTCCCTCGCCAAGCGCATGGGCGACGAGGTCGACATCGTCCTCGTCAGCCCGACCAACTACTTCCTCTACCTGCCGCTGCTGCCCGAGGTGGCCGCCGGCATCCTCGAGCCGCGCCGGATCTCCGTCGCGCTCGCCGCGGCCCTGCCGTCGTGCGTGCGCCACGCCCCGGGCGAGGTCGACGAGCTCGACCTCGACGGGCACACCATCGGCTGGCTCGACCCCGAGGGCATCCACCACGAGACGTCGTGGGACCGGCTGGTGATCGCCGCCGGCAGCGTCCACAAGGTGCTCCCGGTGCCGGGCATCACCGAGTACGCGCAGGGCTTCCGCGGCGTGCCCGAGGCGCTCTACCTGCGCGACCACCTCATCCGCCAGGTCGAGCTCGCCGCGGTGTGCGAGGACCCCGAGGAGCGCGAGGCCCGCCTCACGGTCGTCGTGGTCGGTGGGGGCTACACGGGCACCGAGGCCACCGCGCAGGGGTTCCTGTTCACCAAGGAGCTGGCGAAGAGCCGCGGCCTGGCGGAGGTCCCGCGCTGGGTGCTGGTCAGCCGTGGCGAGGTCCTGTCCGGGCTGGACGCGCACCTGGGGCGCAACGCCGAGCGGGTGCTGCGCGAGCGCGGGGTCGACGTCCGCACCGGGGAGCAGGTCGACGAGGCCACCGGCGACGGGGTGCGCCTGAGCTCCTCGGGCGAGCACATCCCGACCCGCACGCTGCTGTGGTGCGTCGGGGTGCGCCCCGACCCCCTGATCGACGACCTCGGTGTCGAGGTCGACCAGGGCCGGATCGTCGCCGACACCCACCTGCGCGTGCCCGGGCACCCGCACGTCTTCGCCTGCGGGGACGCCGCGGCGGTGCCCGACCAGGCCCGCCCCGGCGAGTACACCGCGATGACCGCCCAGCACGCCGAGCGGCAGGGCAAGCTCGCCGGGCGCAACGTCGCCGCGTCGCTCGGGCACGGGCGCGCGAAGGCCTACAAGCACCGCGACCTCGGCTTCGTCGTCGACCTCGGCGGCTTCGACGCGGCGGCCAACCCGCTGGGCGTCAAGCTGACCGGGGTGCCCGCGCACGTCGTCGCCCGCGGCTACCACCTGATGGCCATGCCCGGGAACCGCGTCCGCACGGCCGTCGACTGGCTGATGGACGCGCTGCTGCCGCGCCAGACCGCACAGCTCGGGCTCGTGCGCTCGCCCGCGGTGCCGCTGGACTCCGCCTCGCCCGAAGTGCCGCAGCACGGGCTGGGGTTCCCGCACCGGCAGGCCCCGGGTCAGGCGGGCCCGTCCTCCGACGCCGTCTTCCCGCCGCGGCCCGGCGGGTCGGCCGAGGCCGCGTCGCCCGAGGCGTCGTCGGAAGCGGCGTCCGCGGAGACGTCGTCGGAGGCGGCCACGGCCTCGGGCGGGGGCGGGTCGCCGGGCAGCGGGGCCCGGTAGCGCCAGAAGACGGGGAAGATCGCGACGACCAGCACCGTCAGCACGATGACCCCGATGCCGCCGACGAACGTGGCGGCGCCGGTGCCCCAGGCGTCGGCGGCCGGGCCGTGCCAGAGGTCGCCGACGCGGGGGCCGCCGGCGACGACGACCGTGAAGACGCCCTGCATGCGTCCGCGCATCCGGTCGGTGGCGACGACCTGCAGCATCGTCTGCCGGAACACCGCGCTGACGAGGTCGGCGGCGCCGGCGATCGCGAGCAGCGTCACTGCGAGCCACAGCATCGAGGTCAGTCCGGACAGCGCGACGCCGAGGCCCCACACGCAGATCGCCACCGTCACGGCGACGCCCTGCCGGCGGATGCCGTGCAGCCGCCCGGAGAACAGGCCGCCCAGCGTCGCGCCGATGGCGATCGAGGCGAACAGCGCGCCGAGGGCGAAGCCGCCGCCCGGAGGATCGCCGAACACGCGCTCGGCGGCCTCCGGGAACACCGCGCGGGGCATGCCGACCGCCATCGCGACGATGTCGACGAGGAACGACACGAGCAGCACCTGGCTGGTCGCGATGTAGCGGAAGCCGGCGAGGACGTCGGCGAACCCGGCGCTCCGCCGCACCGCGTGGATCGCCCCGCGCAGCCCGCCCGGGCCGTCCCCGACGGGCAGGCGCGGCAGGTTGAACGCCGCCCAGATCGCCGCGGCCAGGCAGGCGGTGTCGACGAAGTAGAGGATGCCGACCGAGCTGAAGGTCAGGACGACGCCCGCGAGCAGCGGGCCCGCGATCGCGCCGACCTGGTTGACGGTGAACAGCAGCGTGTTCGCCGCCGGCAGCTGGTCGTTCGGGAGGATCCGGGGCAGGACCGCGGCGCGGGTCGGCTGGTTGATCGCGAGGAACGCGGTCTGCACCGCGTAGAGCGACAGGATCGTCCAGGGCCCGCCGACGCCGGTCACCGAGACGACCCCGAGCAGCGCGGAGGTCACCGCGATGCCCGTGCCGGTGAACACCAGCAGCCCGCGGCGGTCGACGGCGTCGGCGATCGCCCCGCCCCACAGCCCGAAGACGATGAGCGGGACGAGGCCGAACAGGCCGACGAGCCCGACCCACGCCGACGACCCCGTCAGCTGGTAGAGCTGCGTCGGGACCGCGACGACGGTGAGCTGCGCCCCGACGACCGTGACGATCGCGGCGATCCACAGCCGCTTGAAGGCGGGGGTGCGCAGCGGCGTGGTGTCGGCGAGGAAGCCCCGGCTACGTGGCACGCACGGGATCGTGCGCCCTCACGGCGCGAGGCGCTCGACCACCCACCCGCCGTCGGTGCGACGGAAGCGCAGACGGTCGTGGAGGCGGTCGGCGCGGCCCTGCCAGAACTCGACGTGGGTGGGCACGAGCCGCCAGCCGCCCCAGTGCGGCGGGGGCGGCACCTCCTCGTCGTCGGCGAACCGCTCGGTGACGGTGGCGAGGAGCTCCTCGAGGGCGGCCCGGTCGCGGATGACGGCCGACTGCGGCGACGCCCACGCCCCGAGCTGCGAGCCGCGCGGGCGGGTGCGCCAGTACTCGGCGGTCTCCTCGCGCGAGAGCAGCTCGACGGTGCCGATGACGGTGGCCTGGCGCTGCAGGGCGAGCCACGGGAAGGTCGCCGACGCCTGGCGCGTCTGGCGCAGCTGGTGGCTCTTCTCCGAGGTGTAGTTGGTGAAGAACGTGACCCCGGCGGGGTCGACGTCCTTGGCGAGCACGGTGCGGGTGGTGACGCGGTGCTCGTCGTCGCCGGTGGCCAGGACCATCGCGTTGGCGTCGGGCAGGCCCGCGTCCCGCGCGGCGGCGATCCAGGCGTGCAGCTGCTCGTGCCAGGTCGCGGCGAGGTCCTCGGCGTCGAGCGTCGCGGCCCGGTAGTCCTCGCGCATCCCCGGCAGGCCCGTGCTCCGTGCCGTCACCCGACCTCCTCGCGGTGTCCGTGTCCGTCCCGCCGCACCGTAGGCGACGCGGCCGTGCACACCACGTGAGCAGTGACACAAGCCGTCCGGCGCACGCTCCGTTGCCCGCCGGGCAGGCCGCGACGCACGGTGCTGCTGGGCAGCGGGGCCCCTGGTCCCCGCGTCGCCGACGCGAGGAGGGACCCCCGTGAGCGCTGCTGCTGCTGTGCCGTCACCCGCCGTGCCGCCCCCGCCCGGGTACTCGCCGGGCCTCGAGGGCGTGGTGGCGTTCCGCACCGAGATCGCCGAGCCGGACCGCGACGGCGGCGCCCTGCGCTACCGCGGGGTGGACATCGACGACCTGGTCGGCGCCGTGGGCTTCGGCGACGTCTTCGGGCTGCTCGTCGACGGCGACCTCGGCCGTCCCCTGCCGCGCGAGGAGCCCGGGCTCGAGCCGCTCTTCGCCGGCGACGTGCGGGTCGACGCGCAGGCCGGGCTCGCGCTGCTCGGGGCGCGGTGGTCGCTGCCGCCGCTGCTCGACGCCACCCCGGAGCGCGCCCGCGACGACCTCGCCCGCTGCGCCGCGGCCGCGCTGGCCCTGGTCGCCCGCTCGGCGCGGGGCGCCGAGGCCGCGCCGGTGCCCGAGAGCGCGCTGACCACCGAGGACCCCGTCGAGCGCTTCCTGACCCGCTGGCACGGCGAGGCGGACCCGACGCACGTGCGGGCGCTCGACGCCTACTGGGTGTCCGCCGCCGAGCACGGACTCAACGCCTCGACGTTCACCGCGCGCGTCGTCGCCTCGACCGGCGCGGACGCCGCCGCCGCGCTGTCCGCCGCGGTCGGGGCCATGTCCGGCCCGCTGCACGGCGGCGCGCCGGCCCGGGTGCTGCCGATGATCGCCGAGGTCGAGCGCACCGGGGACGCCGCCGGCGTCGTGCACGGCATCCTCGACCGGTCCGAGCGGCTCATGGGCTTCGGCCACCGCGTCTACCGCGCCGAGGACCCCCGCGCCCGCGTGCTGCGCCGGACCGCCCGCGAGCTGGGCGCGCCCCGCTACGAGGCGGCCGCCGCGCTCGAGACCGCGGCGCTCACCGAGCTGCGCGAGCGCCGGCCGGACCGGGCGATCGAGACGAACGTCGAGTTCTGGGCGGCGGTGGTGCTCGACCTCGCGGGCGTGCCGGCGGCGATGATGCCGGCGATGTTCACCTGCGCGCGCACCGCGGGCTGGGCGGCGCACGTGCTCGAGCAGCGGCGCACCGGGCGGCTCGTGCGGCCGTCGGCGCAGTACATCGGGCCGGGTGCCCGGCCGGTCGAGGCGGTGGCGCGCAGCGCCTGAGCGGTGATCGTGGGGGCTTTCCTGACGTCGGGTGCCAGCGTGGACGCCAGGCTGGCACTCGGGTGACGTGGTGCAGGCGACAGCACGAGCACCGCGACGCTGGGAGGATGCCGCGGTGACCACGTCGACCGACACGCTGCAGATTCCCGCCGAGCTCCTGCCCAGCGACGGGCGCTTCGGGTGCGGGCCCTCGAAGGTGCGCCCCGAGCAGCTCGCCCACATCGCCGACAGCGCCGCGGTGATGGGGACGTCGCACCGCCAGAAGCCGGTGAAGTCGATCGTCGGGCGGGTGCGCTCCGGGCTGCGCGAGCTCTTCTCGATCCCCGACGGCTACGAGGTCGTCCTCGGCGTCGGCGGCACCACCGCGTTCTGGGACGCCGCGGCCGCCGGCCTCGTCCGCGAGCGCAGCCTGCACCTGACCTACGGCGAGTTCTCCTCGAAGTTCGCCTCGGTGACCAAGGGCGCGCCCTTCCTCGCCGACCCGATCGTCGTCTCCGCCGACCCCGGCAGCGCCCCGGCGCCCACCGCCGACCCGAGCGCCGACCTCATCGGCTGGGCCCACAACGAGACCTCCACCGGCGTCGCCGTGCCCGTGACCCGCCCCAGCGGCGCGGGCGACGCGCTCGTCGCGGTCGACGCGACCTCGGGCGCGGGCGGGCTCCCGGTGGCGATCAGCGAGTCCGACGTCTACTACTTCGCCCCGCAGAAGTGCTTCGCCTCCGACGGCGGGCTCTGGATCGCGATCATGTCGCCGGCCGCGCTCGAGCGCGTCGAGCAGATCGACACCGACCGGCCCGGCGGGCGCTGGATCCCCGAGTTCCTGTCGCTGCCGACGGCGCTGGACAACTCGCGCAAGGACCAGACCTACAACACCCCCGCGGTCGCGACGCTGCTGCTGCTCGCCGACCAGATCGAGTGGATGAACGCCGGCGGCGGCCTGGACTGGGCCACGGGGCGCACCAAGGACTCCTCGGACCGCCTCTACCGCTGGGCCGAGGAGTCGTCGTTCGCGACGCCGTTCGTCGCCGACCCGGCGCACCGCAGCCAGGTCGTCGGGACCGTGGACTTCGACGAGTCCGTCGACGCCGCGGCGATCGCGGCGACCCTGCGCGCCAACGGGGTCGTCGACACCGAGCCCTACCGCAAGCTGGGGCGCAACCAGCTGCGCGTCGGCATGTTCCCCGCCGTCGAGCCGGACGACGTGACCGCGCTGACCCGCTGCATCGACTGGGTCGTCGAGCGCCAGTCGTGACCAGCGCACTGGTCCGATCGAGGTAGCACATCTGTCACACGCGCCCCGCCCGTGTCTCCCGTCCACAGACAGGCGGGACACGGGCGCGGCGCGCCTCCCTCGTCCGTGCAGATCCGTCGCCTAGCGTCGGTCCGCGAGCCACGAGGCCCCACCCGACAGACGGGGCCCGGGCCGCGAGCCGACGGGGAGGCCTGATGCGTCAGCTGCGCGTCGTCGGCCTGGGTGACGACCACGAGACCGTGATCCTCGAGGACCCGATCCGCCACGAGCGGTTCGCGGTCTCCGGCGACGAGCGCCTGCGGGCCGCGGCCCGGGGCGACGTGCGACGCCTCGGGCAGATGGAGATCGAGGTCTCGAGCCCGCTGCGTCCCCGCGACATCCAGGCGCGCGTGCGGGCCGGCGAGTCGGTCGACGACGTCGCCGCGGCCTCGGGCGTGAGCACCGCGCACGTCGAGCGGTTCGCCTACCCGGTGCTGCTCGAGCGCGCCCGCGTCGCCGAGATCGCCCGGCGCGCCCACCCGCTGCTGCCGTCCGACCCCACGCGCACCGACGGGCGCACGCTCGGCGAGATCGTCGCCGCCACGTTCGTCGCGCGCGGCCAGGAGCTCGACGACGCGCGCTGGGACGCCCGCAAGGGCGAGGACGCGCAGTGGATCGTCACGCTGGCGTGGCAGACGGGCCGCTCGGACAACCTCGCCCGCTGGGCCTTCCGCCCCGGCAGCCACGGCGGCACCGTCGACCCGCGCGACGACCCGGCCCGCGAGCTCCTCGGCCACGACCCGGTCGGCGGCCCGCGCCGCGTCGACGCGCCGGTGCCGGCGGCCCCGCCGGAGCCCGCGTCCGAGGCCCCGCGCGTCGAGGCCGCGCAGGAGCACGACGAGGCGCTCGAGGAGACCCCGGCCCTCGCCGTCGGGGGCGACACGGCGCCGGCGCGGCGCACCGCCTCCGGCCACGGCACGGGCCACGGCACGGGCCACGGCACGGGTCACGGCGGTGCCTCTCGCCGGGGTGAGCGCGGCGCGGCCCGACGCGGCGGGCGTCCCACCCGGGGCTCGGCGGCGACAGCCCCGACGCACCCGACGGCCCCGACGGGCCCGAGCGTTCCGGCGGCCACCGCCGAGACCACCGCCGAGTCCACCGCCGTCACCGACGACCAGGTCCCGGTGCCCCGCCCCGGCCGGCCCGCCGCGACCACGGGCGAGCCCGACGCGCCCGTCGAGACGGGGCGGCGCGGGCGGCGCACGCACCCGATCGTCCCGTCGTGGGAGGACGTGCTGCTGGGGACGCGCTCGCCGCGGAGCTGACCGGCGCGCGCTGACCCGGAGCTGACCCGGCTGGTCCTCAGAAGGCCGCGACGGCCAGGAAGACCAGGGCGATCCCGGTGCCGGCGAACGTGCCGTACACCGCCCAGCGCCAGGTCGGCACGTGCCGGTTGAGCCAGAGCGCCGGCACGAGACCCGCGACCACGGCCGCGTCGACGAGCAGCCCGAGCGGCCCGAGCCCGGTGATCAGGGGTGCGGCCAGCGCCAGGTTCGCCAGCAGGACCACGCCGGCCACGAGGACGGCGAGGGTCAGGCCCACCCCCCACGGCGTCGGCTCGGCGGCGGCCGTGACCGCGGACGGCTCGCCGCCCTCGACGACGGGGTGCGGCGCCGGCCCCGTGGCGTGGCCGTTGCGGGGCAGCGGCGGGACCGGCGGCGGGTGCGGGGTGCGGGTGACGGCGCGCAGGGCGACGCGGTGGCCGGTGATCGGGTCCCGGTAGTCGACCGGCGCGGCGAGCTCCACCGAGAGCCGCGCCGCCAGCTGGCGGCCCCGGCGGCTCACGGTGTCGGCGGTGGGGTCGGCGGCCATCCCGGCCGGCACCGCCGCCGCGATCCGCGCCCACTCCTGCAGCGCGTCGACCAGGTCCGGCGGCAGCCCCCAGGTCCGCCCCGGCCCGCCGTCGGCCTCCGGCTCCCCGAGCGGCACCCCGGCGACCAGCGCCCGGCCCCGCACGGCGGCCACCTCCACGACCCTCACGGCGTCGCCCGCCCGCCCGGGACGAGCACGCCCGCGGTGGCGTGGAAGGCGACGGCGGCGGCGGTGGCCACGTTGAGCGAGTCGACGTCGCCGGCCATGGGGATGCGCACCCGGACGTCGGCGGCGGCGAGCGCCGCGGCGGAGAGCCCCGGTCCCTCGGCGCCGAGCAGGAGGGCCACCCGCTCGCGGTCGGCGAGCCCGGCCAGCGCCCCGGGGTCGCCCGCCGGCGTCAGGGCCCCGAGGACGAAGCCCGCCTCGCGCAGCGCCGTCACGGCCTCGTCGAGCTCGCAGGGCACGAACGGTACGCGCAGCACGTGGCCCATCGAGACGCGCACGCTGCGCCGGTAGAGCGGGTCGGCGCACCCCGGGCCCACCAGCACCGCGTCCACCCCGAGCGCCGCGGCGTTGCGGAACAGGGCGCCGAGGTTCTCGTGGTCGTTGACGCCCTCGAGCACGGCCACCCGCCGGGCGCGCGCGAGGAGGCCCGCGAGGTCGGGCGCCGGCGCGCGGTCGGCGCTGGCGAGCACCCCCCGGTTGAGGTGGAAGCCGACCACGTGCGCCATGGTGTCGGCGTCGGTCACGTAGGCGGGGACGTCGACCCCGGCGAGGTCCGGCGCGAGGTCCTCGATCCGCCGGCCGACCCCGAGCAGGGCCCGCGGCGGGTAGGGCGAGGCGAGCAGGCGCCGCACGACCACGGTGCCCTCGGCCAGCACGAGGCCGCGGCCGCCCGGGCGGTCGGGGCGGCGGTCGGCGCGGGCGAGGTCGCGGAAGTCGGCGAGGCGCGGGTCCGCCGCGTCGTCGATCTCCACCACACGCGCCACGTGCGTATCGTTCCAGACCGCCACGGACGGCTCCGCGCCCGCCGACCCGGGGACGTGCCGAGCCGTGTGTGGCGGCCGCCGGTCGGGGCACCCCGGAGCACGCCGCCCCGCCGGGCGCCGGAGACGAGCGGAACCGAACACCCCGGAAGGGCCCGGGGACGTGGGAGGCTGGGGCCGTGAGCGAGATGCGGGTGGTCGGTGTACTGGCCGTGGACGACGCGACGCCGTCGGGCGGCTCGTCGGGCTCGGGCGAGAGCCGGCACCCCGTCGTCCTGCTGCAGGAGACCGACGGCAAGCGCTGCCTGCAGATCTGGATCGGGCTGGCCGAGGCCGAGGCGATCGCCCTCGAGCAGCAGGGCCGGCTGCCCGAGCGGCCGCTGACCCACGTGCTGATCGCCGACGTCGTCTCCGCCCTGGGCCGGCGCCTCGAGCGCATCGAGATCACCGAGGTCCGCGCCGGCACGTTCTACGCCGACCTGGTGTTCGACCGCGGCCTGCGGGTCTCCGCGCGGCCCAGCGACTCGATCGCCATCGCCCTGCACGCGGACGTGCCGATCCACGCCACCGAGGGCGTCCTCGACGACGCCGGCGTGGTGGTCGAGGACGACGAGGGCGAGGAGTCGTCGTCGGGCGGCGGGGGGTCGAGCAGCGACGAGGACGAGGTCGACCGCTTCCGCGCGTTCCTCGACAACATCTCGCCGGAGGACTTCGGACGAAGCGGCTGACGCCCCGGTCGCGAACGGGTCGGAGGTCACCGTGGGGCGACCAGCGGTCGAACCGATCGGTGTCCTACGCTGAACGGACGCTTTCCGCCGTCGGACGGTGGCGACGGCTGGCGTGTCTCCGCGGGCTGTGTCAGCGTGGCCGCTCGTCGGGGTTCGCGTGAGGTAGTCGGGGTGGCCGCCGGGCAGGTCGCGGCGGGAGCGCCCCGACGGTCGTTTTCGGATCGTGGACGGGAGCCGGGCGGGCAATGGGCCAGCACCTCACCGCCACCCTCTTCACCGCCTCGGACCAGGCCCGCTACCGCCATCGCATCCACCGCTGCCTCGAGGCGTTCGGGACGATGGTCACCGAGGGCCGCTTCGCCGCCGCCGAGCCGAGCACCGGCGTGGAGATCGAGCTCGCCCTGGTCGACGAGGACATGCGCCCGGCGATGCTCAACCACGCGGTGCTCGACCGGTCGGCGTCCGACGTCCTGACCTCGGAGCTCGGGCGCTGGAACCTGGAGATCAACCTGCCGCCGCGGATGCTGCCCGGCGCGACCGCGCGCGACCTCGAGCAGGACATGCTCGACGCGACGACCAACGCCGGCGACTGTGCCCGCGACCTGGGCGCCCGCGCGGTGACCATCGGCATCCTGCCCACCCTCGCCGCCGAGCACCTCGCGTCCGACCAGCTCACCGAGGACCCGCGCTACGCCCTGCTCAACCGGCAGATGCTGACCGCGCGCGGCGAGCCGTTCCGCCTCGACATCACCGAGCCGCCGGCCCCGCGCCACGGCCCGAACGACGGTGCACCCGCCGAGCACCTGGTCCTCGACGTCGACTCGATCGCCCCCGAGGCGGCCTGCACGTCGCTGCAGCTGCACCTCCAGCTCACCCCGGAGCTCTTCCCCGCCTACTGGAACGCCGCGCAGGCGATCGCCGGGCTGCAGGTCGCGCTCGCGGCCAACTCGCCGTTCCTGCTCGGGCGCCGGCTCTGGGCCGAGACCCGCATCCCGCTGTTCACCCAGGCCGTCGACACCCGGCCCGTCGAGCTGCGCAACCAGGGTGTGCGGCCGCGGGTGTGGTTCGGCGACCGGTGGGCGCACTCGGCGTACGACCTGTTCGAGGAGAACGTCCGCTACTTCGGCGCGCTGCTGCCCCTGGCCGAGGACGAGGACCCGTTCGCCGAGCTCGACGCGGGCCGCCCGCCGAGCCTGCAGGAGCTGCGGCTGCACAACGGCACGGTGTGGCGCTGGAACCGGCCGGTCTACGACGTCGCCGACGGGATCGCGCACCTGCGCCTGGAGAACCGCGTGCTGCCCGCCGGCCCCACGGCCGTCGACGCGGTGGCCAACGCGATGTTCTTCTACGGGCTCATCCGGGCCCTCGCCGAGTCCGACCGCCCGCCGTGGCAGCTGATGTCGTTCGACGCCGCCGAGGCCAACTTCACCGCCGGCGCGCGGCACGGCATCGAGGCCGCCCTGTACTGGCCGGGCATCGGCACGGTGCGCGCCGACGAGCTCGTGCTGCGCCGGATGCTGCCGCTGGCCCGGGAGGGGCTGGCCGCGTGGGGCGTCGACGGCGAGGCCGCCGACCGCTACCTGTCGGTGATCGAGCAGCGCTGCGTGCGCCGGTGCACGGGCGCGACGTGGCAGGTGCGGGCCGTCGCCGACGCCGAGCGCCGCGGGCTGGACCGGGGCAACGCGATCCTCGAGATGATGCGCGCCTACCTCGAGGGCATGGAGGCCAACGTGCCCGTGCACGAGTGGCCGCCGGCCTGACGGGCGTCCCGACGCCGGCGACGGCGCTGCAGCACCAGCCACACCCCCGCGACGACCACCGCGGCGACCACGGACGCCGCGCCGCCGAGCACCAGCGGCGCGCGCCCGCCGAGCTCCTCGGCCAGCCAGCCGAGCGCCGGCCCGCCGACGGGCGTGCCCCCGAGCAGCACGACCATCCACAGGCCCATGACCCGCCCGCGCACCGACTCGTCGACCCCGAGCTGCACGGCCGCGTTGGCCGCGCTGGTGAACAGCAGCTGCGCGGCGCCGGTGGGCACGAGCAGCAGCGCGACCAGCGCGTAGCTGGGCATGAGGCCGGCGGCGACCTCGCAGAGGCCGAACACCACCGCGGCCGCGACGACCGTGCGCAGGCGCGGGCGCCCGACGCGCCGCGCCGCGGTGAGCGCGCCCAGCAGGCAGCCGACGGCGAGCGCCGAGGTCAGGAGGCCGTAGGACTCGGCGCCGCGCCCGAAGACGTTGCGGGCGACGATCGCGAGCGTCACGAAGAAGTTGATGCCGAGGGTCGAGACGAAGAAGACGAGCACGAGCAGCAGCACGACGTCGGGGTGGCGCCGGACCTCGCGCAGCCCCGCACGGATGGCCCCGGGTTCCCGCGGGGCGCGCGCGTAGGCGAACATGTCCGCCGCGCGCATGCGGGCGAGCCCGGCGAGGACCGCGGCGAACGTGACCGCGTTGACGAGGAACACCCAGCCCGTGCCGACCCCCGCGATGAGCAGGCCGCCGACCGCCGGGCCCAGCACGCGCGCGGTGTTGAACGTCATCGAGTTCAGCGCGACGGCGTTGGCCAGCGCGCCGGAGCCGACCATCTCGCCGGCGAACGACTGGCGCACCGGGCCGTCGAGCGCGGAGAAGCAGCCGAGCAGCACGCACAAGACGTAGACCTGGGCGAGGGTCACCAGCCCGGTGACGTCGAGCAGCCCGAGCACGAGCGCGCAGAGGCCCATGGCGACCTGCAGGCCCATGAGCAGGCGGCGCTTGTCGTAGCGGTCGGCGATCGCGCCGCCCCACAGGCTCAGGAGCAGGGTGGGGCCGAACTGCAGGGCCGCGGCGACGCCGAGCGCCACCGGGCTGCCGCCGGAGAGCTCGAGGACGAGCCAGTCCTGGGCGACGCGCTGCATCCACGTGCCGACGAGCGACACGACCTGCCCGGAGGCGAAGAGGCGGTAGTTGCGCACGCGCAGGGCGGCGAAGACGCTGCCGCGCGTCCCGTCGGTGTGGCTGTCGACCTCGCTCACCGGGGTCCGCCACACCACGCCATACTGGTGAGCTTACCTAACGACCTGGCACCGGGTCGTGTCAGCGAAGTGGCGTCGCGGACGTCCAGTGTCCGTGACGCCACTTCGCCGACGTCACCACGCGGGCTCAGGACTTGGTGTCCTCGAGGGCGAAGCCGATCTTCAGCGTGACCTGGAAGTGGCCGACCTCGCCGTCCTGCACGTGGCCGCGGATCTCGGTGACCTCGAACCACTCGACCTGGCGCAGGGTGGTCGACGCGCGGCGGATCGCCCCGCGGATCGCCTCGTCGACGCTCTCGGCCGAGCTGCCGACGATCTCCGTCTTGCTGTAGGTGTTGTCCGCCACGCAGGGCTCCTTCGCGCTGGTCGGGGTGTCCGTCCTTCCGCCCGGAGCGGTACCCGTTCTCCGACGCGGCTCCACGTGACGCGCGCCCGACACCTCACCGGTCGCGCGCCTCCCGGTAGGGCGCCCGCCAGTCCGGGGCCTCCCAGGGCGGCCCGCCGTAGATCGTCTCCCGGACCACGAGGCCGTCGCGGAACTCGAGGATGCTGACGCCGAAGTGCGGGTCCGCCCCGTCGTAGCGCACCTCGGCCTCGGCCACCCACAGGTCGCCCTGCCCGACGATCCGGCGCAGCCGGAACGTCACCTCCGCCGGGTACCGCCGCCGCCACGCGAGGAAGGTCTCCCGGCCGCGGAACCGCTCCCCGGACTGCGGGAACTCCAGCACGGCGTCCTTGGCGAAGATCTCGTGGGCGAGGTCCGGGTTCGTCCCGGAGGCCTCCAGGTAGCGCAGGATCCGCGCCCGGGTCCGGTCGCCGTCCGTGGTCGTCGCGGTCACGGCGCGGCGACCGGCCGGTACGGCGCGGCGGGGGCGAGCGCGCCCGCCCGGTCCTGCGCCACGAGCAGCCGGCGCAGGATCTTCCCCGACGGCGAGACGGGGATCGCGTCGACGAACACCACGTCCGCGATCCTCTTGTGCGGCGCGACGCGCTCGGCCACGTACGCGACGATCTCCTCGGCCCCGACCGGCCCGGACGTCACCACCACCGCCTTGGGCCGCTCGCCGGCGCGCTCGTCGGGCACCGGGATGACCGCGGCGTCGGCGATCGCCGGGTGGGTGCGCAGGACCGCCTCCAGCTCGGCCGGGGCGACCTGCAGGCCCTTGACCTTGACCAGCTCCTTGAGCCGGTCCTCGACGAACACGTTGCCGTCGGCGTCGCAGCGCGCGAGGTCGCCGGTGTGCAGCCACCCGTCGGGGTCGATCGTGGCCGCGGTCGCCGACGCGTTGCCCAGGTAGCCCTCCATCAGCTGAGGTCCGCGCACCCACAGCTCGCCGCTGCCCTCGGTACCGACGTCGTCGCCGGTCACCGGGTCGACGATCCGCGCCTCGACGCCCGGCAGCAGCACCCCGACCGACCCGGGCACGATCGGCGTGGTGGCGTCGAAGAGCGTGATCGCGGCGACGGCCTCGGTCATGCCGTAGCCCTGCCCGACGGGGCACCCGACACGCCGCGCGCACTCCTGCTGCAGGTCCGCGGACAGCGGCGCCGCCCCGGACCCGAGCAGCCGCAGCGAGGACAGGTCGTAGCGGTCGACCGCGGGGTGGCGGGCCATCGCGAGCGCGATCGGCGGGACGACGACGGCGACCGTGACCTGGTGGCGCTCGATGACGCCGAGGTAGGCCTCGAGGTCGAAGCGCGGGAGGGTGACGACGGTGCCGCCCGCGCGCAGCGTCACCCCGGCGACGACGTTGAGCCCGACCGCGTGGAAGAACGGCGCGACGGCGACCGACCGGTCCTCGCTGGTCAGGCGCATCACCGACTGCATCTGCTCGACGTTGGTGACCATCGCCCGGTGGGTGAGCATGACGCCCTTCGCGAGCCCCGTCGTGCCCGAGGAGTAGGGCAGCAGGGCGAGGTCGCGGGCCGGATCCACGAGCCCGGCCGGCACCTCGCCGTCTGCGTCGTCCCCGCCCGCCGCCAGCACCGCCCCGAACGACGTCGCACCCTCGGCCTCCCCCAACACGACCACCTCGGGGTCGGTGCCCGCGGCCGCGATCGCCGCGCGCACCAGCGGCAGGAACGGCGGGATCGTCACGACGACCGGGGCGCCGTGGTCGCGCAGCTGCGGGGCGATCTCGTCGGCGGTGTAGAGCGGGTTGATCCCCGACACCACGCCCCCGGCGGCCATCGCGCCGAAGCAGGCGACGAGCCACTCCGGCCCGTTGGGCGCCACGATCGCCAGCACGTCCCCCGGCCGCAACCCCCGCGCCCGCAGCCCCGCCGCGCACCGGCGCACGTCGCGGCGCAGCTCGCCGTAGGTCACCGCTCGCCCGGACGGGCCGTCGACCACCGCGGTCGCGTCCGGGTGCTCGTCGGCGTGGGCGAGCAGGAACTCCGGCACCGTCACGTCGGGGACGCGGGGGGCGGGCCACCGGCTGCGGACGACGTGGTCACGGGACATGGGAGCCTCCGGGCGCTCGGGATGCGGACCAGGAGACGCCCGTGCCGGCCCCGGAGGCGTCGGGGAGCGACCCCGAGACTCAGGCCGGCTTCATCGCCAGGATCTGGACGAGGTTGCCGCAGGTGTCGTCGAGGACCGCGACGACGGCGGTGCCGATGTCGGTCGGCGGCTGGGTGAACACGACGCCGCGCGCGGTCAGCCGCTCGTACTCGGCCGCGACGTCGTCGACGGCGAACTGGACGAGCGGGATGCCGTCCTCGACCAGGGCGTCGCGGTAGGGCTTGACCGCCGGGTGGCCGGCGGGCTCGAGGAGGAGCTCGGGGCCGTCGGGGTCCTCCGGCGCGACGACGGTGAGCCAGGTGGCGTCGCCGAGGGGGATGTCGTGGCGCTTGGTGAAGCCGAGGACGTCGGTGTAGAAGGCGAGCGCGGCGCGCTGGTCGTCGACGAAGATGCTGGTCAGTCGGATCCTCACGGGGTCTCCTCCCGGGTCGTGGGCCACCGCTGGGCGATCACCGCGAGCGGCCGGCCGTCGAAGTAGTGGAACTTGGAGCGGCCGCGTCGCTCGGTGACGACGAGGCCCGCGTCCTCGAGCACCGCCAGGTGCTGGGAGATCGCCTGGCGGGACGAGGAGAGCCCGTGCCGGGTCACCAGCATGCTGCAGAGTTCGAAGAGCGTCTGGCCGTCCCGGGCGACGAGCTCGTCGAGGACGAGACGCCGGGTCTCGTCGTCGAGGGCGTGGAACACGTCCGCCACGCGGACCAGCATAGGCAAGTCACTGCTTGCCCTTCAAGGGCAAGCGGCGACTTGCCTGTCGCGAAGTTGGTCACTTTGCGTGATAGTCGTCGCCGACCTCGCCGCCTACGGTCGGCCGTCAGGGGGACGGGAGAGCACGAGGTGTCGCCGTGACGCTGACGCCACCGGCCGCGCGGGGCACGGCCATCCTCGAGCGCGACCACGAGCTGGCGGCGCTCGCCGCGGTCGTGCGCGCCGCCGGGGAGGGCCGCGGGGCGCTGGCGTGGATCGAGGGCCCCCCGGGCATCGGCAAGACCCGGCTGGTGGACGCGGCGCGGACGGTCGCCCTCGGGAAGACCGGCCAGGCCGGGCAGGCCGGGCAGGCCGGGCAGGCCGGGCAGGCATGCCACGCCGTGCTCGCGGCCCGGGGCGGGCGCCTCGAGCGCGACTTCGCCTTCGGCGTCGTGCGCGGCCTGTTCGAGCCGCTGCTCACCGACCCGGCGCGGCGCGACGGCCTCCTCGCCGGCGCGGCCCGCCTCGCCGCGCCCGTCGTCACCCCGGCGCCGGGCGACGACGCGACCCGCGACGCGGCCAGCACGCTGCACGGGATCTACTGGCTCGTCGCCAACCTCGCCGAGCGGGGACCGGTGCTGCTCGCCGTCGACGACGCGCACCTCGCCGACGCCGCCTCGCTGCGGGCGCTCGCCTACCTGGCGCGGCGGGTCGGCGAGCTGCCCGTCGCCCTCGTCCTGGCCGTCCAGACGCCCGTCGACCACGTCGAGCCCGCGGTGCTCGACGCGCTGCGCGAGGCCGAGGTGACGACGGTGCTGCGTCCCGGGCCGCTCAGCCGGGACGCGGTCGCGACGCTGGTGGCCGGCGCCCTCCCGCACGCGGCCCCGGCCGTCGCCGACGCCTGCCACGAGGCCACCGGCGGCAACCCGCTGCTGGTCCGCGCGCTGCTCGTGGCGGGCGCCGAGACGGGCACCGACCTCGCGGAACCCGGCGCGGTCGCGCGGCTCGCCCCCGGGGTGGTCGCGACGTTCGTCGACCGCCGGCTGCGGGAGGCGGGCGAGGACGCCGTCGCGGTCGCCGGCGCGGTCGCCGTGCTGGGGGCCGCGGCCGAGCTGCGCCACGTGGCTGCGGTGTCCGGGCTCGACGCCGACGCGGTGGCCCGGGCCGCGGACACCCTGGCCGCCGCGCGCCTGCTGCGCCCCGGGCGGCCGCTCGCGTTCGGGCACTCGCTGATCGAGCAGGCCGTTGCCGACCGGCTCGACCCCGCCACCCGCCACCGCGCCCACCGCCGGGCGGCCGCCGCGCTGGACGCCGAGGGGGCCGGCGCGGAACGCGTGGCGGCGCACCTCCTGCGCACCGAGGCGCTCGGCGACCCGACCGTCGTCGCGTGGCTGCGCGCGGCCGGGCGGGTGGCGCTGGGCAAGGGCGCTCCGGAGACCGCGCGGACCTACCTGCGGCGCGCCGTCGCCGAGCCGCCACCACCCGCGGAGCGCCCCGCGGTGCTGCACGAGCTGGGCGCGGCGACCGCCCACGTGTCCTTCGGCGAGGGCGTGGCGCTGCTCGAGGAGGCGTTCGCGACCGCCGTGGACCCCCACCGGCGCGGGCTGATCGCCCTGGAGCTCGCCCGCGCGCTGTCGGTGACGCTCGCGTTCGGGCGCGCACTGGAGGTCCTCGACGAGGCCGCGGCGGCGCTGACCGGCGAGGACCACGGCGAGCTCGCCACGGAGATCGCCGCGGCGACCGTGGGCCTCGCCCGCCGCGACCCCGCCCGCCGGGCGGCCGCCGCCGAGCTGACGCGGACGCTGCGCCGCGACGGCCCGCTCCCGGCGCGCGGCGGGCCCGCCCTGCTGGCGTTCACCGCGCTCGACGCCCTGCAGACCGCCCGGGACTCGACGGCGGTGGACCTCGCCCGCGAGGCGCTCGACGCCACCCTGCGCGAGCCCGCCCCGGACCCGGGCGTCGTCCTGCCGGCGACGATGGTGCTGGTCGCGATCGACCACCTCGACCCGGTCCGGGCGTGCGCCGAGGCGATGCTCGCGGGCGCGCGGCGGCGGGGGTCGACCTACGACTTCGTCGCCGCGAGCGTGCTGCGCACCCAGACCCGCTACCTGCAGGGACGCCTCGTCGAGGCCGAGGCCGACGCGCGGCTCGCCGACGCCCTCGCCGTCGAGCACGGCCTGCACACCCGGCGCTACACGCTGGCCTGGCTGGTCGTGGTGCTCGTCGAGCGCGGGGCCGTGGACGAGGCCGCGGACACCCTCGCCGCCGCCGACGCCCCCACGGGGCTGGCGTACCTCCTCGCCGCGCGGGGCCGGTTGCGGCTCGCGCAGGGCCGGGCCGCCGAGGCGCGCGACGACTTCGCCGGCTGCGGGGAGCGGCTGCGGCTGCGCGGGATCGAGCACCCCGGCCTGCTGCCCTGGCGCACGGGGCTCGCGACCGCCCTCCACCGGCTCGGGGACGCCGAGGGCGCGGTGCGGGCGGCCGACGAGGCGGTCGCGGCCGGGCGCCGGTTCGCCGCGCCCCGGCCGCTGGGCGACGCGCTGCGGGTGCGCGGGCTGGTCGGCGGCACCCTCGCCCCGCTCCGCGAGGCCGTGACGCTGCTCGAGCCCACGCCCGCGCGCCTGGAGCTCGCCCGCGCGCGCGTCGACCTCGGGGCGGCGCTGCGCCGCGACAACCAGCGGGTCGCGGCGCGCGGCGAGCTCGCCGCCGGGCAGGACCTCGCGCGCCGGTGCGGCGCCGACCCGCTCGTCGAGCGCGCCGGCCAGGAGCTGCGCGCGGCCGGGGCGCGCCCGCGGCGGGTGGCCGTGACCGGCGCCGAGTCCCTGACCGCCGCCGAGCGGCGCGTCGCCGACCTCGCCGCCGACGGCCTGTCGAACCGCGAGGTGGCGCAGGCGCTGTTCGTCACCACGAAGACCGTCGAGACCCACCTCGGGCACGTGTACCGCAAGCTCGGCGTGACCGGACGTGACGAGATCGCAGCCCTGCTCGAGTAGCCCTGCTCGGCTAGCCCACGCGCTGGTCGCGCGGCGGGAAGTCGGCGTGGCGGTGGGTCAGGGACCAGGCCCCGTCGATGCGGCGGAACCCGTGGGTCACGCGTAGGACCATCGGGGCGAGCGGGCCGCCGTCGACCCGGACGACGCCGCGCTCGAAGCCCACGGTGCACGCGAGGTCGCCCGACACCGCGACGACGGCGAGCTCCTGCTCGACACTGCCCTCGCTGAACCGCGAGGCGACCCACCGGAAGGTCCGGGCGAGCGCCGGGAGGCCCTGCTCGATGGGCCCCCACGCGCCGTAGAGCGTCACGTCGTCACGGTCGGCCCACAGGGCGGTGTAGGGCTCGGGGTCGCCGGCGAACATCGCGTCGAGCGCGGTGCCGACGCGGTCGAGGAACGCGAGGAAGTCCGGTGGGGCGTCGACCGCCCGGGTGCTCGTCATGGTGACGGACCCTGCGCCGCCCCACCGGTCCGCGGCGTCGGGGCCCGACCCCGAGGATCCTCGTGCGTGATCTCCTGAGCCATGGCTCAGGAGATCACGCACGAGAGGTCAGGCCTGGGCCAGCGCCGGGGCGGGCTCGGCGTCGGGGAGCTCGGCCTCCTTCTCGCGGATGATCGGCAGCACCTTCTCGCCGAACTGCTCGATCTCCTCCTTCACGTGCAGGAAGCACAGGAGGTTGAGGTCGACGCCCAGCTTCTTGTACGCGATGACGCGGTCGGCGACCTGCTCGGCGGTGCCGATCAGCTGGGTCTTGAAGCCGTCGTTGTACTGCACGAGGTCCTCGAACGACGACTCCGCCCACATGCCCTTGCCGTCCGACGCCGAGGCGCCGGCCTGCTGCACGGCGTCACGGAAGCCGTGGACCTGCTCGACGTTGGCCTTGTCGACGATCTCGCGCAGGGTGTCCCGGGCCTCCTTCTCGGTGTCCCGGACGATCATGAAGCCGTTGAGCCCGAAGTTCACCGACCGGCCGTTCTCCGCCGCCGAGGCGTTGACGTCGGTCAGCTGCTCGACGACCCCGTCGAAGTCCTTGCCGTTCGAGAAGTACCAGTCCGACACCCGGCCGGCCATCTTCCGGGCGGCCGTCGAGTTGCCGCCCTGGAAGATCTCCGGGTGCGGGCGCTCGGGCGTGTTCAGCGGCTTGGGCTTCAGCGAGTAGTCGTGGAAGCGGTAGAAGTCGCCGCGGAAGGTGAAGTCGTCCTGCTCCCAGATGCCCTTGAGGCAGGCGATGAACTCCTCGGTGCGCCGGTAGCGCTCGTCGTGCTCGAGCCACGGCTCGCCGAAGGCGGTGAACTCGCCCTTGAACCAGCCGGAGACGACGTTGGTGGCGAAGCGGCCGCCGGTCAGGTGGTCGGCGGTGGCGCCGAAGTTGGCGAACACCCCCGGGTGCCACATGCCGGGGTGCACCGCGGCCATGACCTTGAGCCGCTCGGTGGCCATCATGATCGCGAGCGACAGCGACGTCGACTCGTGCTGGTACTCGGCCGAGTAGCTCGCCATGTACCGGACCTGGGACAGGGCGTACTCGAACCCGCTGTTCTCCGCGGCGATCGCGGTCTCGCGGTTGTAGTCCCAGTTCCAGTCGGTGCGCTGCTCGATGCCGCTGGTGACCAGGCCGCCCGAGACGTTGGGGACCCAGTACGCGAACTTCAGGGGCTTGGTGGGGGTACCGACGGACACGACGGTGTGCCTCCTCGCAGAGGGGTGTGTGGGCGCGCGGGAGCGCGGAGGGATCGGGCAGGCGGGACGGGGCTCAGCGACAGACGCGACAGAGCGCGGCCGCGAGCAGCCCGTGGTCGACGTGCCGGCGGCGCGTCAGCGGTGCCCGATCCATGGCCCGCGACGGTTCCGGTGCCGCCGGGCCCTGTCAACCGGAGCCCGGGCTCGGTCACACCCGGGACCGTTCAGGGATGCTCAGGGACGCTCAGGGGCGCCGCCACACGTCGCGCTCGTGGAGCAGCTCGACCTGCTTCTCGGTGACCTCGCGGCGGTACTCCGCGTGGTCGTAGGGCTTGCGGCCCAGGTACAGGTTCTTCGGGTAGATCGGCTCGGCGTAGATGGCCCGGTACTGCTCGGTCGTGAGGTCCTTGAGCCAGTTGCCGAACTGGGCGCGGGCGCGGAAGTCGCGCAGTGCCGGGATGTCGATCGTGCCGGCGAGGTAGGTGGAGTGGCCGGTGTACCCGACCTCGCCGACGATCTGCCCGCGGTAGTCGCAGATCATGCTCGGCGAGCCGAAGGTGTCGATCGGGACGTCGGAGTCGGTGTGCAGGTAGTAGGTGCCGACCTGGTTCGCCACCACGTACATGTTGTTGTCCAGGGCCCGCGCCCGGTTCTGGATCTCGTAGAAGCCGTTGCCGGCGTGCGGGTGCGGGTAGGGCCCGCGGTAGGCGACCTCGCAGCCGTTCATCGCGAGGCCGCGGGCGTTCTCCGGGTACGACGCCTCGTTCGCCATCATGATGCCGAGCCGACCGATCTCGGTGTCCGCGACGGGGTAGAACGCGTCGAGCCCGTCGCCGTAGAGCTCGACCCAGCGGTCCCAGACGTTGTGCGGAGTCACCGAGTGCTCCACCGGCTGCAGGGGCGTGACCTTGTAGTGGGTCAGCACGATCTCCTGCTGCGGCGAGATCGCGAACCCGACGTTGAAGAACCGGCCCGGGAACTCGGGGTGCCGGGCCTTCGCGGTGGCCATGACGTAGGCGTCGTAGGTCGCCGCGAGCCGCCCCAGCGCGTCGGTCTCGGGCCCGGGGACGTCGATCGCGCACTCGCGGGCGAACCACTCGTGGTCGTGGTCGAGGACCTCGTCGTTGAAGCCCTGCAGCGCGCCCTCGGGGATGGTGATGAGCCGGACGGGCAGGGCCATCGCCGAGAGCCACGAGGCGGCCTTGGCCAGGTGCTCGAGGTGCTCGATGTTGACCTTGATCTCGTCGCGGTGGCGGATGCCGCGCATGGTCGGGACGAGGCCGACCACCTGGTAGGGCTCGATCACGGGCCCGAGTACCTCACAGTCCGAACAGCACCCGCAACGGTGTGACGGCGAAGTACAGGACGAACGCGACGGCGACGACCCACATCAGCGGGTGGATCTCCCGGACGCGGCCGGTGGCGGTGCGCAGCAGCACCCAGCTGATGAAGCCGGCGCCGATGCCGTTGGCGATCGAGTAGGTGAACGGCATGACGACGATCGTCAGGAACACCGGCAGCGCCACCGAGAAGTCCGACCACTCGACGTCGCGGACCCCGCCGATCATCAGCGCACCGACGATGACGAGCGCCGGGGCGGCCGCCTCGACCGGCACGACCTCGTAGAGCGGCGTGAAGAACATGGCGACGAGGAAGAGCAGGCCGGTGACGACGTTCGCGAGGCCGGTGCGTGCGCCCTCGGCGATGCCCGACGCGGACTCGACGAACACGGTGTTCGAGCTCGACGACGCCACGCCACCGGCGATCGCGCCGGCGCCCTCGACGACCAGCGCGCGCCCCACGCGCGGCAGCTGGCCGTTCTGGTCGAGCAGGCCGGCCTGGCGACCGAGACCGGTCATGGTGCCCATGGCGTCGAAGAAGTTCGCGAGCACGAGCGTGAAGACGAGCAGCGTGACCGCGAGCGCGGGCAGCCGCGCGAACGCGCCGAACGAGACGTCGCCGACCAGCGAGAGGTCGGGCAGCGAGACGATCGAGTCCGGCAGCCCCGGGTAGCCGAGGTTCCAGCCCTTCGGGTCGGTGCCGTTCGACGGCCCGACCTGCACGATCGCCTCGACGACGATCGCGAGCACCGTCGTCACGAGGACGCCGACGAGGATGCCGGCGCGCACGCCGCGCGCGACCAGCACGCCGGTGAGCAGCAGGCCGAAGCAGAACACGGCCGTGGGCCACGACGCGATCGAGCCCTCGATGCCCAGGCCGACCGGGACCGTGGTGTTCGCGGCGTCGGGCAGGCGGCGCACGAAGCCGGCGTCGACGAAGCCGATGAACGCGATGAACGCCCCGATGCCGGCCGCGATCGCGATCTTGAGTGGGTCGGGGATGGCGTTGAACACCGCCGTGCGGAACCCGGTGAGGCCCAGGATCACGATGATGATGCCGTTGACGACCACGAGGCCCATCGCCTCGGGCCAGCTCACCTGCGGCGCGATCGTCACCGCGACCAGGGTGTTGATGCCCAGCCCCGTCGCCATGGCGAACGGGAAGTTCGCGACCAGGCCGAAGATGATCGTCATGACGCCCGCGACCAGGGCCGTCACGGCCGCGACCTGCGGCACGGTCAGCGTCGCCCCGAGGATGTCGCGCTTCGCCGACGGCGAGGCCGGGTCGATGCTCCCGAGGATCAGGGGGTTGAGGACCACGATGTAGGCCATCGTCACGAAGGTGACGACTCCGCCGCGGACCTCCTGGCCGACCGTGGTCCCCCGCTCGCTCAGGCGGAAGAAGCGCTGCAACACGGCGGGCAGGCTAGCCGTCTCACACACATCTCATGTAGATGATCTCCGTGGCGCAACACGATGTTTCCGCCGACGTAGGGTGAGCCCGTGGCCCGCCGCCTCGATCTGCACGCCGAACCGCCGCCGCTGCCGCAGCGGCTGACCGACCCTGTGCCGGCCGTCCTCACCGGCTCGGCGGTCTGGGCGGTCGTCGCCGTGGTGCTCGGTGTCCTGGCGGCGACCGGCGTCCGCCCCCTCGACGTGTGGTTCGCCGCGGCGCTGTGCGGGGTCGCGCTCGGCGGGATCGGGCTGCTGGTCCTCGCGCTGCAGCGCCGGGCCGTGCGCCGCGGCGTGAAGTGGGCCCAGAAGCTGTAGGTCACGCGGCGACGCGCGGCTATCCCTCCTGCGCTCGCGCCAGGGCGGCGACCAGTCCGCGGACCGGGTCGTCGGCGTGCACGACACCGTCGTCGTCGACCCACGCCGAGGGCGTGTACTCGACGGGCGCACCGCCCCGCTCGCCGTCGACCACCAGTACCCGCAGGCGCTCGTGCAGGACCAGCGCGCCGTCGGGCAGTGGCTGCCCGAGCGCGGCCGTCCAGGCCACCGCGGCGGGCAGCTCCTCCCACGGCACCGTGCGCCCGCCCTCGCGGACGGTGACGCGCACCCGCTCGGAGGCCGGGGCGAGGTCGAGGAGGTCGGCGAGGACCGCCGGGTCGCCGGAGCCGGGCAGCACGAGGACGGCGGGCGGCAGCACGCCGGCGAGCTGCGCGCGGTCGAGCACGGCGGGCGGGGTGTCGCGGGCGGGGTCGGCGTCGCGGACCAGGCCGTCGGCGGTGCGCACGCGGTCGGGCGGCTCGACGTCGGCGACGCTGACGCGCCCGGCGGCGACGGCCTCGGCGAGCGCGGCGTGCGCGGCGGCAGCGCGCGCCGGGGGCACGGTGCGCTCGGGGTCGGCGAGGCGGGCGAGCAGGTCCGTGGCGTCGTCGGCGCACGCCACGCGCGCCCGCGTCCGCACCCCGACCGCGGCGAGGAACGCCGGGTCGAGGCGCGCGGCGACGGCGTCGGGCACCGGGTCCCAGAGCCCGGCCACCGCGCTCGCACCGGGCAGCCGCCAGGCCGTCGGCGCGCGCCCGGCGAGGCGCCCGTGCCGGCCGAGCCACCAGGCGGTGTAGGGGCGGGGGCCGTCGTCGCCGGCCGCCCCCACGGGACGCGCGCCGCCGAGGGCCTCGCGCACCTCCCGGTCCCCCGCCAGCACCGTCCACGCCGCGTCCCACCGGTCGTCGGCGACGAGCTCGAGGTCGCGCACGGCGACCATCGGGCCCGGCGCCAGGCCGTCGGGACCGTCGAGGCGCTCGGCGGCCGGGTCGACCTCCTCGGCCCACCACGTCTCCTCGTCGTCGAGGTCGTGGTCGGGCCCCGCGGGGGCGTCGTCGCGCAGGACCGCGAAGCCGTCGAGCACGCCGACCGCGGTGAGCGCGTGGCGCGGGTGGGCCGCGGCGACGGCGGGGTCGAGCACCCCGAGCGGGCCGTCCGGGTCGACGAGCCCGCGCAGCGCGCCGTCGGGCAGGACGAGCTCGTCGGCGCGCCGGAACCCGCCGTCGGCGTCGCGCAGCGCCACCGCGCCGAGTCCCGCGTCGGCGTCACCCCCCGCGGCGACGAGGGACAGCACCAGGTCACCGAGGGCGTCGACCGCGTCGAGATCCCCGCCTGCCTCGGCGTCGTCGACGGACCGCTCGACGGCCTCGCGCAGCGCGGGGTCGGCGAGCAGCGCGGGGCCTTCGACCGGGCGCGCGCCGAGGGCGACCAGCAGCTCGCGGGCGGCCCGCCCGTCGGCGGAGTCGTCGTCGAGGCCCGGCGCGGCGACCCGCAGCCCGGGGACCGCGGCCGCGGCGAGCCGGGCGCCGAGGTCGGTGCCGCTGACGCCGCCGGTGTCGGTGCCGGTGTCGGTGTGCGCCAGCAGGACCCCGCGGGCCCCGCGCACGACCCGGCCGTCGGCCAGCGGCACCGGCAGGCCGGCGAGCTCCTCGCGGGCGCCGGGCGCCACCAGCGCGGGCAGCGCCGCCAGCCCCGCGAACAGGGCGCGCCACCACGCGAGGGGCCGGTCGAGCCCGGCGAGCGCGTCGACGAGCGCGGCCGGGCCGACCCGCGTGACCCCGGCCGCGGCGAGCGCGGGGGCGTGGCGGGGCGCGGCGAGCCGGGCGTCGACGAGGCCGGGCAGCACGTCGGCGAGCTGCTCGACCAGCGCGGCGAGGGCGTCGGGCGGGGCGGTCGGGTCGAGGTCGAGGACCTGCGCGGCGGCCGGGTCCACGTCGCCCGCGGCCGACGCGAGCCAGGCCGACGTCCGCAGCCCCTCGAGCACGGCGTCGCGCAGGGTCGCGTCGACCGCCGACGCGGGCAGCGCCGGCAGCGGCACCAGGGCGGGGCGCTCGTCGACGGGCCGGGCGCGCACGAGGTCGGGGTAGCGGGCGGCGGCGGCGCGCAGGACGTGCTCGGTGACCGGGCCGGGACGCACGTGCCGGCGATCGGGGTCGAGCGGGACGGTGGCGAGCAGGCGCGCCGGCAGCGTGGTGCGCTCGTCGGTGGGGGTCGGCGCGTGCAGCACGTCGGGACCGGCAGACACCCCGTCGGCCGGCACCGCCCACGTCGCGCGCCACCCCGTCCGTGCGCGGTCCTCGACGGCGAGCCCGGCGAGGAGGTCGGCGGGGACCGTGCCGGCGACGCGCAGCACGTGCCAGGCGCGGTCGCCGACCCGCACGACGTCCCCGTCCTCGGTGCGCGCCAGGACGCCGTCGGGCAGGTCCACGGCGTGCAGCGGGGGCAGGGCGAGCAGGAGGTCGGGCGCCTGGGCCGCGGCGGCGGCGAGGAGGTCCGCCGCGTCGAGGCCCGGGAGCAGCGGGAGGCGGACCTCGGTGTCGGTGCCCGCGGGCGGAGCCGGCTCGTCGGCGTCGGGGGGCCAGGCCAGCCGCAGCGCGGGCGCCGCGCCGTCGCGGCGGGCGAGCTCGTCGGCCAGCGCCGGCACCCCCGTCCCGGCGACCGCGCGGGCGGTGCGGGCGCGGTCGAAGGCGACGCCGGCGACGGTTCCGTCGGGGCGCCGGGTGACGACGCGCGGGGCGTCGCTGACCGCGGTCACCGCCGCGAACCCGACCCCGAACCGCCCCACCCCGCCCTCGCCGCGCTTCGCCGACGCGCGCAGGGACGCGAGCGCGGCGACGCCGTCGGCGTCCAGGGGCGCGCCGGCCCCGGCGACGTGCAGGACCCCGTCGACCACCCGGACCCGCAGCGTCGTCGTGATCCCCGCCCGCTCGGCGGCGTCGGCGGCGTTCTGGGCGAGCTCGACGAACCAGCGGTCGCGGTACCCGCCGCGGAGCAGGTCCTCCTCGGCGTTGGCGTCCTCGCGGAAGCGCGCCGGCGAGGCCGACCACGCGTCGAGGACGGCCTGCCGCAGCGCGGCGGTGCCGAAGGGATCGGGGGTCACGGCTCCCCTGTCCCCGCTCGGTCGCGTCCTCAGCCGCCCGAACCGGTGGTCTCGGGCTCCATCTCGACGCCGTCGTCGTAGACGAGGTCCGCGACCGCGATGATCGAGCCGCTGTCGACCTGCATCTCGGAGTGGCCGCCGCAGCCGTACTCGGCGTGCACCACGTGCCCGTCGGCGGGGACGTTGCCGTTGCCGCACACCCCGAAGGCCGCCCGCAGCGAGCCGGACACCGGCAGGTAGAAGCCGCACGTGCCGCAGTGCGCCGAGGCCGCGCGGGCCATGTCGGCACCGGGCCCGAAGTCGCCGTCCGACCAGCGCACGGCCGCGTCCAGACGTCCCTCGCGGCTCATCACCCGCGGGCGGCCCATGCCCAGCTCGTCGCCGACCTCGCGGACGCCCGGACCGGGCTCGACGGCCTCGCCCTCGTCGTCGTCCTCGGGGTCGAGGGCGGCGTGCGCGGGGACGAGGCGCTCGTCGCCGTCCTCGACGGGCAGCAGGTCGCCGGGGCCGAGGTCCTCGGCGCGCAGCCGCTCGCTCCACGGCACCCAGGTCGGCGCCACGACCGACTCCGGGCCGGGCAGCAGCACGACCTCGCTAACGTTGACGTCGAACTCCGGGCCCGCGACCGTGACCGCCCAGTACCAGCCGCGGTAGCCGGGCTTTGCGGCCGCGAAGTAGTGGGTCGCGGCGTCGGGCACGTCCTCGGCGCGGATCGCGACGGCCTCGCCGACCTGGCCGGCGTCGCCGTCGGCGGTCTCCACGGCGGCGGCGCGCGCGAGGTCGGCCGCTCCGCGGAGGTGGGCGGCGACGTCGGGCGGGCTGTCGGACCGGCTGTCGGACGGGACCGCGGGGTCGGCGAGCTCGGGGACCACGCCACGATTGTGCCCGCCACACCGCCGGACGGCGGAGCCGGGCGGGCACCGGCCACTCCCGGTCGGCGGCCGGTCACCGAGGGTGTCCCGATCGGGGTGGCCGTCGGTCATCATGGACCCGTGACCGGACCGTACGGCCCGCCGCCGCGCCGTCGGCCCGAGCGCCTGCCGCCGACGGCCCGATCGACGCGGCCCTTCCCCGACGGGGAGCCGGCCGAGCCCACCAGTGACCAGGACACCCGGCACTCCACCCGCTGGGACCCGCGCGCCGAGACCCGCCACGACGCCCGCGCCGAGGACGCCCGCCCGCACGACGAGGACGAACCGGGCCCTCGCAAGATCACCGTCACCCGCGTGGCCGCGTGGCGGGCCCGGCACCTGACCCGTCGGGGCGCGCGCGCCTTCCACCGCGCCGCGTCGGCCGACGGCGCCGACCGCTCCGGGCTCACGGCGCTGACCTACGCGTGGATGGCCAACTACGCCTCCGACGCGACGCTCGCCGTCGCGCTGGCCAACACCCTCTTCTTCTCCGCGGCGAGCGCCGAGAGCAAGGGCCGGGTGGCGCTCTACCTGCTCATCACCGTGGCACCGTTCGCGCTGGTCGCGCCGGTGATCGGGCCGGCGCTCGACCGGCTGCAGCAGGGTCGGCGCGCGGCGATGGCGGCCTCGACCGCGGGCCAGGGCGCGCTGGCGGTCGTGCTCGCCCTGTACATGGACACCTGGGCGCTCTACCCGGCGGCGCTGGGGATCATGGTGCTGTCCAAGTCGTTCGGCGTGCTCAAGGCCGCGGTGACCCCGCGCGTGCTCCCGCCGGGCATCACGCTGGTGACGACGAACTCCCGGCTCACCGTCTTCGGGCTGATCGCGTCCGGGGTCGCCGGGGCGGTCGCGGCCGGCGTCGCCTGGCTCGTCGGCTCCCCCGGTGCCGCGTGGCTCACGGCCGCCATCTGCCTCGCCGCGGTGTGGCTGTGCCTGCGCATCCCGGCGTGGGTCGAGGTCACCGAGGGCGAGGAGCCGACCCGCATCCTCCCGGTGCCCGACGCGTCCGGCGCGCCGCGGCGCAGCCCCCTGTCCCGCGACGTCGTCACCGCGCTGTGGGCCAACGGCACGATCCGCAGCCTCACCGGTTTCCTCATGCTGTTCGCCGCCTTCGTCGTCAAGAACGAGACCGAGGGCGCGCCCGGCGACCAGCTCGTGCTGCTGGGCATCGTCGGCGCCACGGCCGGGGCGGGCGGGTTCCTCGGCAACTTCGTCGGCGCCCGCCAGCGCTTCGGCCGGCCGCGCGTGCTCCTCGTCGTGTGCCTCGTGCTGGCGCTGGCGGCGGTGGTCGTCGCGGCGGTGGTCACCGGGCTGGCGAGCGCCGCGGTGTGCGCGCTCGTGGCCGCCACCACGAGCGCCCTGCTCAAGGTCTGCCTCGACGCCGTCGTCCAGCGCGACCTGCCCGAGGCCAACCGCGCCTCGGCCTTCGGGCGCTCCGAGACGATCCTGCAGCTCTCGTGGGTGTTCGGTGGCGCGCTGGGCGTGCTCCTGCCGCCGACGTGGTGGATCGGGTTCACGGTGATCGGCGTCGTCGTGGCGCTCGGTACCGTGCAGACCGTGCTGATCAGCCGTGGGTCGTCGATGATCCCGTGGAGACGGCGGTGAGGTCCCGTGAGGTCACTGTGAGATCGCTGCGCTCGCTCCCCCGCCGCACGCTCGTGATCGGCGGTGTCGTGCTGGTCGCCGTCGTGGCCGTGGTGGTCGTGCTCGTCGTGCGCGCGACCGCCGGGCCCTCGTCGCCGGGCGACGTCACCTTCGCCGCGGGCGGGGCCACCGCCACCGTGGGCGCGAGCCAGTTCTGCGACGTCCAGGTCACCGAGTGCGGTGACGACCCGGAGGCGACTGCCGTCCTGCGCGTCCCCCCGAACACGCCGTTGACGGTCACCGTGCCCGAGGAGGTCGCGAGCACCCCGTGGCAGCTGGCGTTCACGTTCCGTGACCCCGCGGGCGCGACGCAGCAGGGCCGCAGCCCTGTGTTCGCGCCGGGCACGACCCCGAGCTTCACGCTCGTCCTGCCGGCCGCGCCGGATCAGCTGACCAGCGCCGAGGTCCAGCAGTACGGCGCGCGCATCAGTCAGGGCCCCAACGGCCTGGAGTTCGCGACGCGCGCGACGTGGGTGCTCAGCGTCGACGACCGCTGACCGGGCGCGACCCCGCCCGTCGAGTGACGCCCGATCGAGTGGCGCCGTCCACTTTCACTCGGATGGCCCTGGGTATCCGGTAACGCAGATCGACATCGTGCGCGACTGCATCGGGGACTCTCGGGGGGAATCTCTACATGGTCACGTCGCGTGCTGTCACCGTCCGTCGCCGCGCCTCGCGGTGGTTCGCCGTGCTCGGGGTGCTCGTCGCCGCCGCGCTCACGTTCTCGACGGTCGCCGTCGCGCCGCATGCCGAGGCGGCCACCGTCCTCGGCCAGTTCCGCAACGGCTCCGGGAAGTGCCTGGAGAACCTCAACAACGCCACGACGACGAACAACACCATCCGGATCAACGCCTGCGGCCCGACGACCACCCAGGCCCAGCAGTTCAGCCGGTGGTCGAACGACGAGGCCATCAAGACGCCCGCGGGCCGCTGCCTCGGGACGCTGAACAACGGCACCGCGGCCGGCACCTACGTCGTGCTCGTCGCCTGCAACCCGGCGAACAACACCCAGCACTGGGTGGTCCGCACCGACGGGCTCGTGGTCAACCGGCAGGCGGTCCGCTGCCTCGCGCCGCTGAACAACTCGACGACCAACGGCACGCGCACGGTCCTCGCGAACTGCACCACCGCGGCCGCGATGCGCTGGACCGTCCCGGCGGCCTCCACACCGACCACGACGCCGACCACGACCACCACCCCGGTCCCGCCGACGACCACGACCACCACCACGGTGCCGCCGACGACGACCACGACGACCGTCCCGCCGACGACCACCACCACCACGACGCCGCCGCCGCCGGCCGGCCGCGACCCGCTGCGCCAGCCGTTCTCGTCGACGTCGATCTGGAACATGCCGATCGGCAGCGGCGCGGTGTACGTGCCCGCGGGCCTGCCCGCCCTGCCCGGCGGCAGCACCGGCGCCCGCGTCCCGCAGGTCGACGACGAGCCGCTGATCCTCACGCCGACCGCGCCCCTGACCGACATCCTGTTCAGCTCGGGCGGCTGGGGCGGCGACCGCTGCCAGTACGACTCCTCGCGCGTGCTCGCGCGGGCGCCGATCCCGTCGGGCTACGTCCTGCCCAGCGACAACAAGAACCAGAGCGCCGCGATCCTCGCCGCCGACGGCCGCACGATCATCTCGCCGCAGCCGCTCGCGCGGTGCCGGGCGGGCGGGCCCGCGACCAGCTACGTCCGCTACCCCGACCAGGACATCTACGGCCCGGGCATCGAGGGCTCGCACGGCGGGTCGGGCATGAGCGCGCTGGGCGGGTCGATCCGCATCGGCGAGCTGCGCCCCGGCCAGCAGGGCCCGCGGCACGCGCTGAAGGTCAACCTGTACGCCCGCGGCGAGCTCGGCGTCTGCGGTCCCACGCGGGCCGAGTGCTTCCGCTGGCCGGCGGTGAAGTCGGACTCGCGCGCGGTCACCTGGTACGGCCAGGCCACCAACAACCAGAACACCGCCATGCGCATGGGCGCCCTGCTCGCGCTGCCGGCGAACACGAGCATCACCTCGCTGAACCTGCAGACCGAGCCCGCCCGCCAGATCGCCTGGACGCTGCAGAACTACGGCGCCTACGTCGTCGACGACACCAGCGGCCCGTCGTTCGCCCTCAACGCCGAGAACGGGCCGGGCGGCAACATGCGGACGCAGTTCCGCGGCGACTGGGGCTACGACTTCGAGATCTACGCGAGCAACGCGAACGCCTGGAGCCGCGACCTCCAGAAGCTCCGCACCGCGCTCGCCGTCGTCGACAACAACGGGCCCTCGAGCATCGGCGGTGGCGGGACGCCCCGCCAGCCGCTGCTGCCCGAGCTCGTGCAGCCGATGGTGACGGTCCCGCCGACCGTGCCCACGGCCCCGCAGACGACCGCGACCAGTGGCCCCGTCCCGCCGACGACCACCGCGCCGGTGCCGGGCAGCTGATCCCCGGGGCGTGAGCGCCCGTCCGTGCCCCGGCACGGGCGGGCGCTCCCGCGTGCGGCGCGACCCGTTCTCGAGGTCAGCCCTCGAGCTCGCGCGCCACGGCGCGGACGACCTCGGCGAGCTGCTTGGTGTGGCGCCGGTCCGGGTAGCGGCCGCGGCGCAGCTCGGGCTGCACGCGGGCCTCCAGGATCTTGATCATGTCGTCGATGAGGCCGTGGAGCTCGTCGGGCGAGCGGCGGGCGGCCTCGGCCACCGACGGCACGGGGTCGACGAGCCGGACCTGCAGCGCCTGGGGCCCCCGCCGGCCCTCGGCGATCCCGAACTCGACGCGCTGCCCGGACTTCAGCGTCTCCACCTCGCGGGGCAACGCCCCCTTGGGCACGTAGACGTCCGCCCCGCCCTCCTGCGAGAGGAAGCCGAACCCCTTCTCGGCGTCGTACCACTTGACCCTGCCGGTCGGCACCGTCGTCTCCCGTCCTGCGTCATCCACGACAAAGCGCCCCGGCGACCGTGCCGGAGCGCAGACGTCCAGTTTATCCCCGCGCGGCCACCACGAATCCGCTGTCAGGACGCCGTCGTGCCGGATTCAGGCCGTCGGGCTCTGGGACAGGCCCAGCAGCTCGAGGGCCTCCTCGCGCATCTGGACCTTGCGGACCTTGCCGGTCACGGTCATCGGGAACTCCTCGACGACGTGCACGTAGCGCGGGATCTTGTAGTGCGCCAGCCGACCCTGCGCGAACTCGCGCAGCGCCTCGGCGGTCAGCGGCTCGGTGCCCGGCTTCTGGCGCACCCAGGCCATGATCTCCTCGCCGAACCGCTCGTCGGGGACCCCGATGACCTGGGCGTCGACGATGTCGGGGTGGGTGTAGAGGAACTCCTCGATCTCGCGCGGGTAGATGTTCTCCCCACCCCGGATGACCATGTCCTTGATGCGGCCGGTGATGTTGATGTAGCCCTCGTCGTCCATGACGCCGAGGTCGCCGCTGTGCATCCAGCGGGCGCGGTCGATGACCTCCGCGGTCTTGTCGGGCTGCTCCCAGTACCCGAGCATCACCGAGTAGCCCCGGGTGCACAGCTCGCCGGGGGTGCCGCGCGGCACGGTGCGCCCGGTCTCCGGGTCGACGATCTTCGACTCGAGGTGGGGCATCGTGCGCCCGACGGTGGACACGCGGCGGTCCAGCGAGTCGTCGACACGGGTCTGCGTGGACACCGGGCTGGTCTCGGTCATGCCGTAGGAGATGGCGACCTCGGTCATGCCCATCCGCTCGACGACCTGCTTCATCACCTCGATCGGGCACGGCGAGCCGGCCATGATCCCGGTGCGCAGGCTCGTCAGGTCGTAGGACTCGAAGTCCTCCAGCCCCAGCTCGGCGATGAACATCGTCGGCACGCCGTAGAGCGAGGTGCACCGCTCGGCGGCGACGGCCTCGAGGGTCAGCGTCGGGTCGAACCCGGGCGCGGGGATGACCATCGTCGCGCCGGAGCTGGTGCACGCGAGGTTGCCCATGACCATGCCGAAGCAGTGGTAGAAGGGCACCGGGATGCAGACGCGGTCCGTGTCGTCGTAGCCGATGAGCTGCCCGACGAAGAAGCCGTTGTTGAGGATGTTGTGGTGCGAGAGCGTCGCGCCCTTGGGGAAGCCCGTCGTGCCCGACGTGTACTGGATGTTGATCGGGTCGTCCGGCGTCAGCGTCGCCTGCACCTCGCGGACGCGGGACGTGTCGCCGGAGCGGTCGAACAGGCCGTCCCACTCGTCGGAGTCGATGATCACGACCCGCTGCAGCGCCTGCCGCTCGGGCCGGACCTCGTCGATCATCGCGACGTAGTCGGAGGTCTTGAAGCTGCGCGCGGCGACCAGCAGCGAGATGCCCGCCTGGTCGAGCACGAACGCGAGCTCGTGGGTCCGGTAGGCCGGGTTGATGTTGACGAGGATCGCGCCGATCTTCGCGGTCGCGTACTGCAGCAGCGTCCACGGCGAGCAGTTCGGCGCCCAGATGCCCACGCGGTCGCCCACGGCCACCCCGGCCTCGAGCAGCCCGAGCGCGAGCGCGTCGACCTCGGCGACGAACTGCGCCCACGTGTAGCGCTCGCCCCGCGCCCGGTCGACCAGCGCCTCGGCGTCCGGCCGCGCCCCGGCGGTCCGGTCGAGGTTGTCGCCGATGGTGTCCCCGAGCAGGGGGATGTCCGAGATCCCCGAGGTGTAGCTGGGGACGAGGGGCTGGGCGGGCGCCGTCACAGGAGACCTCCGGGCACGAGCACGTGTGCGACCACTGTGCGGATGCTCTGTGGTCGCGGCCACGATGTCACGCCGGTCGCCCCGCCGTCACCGGATGATCGGACGGGCCTGGGACCATGCGGACCATGGGCGACGTGGTCGAGGTCGACGGCACCGACCTGCAGGGCAGCGACGCCGGCGACGTCGAGAAGGCGACCGACCGGCTCGTCGACGTGCTCGTCGCCGCCGACGAGGACGGCTGGTACGGGCGCCTCGAGGTCGTCCGACCGTGGTCGCAGCACAACCCGCACCTCGACGGCGAGTTCGCCCGTGCCGGAGCGATCCGGCGCTACCTGTGCCGGGAGCTCGCCTCGTTGCTCGCCATGGGCGCGCGGATCACGGCGAGCCGGTCGCGCGTGCAGCCGCCGTTCGACGACCCCGACTTCTTCGTCGCCCTCGACGAGGACCGCGTCGACACCCGGTCGAAGAAGCTCTTCCTCTTCTCCCCCGAGCGGATGGCGCTGTCGATCGACCGGATCGGCCACTACACGGGCACGCCCGCGGTCGCGTTCCAGCGCCACGTGCTGTTCACGAACTACGCGATGCACGTCCAGTCGTTCCTCGAGCGCTTTCCCGACGCCGTGCGCCCCGACCGGCCGGGCGCCCAGATGCCCGCCTACCACCACGTCACCGAGGCGGGCGACGGCGTCAGCCTCGTGAACATCGGCGTGGGGCCGGCGAACGCGAAGACCGCGACCGACCACGTCGCCGTCCTGCGCCCCGACACCATGATCATGATCGGGCACTGCGGCGGGCTGCGGAACCACCAGCAGAAGGGCGACTTCGTGCTGGCCACGGGCTACCAGCGCGCCGACCACGTCCTCGACGAGGTGCTGCCGCTCGACGTGCCCGTCGTGCCCAACCACCGCCTGAACTCCTACCTGCTCGACGCGCTGCAGCGCGCCGGCATGACCTACCGCCTGGGCATCGTGCACACCACCGACAACCGCGACTGGGAGTTCAACCAGCAGGCGACGCTGCGCGCGATGCGCCTGAGCCGCAGCGTCGCGGTCGACATGGAGTCGGCGACGATCGCGGCCAACGGCTTCCGCTACCGCGTGCCGCACGCGACGCTGCTGTGCGTCTCGGACAAGCCGCTGCACGGCTCGCCGAAGCTCGCCGCCGGCGCGCAGGAGTTCTACGAGGCGTCCAAGCGCCACCACCTCGACCTGGCGCTGACCGCGCTGGGGTCGGTGCGCCGCGAGCACCCCGAGGGCCTGCCCGGTCAGGAGATCCGCGCGGTCGACGAGCCGCTGTTCGGGGGCCCGCCGGACCTGTAGGGGTGCCGCGCTAGTGCACGCCGTGTCGGTGTCCCGCCCAGTAGGGCTCGCGGAGCTTGTACTTCTGGACCTTCCCGGTCGCCGTGCGAGGGATGGACTCGCGGAACTCCACTGTCGTCGGGGCCTTGAAGCCGGCCAGACGTTGCTTGCAGTGGGAGATGACGTCCTCCTCGCCGATCTCCGTACCGGGCGCCCGGACGACGAGTGCCTTGACCGTCTCGCCCCACGTGTCGTCGGGCACGCCGATCACCGCGACCTCGGCGACCTCGGTCAGGTGGGAGATGCAGTCCTCGACCTCGATCGACGAGACGTTCTCTCCGCCGGAGATGATCACGTCCTTCTTCCGGTCCGAGATCGTCAGGTACCCCTCGTCGTCGATCGAGCCGCCGTCGCCGGTGTGGAACCACCCGTCGGCCAGTGCTTCGGCGGTGGCTCCGGGGTCCTCCCAGTAACCGTCGAGGACGACGTTCGACCGGACGAGCACCTCTCCGACGTCGGAGGTCGTCAGCTGTACGCCGAGCGCCGGGGCCCCGGCGCGTCCCGATCGGCGTGCGCGTTCTTCGGCGGGCAGCGTGGTGTCGGCCGGCCGCGTCCGGTTGAAGGTGACGATCGGTGAGGTCTCGGTCAGCCCGTAGATCTGGATGAACTCCCAGCCGAGCTCCTCGTCGATGCGCTGGATCATCCGCGTCGGTGGCGGGGCGCCCGCACACACGATCCGGACGCGGCCCCGGCCCGGGACGTCCCCGTCCCACGAGGCGGCGGCGTCCAGCACCGCGTTCCACACGGCCGGGGCCCCGCACATCACCGTGACGCCGTGCTCGTCGACGCGTCGGAGGACCTCGGCGCCGTCCACCTTGCGCAGCACGACCTGTTTCGCGCCGAGGCCGGCCAGCGGGTAGGGCAACCCCCAGCCGTTGGCGTGGAACATGGGCAGTGTGTGCAGGTAGGTGTCGCCCTCCCACAGGCGCAGGTGCATCCCGAAGCTCATGGCGTTGACCCAGAGGTTCCGGTGCGTGATCCGGACGCCCTTGGGCCGAGCCGTCGTCCCCGAGGTGTAGTTGATCGTGGCGGTCGCGTCCTCCCACGGCTCCGACCACGGTCGAGGCGTGGCGCCGAACCGCATCACGTGCTCGTCGGTCTCCCCTCCCAGCACGAAACGGTGCGCTGCCTGGACCGTCTTGAGCGGCTCATCGAGCTCGGGATCGACGAACAGCATCGACGCGCCGGAATGCCGGACGATGTACTCGACCTCCTCGGCGCGGAGCCGGAAGTTCACCGGCACACAGATGCGTCCGGCAGCGGGAACCGCGTACATCAGCTCCAGCAGCCTGGCCGCGTTCTGGCTCACCACGGCCACCCGCTCCCCCTCGCCGATCCCGAGGGCGTCGAACCCGGCCTGCCAGGCGCGGACGCGGACGAGGAGCTCGCGGTAGGTCATCGTCCGCAGCGGGACAGCGGGCTGGACGGGCTCGTCGACCACGGCGACGGCGTCTGCGTTGACGGCTTCGGCCCGGTAGAGGAAGTCGTTGACCGTCAGTGGCACACGCATGGCTGCTCTCCGTCCGACGCCGGGCGGACCCGCCCGGCCGGTCCGTGCCGTCACGGTCCTCGGTCGACCGACACCCTGCGGGCACGGCGGCGTCACTGGTCGGTTGCTGTCCCCGGTCGCGTGTGCTCACGCAGCGGCCTGATCCCGCCGGACCTGTGAGGTGCGCTGCGCGCAGGTGAGCAGAAAAGAGTGCCGGAGCACTTCTTTCTGCTCACGAGCGCGGAGCGCACCTAGCGGCGGCGGGGGTGCACGGCGACCTCGGTGGCCTTGACCGCGAACCACAGCTCGTCGCCCGGCTCCACGCCCAGCTCGGCGACGGCGGCCGGGGTGACGTCGGCGGCGAGGCCCTCGACCCACCCCGGACCGCCCGGCGCCGCCGCCGCGCGCAGGCGCACCACCTCGCCGCGCGGCTCGAGGGCCGCGAGGCGCACCGGCAGCACGTTGCGGGGGCTGCCCTCGGGGTGCTTGCGGTGCACCGCGACCGCGCTCGGCGGGAACACCGCGACCGCCGGCTCGCCGTCCGCGAGCTCCTCGGAGGCGCGCCCGTGCACCGTGGCGCCCTCGGGCGTCGTCAGCCCGGCGGCCGACGCCGCGCCCCCGACGAGGTCCAGCCCCGCGACCCGCGCCGCGAACGCCGAGCGCGGGCGCGCCAGCACCTCCGCCGTCGGGCCCTCCTCGACCACCGCGCCGTCGGCCAGCACCACGAGGCGGTCGGCGAGCACCACGGCGTCGACCACGTCGTGTGTGACCAGCAGCGTCGTCTGCCCCGTCTGCCGCACGACCCGGCGCAGCACCGAGCGCACGGCCGGCGCGGCGTCGACGTCGAGCGCGGCGAAGGGCTCGTCGAGCAGCAGCAGCTCGGGCTCGACGGCGAGCGCGCGGGCGATCGCCACCCGCTGCGCCTGCCCGCCCGAGAGCTCCGAGGGGCGGCGTTCGGCGAGCTCACCGAGGCCGACGTCGGCGAGCCGCTCCTCTGCCGCCGCGCGCGCCGCCCGTCGTCCCCGGCCGGCGCAGCGGGGGCCGAAGGCGACGTTGTCGCGGGCGGTCAGGTGCGGGAAGAGCAGCGCCTGCTGGCTGAGCAGCCCCACCCGGCGCCGGTGGGCGGGCACCGCGAACCGCGCCGCGGTGTCGGTGAGCACCCGCCCGCCGAGCGTGATCCGCGCGTGCTCGGGGGCGTGGAGGCCCGCGAGCGTCCCGAGCAGCGTCGACTTGCCCGACCCGTTCGCCCCGAGCACCGCGACCACCTCGCCGGGCGCGACCTCGACCGCGACGTCGAGGGTGAACCCGCCGCGCCGGGTCGTCACCCGGGCCTCGAGCGCGGTCACCGCACGCCCGAGACGTCGCGGGTGCGGGTGGCGACGATGACGAGGACGGCGACGACCACGAGCACCAGCGACATGGCCACCGCGCCGTCGAGGTCGTTCTGCGACTGGATGTAGATCAGCAACGGCAGGGTCTGGGTGGTGCCCTGGAGGTTGCCGGCGAAGGCGATCGTCGCGCCGAACTCGCCGAGCGCGCGGGCGAACGCCAGCACCGACCCCGACACCAGCCCCGGCAGCACGACCGGCAGCGTCACCCGCCGCAGCGCGGTCAGCGGCGGCGCGCCGAGGGTCGCGGCGACGACCTCGTAGCGCTCGCCGGCCGTCCGCAGCGCGCCCTCCAGGCTGACGACGAGGAAGGGCATGGCGACGAAGGTCTGCGCGAGGACGACGGCCTCGGTGGAGAACGGCACCGTGATCCCGAACCACGCGTCGAGCAGCTGCCCGATCGGCCCCGTCCGCCCGAGCAGGAACAGCAGCGTGAGCCCGCCGACCACCGGCGGCAGGACCAGCGGCAGCAGCACGATCGAGCGCAGCACCGCCAGCCCCGGCAGGTCCGAGCGCGCCAGCACGAGCGCGAGCGGCGTCCCGAGCAGCAGGCACAGCGCCGTCGACACCAGCCCCGTCTGCAGCGAGAGCCACAGGGCGTCGAGCGCGGCGGGGGTGGTGATCAGCGCGCCGAAGTCGGCCCAGTTCGTCCGCAGCACGAGCCCGGCCACGGGCACCGCGATGAGCCCGAACCCCACCACCGCCGGCACCCACACCGGCCAGGGCAGCGCGAGCGTGGTCGCGCCGCCCCGGCGGGTGCGCATCACCGGAGCGTGAACCCGGCCTGCTGCAGGGCCGCGTCGCCCTGGGGGCCCGTGACGAAGCGGATCCACGCGTCCGCGAGGTCGGCCTGACCGCCGACGACCGCGCCGACGAGGTAGTTCTGCGCCGCGCCCGGCGCCGTGGCCTCCGGGAAGTCGACGCCCTGGACCTGACCGCCCGCGGCCCGCACGTCGGTGACGTAGACGAGGCCGGCGTCGACGTTGCGGGTCTGCACGCGCTGGAGCACCGAGCGGACGTCCTGCTCCTCGCTGACCGGGTCGAGCGTGACGCCCGCGGCGCGCTCGGCGGCCTCGGTCGCGGCGCCGCACGGGACGGCGGGCGCGCACACCGACTCGGTGACCTGCGGCCCGACCAGGGACGGCAGGCCGGTGACCTGCTTCGGGTTGCCGGGCTGCACGGCGATCTGGAGCCTGTTGGTGGCGTAGGTGACCGGCTCGCCGGCGATGCGCCCGGCCTGCTGCGCGGTCTGCATCGTGCGGGTGCTGGCGGTGGCCAGCACGTCGGCGGGTGCCCCCTGCACGACCTGCTGGGAGAGCGTGTCCGAGCCGCCGAAGTTGAACACCACGGTGGTGCCCGGGTTGGCCTGCTCGAACCGCGGCTTGAGCCCGTCGTAGACGTCGGTCAGCGACGCGGCCGCGGAGACGGTGAGCGTGCGGGTGGGCTGTTGTTCCCCATCGGACGATCCGCACCCGGTGACGGTCAGCGCGAGCGCGGCGGCCAGGGCCGTCACGACGAGCCTGCGGGCGCCGCTCACGCCATGCCGCCGGGGGTCTCGACGATGATCTGCGACGCCTTGACGATCGAGACCGCCAGCGAGCCGACCTCGAGCCCGAGCTCCTCGACGGCCTCGGTGCTCATCAGCGACACCACGCGGTGCGGCCCGCACTGCATCTCGACCTGCGACATCACCTTGTCGCTGCTGATCGAGGTCACGAGGCCGACGAAGCGGTTGCGCGCGGAGCGGCCCACCCCGGACGGGTCGGGGGTGGCGTGGGCCTGGGCGCGCGCGAAGGCGGCGAGGTCGGCGCCGGCGATGACCTTGCGTCCGCTGGCGTCGGTGGACACCGGCAGCGAGCCGCCGTCGGTCCACCGGCGCACCGTGTCGTCGCTGACCCCGAGCAGCCGTGCGGCCTCGGCGATCCGGAAGTGCGTCACGGCGGGCAGTCTAGGCCCGAGCCTGCGCCAGTACAGCCCCAGCTGCTCCGCAGGTCCGGAGATCGGTCACGGCGGTCAGGGCTCGCCGGGGCGGCGACGCGGTGGGAAGGTGCGGGCGTGGACTTCGCACCCAGCGCCGCGGCCCAGGACTACACCGACCGCATGCGAGCTTTCCTCGACGAAGCGGTCCTGCCCGCCGAGAAGGTCTACGACGCCTGGCGCGAGGAGCGGCGCGGGACGCCCGCCGAGCACGACCTGCCGCCGGTGATGGAGGAGCTCAAGAGCGAGGCGCGCCGGCGCGGGCTGTGGAACCTGTTCCTCCCGGACGTCTCCGGGCTGTCGAACCTCGAGTACGCGCCGGTCGCCGAGGTGTCGGGCTGGTCGCCGGTGATCGCGCCCGAGGCGATCAACTGCCAGGCGCCCGACACCGGCAACATGGAGACCCTGCACCTGTTCGGCACCACCGAGCAGAAGCAGCAGTGGCTCGAGCCCCTGCTCGCCGGTGAGATTCGCTCGGCGTTCGCGATGACCGAGCCGGCCGTCGCGTCGTCGGACGCCACCAACATCACCACCTCGATCCGGCGCGAGGGTGACGAGTACGTCATCACCGGTAAGAAGTGGTGGATCTCCGGCGCGGCCGACCCGCGCTGCCAGGTCTTCATCGTCATGGGCAAGACCGACCCGGACGCGGCGACGCACCGCCAGCAGTCGATGGTGCTCGTCCCCCGCGACGCCCCCGGCCTGACGATCACCCGCCCGCTGCCGGTCTTCGGCTACCAGGACCAGCACGGGCACTGCGAGATCGAGCTCAACCAGGTCCGGGTGCCCGCGTCCAACCTGCTCGGCGAGGAGGGCGGCGGCTTCGCCATCGCCCAGGCGCGCCTGGGCCCGGGTCGCATCCACCACTGCATGCGCCTCATCGGCATGGCCGAGCGCGCCGTGGACGCGATGGTGCGCCGCGCCAACGACCGCGTCGCCTTCGGCAAGACGCTCGGCGAGCAGGGCGTCGTCCGCGAGCAGATCGCCGAGAGCCGCATCGCCATCGAGCAGGCCCGCCTGCTCGTGCTCAAGACGGCCTGGCTGATCGACAACGTGGGCTCGCGCGGCGCGGCCACGGAGATCGCGGCGATCAAGGTCGTGTGCCCGCGGATGGCGTGCGACGTCATCGACCGCGCGATCCAGATCCACGGCGGCGGCGGGGTCTCCGACGACTTCCCGCTCGCCTACGCCTACGCCTGGGCCCGCGCGCTGCGCCTCGCCGACGGCCCGGACGAGGTGCACCTGCGCTCCGTCGCCCGCCAGGAGCTCAAGGCACACGGATGAGGCCGGTGCGCTGACGCGCTCGTGAGCAGAAAGAAGTGCTGGAGCACTTCTTTCTGCTCACCTGCGCGGAGCGCACCGGGCGGGCGCGGGGACGAAGAGCCCGAGGCGCCAGGCGTGGCTGACCGCCTGCGCCCGGTCGCTCGCGCCGAGCTTGCGGAACAGGTGCCCGGTGTGGGACTTCACCGTGTGGTCGGAGAGGTAGAGCCGCCGGCCGATGTCGGCGTTGGTCAGCCCGCGGCTGACGCCGATGAGCACCTGCACCTCGCGCACCGACAGCTCCAGGCGCCGCTGGGCCTGGAGGTCGACCACGACGTCGTGCAGGCCGTCGGACCGCGCGCCGACCATCGGGCCGTCGGCGGGCGCCGCGGGGCGGGGCACCAGGTCCTCGCCGGCCGCGGTGGCCGCGGTGCTGCGCACGAGCGTGCGGATCATCGCCCGCGGCGCGTCCCAGCGCAGGAACCCCGCCGCGCCCTCGGCGACCGCCTGCTGGGCGGGTGCGTGCGCGCCCGCCGACCCCGCGACGAGGACACCGGTGGCCGGCGACTCGGCGAGCACGCGACGCACGGCGGCGAGCCCGGTCGGCTCGGTCTCGGCCAGCCCGAGCACCGCGATCGCGCCCGGGGTCGCCGCGAGGTGCGCCATGAGGTCGTCGACGTCCCGCGCGACGGCCACGGCGTCGGGGCCCGCGACGGAGTCGACGAGCAGCCGCAGCCGGCGGCGTGCCTGCGGACGCTCGTCATGGACGACGCACGTCTCCACGGACCCCCCGTCCTCGCGCACCCGGGTAGAGGTACCTCATCGGGGTGATCTCCGACGACACGACGCGCGGCGCGACGATCACCGAAATGACAGTGCTGTAAGTCGCCCGGCCGGGTATCACCCACATGCGTCGACAGGCGTTTCACTTGTCGACGGAGAGTCCACGACCTTGCATGTCCCGCGACGTCCTCGAACGACCCGAGGACCCGACCCGCGAGGAGCGCCGATGGCGGACGGCCGGACCGGACACGGCGCGACGCGGCCGATCCCGACGCGCGGCCCTCGCTGCGCGTTGGGTGCCGCCGTCGCGGTGGGGGCGGTGGTCGCGTCGGTCCTCGCCGCGGTCGTCACGGCGCCGCCCGCCGCGGCGCTGCCCGCGGCCGAGTCGTGGTCGGCCGAGCTGGCGGTGACCGGCGGCGACGACGGGAACGTCGTGGCGTCCGGTGACGCGGTGCGGCTGCGCGACCTCGCCCCGCGGCCCACCAGCGCCGGACCGGTCCCCGCCGAGGGCACGCTCCTGCTCCCGCCCCGGCGGCCCGCCGCGATCACCGACCGGGTCGCGGCCGACGTCACCGCCGACGTCCCGGCCGGCGCGGAGGTCGTGGTGGCGGTGCGCGGCATCCGCGACGACGGCACGTGGAGCGAGTGGCGCGAGGCCCGCCCCGACAGCCCCGCACGCCTCGACGAGCCGACGTTCGAGGTGCAGGTGCGCGTCACCCTCGTCGCCGCCCCCGACGGCACCGGGCCCGCCCTGCGCCGCCTGTGGCTCACCGCCGACCGGGCCCCGCTCGGCCTCGGCGTCCCGCGCCCGACGACGCCGCTGACCAGCCGCGTCTTCGCCACCCGCATCGGCCTCGTCGGCAACGACACCGCCAACGGCCACGAGGTGGAGCGCGACGACCGGTTCGTCGCCCTGCCCTCGCGGCGCAGCCTCGCGCCGCAGGAGTCCGGCGACTACACCGTGCGCGTCTGTGCGACGGAGACCCGCTGCACCTGGGCGCCCGTCTGGGACGTCGGCCCCTGGAACACCACCGACGACTACTGGAGCGAGGGCCCGCAGCGCCAGGCGTTCGGCGACCTGCCCCGCGGGCGCCCGCAGGCCGAGGCGGCGTTCACCGACGGCTACCGCGGCGGCCGCGACGGCTCCGGGCGCCGCGTGCGCAACCCGGCGGGCATCGACCTCGCCGACGGCACGTTCCGCGACGACCTCGGGCTGCGCGACAACGCCTGGGTGACGGTCACCTACCTCTGGACCGGCACCGGCCCCTCGGCCCCCGCCCGCGACCGCGAGGCCCGCCTCGACGTCCGCGCCGCACCGGCCCCCGACGCGGCCGTCGTCGGCAGCGTCGCCCCGCACGCGCGGGTGTCCTACGACTGCGCGGTGGACACCGCCGCCGGCCGCACCGGCGCCGGCGCCCGGTGGCTGCGCCTCGGACCCGCCCAGTTCGTCCCGGCCGACCAGGTGGAGGCGCGCGATGTCCCGTCCTGCTGACCCGTTCCGCCACGGCGCGCTCGCGGTCGCGGCCGGCTCGCTGGGGCTGGCCCTGGTCCTCGCCGTGCCCGCCGGGGCCGCCACCGACCCGGTGCCACGCACCGAGAGCTGGGGCGCCGAGCTCGCGATCGAGGGCGGCGACGACCGCGGTGTCGTGCTCGACGCGGGCGCCATCCGCCTCACGGGTGCGGGCGTGGGCTCCGGCGAGCTGGTGCTCGCGCCCCGCCGGACCGCGGGCGTCGTCGACTCCGTGCGCGGGGTCCCGTCCGCCGACGTGCCCGCCGGCAGCTCCCTCGTCGTCGAGGCCCGCGGGCTGCGCGGCGACGGGGCCTGGGGCGCGTGGGTCACCGTGCCCCGCGAGGGCGCCGCGCGCCTCGGCGGCCCGAGCACCGAGATCGCCGTCCGCGTGCTGCTGCGTCGGGAGGACGCCGGCGCGGGCCCGGTGCTGCGCGGGCTCTGGCTGACCACCACCGCCGTCCCGCCGACCACGGCCACCCGCACCGAGACCCGCACCGAGACCCGGACCCGCACCGAGACCGCGACCGTCACCGCGCCGACGAGCACGAGCCCGACCACCAGCACGACCACGACCACGACCACGGCCGCGCCCACGACGACCACGACCACGGCCGCGCCCACGACGACCACGACCACGGCCCCACCGACCACCACCGAGCCGACCACCACCGAGCCGACCACCACGACCACCACGGTCGAGCCCACGACGCCCAGGCCCCGGCCCGTCACCACGAGGCCCCGGCCCACGACCACGCCCCGCCCCACGACCACGCCCCGGCCCACCACCACGACGCCGGCGACCACGACCACCACGACGACCGAGCCCGACACCACCGAGCCCGACACCACCGAGCCCGGCACCACCGAGCCGGACACCGGGCCCACGAGCTCGACGACCACCACCACGACCACCACGACGCCCGTGGTCCCGCCCGCCGCGCTGGTGCCCGGTGTGCCGCTCCCGCCCGCCGCGCTGGTGCCCGGCGTGCCGCTGCCGACCGCCGACCTGCCGCCGGCGCGGCCGATCCCCGCGGCGGCGGCGCCGGAGTCGTGGTGGGGCGCCGACCTGCTCGCCTGGCTCGGCCGGGCCTTCTGACGCTGGCCCTGACCGCTGACCCCCGACCCCGGGCCTCAGCCCGGCACGCCCACCGACTCCACCGTCAGCACGCCGTCGAGGTCCGGGACGCCGAGCAGGGTCACGCGCGTTCCCCGCGGCAGCGCGCCGACCGGACCCGGGCGCGGCTCCTGCCCGACGACGCGGGTCGCCGGTGACGTCCGCAGCGCCACGAGCCGGCCGTCGGGGGTGCGGACGGCCAGCACGCCGTCGGTGTTGCTCTCGAGCGTGCCCACGAGCGGCACGCCCACCCCGGCCGGCGGCGGGCAGGACGGGCAGCCGACGGCGAGGTAGCGGTCCGCGAGCACGCCCCCGACCACGCCCAGCACGAACACCGTGAGCAGCGCCAGCCCGATCACCCAGCGCCGCGGGCGGGGCCGCTCCCGCAGGGGCGCCGGCTCCTCGGGCGGCTCGTCGAACGCGGAGTCGTCGTACCCGGGATCGGTCTCCCAGTCGTCGGGGCGGCTCACGGCCGCGGTCCCGCGTCGCGGGGCACGAGGACGCGGTCACCGGCCCGCAGCCCGTCGCGGATCTCCACCGACACCGCGTCGGCGAGGCCCGTCGTCACCGCGACGACGCGGTCGGGGCTGCGCCCGTCCTGGGGGCGCACGAGGACCGTGCCGCGGTCCGGGCCCGTGCGCCGCACCGCGGCGGGCGGCACGACGACGACGCCGATCGCGCGCTCCACGAGCACCCGCACGTCGGCCACCTGCCCGACCCGCAGCGTCGGGGGCGGGACGGGCGCGGCGACCGTGACGCCGTAGGCACCGTCGGGCCCGGGCGCGGGCTCGACGCCGACGACCTCGCCGAACACCGGCTCGCCGACCCCGTCGACGCTCGCCGACGCCGACTGCCCGGCGGCCACGCGGGCGACGTCCCGCGGCGGGACGGCGGCCCGCACCACCAGCGCGCCGAGGTCGGCCAGGCGCACGAAGGGCCGGCGGCTCGGCGCGTCGTCGGGGGTGGGCGCGCCGGCGACGACGCGGTCGCCGACCTGCCCCGCGACCGCCGTCACGGTCCCGTCGCGCGGAGCCCGCAGGACCGTGCCCGCGAGCACCCGGTTCGCCTCGGCCAGCTCCATCCGGTCGCGGGCGGCCGTCGTCTCCAACCGGCTCTGCAGCAGCGGGTCGGGCGGCACGGCGTTGCGGGCGGCGGCGAGGTCGTTCGCACCGTTCGCGACCGCGGTCTGGGCGGCGACGACGCGGGCGCGCGCGGTGGCGTCGTCGAGGGTCGCGAGCACGTCGCCGGCCACGACCACCGAGCCCGGGGTGACGTCGACGCTCGTCACCGTGCCGTCGACGTCGAAGGACACGTCGGCCTCGCCGGCGGTGCGGACGGCGCCGGGCGCGCGGACCTCGGTGACGACGTCGGCGCGCACCACCGGCACGACGTCGGCCGCCGGGGCCCGCACGAGCCCGGGCGCGCGCAGCAGGACCACGACCGTCATGGCACCGGCGAGCAGCACCACCACCAGCACCGTCGGCAGCAGCCCGCCCAGACGGCGCCGACCGGTGGACATGGCTGCCGACCGTAGTGCCGGTCGGCGCGCGACCAGGGGAAGCGCGCGCCCGGCGTGTCACCCGTCCGGTGGTCGCGGCCCAGCGCGCTCAGTCCGCGACGGCGACGAGGTGCCCGACGACGTCGTCCTCGCGCGCGAGCCGCAGCAGCTCCGCGGCCAGGTCGGCGCGGGCGAGGCGGTGCCCGCCGGCGACGTGGCGGTCGAGGGCGCGGCGGGGCCGGCCGGCGCCGGGCCCGTCGAGCAGGCGCGGCGGGCGAACGATCGTCCAGTCACGGTCGCTCGCCCGGACCACCTCCTCCATCCGCGCCATGTCGGCGTAGGGGTGGCGGAACACCCGCTGCAGGATCGGCTTGACCAGCACGCGCACCGCGAGGTCGTCGCCCTCGCCCGGCAGCACCGCGGCGCTGACGACGAGGAGCCGGCGCACCCCGGTGCGCTGCATCGCGCCGATCGCCGCGGTGACGCCGTCGGTGCAGACGGTGGTGGGCGCGCGCCCCCGGCCGCCGAGCGCCGAGCGCCGAGACCACGGCACCGGCCCCACGGACCGCTCCGTCGAGCAGGTCGGCCGCGTCCGCGTCGTGGAACCCCAGGCGCACGACCGTCGCGCCCTCGGGCACGTCCGATCCCGGCCGGGCCACGGCCACGACCTCGTCGCCCGCCGCGAGCGCCTGCGTGACGACCTCGCGCCCGGTCCGCCCGGACGCCCCCAGCACGACGAGCCGCATGGTCGCTCCCTGGTTAGTGAGTGCTCACCAACCTAGGATGGCGGCGTGTCCCCGCCCCGGTCAAGCAGCACGACGCGCGACCGCATGCTCGACGCGGCCCTGGCCGTCATGCGCGCGCGGGGGGTCGCCCGCACCACGACCAAGGAGATCGCGCGCGAGGCCGGGTTCTCGGAGGCGGCGCTCTACAAGCACTTCGAGGACAAGACCGCGCTGTTCGTGGCGGTGCTGGTGGAGCGGGTGCCGTCGCGGCTCGGGGCGGTCCTCGACGGGCTGCCCGCCCGCGTCGGGACCGGGGAGGTCGAGGCGACCCTGGCGGAGGTCGCGGCCGAGGCGCTCGCGTTCTACCGCGAGACCTTCCCGATCGCGGCCTCGCTGTTCTCCGACCCCGCCGTCCTCGCCGCCCACCGTGCGGCCCTCGACCGGCTGGGCACCGGCCCGCACCTGCCGCTCGACGGGCTCGCGGCCTACCTCGCCGCCGAGGCCGACGCGGGCCGGGTGCGCGCCACGAGCGACACCCGGGCGTCGGCGACCCTCCTGCTCGGCGCCTGCCAGATGACCGCGTTCCTCACCGCCTTCCGGGGCGCGCCGGCCACCGCCGCCGACGACACCGACACCGACACCGACGACACCGTCACCGCCCGGTCCCTCGCCCGCGCCGCCGTCCAGGGGCTGCTGCCGCCCTCGCCGTGAGGGCTCAGTCGGGACGTCGCGCGTCGCGCAGCAGACCCGTCGCCGGGTGGCAGTTGACGTACTCGTAGGACTGGTCGTCGGCGCCGACCACGGAGACCTCGTGGTAGAGCCGCAGCCGGGGCAGCCGCTTGGCGCGGCGGACGTAGGCGACGAACAGGCTGAGGTGGGTCGGGTGCGACTCGGCCCAGCGCTCGAGCCGGTCGAGCGAGCGCCAGTGGCTGATGGCGTAGGTCGCGTCGAGCGGCCGGCCGTCGAGGTGGACGTTGCGCACGTAGCGGTTGCTGTAGCAGCCGAGGCGCTCGCCGCGGTCGCGCAGGAAGTCCATGGCCTCCCGGAGCTCGGGCTCGACCTCCTCGAGGTAGAGCTCGCGCTCCCCGGGCTCGGTCCCCGACCAGTCCTGCCCCGACCGGATCAGCGCCACGTCGTCGTGCCCGACGACGACGGCCCGCCCGGCCGGGTCGCCGCGGACCTCGAGCTCGCCGGAGCCGGTCATGCGGTCGGTCTGCGAGCGGGGGATCCGGTCGCGCATCGCGCCCCAGTAGGCGTGCTCCTGGACCTCGTCGCTCACGCCGTCGAGGACCGCGCCGACGCCCGGCAGCCCGTCGGTGAAGGGGTAGAGGGTCTCGAACCCGTCGACCCGCGGCATGACGACCTCGCGGAAGACCCCGACGCCCGCGCGCAGGCGCTCGTCGGCGTCCCACCAGCCGGCCACCTCCGGGCGCGCGGACCACCGCCGGTAGCGCTCGGGGTCGCGCCAGTAGCCGACGGCGACGAGGTTGTCGCGGCCCTGCGCATCGCGGTGGTGGGTCGTGTCGTGGTGGCCGGGGCCGTCGTCGAGCCCGAACTGGCCGACGATCCGCCGCAGCGTCTCCCGGGCCTCGGCGCGGTGCTCGTCGCCGCGGTACTGGACGCCCAGGTAGGCCATGACGACCTGGGTGACGTCCTCGTGCGCGCGGGCGACGACGATCGGGAACGGCGGCCGGTAGTCGTCGGACGCGCGCCGCGAGAGCGTGCGCGGGCACCGGAGGTGGCGGTCGATCGCGGAGTCCACGGCTCCCCTTCGGTGGAGGGCGTCGGGTCCCGCAGCCTAGCCGGGCACGGTCGCGGGACCCCTCCGATCGGACTGTTTTCCGCACCCGGTCCCGCAGGTGCTCCCGATCTCGGGTGGCGGTCGCCGCAGCTGCGGAGACAGCCCTCCACCTGCAGAGATGCTGATCACCACAGCGCCGCGACGCGGTTAGTGTGGAGCGCGATGACCGCTCTCGACCTCGGTGTGCCGGCCGTCCCCGGGGCCGCCACCTCCACCACGGACACCCGGGGCCGTCCCTCCGACCCCCGGTTGATCGACTCGTGGGGTCGGGTCGCCACCGACCTGCGGGTCTCGCTGACCGACCGCTGCAACCTGCGCTGCACCTACTGCATGCCCGCCGAGGGCCTGGAGTGGATGCCCGGCGAGCAGGCGCTGACCGACGACGAGGTCGTGCGCCTGGTGCGCGTGGCCGTCGAGCGCCTGGGCGTGCAGGAGATCCGCTTCACCGGCGGCGAGCCGCTGCTGCGCAAGGGCCTCGAGGACATCGTGGCCGCCACGGCCGCGCTGTCGCCGCGCCCGGAGATGTCGGTGACCACCAACGCGCTCGGGCTCACCCGCCGCGCCCCCGCCCTCGCGGCCGCGGGCCTGGACCGGGTGAACGTCTCGCTCGACACGCTGCGGCGCGACCGGTTCACCGAGATCACCCGGCGCGACCGCCTCGACGACGTCCTCGCCGGCCTGCGCGCGGCGCGGGAGCACGGGCTCGACCCGATCAAGGTCAACACGGTGCTCATGCCCGGGCTCAACGACGACGAGGCGCCCGACCTGCTGGCCTGGGCCCTCGAGGAGGGCTACGAGCTGCGCATCATCGAGCAGATGCCGCTCGACGCCGGCCACTCCTGGCAGCGCGACCGCATGATCACCGCCGAGCAGGTCCTCGCCTCGCTGCGCACCCGCTTCACCCTCACCGAGGACCCCGCCGAGCGCGGCGGCGCCCCGGCCGAGCGGTTCCTCGTCGATGGCTGGACCACCCCGGACGGGACGCCGGCGAAGGTCGGCATCATCGCCTCGGTGACCCGCCCGTTCTGCGGCAACTGCGACCGGACCCGCCTCACCGCCGACGGGCAGGTCCGCAACTGCCTGTTCTCCGGCACGGAGAACGACCTGCGGGGCCTGCTGCGCGGCGGCGGCTCGGACGACGACATCGCCGACGCGTGGCGCGTGGCCATGTGGGGCAAGAAGCCCGGCCACGGGATCGACGACCCCGGTTTCCTGCAGCCCGACCGTCCGATGAGCGCGATCGGAGGATGATGACCGCTCCCGCCTCCACCACGAGCGCGACCACCGCACCCGCCGCGACGGTGACCGTCCGCTACTTCGCCGGCGCCAAGGCCGCGGCCGGCACGCGCAGCGAGACCGTCGCGGTCCCCCAGGGCGCCACGGTCGCCGACCTGGTCACCGCGCTCGCCGCCGACCACGGCGACGCCCTGACCCGCGTGCTGGGTGCCGCGAGCTTCCTGCTCGACGAGGTCGCGGTGCACGACCGCGCCACCGTCCTGCCCGACGGCGCCGTCGTCGACGTCCTGCCGCCCTTCGCCGGCGGCTAGGGGCTCGCGTGGATGTCAGCGACGTGCCGTTGCGGACACTCGACGTCCGCGACGGCACGTCGCTGACACGCGCCACGCGGTGGGACCGCGCGGGGTTCTTCCCGGTATGAGCGTCGTCCACGACACCGCCATCGGCCCACTGCACCTCGACGCCTCGCCGCGGGGGCTCACCCTGCTGGGCTTCTCCCCCGGTCCCGAGACCGACGACGAGCCCGCGGCCGACGTCCTCGACCTCGCGCGCCGCGAGATCGACGCCTACCTCGACGGCTCGCTGCGCACCTTCACCGTGCCCGTCGACCTGTCCGCGCACCCGGCGTGGGACCGCCGCGTCCTCGACGGGCTCGCGGCGGTCGGCTACGGCGAGACCGTGAGCTACGGGAAGCTCGCCGCGGCCGTGGGTCTCGGTCCGGGTGAGGCCCGGCGCGTCGGCGGGGCGATGGCCCGCAACCCGGTGGCCATCGTCGTCCCCTGCCACCGTGTCGTCGGCGCCGACGGCAGCCTCACCGGCTACGCCGGGGGCCTGGAGCGCAAGCGCACCCTGCTCGACCTCGAGGCCCGGGACACGCTGCTCTTCTCGATGTACTGACCGGACACGTTTGGTTGAGCGCGTGTGACGACACGATCTGAATCTTTCGGACCCTGCCGTCTTTCGCGGTCTCAGACGGCTCCGGCTACCGACCCGTCAGGGGCCTACTTGCTCGCTCGCACGATGGCGCCGGCGAAGATGTCGGGCGCCTCGACCGGGACGAAGTGACCGACCCCGTCCACGAGCTGCACGGTGACCTGCGCGAAGAACTCTCCGACGCGGTCGGACCAGGCGCGCAGGAACAGGGGGTCGTGCTCGGCCCACAGGAACGTCGTGGGGACCATGATCTTCTCGTCGGGGACCGTCTCGCCCAGGTAGCGCGCCACGACGCTTCCGGCCGCTCGGTAGTACCCGATCGAAGCAACGAACGCGCCGGGGGGGCCATACGCCGACGTCAGGTGCTCGAGCCGGGCGGCGTCCACGATGAAGTCAGGGCCGGACCAGTGCGTCCAGAAGTACTCCAGATAGTCCCGCACAACGTCCGGTTTCCCGTCGACGAGCTTCTCGGCCAGGTCGAGATGATGGAAGGACTGATACCAGAACTCGCGAAACGGACCCTCGCTGAGGATCCGTGACCCGACGCCTGGAGCTGGTGGCGTGATGACCATGGCGCTGAGCAGGTCGGGCCTGTCCTTCGCGAGCTGCTGACCGACCCTGCTGCCGATGTCGTAACCGCCCAGCACGACGTGGGAGAGCCCCAGCTCGTCGATCAGTCCCGCGACACTGCGGGCCTGGGCCACCAGGCTGTAGTACTCGCCGGGGTCGCGGAGGTGCTTGTCCGAGGCGCCGAAACCGCGCAGGTCCGGCACGACGACGTCGAACTCGTCCCCGAGCCTCTCGGCGACGGATGCCATGTCTGTCCGGTCCCCGGGCCAACCATGAAGCAGGACCACCGGCGGCCGACCAACCGATCCCAGACGGTCGAAGCTCAGGGTGAACCCATCGACCGGGGCTCCCGTCGCCACCGAGAACACGCTCCTTCCAGCAACGCTTGCCCGCGGCCCGAGCCGCGAGCCGACGCACGCTCCCGCGCGCCGAGCGACCCACCATCGACGATCACCTTCCGCGAACTCCAGTGGCTGGACGGACAACAACCGTCGAGATCAAGCCACTCCCGCACAGCGGCCGGGCTCGTCACCCAGCACCACGAGCACCTCCGCCGCGGGAGCCAACGAGGACTGTCATCCCGGGGCCAACTTCAGTTGACATCGCCACCCGGCCCTACCGACCACAGACGAACGGCAAGATCGAGCGCTTCCACCGCACCATGACCGCGGGCTGGGCCGGGCTGGCTGCACGAGTACAACCACCACCGACCCCACAGCGCCATCGGCAGGCAACCCCGATCACCCGCTTGACCAACCTTTCCGGTCAGTACATCGAGAGCCGGCGCCGCAGGCTCGCCAGCTCCTCGAGCAGCTCGGCGACGTCGTCGACGTCCTCGACCGCGTAGGGCGCCGGGGCCCCGTCCTCCCCCACGCCCACGACGACGTCGCCCGTGCCGCCGTCGGCCGCGACACCCACGGCGACCAGCGCGGTCGCGCCCACCTCGTCCCGCAGCGCGCCGAGGCCCGCCGGGGCGACGACGCGTGCGCCGCCCTTCGAGCCGGACAGGAACATCAGCTCGGCGACCTCGTCGGCCGGCCGGTCGGACACGACGGCGACGGTGGTGGCGGGCAGCGCCATGAGGACGTTGAGCGCCTCGGACGACACCTGCTCGGCGCGGGCCTGGTCGGGGTCGCCCTCGTCCGGGGCCAGCGCGCCGTCGAACGCGCAGGCCACGAGCAGGGTCGGCGTCTCCGCCACGCGGTCGAGCGCGCCCCACAGCGCGTCGTCCGTGTCCACGCGATCACCCTGGCATGGTGTTCACGGCGTGGTCCAGCGCCGCCCAGAGGTGCTGCGTGGCGTAGGCGCGGTAGGGCCGCCAGGTCTCGGCGCGGGCGACGAGGTCGCGGTCGCGGGCCGGCAGCCCGAGGCGCTCGGCGGCGGCGCGGACACCGAGGTCGGTGGGCAGGAAGGCGTCGGGATCGCCGAGCGCGCGCATGGCGACCGAGTCGACGGTCCACGGCCCGATCCCCGGCAGGGCCGCCAGCGCCGTCCGCGAGCCCGGCACGTCGCCCGGGTCGAGCACGACCTCGCCGTCGGCCAGCGCCCGCACCAGCGTCAGCAGCGTGCGCTTGCGGGTGCGGGGCATGCCGAGCTCGTCGGGGTCGACGGCGGTGAGAGCGGGCGCGGACGGGAAGAGGTGGGTCAGCGTGCTGCCGGGGCCGGCGAGCCCGTCGGGCAGGGGCGTGCCGTGGCCGCGCACGAGGCGTCCGGCGTGGGTGCGGGCGGCGGCGGTGGAGACCTGCTGGCCGAGCACCGCGCGGACGGCGAACTCGTCGGGGTCGGGCGCGCCGGGCACCCGCCGGCCCGGGGCCTCGTCGACCAGCGGGCGCAGCACCGGGTCGGTGCGCAGGGTGGCGTCGACGGCCACCGGGTCGGCGTCGAGGTCGAGGACGCGCCGGGCCAGCCGCGCCGCGGCGTCGGCGTCGGCGGGGTCGGTGACGGTCAGCGTCGCGGCGACCGCGTCGGCGCCGGGCCGCAGCGCGACCACACCCGGCCCGCCGGGCAGCGCGAGCGTGCGGCGGTAGGCGCCGTCGTGCCACTCCTCGACGCCCGGGACGGCCGTCGCGACGAGGTGGCCGAAGAGGTTGTCGGGGCACAGCGGGGGGGTGAACGAGAGCGCGCGCTCCTCGACGTGCACCAGCCGAGCATGTCCGATCGCTCCAAGCCCGGCCGCACGGGTGGTCCCTACGGTGACGGCCATGGCACCCCGACTCTCCGTCGTCGAGCTGGTCGTCGCCGACATGGCCGCCACGCTCGCCTTCTACCGACGCCTCGGCATCGACGCCCCGCCCGAGGCCGACGACCAGCCGCACGTCGAGGTCGACCTCGGCGGCGGGCTGCGGCTGGCCTTCGACACCGAGGCCACGATCCGCTCCTTCGACCCCTCCTGGACCCCGCCGACCGGCGGCCCCCGCAGCGCGCTGGCGTTCGCGTGCGACGAGCCGGCCGAGGTCGACGCGACCTACGCGGCGCTCGTCGACGCCGGGTACCGCGGCGAGCGCAAGCCCTGGGACGCGTTCTGGGGCCAGCGCTACGCGACCGTGCAGGACCCCGACGGCGGGTCGGTGGACCTCTTCGCGCCGCTACCCGCCCAGTAGCCCCGTCGGCGTCGTCCCCGCCAGTGACCGGACCTCGCGGGCCAGGTGCGGCTGGTCGGCGAAGCCCTCGACGGCGGCGACCTCGGCCCACGGCGTCCCGCTGCGGGCGCGGGCCAGGGCACGCTGCAGGCGCAGGATGCGACCCAGGTGCTGGGGCCCGTACCCGAAGAGCGGCAGGCAGCGCCGGTGCAGGGTGCGCGACGTGGTGCCGAGCTCGTCGGCGAGCCCCGCGACGTCGTGCCCGCGGGCCAGCGCCGCGAACACCCGGGCGCCGAAGCGCTCGCCGTCCGCGGGTGGCGTGGCCGTGGCCAGCGCGGCGAGTGCCCCGGCGGGGTCGTCGGCGACCCGGTCGGTGAGCCCGCGCGCGGCGGCGGCGGACCACACGGCGTCGAGGTCGACGGTGGTGTCGCGCAGCTGGTCGGCGCGGACGTCGAGGAACCCCGGCCCCCGCCCGTGCGAGAACCGCAGGCCCACGTGCGCCCGGCCGCCGCCGTCGTTGAAGCGCGCGGCCGCGTCCGGCCCGGCGACGACGAGCCCGCGGCCGTCCCAGATCAGGTCGAGGCACCCGTCGGGCAGGATCGTGCCCGGCGCCCCGTCGCTGCTCCACAGCACGACGCCCGGCGCCACCCGCCGCTCGCGGTAGCCCGCCACGGGTTCCATGGTGCCCGGGGTGGGAGCGAGGGTCACGTTCGCTGCCTCCCACGCAGCCAGGGCGTCCCTCGCTCCACGAGACCCCGGACGCCGTCAGCCCACGAGGTCTCGGTACGCGAGCCAGCGCCCGCCCGGCGTCTGCACCGAGCGCGCCGCCAGCACCGCGTGGGCGACGGCGCGGGTGACGCAGTCGGCGCCGGCGGTGAGCAGCTCCTGGAGGCCGGCGAGGTCCGGCGCGGCGCGCTCGGTGGTCGCGAGGCCGAAGAAGGTGTCGCCGTCGGTCATGCCGTGGGCGGGGCGGACGGCGCGCGCGAGGCCGCTCTGCCCGACGGCGGCCAGCTTCGCGCACTGCGCGACCGAGAGCCCGGCGTCGGTGGCGACGACCCCGATCGTCGTGTTCAGCGTCGGCGGAGCCGCGGCGTCGCGCAGGGTCGCCAGCAGCACGGTGCGGTCGGCCGGCAGGGCGGGGGGCTCCACGTCGCCCGCGCCGAGGTGGCGCGCGGCCCACAGCTCGCCGGTCGCCGGGTCGACCGCGGACCCGGCGGCGTTGGCGACCACCAGCGCCGCGACCACCGTGCCGTCGGCGAGCACCGACGACGCCGACCCGACCCCGCCCTTCAGCCCGCCGATCACCGACCCGCACCCGGCCCCGACGACGCCCTGCGCCGGCCGCTCGGCGGAGCACGCGGCGAGCGCCGCGGCGCCGGTGTCGGCGGTCGGGCGGCGGGCGAAGTCCCCGCCCCGGCCCAGGTCGAAGACCACCGCGGCGGGCACCACGGGCACCACCTCGAGCGGCCCCCGGCCCACGGGGAAGCCCCGGCCCTGCGCGCCGAGCGCGTCGGCCACCCCCGACGCTGCCGCGAGCCCGTAGGCGCTGCCGCCGGTGAGCACGACCGCGTGGACGCGCTCGACGAGGGTGCGCGGGTCGAGCGCGTCGGTCTCCCGGGTCCCCGGCCCGCCGCCGCGCACGTCGACCCCGGCCACCGCGCCGTCGGGGCCGGGCAGCACGACCGTCGTGCCCGACAGCGCGCCCTCCCCCGTCAGCTCCGCGTGCCCGACCTGCAGGCCCGGGACGTCGACGATCGTGTTGGTGGCGCCGGGGTGCACGGTGATCAGCCTAGAGGCGCCGGGCGCAGCGCCCGGGCCGCGGCACCGGGGTCCGGGGCGGCGGCGATCGCCGAGCTGATCGCGAGCCCGTCGACGCCGGTGGCGAGCACGGCGTGGGCGTTGTGCGGGCCGATCCCGCCGATGGCCACCGCGGGCACGCCGAGCTCCCGCGCCCCGTCCGCCAGCGCGCGCAGCCCGTCGAGCCCGGTCGCGGGCGCGGCGTCGGGCTTGGTGGCCGTGGTGAAGACCGGGCCGATGCCGAGCAGGTCGACGACGGCCGGGTCGGCGGCGTGCAGGTCGTCGGGCCCGGTCACCGACCAGCCGATCGACAGCCCGTGCCCCGCGACGCGACGGGCCGCGGCCGGCGGGACGTCGTGCCGGCCCAGGTGCACGCCGTCGGCGCCCGCGGCGAGCGCGACGTCGAGGCGGTCGTCGACGATCACGGCGACCCCGGTGCCGGCGAGCGCGGCGAGGACGGAACACGTGGCGTCGTACAGCGCCCGCCCGGTGGCCGCGGGCGCCCGGACCTGCACCGCCGTCACCCCGCCCTCGACGGCCGCGTGCAGCACGGCGAGCGGGTCGGCGGGCCCGTGCACCGGGTCGAGGACCAGGTAGAGGCGCGGGTCGAGAGGTGTCACGCCGGGTCCACCAGGGCCTGCGCCGCGGCGCCGTCGGCGCCCCCGGCCCCGTCGAACAGGGCCAGCTCGTCGAGCCACGCCGGCACGAAGGAGCCGGGCCCGCGCGCCACCGCACCGGCCGCGGCGCCGGTCGCGCCGACGACGGCGTGCGCGGCGAGGGTGGCGGCGAGGACGTCGTCGCCGACGGCGAGGAACGCGGCGGTGACCGCGCCGAGCGCGCAGCCCATCGCCGTCACGCGACCCATCAGCGGGTGGCCGCCGCCGACGCGGTGGACCGTCGCGCCGTCGGTGACCCGGTCGACGACGCCGCTGACCGCCACGACCGTGCCGTGGGTGCGGGCGAGCTCGTCGGCGGCGTCGGCGGCGGCCTCCACCGAGGCGGTCGCGTCCACCCCACGTCCCCCGCCCTCGTGGCCCGCCAGCGCGAGGATCTCCGAGGCGTTGCCGCGCACGACCGTCGGCCCGAGCCCGAGCAGCTCCGACGCCACGCGCGTGCGCAGCGACAGCGGACCGACCCCGACCGGGTCGAGCAGCCACGGCGTCCCCGCGTCCCGGGCGGCGCCCGCCGCCGCGTGCATGCCCTCGGCGCGCGGCCGCGACATCGTGCCCGTGTTGACCACCAGCGCCCCGGCCACGGCCGCGAGCTCGGCGGCCTCCTCGGCGTCCTCGACCATCGCCGGCGAGGCGCCGACCGCGAGCAGGGCGTTGGCGGAGAACGTCGTGGCGACGAGGTTGGTCACGCAGTGCACGAGCGGGGTCCGCTCCCGCACCGTGTCCAGCAAGGACTCGCTCATCCCGGGGGCCTTGCCGCTCGCGCCGCCCCCTACACGAGCGAAGGGCCCCTCCGGTCGAGGAGATCGACCGGAGGGGCCCTTCGCCCAGAACAGGGACGTGCCTACGACGAGCGCCCGCGCACCACGAGGATGATCGCGATGAGCGCGGCGAGCACGCCGGCGCCGATGCCCACGGGGGCGAGGCGCTTGAGGATCGCGTCGCGCGAGCTGTCGAGCAGGTCGATCGCCTCGACCTGCTGGCGACGCTGGCCGGCGGGCTGGGCCGCGGCCTCCCCGGCGGCGCCGGTGGCGCCGCCGACCGAGGCGCCGGGCTTCGCACCCGTGTCGCCCTTGGCGGCCTCGGCCACCGTGGTCGGCATCGCCGCGGCCGTCGGCGCGCCGGAGCCCGACGCGACGGGGGCGGGCGAGGGCGGCGCGGTGACGGGGGCCGCGTCCCCTCCGGAGGCCACGGCCTCCGGGGCCGGCGCGGTGCCGTTGCCGCCGGTCGCGGCGGTGTCGGTGCCCGAGACGGTGGGCGCCGCGGAGCCGCCCGCGCTGCTGCTGCCGAACTCGTCGGCGAGGCAGGACGCGAACTGCCCGAGGATCTTGTCGCCGACGTCGGACATGACGCCGCGGCCGAACTGCGCGGGCTTGCCGGTCACCTGCATCTCGGTGAGGACGTTGACCTTGGTCTTGCCGCCCTCGTCGGTCATCGTCAGCGTCGCCTTGGCCGACGCGGTGCCGTTGCCCCGTGAGTCACGGCCCTGGGCGTCGACGACGACCTTGTGGTTCGTCTTGTCCCGCTCGACGAAGGTGCCCTTGCCCTTGTAGGTCATCGAGATCGGGCCGAGCTTGACCTTCACGGTGCCCGTGAAGTCGTCGCCCTCGTGGGAGTCGAGCGTGGCGCCCGGGAAGCACGGCGTGACCTTCTCGGGGTCGTTCAGGGCGTCGAACACGGTGTCGATGTCCACCGGGACGGTGAACTCGTTCTCGAGCTTCACTCGGTACCTCCTGGGAGGGTGCGGTCCACGACGGAGGCCCGCCCCCGCGGGGTGCGGGAGCGGGCCGTCGTCGTGACTGGTCGGTCGTCGATCGGGGGTCAGCCCGCGGCCGCGAGGACGGCCCGACCCGTGAGCACCCGGGCGAGGTGCTCGCGGTAGTCGGAACCGGCGTCCGCGTCCGCGGTCGGGCTGGTGCCCTCGGCGGCGGCCTGGGCGGCCTTGCGCACATTGTCCTCGGTGGCGCTCTGCCCGACCAGGGCCGACTCGACGGCCCGGGCGCGCACCGGGGTGCCCGCCATGTTGGTCAGGCCGATGCGGGCCTCGGAGATCGTGCCGCCGTCGACCTTCACCGTGGCGGCCACCGCGACGATCGACCAGGCCTGCGCGACCCGGTTGAACTTCTCGTAGCGCGCGCCCCACCCGGTGTACTTCGGGAAGCGGATCTCGGTGAGGAGCTCACCCTCGCCGATGGCGGTGGTGAAGTAGTCCTCGAAGAAGTCCGCCGCCGCCACCGTCCGGGTGCCGTTGGGGCCCGCGATGACGAACTGCGCGTCGAGGGCCAGCGCCGGCGCCGCGAGGTCACCGGCCGGGTCGGCGTGGGCGAGCGCCCCGCCGAGCGTGCCCTTGTGGCGCACCTGCGGGTCGGCGACGGTCTTCGTCGCCTCCTGGATGAGGGCGACGTGCTGGCGCAGCGTGTCGTCCCGGGTGACGTCGTAGTGCGACGTCATGGCCCCGACGACGACCTCGTTGCCCTCCTCCCGGACGCCCTTGAGCTCCGGGATGCCGCCGAGGTCGATGATCAGCGAAGGGTCCGCCATGCGCAGCCGCAGCACCGGCAGCAGGCTCTGGCCGCCGGCCAGGAGCTTGGCGTCGTCGCCGCCGTCGCGCAGGGCCTGGACGGCCTCCTCGACCGTGGTCGGCCGGACGTAGTCGAACTGGGCCGGGATCACAGGTGCCCTCCCTGGGTGTCGCCCTTCGAGATGTCACTGGCGGTGGAGCCGAGGCCCGCACCGGGCGAGGCCACGTTCGCCTCGTCACCGCGGCCCGCGGTGCCCTTGGCGTCGTTGATCGCCGTCCAGACCCGGTAGGGCGTGGTCGGCATGTCGATGTCCTTGACGCCGAGGTGGCGGATCGCGTCGAGCACCGAGTTGACGACCGCCGGGGTGGAGGCGATCGTGCCCGCCTCGCCGACGCCCTTGACCCCGAGCGGGTTGGTGGTCGACGCGGTGGTGGTGTTCGCGGTGTCGAAGCTGATCAGGTCGGCCGCGGTGGGCAGCGTGTAGTCGACCAGCGTGCCCGAGAGCAGGGTGCCCTGGTCGTCGTACGCGGCCTCCTCGAACAGGGCCTGCGCGATGCCCTGGGCGAGACCGCCGTGGACCTGGCCCTCGACGATCAGCGGGTTGATCACGTTGCCCACGTCGTCGACGCACACGTACTTGTAGAGCTGCACGAAGCCCGTCTCGGTGTCGACCTCCACGGCGCACAGGTGCGTGCCGTGCGGGAACGAGAAGTTCTCCGGGTCGAACGTCGCGTGGGCGTCGATGTCGGGCTCGATGCCCTCCGGGTAGTCGTGGGCCGCGAACACCGCGAGCGCGATGTCCTGGATGCCCACGCCCTTGTCGGTGCCCTTGACCGTGAACCTCCCGCCCGAGAACTCGAGGTCGCCCTCGGAGGCCTCCAGCATGTGCGCCGCGATCGGCTTGGCCTTCTCGATGACCTTCTCGGCCGCCTTGACGACGGCGATGCCGCCGACGGCCAGCGAGCGCGAGCCGTAGGTGTCGAGGCCCCGGTACGACGACTGCGTGTCGCCGTGGAGGATTTCGACGTCGTCGAACGGCACGCCGAGCTGGTCGGCGACGATCTGCGAGAACGCGGTCTCGTGGCCCTGCCCGTGCGGGCTGACACCGACGACGACCTCGGCCTTGCCGGTCGGCAGCATCCGGATCGCCGCCGTCTCCCAGCCGCCGGCGCCGTAGTCGAGCGAGCCGAGCACGCGGGACGGGGCGAGACCGCACATCTCGGTGAAGGTCGAGATGCCGATGCCGAGCTGCTTGACGTCGCCCCGCTCACGACGCTCCTGCTGCTCACGCCGCAGGCCGTCGTAGTCGAACATCTGCAGGGCCTGGTCGGTGGCCGCCTCGTAGTTGCCCGTGTCGTAGGTCAGCGTGCTGACCGTGGTGTACGGGAACTCCTCGTGCTTGATCCAGTTCTTCCGGCGGAACTCCATCGGCTCCATGCCGAGCTCGAGGGCCGCCTCGTCCATCAGGCGCTCGATGCCGAAGGTGGCCTCCGGGCGACCGGCGCCGCGGTAGGCGTCGGTGAGCGTCTTGGTGGTGAAGACGTTGGTGCAGTCGAAGCGGTACGCCGGGATCTTGTAGATCGCGTTGAACATGAACGCGCCGAGGATCGGCACGCCCGGCCCGACGAGGCCCAGGTAGGCGCCCATGTCGGCGAGGAGCTTGACGTCCAGGCCGGTGATGGTGCCGTCCTTGGTGACGGACATCGTCAGGTCCTGGATCTGGTCCCGGCCGTGGTGGGCGGTGAGCAGGGACTCCGAGCGGGTCTCGGTCCACTTCACCGGCTTGCCCAGCTTCTGGGCCACCAGCAGCGTCAGGACCTCCTCGGGGGCCACGGCGATCTTGCCGCCGAAGCCGCCGCCGACGTCCGGCGCGATGACGCGGACCTTGTGCTCGGGCAGGCCGAGCGTCAGCGCCAGCATCGTCTTGAGGATGTGCGGCACCTGCGTCGACGACCACATGACCAGCTGCTCGCCGCTGGGGTCGACCACCGTGGAGCGCGGCTCCATGAACACCGGCACGAGCCGCTGCTGACGGAAGCGGCGCTTGACGATGATCTGGTCGTCGTCCGACTCGGCCTTCTGCAGCGCCTCGGCGACGCTGCCGCCCGAGCCCGCCTCGCCGGAGTCGAACACCCACTGCGCGTTGGCGTTGGTGCCGATCTCCGGGTGGACGAGCGTCGCGCCGTCGGCGAGGGCGGCCTCCATGTCGAGGACCGGCTCGAGCTCGTCGTAGTCGACCTCGACCTGCTCGGCGGCGTCCTTGGCGATCGCCGCGCTGCGGGCGACGACCACCGCGACGCCCTCGCCGGCGAAGTTCACGCGGCTGCCGGCCAGGGCCGGGCGCTGCGGGGCCTTCATGTCCTTGGTGACCGGCCACGCGCAGGGCAGCTGCACCTGGTCGGCGCCGAGGTCGGCGGCCGTGTAGACGGCGACGACGCCGGGGACCTGCTTGGCCGCCGACGTGTCGATGCCCTTGATCTCCGCGTGCGCGAACGGGCTGCGCACCACCGAGATGTGGAGCAGGCCGGTGAGGGCCTGGTTGTCGGTCCACCGGGTGCGCCCGGTGATGAGCCGACGGTCCTCCTTGCGGCGGCGGTCCCGCCCGATCTCCTGGGTGGGCGCGTTCTCGGTGGTCGTCATCAGGCGCCACCGCCCGCGACGGTCTGCTTCGCGCCGGCCTCGGCGGTGGGGGACGCGCCCGGCTTCATCTTCGAGGCGGCGTCCTGGACGGCGCGCACGATGTTCTGGTAGCCGGTGCAGCGGCAGAGGTTGCCCTCGATGCCCTCACGGATCTCCTGCTCCGACGGGTCGGGGTTCTCCCCCAGGAGGTCGATCGACTGCATGATCATGCCGGGCGTGCAGTAGCCGCACTGCAGGGCGTGGTTGTCGTGGAACGCCTGCTGCATGGGGTGCAGCTGGCCGTCCCGCTCGAGGCCCTCGATGGTGAGGACCTCGCTGCCGTTCGCCTGGACGGCGAGCACCGAGCACGACTTCACGCTCAGGCCGTCGAGGTGGACGGTGCACGCCCCGCAGTTGCTCGTGTCGCAGCCGATCACCGTGCCCGTCTTGCCGAGTCGCTCACGCAGGTACTGGACGAGCAGCATGCGGGGCTCGACGTCGTCCTCGTAGACGAGTCCGTCGACGGTGGTCCGGATGCGTGCCATGGACCTCACTCCTCACTCGGCCGCGCGACGGGGCACCGGAGCCCGACGGACGTGACCGAGGACGTGGTGGTGGTGGTGTTGCGAACCGTGCCCGCCGCCGTCGCGACGGCGCGCACGCGTTGCCGACCAACTCCGGCGTGGTGGCGGACACATCACACCCCCCTCGTCGGGGTGGCGCAACATCCACTCGGGGCCCGGATCCGGTCGGTAAACGTCCCGGTGGTGGGCCGTTCGAGTGCTGTTTCCGCAGTCGCGGCGACACCGGAACCCTCGCGCCGTACCTGCGGCACGACGACGGCCGAGCGCCGGTGGGCGCCGCCCGAAAGAAGGCGTCCCGGACAGCCGCGCCCCCCTCCGTTCGGAGGGGTGGCGCCGTCACGCGGAGCACACGCGCGGCGACGCCGCGCGAGCCGTCCCCGAGGTCCCGCTCAGGCCTTCGGGGACGTGGCCGCGCGCCCCGCCTCGAGCCGCGCGACGGGGATCCGGAACGGCGAGCACGACACGTAGTCCAGGCCCGCGTGGTGGAAGAAGTGCACCGAGTCCGGGTCACCGCCGTGCTCGCCGCAGATGCCGAGCTTGAGGTCGTGGCGCACCTCGCGGCCCCGCCACGACGCGATCTCGACGAGCTCGCCGACGCCCTCGGTGTCGAGCGACTCGAACGGCGAGACGCCGAAGATGCCCGACTCCAGGTAGTCGGAGAAGAACGAGCTCTCGACGTCGTCGCGCGAGAAGCCCCAGGTGGTCTGGGTGAGGTCGTTGGTGCCGAACGAGAAGAACTGGGCGACCTCGGCGATCTGCGCGGCGACCAGCGCCGCCCGCGGGAGCTCGATCATCGTGCCGATCTGGTGGGCGACGGGCTCGCCGTCCACCAGCGACTCCGGCTCGGCGACCACCTGCGCGATCTCCGCCGCGACCGCCTGCAGCTCCTGCACCGTGCCGACCAGCGGCACCATGATCTCCGGGAGCACCGTGGTGCCCTCCGCGGCCAGCGTCGCCGCCGCGCGGGTGATGGCGCGGACCTGCATCGCGTAGAGCCCCGGCACCGCGATCCCGAGCCGCACGCCGCGCAGCCCCAGCATCGGGTTCTGCTCGTGCAGGCGCCGCACGCTCGCGAGCAGTTCCTCGCGCTCCTCGGTCAGCTCGCCGCGCTCGCGGGCGACGGCGACCTCGACCGAGAGCTCGGTGAGGTCGGGCAGGAACTCGTGCAGCGGCGGGTCGAGCAGCCGGATCGTCACCGGCAGGCCCGCCATCGCCCGGTAGATCGCGGTGAAGTCCTCGATCTGGAGCGGCAGCAGCGTGGCCAGGGCCTTCTCGCGCTCGTCCTGGGTCTCGGCGAGCACGAGCGCCTCCACGAGCTCGCGGCGCTCGCCCAGGAACATGTGCTCGGTGCGGCAGAGCCCGACGCCCTCGGCGCCGAACGTGCGCGCGGTCGCGCAGTCCTCGCCGGTGTCGGCGTTGACCCGGACCCGCAGCCGCCGACCGGCGTCGGCGTGCCGCATGATCCGGTCGACCGCCGCCACGAGGTCGTCGTTCTCGGCGAGCCCGGTCGACCCCTCGAAGTAGGACATCACCGGGCTCGCGACCACGGGGACCTCGCCGAGGTAGACCTCGCCGTTGGTGCCGTCGATGGAGATGGTGTCGCCCTCGTGCACCTCGCGCCCGTCGGCGGCGGTGAGCTTCTTCGCCCGCACGTCGACCTCGAGCTCCTCGGCGCCGCAGACCGCGGTCTTGCCCATGCCGCGCGCGACCACCGCCGCGTGCGACGTGCGCCCGCCACGGCTGGTCAGCACGCCCTCGGCGGCGATCATGCCGTCGAGGTCGTCGGGGTTGGTCTCGCGGCGGACCAGGATGACCTTCTCCCCGGCCCGCGCGCGCCGGACCGCGGTGGCCGAGTCGAACACCGCGAGGCCGCCGGCGGCGCCGGGCGAGGCGTTCATGCCCGTCGTGAGCAGGTCCTTCTCGGCGTCGCGGTCGAACCGCGGGAACATCAGCTGCGCGAGCTGCGCGCCCGTCACGCGCTGCAGGGCCTCGTCCATGTCGATGAGGCCCTCGTCGACGAGCTGGCACGCGACGGTGAACGCGGCGGCGGCGGTGCGCTTGCCGACCCGGGTCTGCAGCATCCAGAGCTTGCCGCGCTCGATGGTGAACTCGATGTCGCAGAGGTCGCGGTAGTGGCGCTCGAGGGTCGACATGATCTCGAGCAGCTGGTCGTAGCAGGCCTTGTCGATCCGCTCGAGCTCGGTGAGGTGCAGCGTGTTCCGGATGCCGGCGACGACGTCCTCGCCCTGGGCGTTCTGCAGGTAGTCGCCGTAGATGCCCTGCTCGCCGGACGCGGGGTCGCGGGTGAACGCCACGCCGGTGCCGGAGTCCATGCCGAGGTTGCCGAACACCATCGAGCAGACGCTCACCGCGGTGCCGAGGTCGGCCGGGATGCGCTCCTGGCGGCGGTAGACGTTCGCGCGCGGGGAGTTCCAGGAGTCGAACACCGCCCGGATCGCGAGGTCCATCTGCTCGCGCGGGTCCTGCGGGAACTCGCGCCCGGCGTGCTCGCGCACGACGCCCTTGAACGTCTCGACCAGGGCGGTGAAGTCGCCGGCGTCGAGGTCGAGGTCGTTCGTCGTGCCCTTGGCCTTCTTGGCGTCCTCGAGGGCGTCGTGGAAGTGCTCGGCCTCGATGCCCAGCACCGTCGCGCCGAACATCTGGACGAGCCGGCGGTAGGAGTCCCAGGCGAAGCGCTCGTCGCCGGCCTGCGTCGCGAGCCCGTGCACCGAGCGGTCGTTGAGCCCGACGTTGAGGACGGTCTCCATCATCCCGGGCATCGAGAACTTCGCCCCGGAGCGCACGGAGACGAGCAGCGGGTCGTCGGCCTGGCCGAGCTGCTTGCCCATCGTCTGCTCGAGGGCCACGAGGTGCTCGGTGACCTCGTCGGCGAGACCGTCGGGCTCCCGGCCGTCGGCGAGGTAGGCGCGGCAGGCCTCGGTGGTGATCGTGAACCCGGGCGGCACCGGCAGACCGAGGTTGGTCATCTCCGCGAGGTTGGCGCCCTTGCCGCCGAGCAGGTCCTTCTGGTCGCGGTCACCCTCGGCGAAGTCGTACACGAACTTGGTCATGTGTCCCGTCCTCGTCCCGTTGCCGTGCTGTCCGGCCGTCCCGCAGTCCTCGTCGGGGAACTCTGGCACGCCCTCGCGCCGACGGACCACGTCCGAGTGCGCGGGATCGCGTGGTCAGGTGCGGCTCAAGCGCTTGCGCGCCCAGGTGTGCCACGAGGACGGCAGGCCCGGCGCGTCGAGCAGGCGGGCGGCGCGCTCGCGGTCGTGGTGGAAGATCGCGAAGGCCTCGGCGACGGTGACGCCGTGGACCGGCCGGTCGGTGATCGTGACGGCGTCGCCGGGCGTGATCGTGCCCGGCCGCACGACGCGGAGGTAGACGCCGGGACGGTCGGCGGCGGCGAAGCGGCGGGGCAGGGTCGGGTCGCCGGCGCGCAGGCCGAGCTTGAAGCACGGGATGCGGGGCTGGACGACGGCGAGCTCGGCGGTACCGATCCGCCAGTGCTCGCCGACGACGGCGTCGCGCAGGTCGAGCCCGGTGGTGGTGAGGTTCTGGCCGAACACCTGGTCGTCCCTCAGGTCACCCACGCTGCGCCACCAGGCGAGGTCCTCGTCGCCGTAGGCGTAGACCGCCTTCTCCGGGCCGCCGTGGTGGACGCGGTCGGCCTGCTCGTCGCCGACCAGGCCCTCCGGCCCGACCTCGACCGGCCCGTCGACGGGGTCCTTCCAGATCGCGGTGCTGGTCGTCTCGCCGTCGCGGGGGCCCGGGACGACCCCCGGCCGGCCGACGGCGACGGTGCGGATCCTCATGACGGCGCCTTTCCGGAGAGGTCGGGGCGCAACGGCGCGACGGTGCGGTGCCGCCAGGCGCCCCACCACAGCCCGGCGCCGTAGGCGAGGTCGTCGAGGCGGTGGGCGACGACGTGCGTCGCGGCGTCGACGGGACCGGCGCCGGGCGGGCGGAAGCGCCACCAGTCGGCGAGGCCCTCGGCGAGGGCGGCGGCGATCGTGGCTCGTCGTATCCGGCGGGACACGAGCGAACCGGCCACGGCGGCGGGCCACCAGTGGCGCGTCAGCGCCCCCGCCGCCTGCCACGCCGCCCCGCCCAGCCCCCACGGCGCCAGCACCGCGGCCAACCGGGCGGCAGGCAGCCAGGGGGCTCGTGACAGCCGGGGGTTGCCAGCCTGGCGTCCACGCTGGCGTTCGACGTCAGGATTTCCACCGGCTCGCTTGCCGGCTCGGGCGTCGTGCAGACCTCGCGCCAAGCGGGCCGTGGCGGCGAGCGTCACCGCGCCGGCCGCGGCGGTGCTCCACCGGCGCTGGACGCCCAGGAGCGCCACGGCGGCGGCGGTCCAGGGGGCGAGGGCGACCGGGGGCACGCGACGAGGGTGGCGCAGGGCGAGCGGGGCCGCGCCGGTGCCGTAGAACGCCTTGCGCGCGAGCCAGGGGCCGACGGCGTCGCGGTGCTCGTGCGCGACCCGCGACGCCGGCTCGTAGCGCAGCCGCCAGCCGTCGGCGGCCAGGCGCCAGACGAGGTCGACGTCCTCGGCGACGGGCATGTCCTCGGCGAAGCCGGTGCCCAGCGCGTCGCGGCGGACGAGCAGCGCGGCGCTGGGGACGTAGGCGACGCGCGAGCGCGCGGTGACGGGGGCGGGGCGCGCGCCGAGGTCGAGGCTGGATCGGCGCTCCTCGTAACGGGCAACCGCCCGCCCCGCGAACGAGCTGGGGGCTCTCCTGACGTTGGACGCCAGCGTGGACGCCAGGCTGGCAACCCCGGACCTCGCGTCGGTCCAGGCGACGATGCGGGGGGCGGCGAGGGCGACGGCGGGGTCGGCGAGGTGCCCGAGCAGCGGGGCGAGCCAGCCGGGTTCGGGCACCACGTCGGAGTCGAGGAACGCCACGAGCGCGCCGGACGACGACGCCGCCCCCGTGTTCCGCGCGGCGGCCGGGCCCCGCGAGACCGGGTGCCGCACGACGCGCGCGTTCCGCTCGCCGGCCACCCGGGCCGTCGCGTCGGGGTCGGCGGAGCCGTCGTCGACGACCACGACCTCGCCGACCCCGGACCCGCGCAGGGCGTCGAGCAGGCGCGCGAGCTCGGCGGGGCGGTCGCGCACGGGCACGACCACCGAGACGTCGGCGGCGTCCGGCGCGTCGGGGTGCGACGGCTCCGGGTGCGCGACGCCGGCGTCGGTGAGCAGGCGCGCCAGCGCCGCGGACGTCGCGTCGGTGACCACCAGCCGCGCGTCGGCCGGGACGGAGCCGCCCCGGGCGAGCCGCGCGACCGCCGCCGGCGCGAGGTGCAGCACCCGTGGCGGCGAGCCGCCCACCAGCGTCCGGCCGCCGTCGACGCGCAGGACCCGGCGGTCGAGGACGACCGTCCACCCCGGCGGGAGACGCGCGGGGCGGGCGGGGGCGAGCGTGGGGGTGGCGATGGCCGGCGAGTCTAGGCAGCCGGCGCGCGCCGGTCAGCGATCCAGCACACGCCGGACGTCGTCGTCGGAGAGCTGGCCGAAGTCGTCGTAGAGGTCGCCGACCGCCCGGAAGTCCTCGGGCACCAGCACGGCCACGACCTCCACGTCGCCCAGTCGCGCCAGCGACGGCGGCGACGCGACCGGCACGCCGAGCACGAGCCGTGCCGGCCGGGCGGCGGCGATCGCGCCGAGGGCCGCGCGCACCGTCACCCCGGTGGCGATGCCGTCGTCGACGAGCACGACGTCCCGACCGGCGGCGCGCGGGCGCCACCCCGCGCCGTAGGCCGCCTCGCGCCGCACCGCCTCCGCCCGCTCGGCGGCGACCGCGTCGGCCAGCGCCTCGGGGGTCAGCCCGGCGTGGTGCAGGGCCCGCTCGAACCACACCGGCTCGCCGTCCACCGCGACCGCGCCCAGCCCCGCCTCGGGCCGCTCCGGCGCGGTGATCTTGCGGGCGACCCCGACGTCGACGTCCGCGCCCAGCACCGCCGCCGCCGCGACCGCCACCGGCACCCCGCCGCGCGCCAGCCCGACGAGCAGCGGGCGGTCGAGCCCGAGGCCGGCCAGCTGCTCGCCCAGCGCGTGCCCGGCGGCGGTCCGGTCGGCGAAGCGGTGCACCGCGCCGATGCTAGGTGGCGCCGACGATCGACTTGGTGACCTGGCTGAGCGCGACCGGCCGGTCCGGCCCGTCCTCGAGGCTCGCGGTGACGCTGACGAAGGCGACCTCGCGGGCCCGCTTGGCGAGCTTGCCGACCACGCGCACGCGCCGGCCCGCCGGCGCGGGGCGCAGGTACTGGGTGGAGATCTGGTGGGTCACCGCGTGCTGCGCCGGCGTCAGCGTCGGGAGCACGGCGAGGTACGCGGCGAGCTCGACGGCGGCGCCGAGCGCGGCGGCGTGCGCCGTCGCCGCGGGCGTGACGGCGAGGCCGGTGACGGGCAGGACGACGCCGTCGAGGGGGGCGTGCGGGTCGACGAACTCGACGCCCAGCGCGTCGGGGAGCGCCACCGCGAGCGCGGCCTCGGCGCGGGCCAGGAGATCGTCGCCGGCGAGCAGTCCGGTCATGCTGCCCGAGTGTCCGCCGGGGGTGTGAACGGCGCGAGGACGAGCGTGGTCGGGCCGCGGTCGTCCGGGCGGCCGGGCTCAGGTGAGGCGCCCGGTCGCCTCGTCGACGACCCACCGTTCGGACGCCGTGCGCAGGCCGGCCACCATCACGGCCACCGTCTCCGCGCCCTCGGCGCCGCTCGCCCCGGTCGGGTCGCCGAGGACGCCGGACGGGCTGACGTCGCGGACCGAGCCGGCGGCGATCGCGGGCATGAGCTCGCGCAGCGGTGCGGTGTTGCCGGGCACGGCGAGGTCGTCGCGGACCGTGCCGGGCGCGAGCGCGAGCATCACCGACGTCTCGTGGCGCCCGGCGTGCGCGTCGGCCCCCGGCACCCCGCACGGGAACCAGGCGACGTCGCGGCCCTCGGCGCGCAGCATCGGCACGGCCACCCGCAGCGCGCCGACGTTGCCGCCGTGCCCGTTGACGAGCAGCAGGCGGCGGGCGAAGCGGCACGCGGAGCGCCCGAGCTCGACGACGACGGCGGCCAGGGTCTCGGTGCCGATCGAGACGGTGCCCGGGAAGCCCTCGTGCTCGCCGGACGCGCCGTAGGGCAGCGCGGGCGCGGTGGGCAGGCCGCTGCGCGCGGCGACGGTGGCGGCGACGGTGGTGTCGGTGCCGAGGGGCAGGTGGGGGCCGTGCTGCTCCGTGGCCCCGATCGGCACCAGCAGCAGCGGGACGTCCGCGCACTCCGCCCACGGGGCCTCGCCGATCTGCACGGCGCCGACCCTATGTGAGTGATTTTCCCGGCTATAGCCGGGAAAACCGCTCACGTACCGCCGTGCCCTCGCGGACCGCGGCGTCGATGCCGCGCGGGGCGAGGCAGTCGCCGACGCGGAAGACCGGGACGTCGGTGACCAGCTCCGGGACGTGCGGGGTCGGCGGCCCCGCGTGCACGACCCAGTCGGCGGGCCACGGCGTGACCTCACCGGTGAGGTGGTGGAGCACGTCGAGCACCAGGCCGTCGTGCGCTGCGAGCACCACCCGGTCCGTGTACTCGGCGATCCCCACCTCGGCGGCGCGGCGGCGCCAGCGCTCGCGGTCGAGGGTCGGCGCGAGGTCGCCCGCCACCACCAGCGCCGGGGTCAACGTCGCCACCGACGCACCCCGGCGCGCGAGCAGCTCCGCGGTCGACGTCGCCGCGTGGCCCCGCCCCTCGTCGACGACCAGCACCCGCCCGCTCGGTGCGACCCGCCCGGTGAGCACCTCGGTGACGTCGACGACCCGCGCGTGCCCGCCCGCCCAGGCCGGGAGCGCCGGGCGCGCGCCGGTGGCGAGGACGACGGCGTCGATCCCGTGCACGTCCTCGACGGGCGTCCGCAGCCGCACGACGACCCCGAGGTCGCGGGCCTCGTGCGCCAGGTCGGCGACGAGGTTCGCCAGCTCCCGGCGCTCGGGGCCCCGGGAGGCGATGGCGAGCTGGCCGCCGAGGACGTCGCGGCGCTCGGCGAGGGTCACCGCGTGCCCGTCCCGCGCCGCCGCGACCGCCGCCGCCAGCCCCGCGGGCCCGCCGCCGACGACGAGCACGCGCGCGAACGGGGACGTCGTGCGCGTAGAAGCAGCGAGATACCCGTTCGCTGCAACAGAGGACTCGCGCCCCGCCGCCGGGTTCACCGCGCACCCCAGCCGCTGGTTCAGCCCCACGCGCGCGATGCACTCCTGGTTGCAGCCGATGCACCGCCGCACCCGCCCGCCCCGCAGGGCCTTCGTCGCGAACCCCGGGTCCGCGATCTGCCCCCGCACGACGCCCACGAGGTCGCACGACCCCGACGCCACGGCCTCGCGCGCCTGCTCGGGCGTCGTGAAGCGCCCCACCCCGAGCACCGGCACCGACACCGCCGCCCGCACCGCCGACGGCACGTGCGCCGCGTACCCCGCCGGCACGCCCATCGGTGGCTCGATCAGCGGCAGGGTCCGGGTGGCGACGCCGACCGCGGTGTTGACGTAGTCCACGAGCGTCTCGACGGCGACGGCCACCGCGACGGCGTCGGAGGTGGCGAGCCCGCCCGCGAACCCCTCGTCGCCCTGGACGCGCACGCCGAGCACCCCGTCGGGACCCACCGCCGACCGCACCGCGCGCAGCACCGCGACCAGGAACGGCAGCGCCCGCGACGAGCGCGCCGAGAACAGCTGCCGGATCAGCGACGCCTGCGAGCACTGGATCTCGACGCCGTCGAGCCCGCCCGCCACCACGTGCTCCGCGACCAGCCCGAACCCGTCCACCAGCCGCGCGAGCCCGGCGTCCGACAGCGGCCGCGGGACCTCCCGGAACATCGGGTCGGGCTCGTCGTCGGCGCCGTCGACCGGCGCCCGGGAGTACAGCGACGACGACTGCCCGCCGTTGTGCCCGAGCTGCGCCAGCACGAGCGCGCCGTGGGCGTGCACGGCGTCGGCGATCGCCCGGTAGCCGGGCACGACCGCCGGGTCGGTGCCGTCGACGAGCTTCTCGTAGGGCCGGTCGGCGGGGTCGACCGACTGCTCCTCGGTGATCACCATGCCGACCCCGCCCGCCGCGCGGGCGCCGTAGTACGCGGCGTGCTGCGCGCTCGGCCGGCGCGCCACGGCGGCGTTCGTCAGGTGTGCGGGGAAGACGATCCGGTTGCGGACGACGCGCGGCCCGAGCCGCAGCGGCTCGCCCAGGACGCTCACGCCAGCAGCTCCCGCGCCGCCGCGTGCCCCTCGCGCACGGCCTCGGCGACGGTCCGCGGCGCGACCGCGTCGCCGACCACGACCAGCCCCGGCCGCGCCGCCACCGCCGGCGCCCGCCGCGGGGCCGCGTCGACGAGCACGGCCGCGGGCCACGACGACAACCCGCCCGTCACGACGTCGGCGACCGTGACGGCCCCCTCCGCGAACCCCACGACCGACGCCTCCGTCACCCGCCGCACCCCGGCGCGCGCCAGGCGGGCCTGGGCGTCGACGAGGTCCCCGGTGCGCGCGAGCCCCGGCCCGACCAGCACCCCCGGCGCCACCACCGCCACCTCGCGACCCTCCCCCGCGAGCCGCTCGGCCAGCGCGACCGCCGCCCCGTCACCGACCGGGTCCTCGATCACCACGGGCCCGGGGGCGACGCCGTCGCGCACGGCCGCCGCGATCGGCACCCCGCGCCCCGGGCGGTCGACGCCGCCGGTCGCGAGCACCACGAGCCCGTCGGACGGCACCTCGGCCGCCGCTCCGAGCTCGACGCCCACCCCGAGCTCGGCGAGCTCGGCGCGGTACCAGGCGACGAGGTCGGCGAACCGCGCCCGCCCGGGGAGCCCGGCCACGTCCCGCAGCAGCCCGCCGACGGCGTCGGCGCGCTCCACCAGCCGCACCGCGGCCCCGGCCAGCGCCAGCGTGCGCGCCGCCTCCAGCCCCGCCGGCCCGGCCCCGACGACGAGCACGGGGGCATCGCCCCGCGGGAGGAGCACCGGAGGAGGAGCCACCGTGCACCCGATCCGCGGGTTCCGGACCTCGCGCACCCGGCACTGCTGGTTGGTCAGCACGCACGGCCGGACCCGCCGGCCGGCGCGCACCCGCTCCACCAGATCGGGGTCCGCGAGCTGGGCGCGCGTCATCTCGACGAGGTCGGCGTCCCCGGACGCCAGGACGTCCTCGGCGAGCGACGGATCCACCACGCTGCCCGCCAGCACCGTCGCCACGCCGGGCACCCGCAGCGACCGGCAGGCGTCCCGCAGGAACCCCGGCGCCGTGTGCCCGTCCGGCCGGGTCGCGCCGACCGTCAGCGCCGAGCCCCGCACGGGCACGACGAGGTCGACGAGACCCGCCACCCGCTCGAGCACCGGACGGGCCGACGCCGGCGTGATCCCCGCCCACGGCGCCAGCTCGTCGACGGTCAGCCGCAGGCCGAGGACCCCGGGCCCGATCGCCGCCCGCACGGCCGTCAGCACCTCGACCAGCAGCAACGCACGGTCCGTCCCGTAGGCGTCGTCGCGGTGGTTGGTCAGCCCGGAGAGGAACTGCCGCAGCAGCGCGTGCTGCCCCGCCTGGACCTCGACCCCGTCGCAGCCCACCTCCAGGGCCGCCGCCGCCCCGGCCGCGAACCCCGCCACCACCTCGGCGATCCCGGAGGCCGGGAGCACCGCCGGCACCTCCCCGCTCGCCGGGTCCGGCACCGCCGACGGGGCCCACAGCGGCCCGCGGGTGTACGCCGACGAGCCCTGCCCGCCCGCGTGCCCGAGGCCGGCGAGCACGAGCGTCCCGAACGGCCGGCAGGCGTCCGCCACCGCGGCCCAGCCCGCCGGGCAGGAGGCGGCCAGCGGCGCGTCCTCGTACGGGTGGTCGGCGGCGACCACCGACGCGACCTCGGTGACGACGACGCCCGCCCCGCCGGCCGCGCGGGCGCGGAGGTGCGCGACGTGGTCGTCGGAGAGCGCGCGCGGGTGGTGCGGGTCGGCGAGGTGCGTGACGTGCGGACCGAACAGCACCCGGCTCGGCGCGGCGCGGCGGCCGACCGCGATCTCCTGGCCCAGCACCGGCGGCACGGTAGTCCGCGGCGGCGAGGTCGGCCGGGTGGCGAGCGAGCCGAGCTTCGGCACACATGCCGCCCGATCGTGGTCGATCACGCCTGCGCACCGGCCTGTTGATCACCCAGCGTTACCGTGTTACCCGTTTGTGACGTGATCGACGGTCCCCCTCGGTCGCGTTTCGCAGCCGGAGGCGGCGAGGTACAGCCCCCGACGGCCCGCACGGACATCGTCACCTCGGACCGTCGGGCCGTCCCGCTGTCGACCGCCGACGCGACCTCCCCGGGAGGGCGTCGGAGGGGGGAATCCACCCGGTGATCGATCAGTGACCGCCACCGAGACGACGACGGAGCTCCCGCTCGGTCTCGGCCCGCAGCGCGCGCCGGAGGCGCGGCTCGAGCACGTGTTCGAGCGCGCCGCCGACGCGACGCCCGAGGCCACCGCGATCGAGCACGAGGGCCGGCCGACGACCTACGCCGCGCTCGACGCCCGGGCCAACCAGCTCGCGCACGTCCTGCGCGACCGCGGGGTCCGGCCCGGCGCCCGCGTCGCCCTCTTCCTGGAGCGGTCACCGGAGACCTACGTCGCGCTGCTCGGGGCGCTCAAGGCCGGCGCGGCCTTCGTGCCGATCGACCCGGAGTCTCCCGCCGACCGCGTCGCCTACGTCCTCGACGACGCCGACGTCGACCTCGTGCTCACCTCCGACGCGCTGTGCGGGACGGTCCCCGACGACCGCTGCTGGCTCGCCGTCGACGCCGCGTCCGCCACCCTCGACCGCGCGGCGGACCGGCGCCCCGACGGCCGCGGCCCGCCCGGGGAGGACGACCCCGCCGCGTACGTCATCTACACCTCCGGCTCGAGCGGGCGCCCCAAGGGCGTCGAGGTCGCGCAGTCGAGCATCACGAACTTCGTCGCCGTCGTGCCCACCGTCTACGACGTCCGCCCCGACGACCGGGTGCACCAGGGCATGACCATCTCCTTCGACTTCTCGATCGAGGAGATCTGGCCGACCTGGGCGGTCGGCGCCACCCTCGTCATCGGCCCGAACGACGAGCGCCGCCTCGGCGCCGACCTCGCCGACCACCTCGAGCGGGCCCGGGTCACCGTCCTCTACGCGGTCCCGACGCTGCTCGCGACGATCCCCCGCGACCTGCCCGGCGTCCGCAGCGTCCTGGTCGGCGGCGAGGCCTGCCCCGCCGAGATCGTCGAGCGCTGGGCCCGTCCCGGACGCCGGATGCTCAACACCTACGGCCCCACCGAGGCCACCGTCACCGCCACCTGGTGCGAGCTCGTGCCCGGGCGACCGGTGACGATCGGGCGCCCGCTGCCGACCTACGGTGTCGAGCTCCTCGACCCCGACGACGACGGGTACGGCCCGGTCGCGCCCGGCGCGGTCGGCGAGATCACCCTGGCCGGCCCGGGCGTCGCGCGCGGCTACGTGGGCATGCCCGAGAAGACCGCCGAGAAGTTCCTCGCGCGGCCCGGCGGACGCATCTACCGCACCGGCGACCTCGGCCGCTGGACCCCCGACGGCGAGGTCGAGTACCTGGGCCGCGCGGACGCGGAGGTCAAGGTCCGCGGGCACCGCGTCGACCTCGGCGAGATCGAGAGCGTGCTGCTCGCCGACCCCGGCGTGAGCAGCGCCGTCGTCGCCCTGCAGGAGGGTGACCTCGCGGCCTACGTCGTCGCCGACGAGGCGATCGACGTCCTGGTCGCCCGCCTCACCGACCTGACCCGCGACCGCCTGCCCGCCTACATGATCCCGACGACGCTCGACGTCCTCGACGCGCTGCCGACGCAGGCCAGCGGCAAGGTCGATCGCACGCAGCTCCCGCCACCCGCGGGCCGGCGCCTCGTCGCCGCCACCGGGCCCGTGGTCGCGCCCCAGGGCGAGCTCGAGGAGCAGCTCGCCGCGATCTGGGCCGAGGCCACCGGCATCCCCGCCGCCGAGCTCTCGGTCGAGGCCGACTTCTTCGACGCGCTCGGCGGTCACTCCCTGCTCGCCGCCACCACCGTGACGCTGATGCGCGAGCGCGGGGTCGGGGGCAGCCCGGCCGTCCGGGACCTCTACGCGCACCCGAGCGTGCGCGCCCTGGCCGCCCACCTCGGGACCGCCGGCGCCGGCGAGGTCACCGCGGCCGCCGCCCGCCCGGGGCCGGTCCGGCACACCGGACGGCGGGTCGCGGCGGCGGGCGCGGCGCAGGCCGTCGTGCTCTACCTGCTGCTGCTCGTCGTCACCCTGCCCCTGAGCTGGGTGTACACCGCGAACGACGGCACGGTCTCGACCGAGGTCCTGACCCAGGTGCTCGTCGCCGGCGCCGCCGCGTGGTTCGGCGTGCGCTGGGTGCTGCCCGTGCTGCTCGCCCGCCCGCTCGCGGCGGGCATCCGCCCGGGCCGGTACCGCCTCTGGGGCGTCACCTACCTGCGGCTGTGGACGCTCGACCTCGTCCTGCGCCAGTCGCCGCTGCCGGTGCTCGCCGGCTCGCCGTTCCTCGCCCCCTACCTGCGCCTGCTCGGCGCGCGCGTCGGGCGCCGCGTGCACGTCGCCGCCGCCGACCTCTCCCTGCCCCGCCTGCTGCGCCTCGACGACGACGTCGCCGTCGGCTACGGCGCCGTGCTGCACCCGTGGGCGGTCGAGGACGGCTGGGTCGTCGTCGGGCCGGTCCACCTCGAGCGCCGCGCGATCGCCGGCGCGAACAGCGTGCTCTCCCCCGGCAGCCGCGTCCGCGCGCGCGGGATGCTGGCCGAGCAGTCCGCGCTGGGCCGCGACGAGGTCGTGCCCGCCGACACGACGTGGGCCGGCTCGCCGCCGCAGGAGGTCGCCGACCAGGACGCCGCGCTCGTCGCGATGCGCGGCGCGGGCCCGCTGCCCGGCTGGCGCCGGCGCCACCTCCCCGCCGCGCTCGCCGGCCTCGTCGGGCTCGAGCTCGCCGCGGTGGGGATGGTCGTGCCGTCGGTGCTCGTGGTCTGGGGTGCGCTGCTCGGTGCGGGCGTGCTCGCCGGGCTCGTCGCGACGCTGCTCGCCGGCCCGGTGTTCGTCGTGACCGTGTGCGCCGTGGTCGCGCTCGGGCGCCGGCTCGTGCTGCCGCGCACGCCCGTCGGCATCCACCCGGTGCGCTCGACGCTGGGGCTGCGCAAGTGGGTCGCCGACGCGCTGCTGGCGTACAGCCTCGCGTTCACCAACTCGCTCTACGCGACGCTCTACACGGTGCCGTGGCTGCGGCTGCTCGGCGCGCGGGTCGGGCGCGGCGCGGAGGTCTCGACGGCCGCCCACCTCGACCCCGACCTGCTGACGCTCGGCGAGCAGAGCTTCGTCGCCGACATGGCGAGCGTCGGCGCGGCCACCTACGCCGACGGGCGGATGCTGCTGCGCCCGACCCGGGTCGGCGCCCGCGCGTTCGTCGGCAACGCCGCGCTCGTCCCGTCCGGCGTCGGCACCGGCGACGGCTCGCTGGTCGGGGTGCACACCGTGCCCCCGCCCGAGGGGGTGCCCGACGACTCGTCGTGGCTGGGCTCGCCCGCCATGCACCTGCCCCAGCGCCAGGACTCGGGCGACCACCCCGTGGAGGAGACGTTCGCCCCCGACCGGGCGCGGGTGCGCCGGCGCCTGGCCGTCGAGCTGGTGCGGGCCACGCTGCCCGCGTCGCTGCTCGGGCTCGGCCTCTACGGCTACCTGCTGGCGCTCTCGCTGGTCGCGCGCGGCCGGGACCTGCTGCCGGTCGCCCTCGTCGCCCCGCTGATCGCCCTCGCCGCGAGCAGCGCGATCGTCGCCTACGTGGTGGCGGTCAAGCGGCACGTCGCCGGCACCTACCGGCCGCGGGTCGCGCCGCTGTGGGACCCGTTCGTGCGGCGCACGGAGCTCGTCACCGGGCTCTACGAGGCGGCGGCGGTCCCGACGCTGCTCGGGATGCTCGTCGGCACCCCGTTCCTGCCGGTGGTCCTGCGCCGCTTCGGCGCGCGCATCGGGCGGCGCACCTGGATCGCGACGACCTACCTCACCGAGTTCGACCTCGTCGAGATCGGGGACGACGCCGCGATCGGGCCCGCGGTCTCGCTGCAGACGCACCTCTTCGAGGACCGGGTGATGAAGATGTCGACGGTCCGGGTCGCGCCGGGCGCCACGGTCGGCGCGCGCTCGGTGGTGCTCTACGACGCCACCGTCGGCGCGGACGTCGACCTCGACCGACTCTCGCTGCTGATGAAGGGCGAGGAGCTCGGCGAGGGCGGGCGCTGGCGCGGCATCCCGGCGCGGGGGGTCGCCGAGCCGGCCGACGCCGTGACGGGGGACCCGATGACCGACGACCCGACCCTCGAGCTCCCCCGCCTCGCGGGAGCGACCTGGTGAGGGCGCTGGTCTACCGCGGCCCCGCGAGCCTGCCCGGCTGCCCCGAGGCCGTCGCGTCCGTGCTCGCCGGCGCCGGGCTCGACGTCCGCTACGTCGGGCCGCGCGAGGACCTTGCGCTCACCGGGCCCGTGCTCGCCGGCGCCGACCTCTACGCCCAGCCCGGCGGCGGCACCCTGCGCCAGGGCTGGCGGCGGATGCGCCGGCACCGCCGCGCCGTGCGGGGGTTCGTCGCCGGCGGCGGGCGCTACGTCGGGTTCTGCCTCGGCGCCTACCTCGCCGGCGCGACCCCCGGGTTCGGGCTGCTGCCCGGCGACACCGACCAGGCCCTCGACACCGAGGACGACACGGTGGTCGAGCTCGACTGGGGCGGGACGCGCCGGGCCGTGTTCGCCCAGGACCCGGCCGCGCTGCTCGTCGACGGGCGCGCCGACGTGCTCGCCCGCTACCCCGACGGGCAGGCCGCGGCCGCCGTCGCCCCGTACGGCGCCGGGCGCGTCGGCGTCGTCGGCCCGCACCCCGAGGCCACCCCCGACTGGTTCACCGACGCCGGCCTCCCGGTCGCCCCCGACGCCCGCGACCTGGCCCGCGACCTCGTCGTCCACACCCTGGAGGGCGCCCCGTGAGGGCCCTGACCGTCCTCGTCGCCCTGCTGCTCGCGGTGGCCGGCTGCGCCACCCCGCCCGCGCAGGCCGCGCCGTGGCTCGAGAGGCCGTCCGTCGACCTGTCCTACGACCTCGCGCCCGACCTGCGCAGCGCCACCGGCCGCGAGTCGGTGACGTTCACGCCCGACCGGCGGGTCTGCGAGCTGGTGTTCCGGACCTGGCCGAACGCACCGTCGCCGGCGTCGGAGGGCAACGCGCTGCAGGTCACCGACGCCGCGGTCGACGGACGCTCCACGGAGCCGGTCGTCCGGGCCGCGGGGGCGCCGTCGGGGGCGCCCGGGACGCTGGTCGAGCTGCCGCTGCCGGCGTGCGTGGACGCGGGCACGCCCGTGCGCGCCGAGCTCGGCTTCACGCTCCGTCTCGGCGTCGACGCCGACGAGCGCCTCGGCACGTCGGCCGGCACCGCGTGGTTCGGCTCGGCCTTCCCGATGCTCGCGTGGGTGCGCGGGCAGGGGTGGGTGCGCGACGACGCCGTGCGCATCCCCGGCGAGACCGCGGTCAGCGAGGAGTTCCGCCTCGACGCCCTGCGCGTCACCGCCCCCGCGGCCGCGGCGGTCTCGGGGGTCGGCCGCACCGACGGCACCGCGCCCGGCCCGCGCCCGGGCACGACCACGCACACCTTCCGCGCCGACGGCATCCGCGACGTGTCGGTCGCCGTCGGCGCCTACCGGGTGCTCGAGCGGGAGACGGCCGACGGGACCCGGCTGCACCTGTTCACGCCGCTCGCCGGCACCCGCGTCGACCCCGAGCGCTGGGCCGCCGAGATCGACGGCGCGCTCGGGCGGCTCGAGGACCTGCTCGGCCCGGTGCCGCAGCCCGACCTGTGGGTGGCCATCGCGCCGTCGCAGTCGTCGGGGATCGAGTACCCGGGCGCGCTGCAGTTCGGCGACACCGCCCCGCGTGAGCTGCCCGAGCTCGTCGCGCACGAGCTCGCCCACCAGTGGTTCTACGCGCTCGTCGGCAGCGACCAGGGCCGCGACCCGTGGCTCGACGAGGCGTTCACGACCTACGCGCAGGCCCGCGCCACCGGCACGGAGTCGGGCTACGTCGTCGACGAGGACCGCGACGACCTGGGCCTGCCCATGGCGGCGTGGGCCGAGCGCGGCTTCGGGCCCTACAACACCGGCGTCTACGTCCAGGGCGCCGCGGTGCTGCTCGCCGCGCGCGAGCGGGCCGGCGCCGCGGCGTTCGACGACGCCCTGCGCGCCTACGTCGCCGACCACGCCCAGCGCGTCGCGACCCCCGACGACGTCGCCCGCGCCTTCGCCGGCCTGCCCGCGGTGACCGACGCGCCCACCCGCGCCGGCGCGCTGCCGCCCACCTGAGGAGGAGCCCCACCCCGATGACCGCTGCTGCCGTCCACGACGCCGAGCCGCGCACCGAGCCGGTCCCCGCCCCCGACCCCGCCCCCGACCCCGCCCGGTCCGAGGGCCGTGTCCTCGGTGTCGACGCCGCCCGCGGCGTCGCGCTGCTCGGGATGATGGCCGTGCACGCGCTCCACGTCGCCGACGCCGAGGGCCGCCCGACCTGGGTCGGCACGGTCGCCCTGGGCCACGCTGCAGCGCTGTTCGCGGTGCTCGCCGGCGTGGGGACCGCGGTCCTCACCGGGCGGGCGCGGGTCCGTGGCGGCGCAGACACCCGGCGCGCGGCCGCGTCGCTGACGGCGCGGGCGATCGTGATCGGCGTGCTCGGGCTCGCGGTCGGGGGCGTCACGGACCCCGAGGTTGCGACGGTGATCCTCCCGTCCTACGCCGTGCTGTTCCTGCTCGCGATCCCGCTGGTGCTGCTGCCGACCCCGGTGCTCGTCGGGGGCGCCGTGCTGGGCGCGGCGGGGTTCCCCGTCGTCAGCCACCTCGTGCGGGACCGGCTGCCCCTGCCGGAGCTGGGCAACCCCTCGCTGTCGTGGCTCGTCACCGACCCGCTCGGGCTCGTGCGCGAGCTCTTCCTCACCGGTTCCTACCCGGCGCTGTCGTGGCTGCCCTACCTCGCCGTCGGGCTCGTGGTCGGGCGGGCGCGGCTGCGCTCGCCGCGGCTGGCGGCCGGGCTCGCCGGGGGCGGGGTCGCGCTCGCGGCCGCTGCGGCCGGGACGTCGGCGCTGCTGCTCGGGCCGGGCGGCGGGCTGGCACGGATCACGGCGGCGTCGTCCGGTCTCGACCCCGCCGTCGTCGCCGAGGCCCTGACGATCGGCCCGGACGGCACGACGCCGACCACGACGTGGTGGTGGCTCGCCGTCGACAGCCCCCATTCGTCGACGCCGCCCGACCTCGCCCGCACGCTCGGCACCGCGCTCGCCGTGCTCGGGGTGATGCTGCTGCTCGACCGCGTGCGCAGCCCGGTGCTCGCCGTGGTGCGGGCGCCGCTCGCGGCGGCCGGGGCGATGACGCTGACCTTCTACACGCTGCACGTCCTGTTCCTCGACTCGCCGGTCGACGTCTACGGGCCGGTGACCGGCTACGTCGTGCAGGTCGTGGCGGTGCTGCTGCTCGGCATCGCGTGGCGGGCGAGCGCGGGGCGCGGGCCGCTGGAGACGCTCGCGTCGGCGGCGGGCGCCCGGGCGGCGCGGTGGGTCGCGCCCTGATCAGCGGGTCCTCCCCGCGCGGGGTCGGGTCTTCCCTACTCCGTGCGCGCCCCGGCGGCCCCAAGCTCGTGATCGTCCCGCCCGCCCCCGCCCACCGGAGACCGCGATGAGCTACCACCTCGGTGTCGACCTCGGCACGACGGCCACCACGGCCGCCGTCCACCGTCCCGGCGGCGCCGGTGTCGTCATCCTCGGCGAGCGCAGCGCGGCCATCCCGTCGCTGCTGCTGTGGCCGGCCGAGGGGTCGCCGCTGATCGGTGACGACGCCGAGCGGCGCGCGGCCGACGAGCCGACCCGCATCGCCCGCGGCATCCGCCCCCGCCTCCTCGACCCCGTGCCGTTCTCGCTCGGCGGGGCGCCCTTCGCCGCGAGCGCGCTGCTCGGGGTGCTGCTGCGCCGGGTCGTCGACCTCGTCGCGCAGCGCGAGGGCGGGGCGCCCGACAGCGTCGTGCTCACGCACCCGGCGACGTGGGGTGCGGCGCACCGCGACGCGTTCGCCGAGGTGGCGGCCACGCTCGGCCTCGACGCGGTCGCCCTCGTCACCGCGCCGGAGGCGGCCGTCACCGACCACCTCGCGCGGCGCTGGGCCGTCGCCGACGGGACGCTCGCCGTCGTCGACCTCGGCGGCGGCAGCCTCGACGCCACCGTGGTGGCGCACGCGGGCGGCGGGACCACGGTCCTCGGGCGGCCCGAGAGCGTCGAGCACCCCGACGACGACGAGCCCACCGAGGAGCGCATCCTCGCCACCCTGCACCGGACGCTCGCGAGCGCCGGCCTCGCCGCGGCCGACCTCGACGGCGTCCTGCTCACGGGACGCACGACGCGGATGGGCGTGCTGGCGGCGTCGCTGGGCGCGGCGCTGGGCCGCCCGGTCGAGGCCGGGCCGGAGCCGGAGCACGCGGTCGCGATCGGCGCCGCCCGGCTCGGCGCGCATCTCCGGGCGGCGGCTCCCCCGCCGCCCCGTGCGGTGGTGGACGCGGAGCCCGCGACCGTGCGCGTCGAGCACCCCGCGCCCGCCGTCGTGGGAGCCGCGGCCCTCCCGGCGCCGTCGCCGGCCCGGCCGGTCGCCGCCGGTGCGGCGCGCCGGCGCCCGCGGCGGGGCCTGGCCGCCGGGCTCGCCGCGGCCGCGATCGTGCTGGGCGCGGCCGGTGGGGGCACGCTCGCCCTGCTCGGCGCCGCGTCCCCGGCCGTCGCGGCCCCGCCCGCGCCGCTGCCGCCGGCGCCGGTCGCGGCGGAGACCACGACGACCGAGCCCGTGGAGACGGCCGAGCCGGAGGTCACCTCGGTCGCCGACACCACCACCGACACCACCACCGACACCACGACCCGCGCCGTGACCCCCCGGACCCGGACCACCACCAGCACCACGACGCCCACCGAGACGTCGGAGCACCGCCCCCGCGGCTCGCACGACCGGCCCGACGACCGGCATGACCAGGGCCGCGACGACCGGCACGACGAGGGCCGCGACGACACCGACCGCCACGACACCGACCGCCACGACCCCGGCCCCGAGGACCCCGACCAGAGCCCCGGCGACGACACCCCGACCCCGCCCGACCAGCAGCAGCAGCAGTAGAACCAGCCAGCGGCAGCCGACGAGCGAGGCCCGGGGTGTGGCAGCCTGGCGTCCACGCTGGCGTCCAACGTCAGGAAAGCCACCACGATCTCGGCCGGACGTGGCGTGACTCCCGCGGGGTCAAGCGGGTGGAGAAACTGGCGTTCAACGCCAGCGTGGACGCCAGGCTGGCCCCGGTCAGTGAGCGCGGGCGCGGGGGGTGCGGGCGAGGGCGGTGCCGAGCTCGGCGGCCGTGAGCGGCGTCGGGGTGTCGTAGGCCTCGCGCACGATCGCCGCGCCGCGGACGTCGTGGTCGGCGGTGTAGTGGTTCGTGACCACGACCGTCGCGATCCCCGCCGCCAGCGCCGCCCGCAGCCCCGGCCCCGAGTCCTCGACCGCCACGATCCGCGCGGCGTCGACGTCGAGCCGGGCGAGCGCGAGCCGGTAGGCCTCCGGGTCGGGCTTGAGCTCCGCGACGTCGTCGCCGCACACCACGACCTCCGCGGTCCCCGCGCCCAACAGGTGGGCGAGCAACGGCTCCACCCACGCCCGCCGGCCCGTCGTGGCGACGGCGATGCGGACGCCGCGAGCGCGCAGGTCGTCGACCAGCGCGGGCAGCCCCGGGCGCGGGCCGATCTCGCCGCGCCGCACCACGTCGACGAACAGGTCGGTCTTCGTGCGGTGCACGGCCGCGGCGAGCTCCTCGGCGTCGTCGACCCCCTGCGCCCGCAGCGCCGCCGCGACCCGCTGCCGGCCGCCGGTGATCGTCAGCAGCTCGCCGTAGTGCTCGACGCCCCACGACAGGTCGAGCCCGTGCGCGGCGAACGCCTCGTTGAACGCCACGCGGTGCCCGTCGCGCTCGGTGTCGGCGAGGGTGCCGTCGACGTCGAAGACGACGGCCTCGGGCAGATCGGGGATCACCGCGCCGCCTCCGTGAGGTGGTAGAGCAGCAGGAGCTGGGCGATCGCGAGCGGCTCGCTGCGCGCCTCACCGAGCCGCCCCAGGCACTCCGGGGTCTCGGTGTCGGGCGCGCCGAGCGAGGTCCAGATCGCCTTCTCCACCGCGAGGCTCTCCTCGCGCGGCACGTAGCCGTGCACGTGCAGCGACTCGACGGGCCGGCCGTCGCGATCCCGCTCGAGCTTGAGGTGCATGGCGCGCGACAGTCCCGGCTGCAGGGCCTCGGTGAGGTCGGGGTGGTCGATGGTCGGGCGCATCATCATCGTCGCCGACAGCGGCGTGTCGGGCGGGTCGTCGCGGCTCTCGATCGGCGCGAAGCGCACGACGAGGTCGGCGTTGGCCCGCTGCGGGCGGATGTAGGCCTCCGACTCGGGCTCGCGGCGCTCGAGCTCGGCGAGCACCTTCTCCTCGGTGTAGCCGCGCTTGCTCGTGTCCCGGGCGACCTTCCACCCGCGGCGGATCTCCTCGGGCGGGTCGAGGAAGACGGTGACGTCGAAGCAGGCCCGGGAGAGCTTGCTCCACAGCGGGAAGAGGCCCTCGACGATGACGAACTCGGCGGGCTCGACCAGCTCGGGGCGCACGAGCTCGCCGGTGCCGTGGTCGTAGACCGGCTTGAGCACGGGCGCGCCCGTCGCGAGCAGCTGCAGGTGCTGCTCCATGATCTCGAGGTGGTTGCAGTCGGGGTGGAGCGCGGTGAACGGCAGCTCCTTGCGCTCCTCCCGGTCGTAGCGGTGGTAGTCGTCGGTGCACAGCGACACGCACCGCTCGGGCCCGAGGGCCTCCACCAGACCGCGGGTCATCGTCGTCTTGCCGGCGGCACTGTCCCCGGCGATCGCGAGCATCACCGGGCGACGGGACGACGGCACACCGCCGGCGCGCCGGATGCGCAGGGACTTGTCGGGCACGAGGTCTCCCTTCGTCGACCCGGACGCTAGGTACCGCCGCCCGGCCCCTACTCCCCCGTGACGGGGGGTGCGACGGGGGAGACGCCGCGCAGCGCCGTCCCTAGGGTGAGCCGGATGACGGGGACCGCACCGCTGCGCGTGGTCCTCGTCGACGACCACGAGATGGTGATCGTCGGGCTCAAGGCGATGCTCGCCCCGTTCGCCGGTCGGGTCCGGGTGGTGGGCAGCGCGAACGGCGCCCGCGAGGCCCTCGACGTCGCCGTGTCGCTGGCCCCCGACATCGTCCTGTGCGACGTGCGCCTGCGCGGCGACAGCGGCCTCGACCTGTGCCGCAGCCTCGCCGAGCGCGCGCCGGGGCAGAAGGTCGTGCTGCTCTCGGTCTACGACGACGAGCAGTACCTCTACCAGGCCCTGCGCGCCGGGGCCGCCGGCTACCTGCTCAAGCACATCGGCGGCGAGGAGCTCGTCCGCCACCTCGAGCTCGCCGCGTCCGGGACGACGGTGGTCGACGCGACGATGGCCGGGCGCGCCGCGGCGTCGGCGGCCCGCCTGGAGCGCGACGAGTTCTGGCCGGGCGCGCACCTCGGGCTCACCCAGCGGGAGAGCGAGGTCCTCGCGCTGCTCGTCGCCGGGCACAGCAACCGCGCGATCGCCGCCGAGCTGGTCATCGGCGACGAGACGGTGAAGAGCCACGTGCGCTCGCTGCTGCGCAAGCTCGCGGTGCCCGACCGCACGGCGGCCGTCGCGGCGGCGCTGCGCGAGGGGGTGTTCCGGTGACGAGCGGCCTGGGCCTCGCCGATCCCGAGCGGGAGAACGCCGTCCTGCTCGCGATCATCGAGGCCGCGACGAGCGGGCCGGGCGTGGAGCCGCTGGCCGCCGCGGTCGCCCGCGTGATCACCGAGGCCACGGCCACCGACGTCTGCTTCGTCCACGTCCTCGACGACGCCGAGCCCTCGCTGACCCTCGCCGGCGCCACCCCGCCCTTCGACGCCCAGGTCGGCGCGGTGCGGCTCCCCCTCGGGACGGGCGTGACGGGCTGGGTCGCGAGCCACCGCGAGCCCGTCGTCATCCCCGCCGACAAGCAGGACGACCCCCGCTACGTCGCCATCCCGGAGCTGCGCGGCGAGGCGTACACGTCGATGGTGTCGGTGCCGATGGAGAGCGAGCCGGCGGGCCTGGTCGGGGTGCTCAACGTGCACACCGTCGCGCGCCGCGAGTTCGACGACCGCGACGTCCGCGTGCTGCGCACCATCGGGCGGCTCGTGGCGGGCGCGGTGCACCAGGCCCGGATGCACCGCCGGCTCGCCGCCCGCGAGGAGGCCCACGGGCGGTTCGCCGAGCAGATGGTCGCGGCGCAGGAGGCCGAGCGGCAGCGGCTGGCGCGCGACATCCACGACGGCATCTCGCAGCGGCTCGTGACGCTGTCGTTCCACCTCGACGCCGTGCGCACCTTCCTCGACCGGGGCGAGGCGGAGGCCGCGCGGACCGACCTCGCGACGGCCTGCGACCTCGTCCTCACCACCCTCGACGAGGCCCGCGCCGCGATCGGGGCGCTGCGCCCGCCGGTGCTCGACGACCTCGGGCTCGCCGGCGCGCTCGCCGCGCTGGCCCGCGGGCTGCCCGACGTGCGCGTCGTCCTCGACCTCGACGACCGCCGCCTGCCCGAGCACGTCGAGGTCGCGCTGTACCGGATCGCCCAGGAGACCCTGCAGAACGTCCTCAAGCACGCGCGGGCGGACGAGGTCGGCGTCCGGCTCGAGCCCACCAGCAGTGGCGTGCACCTCGTGCTCGCCGACGACGGTGTCGGGTTCGACCCCGCCGCCGGCTCGCGCGGCTACGGCCTCGCCTCGGTGCGCGAGCGCGCGGAGCTGGTCGGCGGCACCGTGCGCGTGATCTCCCGGCCGGGCACCGGGACGTCGGTGACCGTCACCGTCCCCCTCGACGATGAGACGAACGGCGAAGGGTCCGCCCGGAACACTTGATTGTCCTGCGCATCGTCGGCCCGCACGCTCAGGCCATGGCCGATCGATGGAGTGCGGGCGTCATCCCCTACGCGGAGATGGGGTACTGGCAGCCCGACTACGAACCGAAGGACACCGACCTGCTCTGCGCGTTCCGCGTGACGCCGCAGGACGGGGTGCCCCCCGAGGAGGCGGGCGCCGCGGTCGCCGGCGAGTCGAGCACGGCGACGTGGACCGTCGTCTGGACCGACCGGCTCACGACCTTCGAGCACTACCAGGCGAAGTGCTACCGCGTGGAGCCCGTCCCGGGCGTCGAGGGGCAGTGGATCGCCCACATCGCCTACGACCTCGACCTGTTCGAGGAAGGGTCGATCGCGAACCTGACCAGCTCCATCATCGGCAACGTCTTCGGCTTCAAGCCGCTCAAGGCCCTGCGCCTCGAGGACATGCGCATCCCGCCGCACTACGTCAAGACGTTCCAGGGCCCGGCGCACGGGATCGTCACCGAGCGCGAGTACCTCAACAAGTTCGGCCGCCCGCTGCTCGGCGCGACGACGAAGCCGAAGCTCGGCCTCTCGGCGCGCAACTACGGCCGCGTCGTCTACGAGGCCCTGCGCGGCGGGCTGGACTTCACCAAGGACGACGAGAACATCAACTCGCAGCCCTTCATGCGCTGGCGGGACCGCTACCTCGCCTGCATGGAGGCGGTGAACCGGGCGCAGGCCGAGACCGGCGAGGTCAAGGGCCACTACCTCAACGTCACCGCCGCGGACATGGAGGACATCTACGAGCGCGCCGAGTTCGCCCGCGACCTGGGCAGCGTCATCGTCATGGTCGACCTGACCGTCGGCTACACGGCGATCCAGTCGCTCGCGAAGTGGGCGCGGCGCAACGGCGTGATCCTGCACCTGCACCGCGCCGGCCACGCGACCTACACCCGCCAGAAGAACCACGGCGTGAGCTTCCGCGTCATCTCCAAGTGGATGCGCCTCGCGGGCGTCGACCACATCCACGCCGGCACGGTCGTCGGCAAGCTCGAGGGCGACCCGGCGTCGGTGCACGGCTTCTACGACGTGCTGCGCAAGGGCCGCTACGACGCCGACCCGTCGAAGGGCCTCTACTTCGAGCAGGACTGGGTGTCGATGCCCGCGGTCATGCCGGTGGCCTCCGGCGGCATCCACGCCGGCCAGATGCACCAGCTGCTGCACCACCTCGGCGAGGACACCGTCCTGCAGTTCGGCGGCGGCACCATCGGCCACCCGATGGGCATCGCCGCGGGCGCCGAGGCCAACCGCGTCGCCGTCGAGTCGATGATCAAGGCGCGCAACGAGGGCCGCGACTACCTCACCGAGGGCCCGGAGATCCTCCGCGACGCCGCGAAGCGCAACAAGCCGCTGGACATGGCCCTGTCGACGTGGGGCGACGTCACCTTCGACTACGCGTCCACCGACACCGTCGACGCCACCCCCACGCCCGCCTGAGGAGGACACCGTGCGCATCACCCAGGGAACCTTCTCGTTCCTGCCCGACCTGACCGACGACGAGATCACCGCGCAGATCGCCTACGCGCTCGAGCACGGCTGGCCCTGCTCGGTGGAGTACACCGACGACCCGCACCCCCGGAACACCTACTGGGAGATGTGGGGCCTGCCGCTGTTCGACCTGGCCGACCCCGCCGCGGTGCTCGACGAGGTGCGCGCGTGCCGCGGCGAGCACCCGGAGCACTACGTGCGCGTCAACGCCTACGACGCGAGCCTCGGACGGCAGACCGTGGCGCTGTCGTTCCTGGTCAACCGGCCGAGCGAGGAGCCCGGCTTCCGCGTCGACCGCCAGGAGGGCGCGGACCGGCGCGTCACCTACTCGATCCACTCCTACGCCACCGAACGGCCCGCGGGCGCGCGCTACGGCGGCGCCCGGGGCGGCTCGCGGAGCAACGGTCACGGGTCCGGCCATGGGCAGCACTGACAACGGACGGGTCTCCTTCGCGACGGCCGGGCGGGCGTCCCGTCCGGCCGTCGCCTCGCCGCCCGACGACGTCGAGGAGACCCCCGCCGAGACGCTCGCCCCCGACGCCGTCGTCGACCTCGACGACGTCCGCCGGGAGGCCGGGGTCGACGACGTCCTCGACCGCCTCGACCGCGAGCTCGTCGGCCTCGCGCCGGTCAAGGAGCGGCTGCGCGAGCTGGCGGCGCTGCTGGTCGTCGACCGGGTCCGCGAGCGCTTCGGCGTGACGACCGACCGCCCGACCCTGCACATGTGCTTCACCGGCAACCCCGGCACGGGCAAGACGACCGTCGCGCAGCGGATCGGCGACCTGCTCAAGGGCCTGGGCCTCCTGCGCCGCGGGCACCTCGTCACCGCGACGCGCGACGACCTCGTCGGCCAGTACGTCGGGCACACCGCGCCCAAGACGAAGGAGATCGTCGGCAAGGCGCGCGGCGGCGTGCTGTTCGTCGACGAGGCCTATTACCTGCACCGTCCGGGCAACGAGCGCGACTACGGCGGCGAGGCCATCGAGATCCTCCTGCAGGCGATGGAAGCGCACCGCGACGACCTCGTCGTCGTGCTCGCCGGCTACGCCGACCGGATGGCGACGTTCTTCGAGGCCAACCCCGGGATGCAGAGCCGGATCGCGCACCACGTCGACTTCCCGGACTTCAGCGCCGACGAGCTGGTGACGATCGCCGAGGGCATGGTCGCCGAGCAGGGGCTGGGGTTCTCGGCCGAGGCGCACACCGCACTGCGGGAGTACCTGGCGCTGCGCCGCGAGCAGGAGTGGTTCGCCGGCGCCCGCAGCGTGCGCAACGCCCTCGACCGCGCCCGCATGCGCCAGGCCCGGCGGCTCTCCGAGGGCGGCAGCCGCGTCGGCCTCGCCGACCTCACCACCCTCGAGGCCGCCGACCTGCGCGCCAGCCGCGTCTTCGCCGGCGGGCACCGCTCCTGACCTCGTTGGTGCGAACGGTCTATGTGAGCGATATTCCCGGCTATAGCCGGGAATATCGCTCACATAGGTTCGGCGGGTGACCACCACCGCGCGCCTGCGGGCGTTCGTCGCGCTCGCCGACCGGGGGTCGGTGCGCGGGGCGGCGGCGGCGCTGGTGGTCACCGAGTCCACGGTGTCGGCGGCCGTGCGCGCGCTGGCCGAGGAGGTCGGCGTCGCGCTGCTGGAGCGCGACGGGCGCGGCGTGCGCCTCACCCCCGCCGGCGCCCGCTACGCCGACTACGCCCGCCGCATCCTCGGCCTGCTCGACGAGGCCACGACCGCCGCGCGTGGCGAGGCCGACCCGGAGCACGGGCACATCCGTCTCGGCGCCGTCACCACCGCCGGCGAGCACCTCCTGCCCGCCCTGCTCGCCTCCTTCCGCGCCCGCCACCCGCACGTCGGGGTCGGCGTCGACGTCTCCCCCAGCGCCGCGGTGTGGGCGATGCTGCGCCACCACGAGCTCGACGTCGTCGTCGCCGGGAGCCCGCCGGGTGACCTCGACGGCCGGGTGCGCGCGCGGCGCGAGAACACGCTGACCGTCGTCGGTGCCCCGGACGCGGCGGCCGGCTTCGACCCGGCGACTGCGACCTGGCTGCTGCGCGAGACCGGCTCCGGCATCCGCGCCACCCTCACCGCCCTGCTCGAGGCCCTGCCCGGCGACCCGCCCCGCATGGTGCTCGGCTCCCACGGCGCGACGATCGCCGCGGCGCGGGCCGGGCTCGGGGTGACACTGGTGGCGCGCGAGGGCGTCGCGCGCCTGCTCGACGAGGGCGCGCTGGTGGAGCTGGCGGTGCCGGGCGTCCCGATCGCGCGCCCCTGGCACTTCGTCACCCACCCCGACGCCACGGCCAGCACCGAGCTCCTCGTCCGCCACCTGCTGGAGGACGAGGAGCTCGGCTGGGTGCGGGTCTGAGCTGGTCAGGCGGCTGTTCCGGCGGCGACGACCCGGTCGACCTCCCGCCGCAGGGCCGCGCGGCCCGCGTCGACGGCGGCCGGGTCGCCACGCCACGCGAGCAGCGCCGGCGACACGAGCGCCCGCCCGAACGAGAACGTCAGCCGCCAGGGCCCGCCGAGGCGGCGGATCGCGGCGAGGTTCGCGGCGGCGGTCGCCGAGGGCTGGCCGCCGGAGAGGAACGCGACGCCGGCGAGCTCGTCGGGCATCGTCGCGCGCAGGGTGTCGACGGTGGCGCGGGCGACCTCGGCGGGACCGGCCGCCTGCCGCGCGCCCTCGCCCGCGGTGACCATGTTCGGCTTGAGCACCATCGCCGCCGGGTCGACGCCCGCGCGGTCGAGGGCGCGGGCGAGCGTGGCCAGCGTGCGGGCGGTCGCGGCGGCGCACACCTCGATGCGGTGCCCGCCGGCGCTGAGGATCTCCGGCTCGACGATCGGCACGAGGCCGCCGACCTGGCAGGTGCGCGCGTAGGCGGCGAGCGCCTCGGCTGCCGCCTCGAGCGCCCGGGGCGACGGACGCCCGGCGCCGAGGTGCAGCACCGCGCGCCACTTCGCGAACTCGGCGCCGAGCGCGACGTACTCCGCGACGCGGTCCGCGAGCCCGTCGAGGCCCTCGGTCACCGTCTCGCCGTCCTCGCCGCCGTCGAGGGGCGCGGTGCCGGTGTCCACCTTGATCCCGGTCTGGATGCCGGCGTCGGCGAGCGCGGCGGGGAACGGGCGGCCGTCGGCGAGGTGCTGGCGCAGCGTCTCGTCGCACAGGATGACGCCGCTGACACCCGCCTCGAGGTCCTCGGTGGTCAGGAGCAGCTCGCGGTACGCCCGGCGCTGCTCCTCGGTGGGGGCGACGCCGGCGTCGGCGAGGCGGCGCGACATGGTCCGCGGGCTCTCGTCGGCGGCGAGGATGCCGCGCCACCCGGCGACGAGGCGCGCGGCGGTGGCGCGCAGCTCCTCGGACGTCGGCGTGGTGGTCGGGCCGGTGCGGCGGGTCGGGCGGGTCGGGCTGGTCGCGGCGGTCGTGGTCACGGCGGCCTCCTCGGGCGGTCATGCGCGTCGACCGACGCTAGGAACGCCCGCGGGCCACGACGTCCCCTGCGCGGTGGAGCCGACGGGGGAGATCCCGGCAATGACTACTCGCGGTCACATCGACGCTTGTCGCGGGCCCGATGCGCCCCCCAGAATGACGCATCGTGACCGATCACCCGCTGTTCCCGTCACCGAACGGCTCGGACCCCGTGCGCCGGGCGCGCCTGCTCGTCGTCCTCGCGATCGTCCTCGAGGTCGCGGCGGTCCTCACCGTCGTCACGATCGTCATCGGCTCACCGTCGACCGGGCACCTCGTCGGCGCCGTCCTCGGCCTCGCCGCGGTGTCGGCGCTGATGAGCCTCGCGTTCATCAACCTCGCCCGGGCGCGGATGTTCGCGGGCATGACGGGGCTGGCCCGGTCCGCCGTCGCGGGCGGTCCGTACGGGCACCGGGACGGCGGTCCGGGCGGCTTCGCCGGCGGTCCGCGAGGCTCCGCCGGCGGGTACGGGGCGCCGGGCCGGGGCGGCGGCAGCGGTGGCCCGGGTCCCTGGTACGACCCGTCGGGCTGGCCCGGCCACGACCACCACCAGCCGTGGCACCACGGCCACCACCACGGCCACCACGACCACGGCGGCTGGTCGGGCGGGTCCGACTCCGGCTGGTCCGGCTCGAGCTGGTCGGACGCCGGGTCCTCGTCGAGCGACTCGGGCTCGTCGTCGAGCGACTCCGGGTCCTCGTCGTCGTCGAGCGACTCGGGCTCGTCGTCGTCGAGCGACTCGGGCTCGTCGTCGAGCAGCTCGTCGGACTAGGTCCGGGAACCGAGGGTCAGGAGCCGTGTCCTCGGGACACGGGTCCGCCCGCACCGACGCCTCGAGAGGGAGGCGTCTCCCCGTGACACGGTCGTCCCCTGGCGCCGGTGGGGCTCACCCCGGCGCCGCGGGGATCGCCCGCGGCACCGGGGGAGATCAACCGACCGCCCTCCGCTCCCGGAGGATCAGCCGACACGGATGCCGGCGGGCAGGCGGGTGCCCTCGCCGGCGAGGGGGTCGGAGTCGCAGGCCCGGTCGGGGCGGCGCACCGACAGCGTCAGCGGCACCGGCCCGCCGTCCTTGCGCGGACCCCGGGTCGTGCGGTGGGAGTGGTCCAGTGACGGCTTGGGGACGACGGTATCCATCTCGAGCTTCGCGAGCTCGCGCTCGCCGTTGCCCAGCACGCACTCCGGGTCCGGGCCGTCGAGCGGCAGGCCGGTGAAGAACTTCGCCGCCATGCAGCCGCCCTGGCAGGCGTCGTAGTGCGAGCACTTCGTGCACGCCCCGCCGGACTGCGGTCCGCGCAGCTCGGCGAACAGCTCCGACTCCCGCCACACGGTGTCGAAGCCGCCCGGCGACCGGACGTTGCCGGCGAGGAACTGCTCGTGGATGGCGAACGGGCAGGCGTAGACGTCGCCGACCGGGTCGATCAGGCACACCACGCGCCCCGCGCCGCACAGGTTCAGCCCCGGCAGCTCCTGGCCGAACGCGGAGAGGTGGAAGAACGAGTCGCCGGTGAGGACGTCCTCGCCGCGGGCGACGAGCCAGTCGTAGAGCTGGCGCTGCTGCTCGCGGGTGGGGTGCAGCTCGTCCCACGAGTCGGCGCCGCGACCCGAGGGACGGAAGCGGGTGATCCGCAGCTGGGCGCCGTAGCGGTCGGCGATGGCCTTGAACTCGTCGAGCTGGTCGACGTTGTGGCGGGTCACCACCACGCTGATCTTGAACTGCCCGAACCCGGCCGCGTACAGGTTCTCCATCGCCCGGATCGCCGTGGCGTAGGAGCCGGGCCCGCGGACGTGGTCGTTGACCTCGGCCGTCGCGCCGTCGAGGGAGATCTGCACGTCGACGTAGTCGGTGGCCGCGAGCTGCTTCGCGCGCGCCTCGTCGAGCTTGACGCCGTTGGTGGAGAACTTCACGCCGACGTCGTGGGCGATCGCGTAGTCCAGCAGCTCCCAGAAGTCGCTGCGGACCGTCGGCTCGCCGCCGCCGATGTTGACGTAGAAGACCTGCATGCGCTGCAGCTCGTCGATGACCGCCTTGCACTCCTCGGTGGAGAGCTCGTTCGGGTCGCGACGGCCGGAGCTGGACAGGCAGTGCACGCAGGACAGGTTGCAGGCGTAGGTGAGCTCCCAGGTCAGGCAGATCGGGGAGTTCAGGCCTTCGACGAAGTGGTCGACGAGTTTCATGGGGTGTCCCCTTGCAAGCGCCGCTGGATGGTGCCCGCCTGCGCCAGGCCGGCCAGGGCCTTCAGGTACTGGTCCCGCTGGTGTGCAGGAACCTCGGCGGCCTCGAGGGCGCCGTGGACGTCGGGGTGGTCGGCGAGCGTCTCCACGACCCGGACCAGGGGCCGGGTCTTGAGGAACGACAGCCGCCGGGTGTGGAAGTCGTAGACCAGGGCGCCGAAGGACTCCGGACGCACCGAGACCGAGCCGGAGATCCGGTACGGCTGGTCGGCGTCGAAGTGCTCGACGCCGGCGGGGGTGGCTCGCGGGCCGGCCCCCGCCGCCGTCGTCGACATCAGTAGACGCCGCACATGCCGTCGATCGAGACCTCCTCGACGAGGGTCTCCTCGACCAGTTCCTCGTGCTCCTCCATCGCGTCCTCCTCACCAGCGGTGCCTCGGGCGCTGCGAACGCTAAGCGGCACTCGGTGCCACCACCAGACGTCCGGCGGACGGGATTGCCCTGTCCGTTCGGTGGGGGCGGCGGACCACCCGGGTTGGTAGAGGATGCTCGTGTGGTGACGACGAGGAGCGCGCGACGGGTGCCGGTCGCCCGGCGCCTCGAGGACGTCGCCCTCGAGCTGTTCGCGACGCAGGGCTTCGACGAGACCACGGTCGACGAGCTCGCCCTCGCCGGCGGGGTGGGCCGGCGGACCTTCTTCCGGTACTTCCCCACCAAGCTCGACGTGGTGCTCGGCGAGCTGGACGACGGGCTGGCCGCGCTGGCCTCGGTGCTGCGCGAGGAGCCCGGCGACGACCCGGTCGCGGCCGCGCGCGCCGCCTTCCTCGCGGTCAACCACTACGCCGACGCCGAGCTCCCCGCCCTGCGCCGGCGCCTCGGGCTCATCGAGGACGTGCCCGAGCTCGCCGCGCGGGCCACGGTCCGCTACCGCGACTGGGAGCAGACCCTCGCCACCGATGCCGCCGCGCGCTGGGGCACCGACCCCGCCTCGCTGCGCGCCCAGGTGTTCGGGCGCGCGGTCGTCGCGGCGATGCGCGCGGTGTTCAGCGCCTGGCACGTGCGCCCGGAGGCGGACGCGGCGGCGCTGGGCGCTCTGGTCGAGGAGGCGTTCGACGCCCTGGCGCGGGGGTTCTCGTCGCCGTGAGCGCGCCCGAGGAGCTCATCGACCTCGACCCCGACTCGACCGATCCGCCCTACGAGCAGCTGCGCGCCCGTGTCACCGAGCTCGCCCGCACCGGCGCGCTGCGCCCCACACCCGCCTGCCCGCGGTGCGGCGCCTCGCCGGGGACCTCAACCTCGCGCCCGGCACCGTCGCCCGCGCCTACCGCGAGCTGGAGGCGGCCGGGGTCGTGGAGACGCGTGGGCGGCTCGGCACCTTCGTCGTGGGCGGGGAGTCGGCCGCCGACCCGGCCCGCGAGCTGGCCGCCGAGTACGCGCGGCGGGTGATGGCGCTGGGCGTCTCGCGCGAGCGCGCGCTGGACCTCGCCCGCGCGGCCCTGGCCGACCTCTGACCCCCGGGCGTTCACGACGGCACCCAGCGTCTCGCGCCGTGCCGGGGTCGCCGAGTCCCGAGCTCGATCGCCTGGTGGACTTCCTGCGCGAGAGCGGTCTCGACGCGCACGTAGACGTGGCGGCGTCGTCGGTGCGGATCGAGCCGCGCAGGCCCAACGGTCCCGCAGCGATCCTCGAGGTCGACGAGGTCCGGTATCGCCGTTGTCTGGAGCACCTCGCCGCCGGCTCAGACTCGAGTGCCCGCCCGCTCGACCACGCCCGGGGCCTCGCGATGCTCGAGATCCTGGAACTCCTGACCACCGACCACGGCGACGGCGTCAACCGCGTCCGTCGCCTCTGGCTCGCCGACCAGGGACACGGCCTCCACCTCGTCGAGGAGCGCGACGACGATCCCGGACCGCCGCCCGAGACATCGGCCGGACCGCACGATGAACCCGCCGTGTTCGCGGACGAGCTGGACTGGCGGAGGCTCCCGCGGCACGCCGAGCATGGAGCAGCGACCCCGGGCACTGAGCTCCTCTGAGGTGGTTACTGGCTCGTATCCCTCGCCGCGCGAGCGATACGAGCCAGTAACCGCCCGAGCCGCGCCCTACCAGGGCACCTCGGCCCGGTCCTCCCACAACCGCCCGGTGGGCGCCGGCTCGGACGGGCTGGACGCCCGGCGGCAGAGCCAGATCGCCGTGTCCGCGCCCTCTTCGATCGACCGGGGCGCGTCGGGCCCGCCCATGTCGGTGCGGCAGTGGCCGGGGCAGGTCGCGTCGACGAGGACGCCCCGCCGGCCCAGCGCGAGCTCGTGGGCGAGGTTGCGGGTCAGCGCGTTGAGCCCGGCCTTCGCGACGCGGTAGGGCGCGAGCCCGCCCGCCGTGCCCGGACCGGTCAGGCGCCCGAGGCACGCCGACAGGTTGACCACCCGCCCCCACCGGCGCCGGGCCATCCCCGGCACCAGCGCGCTGACCAGCGCGAACGGGGCGTCGAGGTCGACCGCGCGCACGTCGCGCCACTCCCCCAGCGTCGTGGCGAGGGTCGTCGAGCGCTTGCTGCTCATCACCGCCGCGGCGTTGACCAGCACGTCGACCTCGAGACCCTCGACGCGCGCGGCGATCCCGTCGACGTCGGCCAGGTCGTGCACCAGCGCCCGCCCGCCGACCGCCTCCATCGCCGACGACAGCGCGTCCCCGTCCCGCGCCACCCCGATCACCGCGGCACCCGCGGACGCCAGGCCGGCGGCGATGGCGCGGCCCAGGCCCCGGCTCGCGCCGGTGACGAGCGCGGTGCGGCCGGCGAGGTCGGTGGAGCTCACCGGCCCGAGGTTCCCGCGGGCGGTCGGGTCCATCCCCACGACTTGTCGCGTATCAGTGGCAACAACGGGATCGCGACAACGCCGCACGATGGCCAGGCGGACCCCCTGTCCGAAGGTGCAGGCCGGGCACCGTCGCCGTGGTCGGGATCACCGCGCGCCCCTGTCCCGGTGACCCGCGCCACCCCTAGCGTCGCGCCGGATCGCGAGGAGCCCGCCCGTCGGGGCGGGGCTCCGAGGACCGCACCGACGAGAGGACACCCATGCAGGTCGACGAGCTGCTCAAGCCGTTCCCGATCAAGGAGTTCCACCCCTTCCCCCGGGCGCTGCTGGGGCCCGGCTCGCACGAGATGATCGGCCCCGAGGCCCTGAAGATGGGCTTCAAGAAGACGCTGATCATGACCTCGGGTCTGCGCGGCACGGACATCGTCCACAAGATCTCCGAGTCCATGAAGTGGCACGGGATCGAGACGGTCATCTACGACCAGGTCGAGTCCAACCCCAAGGACTACAACGTCATGGACTCGGTGAAGCTGTACCAGGAGAACTCCTGTGACAGCTTCGTCTCCATCGGCGGCGGTTCCTCGCACGACGCCTGCAAGGGCGCCCGTGTCTCGGTCGCGCACGACGGCCGCAACGTCAACGAGTTCGAGGGCTTCAACCAGTCCGAGAACCCGAAGAACCCGCCGCACATCGCGGTCTCGACGACGGCCGGCACGGGCTCGGAGACGTCGTGGGCCTACGTCATCACCGACACCACGACCGACCCCAACAACCCGCACAAGTACGTCGCGTTCGACGACGCCTCGGTGACCAGCCTCGCGATCGACGACCCGGTGCTCTACTACGACTGCCCGGTCGACTTCACCGCGCAGTGCGGCTTCGACGTGCTCGCGCACGCCTCCGAGCCCTACGTCTCGCGCCTGAACTTCGAGCCGAGCCTGGGCAACGCGATCCGCGCCATCGAGCTGACCAACGAGCACCTGCGCGAGGCCGTGTGGAACGGGCAGGACCTGCCCGGCCGCCAGGGCATGATGTACGCGCAGTACATCGCCGCCCAGGCGTTCAACTCCGGTGGCCTCGGGATCATCCACTCGATCTCGCACGCGGTGTCGGCCTTCTACGACACCCACCACGGCCTCAACAACGCCGTCGCGCTCCCCCGCGTGTGGGCGTTCAACATGCCGGTGGCCTACAAGCGCTTCGCGCGCATCGCCCAGGCCATGGGCGTGGACACCACGCACATGACCGACGTCCAGGCCGCCGAGGCCGCGCTCGCCGCGTCCATCCGGCTGCTGCGCGACGTGGGCATCCCGGAGAAGTTCACCGACGTCACCCAGGACTCGTACTCGAAGAACCGTCTGGGCCAGGGCCCGACCAAGTTCTACGAGAACGAGAAGACGATCACGGGCAACGACGCCGACGTGGACCGCATCACCAACCACGTCCTCGGTGACGCCTGCACCCCGGGCAACCCGAAGGAGTGCACGTTCACGACCGTGCGCCCCGTGGTCGACCACTGCATGAACGGCGACCTGGACGACCTGCTCAGCTGATCGCCACGTCCGGTGCCCGGTGAGGTCGGCGTTCGCGCTGGCCCACCGGGCACCGGTGTGTTCCCCTCGATCCGCCACCCGTTGGAAGGACACCGCGTGACCAGCACGACCACCGACGCCAGCTACCCCTTCGGTTCGGTCGAGGAGGTCGTGGACGCGCTCGCCGCGCAGGGCTACATCGCCGATCGGCGTCTGGCCACGACGGTGTTCCTGCTGACCCGCCTCGAGAAGCCGCTGCTGCTCGAGGGCCCGGCCGGCGTCGGCAAGACCGAGCTGGCGAAGATGCTCGCCCTGGCCACGGGACGGCGCTTCCTGCGGCTGCAGTGCTACGAGGGCCAGGACGAGACCAAGGCCCTCTACGAGTGGGACTACGGCAAGCAGCTGCTCTACACCCAGATGCTGCGCGAGAAGATCGCCGAGATCGTCCAGGACGCCCCCGACATCAAGACGTCGGTCGAGCGCATCGCCCACCAGGACAGCGTCTTCTTCTCCGAGGAGTTCCTCGCCGAGCGCCCGCTCATGGAGGCCATCCGCTCCGACGAGCCCGTCGTGCTGCTGATCGACGAGGTCGACCGCGCCGACGAGGCGCTCGAGGCCGTGCTGCTCGAGACCCTCGGCGAGTTCCAGATCTCGGTGCCCGAGGTCGGGACGTTCACCGCCGAGAACGCGCCCTACGTCATCCTGACCAGCAACAACACGCGGGACCTCGCCGCCGCCCTGAAGCGTCGCTGCCTGCACCTGTTCCTCGACTACCCCACCGCCGAGCGCGAGCTGGAGATCGTGCGCTCGAAGGACACCGGGCTGCCCGAGGCGGCCGCGCGCGAGCTCGTCGAGGTGGTCCGCGGCCTGCGCGAGCTCGAACTGCGCAAGGCGCCGAGCATCTCCGAGACCATCGACTGGGCCCGCACCCTGGCCGTGCTGGGCGTCGACGAGCTGAACTCGCAGATCCTCTCCGACACCGTCTCCGTCGTCGTCAAGTACGACAAGGACGTCACCAAGGCCCTCGGCGCGCTGCCGAAGCTCGTCGACCCCAACGCCGAGATCGACGACGCCCACGGGCACGGCCACGGCCACGGCCACGGGCACGGTCACGGCCACGGGCACGAGCACGGGCACGACAACGGGCACTCGAGCGGCCCCGCGCCGGCGACCGCGCGGCCCGTGCACGACGACGAGGACGACGGGCCCGACGGGCGCGCCGTCCGCGCCGCCAAGGACCAGGAGGGCCGGCACGCGGGCGTCTACGGCGCCCCGGGCCGGGAGTACCAGGAGCGCGCACGCTCCGGCGAGGCCGAGCCCACCAAGAAGCGGCCGGTGAGCTCCGGTCAGGGCAGCCGGTCGTTCGGGCTCGGCAAGAAGCGCGCTCTCTAGCTCAGCCCCTGGCTCAGCCCACCCGAGAGCCCGCCCGAGAGGAGGCCTGCGTGGAGGCCAGCATCCACCGCTTCGTCCGGCTGCTCCGCATCCGGCAGGTCCGGATCTCCACCTCGGAGGTCCTCGACGCCATGCGCTGCGCGCGCGAGCCCGGCGTGCTCGCCGACCGCGAGACGCTGCGGGCCGCCCTGCGGGTCGCGCTGGTCAAGGACATCCGGGACGAGGCGACCTTCGACGAGATCTTCGACGCGTTCTTCGCCCTCGTCCGCATCGGCGCCGAGGAGCGGGGGCACGGCCACGGGCACGGCCACGAGGACCTGTCCGACGACGGCACGCTCGAGGACTTCACGCTCTCCGAGGAGCCCGGCGAGACCCCGCAGCAGGGTCACGACCACGGCAAGCCGGTGGACATCAAGGAGTTCTTCGACCCCGAGGACATGGCCCAGCAGTACAACCTGCACCAGGAGGCCAACAAGCTCGACCTCGCGGCGATGACCGACGAGATCGTCTTCTCCAAGGACGGCGCCACCGACCAGACCGGCACCACCGAGAAGGTGCAGATCGAGACCGACCGCCTGCACGGCGGCGGCCTGCCCGGCGACATCGCCACCGAGTCCGGCACCAAGGTCGACGCCGACCTCAACGTCGCCCAGCAGGAGGCCCTGCTCGGCTGGCTGCAGGGCGTCGAGGACGGCATCTCCGACGAGGGCGACGAGACCGACGCGATGGCGCTGCGACGCCGGCTCGCCGGGATGCTCGAGAACCTCCCCGAGGCCATCAAGCGCCACCTCGAGCGGCTGCTGGAGATCGAGCAGCGGATCGTCGACGGCGGGCACGTCGACGAGGAGGCGCACCGAGCCGAGGTCGACCGCGCCGAGGAGCACGAGCGCCAGCAGCTCGAGGACTCCCTGCGCCGGCTCGCGAAGACCCTGCACGGCGCGCTGACCCACAAGCGCCGCGAGTCCCCCCGCGGGCGGATCGACCCCGGGCGCACGATGCGCCGCAACATGCGCTTCGACGGCGTGCCCTTCCGCCCGGTGACCGTCTCGCGCACCGAGGACAAGCCGCGGCTGGTGATCCTCGCCGACGTGTCGCTGTCGGTGCGGGCCACCGCGCGCTTCACCCTGCACCTGGTGCACGGCCTGCAGGACATGTTCGGCCAGGTGCGCTCGTTCGCGTTCGTCGCCGACCTCCTGGAGGTCACCGACCTGTTCGCCGACCACACCGTCGAGGACGCCCTCGGCCTGATCTTCGGCGGCGACCTCCTCGACGTCGACGCCAACTCCGACTACGGCACGGCGTTCGGCACGTTCCTCTCCGACCACGGGTCGGCGGTGAACCGGCGCTCCACGGTGATCGTGCTGGGCGACGGCCGGGGCAACGGCAACGACGCGAACATGGAGGCGTTCGCCGAGATCACCCGGCGCGCGCGGGAGACGATCTGGCTGACCCCGGAGCCCCGCTACTCCTGGGGCCTGGGCGCCTGCGACCTGCCGCGCTACGCCGAGTTCGTCGACCGCATCCGCGTCGTCCGCGACCTCACCGGGCTCTCCGAGGTCAGCCACGACATGGCGGCCGAGATGATCGGCAGATGACCGGGCTGGCGGACGCGCCCGCCACGGGGGTCGTCCGGATCGACCCCCTCGCCCCGTCCCACCCGGGCCGCTGGGAGGACGAGCGGGTCGTCGTGTGCCACGTCGACCGGGGCGCGGTGCCGGTCCGCCTCGTCGCGGCGCGGCCGCCGGAACGGGTCACCGAGCACTTCGAGGTGCACCGGCAGGGCGAGCGGCTGCTCGTGCTGCACCGGCTGCGGCCCGACGAGCTCGACGACGACATCGCCGGGCTGATCGCGGTCGAGCTGGGAGGGCTCGTCGCGTCGGCCGGCGACTTCGAGCGGATCTTCACCGGCATCGTCCGCTCGACCATCAGCGACCCGCTGACGGCCTGGTCGACGTTCTACGCCAACAGCCTCGCGGTGCTGCGCGCGCCGGGACACGAGGTGGCGTCCGACGTCGCGCCCGAGTCGTCGCTGGCGGCCTTCGCGCCGGTGCACGAGCGGGCGCTCGTCGAGATCCGCGGCCGCACGGTGCTCGACGTCGGCTCGTGCTTCGGCTTCCTGCCGCTGCGCCTGGCGCAGGAGGGGTTCGACGTCGTCGCCAGCGACCACACCCCGGGCACCATGGGGCTGCTCGGCGCCGTCGCCCGGCGCCGCGGCGAGGCCGTGCGTCCCGTCGTCGCCGACGCCCGGACCCTGCCCGTCGCCGACCGCGCCGTCGACACCGTCACCGCGGTCCACCTGCTCGAGCACCTGCCGCCGCGCGAGACCGCCGGCGTGCTCGACGAGGCGCTGCGCGTCGCGCGTCGCCGCGTCGTGGTCGCCGTGCCCTACGAGGACGAGCCGGAGCCCGTGTACGGCCACCTCCGGACCTTCGACCACGCCGCCCTGCACGCGCTCGGCGAGCGCTCCGGGCGCCCGTTCACCGTCGCCGACGACCACGGCGGCTGGCTCGTGATCGAGGTGGGCTGACGCCCAGGTGAGCAGAAAGACGTGCTCCAGCACCTCTTTCTGCTCACGAGCGCGGAGCGCACCTACACCGGGCAGCCGCGTCCGCGCGCCTTGGCCTGCTCGTCGAGGCGGAACATCGGGCCGGTGTCGGTGGGCTCGTCGTAGTACCGGTGGAACACCGGCGTGAGGCCACCGGAGATCGGCGGGACGATCCAGCTCCAGTCCACCGGGCACGTGCGCCCCGCGGCCTCCTCCTTCTCGACGAAGCGCAGGAAGCGCTGGGACTCGCCGTGGTGGTCGGCGAGGGAGACGCCGGCCTCGTCGAAGGAGTGCTGGACCGCGGCGGTGAGCTCGACGGCCGCGCGGTCGCGCCACAGGGTGCGCTCGCTGGAGGTGTCGAGGCCCATCGCCTCGGCCACGTCGGGGAGCAGGTCGTAGCGGTCGGCGTCGGCGAAGTTCCGGGCCGCGATCTCGGTGGCCATGTACCAGCCGTTGAACGGGGCGGCCGGGTAGGAGATGCCGCCGATGTCCAGGCGCATGTTGCTGATCACCGGCAGGGCGTGCCAGCGCAGATCCAGGTCGCCGAACCAGCCGAAGTCGGGGTGGCTCAGCGGCACCTCGAGCACCGCGTCCGCCGGGACCTCGTGGACCTGCGGGCCCGCGGCCACGTGCTCGCCGCCGCCGCTGACCACGAGCGGCAGGACGTCGAAGCGGCCCATCGGGCTCGGCGGCATCCACCCCAGCGCGCGGGCGTTGTCGGTGAACCCGACGTAGCGCGGGTCACCGAGCACCCGCCCGCCGGCGCGGTAGCCGGCGTAGCGGACGAGCTGCTCGTTCCAGATGCGCGGCCCCGGGCCCGACGGCCCGTCGGGGGCGAACACGGTGATCGTGGAGCGGATGCGCCCGCGGCGGGTGGCCTCGTGCAGGTGCCCGACGCACTCGGCGGCGACCTCGTCGGGCGCGGTGACGTGGCGGCGGTCGCGCAGGTGCAGGCTGCGCCAGTAGAGGCGCCCGATGCAGCGCGCGGAGCTGCGCCAGGCCACGCGGGCGCCGAACTCGAGCTCCGCGGTGGTGTGGACGTAGGTGCCGGTGCGGGCGATCTCGTCGCGCACCGCGGCGACCCGCGGCTCGACGGGGCCCTCGGCCGGGTTCTCGGCGTGGAAGAGCCGGAGGAACTCCTCGGCCTCGGCGGGGTCGACGGTGCGGCCGCGGACCGGCTGCTCGGGGGCCGGGTCGGCCGCCGGCGCCTCGACGACGTCGGGGGCCGCGACGGCCACGGGCGCCTCGACGAGATCCTCCGCCCCGGCGGGCGCCTCGGGCACCTCCGGCGACGGCACCTCCGGGGGCACCGCGGACACGGGCGCGCCCGTGCCGACGACCGACGGCACACGGGGCCGTGGACGGGGTCGCGGGTGCGGGGTGGGGACCGTGGTGTGGTCCCCGCTGCCGACGGCCTCGATCGCCACGCCGCGCGTCATGCCACCTCCGTGTCTCGAGCCGTCCCCGCGCGGCCGCCGTCCACTGTGCCGCCCCGTGCCCGGAAGCGGATCTCGCTGTTCGGATCAATCACCCGGCGGACGTTGGAATCGTGAACGTCTGTTCGGCGCAATCGCGCCCCACTGGCCGACGGTGAGCGGTTCTCGAAGAGCGTCAGGCGGCGTTTCCACGATCGGGTCGGCGGACATCCCCGGCGCCACGCGGTGTGCCCGGCGCGGCGTCGCCGACGTGCCGGCGTCCCGTGACGGCTCCACGCGGGCCCACTGTAGTGGGTGCTGCGCGCACCCTGAGCACACACCGTCCCTCCCCGGACCATCCGGGACACGGCCTCCGGGAGCGGGTCGTTCGTCACCGGTCGATCACGTCTGGCACGCTGCCCCGTCGACAACGTGTGATGACCTCGTACACAGCGCGTCACGTCGTCGGGGACGGCGCGCACCGCGGGGTCGGGAGGTGCACCGTGACGCGAGGCCCGGGGCCCGCGAGCCACGAGCCGGACGGGCCGGGCCCGGCGGGCCCCCTGCCCCTGCCCCCGCCCCTGCCCGCCGACGAGTGCGACACCACGGTGCTGCCCGTGGTCGGCGCGGCCGAGACGGGCCGCACGGCGCCCGCGCTGCCGGAGGTCCCCGCGATCGCCGACATCGCCGCGCCCGGGCGCCCGGACGTCTCGGCCGTCGTCGACGCCGTCGGCGCCCCCGAGGAACCCCCGGCCCGACGCCGCCCCCGCCCCTCGCGGCACATGCGGGCGCGCGCCGACGAGATGGCGCGCCTCCTGTCCCGCGCGCCCGGGACCGGGCACCGGGAGCGCCGCGGCCTGTCGTCGGTGCCGGCGGCCGCCGCGGTGCTCGCCGCCGTCGCGGTCGGCGGGGTGGGCATCGCCCTCGGTCTCGACGCCCAACGGACCGGGGCGCAGATCGCGCTCCCCGGTCTCCCCGACGTGCCGGCCGAGCCGACACCGGTCCCGGAGACCGACGGCACCACCACCGTCCCGACGGTCGACACCGGCGTCGTCGGGGCGCTCGAGCCCGACGTCTCCGTGCGGGTCGTCGAGCCCTCGTCGGTCGCCGTCGACGCCCGGCGCGCGCCGCAGCCGGTCGTACCCCCGCGCGCGACGACCTCGTCGGCGCGGACCCGGCCGAGCGCCACGACCCCGCGCTCGACCACCCCCGACCGCCCCACCACGTCCACCCCGACCCCGCGCTCCACGGCCTCGGCCACCCCGCGCGCGGACGGCGGCGAGGCCGCGGCCCCGCGGGAGGACGCGGCCGTCGGGAGCCGGGGCCTCGACGAGGTCGACGACGGGTCCGCGACCTCGTCGTCGCCCCTCGACGGCGGATCCACCACCGCGAACTGACGCGGCCGGGCGCCCGTCCGGCGACACACGATCGCGGCCCCCGCGGACCACGGAGATCGACGACGAGGAGCGGTCGTCCCGCGACGACGGGTGACGCGGCCGATCGGCGGCGTCACCCGATCCGGGGGTCGCCGGACTCCGCTCACCGGGCGTGGCCCTACGCTGACCGCACGGGGACACGACGGAGCGGTACCGGAGGCGACCGGGAGTAGCGTTCGCAGGTCGAGGACAGCCGCTAGGGTGGCGCGACGCCGGGGGAGATCAGTCATCCGGGACGAGGAGTCGACCAGACGTGACCGCAGCGAGGGACGACCGATCCCTGGCGGGGGGACCGCTCGGCCGGTCACCAGCGCCGGGGGGCGCCCGCGACCGTGACCTCCGGGACGACCACCGCATGGAGGCCCGGGACGGCTACCGGGGCGGTCCGCGGGGCGCCGAGGCCCACGACGGCCGCCGGTCCGAGCCCGACGGCTACGAGACGTCCTCCGGCCCCTTCTCCCGCCCCCTCGGCTCCGGTCGCCCGGCCGGTCCCGACGAGACCGACAGCTCGGTCTTCGACATCGCCGACGATCGCCGTGACGGCCCGTCGTACCGACCGTCCACACCCGGATCCGATCGCCCGGATCCCTACCGCTCGGCGTCCGAGGGGAGCTCGATGACCTACCCGCCCGGCTCGTACGGTCGGCAGTCCGGCGTGCGCTCCTATCCGGGGTCCACGCCGGCGGCCGCGCCGCCGGCCCCCTACGACGGTGGCCGGTACGACGGGGGCCGGCACAACGGTCCGTCGTCGATGCCGCCGATCCCCACCGCGCCGCCGCCCGCGCCGCCCGCGCCGCCCGCGCCGGCCCCGAACGCCTCGTCGGGCTGGGCGCCCGAGGGCGTCGGGCTGCCGGCGCCGCGCGAGGCCGCCGCGTCGAACGACGTGCACGACATGGTGTCGTTGATCCGGTCGAGCTTCGCCGCGGTCGCGCCGCGCTCCGACGAGCTGACCCAGCTGTTCTACGGCTGGCTGTTCCGGATCGCGCCCGAGACGCGCGAGCTGTTCCCGGTCACCATGGAGCTGCAGCGCACGCGGCTGCTGCGCGCGCTGGTCCACGTGGTGCAGATGGTCGACCGCCCCGACGAGCTGTCGGTCTTCCTGCGCCAGCTCGGCCGCGACCACCGCAAGTTCGGGGTCATCGGCGAGCACTACGACAAGGTCGGCGAGGCCCTGCTCGGCGCGCTGCGCGAGACGGCCGGGCCGTCGCTGTGGACCCGCGAGGTCGAGGAGGCGTGGAGCGGCGCGTACGGGATCGTCGCCCAGGCCATGCGCGAGGCGGCCGACGCCGAGCGCGGCCCCGCGGTGTGGATGGCCCGCGTCATGGAGCACCGGCGGATCTCCCAGGACCTCGCCGTGGTCCGGGTGCAGACCAGCCAGCCGGTGCCCTACCAGGCCGGGCAGTACGTCAGTGTCGAGACACCGCAGCGCCCGCGGATGTGGCGCTCGATGTCCCCGGCCAACGCGCCGGGCCCCGACTGCGTGCTCGAGTTCCACGTGCGCACGGTCCCGGGCGGCTGGGTCAGCCGGGCGATCGTGTCGCACGCCCGCGTCGGCGACGTCTGGCGCATCGGCCCGCCCATGGGCCAGATGACGCTCGACCCCCGCTCGCGCTCCGACCTGCTCATGGTCGCCGGCGGCACCGGCCTCGCGCCGGCCCGCGCGATCATCGAGCAGCTCATCATCGACGGCACCGACCGCAAGGTCGCGCTGTTCGTCGGCGGGCGCACCTGGGCCGACCTCTACGACATCGAGGCCCTGCGCCGCAGCGCCCAGGAGAACCCCTGGCTGTCGGTCGTGCCCGTGGTCGAGGACGACGGCCGCGCCCACGGCGCGGAGACCGGCACGGTGGGCGAGGTCGTCGCCCGCTACGGCGCCTGGGCCGACCGGGAGATCACGGTCAGCGGCTCGCCGCCCATGGTGCGCGCGACCGTCAACGCGCTGCTCGACGCCGGGACGCCGTTCCTCAACATCCACTACGACCCGTACCACACGGACTGAGCCGTCCCGGGCGACGTCGATCGCCCGGACGCCGCGCCTCGTGGAGGAACGAACGGCGCCGCTGCGTCGAAGCAGCGGCGCCGTTCGTTCGTCCCGGGGCGGTCCCTCAGGCGCTGGCGGCCTGGCGCGGGGTCATCTCGACCGAGAGCTCCGGCGGCTTGGCCAGCGTCTGGAACACGACGCAGTAGCGCTCGGTGAGCTTGTGCAGCGTGGCGAGGGTGTCGGCGTCGGCGTCGGTGTCGAGGTCGAAGCGCAGGCGGACCTCGCGGAACCCGACCGGCGCGTCCTTGGCGACGCCCAGGGTGCCGCGGAAGTCGAGGTCGCCCTCGGCGTGCACGTTGCCGCCGCGGATCTCGACGCCCATCGACGTGGACACGGCGCGCAGGGTGACGCCGGCGCAGGCGACGAGCGCCTCGAGCAGCATGTCCCCGGAGCAGAGCTGGGTGCCGTCGCCGCCGGTCGCGGGGTGCAGCCCGGCCTCGACGAGCGCCTGGGACGTCTGCACGCGGCAGGCGATGCCCGAGCCGTCGACGTCGCCGTCGGCCTTGAGCGTGACGACCGCCGACTCGGGGTCCTCCTTGTACTGCGACTTGAGCGGGCCCTGGGTCTCGGCGAGCTTCGTCTTGTCCATGACCGCGAGTCTCCCCCGTGATCGGTCGTGCGTCACCCGGTCGTCACGGGGGTGCGCACCCGACGGGGTCGGCAAGCCGCCACGGCGACGGCCCCGACCAGCGAGAACGCGACGAGCAGCGGCAGCGCGTCGTTCCAGCCCTCGACCAGCGCGGCCGGGCCGGCGCCGAGGGAGGGGCGGGTGGCGACGACGGCGATGACGGTGGTCCCGATCGCCGAGCCGACGTAGCGGGCGGTGTTGTTGGCGCCGCCGCCCATCGCCCCGCGGCCCGGGGGCACGCTGGCGACGGCCTCGCGGCCCAGCGACGCGTTGACGACCCCGCTCGCCGCGCCGGCGACCGCGAGCCCCGGCACGAGCGAGAGCGGGCTGTCGCCGATCGCGAGCCCCAGCAGCAGGAGCTGGCCGAGTGCCACCACGGCGAGGCCGGCGGCGAGCAGGAGCCGCCCCGACCACGCGGCGGGCAGGCGGCGGGCGAGCAGCGCGGTGACGACGCTCGTGCCCGACCACGCGAGCAGCAGCAGCGCCCCGACCAGCGCGGTGCTGCCCAGCCCGCGCTCGACGACGGTGGGCAGGAAGGAGGTCGACGCGATGATGCCCATCCCCGTCGCGAGCGCCCCGACGGTGGCGGCGACGAACGCCGGCGAGGCGAACAGGCCCAGGTCGAGCATGGGGGCGGCGCGCCGGCGCTCGACGACGACGAACACCGCGAGCAGCACGACGCCGGCCGCCAGCAGCGCGAGCACGCCGGGCCGGGCGAACCCCGAGCGGCCCTCGACGAGGCCGGCGAGCAGCGCGGCGAGGCCGGCCGCGAGGACGAGGACGCCGGGCAGGTCGATCGGGCGCGGGACGTCGGCGCGGGACTCCGGCACCGCGCGGGCGGCCACGACGGCGAGGACCGCCGCGGCGAGCGCGGCGGCCCAGTAGGCGCCGGTCCAGCCGACGACGCGGTCGAGGCCCGACGCGAGGAACGGGCCCGCGGCGATCCCGGCGCCCAGGCTCGCCCCCCACACGCTGCTGGCCGTGCGCGCCTCGTGGGTGCCGGCGGGGAAGGCGTGGCCGAGGAGCCCCTGGCTGCAGGCGACCAGCGCCGCCGCCCCGATGCCCTGCAGCACGCGCGCGACGACGAGCACGAGCGCGTTCGGGGCCAGCGCGCCGAGGACCGACGACGCCGCCAGCACCCCGGCGCCGAGCACGAGGACCCGCCGCCGGCCGAGGTCGTCGCCGAGCGCGCCCACCGAGAGCAGCGCGACGCCGAGCCCGATGCTCATCGAGCTGAGGATCCAGGCCTGCGCCTCCGGGCCCGCCCCGAGCGTCGTGGCCGTCGAGGGCAGCGTCGCGAGCGGCGTCGTGAAGACGACGAGCGCGAGGAACGTGGCGGTCCCGGCGACGGCGAGCACGGCGCGGGGGCGTTCGACCGGGGTCACGTCGCAGCACGCTAGCAGTTGTGGTTCGGCCATTGAACCTCAGCGGCGGTGACGGTTACCGTGGCCGCGTGCCGCTGGGCAAGGACTACGACCGTCAGGACTGCGCGCTCGCCCGCGCGCTCGAGGTCGTCGGCGAGCGCTGGACGATGCTGGTGCTGCGCGACTGCTTCTTCGGCGTCCGCCGTTTCGCCGACCTGCGCGCCCACCTCGACATCCCCCGCGCCGTGCTCTCCGACCGGTTGGCGACCCTCGTCGACGCCGGCATCCTCGAACGCCGCCCCTACGCCGCCGGCCGCGACGAGTACGTGCTCACCGAGGACGGGCTCGACCTGTGGCCCGCGCTGTTCTCCCTCGCCCGGTGGGGCGACCGGCACCGCGTGGGGCCCGGCGGCGGGCGGCGCCGGTTCCGCCACGCCGACTGCCCGGCCGGCGGCGCCGACCTCGCCGCCGGCGCCGTCTGCCCCGCGTGCGGGACGCTGCCGGCGCCGTCGTCGCTGGAGACGCGGGCGCTCGACCCCGACGACGACGACGGCACCCGCCCCGAGCGCGACGACGCCGTCAGCCGCGCCCTGCGCCGCCCCCACCGGCTCCTGGCGCCGCTGCCGTGAGCCTCACGTGAGCGGAGTTCACGGTCAGGACCGTGAATACCGCTCACATGGCCCGGTCACCAGGCGCCCACCGGCCGGCGGATGGCGACGTTCGCGTGGTTGAACAGGTTGGTCAGGGCGATCTGCGCGACGAGCCCGGCCAGCGCCGTCTCGTCGAAGTGCCGGGCCGCCTCGGCCCAGACCTCGTCGGACACCGGGTCGGGCCGGTCGGCGATGCGCGTCGCCGCCTCCGCCAGCGCGAGCGCCGCCCGCTCGGCGTCGGAGTAGCCCGGCGCCTCGCGCCACACCGGCAGCATGTCGATCCGCTCGTCGGGCTCGCCGTTCTTGCGCAGCCCCTTCGTGCCCGTGTCGACGCAGAACGCGCAGCCGTTGATCTGGCTGACGCGCAGGTGCACGAGCTCCAGCGTCGCGTCCGGCACGCCCGCGGCGCGGATGGTGCCGATCATCGACCCCACCGCCTCACCGAAGCCGGGCAGCGCGCGGGTGAAGTGTTCGAGACGTCCGGCCATGATGATCTCCTCGATCCGTGTCACGTCGACCGGCGCTCGCCGGTCACCAGGGAGACGTCTCGCGGACCGAGGATGTGACCGATGGACGAGGACGATCTGGCTGAGCTGGCGGGGACCTTCGAGACCCACCGCCCGCACCTGCGCGCGGTGACGATGCGGCTGCTCGGCAGCCCGTCCGAGGCCGACGACGCGGTGCAGGAGACCTGGCTGCGCCTCGCGCGCACCGACGTCTCCGACGTGGAGAACCTGCGGGCTTGGCTGACGACCGTCGCCGGGCGCGTGGCGCTGACGATGCTGCAGCGGCGCGGGACACGCGCCGAGTCGGACCTCGCCGAGGCCGAGGCCGCCGTCGACGAGGAGCCCGACCCCGAGACCCGGGCCCTGCAGGCCGACGCCCTGGGCGCCGCGCTGCACGTCGTGCTCGAGCGCCTCGAGCCCGCCGAGCGCCTCGCGTTCGTGCTCCACGACCTGTTCGGCGTCCCGTTCGACGAGATCGCGACGGTCGTCGAGCGCAGCCCGGTCGCGGCCCGCAGCTCGCGAGCCGCGCGCGGCGGCGTGTGCGGGGCGGGTCGGGCGACAGCCACCCCGACCCGGCGCGGCGGCGCGAGGTCGTCGCGGCCTTCCTCACCGCCGCCCGCGACGGCGACTTCGCCGGGCTGCTCGGCGTCCTCGACCCCGACGTCGAGCTGCGCGCCGACCGGGTCGCGCTCGCCGCGGCCGCCGCCAACCCGAACGCGCCCGCGGTCTGCGAGGACATGCGCGGGGCCGAGGTCGTGGCGCGCGTGTTCAGCGGCCGCGCCGCCGCCGCGCAGCCGGCGCTGCTCGACGGCGCGTTCGGGATGGCCTACGCCCCGGGCGGGCAGGTGCGCGCGGCGTTCGACCTCGTCGTCGTCGACGGGCGGATCGTGGCCATCGAGATGATCGCCGACCCGGACGTGCTCGCCGGGATCGAGGTGGAGCTGCGGTGATCGTGGGGGCTTTCCTCGCGTTGAGTGCCAGCGTGGACGCCACGCTGACACACCCCGTGCCTCAGATCAGGCCCATCTTCGAGGCGGCGTAGACGGCCTCGGCGCGGCGGGTGACGTCGAGCTTGCGCATGAGGTTGCCGACGTGGAACTTGACCGTCGTCTCGGAGATGAACAGCTCTCGGCCGATGGTGCGGTTGGACATGCCGCGGGCGAGCAGGCGCAGGACGTCGAGCTCGCGGCCGGTCAGCGGGTCGCCGTGGGCCTGCTGCCCGTTGAGGGAGCGCACCACGGCGGCCGCCGAGCGGGAGTCGAACGCCGACTCGCCCCGCGACACCGCGCGGATCGCCGCGGTGAGCTCGGTGGTGTCGACGTCCTTGACCACGTAGCCGCGGGCGCCGGCGTGGACGGCCTCCACCACCAGGCGGTCGTCGAGGAACGTCGTCAGCACGAGCACGCCGACGCCGGGGTGGGCCTGGGTGAGCTGGCGGCACAGCTGCAGGCCCTCGGAGTCGGAGCTCGTCGAGAGCTTGAGGTCGAGCAGCACGATCGACGGCCGCTGGTGCGCGACCACGGCGAGCGCCTCGGCGGCGCTGGACGCCTCGCCGACGATGGCGAACTGCGGCTCGCGCTCGAGCACCGAGCGCAGGCCCTGGCGGACGATGGCGTGGTCGTCGACGAGGACGATGCGCACCTCGCCGCGCTTGGCGGCGGCGCGGGCGGGCACGCGGATCTCGGTCATGACCGGCTCCCGGCTTCCTCGGCAGTGTCGGTGGTGTCGCTGGTGGGTGCCGCGGCGGGCGCCGCGGGGAGCGGCACGCCGACCTCGACGCGGATGCCGCCCTGGGGCGCGCGGCGGATGCGCAGGGTCCCGCCGATCTCGCGGGCGCGCTCGGCCATGTTCACCAGGCCCCGGTGCGACCCGTCGAGGTCGCCGGCGGCGGCCACGCGCAGCGAGCGGCGCACGTGCTCGGGGTCGCCGGTGCCGTCGTCGGACACCGAGAGCACCAGGCGGTCCTTGCGGTAGGCCAGGCGCACGACGGCCACGCCCGCCTCGGCGTGCACCGCCGCGTTGAACAGCGCCTCGCCCGCGACCCGGAAGAGCGAGCGCTCCGCCGCCGACGGCAGCGGCACCGGGCGCCCCTCGATGCGCACCTGGACCCGCAGGTCCGAGGGCATGTGGACCGTCGAGAGCTCCTCGAGCATGGCGGGCAGGCTCTGCCGGCCGCGGTCGCCGGAGTGGTTGAGCGCGTAGATCGCCGAGCGCAGCTGCTCGACGGCGCGCCGCGTCAGCGCCTTCGCCGTCCCGAGGCGCTCGCGCTGGCGCTCGTCGCGGATCTCGGAGCGGACGACCTCGATCTGCATGCCGGCCGAGAGCGCGTACTGCGTCACCGAGTCGTGCAGCTCGCGGGCGATGCGGTGCCGCTCGGAGTCGAGCACCTCGCGCTGGCGGGCGACGGTCAGCGCGTCGCGGGTGTGCTGGAGCTGCTCGTTGCGCGCGGCGAGGTCCTCGGCGTGGCGGCTCGCCTCGCCGTAGAGCCGCATCGTGCGCTGGTGCAGCGCCGAGTTCTGCAGCGCCGCCGCGGTCTGGCCGGCGAGCACGCGCAGCACCGAGGCGTCGGTGGCGTCGATGGCCCGCTCGGCGCCCGTCCACGCCACGATCTCGCCGACGACGTCGCCGTCGAGGTGCACCGGGACGTGCAGGTGGTGGGGGTCGTGCGCGGGGTCCGACGCCGGGGTGACGGCGTGCGTGTGCCCCTCGCCGGCGTGCACCGCGCGCAGGTGCGCGACGACCCACGGCGGCAGCTCCGGGTCGTCGGCCCCGACCTCCTCGCCCGCCGGGCCGAGCACCAGGTGACGCGGCGCGGCCTCGGGGAGCGCGCCGTCGGCGAGGGCGAACACCACCCAGTGCGCGGTCAGGTGATCGGCGGCCGCCTCGGCCACCGCGCGCACCAACGTGCCGGGACCCTCGGTGGTGCGCACCAGCGCCCGGGAGATCCGGTCGAGGGCGTGGATGACCCGGCGCAGCCGCTCGGCCGAGGCCAGGTACTCGATGTAGAAGGACGGCTTGCCCGACCGGATGCCGGTGAGCTGGTCCAGATCGTGGTGGTCGACGGACATCGGGACTACAGGGCCGCGCGGAACAGCGTCTCGATGTCGGCCTGGTCGGCCTCGCGCGGGTTGGTGGACAGGCAGGCGTCGGCCAGCGTCATCGCCGACAGCACCGGCACGTCCGCCTCCGTCACCCCGATCTCGCCGAGGCCCTTGGGCACGCCCAGCTCGTCGCCGAGGCGGCGGACCTCGGCCGCCGCCCACTCCGCGGCCTCCGCGGCACCCGCCGTCGAGTCGGGCACGATCTGCCCGGGCAGGCCCAGGGCCTGGGCGATCGGCACGAACCGGTGCGGGTCGGGCTCGGCGTTGAAGCGGATGACGTGCGGCAGCAGCACCCCGTTGATGACGCCGTGCGGCAGGTCGAGCAGGCCGCCGACCTGGTGGCTCATCGCGTGCGCGGCGCCGAGGATCGCGTTGGTGAACGCCAGCCCCGCCTCGAGCGCGGCCTGCGCCATGCAGGTGCGGGCGCCCTCCTCGGCGGGATGGTCCATCGTGCGCACGAGGTGCTCGCCGACCAGCGCGATCGCCTGCAGCGCGTGGTGGTCGGTCAGCGGGTTGTGGGCGCGCGAGACGTAGGCCTCGATGCCGTGGGTGAGCGCGTCGAGCCCGGTGGCGGCGTTGAGCCAGTCGGGCATCGTCGTGAGCAGCGACGGGTCGACGACCGACACGTCGGGCACCATGGCGCGTCCCAGGATCGTGATCTTGGTGTTGCGCGCGGTGTCGGTGACGATGCAGAACTGCGAGACGTCGGCGCCCGTGCCCGAGGTGGACGGCACCATGACCAGCGGCGGGATGGGCAGCGCCATCCGGTCGACGCCCTCGTAGTCGAGGATCGTGCCGCCGTTGCCCGCGAGCAGCGCGATGCCCTTGGCCGCGTCGATCACCGAGCCGCCGCCGAGGGCGACGATGACGTCGCAGCCGTGCTCGCGGTAGGCGACGTGGCCCGCGGCGATCTCGTGGTCCTTGGGGTTGGGCGTCACGCCCGACCACACCGTCGGGCGCAGGCCGGCCTCGGCGAGGTGGGCGCCGAGCTGGGTGGGCCAGCCGGCGGCGCAGAGCCCGGGGTCGGTGACGAGCAGGGGCCGGCGGGCCCCGAGGCGCACCGCCGCGTGGGCCGCCTCCGGCAGCGAGCCGGGGCCGAAGAGGATCTCCGGGACGTGGAACTTCGCGAGCCGCGTGGTCCCCGCGCGCGACCGCGCCGCCGCCCGCTCGGCCGGGGTGGCCGCGGGGGCCGTCGGGAGGGCGGACGCCCCGACCACCGGCTCCACGGAGCGGCGGCGGGCGATGACCGACTCTCCCGCGCGGGTCACGCTGTCGACGAGGACCACGCTGCCCCCTTCCTGCCGGCGACGATTGAGGCCCACGTTACAGACGACGACGGGGCGACGGCAGGGTGACGAACGGGTTCGGTCGCGCCCGATCGGACGGCTCCGCGGCGCAGGTCACATCCCGTTCACGCCGCCCGCGCCGACGCCGCCACGCCCGCCCCGGCCCCGGAACCGGCCTCCACCAGGAACGCCTCCTCGCCCCACCAGCGGCGGAACACGGCGAGGCCGACGCCGTCGACCAGGCGCCGGGTCTGGCTGTCCTGGGCGAGCATCGCCTCGATCTTGCGGTCGAGGTGGGCGCCGTCCAGGCGCAGGTGCAGTCCGGGCACGACCTCGTCGGCGGGCTCGTCCAGGAACACCCCGAAGGCGGCGTTGACGTCGGCGAAGCGGCGCGTGAACCCGGGCGCGAGGACCGCGCGCAGCAGCTCGGCGCCGGGTGCGACGGCGTTCCGCGCGCGGGTCGTCCAGCGGCCGACGGCGCGGTGGTCGGGGTGCCCGGTGACGCCGTCGGGCCCGAAGGTCACGATCGTGTCCGGGGCCACCTCCTCGATGATCGTCGCGATCGCGCGCGCGGCCATCGGCTCGGTGGCGTCGGCGCAGGCGCCGTCGCGGTGGCCGAGGAAGCGGTGCTCGTCGACGCCGAGCACGGCCAGCGCCGCCTCGAGCTCGCGCTCGCGGTGGCGCCCGAGCCGCGCGGGCGGCCAGGCGGCGGGGTCGTCGGTGCCGTGCTCGCCGCGGGTCGCGGTGACGAGGACGACGCGGTCGCCCCGCTCGCGCGCGGCGAGCACGAGGCCGGAGGACAGGAAGGTCTCGTCGTCGGGGTGGGCCCAGACGCCGAGCAGGGTGCGGGTCACGCCAGCACCTCCGCGACGACGGTGACCGCGACGGCGGCCAGGACGGGCAGGGCGGGGTGGCGGGAGCGCCACGCGACGAGGGCGGCGACGGCGAGGGCCGCGTACGTGACGCCGGGGACGGCGGACCCGGCGGCGGGTCCCGTCGTCGTGACCAGCGCCGTCGCGACCAGGCCGGCGAGCGCGGCGGGCGCGAGGTGGGGCAGGCCACGGCGCAGCAGCGCCGGCAGTCGGTGCGCGGGGACGAGCGTGATGAGGACGGTGCGCAGGCCGTGGGTGGCGATGGCCGCGAGGAGGAGGGTCATGACGGGCTCCGGTCGGTGAGGCTCTCGGCGACGGTGGCCGTGACGACCCCGGCGGTGATGGCGGCGAGCAGGCCGAGCCCGTCGGGCAGGCCGGCGGCGAGGACGGCGACCACCGCGGCGACGACGGCGGCGAGGCGCCCGGCCCGGGCGCGCAGGTGGGGCACGAGCATCGCGAGGAACATCGCGGGCGCCGCCACGGTCAGGGCCGCGGAGGCGGGCAGGACCGGCGCGAGCACCGCCCCGAGCGCGGTCATCGCGACCCAGGCCGCCGCGAGCCCGCCGCCGGCGGTCAGCCAGTAGCGGCGGAACCGCGCGGGGTCCTCGAGGTCGGCCCGGCCCGCGACCATGGCGTAGGTGGGGTCGACGACGAAGTGCGGCGCGAGCCAGCGGAACCACGTCGGCTGGTCGCGGAACCGGGGTTCGAGCGCCGCCGCGTAGAGCAGGAAGCGTGCGTTGACGAGGGCGACGGTGGCGACGACCGCGCCGGCGGACGCGCCGCCGGCGAGCAGGGTCAGCGCGGTGAGCTGGGCACTGCCGCCGAGCAGCAGCACCGAGGAGAGCACCGCGGTGCCGGCACCGGCGGCCGAGCGGGCGCCGGTGACGCCGATGAGGAGGGCGAAGGGAGCGAGGCCGAGGGCGACCGGCGCCAGGTCGCGCACGGCCGTCGCGATCTCGCCGCGGGGAGCGGTGTGACGCTCGGTGATGGACATGACCGAACGATCGCGTCCGGCCCGCGGTCAGGGCGTCGGTGCCCGCTCCCCATCTTGCGCTGCGTGACCACCTAGGCCCGCGCGACGCGACGGTCCGGCACGAGCCCGAGGCGCCGGCCGGCCGCGGCGGCCTCGCGGCGCGTGGGCACCTCCAGCTTCGCGAGGATCGCCGAGACGTGGTGGTCGGCGGTCTTCTCGGAGATGAACAGGCGCCCGGCGATCCCGGCGTTGGTCAGGCCCTCGGCGAGCAGGCGCAGGACGTCCACCTGGCGCGCGGTGAGGCCCGCGGGGTTGGTCCGCGTCGTCGCGCGCGGGCGGGCGGGCACGCCGGTCACGCCGCGCCCGCGCAGGTCGCGGCGCACCTTGGCCGCGACGGCGTCCGCGCCCAGGCGGTCGAACGTCTCGAGCGCGGTGAAGATCTCGGTCGTGTCGCCGGTGTCGACGAGCGCGAGCGCCGCCTCGTAGGGCGCGCCGAGCGCGGTCCACGCCTGCGCGGCGCCGGCGGCGTCGCCGTCGAGCAGCAGGCGGTAGGGGCCCTCGGCCGGCGGGACGGGCGGGGTTGCAGGGTGCCCGAGCCGGCGCAGCCACACCGCGAGCTCGGCGGCGGACCACTCGGTGCCCGGGCGCGCGCCGGCCTCGGCGAGCAGGGCGAGCACGTCCCCGAGACGGGCGTCGGGCGCTCCGGTCACCCAGCAGCGCTCGGCCAGCGCCGACGCCGCGGGCAGCAGGCGCAGCGGCTCGCCGAAGTGGCGCGCGATGTCCCAGCCGCGCTCGAGGTGCGCGTCGGTCTCGGCGTCCCCGCGGCGCAGCGCGACGAGCCCGAGCACCAGCGAGGGCCAGGTGTGGGTGAGCATGGACCCGCTGTCGGTGAGCACGCCGCGGGCGTCGTGGACGGCCTCGTCCCAGGCGCCGCGCAGCACGCGCAGGCGGGCGCGCACGCCGCGCTGCCAGTGCTCGCAGATCGGGTACTCCCACTGGACGGTGAGCGGCAGGCTCCGGTCGAGCACCTTCTCCGCCGCGTCGAGGCGCCGCTGCTCGACGTCGAGGTTCGCGAGCTGGGTCCAGCACGTGGAGTGCTCGACCTTGACGTCGTCGCCGACCGCCTCGAGCGCGCCGAGCAGCCGCCCGCGCGCCGCGCTCTCGCCGGCCATCATCGGGACCACGGTGTCGAGCATGAGCAGCCGGACCTCGAGGGCCTCGTCGTCGGCACCGTCCGCGATCGCGCGGGCCCGGTCGTGCAGCTCGCGCGCGGTGGCCAGGTCGTTGTCCTGCATCGCGAGGAACCCGCGGGCCGCGAGCGCGTGCCCGAGGAGCACGGCGGCGCGGCTGCCCGGTTCGGCGCGGGGCTCGAGCACCTCGATCGCGGTGGTCGCGTGCTCGACGGCCCGCGCGCGGTCGCCGTGGTACCACTCGAACGAGGCGAGCGACCGGTGTCCGGCGCCGACGCCGTCGAGGTCGCCCTCCGCCCGGTGCCAGCCGATGGCGCGGTGGCAGGCGGCGATCGCCTCGTCGAGCCGGTTGGTGAGGAAGAGCTCGTGCGCGAGCAGCTCGCAGAGGCCCGCGCGGGCGCCGAGGGCGTCGGCGGGCGCGTGCTCGAGCGCGGTGGTGAAGAAGCGCGCGGCCTCGGTGTGGGCGCCTGCGCCCGCCGCCACGCGCCCGGCCCGCGCGGCGTACCGGAACACGCGCGCGTCGTCGCCGGCGGCCAGGGCGTGGTGGGCGAGCACGGCGGGGTCGGGGTCGGGCAGGGTCTCGAGCGCGGTGAGCATGCGCCGGTGCAGGGCGATCTCCCCACCGGGCGGGATGGCGCCCGCGACCGCGAGCCGGCAGATGTCGTGGCGGAACGTGATGCCCCGCCGGTCCCGGGCGATGAGGCCCGCGGTGTCGAGCGTGCGCAGCGGACCGATGCCGGCGCCGAGCGCGGGCAGCAGGGCGTCGGGGACGGGACCCGGCGCGCAGGCGAGCAGGTCCGCGAGGTCCCCGGCCTCGGGGTCGAGACCCGCGGTGCGCGCGAGCACGGCGTCGCGCACCGACGCGGGCAGCGCGTCCCCGTCCTGGCTGATCACCTCGGTGACGAAGAACGAGTTGCCGCGCGTGAGGCGGTGCAGGTGGGCGGGGTCGATGGCGCGCTCCCCCACCAGCGCGGTGACCGCCGCGACCGACAGCGGCCCGAGCTCCAGGCGCGTGGCGGCGGGGCTGCGCGCCACGTCGCCGAGCAGGGCCCGCAGCGCGGGCTGGGGGTCGGGCTCGTCGGCGCGGTAGGTGGCGAGGACCAGCGAGCGGGTGCCCGCGACACGGCGCAGGAGGAACCGCAGCAGGTCGATGGTCGCCTCGTCGGCCCACTGCAGGTCGTCGACGACCAGCAGCAACGGGCGGGCGGCGAGCGCGTCGAGCAGGGCGCGGTGGATCTCGTGCGGCGGGGCGCCGGTGTGCAGCAGGCGCGTCACCGGCTCGCCGAGGTCGGCGGCGACGTCGTGCAGCGGGCCCAGCGGGCGGGGCACGCCCAGCGGGTCGCAGACGCCCCACAGGACCTGGGCGTCGTCGGAGCCGCCGTCGAGGCCGGCGGCGAAGGCCCGTGCCAGCGACGTCTTCCCGATGCCCGACTCCCCGGCGAGCAGGACGATCGAGCCCCGGCCGGTGCGCGCCTCGGCCCACGCGTGCGCGAGGAGGCGCTGCTCGTCCTCGCGCTCGAGCAGGTCCATGGGCGTGACTCTACGTGATCGACATCACCAGCGGAATGTCTCGATCGGCCTAGTCGCCGGAGCGGAATCTAGGGAGGTCCTCCCGATGATTACTGCAGCGCGTGAGCGGAGCCTTCTCTCCCACCGGCCGGCACGACGCCGGTCCACCGGACGGGAGACACCGAGATGACCGACACGACCACCGCCGCCCGCACCGACGCCGCCACCGACGCCGCTGCCGACGCCAAGGCCGCCGACGCCGCGCTCAAGGCCCGCCACCGCACGATGTGGGGCCTGGGCGACTACCCGGACGTCGCCGCCCGGCTCATCGCCGAGCTCGGCCCCGTCCTCGTCACGGCCACGGGCATCCGCCCGGGCGAGCGGGTGCTCGACGTCGCCGCGGGCACCGGGAACGTCGCCGTGCCCGCGGCCCTCGCCGGCGCCGACGTCGTGGCCTCCGACCTCACCCCCGAGCTGTTCGTCGCCGGCCGCGCGGCCGCGGAGCGCGCCGGCGTCACGCTGCAGTGGCAGGAGGCCGACGCCGAGGCGCTGCCCTACGACGACGACTCGTTCGACGTCGCCACCTCGTGCGTGGGCATCATGTTCGCCCCGCACCACCAGGAGGCCGCCGACGAGATCGTCCGCGTCGTCCGGCCCGGCGGCCGCATCGGGCTCATCAGCTGGACGCCCGAGGGCTTCGTCGGCGACCTGTTCAAGACGATGAAGCCGTTCGCGCCCCCGCCGCCGCCCGGCGCCCAGCCGCCGCCGCTGTGGGGCGACGAGGCGCACGTCCGCGCGCTGCTCGGCGACCGCGTCACCGACGTCCAGGCCGAGCGCCGGACCGTGACCGTGGACGCCTTCGACACCCCCGACGGCTTCCGCTCCTACTGGAAGGAGACCTACGGGCCGACGATCGTGGCGTACCGCAACAACGCCGAGGACGCGGAGCGCACCGCGGAGCTCGACCGCGAGATCGCCGCGGTCGCGCAGCGTCACGCCCGCGACGGGCAGGGCCTCACCATGGACTGGGAGTACCTGCTGCTGACGGCCCGCGTCGTCTAGCGCAGGGCGGCGTCCAGCGACGCGGCCGACACCGCCGGCTCGACGTTGGACTCGGTGTGGATGGGGCCCTCGCGATCCGAGAGCGGGGTGCCCCGTCCGCCCCACTGCTGGGCGATCATCTCCGCGGCGATCGACACCGCGGTCTCCTCCGGCGTCCGCGCACCCAGGTCGAGGCCGATGGGGCTGGACATGCGCGCCAGCTCCTCCTCGGCGACCCCGGCGTCGAGCAGGCGCTGGCGGCGGTCGAGGTGGGTGCGCCGCGAGCCCATGGCCCCGATGTAGCCGATCTCGGGCAGGCGCAGCGCCACCTCGAGCAGCGGCACGTCGAACTTCGGGTCGTGGGTGAGCACGGCGAGCGAGGTCCGGGAGTCGATGCGCCCCGCCTCGGCCTCCTTCGCGAGGTAGCGGTGGGGCCACTCGACGACGACCTCGTGCGCCTCGGGGAAGCGGCTCGAGGTCGCGAACACCGGGCGCGCGTCGCAGACCGTCACCCGCATGCCGAGGAACGTGCCGATGCGAGCGACCGCGGCGGCGAAGTCGATGGCGCCGAAGACGATGAGCCGGGGCGGCGGGGCGAACGACTCGACGAAGACCTGCAGGCCCTCGCCGCGCCGCTCGCCGTCGGTGCCGTAGGACACGAGCGCCGAGCGCCCGGCGGCGAGCAGGCCGCGCACGTCGTCGCGCAGCGCGTCGTCGAGCCGCGCGGAGCCCGTGGTGCCCTCGACCTCCTCGGGCCAGACCACCAGCCGGCGCCCGAGGCGCTCGGCGGGCCCGGAGACGACGGTGGCGACGGCGACCGAACGGTGCTCCCGCACGGCCTCGGCGATGGCCCCGAGCTGCGGGAACGACTCGCGGTCGACCTTCTCGACGTACACGTCGAGGATGCCGCCGCAGGTCAGGCCGACCGCGAACGCGTCGTCGTCGGAGACCCCGTAGCGCTGCAGGGTCGCCTCGTCGGTGCCCTCCAGGATGCCGGACCCGAGCTCGTAGACCGCGCCCTCGACGCAGCCGCCGGACACGCTCCCGACCGCCTGGCCGTCGTCGCCGACGAGCATCGAGGCGCCGGGCTGGCGCGGGGCGGAGCGGAAGGTCCCGACGACGGTCGCGAGCGCGGTCGGGCGCCCGTCGGCCCACCAGCTCTCCAGGGTCGGCAGCACGTCACGCATCCCGCAGCACCTCCAGGAGCTCGGCCAATGTGGTGAGGGAATGACCCGCCAGCAATCGGTCAACGTGCGGGAGGGCCGCCGCGATTCCCCCCTGCACCGGCTCGTAGCCGCTCTTGCCCGCGTGCGGGTTCACCCAGACCACCCGGTGGGCCAGGCGCCGCAGCCGCGCGGACTGCTCGCCGAGCAGGTCGGCGCCCCCGCGCTCCCAGCCGTCGGAGAACACGACGACCACCGCCCGCCGGGCCACGCCCCGCTGGCCCCAGCGGTCGAGGAACGCCCGCAGCACCTCGCCGAGCCGGGTGCCGCCCGACCAGTCGGGGATCGCGCGCCCCGCGTCGGCCAGCGCGCGCTCGGGGTCGCGCTGGCGCAGCTCGCGGGTGACACGGGTCAGCCGGGTGCCGAGCGTGAACGTCTCCACGGCCGTCGGCGTGCGCCGGGTGACGACGTGCGCGAACCGCAGCAGCGTGTCCGCGTACGGGCTCATGGAGCCGGACACGTCGATGAGCAGCACCACCCGGCGCGGGCGCTTCCGGCGGGCGCGGCGACGCAGGTCGGTGATCTCCCCGCCGTTGGCGAGCGCCGCGCGCAGCGTGCGCCGCGGGTCGGGCTCGCCGCGCCGGGCGGCGCGCCGTCGCCGGGCCCGGCGCTTCGGCGGGGCCGGGCGCAGGAGGGCGAGCAGCTGCTTGAGGTGCTCGCGCTCGCCGATGGAGAGCTCGGCGATGTCGCGGTCGCGCAGGATCTCCTCGCCGGACGCGGCGACCCGCAGCTCCGGGGTCTCCTCGTCCTCGTCGCCGGTGCCCGAGCCCGGCGGCGGCTCGGTGAGCGCCGCCATCGTCGAGATGCGCGGCTTCGGCGGCGCCGGGCGGCCCATGCGCTGGTCGCGCGGGTCGGCGGAGAACCAGGCGGCGAAGGCGTGGTCGTAGCGCACGACGTCGTCGGGGTCGCCGCACAGCGTCAGGCGCCCCGCCCAGTAGGTCGCGACCTCGCTGCGCAGGTCGGACAGGCGCAGGGCCTGCAGGTACGCCGCGACCCGGTCGGTCGTGACCGGCACGCCGGCGTTGCGCACGAGGCGGGTGAACGCGACGAAGTCCTCGAGGACGGCGTCGGTCCCGGGGTCGGCGTCCCCGCTGTCCCCGTCCCTGCTGAGGGACTCGACGACGCCGGCGGCCAGGAGCGCGCCAGCGTGCTGGCGGGGGGCGGGCGCGTCGCTGCTCCCGCCCCGGTCGGCAGTGGTCACTCCCCGTCGCCCCGCTCGCCCCTCGTGGTCACGTCCCTGGTGGTCACCGTCCCTGATGGTCATGTCCCGTCGCTCCGCTCGCCTGCCGGTGCTCACGAGGCGAGCAGGGCGTCCAGCTTGTCGCGCGCCCGGTCGGCGTCCTCGCGGTACTTCAGGACCGCACCGAGCGTCGCGGTGGCCGACGCGAGGTCGAGGTGGCGGGCCCCGATGAGCTGCAGGGCCTGCGCCCAGTCGATCGACTCGGCCACGCCCGGCGGCTTGAGCAGGTCCAGCCCGCGCAGCCCGTGCACCGCCTGCGCGACCTGCTCGGCCAGCGCCTCGGGCAGGTCGGGCAGGCGCCGGCGCAGGATCGCCGTCTCCCGGGCGAGGTCGGGGTGCTCGAGCCAGAGGTAGAGGCAGCGGCGCTTGAGCGCGTCGTGCACCTCGCGGGTGCGGTTGGAGGTCAGGACGACCAGCGGCGGGGTCTCGGCGCGCACGACCCCGATCTCGGGGATGGTGACGGAGTTCTCGGCGAGCACCTCGAGGAGGAAGGCCTCGAACTCGTCGTCGGCGCGGTCGACCTCGTCGACGAGCAGCACGCACGGCGCGTCCTGCAGCGCCTGCAGCACGGGCCGCGCGAGCAGGAAGCGACGGTCGTAGAGGGAGGACTCGACGGCGTCGACGTCGAGCTCGGTGTGCGACGCGCTGGCCGAGGCCTCGAGGGCGCGCAGGTGCAGGAGCTGGCGCGGGAAGTCCCAGTCGTAGAGCGCCTGGGCGGCGTCGATGCCCTCGTGGCACTGCAGGCGCACGAGGGGCAGCCCGAGCGCCTGGGACAGCGCCTGGGCGAGGGCGGTCTTCCCCGTCCCCGGCTCGCCCTCGCAGAACAGGGGGCGACCCATGCGCAGCGCCAGGAACGCCGCGGAGGCGAGGCCCGCGTCGGCGAGGTAGCCGGTGCCGTCGAGGGCGCGCGCCAGGTCGTCCGGGCTGGTGGGTTCGGTGGTCACGCTCACCCGTCCAGCATCCCGCAGCGCCGAACGGGTAGCCACCGGACGACCGGGCAGGAGGCCCCCCGACCTGAGGGTTCCTGCTCCGAACGGCCCTGTTGACACCGTGAGGCCACGCACACTGTGGATCTGTGCTACATCGGTGAAACATCAACCGATTCATGATCATCTCCCGCTCCCGCCTGCGGATCCGTCCCTCACCAGGTCACGGATCGGTCGCAGGAGGGTGACGACGGTCGCCTGAGCACGGGTTGAAAGACCGCGTGTGCTCCGTACCGTTCGACGGCGGTTCCCGACGACACGCCGGAGTGGTGTGTGCGGGACCGGACACATCCCGGGGCCGCCGCGCCGACGCCCGTCCAGCGGCCCCGGGACTACGAGCCCCGAAACGAAAGAGGCGGACCGGACGGGCGCGAGGAACGAGAGGCCCCGGGTGCCCCGGCACCCACGGGCGGTGAGGCCGCGTGGAACCGGCCGTCGACCCGCTCGCGAGGCCCCGCCCGCGCGGCGCGGTACGGAGAGAGGTCATGGCTCGGAACACCGAAGAGTCGCTGGCGCGCGCCCTCGGACGGCGCGCGGCGCAGTTCGTGCTGGTCGGTGCGATCGCGGCGACCCCGCTCGCACTCGGCACGGGTCTGGCTTCCGCCGACACCGACTGGGACGAGCTCGCCCAGTGCGAGAGCAGCGGCGACTGGAGCACGAACACCGGCAACGGGTTCGGCGGCGGTCTGCAGTTCACCGACTCGACCTGGGAGGCCTTCGGCGGCTCGGGTGCCCCGGAGGACGCCAGCCGCGAGGAGCAGATCCAGGTCGCGGAGCGGGTCAAGGCCGAGCAGGGCATGAACGCCTGGCCGACCTGCTCGAAGAAGACGGGCAACACCGACGACTCCCCGAACGCGAGCTCGTCCTCGTCCTCGTCCTCGTCCTCGTCCTCGTCCTCGTCGTCCTCGTCGGACGAGGAGTCGAGCTCCGCCGACTCGGGCGACTCCGGCGCGGAGAGCATCTCCGCCGCGGGCGCGGCCCCGGCCGCCCCGGCCGCGGGCGGCGCGTACACCGTGGTCAGTGGCGACACCCTCAGCGGGATCGCCGCGGCCCACGGCACCTCCGTCGCGTCCCTGGCGCAGGTCAACGGCCTCGCCGACCCGGACACCCTCGCGACGGGCCAGCAGCTCAAGGTGGGCTGACCGCCCGCCCCGAGCACCTCGACGACCCCGGTCCTGCCCCGAGCTGGACCGGGGTCGTCGTCGTTCGTGGGGTGCGCGTCGGCGGGCGGGCACCTGGTGTCGCAGCGAACGCGCTGTTCGCTGCTTCTACGCGGCCGAACTCCCCGTTCGCGATCCGGCGGGCCGCGCCGGCACCGGCGTCGGGCGCGCGGTGTCGCAGCGAACGCGCTGTTCGCTGCCTCTACGCGCCGGAACTCCCCGTTCGCGGTGCCGGGGCCGCGAGCGGGGTGAGGGAGTGTCGAGCGGACGCTCGAACCACTGCGTGCACGCGGACGAACGCTCCCGCACCGGCATTGTGAAGCCCGACACACCTCTCAGCGACGGGCCGTGGCGGGCGCTCGCGCTGCGTCACATCGAGGCCCGAGAGCTGCGCGTTCGTCACCCTTTCGTGACCTCGGGCCGGGCTCACACAGCTGAGAGCCACCGGCCGTGACCGCTGCGGAGATCTACCGTTGTCGCGTCGGCCCGCGCGGCGGCGCCGACCGGAGCCCGCGCGCCGCCCTGTCCGGCGGGTCCCGTCCCCCGCAGCAGCGTGCCCGGACAGGGCTCCGACCGCCGGTGCTCCCGCCGTCCGCTCCCCCTCGCGCGACGGCCCGGCGCGGGGATCGGCGCGGCCTCGTGGAGATCCGTGGACACCGTGCTGCCCGCAGCGCCCTCTGCCCCCTCTGCTCCCGGTGCGCGGGGCCGTCACCGCGCCCCGCGCCGCCCCGGCCGTCTCGGCCGGGCCACCCTCGCCGTCGTCGCGGCGGGCGCGCCCGTCGTCCCCGCCGCGCTGCTCGCCGCGCCGGCCGCCCACGCCGAGACCGACTGGGACGCCCTCGCCCAGTGCGAGAGCGGCGGCGACTGGGGCATCAACACCGGCAACGGCTTCGGCGGCGGCCTGCAGTTCACCGACTCCACCTGGCGCGCCTTCGGCGGCTCCGGCCAGCCCGAGGACGCCAGCCGCAGCGAGCAGATCCGTGTCGCCGAGCGGGTCAAGGCCGAGCAGGGCATGAACGCCTGGCCGACCTGCTCGCGCAAGACCGGCCAGACCGACGACTCGCCCAACAGCAGCGTGCCGTCCTCGGACGAGGGCTCCTCGAGCTCGTCGTCGGGCTCGTCCTCGGACTCGGGCGACGACTCCGGCGACGACGACGCCGGGAGCCAGGAGTCCGGCTCCGGCTCCGGCTCCGAGGACACGCGCCAGGTCCGCAGCGCCACCCCGTCGTCGGGCAGCTACACCGTTCGGGCCGGGGACACGCTCAGCTCGATCGCCGCGTCCCACGGGGCGAGCTGGCGCTCGATCGCCCAGGCCAACGGCGACGTCCTCACCGACCCGAACATGATCTTCCCGGGTCAGACGCTGGCGATGGGCTGACGCTCCCCCAGGTCAGCCGCTCAGCTCCCCCGGGTCAGCCGCTCAGCTCCCCCGGGTCAGCCGCTCAGGGGCAGTTGACCCATTCCTCGGTGCCGTCGGTGAACTCCTGGCGCTTCCACACCGGCAGCTCGCGCTTGACGGCGTCGACGAGCTCGCTGCAGGCGTCGAACGCCTCGCGGCGGTGCTCGCCGGCGACGGCGCAGGCCAGGGCCACGTCGCCGATCCCGAGCGGGCCGACGCGGTGGGTCACGGCGAGCGCCCGCACGCCGGGGAACTGCCCGGCGACGTCCGCGGCCACCTTCGCCACGACGGCGGCGGCCGTGGGGTGGCCCTCGTAGTCGAGGGCGGTGACCCCGCGGCCGTGGTCGTGGTCGCGCACGACGCCGGCGAACGTCACCACCGCGCCGGCGGCCGCGTCGTCGACCAGCGCAGCGTGCTCGGCGACGTCGAGGGGCTCCTCGGTGACGGTCGCGCGCAGCACGCGGGCGGTCTCCGGAGCGCTCACTGGTGGTCCCCTCCCAGGATCTGGTCGACGGCGTGGGCCAGCACGGGCTCGAGCACCGCCAGGCCGTCGCGCACCCCGCCCGGGGAGCCGGGCAGGTTCACCACCAGGGTGCGCTTCGCCACCCCGGCCACGCCACGTGAGAGCACCGACGTCGGGACCTTGTCCGCCCCCGCGCGCCGGATCGCGTCGGCGAGGCCGGGCACCTCGTAGTCGACGACCGCGCGGGTCGCCTCCGGCGTGGCGTCGGTGGGCGCGATGCCGGTGCCGCCGGTGGTGACGACGACGTGCGCGCCGTCGGCGACGGCCTCTCGCAGCGCCACGGCGACCGGCTCGCCGTCGGGGACGACGACGGGGTCGGGCGTCGTGAAGCCCATCGCGCGCAGCCAGTCGACGATGATCGGCCCGCCGCGGTCGGTGTAGACGCCCGACGACGCGCGGTTGGAGGCCGTGACGACGCGGGCGCGGCGGGTCGGGTCGGTCGGGTCGGCGGGCCCGGTCGGCTCAGCGTCCGTCGGGTCGGGTCCAGACACCGGAGCGTCCCCCTTCCTTGCGCTCGAGGCGCACGCCGTCCAGCGTCGCCGCCGGGTCCAGGGCCTTGATCATGTCGTGCAGGGTCAGCCCGGCCACGGCCACCGCGGTCAGCGCCTCCATCTCGACGCCGGTGCGGTCGGCGCTGCGGGCGGTGGCGGTGATGGTGACGTGATCGTCGGCGACGTCGAGGTCGACGGTGACGCCGGCCAGCGGGATGGGGTGGCACAGCGGTACGAGGTCCGGCGTGCGCTTGGCGCCCATGATGCCCGCGACCCGGGCCACGCCGAGCGCGTCGCCCTTGGGGACGGTGTCGTCGCGCAGCGCCGCGGTGACCTCCCGCGTCGTGCGCACCACGCCCGTCGCCGTCGCCGTGCGGCGCGTGACCTCCTTGTCGCCGACGTCGACCATGCGCGCCGCGCCCGTCGCGTCGACGTGGGTGAGACCGGACTGCTCACTCATCCGACGTCTCCACGGCGCGCGCGGTCTCCTCGCCGAGGGCCAGGGCGTCGCCGATGGCGACCGGGCCCCCGCCCCCCTCGCGTGCCCGCTCCACGGTCTTGCGCACCGCCCCGGCCACGGCGGGCGCGACGGTGTTGTCGAAGACGCTGGGCACGATGAACAGCGGGTTCGGCTCGGCGACGACGTCGGCGATCGCCGCGGCGGCGGCCAGCAGCATCTCGTCGGTGATGCCCCGGGCGTGGGCGTCGAGCAGGCCCCGGAAGATGCCGGGGAACGCCAGCACGTTGTTGATCTGGTTCGGGTAGTCGGAGCGCCCGGTGGCGACGACGTGGGCGTGGCGCTGGGCGATCGAGGGGTCGATCTCCGGGTCCGGGTTGGCCAGTGCGAACACCACGGCCTCGTCGGCCATGCCCGCGATGTCGACCTCGCGCAGCAGGTTCGGCGCCGAGACCCCGATGAAGACGTCGGCGCCGGGCATCGCGTCGTGCAGGTCGCCCGTGGCGCGCTCGCGGTTGGTCTGCTCCGCGACCCACTCCAGGCTCGGGTGCAGGCCCGGCCGGTCCGGGTGGATGATCCCCTCGACGTCGACCGCGACGAGGTCCGCGGGCGCCAGCGGCAGCAGCAGGCGGATGATCGCCGAGCCGGCCGCGCCCACGCCGCAGACGACGATGCGGCAGTCGTTCATCTCCTTGCCGACGACGCGCAGCGCGTTGCGCAGGGCGGCGAGGACGACGACCGCGGTGCCGTGCTGGTCGTCGTGGAAGACGGGGATGTCGAGCGCGTCGCGCAGCCGCTCCTCGATCTCGAAGCAGGCCGGCGCGGCGATGTCCTCGAGGTTGATCCCGCCGTACGCCGGCGCGAGCACCTCGACGGTGCGGATGATCTCCTCGGTGTCCTGGGTGTCCAGGCACACCGGCCACGCGTCGACGCCCGCGAAGCGCTTGAACAGGGCCGCCTTGCCCTCCATCACCGGCATCGCGGCCGCGGCCCCGAGGTTCCCGAGCCCGAGCACCGCCGAACCGTCGGTGACGACGGCGACGGTGTTGCGCTTGATCGTCAGGCTCCGCGCGTCCTCGGGCCGGGCCGCGATCGCCTGGCACACGCGGGCGACGCCGGGGGTGTAGGCGCGGGAGAGGTCCTCACGGGTCCGCAGGCCGACCTTGGCGGTCACCTCGATCTTCCCGCCGAGGTGGACGAGGAAGGTGCGGTCGGAGACGTTGCGCACCCGGACGCCGTCGAGGGCGTCGAGGGCGCCGGTGATCTGGTGGGTGTGCTCCTCGGAGAGGGCGTTGCAGCTGATGTCGACGATGATCGAGTCGGTGCGCGACTCGACGACGTCGAACGCCGTCATCACCCCGCCGACGCGCCCGACGGCCACGGCGAGGTCGCCGGCGGCGGTCGCGCTCGCCGGGGCCTCCACGCGTGCCGTGATCGCGTAGCCCGGTCCGGGAACCGTCATCGTCCCGCCTCCTCCCGTGAGGTCCACCGCTGCAGGTCGTCGGGCGTGTCCAGGTCGTCGGGCACCGCGACGTCACCGATCTCCACGACCGCCACGTCGTCCCGGCCGCGCAGGAAGCCCCGCGCCCCGGCGTCGCCCGTGGCCGCCGCCCGCACAGCCTCCCAGTGCGCCCGCCCGAGCAGCACCGGGTGCCCGGCCCGCCCGTCCACCGCGCCGCGGGCGAGCACGTCCGGTCCGTCGGCGCGGGCTGCGACCCGCGCCAGCGCGGCCGGCCCGATCCCCGGGGTGTCGACGAGCGCCACGAGCGCGGCGGCGGCCTCGGTGCCGGTCAGGGCGTCGAGACCGGCGCGCAGCGAGGCCGCCTGGCCCTCGGTGTCCCAGCCCGGCGCCGGCACCCAGCTCGTGCCGTCCGGGAGCAGCTCGGCGACCTCGGGCAGGCCCGCGCCCAGCACCACGACGACCGGGTCGAGACCGGCCGCGCGCAGCGCCGCCACGGCCCGGCGCACCAACGGCTCGCCGTCGAGCTCGACGGCGGCCTTCGGCCGGCCCATGCGCCGCCCGCCGCCCGCGGCGAGCAGCAGGCCCGCGACCGTCACGATGGTCCGGCTCGTCCTAGCCGCTGTGGTTGATCTCGGTGACCGGGTGCTCGTACCCGAGCTGGTCGGCCGGCAGCGGGAACTGGGTCTCGCCGAACGGCGAGGGCGAGCCCTGGGTCGGGGCCATGAGCTCGGTGATCGGGTGACCGCCGTCGACCTCCGGCCACCAGGGGTCCTGGCGGGGCGTCTCCTGGGACTCCGCGGCCCCCGCCTCCGACTGGTCCTCGCTCGCGCGGTGGTCGGCCATCTCGCTGGCTCCTCACTCGTGGTGCGTCGGGCCCCGGGTCGTTCCCGGTCGACCGGGCCCAGTCTGCCGCACCTCGGGGGTGCCCGCGGGAGAGCCCGACTACCGTGGAGGCGATGTCCGGCCGGACCCTCACCGAGCACCTGCGCGCCCAGGACGACGACACCCTCGGCGCGCTGCTGCGCGCCCGCCCGGACCTCGCCCTGCCCGCGCCCGCCGACACCGGCGTCGTCGCCACCCGGGCGAGCGTGCGGATGTCGGTGGGACGGGCGTGCGAGGACCTCGACGCGTTCACGCTCCAGGTGGTCGACGCGCTGCTCGTCGTGCGCGCCGACGAGGCGCCCGCGGCCGCCGGCGACGTGCTGGCGCTCCTCGGTCCCGACCGCGCGGACGCCGGGCGCGCCGCCCTCGCCGACCTGCAGACCCGCGCCCTCGTGTGGCCCGACGGCTCGAACGTCGAGCCCGCCCTGCCGCGCGCCGACGCCAGGGACCCCGGGGCCACCGCGGGGCTGCGCGCGGTGCCGGCGCTGCGCGAGGTGTCCGTGCGCTACCCGGGCGGGCTCGGGCGGCCCGCGCCGGAGTTCTCCGCGATCGCCACCGCCGACGACCCCACGACGATCGTCGCGGCGCTGCCCGCCGACGAGCGGGCCGTGGTCGACGCCTTGTCCGCGGACGGGCCGATCGGGCGCAGCCGCGCGCCGGGCCCGGGTGCGGGCGAGGACGCCGATCCGGGGCCGGTCGGGCGCCTGCTCGCCGCGGGCCTGCTGCACCGCGTCGACCACGAGACCGTCGAGCTCACCCGCGAGGCCGCCCTCGGGGTGCGCGGCGACCGCCCGCTCGGCGACGTCCCGCTCGCCGACCCCATGCCCACGCCGCGCCACCACGACCCCGCCGACGTCGACGCCACCGCCGCCGGCGCAATTCTCGAGCTCACGCGGCGCGCCGAGGCCGTGCTGACGGCGTGGTCGGCGGCGCCGCCCGCGGTGCTGCGCTCCGGCGGCCTGGGCGTGCGCGACCTGCGGCGCGTCGCCCGCGACCTCGGGCTCACCGAGCAGGACGCGGCGCTGCTGGTCGAGGTGCTCGCCGGCGCGGGGCTCGTCGCGGTCTCCGAGGGCGCCGACGCGGCCTGGACGCCGACCGTCACCGTCGACCGCTGGCTCGCCGCCGGGCCCGACGTGCGCTGGGTGACGCTGGCCCGGGGCTGGCTGGAGACCCCGCGGGCCCCGTCGCTGGTGGGCGAGCGCGACGTCGGCGACAAGCTCATCGGCCCGCTCTCCGACGAGGCGCGCCGACCCTGGGCGCCGGCGCTGCGCCGCCGGGTGCTCGACCGGCTCTGCGAGTTCGACGACGGCGACGGCCCGCCGAGCGCCGACGACCTCGTCGCCTCCCTGGCCTGGCGCGCGCCGCGCAAGGGCGGGCGCCGGCGCGACGAGATGATCCGGACGGTGCTGCGCGAGGCGACGACGATCGGGCTCGTCGCGCTCGACGCCGTCACCTCCGCGACCCGCGAGCTGCTCGTCCCCGCGCGCGGCCCCGGCGACGACCCGGACGGCGCCGCCGCCGCCGCGCTGCGCCGGGCGCTGCCCGACCCCGTCGACCACGTGCTCCTGCAGGCCGACCTCACCGCGGTCGCCCCGGGGCGCCTCGAGCCCGAGCTCGCCGCGGCGCTCGACCGCGTCGCCGACGTCGAGTCCGCGGGCGGCGCGACCGTCTACCGGATCAGCGAGGCGTCGGTGCGCCGCGCGCTCGACCTCGGGCAGACGGCCGCCGACCTGCACGAGCTGTTCGCCACCCGCTCGGCCACCCCGGTCCCCCAGGGTCTGACCTACCTCGTCGACGACGTCGCCCGCCGCCACGGACGCCTGCGCGGCGGGGCGGCCGCGTCGTTCCTGCGCTCGGAGGACGAGGCCCTCGTCGCCGAGGTGCTCTCCCACCCCGAGGCGGAGCGCCTGGAGCTGCGCCGCATCGCGCCGACCGTGCTCGTCAGCCCGCAGCCGCTGGTCGAGGTGCTCGCGGCCCTGCGGGAGGCGGGCCTGTCGCCGGTCGCCGAGGACGACGTCGGCGGCGTGCTCGACCTGCGCCCCCGCGGCCGGCGCACCCCGGCCCGGCGCCCCGAGCGCGCGATCGGCACCACGCCGACCCTCTCCGAGGACCAGGTCACCGCGCTCGTCGCCCAGCTCCGCGCCGGCGACCGGGCCGCCACCGCCGCCCGGGGCCGCGGCACCGTCGCCGGACCGGGGCGCACCGCGGCGTCGGCCACCGTCGCCGTCCTCGCCGAGGCCGCGCGGTCCGGGCGCAGCGTGTGGATCGGCTACGTCGACGCCCACGGGACGGCGTCCCAGCGCGTCGTGCGCCCCCTGCGGGTCGGGGGCGGGGTGCTCGAGGGCGTGGAGGACAGCGGGGAGGACGACGGCGAGACCAACGGCGCCACGGTCGGCGGGGCGCCGCTGTCGTTCGCGCTGCACCGCATCACCTCGGTCAGCGTGCTCGCCGACCGCTGAGGTCGGTCTGTCGCCGGACGAGGCCTGCCGCAGCGAACGGGTATCTCGCTGCTTCTAGGCGTACGAAGTCCCCGTTGATCAGTCGCGGGCGGCGCCGAGCCGGGTTGCGGCGGCTAACAGGTTCTCCGTCCGCTCCCCACGGTCACCACTGCTCGGCCTTCCGTGACCCTGGTTCCCCCGTACGGTCCTGACGAGGATGCTGGATGTCACATCACGTGTCGAGGTGATCGTGTGGACACCAGCGGAGCGGGACGATGACACCGCGAGGACGTCGTGTGCTGGTGGCCGCGGCGATCGCTCTCCTGCTCGCTGCGGCGGGATGCGGCTCGGTGGCCGCGAGCGCACCGGCCCCCGGCGACGGTGACGACGGCAGACTCGTCGACATCGGCGGCGGTCGGCGGCTGTACCTGGAGTGCCGCGGCACGGGTGGCCCGACGGTCGTCCTCATCGCCGGCTACGGCAATCGCGGCAGCGCCTGGGACGCCCTGTCCCCCAGCGTGCCGCCACCTGCGGTGCTCCCGGGGGTGGCGGCGTTCACCCGGGTCTGCGCGTACGACCGCCCGGGCACCATCGGCGAGTCGATCGACGACCCGGCAGACCGCAGCCGCAGCGACCCGGTGCCGCAACCCCGCCCGGCCGAGGAGACGGTCGCCGACCTGCACTCCCTGCTGCAGGCTGCCCAGGTCCCGGGCCCGTACGTGCTCGCCGCCCACTCGCTGGGCGGCCACTACGCCCGCCTCTTCCAGGCAGCCCATCCCGACGACGTCGCGGGGATGGTCCTCGTCGACGCCGCACACGAGCGGTACGACGACGAGCTGCGTAGCCTACTGACGCCCGAACAGTTCGCCGACGTGCAGAGCAGCTCGTCCTCGCTGCGGGAGACGTATCCCGACTTCGAGCTGGTCGACACCGAGCGCACCGGCGCTCTCGTGGCCCGAGCACGCGCGGAGGGGCCGCTCCGGCCGATGCCCCTGGCGGTGCTGACCCGCGGCCGTCCGGTGGACGTCCCCCTGCCGGGGTTCCCGGTCGCGGAGCTCGAACAACGCTGGCAGGCGCTCCAGGACGACCTGGCCACGCTCACCCCGCACGCCCGGCACATCAGCGCGGCGCGCAGCGGTCACGACATCTACCAGGACGAGCCGGCCCTCGTGGTGGAAGCAGTTCGTCAGGTCGTGACCGGAGCACAGAGCCCCGACACGTGGTACGGCCTCACCTCCTGCTGCGCGCCCTAGGACCGTCCACCCACTAGGCCCGGGCGCCGACCGCCCAGACCTGCATCGCGTGCTCCACGAGCGCGATGAGCGTCTGCTTCGTCGACTCCCGGTCGCGGGCGTCGACGGTGAGGATCGGCACCGACGGGTCGATGGCCAGCGCCTCGCGGACGTCCTCGAGGTCGTGGCGCAGGACGCCGTCGAAGCAGTTGACGCCGAGCACGTAGGGCAGCCGCCGGTCCTCGAAGAAGTCGACCGCGGCGAAGCAGTCGGCGAGGCGCCGGGTGTCGGCCAGCACGACCGCGCCGATGGCGCCGCGCACGAGGTCGTCCCACATGAACCAGAACCGGTCCTGCCCGGGCGTCCCGAACAGGTAGAGGATCAGGTCCGAGTCGAGCGAGACGCGGCCGAAGTCCATGGCCACCGTGGTCGTGCGCTTGTTCGGCACCGCCGACAGGTCGTCGACGCCCGAGCTGGCGTCGGTCATCACGGCCTCGGTGGTCAGCGGGTCGATCTCGGAGACCGAGCCCACGAACGTCGTCTTGCCGACCCCGAACCCCCCGGCCACGACGATCTTGGCCGACGTGGTGGTCGGGACCGGCTCGGCCGCGACCGCTGCGTCAGAGCCGTCGAAGTCCACTCAACACCCTTTCCATCAACGCCAGGTCCGGGACGTCGCCCGAGGTCGAGGCGGTCTGGTGCACCACGACGGTGCCCTGCGAGGCCATGTCGCCGATGAGCACCCGGGCCACGCCGAGCGGGATCGACATCATCGCCGCCACCTCCGCGACCGATCGGGGCTCGCGGCACAGCTCGGCCACGGCACGGTGCTCGTACTGGGGGATCCGCGACGGGTCGCGGCCCGCCCCGCCGACCGAGACCAGCGTCTCGACGGCGAGGTCGTAGACCGGGCGGGTCCGTCCGCCGGTCCAGGCGTAGGGACGCACGATCGCGACGTCCTCGGCGCGCTCGCCCGGTGCCTCGGGCTCGGGGAGCTCGTGCCGCGGCGGGCCCGGCTGCGGGACACCGTACGGCGCGGTCTGCGGCTCGCCCGGGGCCAGCGCGTGGGCGCCGTCCGGGCCCCCGGGCACGCCCTCGCCGTACAGGTAGCCGTCGGGGGCGACGGAACCGCCGGTCGGGTGGCCGGGGGCAGCGTCGTCCCCGTCCTCCCCGCCGTCCCGGCGGCCGGCCGGCGTGACCTCCGGCGACGTCTCCTCGGGCTCGGCGGAGCGCCGACGCCGGAAGAGCCCGCGGCGTTCACCGCGCGGCTTCGGCGGCGGCCCGCTGATCCCGTTGAGGACGTCGGCGAAGGACTCGCCGCGGTCATCGCTCACCGGTCGTCACCCCCTCGACACGGTCATCGCACCGCTGACCCCTGCAGCTCGGCGCGGAGCTCGGGGGTCAGCAGCTGCCCGACGCGGTCGACGAGCAGGGTCATCTCGTAGCCGACCAGCCCGATGTCGCAGTTCGGCGCGGCCAGCGTGGCCAGGCACGACCCGTCGCTGATGGACATGAGCAGCACGATCCCCCGCTCCATCTCCACCACGGTCTGGACGACCTCGCCCGCCTCGAAGCAGCGCGCGGCGCCCTGCGTGAGGCTGATGAGGCCGGACGCGACCGCGGCGAGCTGGTCCGCCCGGTCGCGCGGCAGCCGGTTGGACGCCGTGAGCAGCAGTCCGTCGGCCGACACGACGACCGCGTGCGCCACCCCCGGCACCCGCTCGGCGAAGTTCGAGACCAACCAGCCGAAGCGGCTCGGCTGCGACTGGGCTCCGGTCACTGCTCCTCCTCGTCCCCGGGACGCGCCGCCGGCGGCTCGCCCTCGGTCTCGGCGGGTCGGGCCGCACGAGTCGTCCGCCCGTCGGCCACACCTCGCTGATAGCTCGCCAGTCGGCCGCGGATCGCGTCGGCGCTGCGACGCGGACCCGCGGGTGCGGGACCGTCACCGGGCGCCCCGCCCCCGGAGCGCGCAGCCCCGGGCACGAGCTGGGCCTTCGGACGGCGCCGCGGCAGACCGGCCTCGGTCGTGCCATCCGCGCTCACCCCGGCGTCGAGGGCGTCGGCGGTGGCCGCGGCCGCCCGCCATCCCTCGTCGCCGGACGTCGAGGCCCACTCGGCCTCGTCGGGCCCCGCGGACGGCGGTGCCTCGCGGAACCACGCGGACGCGACCTCGTCGTAGATCGGCGTCCGCTCCCGCTGCGGGGCCCCCGCCCGCCCGGCCAGGCGCTCCGGGACCGCCCGGCCGGGGGTGCGGCCACCGTTGCGCGGGCGGCCGTTGCCCTCGCCCGACGGGGTCGGGTCGAAGAGGCGGTCCGGTCCGGCCGGCATCGCCGACGGCGGACCGAACGGCGCCGGGGGGCCGTCCGGGCCCTGCGGACGCCGCGCCCGCGACGGGAGCGGGCCGCCGCCGGGGACGGGCGCGCCGGGGTCGGTGCCGGCCGGGCCCGACCCGGCACCGCGCGGGGCCGGTGGCTGCTCGGTCGGTGCCGGCCCCTGGCTCCGGGCCGGGTACGGGGCGGCCGGGCCGGCCGGCGAGGAGGGGTCGAACGGTGCGGACGGGGCCGCGCCCTCGGCCGACGCCGCCGCCTCCGGTGCCGGCGGCTCCGGGGTCGACTCCTGGGTCGGGTCCTGGGCGAACGACTCCGCGGGCTCGCGTTCCTCGGTCGGCTCGCCCGCCGGGCGGCGCGGCCGCAGCCGCGGTGCCATGCCGGGCGAGAACGGCGCGCCGCTGGGCGGGAGCCGTCGGCCGGAGGGACGGATGCCGCGGGGCTCGCCCGGCGCCGCCTCCTCGGCCTCGTCCGGGGCGCCGGGCCCGCGGCCCGTGTCCTCGGCGTCCTGGTCGCCCGTGGGCGCGCCCGGGGCCCGGCGCCGCGGCAGCGGCTCGGGTCCGGCCGGCGCCTCGGGGGCCTCCGGCGCGGCGGTGGCGTCGGCGGCGTCGGCGGCGTCGGCCGCGGTGGCCGGGGAGGTGTCAGCCGCGGGGGCGTCGGCGCCCGCGACCTCGGGCTCGGCGTCGGCCGGCCCGTCGGACGCCGGAGGCACCGGGGTCCCCGGGTGCGGCGTGTCCGGACCCAGTCCCGGTCGCCGCTGCGTCTGCACGACGCGCGGGCGCAGCGGGAACGTGCCCCGCCGGCTCGGCATGCGGGAGGGCAGGCCCTCCGCCGCCGCGTCCGCGCCCTCGGTCTCCTCGCCGGTCCCGCCACCGGCACCGGGGGCGTCCCCGGCCGCCGGCGTCTCGGGCACGGCGAACGCGGTGCGGTCGTCGACGAGCGCCTCGACCTCGGGGTCCTCGTCCACGAAGACCTCGGGCGACTCCTCGACCGGGCCTTCGTCAGCGACGACCTCGTCCGCCGGGACCGCGTCGGCCTGCTCCTCGTCGGTCGGCGTGGGACCGGGCGGGGGCACGACCGGCGCGCCGTTCCACATGGGCGGCCCGGCGGCGGGCCGGCGCGGCGGGCCGTACGGACCGTTCGGGCCACCAGGGCCAGCAGGGCCGCCGGGACCACCGGAGCTGCCGGGACCACCGGGGCCGCGTCCGGGCGGGCCGCCACGCCAGCCGAGCGGCGGGCCCCCGGGCCCACCCGGACCGCCGGGCTGACCCGGACCGCCGGGCGACGGGCCCCACACGGGACCGGCGGGGCCCGCGGGCCCCGCGGGCCCCGGGGTGCCGGTGCCGCCACCGCTGCCGTAGCCGCCGGGACCCGTCGGTGCCCCGGGACCACCCGGGCCGCCGGGCTGGCCGGGGCGTCCCGGCAGCGGGCCGTGCCGGGCACCGGGCGTCGGGCCGTACGGCGCCCCGGCGGAACGGCGTCCCCGGTCGTCGGCCTCGTCGGGCTGCTCCGTGACGTCCGCGTCGGCCTCGTGACCGTCGGACGCCTCGACCGCGGCCTCGTCGTCGTGCGCGGGCCCCTCCGCGTCGGCGGGACCGGGCTCCTCGGACCGTCGGCTGCGCCGGCGCGCGGCCGCCGCACCGATCAGGGCGGCGGCACCGCCGGCCGCGGCCGCCGCGCCGCCGACGAACCCGTGCCGGCCGCCCTCCTGGGCGTCGCCGGGCTGCTCGGTCTGCTCGGAGGACTGCTGCGCCACCTGCTCGGGCGCGGCGCCGCGGTGCTCCTCGACCGCGCCGTCGACCGGTGCACCCTCGGCGACCGCCTCCTGCTCCTCCACCGTGGCGTCGGCGGGCTCCCGTTCCGGGCGCTGGGCGGGCCCCGGCTCGGCCGGAGCGGGCCGACGCCCGGGACCACCCGGACCCGCCGGGCCACCCGGACCTCCGGGTCCACCCGGCCCGGCGCCGTTCGGGTGGTCGTGGGTGTGCCCGTTGGTCCCCGGCGCGCCGGTCGCGGCGCCGCGGCGCGGCAGGACCGGGCGCTGGTCCGGCGACCCGTTCGGGCTGCCGTTCGTGCCGCGGTTGGGGCTGCCGTCGGGCGCGGGCCGACCCTGTTCCTGGGCGGGCGAGAAGTACGAGCTCGGCGTGCCGGGCGCGCGCCGGGTGCGCTGGGGCAGGCCGGTGGCGCCGCCCCGCGCCTGCTCGGGCACCGCGCCGGCGCCCACGGCACCGTCGCCGCCGCGCACGGCCGCGCCGACACCGACCGCCGGCGCGCCCTGCTCGACGACCGCGAGCACCGCGGAGGCGGGTACGAGCGCCGTCGCGGCGACGCCCCCGTCCTCGCGGTTGCGGAGCTCGACGGTGATCCCGTGGCGCGTGGCCAGGCGGCCGACCACGAACAGGCCCATGCGGCGGGACGCGGAGACGTCGACGGTCGGCGGCGAGTCGAGGCGGACGTTGGCCTCGTGCAGGTCCTCCTCGCTCATGCCGACACCCGAGTCGAGGATCTCGACGAGCACCGAGCCGTCGCTGTTCTGCGTCGCCTGCACCCGCACGCGGGTGTCGGGGGCGGAGAACGTGGTGGCGTTCTCGAGGAGCTCGGCCACCAGGTGCACGACGTCGCTCGCGGTGCGGCCGAGCAGCTGGGCCTGCGGGAGCTGGGCGAGGTCGATGCGCTGGTACTGCTCGACCTCCGACGCCGCGGCGCGCAGCACGTCCACCAGCGGCACCGGGCGGCTGCCGCGGCGCGAGAGGTCGGTGCCCGAGAGGACCAGCAGGTTCTCGGAGTTGCGGCGCATGCGCGTCGCGAGGTGGTCGAGCTGGAAGAGGTTGGAGAGCGCCTCCGGGTCCTCCTCGGAGTTCTCCAGCTGCTCGATGAGGCGCAGCTGGCGCTCGACCAGCGCCTGCGAGCGCCGCGACAGGTTCACGAAGATCGAGTTGAACGCGGAGCGCAGGCCCGCCTGCTCGGCGGCCAGGCGGACCGCCTGCTCGTGGACCTGGTCGAACGCCCGCGCGACCTGCCCGATCTCCTCGCGCGTGGTGATCGGCGTGGGGACGATCGTGGTGTCGGGCGTCTCGCCCTCGCGCAGGCTGCGCACCGCCTGCGGGAGGCGCCGCTCGGCCACGTCGAGCGCGGTGCGGCGCAGCAGGCGCAGCGGGCGCAGCAGCGAGCGGGTGACGAAGAAGACCACGGCCGCACCGGCCATCAGCGCGAGCAGCAGGACCACCGACGAGATGCCGGCGTTGCTCCGCGCGGTGGCCTGCAGCGAGCCGGCCTGCTCCTGGAGCTGGCCGCGCAGCTGCTCGGCGGTCGCGGCGTCGCGGTCCTCGACGGCGGCCGACGCGCGCTCCCAGTCCGGCCCCGCGACCTGCAGCGGGAGGCCCGCGGCGCCGCGGCCGAGGACCACCTGGGCGAGCAGGTCGCGGTTGTTCACGTCCGGCCCGACGACGGCGTCGGCGAGCGCGGCGTTGTCGGTGCCGATCGCCGAGCGGAAGTCGTCGACGGCGATCGAGCGGCGCAGCGTCGCGTTGCGCGCCTGGTCGATCGAAGGGGCGTCGATGCGGCCCGCGGCGATCCCGGCGGCGACGACGGCCTGGACGTAGGCGTCCTCCTCGCGCACCACCGAGAGCGAGTAGAGCCCGGACGCGAGGCCCGCGACGCTCGGGTCGGCGGCCTCGCGCGAGAGCGAGCGGTCGAAGATCTCGACGCTGTCGATGGTCTCGGTGTAGCGCGCGATCGCGCCGGCGGCGTCGGTCCGACCGTCGATGACGTCGTCGCGCAGCTGGTCGAGCTGCTCGAACTCGGCGTCGGCCTGGTCGAGGGCCGTGCGCGTCTGCTGGTCGAGCGAGTCGGCCGACCCGGCCGCGCGGCGCAGCTGCGAGACGGCCTCGGTCGTCGCCGCGATGCGCTCCTCGACCGGTCCGGAGCCGCCCGCCCGGTTGGCCGCGACGTAGACCGCGGCGGCCGAGCGCTCGTCGGCGAGGTCACCCAGGACCTGCGCGGTGCTGTCCTCGAGGGCCACCGCCTGCTGCACGTTGTCGTACGCCGCCGCCTCGCGCGTCTCCTCGACGATCCGCAGCACGCCGAGCGTCAGCACGAACAGCGTCGGCACCAGCAGGACCGCCGCGAGCTTGACCGGCAGGCTCCAGTTGCGCAGCGCCAGGCGTTCGGTCCAGTCGCCGCCGGCGCGGTCGTCGCCGGGGCGGCCGTCGTGCGGGTCGTGGTACCGCACCGGCGTGCGCTCGGGTGCTCGTTCGTGGGTGGTCACGGACGGGTCCTCCCGGTTCCGCCGGTCGGTCGGAGGTCGCCCGGCGCGCCCCCACGCCGAACGCGTCCCTGGTCGACGCTGGGTGACGAGCGATGGGCTATGGTGCGCTCCGACCGCCGCGCGGGGTGGCACGTGGGTGACACCGTGCGGCCGCGTGGTGACACGTCGGCACAACGGACGGGGAGCAGGGCGGGCGAGCGCATCAGCGTGGTCAGGCGTCCAGGGCGGTCGGTGCGGGGTCCACGGGCGGCGGGGCCGCGCGGGGACCACGCAACAGGCGGGCCGGGACGCCGACGTGCGCGGCGCCGTCAGCCCATCGGGTCGGTGGTCACTCCTCGAGGGCGGGCTCGAGCGTGGGTGGGTAGGGCATGGCCACTGTAACGGTCGCGCCCCAGGGAATGACCGGCCGTTCCACAGCGCTCCCCGAGCGGTGTCCCTGCTCCGCCCGACGGCCTGTCGGTGTCCCGGAGGACAATGGGACGGACCACCCGTCCACGTGCCCGGAGGTCGAGAGGTTGAGTCAGCCCGGCAACGGACCGCTCATCGTCCAGTCCGACAAGACCTTGCTGCTCGAGGTCGACCACGAGGCCGCGCCCGCCGCTCGGCAGGCGATCGCGCCGTTCGCCGAGCTGGAGCGCGCGCCCGAGCACGTCCACACCTACCGTGTGACGCCGCTGGCGCTGTGGAACGCCCGCGCCGCGGGTCACGACGCGGAGCAGGTCGTCGACGCGCTCGTCCAGTACTCCCGCTACGCCGTGCCCCAGGCCCTGCTCGTCGACGTCGTCGACACCATGGGCCGCTACGGGCGCCTCCAGCTGACCAACTCGCCGGTCCACGGCCTGGTCATGCTGTCGAACGACCGCGCGGTCCTCGAGGAGGTCCTGCGCAACAAGAAGATCGCCCCGATGCTGGGCGACCGCATCGACGACGACACCGTGACGGTGCACCCGTCCGAGCGCGGACGGCTCAAGCAGGCGCTGCTCAAGGTCGGCTGGCCGGCCGAGGACCTCGCGGGCTACGTCGACGGCGAGGCGCACCCCATCTCGCTGGTCCAGGACGACTGGGAGCTGCGCGACTACCAGGCCGACGCCGTCGAGGGCTTCTGGCACGGCGGCTCGGGCGTCGTCGTCCTGCCCTGCGGGGCCGGCAAGACCCTGGTCGGCGCGGCGGCGATGGCGAAGGCCGGGGCCACGACGCTCATCCTCGTCACCAACACCGTCGCTGGCCGGCAGTGGAAGCGCGAGCTCGTCGCGCGCACGTCGCTGACCGAGGACGAGATCGGCGAGTACTCGGGCGAGCGCAAGGAGATCCGCCCGGTCACCATCGCGACCTACCAGGTGATGACCCGCAAGTCGAAGGGCGAGTACCGCGCGCTCGAGCTCTTCGACACCCGCGACTGGGGCCTGATCATCTACGACGAGGTCCACCTGCTGCCCGCGCCGGTGTTCCGCATGACCTCGGACCTGCAGTCGCGCCGTCGCCTCGGCCTCACCGCCACGCTCGTGCGCGAGGACGGCCGCGAGGGCGACGTGTTCTCGCTCATCGGCCCGAAGCGCTACGACGCCCCGTGGCGCGACATCGAGTCGCAGGGCTGGGTGGCGCCCGCCGACTGCGTCGAGGTCCGCGTGACCATGACCGACAACGAGCGGATCATCTACGCCACCGCCGAGGCCGACGAGCGCTACCGACTCTGCGCCTGCGCCAACACCAAGATCCCGGTGGTGAAGAGCATCCTCGAGCGCCACCGCGGCGAGCCTGCGCTGGTCATCGGCGCCTACCTCGACCAGCTCGACGAGCTCGGCGTGGCCCTCGACGCCCCGGTGATCCAGGGCTCGACGAAGAACAAGGAGCGCGAGGTCCTGTTCGACCGGTTCCGTCGGGGCGAGATCCCGGTGCTGGTCGTGTCGAAGGTCGCGAACTTCTCCATCGACCTGCCCGAGGCGTCGGTCGCCGTGCAGGTGTCGGGGACGTTCGGGTCGCGCCAGGAGGAGGCCCAGCGCCTCGGCCGGCTCCTGCGCCCCAAGGGCGACGGCCGGCAGGCGCACTTCTACTCGGTGGTCGCGCGCGACTCGATCGACGCCGAGTACGCCGCCCACCGCCAGCGCTTCCTCGCCGAGCAGGGCTACGCGTACCGCATCGTCGACGCCGACGACCTGCTCGGCCCGGCGATCCCGGGCACCGAGACCGAGGGCGAGCCGGAGTCGGAGCGCCGGGACCCGCAGAGCTAGGGGGCGCGCATCCCGTCGAGGAACACCCCGACGGTGTGCCGCACGTCGTAGCGGTCGTCGGCCGGGCCGATGCACAGCCCGCCGACCCCGCGCATCAGCTCCATCGCGCTGACGTCGTCGCGCACCTCGCCCGCGGCCACCCCGGCCTCGAGCAGCCGGGTACCGACGGGCAGGAGGCGGTCGAGGAAGTACGCGTGCAGCACCTGGAACTGCGGGTCGTCGGACTGCAGCGCGCCCGCCAGGCCGTGCTTGGTGACGAGGAAGTCGACGAACACGTCGATCCAGCCCCGCAGGGCCTCGAACGGGCTGTCGGTGTGCTCGAGGGCCTGCTCGCCGGCGACGGCGCACGCCTCGACCTGGTGGCGGTAGACCGCGACGACGAGGTCCGCGCGCGTCGGGAAGTGGCGGTAGACCGTGCCGACGCCGACGCCGGCCTTCGCGGCGATGTCGCGCACCGGCGCCTCGACCCCGGACGCGACGAACACCGCCGCCGCCGCGTCGAGCAGCGCGCTCTCGTTGCGCCGCGCGTCGGCCCGGCGCCGCGGCGCGCGCCCCGTCCCCTCGGTCATCCCCGTCCCCGTCGTCGACAAACGGAACGTTGTTCCGTAACGTTGGTGGAACCGCGTTCCGTCTCGTCAGGGTAGACGGCGCGCACCGGCGAGGGGAGACGGCCGTGACCGCGACGAGCTTCGGCATCATGACCGCGCCGCAGCAGGTCGGGTACGCCGACGTGCTGCGCGTGTGGGAGGAGGCCGACGAGGTCCCCGAGATCGAGCACGCGTGGCTGTTCGACCACCTGCTGCCCATCGGCGGCGACCCGGACGGCCCGATCCTCGAGGGCTGGACGCTGCTCTCGGCGCTCGCGGCCCGCACGCGCCGGCTGCGCCTCGGCGTCATGGTGACGAGCAACCGCATCCGCCCGCCGGCCCTGCTCGCGAAGATCGCGACGACGGTCGACCACGTCTCGGGCGGGCGGCTCGACCTCGGCATCGGCGCCGGCTCCCGCCCGAGCGTCCCGTGGGCACGCCGCGAGTACGAGGCCCATGGCCTGCCGTACCACGACTTCGGCGACTCGGTCGCCGCGCTGGACGAGGCCTGCACGGTCATCGAGCGGATCTGGACCGAGGACGCGCCGTTCGACCACCACGGCGAGCACGTGCAGGTCACGGGCGCGTGGGGCAACCCGAAGCCCCTCCAGCGACCCCGCCCGCCGATCCTCGTCGGGGGCCGGGCGTCGGCGACCCTGCGCGTGGTCGCCCGCCACGCCGACCTCTGGAACATCCCCGGCGGCGACCTCGCAGACTGCGTCGAGCGCAGCGCCCTGCTCGACCGCTACTGCGCCGAGATCGGCCGGGACCCCGCGGAGATCACGCGCTCGATCTTCCTGCCGGTCGCCTACGACGACCCCGGCGCCACCCGCGACGCCGCCGCCGCGGCGGTCGAGGCCGGGTTCTCGCACCTGGTGCTCGGACTGCCCGCGCCCTGGCCCGCGGGCGTGGCGCGCTGGGTCGCCGACGAGGTGGTCGCGCCGTCCCGGGCCGCCGCGGTGGGCTGAGGCCGCGCGGTCCAGCAGACCGCGGTGCCCTCGACGGCCACGACGTCGTCGCCGCGGGTCACGCGCACCGCGAGCTCGGTGATCGGCTTGTCGGTGCGCGCGGCCGTCACCTCGACCGACCCGGTGATCACGTCGCCGGGGCGGACGGGGGCGAGGAAGCGCAGGTCGAGCTGCAGGAAGACGCTGCCGGGGCCGGGGAGGTCCTCGGCGACGACGGCGTTGAGGACGGCCGTGGTGACGCCGCCCTGGACGACGATGCCGCCGAAGCGCGTCGCCGCGGCGAACTCGTCGTCGTAGTGCAGCGGGTTGCGGTCGCCGGAGATCGCGGTGAACAGCTCGATGTCGCGGCGGGTGACCAACCGCGACCGGTCGGCCCGCTGGCCCACCCGCGGCACGGCCCCGCTGCTCGGCGTCGTCATGTCGGGCACCTCCCTCGTCGGGCCCGGGGTCCTCCGGGCACCGACGACGCTAGGGAGGACGGTCGTCGGGGCCGAGGGCGTGCACTGCCCATCTGCCCGGGCCGGACTGCCCACATCGCGGGCACGACCGGCGTCGTGCCTACCGGGGGCGACCGACGGGCGCCCCGATCCCCGGCCGCGCCGGCGTCGCGCTGCGGGTGAGCGCCAGCCACAACCGGGCCAGGCCGCCGACGAACACGAGCCCGGTCGCGAGGCCCTCGACCTGCAGGGGCACCAGTCCGAGGACCGGCCCGGGCACGAGCGCGGCGCCCACGACCGCGGCGTAGACCAGCGGTTCGAGGGGCCGCAGCACCCGGTCCCCGTCGGCCGGGGCCCGCAGGTACGCCACCGCCTCGACCAGCCCGACGAGCCCGCCGACGACGAAGAACAGCCGCCAGAACAGCGCGTCGCCCCCGGAGAGGACCGAGCCGAGTCCCATCACGCCCGGCAGGAAGAACATCAGGGTGGTGTGCAGGCTCGCCCGGTGCCGGGTGGGGTCCTGACGCCACCGCGGGTCGAGCCCGAGCACGACGAACCACAGCCCGAGCAGGGTGAAGCTCACCGTGGTCAGCAGCTGGTAGAAGCTCAGGGCGGCGTTCATCGGTTCCCTCCCGGCGGTGACGACGTGGCGCGGTCGCCGGGCCAGGATGCGGCGCCGGGGCGGTAGGGCCAACGGCGTCGGCCACCCATCTCGGTGGCCGGCCACGCCCAGGTCCCCGTTGCCGCCCCTGCAGCGGGGCGGGACTGTCGGGGGTCGGGGCTACCGTCGAACACGTGAGCGAAGCGGTGGGTGCGGCCGAGCGGGAGGCGCTCGCGCGGGCCCGCGCGGACGTGATCGCTCAGCGCGCGGGTTATCACCGCCGCCTGCAGGCCATCGCCACGCTCGCCGACCTGAACACGGTCGTGGCCGCGGGCTACCGCTCGCTCGAGGCGCTGGTCGCCGACCGCGACAACCTCGACCGCGCCGACGCGAAACGCCTGGTGGCTGAGGCCGCCGATCTGTGTGCGCGGACCTCGCTGCACGGCGAGCTGTTGCCCGCGCGGCTGCCGGCCACCGCGGACGCGCTGGCCGCGGGGGCGATCGACCCGGCGCACGTGAAGGTCATCCGGGACACGATGCGCCATCTCGACGCCCTGATGCCCCCACCGCCACCGCAGGAGTGGTCCGGGGTGGAGCGCACGCTGGCCGAGCAGGCCCAGGTGCTGCCGCCGCGGATGCTGCGGGTGCTGGCGAAGAAGTTCGTCGACCTCTACGACCCCGACGGCGCCGCCCCACCCGACGGCGAGGACGCCCTCGACGAGCTGCGGCTGCTGCGACGCAAGGACGGGTCGCTGGTGTTCACCGGCCGGCTCGGTGACCCCCTCGACGCCGAGATGGTCATCGAGGTGTTCGGGGTGCTGGCCGCGCCCGCGGGCGCCGACGACGAGCGGGGCCTGGTCAAACGCCAGGCCGACGCGTTCACCGAGCTCGTCGGGGACACCCGCGGACCCCGCGGCCTGGTGACCGACACCCGCCACGAACACCGCGACACCCAGCCCCAGGACGCCCAGCCCCAGGACGACGAGCTCGCGTTGATCCCCGCGCCGCGCCGCCCCGACCCGGCTCCCTCGACGGGTGGGTGGACCGAGCGGCCCGGGCGGGCGCTGCTCACGATCACCATCGACCACCGCTGGCTCTGCGCCGCCCTCGCCGAGCGCGGCGGCCACGGCATCCTGGACTCCGGGCACGCCGTCGACCCCGCCACCGTGCGCCGCTGGGCCTGCGACGCCGAGATCGTCCCCATGATCCTCGGCTCCCGCTCCGAACCCCTCGACGTCGGGCGCACCCAGCGCACCGCCCCCGACGCCCTGCGCCGCGCACTGAACCTGCGCGACGGCGGCTGCGCGTTCCCCGGCTGCACCCGCCGCCCCCGCCGCTGCCACGCCCACCACATTCGCCACTGGCTCGACGGCGGACCCACGGCGCTGGACAACATGTGCCTGCTCTGCCGCCACCACCACCAGCTCATCCACCACGGCCACTGGCAGATCGAGATGATCGAGGACCGGCCCTGGTTCACCCCACCCTGGATCATCGACCCCGACCGAAGACCCCGACCCGGCGGACGACCCCGCATCCCCACCTGACCGCGACGCCTACCCCGCGCCGTCCGTCCCGTCGGTGGTCAGCGCGAGGACGCCGAGCCGGTGCAGGTTCGCGAGCTCGTCGGCCACCATGACGACGTCGCTGATCCTGCCGTCGGTGATCGTGAGGACGTCGATCACGCGCAGGTCGACGGGGCGGCCGGTCGCGGGCACGACGCCCAGCGGGGTCGCGACCGGGCCGGTGTGGGTGCCCGTGAGTCGGAACGCCACGACGAGCTTGCCCGGGGCCTCGACCCGCTCGAGGACCTCGCGCTCGATCCCGCCGTAGGCGGTCTGGGTCGCGCGGGCGCGGGCCAGCAGGTCGGCGAGCGACATCGCCGCGCCGTTGATCGTCACCGGGTCGGTGTAGAGCGCGGCGAAGCCGGGGAGCGCCGTCTCGTCGTCGGCGGGCAGCGGGGTCGACCAGAGGTCGAGCAGGCGCGTGACGAGGTCGGTGGTGGTCATGGGTCCTCCCGGGTGCGATGTGCGGGCCTCGACGAGGCCGACAGGTCGAGTGAAGGACGCTCCGGCGCCCCCGTGAAGCGCCGGCACCACCCACATCGGCACTCCCGGTACCCATCTCCCGGCGGCGCCGGCCGGTGTCGGTGACGGCGTGCGCGACGTGGGCACCCACCGCGCCGGCTTGGGCAGGTGCTGCCGATGTCCGGGGCGGGGTCCGCGCCCGACGGTGGTGAGGCCGAACAGCCCCACCGACCACCGGAAGCGCACCATGACCGAGACGATCACCCACACCGTCCGCAACGGCGTGGACACCACCAACCTCTTCGCCACCCTCGACGTGCTGAAGGCCCAGCCCGAGCTCGCGCGGTTCCGGTTCCGGGCCCGCAACGAGTGGATGGGCGGCTCGCACAACCGCAGCACGATCAAGGACTTCTACGCGGCGGGTGGCGAGGACACCTCCCGCGCGGCGGCGTTCACGCTGGACGCCGGCGAGCCCGCGATCCTCATCGGTGAGGACGACGGCCCCAACCCGGCCGAGTTCCTGCTGCACGCCCTCGCCGCCTGCGTGACGACCTCGCTCGTCTACGCGGCGTCCGCCCGCAAGGTGAAGCTCACCGCGGTCTCCTCGACGCTCGAGGGCGACCTGGACGTGCAGGGCGCCATGGGCCTCGACGACAGCATCCGCAACGGCTTCGAGCAGATCCGCATCACCGTCCACATCGCCGGCGAGGCGACCCCGGAGAAGCTCCGCGAGGTCGTCCAGCGCGGCACTGACCGCTCCGTGGTGTTCGACAGCATCACGCGCGGCGTGCCGGTGTCGGTCGAGGTCATCACCGACTGAGACCCGCCCGGGGCCGGGCGCGACCCGCCCGGCCCCCGGCGGCCCCACCGAGAGGCCCTCGCCATGAGCACCCCGATCCGCCGGTACGACGCGATCGTCGTCGGCGCCCGGCCCGCCGGCGCCGCCACCGCGATGCTGCTGGCCCGCGGCGGCCAGGACGTCCTCGTCCTCGACTCCGCCCGACCCGGCACCGACACCCTCTCCACCCACGCGCTGATGCGCGGCGCGGTGGTCCAGCTCGAGCGCTGGGGGCTGCTGCCCGCCGTCGTCGCGGCGGGCGCCCCGGCGATCACGGCCACCGAGTTCTGCTACGGCGACGACGTCGAGACCGTCGCCCCGCGCCCCGGGACGACGCCGCTGCGCGCGCCTCGCCGCACGGTCCTCGACCCGCTCCTCGCGGACGCCGCGCAGGACGCCGGCGCGCAGGTCGTGTTCGGTGCCCGCGTCACCGAGGTCCTGCGCGACGAGCGCGGCACCGTGACGGGCGTCGAGTACGTCGAGCGCGGGACGCGTACCCCGGTCCGCGCGCACGCCGCAGTCGTCGTCGGCGCCGACGGGCGGCGCTCCACGGTCGCCGACGCGGTCGGCGCCCCGGTCGAGCACGCCGGGACCGCGTCGAGCGCCGTCCTCTACGCCTACCTGCCCGGGCTGCCCCGTGACCGCTACCGCTGGTGCTACCGGCCCGGGCTCACCGCCGGCGTCATCCCGACCACCGGCGACGAGGCCTGCGTCTGGGTCGGCGTCCCCACCGCGCGGTTCGACGCCCTGCGCGGCGACCTGGAGGGCGCCCACCGGGCGCTGCTCGCCGAGGCCGCCCCCGACCTGGGCGACCGGCTCGGGGGTCCCGATGCGGGCCCGCGGCGGGTCCGTGGCTTCCCCGGCGTCCCCGGGTTCGTCCGCCGCGCCGGGGGGCCGGGGTGGGCGCTGGTCGGGGACGCGGGCTATTTCAAGGACCCGCTGACCGCGCACGGGATCACCGATGCCCTGCGCGACGCCGAGCTCCTCGCCCGCGCGCTGCTCGGATCGTCGGGACCCACCCGCGCCGACGCCCTGCGCGACTACCAGGACACCCGCGACCGGCTCTCCGCCGACGTCGCCGCCCTCACCGAGCGGATCGCCTCGTACCGCTGGGACCTCGCCGAGCTGCGCGAGCTCCTGCCGGCACTCAGCCGGGCCATGCGCCCCGAGGTCGACGAGATCCGCGGCTTCGACACCGCCCCCACCACCGAGACCGCCGCCTGAGGAGGACGCCGTGCCCACCGTCATCGACCCCGAACTGGACGTCCGTCTCGGCGTCCTCGACGCCGCCGAGACCGAGCGCGTCGACCGGTACGCGACCGCCGCGTTCCTGTGGCGCCGCCTGAGCCAGGCCGACGCCCTCGACGTCGCCCGCGGCCTGCACTGGCGCGCCGTCGGCCGGGACCTCGCCGCCGGCGCGCCCGAGGTCGTCGACGCCCTGTCCCTGGTCCCACCGTCGGCCGCCGAGCGCGCCCGTCTCGCCGCGGTCCTCGCGATCCGGTGGCGGCTCGAGCACACCGGCCCGGAGCCCGGAGCCCCCGGCACGCCGCGCCTCGACGACCTGCGCCGGCTGGGGCGGCGGCTGTCGCTGGCGCTCAACCTGCTCGACAGCGCGCGCACGATCGTCTGAGGACGACGGGAGGGGGCGGGACATGGCCGCCGGAGGAGGTCACCTGCGGGAGGCCCGCGTCGACGAGGTGCCCGCGCTCGAGGACATCCTGCGCGAGGCGTCGATGATCTGGCCCGAACACCGCGACGACCTGCTCGCCCACCCCGAGGCCGTCGAGGTGCCGCGGCGGGACGTGCGCGCGGGGCGGGTCCGCGTGCACGAGGTCGACGACCTCGTCACCGGCTTCGCCACCGTGCTGACGCTGCCCGACGGCGACGCCGAGCTCGACGCGCTCTTCGTCCGCCCCGCGCTGATGCGCCGCGGCATCGGCGCCCGGCTCGTCGAGGACGCCGCGCGCCGGGCCCGCGATGGGGGTGCCGCGCGGCTGGTCGTCACCGCCGACCCGCACGCCGAGGCGTTCTACGCGCGCTGCGGGTTCCGGACGGTCGGCACGGCGCCGACGCGCTTCGGTCCGGCGATCCGGATGCACCGAGAGCTGCCGCCGTGACCGCCACCGGCGCCTACCGTGGTCCTGTGGGGGCGCGGGTGCTCGAGCGCGGGGAGGTCCTCGCGGAGCTCGACCAGGCCCTCGCCGACGCGCGGGACGGCGAGGGCCGCACCGTGCTGCTCGCCGGCGAGGCCGGGCTCGGCAAGACGACCGTCCTGCGCGCCTGGACCGGCGGGCTGGCCGATGTCCACCTCCTCGAGGGGGCCTGCGACGACCTCGTCACCTCCCGCACCCTCGGGCCCTTCCACGACGCCGCCGCGAGCGCTCCGGCGCTGCGCACGGCGCTCGCCGTGGATCGCACCGACGCGGTGCACGACGCGGTGCTCGACGTGCTGAGCACCCCCACGACCGTCCTCGTCGTCGAGGACGTGCACTGGGCCGACGAGGCCACGCTCGACGTCCTCGCGGTCGCCGCCCGTCGCGTCGGCCGGCTGCCCGCGGTGCTCGTGCTCAGCTACCGCGACGACCAGGTCGACCCGGGCTCGCAGCTGCAGCGCCTGCTCGGCGTGCTGCCGGCCGCCTCGACGCGGCGTCCGGCGCTGCGCCCGCTGTCGGTCGGGGCGGTCACCGAGCTCGCCGGACCCGACGGCCTGCGCGTCCACGCGGCCACGCTCGGCAACCCGTTCCTCGTCACCGAGCTGGTGGCCGCGCAGAGCGAGGGCCTGCCGGTGTCGGTGCGCGACGCCGTCCTCGCCCGGGTCGCGGACCTCCCGCGCGCCGCCCAGGAGCTGCTCGACCTGCTCGCCGTCGTCCCCGGCCACGCCGACGGCACGCTGCTCGACGTCCTGCGCCCCACCTGGCGCGACGACGTCGAGGTGCCCGAGCGCCGCGGCATCGTGGGGCTGTCCGGCAGCGCGGTCGCGTTCCGCCACGAGCTGGCCCGCCAGGCGGTGGAGCAGGCGCTGCCCCCGATCCGCCGTCTCGGGCTGGAGCGCGCCGTCCTCGCCGCGCTGCTGGCGCACGACCCCCCGGACCGGGCGCGCATCCTGCACCACGCGGCCCGCTGCGGGGACGCCGACGCGGTGCTCGCCCACGCGCCGGCGGCCGCCCGCGCCGCCGCCGCCGCGGGCGCCCACCAGCAGTCGCTCGCCTGGTACGCCCAGCTCGCGCCGTACGCGGAGTCCCTGCCGCCCGCCGAGCAGGCCGCCCTCGCCGAGGAGCACGCCTGGGAGCTCTACAACGCCCACCGCGTCGAGGAGGCCGTCGCGACCGCCGGCCACGCGGTCGCGCTGCGGACCGCCGGCGACGACCCCGTGGCGACCGCCCGCGCGCTGGTCGGGCTGTCGCGCCACCTCTACATCCGCGGGGACGTCGCCGACGCCCTCGCGACCCTCGACCGCGCCGTCGCCCTCGACGCCGAGCCGACCCTCGCCCACACCCACCGCGGCGTACTGCGTGTGCTCGCCGACCAGGAGGAGGCCGGGCTCGAGGAGCTCGCCGCGGTGCCCCCGAGCGCCCTCGGCACCGTGTACCGCGGCCTCGGACGCGCGTTCCTCGGCCACGCCGACGGCCCCGATCTCGTCCGCGAGGGCCTGGACACCGCCCGCGCGGAGGGCCGGCGCGAGCACGCCGCCCGCGGGTGGACGAGCCTGGTCAAGGCGCTGCGACGGCTCGGGCGTGACGGCGAGGTCGCCGCGGTCGTCGCCGAGGGGCTGGCGAGCACGCGCTCGGGCGACTTCCTGTCCCACGGCTACTCGCTCGAGGCGTTCGGGCTGCAGCTCATGGTCGACGACGGGCGGTGGGACGCCGCCGAGGAGGGCCTGCGCCGCCTCGTCGACACCGTCCCCGAGGCCGGCATCCTCGCCCGCGAGACGCTGCCGCCGCTCGGGCGGCTGCTCGCGCGCCGCGGCGACCCGGACGCCGACGCGGTGCTCGGCCGCGCCTGGGCGCTCGCGACCCGCTCGGACAGCCTGCCCGTGCTCCTGACCACGGCTGCCGGCCTCGCCGAGAAGGCCTGGCTCGACGGTGACGGGGACCGGGAGCACGCGCGGATCCGCGCGCTGCTGGAGCGCTCGCGGCGTCCGGGCCTCGCCGGCGCCCGGGGTGACCTGCTGCGCCAGGGCCTGCGCTGCGGGCTGCCCGTCGCCCATGACGAGCCCGTCGACGACCTGTGGCCCCGCCACGCGCTCGCCCTCGCCGGCGAGCCGGCGGCGGCCGCCGCCGCGTGGCCCGCGGGGTCGTACGAGGGGGCCATCGAGCTGGTCGACGCCGGCGACGAGGCGTCGGTCACCGCGGGGCTGCGACGGCTCGACGACCTCGGCGCCGCGCCCGCCGCCCACCTCGCCCGCCGGCGGCTCCAGGCCCTCGGCGTGCGGCGCATCCCGCGCGGGCCGCAGGCCGGGACCCGCGCCCACCCCGAGGGCCTGACCCCGCGCCAGGCCGACATCCTCGCGCTGGTGGCCGACGGGCTGACGAACGCGCAGATCGCCGCCCGCCTCGTGCTGTCCGTGCGCACCGTCGACCACCACGTCTCGGCCGTGCTCGCGAAGCTCGGCGTCGCCTCGCGCGAGGAGGCCGCCCGCCGGGTCGGGGACCCGTGAGGTCACGCGGCCGAGCGGCGGCCGCTACGCCGCCGTCACGGGCGCGGTCGGGCTCGGGCACCTCGCCCCGGTGTGGGCACGACCGCGCGCCACGCGATGGTCGGCGAGCAGATCGGCCAGGTACGCGGCGTCGGCCCCGACGCCGTCGAGGAAGCTCGACGAGCGCCGGTGCAGCCACTTCAGACCGAGGAAGTACAGGCCCTCGGCGGCCGTGACCCCGCGCTCGTGCACCGGTTCGCCCGCGGCGTCGAGCACCGGGGCGTGCACCCAGGAGAAGTCGCGCCGGAAGCCCGTCGCCCAGACCACGGTGCCGATGCCGGCCAGGTCCAGCTCGCCGTCGGCGTCCCGCGCCCAGGGCGCCGGGCGCGGCAGGCGCGCGGGCTCGGGCGGGACCTCCAGCCCGGTGCGCGCCACGAACCCGTCGACCTTCGCGCGGAACCGCACCGCGTTGTCCTCGGCCTCGGCGACCATCGCCGGGAGCCCGTCGTCGAAGCGCGCCACGCCCGCGCGCACGTCCACCAGCCGGCCGTGCGGCACGACCCCGTCGGCGACCAGCCGGTGCAGGTCGAGGTCCCGCGTGCCGCCGGTGAGCACGGCGTTCGGGGTGCGGGTCGCCGACGGGTCGGGCAGCGACGCGCGGGTGCGGACGAGGGTGCCCATACGGTCCATCCACCAGTAGGTGTCGTGTCCGCGGTAGCGGCGCGGCAGGCACTTGTGGCGCCCCACCGCGAGGTGGACCGTGCGGCCCGCGCGCGCGAGCTCGCCGGCGATCTGCTGCCCCGACGGCCCCGACCCGACGACGAGCACCCCGCCCGGCGGCAACGCGTCGGGGCGCCGGTAGTCGCGGGTGTGGAGCTGGGTGATCCCGGCGGGGACGCCCGCGGCGAGGGCGGGGACCGCGGGACGGTCGAGGTCCCCGGTGGCGACGACGACGGCGCGGGCCGTCAGCTCCCCGTGGTCGGTGGTGACGCGCCAGCCCGCCGGATCGGGGTCCACCGCGCGCACGGTGACGCCCTCGCGCAGGTCCGCACCCGTGTGCGCCGCGTAGTCGGCGAGCATGGCGGCGACCTCCCGGCCCGTCATGAACCCGTCGGGGTCCGCGCCCGTGTACTCCCGCTCGGGGAGGCGGGTCTGCCAGTTCGGGCTCAGCAGCGTGAAGGAGTCCCAGCGCTCGCGACGCCACCGCTGTCCGACCCGTCCCCGCTCGAGCACCACGTGCCCGACGCCGCGCCGGGTGAGGCACCGGCTCATCGCGAGACCCGCCTGACCTGCGCCGATCACGATCGCTTCCATGTCGTCTCCCCTGCTCGTCGGTGTGTCCCGACGCTAGGGAGACCGCCCGGCGGCCGGATCGGCGTCGCCTGCCCATCCCGGCCGCCCCCGCTGCCCAGCTCCGGCGGGCGCCCACGCAGCGACCGGCCGGGACGCCGGCGTAGGTACCCCGCCGGCGCGACATGGGGAGCGCTCACCGACGAGGAGGGACCGTCCCGGGGAGCACGCTCGGTGACGTCGCCGGGCAGCGAGGTCCGGCCCCGCGAGGAAGGACACGCCATGCGCCTCGTCAGCAGGACCGTCACCGGCACGATCACCGGCACGGCGCCCACCCCGGTCGAGGACAGACCGGCGCCACGCCCCCACGACCGACCCCCCAGCGTGACGCTGCGCGAGCTGGGGCCCGGCGAGACCGACGTCCTCGACGCCGTCTTCGCCGGCCTCTCCGACCACAGCCGCTACCTGCGCTTCCACGGCGCCACGCCGCGGCTGACCGGCGCGGTGCGGCGCACGCTCGCCGCCGTCGACGGCCGCCGCCACATCGCCGTCGCCGCGTTCGGCCCCGACGGCGCGCCCATCGGGATCGCGCGGCTCATCGGGACCGGGCTGCGCGAGGTGGAGCTCGCCATCGAGGTCGTCGACGCCTGGCAGGGCCACGGGATCGGGCGACGGCTGCTCGTGGCGGTCGCCGCCCGCGGACGCCAGGAGCGCTACACGCGCCTCGTCGCCGACGTCGTCGCCGAGAACACGGCGATGCGCGTCCTGCTCGCCTCGGTGCTGCCGATCGTCTCGGTCGAGACCGACGGCCACGAGGTCACCCTCACCGCCGACCTCCGGGCCGGCGTCCTCGGCCTCGCGGCCGCCTGACCAGCCCGGAGCACACCGTGACCACGACCATCACCACCTCGACCATCCCCGCCCTGACCGCCCTGACCACCGACCTGGACGCCGCCGTCCGCGACGCCGACCCGGGCACGCCCCGGGTCGACGCCGTGGGCGCCGCCCTGGCCCCGTACCTCGGTGACCCGCGCCTGCTCACGCCCGAGCAGTGCGTCGGCGACCCGGCGCGGTACCGCCAGCACCTCCTGCACGTCGCCGACGACGGCGCGTTCTCGCTGGTGGCGCTGGTGTGGCTGCCCGGGCAGACGACGCCGATCCACGACCACCTCTCGTGGTGCGTGGTCGGCGTCCACGCCGGCGAGGAGCACGAGGAGCGCTACCGGCGCGTCGGCGACCTCCTCGTCCCCGACGGCGAGGACGTCGCCGCGGCCGGCAGCGTGACCGGCCTGCTGCCGCCCGGCGACATCCACCGCGTGACCAACACGGCGCCGACCACGACGATCTCGCTGCACGTCTACGGCGTGGACGTGCGCCGCCACGGCTCGAGCATCCGCCGGCGCTACGACCTGCCGATCGCGTGAGGCCTCACCGCCGCGTCCCCACCGGGGGCGCGGCGTGGTGGCCCTCGACGCCGAAGCCCCGGGGGTCGTCGGTGTCGACGATCCGGCGGCCCAGCGGGGTGAGCGACACCGGGATCATCTTGAGGTTCGCCCACGCGAACGGGATGCCGACGATGCTCACCGCCAGCGGGATCGCGGTGAGCACGTGCCCGATCGCGAGCCACCACCCGGCGACGACGAACCAGACGATGTTGCCCAGCGTCGAGCCGACCCCGGCGTCGTAGCGACGCTCGATGCGGCTGCCGAAGGGCCACAGCGCGAACAGCGCGATCCGGAACGACGCGATCCCCCAGGGGATGGTGACGATGAGGATGCAGCAGATGATGCCGGCGACGAGGTAGCCGAGCGCCATCCACACCCCGGCGAGCACCAGCCAGAGGAGGTTGAGCACGGTCCGGAGGAGCTCCATGCCCTCCAGCCTGCCACCACCCGCCGGGTTCGTCCCCTACGTCAGCTCGCGGCCCTTCGTCTCGGGCAGCGTGAGGATGATGAGGAACGCGATCAGCGCGCCGCCGGAGACGTACCAGAAGAACAGGTCGGGTCGTCCGGCGCCGGACAGTGCGGCGATGAGCAGGGGCGCGGTGCCGCCGAACAGGGCGACCGTGAGGTTGTACCAGGCGCCGATGCCCAGGGCGCGCAGCTCGGTCGGGAAGATCTCGCTCATGATCGCCGGCGCGATCGAGGAGAACACCGAGTAGAGCCCGAGGCCGACCGAGAACACGATGATCAGGTTGATCAGCGGTGGCCGGTCGGTGATGAGCAGGCTCAGCGGCACCGTGAGCAGCACGAAGGCGCCCGACCACACCAGCATCTGCGGTTTGCGCCCGAACCGGTCGGCCAGGGCCCCGAAGGGGTACTGGCCGGCGATGAACACGACGGTGCCGATCGACAGCGCGAGGAACACGTCGCTGCCGGACGCGTCGCGGAACTGCACCGCGAACGGGGTCAGCGCGCTGAAGAACGTGTAGTAGCAGAGCGTCGAGAGCAGCGTGAAGCCGAAGAGCTGCAGCACCGACTTCGGGTAGTGGGTCAGCGTCTTGAGCAGCGGGTTCTTCGTCGCCCGGGCGGTCTCGACGTTGGCCTCGAACTGCTCGGTCTCGGCCAGGGTCCGGCGCAGCCACAGCCCGACGAGGCCCAGCACGCCGCCGACGACGAACGCGATGCGCCAGCCCCACGACTCGAGCTGGGGCCGGGTGAGCGTGCTGGTCAGGAGCAGCCCCAGCAGGCTCGCGGCCAGCAGGGCGGTGCCGGTCGAGATGTAGAAGAAGCTGGAGTACCGCCCGCGACGGTTCGGCGGGGCGATCTCGGCGAGGTAGGCGCTCGCGTTGGAGACCTCGCCGCCGAGGCTCAGGCCCTGCGCGATGCGGGCGAGCAGGAGCAGGATCGGCGCGAGCCACCCGACCGCCTGGTAGGTCGGCAGGACGGCGATGACGAGCGACCCGCCGGCCATCAGCAGGATCGTCACGAGCATCGCGAAGCGGCGTCCGCGCAGGTCGGCGAGGCGCCCGAGGAACACCCCGCCGAGCGGGCGGAAGAAGAAGGCGAGCGCGTAGGTGCTCGTCGTGCCGATGAGCGCGAGCGTCGGGGACGACTTGTCGAAGAACTGGGACGAGAAGTAGACGGCGAACGTCGCGTAGATCGTCCAGTCGAACCACTCGACCGCGTTGCCGATGCTGGCCGCGACGAGGGTCCGTACCGGGAGTTGATGACGCTCGGTACTCGTCTGACCGGACACCTGGCTCATCCGTGCTCCTCCCGCTCACACCTGTGTCGACGCACCGTAGGCGAGCCGACGCGCTGGGTACAGGCTGCATTCGGCCGACCGGCTAGTCGCGGACGATCCCGACCTTGCCGCCCGCCCCGGCGTCGGCGACCTCGTAGGCCCGCGCGGCGTCGTCGAGCGCGAACCGGTCGGTGACCACGCGCTCGGGGTGGAGATCCCAGCGCGCGAGACGCTCGAGGAGCTCGGCCATCCGCCACGTCGGCGCGACCCACGACCCGTGGACGGTCAGCTGCCGGTGGATGATCACCTCGCTCACGTCGACGGTCAGCGTCGCGCCCTCGCCGACCAGCGCGCAGCGGCCGTGGCGGCGGGTGTGGCGCAGCGCGGTGAGCTGGGCCGCGCCGACCCCGGAGCAGTCGACGGTGACCTCGGCGCCGCCCGCCGGACCGCCGAGCAGGTCGTCGAGCTCCTCCGCGGACTCCACCGCGACGTCCGCCGCCCCGAGGTCGCGGGCCAGCGCGCGCCGCTCGGGCGACGGGTCGGTGCCGACGACCCACGGCGCGCCCATCGCCGCGGCGAGCATCCCGACCGCGAGCCCCACCGGCCCCAGGCCCGTGACCAGCACCTGCTCGCCCCCGGCGAGCGCGACCCGGCAGAGCGCCTCGTAGGCCGTCGCGAACCCGCAGGCCACGCACGCGCCGTCGAGGTAGGTGAGGCTGTCGGGCAGGACGAGCAGGTCGCGCTCCTCGGCGAGGAGACGCTCGGCGTGCCCGCCGTCGCGCTGCCAGCCGTAGGCCCGGCGCCGGGCGGAGGTGCAGCTGATCTGGTAGCCGCGGCGGCACTCGTCGCACTGGCCGCAGCCGCTGATGTGGTAGACGACGACGCGGTCGCCGACGCGGATGCGCTCGACGCCCGGCCCCACCGCGAGCACCTGCCCGCACGGCTCGTGGCCACCGATCACGTCCTGGTAGGCCTCCGGGCCCTCGCCGAGGTGCTCGCGGTAGATCGCGCGCAGGTCGCTGCCGCAGATCGTCGAGGCCTTGACGTCGACGACGACCTGCCCGGGCCCCGGCTCCGGGTCGGGCACGTCGCGCAGGTCGACCCGCCGGCCGCCCGGGAGGTACACGCCGCGCACGTCAGCTCCTCTCCAGCGCCCACCGTCTCAGCTCCGCCGCCTTGATCTTGGTGCCGTTGGTGCCGGACGTCGTGGGCATGGCGTCGACGACGTGGACCGCCGCCGGCACCTTGAACGCCGCGAGCACCTCGCGGCACCACGCGACCAGATCGTCCCCCGACGGCGCCGCGCCCGCCGCGCCGACGACGAAGCCGACCGCCCGCGTGGCGCCGTCGGTGTCCGGGACGCCGACCACCTTCGCCGTGGCGACGTCCGGATGGGCGGCCAGCCGTCGCTCGATCTCCGCGGGGTCGACGAGGAAGCCGCGCAGCCGCAGCGCGTCACCGCGCCGGCAGACGTAGACGAACGCGCCCTCGTCGACGAGTACGCCGAGGTCGCCGGAGCGGAACCAGCCGTCGGCGGTCCACGCCTCGGGCACCTCGGCGCCCAGGTAGGCGTCGACGACGTTCGGGCCGCGGAACTGCAGCTCGCCCTCCTGCCCGGGGGCGAGCACGCCGTCGGTGTCCGGGTCCGCGACGCGCACGGCGATGTCGGGGTGCACGACCCGTCCCCCGCCGGCCCAGCAGGCGGGTGCTGGCTCGTCGGCCGGCCAGGTGGCGGCGAGCGCGAAGACCTCCGACGACCCGTAGACGCCCGCGACCCGCGTCCCGACCTCGCGGCCGAGCCAGTCGGCGAGCTCGTGGGAGCGGCCCTGGAAGTCGGCGACTCCCCACCAGCGCCAGCTCGACAGGTCCCGGGGGCGCCGGACCCAGGCCTCGTGCAGGCGCAGCACCAGGTCGTCGCCGCTGGCCAGGTGTGTGACGCGGTGGGCCTCGACGTGGTCGAGCACGCGGTCGGCGTCGAAGGTGGGCTCGAGCAGCACCGACGCGCCGGCCGCGAGCCCCGCCATCACCGCGTTGTAGCCGAACACCCCGGACAGCGGCAGCGCACCGAGCACCACGTCGCCCGCGGCGAGCCCGAGCACCGCGGCGTCGGCGACGGCGTGGACGAGGACCGCGGTACCGGTGTGCGCGGCGAGCTTGGGCAGGCCCGTCGAGCCCGAGGTGGTGAACGCGACCGCGAGCGCGCCGGGGTCCGAGCGCGCGGGCTCGGGGCCGTCGTCGCGCCGCGGCGCCCAGGCGCCGGCCCCGACATCAGCGGCGGCGAGGTCGGCCGCGGGACCGGAGGGGCCGGTGACGACGGCGACCTCCGGGGTGACGCCCGACTGCCCGACGGCCGCCCGCAGGCGCTCGTGCAGGTCCAGGGCGTGGAAGCCCTGCGCCAGCGCGACGAGGCGCGGCCGCGAGCGCTCGAGGAGGTGCAGGGCCTCCTCGACGCCGTAGCGGGTGTTGACGCCGACGACGTGCGCGCCCCGCGCGGCGACGGCCGCCTGCCAGACGAGCGCGTCGCTCCAGTTCGGCATCCACACCGCCACGGCGTCGCCCGGACCGAGACCGTGCTCGCGCAGCTCCTCGGCCAGCGCGCGCACGCGCCGCCAGAGCTCCCCGCGGCTGACGGGGTGCGTGACGCCGTCGGGGGTCGTGTCGAGCACCGCGGTGACCTCGGGATCGCGGCGCGCGAGCCGGCCGATGAGGTCCGGCAGATCGGCCGGGACCTCGCCGGGCGCGGGGAAGCCGCTGACGGCGTGGGGCGCCGGGGCGGTGGTGGTCACGAGGCCTCCCGCACGGTCGTCGTCTCCGTCACCCAGCCGTCGATCACGGCGGCGTCCGGGAGCTCCTCCGTCGGTCGTGCCCCGACGCTCTCGGGCCCTCGAGCACCGTGCACCGCGCGCCCGGGATCGTTCGTGCCCCGACGCGACGGCGCAACCCCGAGGAGGAGGCGCGAGCGACTCCCCCGCTGCGTGCGAGGCAGCCGGGGAGTCCTTCGCTCCCCTCCCTGGCACCGCTCGCGACACGACGAAGGGCCCGCACCCCGAGAGGTGCGGGCCCTTCGCGTGACGAGCTCAGGCGTGGATCAGAAGTCCATGCCGCCCATGCCGCCGGTCGGGTCGGCAGCAGCGCCGCCGCCCTTCTCCGGCTTGTCCGCCACGACGGCCTCGGTGGTGAGGAACAGCGCGGCGATCGACGCGGCGTTCTGCAGCGCCGAGCGGGTGACCTTGGCGGGGTCGATGATGCCCGCGGCGATCAGGTCCTTGTACTCGCCGGTGGCGGCGTCGAGGCCCTCACCGGTGTTGAGCCCACGGACCTTCTCGGCCACGACGCCGGGCTCGTGGCCGGCGTTGTGGGCGATCTGCTTCAGCGGCGCCTCGAGCGCGGTGCGCACGATGTTGGCGCCGGTGGCCTCGTCCCCGTCGAGCCCGAGGCCCGAGAAGACGTCGCCGACCGAGGCCTGCAGCAGGGCGACGCCGCCGCCGGCGACGATGCCCTCCTCGACCGCGGCCTTGGCGTTGCGCACCGCGTCCTCGATGCGGTGCTTGCGCTCCTTGAGCTCGACCTCGGTGGCGGCACCGGCGCGGATGACCGCGACGCCGCCGGCCAGCTTCGCGAGGCGCTCCTGGAGCTTCTCGCGGTCGTAGTCGGAGTCGCTGCGCTCGATCTCCGAGCGGATCTGGGTGACGCGGCCCTGGATCTGGTCCGCGGCGCCCGCGCCGTCGACGATCGTCGTCTCGTCCTTCGAGACCGTGACCTTGCGGGCGCGGCCCAGGAGGTTGAGGTCGGCGGACTCGAGCTTGAGGCCGACCTCCTCCGAGATGACCTCGCCACCGGTCAGGATGGCCATGTCGGCCAGCATCGCCTTGCGACGGTCACCGAAGCCGGGGGCCTTGACGGCGACCGACTTGAAGGTGCCGCGGATCTTGTTGACCACCAGGGTCGCGAGGGCCTCGCCCTCGACGTCCTCGGCGATGATCGCCAGCGGCTTGCCGGACTGCATGACCTTCTCCAGCAGCGGGAGCAGGTCCTTCACCGACGAGATCTTGGAGGACATGAGCAGGATGTAGGGGTCATCCAGCTCCGCCTCCATCCGGTCCTGGTCGGTGACGAAGTAGGGCGAGATGTAGCCCTTGTCGAAGCGCATGCCCTCGGTGAGCTCGAGCTCGAGCCCGAAGGTCTGCGACTCCTCGACGGTGATGACGCCTTCCTTGCCGACCTTGTCCATCGCCTCGGCGATGAGCTCGCCGATCTGCGAGTCGCCGGCGGAGATCGACGCGGTGGCGGCGATCTGCTCCTTGGTCTCGACCTCCTTGGCCGACTTCAGGAGCTGCTGCGAGACGGCCTCGGTGGCCTTCTCGATGCCCTTCTTCAGGGACATCGGGTTGGCGCCGGCGGCCACGTTGCGCAGACCCTCACGGACGAGGGCCTGGGCGAGGACGGTCGCGGTGGTCGTGCCGTCACCGGCGACGTCGTCGGTCTTCTTGGCGACCTCCTTGACGAGCTCGGCGCCGATCTTCTCCCAGGCGTCCTCGAGCTCGATCTCCTTCGCGATCGAGACGCCGTCGTTGGTGATGGTGGGCGCGCCCCACTTCTTCTCCAGGACGACGTTGCGGCCGCGCGGGCCGAGGGTCACCTTGACGGCGTCCGCGAGGCTGTTCATGCCCCGCTCGAGGCCGCGACGGGCCTCCTCGTCGAACGCGATCATCTTGGCCATGCGGGTGGTCCTCCGATGAGAGACACGTGTGCTCGGCCAGGCGCGGTGCCCGCGACGGACGACCGGCTCCATTGCGCCGGCCTCACCGTCCCGACCTGGCACTCGACGATACCGAGTGCCAACCCCATGCTAGCACTCGGGTCGGGCGAGTGCAACCGAGCCCGACGGGGTGTCGGGCGGGGTCCGCTCAGACGATGAGCAGCACGAGCAGGACGACGACCAGCACCACGACCGCCCCCGCGACGATCAGGACCACCGGCCGCGGACCCGGCCCGCCGCCGCGGGTGAAGGAACCGTCGCGGTCGGGCGGCAGGGGGTCGCGCAGCCGCATCGGCGGCGCGACCGACGAGCGGGTCAACGGGCCCGGCGGGGTGCCGGGCGGCGCGGGGAACGGGCCCGACCGGCCGGCGCCGGGGCTCGGGGGGCCGCTGCCCTGGCCGGGGCCGGCGAACGGACCGCTGCCGGGACCGGGAGCCGCGAACGGACCGCTGCCGGGCCCCGGACCCGGGGCGGCGAACGGGCCGGACGGGGGTGCGGCGCTCGGGGGTGCCGCGGGCGGTCCGGAGCGGGGTGTGGTCGGCGGTGTGGTCGGCGGTGTGGTCGGCGGTGGGGTCGGCCGTCCGCCCGACGATCCCGCCGCGTCCGCATCGGGCCTGCCGGCGGCTGATCTGCTCGCGCGTTCCTCGTCGGCGGCGGCCGTCGGTCCGTCGCCCTGGCCGTCGGTGCCGGTCGCCGAGGCAGGGGCTCGACCCGTGTCCTCGGGACACGGGTCGGCAGTGTCGGAGGCCCGGACCGCCGGATCGGGGCCGGCGGCAGGAGGCGTTTCCCCGGGCGACGCGTCGTCGGTTGGGGTCGAGCCCGGCCGGCCGTTGCGCAGGGCGCCAGCCGCTGCGGCGTCCGCGGCCCGTGCACCGGACGCCGGCGCCGCCCCGGCCGAGGGCGCCGCCGCGGCGGGTGGCGTCGCTCCCACCGATGGCGCTGCGGCGGGCGGCGGCACCGACCGAGCGGGGGGCACCGAAGGCACGGGGGCCACGGAAGCCACCGGGGACACCGGCGCGACCGGGGGCACCGGGCGTGCGGGCGGAGCGCCGCGCCAGGAGGGGCCCGCCGGCACGGGCGGCAGCCCGCGGCCGAAGGGACCGGTCGGCGGGCCGCTCGGTGCCGACGGCGGCCGCGCGCCGGCGAGAGGTCCTCGCGCGGGACTGGCACCGCCGGCCGGACCGGCACCGGCACTCGGGCTGCCACCGGCACCCGGACCGCCACCGGCGCCGTGACCACCGCCGCGACCACCGCCGGGGCCGACGCCGTGTCCCGGTCCAGGACCCGGGCCCACGAGCGGCGCCGGGCCCGGCCCGGTCAGCGCGCCCCGGGCCGCCTCGATCACGGCGCTCGCGGAGTCGTGGCGTCGGGGGCGGTCGGGGTCCATGCCGCGCTGCACGACGTCGTCGATGCGGGGGTCGAGGGCGACGATGTCGGCGATCGACGGGACCTCGCCCGCGAGGTGACCGTCGATGACCTCGGTGACCGACCCCAGGTACGGCGCGCGCCCGGTGAGGCAGCTGAAGAGCACGCAGGTCAGCGAGTAGACGTCGGTGCGGGCGTCGACCGGCTCGCCACGCAGGTGCTCGGGGGCGGCGTAGGTGGGCGAGCCGAGGAAGTCGCCACCGGAGGTCCGGTGGCCGGTGGCGCCGCGGCGGGTGAGGCCGAAGTCGGCGAGGTAGACGTGCTCGCCGGCCGACTCCCGCGTCGTCACCAGCACGTTCGCCGGCTTGACGTCGAGGTGCACCAGCCCCCGGGCGTGCACGGCGTCGAGCGCGTCGGCGACCTGTCCGAGCAGGCGCAGCGTCCGGGCCACGGTCAGGGGGCGCCCGTCGATGACGCTCGCGAGGTCGGGGCCCTCGACGTGGCGCATCGCGATGTAGAGGTGGCCGTCGGTCTCGTCGAAGTCGTAGAGCGGGACGACGTGGGCGTGGTCGACGGCGGAGGTGTTGCGGGCCTCGTCGACGAAGCGCTCGCGGAACTCGCGGTCGGCGGCCAGGGCCTCGTCGATGACCTTGAGCGCGACCCGGCGCCCGAGCCGCGTGTCGGTGGCCCGGTAGAGCACGCTCATCCCGCCGCGGCCGATGACGCCGTCCACGCGGAAGTGGCCGAGCCGCTGCCCGGTCAGGTCCTGCGTGTTCCGGTCCGCCACGCCGCAGACCCTAACGTCGCGAGCACGCCGGACCGGACCGGATCGCGGAGCACCGGCCCGGGCGGCACGATGCCCGCCGTGACGGGACAGGGGCAGGACGGGCACGGTCACGGCGGGCAGGGCGGACACGGCCACGAACCCGGCCACGGACACGGCCACGGCCACGGCCACGGCGGCGAGAGCGGCCACGGTCACGACCACGGCGATCCGGCGGCGATGCGCCCGGTCGCGGAGCACGCCGCCGCCGTCGCCGCGCTGTTCGCCCCGACCGCGACGGAGTGGGTGCCGCTCGGGGAGGCCCGCGGCCGCGTGCTCGCGCAGGACCTCGTCTCGCCGCACCCGCTGCCGCCGTTCGCGAACTCGGCGATGGACGGCTACGCGGTCCGCAGCGCGGACCTGGCTGCCGTGTCCCCCGAGACCCCCACCGAGCTGCCCGTCGCCGCCGACGTCCCGGCCGGGCGCACCGACGGCCCGGCGCTCGAGGCCGGCACCGCGCACCGGATCATGACCGGCGCCGCGATGCCCGTGGGCGCCGACGCCGTGGTGCAGGTCGAGTGGACCGACGGCGGGACCGAGCGGGTGCGCGTCGAGCGGGCCGTCGAGGCGGGGCAGAACGTGCGCGGGGCGGGCGGCGACGTCACGGCCGGGGAGGTCGTGCTCGAGGCCGGCACGCTGCTGGGGCCGGCGCAGGTCGGGCTGGCCGCGGCGGTCGGGTCCGGGACGCTGCCGGTCCGGCGCCGCCCGCGGGTGCTCGTGCTCTCGACGGGCTCGGAGCTCGTCGCGCCCGGCGAGCCGCTGCGCCACGGGCAGATCCACGAGTCGAACGGGCCGATGCTCGCCGCCGCGGTCGACGACGCCGGCGGGCGCGCCGAGCTGCTGCGCTTCGTGCCCGACGACGTCGAGCAGTTCGTCCGCACCCTCGACGACGCCCTCGCCGCGCGCGCCGACGACCCCGTCGACCTCGTCATGACCTCCGGCGGGGTGAGCGCGGGCGCCTACGAGGTCGTCAAGGACGCCTTCACGGGCCGCGGCGTCACCTTCACCAAGGTGGCGATGCAGCCGGGGATGCCGCAGGGCCTCGGGCTCCACGCCGGCCCCGCGGGCGAGGTGGCCGTGGTGACGCTGCCCGGCAACCCGGTGAGCTCGCTGGTGTCGTTCGAGGTGTTCGTCCGCCCGGCCCTGCGCGCGGCGTTCGGTCACCCGCAGCCGGAGCGTCCGCGGGTGCGGGCGCGGCTGGCGGAGGCGTTGGACAAGCCGGCGGGCCGACGCCAGTTCCGTCGGGGGCGGATCGACGCGGTGGCGGGGACGGTCGCGCCGGTGGGTGGCGCGGGGTCGCACCTGCTCGCCGCCCTGGCGCGGGCGGACTGCCTCATCGTGGTGGACGAGCAGGTCACGCACGTCGACGCCGGCGAGACCGCCGAGGTGTGGCTCCTGGACGGGTGAGTCCCGGGTGGCTCCATGGAGCCCCCGGCCGGACGGGTCGTGCACCGGTCGAGCGTCCCGTCGAGCGGCCCCGTTGGACCGTTGGGGCGACTCGGCCTTCCGCCCGCGCGCGACATCGGGCACCATGTGTGACAGGTGTCATGGACCGCCCCAGGTGTGTCCTGACGCCGCCGGGTGAGACCAACCGCTTGTCGCTGGGGAGCGGACGAGCGGTTCCCGGCCGGGGTCGCCGTCTCGGGGGATGGCGGCCCCGGCCCCATCCCCGGCCTTCCCACTTCACTCCCGAGACGGCCCGAGCCGATAGGTTGCCCGCGCGCGCCGTCGAGAAGAGGGATCCGTACCGACGATGGTCTCGTCCGACCACTCCCCCGCCCAGCACGCCGTCCCGACCGGCCCCGCCGGCACCGTGCGGCACGCACTCGCCCTCGTCCGCGACACGATCCCGCCGCTGCACCCCGGCGGCGCCCCCGTCATCGGGGCGGTCGCGGCCGCCGCGTTCGGCCTGCGGGCCCTGCGCGGCCGCGGGACGTTCGCCGCGCTGGCGACCACCGCGGGCGTCGCCGCGTTCTTCCGCGCCCCGCGGCGCACCACGCCGCGCCGCGACGGCATCGCCGTCGCGCCCGCCGACGGGACCGTGAGCCTCGTCGACACCGCCGAGCCGCCCGAGGACCTCGTCTCCCTCGGCCTGCCGCCGGGGCCCCGTCCGCGGGTGAGCGTGTTCCTGTCGGTCTACGACGTGCACGTCCAGCGCGTGCCGGTCGACGGGCAGGTCCAGGCCGTGGAGCACCGGCCGGGCGGCTACCTGTCCGCCGACCTCCCCGCCGCCAGCGACACCAACGCGCGCACCGCGCTGTGGGTGCACGGCACCGAGCAGGCCGGCGGCCACGACCTCGTGGTCCTGCAGATCGCCGGGCTCGTGGCGCGCCGGATCGTCTGCGACGCCGCGCCGGGCGACGAGGTCCGGGCGGGCGAGGTCTACGGCCTCATCCGGTTCGGCTCGCGGGTCGACCTGCTGCTGCCGCCGGGCAGCACGATCCACGTCGAGCCCGGCCAGCGCGCCGTGGGCGGCGAGACGGTGCTGGCGGACCTGCCGCCCGCCGACCGACCCGGTCACGGCACACGATGACCCCCGAGACCGTGGCGGGGCGTCCCGGCGGCCGTGGGGTGCGGCTGCTGCCCAACGCGGTGACCGTCCTCGCGCTGTGCTCGGGGCTCTCGGGCGTGCAGTTCATGATCTCGGACAACCGCGTCGCCGCGCTGGCCGCGATCGCCCTCGCAGCGGTGTTCGACGCGCTCGACGGGCGCCTGGCCCGCCTGCTCGACGCGACGAGCCGGATGGGCGCCGAGCTCGACTCGCTGTCGGACTGCGTGTCGTTCGGCGTCTCGCCGGCCCTGATCCTGTTCCTCTGGACGTTGAACGACATCCGGATCGGCTGGGTCGTCGCGCTCGTGCTCGTCGTGTCCGCGGCGCTGCGCCTCGCGCGCTTCAACACGCTCTCCGACGACGACGAGGCCCCGCCCTACGCCGGCGAGTTCTTCGTCGGCGTGCCCTCGCCCGCCGGCGCCCTCGTGGCGCTGGCGCCGATGGCGCTGGAGATCCAGCTCGGGCCCGGGTTCTGGTCGCAGCCGGTGGTGGTCGCCGTGTGGACGGTGCTCGTCGGCACGCTCATGATCAGCCGGGTGCCGACCGCCTCGCTCAAGAGCGTCCGCGTGCCGCCCCCGCTGGTCGCGCCCCTGCTCGTCGCGGTCGCCTTCGCCGCGGCGGCGCTCGTGACGTTCCCGTTCGTGGTCTACGCGGTGGCCGTCGCGGCCTACCTGCTGCACATCCCCTACGCGGTCAGCCGCTACCGGTGGCTGGGCCGCCACCCGGAGGTCTGGCACGTGCCGCCGCGCCAGCGCCGGGCCGTGCGCCGCGCCCACCGTCGCCTCGGTCTCGCGCCGCCCGGGCGCCCGCTGCGCCGGCGCGTCGCGGGCGCCGCCGCCCGCGCGGGCTCCGCGGCCCGCAACATCGGCCGCGACCGCGACCAGCGGGACCGCGACCGGGACCGCTTCCTCCCGGGCGACTCCCCGCCGGTCCCGCCCGCCGACCGCAACGGCCGGGGCGACGGGCTGCGGGACGGCGCGCGCGACGGTGCCCGGGACGGCGCGCGGGACGGTGCCCGTGACCGCCGACCCCGTCCTCGCGGGTCCCGGCGTCTCGGCCTGCGCCGCGACCGGGACGACCGCCGGTGAGCGCCCCGACCGGCATCGACCTCCTCGCCCGGCTCGGCACCTCCGCCGGCGACGCGCGCCGCGGGGTGGTGCGCCTGCACCCCGAGGTCATCGCCGCGCTGGGCGTCGAGGCGTGGGACGCGGTGCGCGTGACGGGGGTGCGGACCACCGCGGCCCTCGTCGCCCCGGCCGGCGACCCCGCGGGCCCGGGCACGGCGGTGCTCGACGAGACCACGATGGTCAACGCCGGCGTCGTCGACGGCTCGACGGTCGGGGTGGCGGCCGCCCCGGTGGCCGTCGCGCGCCAGGTCGAGCTCGCGGGCTCCCGGTTCGCCACGGCCGCGCTCGCCCCCGAGACGCTGCGCCTGGCGCTGACCGGCAAGGTCCTGCTGCCCGGCGACACGCTCTCCCTGCTGCCCCAGGACCTCGCGCCCGTCCCGGGCGCCGACGCCGCCGGCGCGCGCCGCGGCCTCGCCGCGGCCCTCGGCGGGACCTGGACCACCGAGCTGGTCACCGTCACCGCCGCCGAGCCACCGAGCGGCGCCGACCCGTCCGCGGCCCTCGTCGTCGCGCCGACGACGGTGGTGCGCTGGCGCAACGGGGCGAGCACCGGCACGGCGCCCGCGGCGCTGGACGCCGGGGACGGCGCGCGCCCCGGGGCGGCCCGGCGCGCGGGGACGTCGCCGGCGTCGGTCGTCGGCTCCGCCGGGGCGGCCGCCGCGCCCGCCCCCGCCCCGGCGCCCGAGGCCCCGGTCGAGCCGACCGTCGCCGTCGCGGACCTCATCGGCCAGGCCGAGCCCGCCCGGCGCCTCGGCGAGTGGTTCGACCTCGTGTTCCGGCGCCCCGACCTGCTCGAACGGCTCGGGGCCGCGCCGCGCCTCGGCGTGCTGGTCAGCGGACCGGAGGGGGTCGGCAAGACGACGCTCGTGCGCGCCGTCGCCGCCGACCAGGGCGCGCGGGTGGTGCGCCTCGACGCCCCGGCCGCCGCGGCCATCGAGGCGGGCGCCGCGGCCGCGCGCGTCCGGGAGGCCGTCGACGACGCCACCGCGAGCGGCCCGACGGTCCTGCTCGTCACCGACGGCGAGGTGCTGCTGCCGGCGACGGACCCGCCGCCGCTCTCGACGCTCGTGCTCGAGGCGCTGCGCCGGGCCGTGGCGACCCCCGGGACCGCGCTGGTGGTGACGTCGGGGCGCGCGGAGGCCCTCGACCCGCGCCTGCGCGGCGCCGACCTCGTCGACCGCGAGCTCACCCTGCCCGCCCCCGGCGACCGCGACCGCGCCGAGCTGCTGCGCGTGCTGCTGCGCGGGGTGCCGCTCGCGAAGGACGTCGACCTCGCCGCCGTCGGGGCGCGCACCCCGGGGTTCGTGGCCGGCGACCTCGTCGCCCTGCGCCGCGAGGCGGCCGTGCGGGCGGCGCTGCGGGTCGGGGCGAGCGAGGAGGACCCGACGCTGCGGACCGACGACCTGCTCGGCGCCGTGAGCTCGGTGCGCCCGGCGTCGCTGTCGTCGGGGTCGCAGACGCTGTCGTCGGGCGGGCTGACGCTCGAGCGGGTCGGCGACATGGTCGAGACCAAGCAGGCGCTCACCGAGACGATCCTCTGGCCGCTGCGCTACCCCGACTCGTTCGCGCGTCTCGGGGTCTCGCCGCCGCGCGGGGTGCTGCTCTACGGCCCGCCCGGGTGCGGCAAGACGTTCCTCGTGCGGGCGCTGGCGGGCACGGGGTCGCTCAACGTCTTCGTGGTCAAGGGCGCCGAGGTGCTCGACAAGTACGTCGGCGAGTCCGAGCGGGCGGTGCGCTCGCTGTTCGCCCGCGCCGCGGCGGCCGCCCCCGCGCTGGTGTTCCTCGATGAGATCGACGCGCTGGCCCCGCGCCGCGGCGGCTCGACCGACGCCGGCGTCGCCGACCGGGTCGTCGCCGCCCTGCTCACCGAGCTCGACGGGGCCGAGCCCCTGCGCGACGTCGTCGTGCTCGGGGCCACCAACCGCCCCGAGCTCATCGACCCGGCGCTGCTGCGGCCCGGGCGCCTCGAGCGCCGCGTGTACGTGCCGCCGCCGGACGCCGCCGCCCGCGCGGACATCCTGCGGGCCGCGGCGCGCGACACCCCGCTCGCCGACGACGTCGACCTCGACGCGCTCGCGCAGGACCTCGACCGCTACTCGGCCGCGGACTGCGCCGCGCTGGTCCGCGAGGCGGCGCTGACCGCGATGCGGACGTCGCTGGAGTCGACCGAGGTGTCGGCGCGGGACCTGGCCACCGCCCGCGAGGCCGTGCGGCCCTCGCTGGACCCGCGCCAGCTCGCCGAGCTCGAGGCCTACGCCGGCGAGAACTAGGGTGTGTCAGACGGGTCGAGGTGTTGCCAGGCCCTGCCGCGGCCTCCGCCGAGTCGACCGACGAGACATCGGCGCAAGATCGCATCGAGTCCGACGGTCCGACTCGACGCGATCACGTGCCCAGGTCCTCGGAGCCCTCGGTCACGAGGTCAGGGTGAGCACGGGCCCCCACGACCTCGCGCCCTGGCCCTGCTCACGACCACGATCCCAGAGACGCCCTAGCCCCGGTTCTGGCCCCAGTTGTTCGTCGCGATGACGATGACGCCCGGGGAGGCGCCGGCGATGCCGTCGAAGCGCGGCATCACGCGCAGCCCGAAGTCGCGGGCGATGGCCTCCGCGGGCGCCTGCTCGCCCGTGTTCGGGCGGTAGTAGACGGTGCTCTCGGGGATGACGCCGCTCGGGTAGTTGCCGACCTCGACGACGTTCCAGCCCTCGGCGCGCATCTGGCCGGCGGCGCGGTCGGCGAGCCCGACGATCGTCGAGTTGTTGAAGACCCGCACCTCGACCGCGCGGTTGACGCCGGCGCTGCCGCCGCCACCACCGCCTCCGGGGCCACCACCGCCTCCGGGGCCACCACCGGCGACCACACCGCCGCCGGCCGGGGCACCGCCGCCGCCGCCGATCGGGGCGCCGCCGCCGGGGACGATCGGCGCGCCGACCGCGGGGCCGGCACCGACACCGCCGGGGGCACCCGGGCCGCCGGGCTGACCGGGCACGCCGCCCGGGAGGGCACCGGGCTGGCCCGGCTGACCAGGACCACCGGGCTGGCCGGGGAGCGCGCCGGGCACGCCGGCCTGGTTCGGGGGCGGCGGGACCGCCGAGCCGTTGCCGGTCGCGCCGGGCAGGGGCGGCGCGGGGCTCGCGGGCGCGGCCGTGGGGCTGGAGGGCCCCTCGCCACCGAGGGCGAGCAGGCCGACGACGGCCGCCACACCCGCGATCGCGAGCAGCACGATGCCCGCGATCCGCATCCGTGAGGCGTCGGACCCGGGCCCTGTCATCTCCTGCTCCCCTCAGCGGACGTCGCGTCCGCCTCGCCGCTCGCTCGAGCGGATGACCGTTCGGGGAGTCAGGAGACCATCAACGAGGCTCCACACCGAGGCGACGCGCCGCACGGGCGCGCTGCCGACTCTGGCGCAGGCGCCGCAGGCGCTTCACGAGCATGGGGTCGGCCGCGAGGGCCTCCGGCCGGTCGACCAGGGCGTTGAGCACCTGGTAGTAGCGAGTGGCGGACATGTCGAAGAGCTCGCGGATCGCCTGCTCCTTGGCGCCCGCGTACTTCCACCACTGGCGCTCGAACGCGAGGATCTCGCGATCGCGCCGGTCGAGCCCGTCCGAGGGCTCGTCCTGCGGGGGCTGCACCCGAACGGCGTCCGCCACGCTCCTCGCCTCCTGCCCACCACGCCTGCCGAACCGAATGACACGCCTGTCATTCGGACCCCTCCATTACAGCACGACGCCCCGACAACGCGTGCGCTCCCGGCGGGGGAACGCGCCCGGCGGCGGGCACTACGGTGCCCGCCGTGACCGTTCGGCCCGTCGTGATCCTCGGCGACCCGGTGCTGCACCGGCCCACGCGGCCCGTCGCGCCCGAGGAGCTGGGCGGCGAGTCGCTGCGCGAGCTCGTCGACGACCTCTTCGAGACGATGGACGCCGCGAATGGGGTCGGCCTCGCCGCCAACCAGATCGGCGACGACCGGCGGGTCTTCGTCTTTGACTGCCCCGATCCCGAGCAGGGCGGGGAGCGCCGGCGCGGCGTCGTCGTCAACCCCGTCCTGACCGCCGACCCGCCGCCGGGGACCATGCCCGACCCCGACGAGGACGAGGAGGGCTGCCTGTCGGTGCCCGGCGAGTCGTTCCCGACGGGGCGCGCGGCGTACGCCGAGGTCCGCGGCACGGACGTCGACGGCGCCGAGGTCGTCGTCACCGGCACGGGCTACCTGGCGCGCTGCCTGCAGCACGAGACCGATCACCTGGACGGCTACCTCTACGTCGACCGCCTCGTCGGCCGGTACCGCCGCGCCGCCAAGCGTGCCGTCCGCGACCACGGCTGGGGCGTCCCCGGCCACTCGTGGATGCCGGGCGTCGACCCGGACCCGTTCGGTCACTGACGCGGCCGGCGGCAAGAGCAGCAGCGAACGCGCTGTTCGCTGCCTCTACGCGCGCGAACGCCCCGTTGATCACCCGCTACGTGCGGGAACGCCCCGTCGATCACCCGCGTTCCGCCCACAGCGGACAGGACGGCCCGCACACGTGCAACGGTGTAAGCACGAGGGCATGGACGAGCTCGACGCCTACTCCCGCACCGTGAGCACGGTCGCGGCCGCCGTGGGCCCGTCGGTCGCCGCGGTGCGGGCGGGCCGGGGCAGCGGGTCGGCGGTGGTCGTGGACCGCGGGGTGCTGGTCACGAACGCCCACGTCGTCGGCGGGCACCGCGCGGGCGAGGTGGCCTACGCCGACGGCAGCGAGGGCCGGGTGACGGTGCGCGGCACCGACCCGCTCTCCGACCTCGCCGTCCTGACCACCGACGACCCGACCCCGCCCGCGCTGGAGATGGGCGACGCGGGGCAGCTGGTCGTCGGGCAGCTCGTCGTGGCCGTCGGGAACCCGCTCGGGCTCGCCGGCTCGGTCACGGCGGGCGTGGTCAGCGGGCTCGGGCGGGCGCTGCCGGTGCGCAGCGGGACCGCGAGCCGGGTCGTCGAGGACGTCATCCAGACCGACGCCGCGCTGAACCCGGGCAACTCCGGCGGCGCGCTCGCCGACGCGTCGGGACGGGTGGTCGGCATCAACACGGCGGTGGCCGGGGTGGGCCTGGGCCTCGCGGTGCCGATCACCGCGACCACCCGGCGCATCCTCGCGAGCCTCCGCGAGGACGGCCGCGTGCGGCGCGGCTACCTCGGGCTGGTCGGCGCGCCCGCGCCCCTGCCGGCGGACATCGCCGCGCGCCTGGGCCGCCCGCGCGGGCTGCGCGTGGCCGAGGTCGTGCCCGGCAGCCCCGCCGCGCGCGCCGGGTTGCACGCCGGCGACCTCGTGGTGTCGGCGGACCGCGAGCCGGTCAGCGACGCGCAGGGCCTGCAGCGCCGGCTGTTCGCGACGTCGATCGGGCGCACGATGCCGGTCACGGTGCTGCGGGGCGAGGCGATGGTCGACGTGCTCGCGGTGCCGTCGGAGCTGACCGACCACTGACGTGCGCGGAATTCCCGGTCAGGGCCGGGAAATCCGCGCACGTGCCGGTCGCGTTGCCGGGCGCCCGGGTCGGCGGTTAGCGTCCACGCCGTCGCCGGGCACCCCGGCGGCACCACGCGGGAGTCCGCCGGGAGCGGGCTGAGAGGGCGGCTGGTGGCCGCCGACCGCCGGACCAGCCGGGTCATGCCGGCATGGGAGGAACGCCGCCGATGACTGCCCGCACCCCGCCCGTCGCGCTCGCGATCGCCGGCACCGACTCCGGTGGCGGCGCCGGGATCACCGCCGACGTCCGCGCCTTCACCGCCTGCGGCGTGCACGGCGCGGTGGCCATCGCCGCGGTGACCGTGCAGAACTCCGTCGGCGTCGAGGGCTTCCACGCGATCCCGCCCGACGTCGTCGCCGCGCAGATCCGGACGGTCGCGGGCGACATGGGCGTCGACGCCGCGAAGACCGGCATGCTCGCGTCGACCGAGATCATCGAGGCGGTCGCGGCGGCCGGCGACGAGGTCGGGCTGGGCACGCGGGTGCCGTTCGTCGTCGACCCCGTCGCGGCCTCGATGCACGGCCACCAGCTCCTGGCCGACGACGCGCTCGACACCCTGCGCACGGTGCTGATCCCGCGCGCCACGCTCGTCACGCCGAACCTCGACGAGGTGCGTCTGCTCGTCGGCGTCGAGGTGGTCGACGACGCCACGGCGCGGGAGGCGGGCCGGGCGCTGCTCGACCTCGGGGCGGGCGCGGCGCTGGTCAAGGGCGGGCACCTGACCGGCTCGCCGGAGGTCACCGACCTGCTCGTGGCCGCCGACGGCACCGAGCGCGCGTTCACCTCGCCGCGCCGCGAGACCGAGCACAGCCACGGCGGCGGGGACTCGCTGGCGTCGTCGATCACGGCGGGGCTGGCGCGGGGCATGGCCCTGGTGGACGCCGTGGCGCTGGGCAAGGCCTACATCACCCGCGCGGTCGACCACGCCTACCCGCTGGGCGCCGGCCACGGGCCCGTGTCGTCGCTGTGGTCGGTGGCCGCGTGGGAGCCGGGCGCCTGACGCGATGATGTCGTGATGGCCGAGACCCCGCCCCGCGCGCTGACGATCGCCGGCTCCGACTCGGGCGGCGCCGCCGGGCTCGAGGCCGACCTGCGGGCGATGACGGCGTGCGGCGTGCACGGGTGCGTGGCCGTCACGGCGGTGACCGTGCAGAACTCCCTCGGGGTCTCCGGGGTGCACCTCGTGCCGCCGGAGACGGTCGCGGCGCAGGTGCGGGCGGTGGTCACCGACATCGGGGTGGGCGCGGCGAAGACCGGGATGCTCGCGTCGGCGGCGATCATCGAGGCGGTCGCCGACGTCGTCGACGAGGTCGGGATCGGGCGCGCGCAGGACGCCGTGCCGTTCGTCGTCGACCCCGTCGCGGCGTCGATGGCCGGGGAGCCGCTGCTCGCCGAGGACGCGATGGAGGCCATCCGCACGCGGCTCTTCCCGCGCGCGGCGCTCGCGACCCCGAACCTCGACGAGGTCCGCCTGCTCGTCGACGTGACGGTGACCGACGCCGACAGCGCCCTCGCGGCGGCGAAGGCGCTGCACGCGCTGGGCCCGCGGTACGTGCTGGTCAAGGGCGGGCACCTGCGGGGGTCGCCGGAGGTCACCGACCTGCTCTTCGACGGCTCGCAGACCTGGGAGTTCGCCGGCCCGCGGATCGACACCCCGCACGTCCACGGCGCGGGCGACGCGCTGGCCAGCGCCACGTGCGCCGCGCTGGCCCGGGGCCTCGCGATGCCCGAGGCCGTCGCCTCGGCCGAGCGCTACATCCGCCGCGCGGTCGCCGAGTCCTACCCCCTGGGCGCGGGCGTGGGCCCGGTGTCGCCGCTGTGGGCGGTGGACGCGCACGTGTGAGGTGCGCTGCGCGCAGGTGAGCAGAAAGAAGTGCCCCAGCACTTCTTTCTGCTCACGAGCGCGGAGCGCCCCCGTCCTCGGGCCCCAGCTCGCGGATCGGCGCGCCGTCGGCCCAGGCCCGGATGTCCTCGACGGCGTCGCGGTAGAACACCTCGTAGGTGCCCTCGGTGACGTAGCCGAGGTGCGGGGTGAGCACGGTGTTCGGCGCGGTGCGCAAGGGCGCGTCCACGGGCAGCGGCTCGGTGCCGAACACGTCCAGCCCGGCGCCCCCGATCGTCCCGGCGTGCAGGGCCTCGACCAGCGCGTCCTCGTCGACGATCGGGCCGCGCGAGGTGTTCACCAGCAGCGCCGTGGGCTTCATCCGCGCCAGGTCGTCGCGGCCGATCAGGCCGGTGGTGCGCGCGGAGAGCTTGAGGTGGACGGTGACGACGTCCGAGGTCGTGAGCAGCTCGTCCTTGCTCACCGGCGTCACCCCGTGGCCGCGGGCGTCGTCCGGGTCGAGGTGCTCGCTCCAGGCCACCACGTCCATCCCGAGGGCGAGCCCGACGGCGGCCACCGGCGCGCCGATCCCGCCGAGACCCACGACGCCGAGGCGCCGCCCGGCGAGGTCGCGGCCCACCGTGTGCTGCCAGCGGCCCGCGCGGACCGCCCGGTCCTCGGCGGGCACGTGTCGGGTCAGGGCGTGGATCAGCGCCCAGGTCATCTCGACGGTCGGGGCGTTGCTCGACACGCCGCCGGTGCCCGACACCGTCACCCCGCGCTCGCGGGCCGCGGCGACGTCGATGGCGACGTTCGCGGGTCCCGTGGTCACGAGCAGACCGAGGTGTGGCAGCCGCTCGAGGACGTCGGCCGGGAAGGCGGTGCGCTCGCGCATGGCGACGACGACGTCGTAGGGCTCGAGCGCGGCGACGACGCCGTCGGCGTCCCCGAGGTGCTGGCCGAAGAACGTGACGTCCTCCGCGCCGATAGCGTCCCAGTCGGCGTAGGTGGACGCGACCTGCTGGTAGTCGTCGAGGACGGCGATCTTCCGCGGAGCCACGGGCCGGGTGTGCCCCTGGGGGTGCGGGGGCACACACCCGCCGTGCCTGCCGACCCCGACCCGGCGCCCGTCCTGCGACTGACCCGCGCGGGGTGGCCGGTGTACGCCGAGCGCCCGCGACGCCGGGCGCGCCAGTTCCTCGCCGACGTCGCGGTCCTCGCGTGGGTGGCGGTCGTCGTGTCGGCGGCCTCGCTGCTCTACGACACCGTCCTCGTGCTGCAGGGCCCGGGGCGCCAGCTCGGCGACGCGGGCGCGAACGTGCGCGACACCTTCGCCGGCGCCGCCGAGACCGCCGGCGGACTCCCCTTCGTCGGCGAGGACTTGGCCCGCGCCCTGTCGGGCGGCACCCGGGCCGGCGAGAACATCGCCGCCGCCGGGGAGCAGGAGATCGCGGCGGTCGAGGCGCTGGCCTCCGGGGTCGCGTGGACGGTCGGGCTGCTCGCCGCCGTGCCCGTCGTCGTCGCGTGGGTCGTGCTGCGGGTGCGCTGGATGATCGCGGCGCGGGCCGTGCTCGCCCTGCGCGACGGGCTGCGCGGGAGCGTCGGCGACGCCGACCTGCTCGCCCTGCGCGCGCTGGCCCACGGCTCGCCGCGCCGCCTCGCGCGGGTGCCCGACGCGGCCGTCGGCTGGCGCCGCGGTGACCCCCGCGTCCTCGCCCGCCTCGCCGAGATGGAGCTCGGCCGTCTCGGGCTGCGGGGCCCGACCCTCGTCCGCGCGCCGCGCGGGGGCGTACCGTCCGGGGCGTTTGCGGACGAAACGGACGACGCAGCCGGGCCCGGCCCCGGACGTCCCGCCGGGGTCGACCCCGACGAACGGTGGGGTGACACACCCCCGTCACCGGGTCCACCAGGCCCCCCGACGTCCTAGCCTCGGCCCCCGGTCGGCGTCGTCGCGCGCGGGGGAGGCAGAGTGGACACGGTGCTGGACCCTTCACGCCTGGCCGCACTGCGGTCGCGCGTCGTGGGCTGGGCGGCTCGCCGCTACCTCGCCTGGCGCAGCCGACGCGGGCTCGACCCCGTCACGCTGCTGCCCGACCACGCGCTGACACCGCTGCGCCGCGAGGGCCTCGACCCGGTGCCGGCGATGCGCGAGGCCCGCGAGGACGCCCCGGTGCGCCACTTCCCGCTGCCCTTCGGGGTGACGGCGTGGCTGGTCACCGGGCACGAGGAGGCCCGCGCGGTCCTCGGCCGCACGCAGGGCCTGTCCAACGACTTCAGCCACCTCATCGGGCAGGCCGGGGTCAAGGAGGGCCAGAACCCCGGCGGCCTGGGCTTCACCGACCCGCCCGAGCACACCCGCCTGCGCCACCTGCTGACGCCCGAGTTCACGCTGCGCCGCCTCGCGCGCCTCGGGCCGAGGATCACCGAGATCGTCGACGGCCGGCTCGACGCGATGGAGGACCTGGCCGCCCGCGGCGAGCCGGTGGACCTCGTGCGTGACTTCGCGACCCCGATCCCGTCGCTGACCATCTGCGAGCTGCTCGGCATCCCCTACGACGAGCGCGACGAGTTCCAGGCGCTGTCGACGGCCCGGTTCGACGTGCTCGGGGGCGGCGCCGCGGCGTTCGACAAGATCTCGGAGTCGCTGGTCTACCTGCGCGGCGTGGTCGAGCGCCAGCGCGCCGAGCCCGGCGAGGGCCTGCTCGGCCAGCTCATCCGCGACCACGGCGACGAGCTCGACACCGACGAGCTCGCCGAGCTCGCCGACGGGCTGCTCACCGGCGGGCTGGAGACCTCGGCCTCGATGCTCGCGCTCGGCGCCATGGTGCTGCTGCGCGACCCCGACAGCTTCGCGCTCGTCCGCGACGAGCCGGCCGCGGTGCACGGCTTCGTCGAGGAACTGCTGCGCTACCTCACGGTCGTCCAGATCGCCTTCCCGCGATTCGCGACCGAGGACATGACCCTCGGCGGCGTGGAGATCAGCCAGGGCGACGGCATCCTCGTGTCGCTCTCGGCCGCCGACCGCGACCCGCGCCTGACCCCGGACCCCGAGCGGTTCGACCCCCGCCGCCCGCCGACGCCGCACCTCGCGTTCGGGCACGGCATCCACCGCTGCATCGGCGCCGAGCTCGCCCGCATGGAGCTGCGCACGGCCTACCCGGCCCTCGTGCGCCGCTTCCCGGGCCTGCACCTGGCCCCCGACGCCGGGACGCTGGACGACCAGCCGTTCCGGACCACCTCGATCGTCTACGGCGTCGACGCCCTCCCGGTCGGCCTGCGCTGACCTCGGCGCACCCCGGGGCGCCTACTCCACCGCCGGGCTGGAGGCCTGGGCCCAGTACCGGCGGGGGATGCGGCCGGCGCCGTGGGCCGCGCGGCCGGCCTCGACGGCCAGGCGCATGGCGTGGGCCATGGTCTCCGGGTCCGAGGCGCGGGTGACGGCCGTGGCGAGCAGCACCGCGTCGCACCCCAGCTCCATCGCCTGGGCCGCCTCGGACGCCGTGCCGATCCCCGCGTCGAGCACCACGGGCACGTCCACCGACGCCGTGATCATCTCGATGTTGTGCGGGTTGCGGATGCCCAGCCCGGTGCCGATCGGCGCGCCCAGCGGCATGACCGCCGCGCACCCGGCGTCGGCCAGCTTCGACGCGAGCACCGGGTCGTCGTTCGTGTAGGGCAGCACGGTGAAGCCGTCGTCGACGAGCTGCTCGGCGGCGTCGAGCAGCTCGATCGGGTCGGGCAGCAGGGTGCGGTCGTCGAACACGACTTCGAGCTTCACCATCTCCGTGCCCAGCGCCTCGCGCGCCATCCGCGCCGTGTGCACCGCCTCGGCGGCCGTCCGGCACCCCGCGGTGTTGGGCAGCGCCTCGATCCCCAGCCGCTCGAGCAGCGCCAGCACGCCCGGTCCGCCGCCGGCGTCGAGGCGGCGCATGGCCACCGTCGTCAGCTCGGTGCCCGACGCGACGAGGGCACGCTCGAGCACCGCGAGCCCCGACGCGCCGCCGGTGCCCATGATCAGCCGCGAGCCGAACTTGCGGCCACCGATCTCCAGCGGGTCCACGTCAGCCCCCCTGCACCGCGGTGAGCACCTCGACGTGGCTGCCGTCCAGCAGCGCCGTGGTGGCCCAGCTCGCGCGCGGGACGACGGTGCCGTCGACGGCCACGGCGACGCCCCGCTCCGGCACGCCGTGCGCGTCCATGAGCGCGGCGACGGTGGTGCCGGCGGGCACGTCGCGCTGGTCGTCGTTGAGCCAGACGGTGGTCATCGCTCCCCCTCCCTGCGCCGGCATGACCCGGATCAGGTTCGACGGTCGGAGCCGCAGCTCCCTCTCAGCCCGTGGCCGGGCTCCCGTGGTGTCCGGTTCACCGTACGCGCGCCGGTCAGGAACGCGCAGCCGCCGCGGGGCGGGCCTCCTCGGGCAGCGGCTCCCCGCGGAGCACGGCGGTGACGGCGTCGACGGTCACGGCCACCAGCAGCATCCCGTTGCGCCCGTGCCCCGTCGCCGCGACCAGCCCCGCGGGGCCGACCGCGCCGAGCAGCGGGAGGTTGTCGTCCGTGCCCGGCCGGAACGAGGCCGCGGTCTCCTCGAGCGCGTAGTCGGCGATGCCGGGCAGCACCCGCTCGACGTCGGCGACGAGGTCGCGCACGCCCCCGACCAGCACGTCCGGGTCGAAGCCCGCCTCGTACTGCGTCGCGCCGACGACCAGCCGGCCCCCGTCTCGCGGCACCGCGTACACCGGCCGGCCGCTCACCGCCGCGCGCACGGTCCGCGACGGCGGCGGCAGCGACGACCGCCGGGCCCGCACGCGCAGGATCTCGCCCTTGACCGGGCGCACCCGGTCGGCCAGCACCGGGTGCAGCGCCGCCGACCACGCCCCGGCCGCGACCACCACCCGGTCGGCCTCGAGCACGGAGCCGCCGGAGCCGCCGACGGTGCCGGGGCTGCCGGAGCTGCCGGCGGGGGCCAGCGCCACCCCCGTCACCCGCGCCCCGTCGTCGAGCACCCGCTCGACCCGCCGGCGCTCGACCACCACCCCCCGCCGCCGACCCGCCGCCGTCAGCGCCGCGAGCAGCGCCCGGTTGTCGACGGCCAGGTCGTCGGGGACCGCGAGCCCGGCCCGCACCGCCGGTCCCAGCGAGGGCTCGAGCCGGCGCACCGCCCGCCCGGACAGCCGCTCGACGTCCCGACCCCAGGCGCGCAGGTGCTCGGCGACGCGGTCGAGGTCGGCGACGTCCGCGGCGTCGAGCGCCACCTGCACCGTGCCCTCGCGGCGCAGGCCCACCGGCGAGCCCGCGTCCTGCGCCACCGCGTCGGCGAACGCCGGCCAGCGCGCCAGCGACGCCGCGCCGAGCTCGAGGACCTCCCGCTCGCCGGGCCACGCCTCGCTGATCGGGGCGAGCATGCCGCCGGCCACCCGCGAGGCCCCGGAGCCGGGATCGGGGTCGACGAGCACGACCTCGCCCGCCACCCGCTCCCGCGCGGCGGCCCAGGCGATCGCGGACCCGACCGCGCCCGCACCCACGACGACGAGCCGGTCCCGCACGGTCACGGACGGTACGCGATACCGTCGCGACGGTGAGTGCGCCGACCACCGACCGGACCGACCGCCGCGCGCGCCTGCAGGAGGCCCGGCTCTACCTGTGCACGGACGCGCGCCGCGACCGCGGGGACCTCGCCGCCTTCGCCGACGCCGCCCTGCGCGGCGGGGTGGACATCGTCCAGCTGCGCGAGAAGGGCCTCGAGGCGCGCGAGGAGCTCGCCGCGCTCGAGGTCCTCGGCGCGGCGGCCCGCCGGCACGGGGCCCTGCTCGCCGTCAACGACCGCGCCGACCTGGCCCTCGCCGCCCGCGCCGACGTCCTGCACCTCGGCCAGGACGACCTGCCCGTGCCCTGGGCGCGCCGGGTGGTGGGCGACGACGTGCTCATCGGCCGCTCCACCCACGACGCCGATCAGGCCGCCGCGGCCGCCACCGAGCCCGGTGCCGACTACTTCTGCACCGGCCCCTGCTGGCCCACGCCGACCAAGCCCGGCCGCCCGGCACCGGGCCTCGACCTCGTGCGCACGACCGCCGCGGCGGCGCCCGCGCGGCCGTGGTTCGCGATCGGCGGGATCGACCAGGACCGCCTCGGCGAGGTCCTCGACGCCGGCGCGACGCGGATCGTCGTCGTCCGCGCGATCACCGACGCCGAGGACCCGGAGGCCGCGGCCCGCGCCCTGCGGGGTGCGCTGTCGCGCAGGTGAGCAGAAAGGAGTGCTCCAGCACTCTTTTCTGCTCACCTGCGCGGAGCGCACCTCACGTCGCCACCACCAGCGTGAGGCGCTCGGTGCGCAGGATCTCCTCGATCGGCTGGTAGAGGCTCGTGCCGCCGGCGGTGCAGTCGCCCGTGCCGCCCGAGAGCACCCCTAGCGCCGAGCCGCCGGAGACGAACGGCCCGCCCGAGTCGCCGCCCTCGCTGCACGCCGTGGTGAGCACGAGGCCCTCGACGGGGCCGGCGGCGTAGTTGGCGGTGACGTCGACCGCGGTGACCGTGCCGCAGCGCCACCCCGTCGTCGACCCCGAGCGGCACACCGAGGCGCCGACGGGCGCGGTCGCCGTGCCCGTCATCGAGCGGGTCGTGGAGCCCTCGGCGGCCACCGACGGGGTCGGGCGCCAGGCGGGGCCGACGTCGACGACGCCCCAGTCGCCCGTGCGGTCGAACACCGAGCTGCGGATCGGGCCGATCGGCGCGGCGTTGGCGCCGGTGACGTCGCCGCCGCGGTTGGTGCAGTGCCCGGCGGTGACGAGCCGGGGCTCGCCGGTGGCGGTGCGCGCCGAGAAGCCCAGCGAGCACCGCGACCGGCCGATGCGGATGATGTCGCCGCCGACGAGGTCGTAGACGGGCGGGTCGGCGCGCGGGGTCGGCGCCGCGACGCCCTCGACCACCCGCACCGAGGCGTCCACCCGGCGCGCCTCCTCGACGAACGCCGCCCCCCGGGCGTCGCGGGGCTGCGCGCTGAGCGCGAGGACCACGGTGCGCGTCGCCGGGTCCACCCACCAGGCGCTCACCGCGGGCGGCGCGCCACGGGACTCGGCGAGCCCGTCGAGGCGCTCCTTGACCGCGGTCAGCTCGGCAGGCGAGGACGCGGGAGCCGCCGGGGACGAGGGAGCCGCCGGGGACGCCGGAGCCGGCGCCGCGCCCAGCAGGACACCGACGACCGACAGGAGCACCAGCAGGCCCCCGCGCGCCCGCCGATCCATGCCCACCCCCGCTGCCCGCCCGAGACCCGTCACTCGATCGTCGGTGGGAGTGGCGCCGCGATGTCAGCCGTTGGTGGCCCCACCGCCGGACCCGTTGGTCCCCGGCAGGTTGGGCAGGACCCCGCCCGGCGTGGTCCGCGTCGTCGGCCGCGAGGTGCTGGTGTTCGGCTGCTGGGTCGCCGTGTCACCGCCCTGCTGCTCGTCCTGCTGCTGGTCCTGAGTGCTCGACGTGGAGGTCGGCGCGTCGGTGTCCTCGGTCGCCGAGTCCTCGGGCGTCGTGGTGGCCTCGCTCGCGTCGGTCTGCTGACCGAACAGGCTCCCCACCGACGTGCCGCTGGACCCGCCGGAGAGCGGGCCACCGGCCGCGGTCTCGACGCCGAACGTCGCGATCAGCGCGATGACGAACACGCTGGCCGCGAGGCCGCCGAGCGTCACCCACGTCTTCCAGCCCAACCCCTTGAGCAGGGGCAGCGCGCCGGCGAGCGAGAAGCGGCGGCGCGGCGGCTCCGGCTCGAGCGGCGCCACCTGCGTGACGTCGCCCGGCCCACCGGGACCACCCGGGCCGCCGGGACCACCCGGGCCCGTCGGCCGGCCCGGCTGGCCCATCACCGCGGTCGGGCCGCCCCCGGGAGGGGTGCCCGGCTGGCGGCTCTGCGGGATGAACGCCGTGGAGCGGGCCTCGGTCGGCGGCGCCCCGGGCGCTCCCGGCGCCAGCGAGGTCGGCGGGCCGTTCGGGTCGACCCGCGCGTGCACGCGGGTCGGGTCGCCGACGCCCTCGGCGCGCAGCGCCACGCGTCCGGGCTGCAGTGGCTGGCCGGGCCGACCGGTCGGCGGGCCCGCGGGGCCCGGGACGCGCCGCGTCGGGTCGGACGGCGGGGCGCCGGGCCGCACCTGGCGCTGCGTGGGCGGCACCGGGACGCCCGGGCCCGGCGTGGGCGGACCCCCCGGACCCATCGGGCCCACCGGCCGCCGGCCGGGCTGCACCTGGGTGGGCGCCGCCGGGGCCTGCGCCGCCCCGGGCCGGCCGGCGACCCGGCCGACGGCGGTGGCCACGCGGGTGTTGGCGCCCGTCACGACGAGGCGCTGCTTGACCCGGTCCCGGGTCACCTCGAGCGACTTCTGGTACAGCGCCGCGCCGACCGTACTGACGATCGACGCGATCGCGGCGCCACCGATGGTGCCCACCACGCCGATGAACGATCCGAGGATCGCCGCCGTCGCGGCCGCCAGCGCACTGGCGATGATCTGCGGGAAGGTCAGGCCGAGCCCGGCCGAGGAGGAGGCGTCGGACTTCTCTTCGGGGTTCGCTGGTGACATGGCTCCCGGACACGGATCGGGGTCTGCTGGTACGGGCCTGGCGTGCCGACGGGCGCGTCGCGTCGTCCGACGCCCCCGCCGACCACACCTGACGACGCCCGTCCATCGTCCCGCGTTGTCCGTGCGTGAGAGCGTTCACCCACGGAGCAAGTCAGTCGCGTCCGACCGGCCCAAACGCTCGACCGAACGGCTCAGGACCCCTCGCCGGGCTGCGGGACGACGGGGCGCAAGGGGCCAGGGTGCCCGGGCGGCAGGGCCGAGCGAACCAACGGCCACGACGCTGCGATGCACACCACGACGAGCGGCCACGTCAGCACGATCTGGGCGATGCCGAGGGCCACGACCTGGTCCGCGGCCCACAGGCCGGTGAACACCACGACCCGCACGGCGTACTGGCCGACCCACACCCAGCTCGCCCGGCAGTAGCCGCGCACGAGGTCGGGGTCGCGGCGCCACAGGGTCGGCCGGCCGGTCAGCGCGCCCACCACCAGCCCGAGCAGGGGCCACCGGATCGCGATCGAGACGAGCCAGGCGGCGAGGCTGCCGGCGTTCGCGACGATGCGTGGCAGGAAGAAATCCTGCGCGCGCCCGGTGTAGAGGGCGAGCAGGGCGGCGCCGACCGCGAGCAGCAGCCCGACGGCCACCGCGCGCGGGCGCTCGCCACGGCGCTGCCGCCACAGCGCGACCCCGCCCGCGACGACGACCGCGAGCAGCCCGCCCGGGAGCACCGGCTGCGCGGCGCCCAGCGCCCCGGCCACGAGCCACCCGACGACGAACGCCACCGACGGCACGGTCGCGTCGAGGGCCTGACCCTTCCCGCCGAGGATCTCCGTGAAAGGGTTGGGCCCGTGCCCCGCAGGGGCGTCCCCGGCCCGGCCGTCGGGCCGCCCGTCGTCGGGCACGGTCAACCGGTGGTCTCCGGGGCACGGCCGGGAGCACGCCCCTGGCGCGCCATCTCGGCGGTGAACGCCGGCGACGGCGTGCTCGGGCTCGAGATGTCGACGAGCATCCCGTTGGGGTCGGTGACGAGCATCTGGCGGCGGCCGTGGAAGAGGTCCCGCGGCGGCGCGACCAGCGGCAGCCGCAGCCGCCGGGCCTCGGCGTGCACGGCGTCCACGTCGTCGACGACGAACGTGAGGATCACCCCGGCCGGGTCGGCGCGGTACGGCGGCGGCACCAGCTCGTGGCCCACGGCCCAGATCGCGAGCTCGTGGACGTCGTCCGCGTCGGGGCCGTCGATGCGGCGCAGCGCCACGTACCAGTCGCTGTCGAAGGCGACCTCGAAGCCGAGCAGGGCGACGTAGAAGTCCCGCGTCTCGGGCAGCCGGTCGGACAGGACGGTGGGGAACGAGCGGCGCATCGCCATGCGTCGGATCCTCTCTCCGGCGGGACCTCCATCGTCCCGCACGGCCGGGCCTCCCCCGGTCGGGGGGCCGATCACTCCTCGATCACACGTCGTCGGCCACCGCGAGACGGTCCGCACCGACCGTCGCCCGGATGACCGCCCAGCACGACTCGGTCAGCTGGGTCGCGAGCTGGTCGCGGGAGGCGCCGTGGGGCTCGTCGAGCCAGTGCGCGCTCGCCGAGTCGACCATCCCGACGAGGCCGAAGGCGAGCGGGTGCGCCACCGGGGGCGGGATCTCGGCGCCCAGGGAGCCGTCGACGAGCATCCCCGCGACGTGGCCGGCCACGGTCGCGCGCACGTTCGTCGTGGCGGACTCGCCGCCGGTGCCGAAGGACGTCCGCTTGAGGTAGCGGTAGACGTTGGCGTTCGCCTCGAGCCAGCCGAGGTGCGCCCGCAGCGCCTTCGCGAGCATCTCGAACGGCCGGCCCGACGGGCGCCAGACCGGCTCGAGCTCGTGGACCAGCCGCTCGACCGAGCGCGCGGCGATGGCGCTCTGCAGGTCGTCGCGGCCGTCGAAGTGGCGGTAGAGCCCGGGCCGCGACACGCCCGCGCGGGCGGCGATCTGCTCGGTGGTGACCTCGGGGCCGTGCTCGCCGATGGCCGCCACGGCGGCGTCGACCAGCTCGAGACGCCGGGCCTCGCGGTGTCCGGCCCAGCGCGCGGCCCGTCCGTCGACGGGCTCGTGCTCGCTCTCGGACATGGTCGGCTCAGCGTGGCACCGCCGGGGCGCACCGGCCAGCGCTGGCGTGCCCGCCCTCACGGGGACCTCAGCCGGGAGATCAGCTCCGCGTGCCCACGTGCTCCCCCGCGCGCCCGACCAGCACGAGCACGCAGCCCGCGAGCAGGCCCGCCACCACGGCGCGCCCCCCGTCGGTCGGGTCGGCGAGGGCCACCAGCGACGAGAACACCGTCACCGCCCAGGCGAAGGCCGCGAGCCAGCTCGAGATGGGCCGCAGGCCGGCGACGCGGGAGGTGTCCCGGCGCGCGCGGACGGCCCGCCACCCGGCGAGCACGAACGCGAGGACGACGGCGACGACCACCGCGACCGTGCGCCCCGGGCCGGGCGGCACCAGCCCGACGACCAGGAGTGTCGCCGCGGCCACGACGAGCGCGGCCCCGGTGACGAGCCACCCGGCCCGGCGCACGCGGACGACACCGTCGTCGGCGGCCGTCCCGATCGGCATGCGCGGCAGCGTAGCGGCGCGCGGTGTCCGTCTGCGGGTCGCCGTCACCCCGCCGAACCGACGTCCGGGGCAGCGCCGTCGTGCGGCGCGCCGAGCCACCCCGCGTGGCCGTCGCGGAGGAACGCCCGCTCGCGCGCGGCGAACGCGCGCGCCTCGCGTGCTCTGCGGCGCAGGCGCTCCGCGGCGTGGGGCCGGAGCCGCGCCGACTCCTCGTACACGTCGGCGACGGAGTCCTCCGACTCGGCGATGCGTTCGACGAGGCTCTGGATGCGCCGCCGCAGGTGCTCGGCGTGCTCGCGGGCCGACCTCAGATCGGCGATGACGTGGCGTTCCACGTGCCGGTCGCTCTCGTCCATGTGTCCTCCACGCCGGGACGACGCGCTCCGTGCACCCCGTGCCACCGTCTCCCGTCTAGCATGGCGCAGCCACCCGGTTGACGCGTCCAGCCGCGCGACGTCGCCGAGTCCCACCGGCCGCCGTCGGAGTGGCGGTGTCACGGGAGAGGTAGGCGCGCATGGCAGCGAACGGATCCCCGGTCGTGATCGGGGTGGGCGCCTCGGCCGGTGGCGTGGAGGCTCTGCTGGAGCTGGCCGGCGTCCTCGACGCCGACCTGCCGGCCGCCGTGCTCGTCGTCCTCCACCAGCCCGCGGACGCCCCGACCGTGCTGCCGGGCCTCATGGACAAGCGTTGTGCGCTCCCGGTCCGGCACGCCCGGGACGGGGACGACCTCGTGGCCGGCACCGTCCTGCTCGCCCCGCCCGACCACCACCTGCTCATCGTCCGCGGCCGGCTCGAGGTGACACGCGGCCCGCGGGAGAACGGCCACCGGCCGGCGATCGACCCGCTGTTCCGCTCGATCGCGGTCGAGGCCGGACCGGCCGGGATCGGCTGCGTGCTCTCGGGGCTGCTCGACGACGGCGCGGCGGGCCTGTTGGCGCTGGTGCGCCACGGGGGGACCGCGATGGTGCAGGATCCCGACGAGTCCCTCTACGCCTCCATGCCGCAGGCGGCGCTCGAGCAGGTGCCCGGCGCCATCGTGCGGTCGGTGGCCGAGCTGGGAGCCGCGTTCTCCGACCTGGCCACGCGTCCGGTGATCGGGGGACGACGACCCGATCCCCGGCTCGTGCGCGAGGTGGCGGCCAGCAGAGCGGGAGCGAACGTGGACGACGAGGACAGGCCGGACGGGCCGGCGGCCGGGCTGGTGTGCCCCGACTGCTCGGGACCCTTGTTCGACCTCAGCGAGGGCAACATGCTGCGCTACCGGTGCCGTGTCGGTCATGCCTGGTCGGAGCAGAGCCTCTCGAGCGTGCAGGACGACGGGATCGAGCGGGCCCTCTTCACGGCGCTGCAGGCCCTCGAGGACAAGGCGGACCTGCAGCACCGCATCGCCCGCACCGCGACCGAGCGGGGCTCCACGCGGACCGCCGACCGCGCCCGTGAGGCCGCGCACCACGCGCTGGCCTCGGCCGGCCTCGTCCGTGACCTCCTCGCCGAGCGCGAGGCCGGGGACAGCGCATGAGCGAGGACGACGGCGTGGACGAGGTCACCACGGACGGCGAGGGGCCGGACGACCAGGCCGAGCAGGCCGCCGCGTTCGAGACGCTGCTCGAGTTCCTCAAGGAGAGCCGCGGCTTCGACTTCACCGGGTACAAGCGCTCGAGCATCTGGCGGCGCGTGACCCGGCGGATGCAGACCCTCGGGATCTCGACGTTCGGCGACTACCTCGACGTGCTCCAGGTCGACCAGGACGAGTTCACCCACCTGTTCAACACCGTGCTGATCAACGTCACCGGATTCCTCCGCGACCCCGAGGCCTGGCGGGAGCTCCAGGAGGAGATCGTGCCGCAGCTGCTCGCCGCCAAGACGCGGGGCGAGGCGGTGCGCGTGTGGTCCGCGGGCTGCGCGAGCGGCGAGGAGGCGTACGGCCTCGCGATGGTGTTCGCCGAGGCGCTCGGCGTGGAGGAGTTCCGCCAGCGGGTGAATCGGGCGCCGCTTCCCCGATCTCGACATCTGCCACCGGATCGCGGGCCTGCGCTCGTCGTACGAGGACGTGCGGCGCCACCGGACGTCGATGTGGCAGCACGAGGCGGAATATCCCCGCTCGACCTCCGAGACCCTGGTCTTCGACATCCAGATCGTGCCGCTCGAGGCGCACAGCGACGACGGCGTCTCGATCGCCCTGTTCTTCACCGACGTCACCCGCTACCGGCGCATGACCGTCGAGCTCCAGTCGGCCCACCGCCAGGTGGAGACCACCAACGAGGAGCTCCAGTCCACCGTCGAGGAACTGGAGACCACCAACGAGGAGCTCCAGTCCACCGTCGAGGAACTGGAGACCACCAACGAGGAGCTCCAGTCCACCAACGACGAGCTCCAGTCGATGAACGACGAGATGCGCGAACGCACCGGGCAGCTCGACCACGCGAACGATTTCCTGGAGTCCGTACTGGGCAGCCTGAGGACGGCGGTGATCGTGGTGGACACGGAGCTGATCATGCAGGCGTGGAACGGGCGGGCCGACGACCTCTGGGGCGTGCGCAGCGACGAGGCCGTCGGCCAGCACCTGCTCAACCTCGACATCGGGCTGGCCACCGACCGCGTCCGGCCCCTGGTCCGGGACGTCCTGCAGGGCACCGCCCCCCGCGAGGACCCGTTGCGCCTCGAGGCCATCAACCGCCGGGGACGGCCGGTGCAGATCTCGGTGGCGGTGTCGCCGCTGACCGGGCGGGAGAGCCGCCCCGACGGCGCCATCATCCTCATGGACCACGTCGACGTCGCGACGTCGGGCGAGGCGGCCCCGGAGCCGGGAGCGGCGACGTGAGCGCCCCCGACCCCCACCGCCGTCCGGTCGACACCGCCGACGCCCGCCTCGTGGCCGACATGCTCGACGACATCTCGACCGAGCTCGAGGCGACGAGCCGCCCCGATCGCCGCGCGCTGACCGGCGACGGGCCGGAGGCCACCGAGAACCGCATGGTCCGCGAGACGCAGGCCGCCCTCGCCCGGGCGGCAGCGCGCGCCCTGCGCGGCGACGTCCACGAGGTGCGGCGTGCGGCGCGCGGGACGGCCGACGACGCGCGGCGCGCGAAGGAGCAGACACGGCGGGGTCGAGCGGTGCGCCCGGCGACCGAGGACGTCCCCCTGGCCGACCTCGAGCGGCTGGCCCGGCAGGCCCTCGCGGTCACCGGGTCGGTCGTCTGGGCGCAGATCGCCGTCCCGGTGCTCGAGGGCACCGTGCTGGAGGCGACCGCCGGGAACCTGGCTCCCGAGGTGGCGACGGCACTCGCGCGCGGGCCGCGGGCCGAGGTGCTCCGCCACGGCTTCCCCGTCACCGTCGACGACGCGGGCAGCGACGTCCGGTGGCCCGAGCTGCACTCGCCGTCCGCGCACGCGTTCCTGGTCCTGCCCCTGGGCATCTGGGGGACCCTGGCCCTCGCCGCCACGGACGGCGTCGGTGACGCGGCTCGTGGCGTCGCCCGCGAGATCGCCGCCCACGGCGCCGCGCTCGTCACCCAGGACGGAGCGGCCTCCGCGACCCGGGCGGCCGCCCGCGCCCGCGCGCTCGTGCTCACGGCGGGCACGCTGCTGGCCCGGCAGCTCGGGATCGATCCGTTCGACGGCCTCGACGCACTGCTCGAGCGCGCGGCGTCGGCCGGGAGCACGGTCCTCGACGCAGCACGCCACGTCCTCGACGAGCTGGCTCCCCCCGGTGACGACACCCCGCCACGGGCCCCGGAGCCGGCGACCCTCCGCCGAGCCATCGCCTTCCTCGAGGAGCACGCGGCCGGGGACGTGGACGTCGCCGACGTCGCCGCCGCCGCGGGCCTGGGGGTGCGCGGCCTGCAGATGACCTTCCGCCGGTGGCACAGCACCACCCCGCTCGGCCACCTGCGGGAGATCCGCCTGGCCCGGGCCCACCAGGAGCTCCAGGCCTCCGACCCGCGGCAGACCACCGTCGCCGACGTCGCCCACCGCTGGCACTTCACCCACCCCGGGCGCTTCTCGGTGACCTACCGCCGCCGGTACGGCTGCTCCCCCAGCGAGACGCTGCGCGCCTGACCCCTGTCCCGGTCCGCGCGGCGCCACTACCGTCGAGGACCGTGAGCCGGGAGGTGGAGGCCGCGCGGCGCCGCTTCCTGCGCACCGGGCGGGACGCGGTCGGGCCGGGCGTGGTCGCGCCCGCGGTCCTCGCGTCGTGGGAGCGCTGCGCCGGCGTCGACACCGCGCGCCTGGCCGCCGCGCTCCCGGACGCCACGGCTCCGGCACCGGTGGGCGCGGCCCGGGTGCTCGACGAGGTCCACACCCGCCACCCCGACCTCGACGCCTCCGTCCTCGTCGTCGACCGCGACGGCGTGGTGCTCCGGCGCCGCGACGGCGAGGAGGCGCTCGCCGAGATCCTCGACGCCCTCGACCTCGTGCCCGGCCGCCGCCACGGCGAGCGGGACGTCGGCACCACCGCCGCCGCGGTCGCGCTGCACGAGGGCGTCGCGGTGACGGTCGAGGGCCCCGAGCACCTGCACCCCGCGCTCGGGGTGCTCGCCGCGACCGCGGCGCCGGTCGAGCCGGGCGAGCACGCCGTCGTCGTCGTCCGCCACGCCGCCGAGGGCGCCGCGCGCGACCTGCCGCTGGTCCGGGCGCTGGCCCGCGAGATCGCCGACGAGGACGCCCGCGCACGCCGGGGACGCATCCTCGCGGTGCACGACGCGCTGGCCGCCGAGGCCGCGGGCGGGGCGGTGTGGGTCGTGGCGACCGACGGCGACGACGTCGTGCTCGGCGCGGGCGCGCGCCGGCTCCCGCCCGCCGACCAGCAGGTCCTCGCCGACCTCGCCCTCGCCGGCCTCGCCCTCGAGCGCCCCGAGGCGCCGTACCACGTCGACCTGCCCTCGGGCGGGTGCGCGGAGGTGGCCGTCCGGGAGGTCCGCCACGAGGAGCGCCTGGTGGGCTGCGTCGTCGGCGCCGGCCCCGCGGGCGACGAGCAGGGCCGCCGCGAGGCGGAGGCGCGCCGCCGGCAGGGCTCGCACGTCGCGCCCACCCGCCGCCGCGACTTCGCCGCCGACCTGCGCGGCGCCGGGTCCGAGGAGCGGGCGCACGCCGAGGCCCGGGTGCGCGCCAACCGCGACCTGCTCACGCCCTCGCTGCGCGCCCGCCAGGAGCTCGCGGCGAACCTCGCCCGGCGCCGCCACCAGGTGCTCGTCGGCGAGGCGGGCGTCGGGAAGCGCACGATGGCCGTCGAGCAGTTCGGGCGGCTGCACCGCGACGGGGCGATCACCGTCATCGCGACCGACGCCGCGGACGCCTCCGGCGACGGGGTGCGCGCCGCCGAGCCGCTCGCCCGCCTCGTGCACCGGCCGCCGACCCGCCCGCACCTCGTCGTGCTGCGCGGGCTGCAGGGCGTGACCCCGCTCGTCGCGCGCCGCCTCGACGAGCAGCTGCGCCTGCTGCTCGCGCGCACCGGCGACGTCGTGGTCGTGGCCTGCCTCGACACGGCGTCGGTGGACACCAGCCGCCCCTACGGCCTGCTGCTGCGCCACTTCCACGAGACCGTGCGCATCCCCGCGCTGCGCCACCGCGCCGACGAGCTCGCCGACCTCGCGCTCTCGGTGCTGCGCTCGATCGGCGGCGGGCGCTCGCTGCGGCTGTCGCACCAGGTCGTGCGGGTGCTCGAGGGCTACGCGTGGCCGGGCAACGTCAGCGAGCTCGAGGACGTCCTGCGCTACGTCGTGGCGCGCAAGCCCGTCGGCGTCATCCAGGCCCCCGACCTGCCCGCCCTGTGCTTCACGCGCCGCGCCCCGAGGCTCTCGATGCTCGAGACCGCGCAGGCCGACGCGATCATCCAGGCGCTCTACGAGGCGCGCGGCAACCGCTACCAGGCCGCCGCGATGCTCGGGATCGCCCGCTCCTCGCTCTACCGCAAGATCGACGCGTTCGGCATCAGCTACATCGCCTAGGTGCCTGCGGCAGGTGAGCAGAAAGAAGTGCTCCAGCACTTCTTTCTGCTCACCTGCGCGGAGCGCACCGGGTGTCCCGGTCCCGGGTCAGTGATCGACGGCGCCGGGGCCGGGGCGGCGCGGGTGGTCCCAGGATGGGACAGGCGACTGTGGTCCGCGCCACTAGCGTCGGAGCACGGCGGCCCGCGGGGGAGCGGCCGGGCCGCCCGGCAGCGCGAGCGACGAGGAGCGGCGATGAAGGCACTGGTCTACCACGGTCCCGGCAACAAGTCCTGGGAGGACGTCCCCGACGCCACGGTCCAGGAGCCGACCGACGTGGTGGTGAAGGTCGAGACGACGACGATCTGCGGCACCGACCTGCACATCCTGCAGGGCGACGTCGCCGCGGTGACCGACGGGCGCATCCTCGGCCACGAGGCCGTCGGGACGGTGACCGCGGTGGGCGACGCCGTCCGCGGCTTCTCGGTCGGCGACCGGGTGCTCGTCCCCGCGATCACCAAGTGCGGGCGCTGCGAGTACTGCCAGCGGGGCATGCCGTCGCACTGCCAGACGGTCGGCGGCATCGGCTGGATCTTCGGCCACCTCATCGACGGCACCCAGGCCGAGTACGTCCGCGTGCCCTACGCCGACACCTCGCTCTACGCCGTCCCGTCCGAGGTCACCGACGAGCAGGCGATCTTCCTCGCCGACTCGCTGCCGACCGGCTACGAGGTCGGCGTGCTCGCCGGCAACGTCCGGCCCGGGCACACGGTGGCCGTGGTCGGCGCGGGCGCGGTGGGCCTGTCGGCGGTGCTGACCACGGGCCTGTGGGGCGCGTCGAAGGTCATCGCGATCGACTCGAACAAGTTCCGCCTGGAGAAGGCACTCGAGTTCGGCGCCACCGACGTCGTCGAGGTCGGGCCGGGGACGGTCGGCGACGTCGTCGCGCTGACCGACGGGCTCGGGGTCGACGTCGCCATCGAGGCCGTCGGCTACCCGGAGACCCTGCTGACCGCGGCGTCGCTGGTCCGCCCGGGCGGCACGATCGCCAACGTCGGCGTGCACGGCACCCCGGTCGAGCTGCCGATGCAGGACATGTGGATCTCGAACGTCACGCTGACCATGGGTCTCGTCGACACCGTGTCCATCCCGACCCTGCTGAAGATGGTCGCCTCCGGCCGCATCCCGGCCGAGAAGATGGGCACGCACCGCTTCACGTTCGGCCAGATCGACGAGGCCTACTCGGTCTTCGCCGACGCGGCCGCGAACCTCGCGCTCAAGGTCGTCATCACGCCCTGAGCCGCGGGCGGAACGCTCGTCGGGCGCCGGTCCCCTGCCCGGGAACGGCGCCCGACGCGTCTGCGGCCCGGTGCTGCTCAGAGCAGCACGACCAGCGTCGCCAGGCCGAGGGCGAGCAACAGCACGAGCCGTCCGACCGACGACACCACGGCCGCCTGGGACACCAGCCGCGCGGCGATGACGTCCGGGTGGTCCTCCGGGTGGCCATCCGGCCCGCGCTCGCCGGCCGCGCGGACCGGCGCGGGCGGCGCCGCGACGGGACGCGCCGGCGGTGTCCGCGGCGCCGGGACGACGACGACCGGCCCGTCGACGACGGTGCGTGCCTCGATGATCATGTGCTCTCCCCGCGGAGTCTCGGCGCTCGCGGGAGACGTCGGCGCAGCTCAGGGGCTCGCTAGCGGATCTCCGCGCGGTTCATCCCATGGGGTGGCGGGGGTTTCGGGGCGCTCGCGACGCGTCAGCCGGGGTGCTCGTGCGCGTGGAGCACACCCAGCTCGAGGGCGATGAAGGCGTCGATCATCGCCGTGTACGTCGCGGCCACGACGTCGGGGTGCACGCCCTCCTCCTCGGCCCGCTGCCGCAGCCGGGCGATCACCGCCGCGCGGCGGGCGGGCGCCCGCACCGCCGCGTCGTCGCTCTTGAACGCGGCCGCGGCCCGGACCTGCTCCTGCCGCTGCGCGAGGAGCACGACGATCTGGTCGTCGATGCGGTCGATGGCGGCACGGACCTCGTCGAGGGACACGGGCTCCTCAGGGCCCGGGCACGCGCGAGGGCGCGGTCCAGTCGAGCAGCTGCTCGGGCAGCGGTGCCGACGGCGACCTCGACAGGTCGAGACCGAAGACGTCCATGAGGAACTCGCGGAACTCGACGTCGAACGGCTCCTGCGAGGTCGCGATGAGCCCGAGCGTCCGCCCGGGGTCGTCGGACTCCATGACCATGATCTCCACCGGCCCCTCGGGTGTGTGGTGCACGAAGACGCCTTGGCGGGAGACGCCCTGCCGGGTGCGCGCCGCGGTGTACTCCTCGCTGCGCGAGCCGCCGAACGAGCTGATCGCATCACGCCACTTCTCGTACTTCTCGGGCGGGATGGGCTGGGCCATCACGATCATCGGCATCGGGCGCTCCTCGGGTCGCCGCTCGCGTGCGACCGAGTGTGGCCCCGCCGCCGCGGCCCGGCGGCGAGCTTCACCCGATGCGAGCAGCGAGGACACCGCAGGCGCGGGGACGCAGGCCCCGGAGCGTCACGCCACCGGCCGCGTGCGCTGCTCCGCGTGCCAGGCGAGGGTGCGCGCGAGCCCGTCGCGCAGGGTCGTCGTGGCCCGCCAGCCGAGGGTGGCGGCGGCCGGGCCCGGGTCCGCGACGTGCGCGAGGTCGAGGCGGCGGTCCTCGCCCTCGCCGAAGCCGAGGGGCCCGTCGTGGCCGGCGAGGTCGGCCAGGGTGCGCACCACCTCGGCGACGGTGGACGTCTGCCCGGACCCGATGTCGAGGACCTGGCCGGCGGCGTCCGGCGTGGTCGCGGCGCGCACGAGGGCGTCGCACACGTCGTCGACGTGGACCCAGTCGATCGGCCGGGTGCCGCTGCTCAGGGCGGGCGTCGTGCCGTCGAGCAGGCAGGAGCACACGTAGGGCACGAGCTTGCGGGTGTCGGGCTGGTCGGGCCCGTAGACCATCGCGAGCCGCAGCACCGTCACCGGCAGCTCCCACTGCGCGTGGAACAACCGCGCGTAGCCCGTGGCCGCGCTCTTGGCCGCCGCGTAGGGGGAGACCGGCGGCTCGTCGCCGCGCGGCTCCTCGATCGAGCCGGTGAGCACGACCCGGCACCCGGGCACGTCGTTCGCGGCGGTCATGACGGCCACCGCGGCGCGGGTGTTGGCCTCGAGCATCGGCAGCGCCAGGGCGCTCTCCCGGTCGCCCTGGACGAGGCTCGCGAGGTGGAACACCGCGGCCGGACGGACGCGCCCGACGATCGCGGCGACGTCCTCCTCGTCGGCCAGGTCGCCGCGGTGCCACGTCACACCGGGCAGGGTCGCGACGTGGGGCCCGGGGTCGCGGGACAGCGCGTGGACCTCGGCCCCGAGCCGGCGCAGGCGCCGGCACAGGTGGCGCCCGACGAAGCCGGTGGCGCCGGTGACGAGCACGCGCCGCCCCCGGAGCTGGCCGGACGGGGCGTCGTCACCCGGCCGGGCGGGCGCCGGGACGGGCGGCACGGGACGTGGTGCAGGCAGGGACATGGGTACGGATGCGCCTCGGGGAAGCATGGCCCGCGGTCGGGCCGGTGGACGTGGTCGGTACCGACGGGGTGCACCGCGATGCGCCCGCGCACGCGGCGCACGGCCACCCGAGTGTGCCGGGCGGTCTGTGGTCAGACGGTGAGCCCCAGCGACGGCGGCGGACCGCGACGGGGACGGCACCGCGTGGACGCGTCGCCGTCGTCGGGTGGTCGCCGCTGGTCCGGACGCGAGGGCGGCAGCGCCGGGCCACCGGGGACCGCCACGGGCACGCGCGCGACGACGGCCGCCGCCGTGATCACCGTGGTGGCCACGACGGCCACGATCGGCTCACTGCCGGCGACCACGGTGACCAGCAGCGCCACGGCGAGCTGCACGGTCAGCCCGGACAGCTCCTCGGGCACGTCGTGGGAGTGCGGCAGCGGACCCCCGGTCGCCTGGATCAGCTCGCCGACGCCGTGGGCGACGGGCTGAGCCACCACGGCGACGTTGACCAGGAAGAACACCCCGCGCAGCCGGCCCCGCAGGCACCACCGCAGCACGCCGACGGCGAGCGCGACGAGGACCAGGCTCAGGGTGTGGTCGGGCCGCTCGCCGGCGAGGACGTCGAACGTCCCGGCGACCGCGACGACCGCGAGGGAGGACGCCGCGAGCGCCCACGAGCACACGCGCGACGGTGTCGTCGCTGCCCGCGCACGTCCGTGCTCCACGACAGCGACGGTAGCAGCCCGATCGTGTGGTACTGGTCACTCATCGTCACCATCACGGTGCCCAGGATGCGCCGGTGGGGTCAGGCGACGCCTCCCGGCGGCCCCCTGGTTCGCGCCACGGGTGGACAAGTCGTACGCTCGGCGACCAGCGCCCTGACGACAGGCCGCGAGTGGTCCCCACCGAGGGCCGCGCCGATGAGCCCGGGGAGAGGTCCCGGCGCCGGCCGAGGTCAGACCTGCTCGTCGCGCTGCGTGGTGGCTGCGAGCCGACCTCGCGGGGGCGACGGGGGCGACGGCCCCGGGCGGGAGATGGCGGGTGCGATGAGCACCGAGTCCGACACCTCGCGCGCCGGCGAGGGCGCCCCCGGCCGCCCGCTGACCCGCCGACTCGCCGACGACGCCGCCGCGGGCGCCGCGCCCCGGGTCTGAGACGGCCCGGGCCGAGCGACCGCTCGGTCCGGGCCGGTGCGCTCCCTGATCTCCCCGGGCTCCACCCCGGGGGAGGGTCGTCGTCCGGGGTGGGGCTCGTCCCGATCCCGTCCGTCGACTCCAGGCCCTGGCCGGTTGACACCCCAGCCGGTCAGGGCTCCTGGCCCACGAGCCCCGACGCCTCGCGACCCCGCCCCCACCACACCCTCGCCGGACGACGCCACCCGGCGCCGGAGGATCACCCGTGCCCGAGCACCGACCGCGTCCCGCTCCCCTGATGAGTGCGCTCTCCGCACCCGGCGAGCTGGTCGTCGCCCGGACCACCGTGCCCACGGTGCCCACCGTGCCCACGGCCCGGACCCTGTACTGCTGCACCGGCGCCACGACCGACCACGCGGGCGACGTCCGCCGCACCGTCCGCGCCTGGACGACCGCCCTCGGCCTCGCGCGCGACCTCACCGACGACCTCGTGCTCGCCGTGTACGAGGCCCTCACCAACGTCGTCGACCACGCCTACCGCGGCCGGCCCGCGGGCCCGATGACGCTCCTGTCCGAGTTCGCCGACGCCGCCGTCACCACCACCGTGAGCGATCGCGGCCGCTGGCGGAGCGAGGGCTCCGCCCCCGAGGAGCACCGCGGCCGGGGCCTGCCCCTCATCCGCGCGCTCGCCGCGACGGTCGACATCGACGCCCGGTCGTCGGGCACCACCGTGCACCTGCAGCACCCGGTCTCCCCCGCGCCCGGACCGCCTCCCGCAGCGAGGTAACGGGACGGTCACGACGAGCGATGTCCCCAGGAGCCGCACCGTCGATCTCGTCAGGGAGGGCCATGTCCACGCCCACGACGGTGCCGAGCACCTCGGCGACCATCGAGCCCGGACGCCTGGTGGCCGGCCGCTACCTGCTGCTGGCCCCGGTGGGACGGGGCGGGTCCGGGTCGGTCTGGCGGGCCCACGACCAGCTGCTCGACCGCGAGGTCGCGGTGAAGCGGCTGCACGGTGGCCAGGCGCTCGACGAGGCCCGGGCCCGGATGGTCCGGGACCGGGCCCACCGCGAGGGACGCGTGGCCGCGCGCCTGCACCACCCGCGGCTGGCCGCGATCTACGACATGACCGAGCTCGACGGCGAGGTCTGCCTGGTCATGGAGTACGTGGACGCACCGTCGCTGGCGGACCTGCTGGACCGGGACGGGCCGCTGCCCGCGGAGCGCGTCGCCGGCATCGGTGCGCAGATCGCCGAGGGCCTCGCCGCCATGCACCGCACCGGCGTGGTGCACCGCGACATCAAGCCCGCGAACGTCATGATCGGCCCCGACGACGCGGTGACGGTGACCGACTTCGGGATCGCGGTGATGGGCGCCGACCTCGGCGCGGACAGCCACCTCGTGGCCGGCACCCCCCGCTACATGGCCCCCGAGCTCGCCCTCGGGGCGGCGCCCACGGCCAAGGCCGACGTCTTCTCCCTGGGCGCGACCCTCCACGCCGCGCTCACCGGCGCCCCTCCCCGACCCGAGGCGGACGACCCTCTCGAGGGACCGGCGGGGACCGCTGACCTCGCGGCGACCGGGCGGCTCGGCACCGTGCTGCGCGCCCTGCTCGACCTCGATCCGGTGCGACGCCCGACGGCGCGGACCGCCGCGCGCCGTCTCGGGGACGAGGTCGAGCACGTCGCCACGGCGGCCACGATCGAGGACGGCGAGCGGCCGGGCCCGGCCGGAGCCGCAGCGATCGGGGTCCCCGACGGCGGGGACCACGCGGTGCTCGGGAGCACGCAGCCCACGGCGCCGGGCGCCGGGCGCCACCGCGTCGTGATGGCGGGCTGGTTCCGGCCCTCGCGCCGCGTCGTGGCGGGTGCGGGGCTGGCCGGGCTCCTCGGCGTGGCCGGGCTGGTCTCCCTGGTGAGCGGGTCGAGCCCCGAGCCGTCGCCGCCGCCGCCCGCGGCCGCCCTCGCGCAGGCGCCCCCGGCCCTCCCGCTCGCCGCGCCCCCGATCGTGCCCGCCCCGAGCACCGCGACCTCGACGCCGCTCACCGAGGTCGCCGCGGCGGCGCCGACCCGGTCGGAGCGGCGGGCGCCGGCCTCGACGGCGGACACCGTCGACGGCGACCGCCGGCAGGGGCCCGCCGACCGCGAGGACGGCCGGGGGAACGGCGGCCAGGACGGCCCCGGGAAGAAGAAGGGCAACGGCGGGGGCGGCGGCGAGGGCCGGGGCCGCGGCAACTGAGCCGTCCCGGGCGGCGGCGGGACGGACCCGCGCCGGAGGCGGGTCCCACCGCGTGGGTCACCGCGTGGCGGCCCGGGAGCGCCACAGCAGCCACACGAACCAGGGCGCACCGACGAGCGCGGTGACCAGACCGACGGCCAGCTGACCGGGCGCGATGACCGTGCGCCCGAGGGTGTCGGCGACGGAGACGAGCAGCGCCCCGAGCAGCGCGGCCACCGGCAGGACCCGCGCGTGGCGGGCGCCCACGAGCGCCCGCGCGGCGTGCGGGGCGACCAGCCCGACGAAGGCGATGACGCCGACGGCCGCCACCGCGGTCGCGGTCAGCAGACACGCGAGGCCGAGCAGCCACGGTCGCGAGCGCTCGAGGTGGACGCCGACGATGCGCGGGGTGTCGTCGTCGACGGCGACGAGGTCGAGCTCGCGGCGCGACCGCCAGATCAGGGGTCCGAGGAGCAGCAGCGCGATCGCCACCGGCACCACGTCCGCCGCCGAGCGCCCGTAGGTCGAGCCGGAGAGCCAGGTCAGGGCCTTGCCGACGTTGTAGGGGTCGGACAGCACGATGACGAGGGTGGTCAGCGCCGCGGTCGCCGCCGACACCCCCACGCCGACCAGGACGAGCCGGTCGGAGTCCAGGCCGCTGCGCGCGGCGAGGCCGAACACGAGCACCGTCGCGCCGGCGGCACCGGCGAAGGCGGCCACGGCCACGCCGGTCGCGCCCGCGGTCGGCGCGAGGGTGATGGCGAGGACCGCTCCGAGGCCCGCCCCGCCGGTGACGCCGATGATGCCGGGCTCGGCGAGCGGGTTGCGGCACGTCGCCTGGATGACGGTCCCCGCGACGGCGAGCGCGGCGCCGGCGGCCAGGGCGGCGAGGACGCGCGGGACCCGGGCGTCGAGGACGGAGGTCACGACCGGGCCGGACCGCCCGGTGAGCCAGTTCGCGACGTCGCCGAGCAGCAGCTTCGCGTCCCCGAGCAGGACCCCGCCGGTCGCGGCCACCAGCGTCGCCGCGCCCGCGGCGACCAGGACGACGACGAGCGCGGTGCGCCCACGCCGGCGGGCGGACCGGGCGGCGGGCGCGGCTCGCGTCGGACCCGACGAGCGGAACCGGGAGGCGAGCCAGACGAGGAACGCCGCGCCGAACAACGACGTCACCGTGCCCGTCGGGAGCTCCACCCCGCCGACCTGGGCCCCGAGGGTCAGCCGGGCCAGCACGTCGGCGCCGAGCACGACGACGACGCCGGACAGTGCCGACACCACCAGCAGCACGCGGTGGCGCGCCAGTCCGGGAACGACCGGCACGAGCAGCCGCACGAGAGCGGGCGCGGCGAGCCCGACGAACCCGAGCGGGCCGGTCAGGGTCACCGCGGCCGCGGCGAGCAGCACCGCGAGCAGCACCGTGACCAGCCGGACCCGCCGCACGTCCACCCCGAGCACGGCGGCGGCGTCGTCACCGAGCGCGTGGAGGTCCAGTCGGCGGGACATGGCCAGCAGCCCGAGGGTCGCGAGCACGACGACCGGGACCATCGCGGCGAGGCCCGACGTCCCGTACTGGGCGAGGGATCCGTTGCCCCAGGCGAACAGGCCGGTGGTCTGCTCGCGGAACAGCAGGATGCACGTGATCGCGACGGCCTCCAGCGCGAGCCCGATCACCGAGCCGGCGAGCACCAGCCGCGTCGGCCCGGACCCCACGCCGGACGAGAGCGCGAGCACGAGCGCCGCGGCGACGAGTCCGCCGAGGAAGGCGATGCCGCCGGCCACCGGCATCGGCAGCGTGACCCCGACGACCGAGACGACCACGAGCGCGAGCCAGGCGCCGGCGTCCACGCCGAGGGTGTCGGGGGCGGCGAGCGGGTTGCGGGCCAGCGACTGCATCGCCGCCCCGGCCACGCCGAGCGCCACCCCGACCACCAGCCCCGCGAGCAACCGCGGCACCCGCGAGGCGACGACGACGGCGCCCGCCTGCTCGGCGTCGTCGCCGACGAGCAGGCCCAGGAGGTCGCCGATCCCGACCGTGGCCGTCCCCTGGAGCACGTGCACCGCCGCGAGGACGACGACGGCGAGCACGCCGGCCGCGACGACCCCCGTCACCCCCCACGGGCGGGTCGGGGCGGGGGCCGTCGGCGGGGCGGGGTCGGCGACCGACGTCACCGCGGCTACGCCCGGTTGAGCGCGTCGACGGTGGCGTCGATGTAGCGCTGCATGGAGACCGGCCCACCGAAGACCCAGATGCCGTCGGGCAGGCGGTCCACCTGGTTGGTGCGCACCCACGGCAGCGACTGCCACACGGCGTTCGAGGACAGCTCGTTGCGGAACGGGTCGCCGCCGTCGGCGTCGTTGACGATGTAGAGGAACGTGGCGTCGCCCACCCGGGTGAGTCCCTCGACGTCGGTCTGCGCGAGCCCGTACGTGGCGTCACCCGGCTCGGTCCAGGCGTTGGTCAGGCCCAGCCCGGTGGTGACGGCGCCGATGAGCGAGCCGTCGGTGAACGGGCGGATGGAGACCTGGCCGCCCTCGACGTAGCCGTCGGCGAACACGAAGCGCTGCCCGGCGCGGCCGGCCAGCTGGTCGCGGCCCTCGGCGAGGCGCGCGTCGAACTGCTGGACCTGGGCCGCGGCCTCGGCGTCCTTGCCCAGCGCGCGGCCGACCTGCTCGATGTTGCGCTTCATCTGCCCGATCGGGTCGGCCACCGCGCCGCCGGGGAGGAACAGGACGGGGGCGAACGCCTCCATCTGCGCCACCGCGCCCTCGGGCAGCTCGTCGGTGGCGACGACGAGGTCGGGCCGCAGCGCCGCGATCGCGTCCACGCTGGGCTCGCCGCGCACACCGACGTCGCGCACCGACGGGTCGAGCGGGGCGGCCTTGACCCAGTTCCCGTAACCCGCGACGTCCGCCGCGCCCACCGGCATCACGCCGAGGGACACGACGTGCTCGGTGGCGTTCCACTCGAGGGTGACCACGCGGGTGGCGGGCCGGGGCAGGGTGACCTGCCGACCTCGTGCGTCGGTCAGGGCGATCTCACCGCCGGTCGGCGCGCTCGGGGACCGGGCGCCGCCGGAGGCGGGTTCGGTCGTGCCGCAGGCGGCCAGCCCGAGCAGGACCAGCACCCAGGCGAGGACGACGATCGGGGAACGGCTCATGGCACTCCTCTTCCGGGGGCGGCGACCGGCACGCGCGCCGGGTGCCGTCCGACGGGCCGGGTGCGGAGGGCACCCGTGCGCGGGTCGTGGTCGACGTCGACGGGGATGCCGTAGACGTCGCTGAGCAGATCGGCGGTGAGGACGGTCGCGGGAGGGCCACAGCCCCGCACCCGCCCGTCGGCGAGCAGCACGACCTCGTCGGCCACCGCCGCCGCCTGGTCCAGGTCGTGCAGGACGAGCCCGACGGCCACGCCGCCCTCGTCGGCCAGGTCACGGACGAGGTCGAGCATCTCGACCTGGAAGCGCAGATCGAGGAAGGTCGTCGGCTCGTCGAGGAGGAGGACGTCGGCGTCCTGTGCCAGGCAGGAGGCCAGCCACACCCGCTGGAGCTGTCCGCCGGAGAGCTCGTCGACCGGCCGGTCGGCGAGGTCGGTCAGGCCGGTCACGCTCAGCGCTCGCTCGACGGCCGCGGGGCCCTCGGGGTCCCCGCCGCTCCAGCGCCCGCGGTAGGGGTGCCGCCCGAACCCGGCGACGTCGGCGACGGTGATCCCGGCGGGGGTCGGCCGGCTCTGCGCGAGCAGGGTGACCCGGCGGGCGAAGTCGCGGCGACCGAGGCTCAGCGCGTCGACCGGCTCCGAGTCCTCGTCCGACAGACGCAGCGAGCCGGCGTCGGGTCGGTGCAGGCGCGCGAGCGCCCGCAGCAAGGTGGACTTGCCGCTGCCGTTCGGACCGACCAGGGCCGTGACGCGCCCGGCGCGCAGCGCGATGTCGGCGCCGTGGACCACCGTGCGGTCGCGGTACCCCAGCTCGAGGTCCGTGCCCTCGACCCGCACGGACGGGTCGGTCGTCCGGCTCGGCACGTCGGCGTGGTCGGGCACGAGGGAAGGATAGGCTCACCTCGCCCGATTCGTGCCAGACGGTCCGAGAAGGACGGTTCGTCGGGGGGTGAGCAGGCCCCTGTCACCTCACGGGCGGCATCAGGCCCGTCGGCGAGCTCGCACCCCGGGTCAGACCTTCGTCGCCCGCTGTGCCTGCCGGCGGGCCCGGACCATCTTGACGATGTAGGCGGGTGTCGGCGGGATCCAGCCGAGCTGGCGGCCCATCGTCATGTCGTCCCGGTTCGCCCAGTGCTCGGCGATCATGCCGCCCTCCATCCGGAACCAGTGCGTCTGCGTCACGGCGAACGACCGGCCGCGCGACGGGAAGACCGCACGGACCGCGCCGTCCGGCCCGTAGGCCGTCAACGTCCCCTGCTGCCGCCCGCTCATCGTCGTGTGCAGGACGACGATCGGGCCGTCCTGCACGGCGCGGTGGACCTCCCAGTGCATGTCGGCGAAGGCCTCCCGCAGCCGGACCGCGCTGCGGTGCAGGCCCTGCGGCCCGCGCAGCGGGGGGTGGTCGTCGGCTTCACGGTCGAGCGCGTCAGCCGCGTAGACCTCGGCGAAGTCGTCGACCGTGCCCGTGGTCATCAGCTCCATGGCCCGGATGCACGTGGCCTTGTCACCGGTGGGGTTCGCGCTCGTGGCGTCCATCCGTGGCTCCCGTCTCGACGAGGAGGACCAGCGTGCCCGAGCCCGACCGGCGCAGCATCGGCCGTCAGGCGCCACTTCCGCGGGTGCCCGATGCGCCACGCACGGTGCTCCCCGGCGTGGGGATCACGCGCTGGACCGTGAATCAGCTTGCGGGCCCCGGAAGCACCACGATCTTGCCGACGTGTTCGCGACGCACGAACTGGGCCTGGGCCTCGTGGATCGCGGCGAGGGCGTGTCGTGCGGCGACCCGAGGGCGGACGTCGCCCGCGCGGGCGTGGTCCACCAGTCTTGCGAAGTGCGCTGCGGTGTGCATCGTCGAGCCGATGAGCTGCCGGTTGTGCAGGTAGAGCCGGCGGAGGTCGATCTCGGCGACCGGCCCGGCCACGGCACCGGCCACGACGGCCCGCCCACCGGGCGCGAGGACATCGATCAGGCGTGCGAGCTGATCCCCGCCGACGACGTCGACCACGGCATCGACCCCATCGGGGTGAGCTGCTCGGACCGCCGCAACCACGTCTCCACCGCGTTCGGAGCGGTCCACGGTCTTCGCTGCGCCGGCCTCCTCGATCAGCCCCGCCTTCGCGTGCTCGGTGATCGCGGTGACACGGGCTCCGCGGGCAGCGGCGAGTCCGACCACGGCCAGCCCGACGCCGCCGGATGCCCCTGTCACCACGACGGTCTCGCCCGCGGTGATCCCGCCGCGTTCCAGCATCCCCATGGCTGTCCCGGACGCGATCGGCAAGCAGGCCAGCTGTTCGTCGGTGAGGGGCGATCCGGTGACGTCGTGAACGCGTGCGGCGTCGACGACGGTGTACTCGGCGAACCCGCCGTCGAACTCGCTACCGAGCACCGCGACGATCGGCGCGTCGGGTCCGGCGTGCGCGTAGCGGGCGGGGTCGACCAGCACCCGGCGCCCGATGAGCTCGGAACCCACGTGCTCCCCGACGGCGTCGACGACCCCGGCGACGTCTCCGCCCTGGATGCGGGGGAACGCGATCGGCCCGAGCCAGCCTGCCTGCGCGTCGGGGTCCTCGGCGGTCCCGTACCTCCCCTCACGGGTCCACAGGTCGGTGTTGTTCAGCGACGCTGCGCTCACTCGTACCCGGACCTGCTCCCGCGCCGGGAGCGGAATCGGGACGTCGTCCCGCACGACCAGGACCTCCGGCCCGCCGAAGGCGGTGAGGACCGCGGCGGTCATCGTGGAGTCGTCGTGCACGGCCCGTCCCTCCCAGGCAACCGAACGGTCAGATGGAGTTCGTCGGTCGGCCGGCTTCGGTCCAGGCAGAGGTGCCGCCGGCGATCGCGTGGAGCTGCGGCTCAGCTGACGGCGATGGTGGCCATCATGCCGAGGTCTTCGTGATCGAGGATGTGGCAGTGGTAGACGCTGCGACCCGGCATCATGGTGAACGGGATGCGTAGCCGGGCCCAGCCGCGGGCGGGTACGAGCACCACGTCCTGCAGTGTGCCGGTGGTCGGGGTGCCGGCGCTGTCGGCGAGGACCTCGACCGGCCAGGCGTGCAGGTGGAACGGGTGGGCCATCGGGGTGGGGTTCGTGACGGTCCATTCCTCGATGGCGCCCAGGGCCACGGTCTGGTCGGTCCGGACGGGGTCGTAGGCGCGACCGTCGAAGCCGAAGGTCATGCCCTGGCCGCTCGACCCCGTCCCGCCCGGGCCCATCCCGCTGCCCATGCCCATGGTGAACGCGAGCTGGCGAGCGCGGGACGTCGCGCCGGTGTCGGGCGCGGGCCCGGCCGGGAAGGTGGGCAGCGCGCTCGGAGCCCGGGCGGGGCCGCTGGTCGCCAGCGTGGCCAGGACCTCGGTCTCCCCTCCGGTGTCCGCCCCGCCCATCATGCCCATCGCGCGGCGCGGCTCGGTGTGGGCGGTGAGCGCGACGGTGCCGGGTCGGTCCGGGCGGACGAGGACGTCGGTGCGGTTGCCCGGGGCGAGCCGAACGGTGTCGCCGATGGTGGCGGTCGGCAGGGTGCTCCCGTCGAGGGCGATGCGGGCCAGCTGGTGGGCGTCGAGGTGCAGGGTCAGGGTGCGTGAGGTGGTGGCGTTGATCAGTCGCCAACGCTGCAGGTCGCCGGTGGTGGCCGGGATGACGGGCTGGTGCTGGCCGTTGAGCAGCAACAGTTCACCCTGCCGGCCGACCATGCGCGACGCGGTGTCGGCGGCGGCGGGGCCGGCGCTGGTGAGCGTGGTGTCGGTGATGAGCAGGACCCGGTCCGCCGTGACGGCGGGCTCGCCGGCGTCGTCGACGAGGAGGGCTCCGGCGAGGCCGGCGAAGAGCTGGTCGGCGACGTCGCCGTGGGCGTGGGGGTGGTACCAGAACGTGCCGGCGGGGTGGCTGTCGGGGATGGCGATGCGGTAGTCGAACGTCTCGCCGGGCGCGATGTGGATGAACGGGTTGTCGGAGTTGCCCTCGGGGGAGACCCGCAGGCCGTGGGTGTGCAGGTTGGTGGGTTGGTCGAGTCCGTTGCGCAATCGAATCGCGAGGACGTCGCCGGGCCGCACCCGCAGGGTGGGGCCCGGGCTGGAGCCGTTGTACCCCCAGCTCGAGGCGGGTCGTCCGGCCAGGGACGCGCCCGGTGCTGCGGTCAGTGCGACGTCGAGCCGGCCCTGGCGGCTGGCGAGTTCGGGCGGTGGCGCCAGCGGTTCACCGGTGGGCAGGTCGGAGCTCGGACGCGTGGTGCCGGTGGTCCCGAGGGTCGCCCACCCGGTGGTGCCGACGGTGACCGCGGCGGCGCCGAGCCCGAGCAGCCCGAGTGCTCGTCGGCGGCTGATCCGACCGCCGGAACGGGGGCGCCCGGTCATCGGAGCAGGTCGTCGGCGCTGATAGTCGTCGTCGTCGATCTCGCCGCGGGCGTACCGCGCGTCGAGCAGCTCGCGGGCGGTCGACGGACGGGGCGCCGCCGACCCGTGCCGGCGACGTGCCAGGACGACCGTGGCGACGGCGATCAGGGCCAGCCCGATCACGATCAGGGAGGGCCACAGCCACCCCAGCATCGGCAGGGAACCCATCATGACGACTCCTCCTCCGGGTGAGGCTGAACCGGCGGTCGCCGGCCGCTGAGGGTCGGACGGCCCGACTCGACCCAGGCGCTCGTCCCGCCCGCGACCGACACCACGTCGATGCCGGTGGCTCCGAGCTGTTCGGCCGCCTGGGCACTGCGTCGCCCGGACTGGCAGATCGCCGCGATCTGCGCGCTGCCTCGCAGCTCGCCCAGGCGCTCCGGGAGCTCGTCGAGGGCGATGTTGACGGCGCCGGGGACGTGGCCGGTGGCGTACTCGGCGTGGCCCCGGACGTCGAGCAGCATCGGGGGGTCCGAGTCCCGGAGCGCGGCGGCGAGGTCGTCGACGGTGATCTCGCGGATGGTGGTCATCGATGTTCCTTCGGTCGGTGGGTCAGGCGATCAGGGTGGTGAGGGACCGGGTGGTGACGCCGGCGGCGACGAGCAGGACCAGCACGGCGAACCCGCGGCGCAGGACGGCGGCGGGGACACGGCGGGCGAGTCGGCCGGCGGGCAGGGAGACGACGAAGGCGGCCAGGGCGAACACGGCGATGACCGGCCAGTCCATCCCGGCGGCGAGGCCCCCGGAGGCGAGATGGGGCACGAGCCCGGCCGCCGAGTTGATCACCATGATGACCAGCGAGGTCGCCACGGCGATCGGGGTCCGCAGCCCGAGGGCGATGATCAGGGCGGGCACCAGCAGGAACCCGCCGCCCACCCCGAGGAGCCCGGTCAGGAACCCGACCAGCAGCCCGGTCGCCATCGCGCGGGGCAGGCAGCGCCGCCAGGCGACCCCGCCGTCGGGCAGGTCGCACACCCCGCCGGTCTCGTCGGTGCCGCGCAGCATCCGCACCGCGGCGAGGATCATGATGGCGGCGAAGACCACCAGCAGCACGTCCTGGTCGAGGCGGTGGTTGACCACACCTCCGAGCAGCGCGGTGGGGATGCCGGCGGCTCCGACGATCGCGGCGAGTCGCCAGTTGACCTCCCGACGGACCCGCGGTGCGACCGCGACGGCGGAGGTGAGTCCGATGACCACCAGCGAGGCGGGGACAGCGGCGGAGACGGGGAACCCGAGCCCGTAGACCAGGGCGGGGACGGCGAGGATGCCGCCGCCCCCGCCGACCAGGCCGAGCAGGGCACCGATCACGGCGCCGAACAGCGCGGCGAGCCCGGTCATCGCAGTCCTCTCGTCACGCGGAAGGTGGGGTGGCCCCGACCCGGGGGCCGGGCCACCCCGGCGCTCGAGCAGTGGGGGGCCGGGGACGCCCGAGCGCTGCCGGAGGGTCGGGTGTCAGCCGACCGGCACGGATGTCCGGTCGTGCGCGATGGGCAGACCGGACTCGGCGGCGTTCGGCCAGTCGTCGTTGACGACGACGAGCTCACGGTCGCGGCCGGGCTCTGCGGCGAGCAGGGAGGCCGCAACCGACGCGCGATAGCCCGACCCGCAGTAGATCCACACCTCGCCGTCGGGAACCTCCTCGCGACGGGCGAGCATCTCGTGCAGCGGGATGTGCACCGACCCGGCGACGCCGCCGCCGGCGCGTTCGTTCTCGGTGCGGGCGTCGACGACGACCACCGCGGACGGGTCGCGGTCGAGCAGCCCCGCGAAGTCGCACACACGGTAGGACGCCACGGGGGCGTCGTCGGCGAGGGTGTCGACCGGGCCGGTGGCGGCGCCCGCGATGCGGTCGATGCCGATGCGCACGAGCTCGCGGCGGGCGTCGGCGACCTGCTCGCTGGTCTCACCGATCAGGGTCAGCTCCGCGTCGTCGGGCAGGAGCCAGCCCAGGTAGGTGACGAAGGGCTGGGCGAGCTGGAAGCTCAACGACCCGACCAGGTGCCCGGCGGCGAAGGCGGTGCGCTCGCGCAGGTCGACCACCCACTGCCCGGCGGCGATGCCGGCCTCGAGGCGGGTGCGCAGCTCGACGGGCGCGACCGGCTCGGGGGCCGAGAGGTCGACCGGGGCGGGTCCGGCGGCGTTGGTCGGCGCCATCCGCGCGTAGTAGGCGGGATAGGCACCGAGCCCGGCGATCAGGGTGTCGACGAACTCCTGCTCGTCCTGGGTCAGCGCCGGATTGGCCGTGCGCTGGTCGCCGACGGTGGACGCCTCGCCCGAGGGCGGGGTGGCCGAGCAGAAGCTGCCGAACCCGTGGGTCGGGTAGACCACCGCGTCGGCCGGGAGCTCGCCGACCAGCCGGCGCACCGAGTGGTACTGGGCGTGGGTGAGTTCGACGGTGTCGTCGGGCGAGACGAGGTCGGTGCGACCGGTGGTGCCGTAGAGCATCGAGCCGCCGGTGAACACCGCCGCCACGGCGCCGGAGTCGTCGGCCTGGGTGTCGATCAGGGCGTAGGACAGGTGGTGGTGGGTGTGGCCCGGCGTGGCCAGGGGCCGCAGCCGCATCGACCCGATCGCGATGTCCTCGCCCTCGGTGACCGGGGTGCGCTCGAAGCCGACCTGGTCGCGGGCGTCGACGAGGTAGGCCGCGCCGGTGCGCGCCGCGAGCTCGAGCCCGCCGGTGACGTAGTCGTTGTGGATGTGGGTCTCGGCGACGTGGGTGATCCGCACCCCGAGCCGTTCGACCAGGGCGAACACCCGGTCGATGTCGCGCTGCGGGTCGACGACCAGCGCGACGTCGCCGTCGTGGGCGAGATAGCTGCGGTCACCGAGGCTCGTCGTGGCGATGGTCTGCACGTCGATCATGCTGGGTTCCCTACCCGGTAGGGTATCTACCGTTCCTGGATCGGTCCTCGTCGACCGGGGCGTCCGTGGAGGTCGAACGCCCCGGCTCGTCGGTCGTCCTGCTCGTGGAGCGCTGTACGACGTCTCGTGGCCTGGTCAGGCCAGGGAGAGGAAGAGCTTCTCCATCTCGGCGACGTCGACGGCGCGCTCCCCGTCGTCGTTCTCGGTCATGCAGTGCCGCAACCCGGTGGCGATGATCTTGAAGCCTGCCTTGTCCAGGGCGCGGGACGCCGCCGCGAGCTGCGTGACGACGTCCTTGCACTCGCGACCCTCCTCGATCATGCGCACGATCCCGGCGATCTGGCCCTCCACGCGACGCAGGCGGGCAACCACATCGGTGAGTTCGGTGGCCTGCACCTGCATGGCGAGCTCCTCTTCCGTCGGTCCGGGTCGGCATCCCGTACAACCAAGGTACCCCAGGGGGTATGCCCGGACGGAAGTGTCGCCCCTCACGACCGACCGGCTCGGTGGTGCTGCGACCGTGCGACCTCGGCCGTGCCCGTCTCGGGCGAGAGCGCCGAGCTGACCACGCTGCGGGAGAAGGGACGCCCGGGGTGAACCGCTGCTGTCACCGCAGGGATCACGACGGGAGCACCGCCGTTGACCTGGAGCCGGCGCGGGGAATCGAACCCCGGACCTTTCGCATCTCGTCGATGAGTTCTCCCGACTACACGGTGAGTCTCGTACGCCCGGCCTGAGCTGCACCAACGTCTGGCTGCACCTCTCGCTGTTGCCGGGCACCTCGGGACGCGAGCGGGACGATTCCGGTGGATATGCGGTGGGCCGATCTTGCCCTGAGTCCGCGTGGATCACCCTGTCGGACGGGCGCTACGTGCGCTCGCGCAGGTGGCGCCCGAAGGAGCCTCCGACGAGGCGGGCATCGCGGGCCACGCCCGCCAGCTCCACCACATCCCGGTCTCGCAGCCATCCAGACAGGGTCGGGACACCGACTGGTGGCGTGTCGATGTCGTCGACGTCGCCGGGGTGGCCGAGCTCGGGCATGGAGTCTCCTCGTCGGGGTCGCGCTCGGGGCACGGACCGCCACGACCCACGGCGGGGCGGAGGCGAGACGGGCCCCGCGCCGAAGCGGGGGGATGCTCGGCACGGGGCCTGCCCGCGAAGCTGCTGGTGTGAGCTTCGAGCCGGCTCGGGTGGTGCACCGGCGGTCGGCGTCTGGTGTGAGCCGACGCTGTGGGATCCCGTGCGGTCGCCGGACCCTCGGCGGGCCCAGGGTCTGAGTGCCGAGGGTGGGCGACCGGGCTTGGGGTCAGCTGCCGGCCGGGACGCTCCTGGCGTCCTTGATCAGCCAGGCGACGACGTCGGTCAGGCCGACACCGGTGCGGAGCGACCAGTCGATGAGGACTTCCGTGGCGTCGTCCTCGGTGCAGTCGTAGCGCTCCATGAGGATGCCGGTGGCGCTGGTGATCGCATGAGGCGGCAGTACCTGCCCAGCGGCGGTGTCGGACACGGGCGGCCTCCCGGCGACCCGAGACTGACCGCACCCGGGACCGCTGTTCGCGCTGCTCACGATCCGGCCGTGTGGTTGACCGCTGCCCCGTTCTGGGACGGTGAGTTCGTTATCCGTCCACCCCAGCGTGACAGACGGACTACGGTGACGCCGCATGGGGCATTCGTTCGGTCCCTACGGACGCGGACCGGCGTCGGGGTCTCTCCCTCGGCGGCGCGGGCTCTGCCCTGCCGGGCCGCCCGTGCGGGTGCAAGCGCCCCCGTCGTCGATGGCCGGCGCGTCTGGTGCCTGGTGGCGCTTGCGGCCGTGCGGGCGGTCTGGCAGCCCTCGGGCGCGCCGTCGTGGGTGAGTCCCCGCCCCGACCACAACCACTCCCCTATCCCTCAGATCGTCGCTGGAGGGGGCTCTCCTGAGGTCGGTGCCCTGGTCCAGGGCGGAGCGTCTGGCCGCCGGAGGCGTGCTTGCCGGATGGACAGGGCAGGTGACCGCTCAGTCGTCCGCGGTACCGCAGCGCTCAGGGTCGAGGTGCGCCGCCTCTGGGACGTCTCCGTCCTGGTTACCGCTGGCCCGACGGGCCATGAGCGCGCCACGGTCCACGTACTCAGCGACAGCGGGCAAGCCGTGGCCCGTGCCGTCCGCCTGGACTCCGACGCCGACCGAGCGCAACAGGCTGGCGATGGCGTCGAGGGTGTCGGCGAGATCGGTGGCCAGCGCTTGGTGGTCGGTGACCGAGAGCTCGGTGTCGCCGTCGTCGCGGCGGACGCTGAGGGCCTGCGTCGCTTCGCGCAGTGCGGTGTGAGCGCTGGCTGTCTGCGAGAGGGTCATGAGCTGTCCCTGTGGCGATGGTGGGCGCGTCGTGAGTCGTACCCCGCCGTGGTGGAGGCCGTCGCCATTGTGCCCTGGCCCGGCCCCCGGGTCGGGCGCGCGCCGCGGGTCGGAGACAGGAGCGGAAGCGTGCCCGGCCCGAAGGGGCCGGGCACCGGCGCGGCAGCGCCGGCCCTCACCGCTGGTGGTGTGCGATGACGCGGCCGGCTCTCGGTAATGGGCGAACAGGTCTTCACAGGACCCGGACGCGTCGCGAACCGAACGAACGGCTCACACCCGCGGAGCGAGTGGCGATGGCCCAACATCGCCGTGAAGGCCGGTGGGCCCGTCGGTCGCAGCTTCGCGGCATCACCACCCTGCGGAGGGTCCGGAACTGCGGCACACCGCTCGATCCCGACGGCGGGGTCACGCTCGCGGTCACGACGAACACCGACGGGTCCCGGTCGGCCGGCTACTCAGGCCTGGCGTCATGCGGCTCCGTGTGGGCGTGCCCGCAGTGCGCCGCGAAGATCGCCACCCGCCGCGCCGACGAGCTGTCCAAGGTGATGCGGGCAGTCGACGAAGCCGGTGGCTCGGCGTTCCTGCTGACGCTGACCATGCGCCACGCTCGGGGCGATCGACTTGGCCTGAGCAAGGAGGAGCGGGCCCGGCTGCGCTGCCTCGAGGAGAACCGCTCGCTCTACGAAGCGGCCAACGCGAACCACTGGGACTTCGACGAACGCGAAGCCGAGGCCGAGGCCATCGAGGAGCAGACCCTGCGCCACGCCCGCGGGTGCTGGGACGTCCTATCCGACGCGTGGGCACGGGTCACCTCTGGCGGGGTGTGGCAGGCCGACCAGAAGCTGTTCGGCGGGCTACTCGGGTGGGCGCGGGTCGTGGAGGTCACCGACGGCGACAACGGCTGGCACGTCCACATCCACGCCCTGCTCTGCTTCGGCGAGCAGGTCTCCGCCGAACTCGTCGCGGCCAGCGTCGGCGCTCGCATGTTCACCCGCTGGCGGGCCGCTCTGGAGCGCAAGGGCTTCGACGCGTCGGAGGAACACGGCTGGGACCTGCGACGCGTGCAGCTCGGCGACGGTGACCTGGCCGACTACTTCACCAAGATCGCCCACGAAGTCACCGGCTCACACCGCAAGGAAGGCCGCCGCGCCGGTGGGCGGACCCCCATGCAGCTCCTCGCCGACGCGGTCGACACCTCCGAGGAATCCGCGCTGGCGCGATGGTGGGAGTGGGAACAGGCATCAGAGGGCCGCCGTCAACTCACCTGGTCCATTGGCGCGCGGGACCTGCGCAAGCTCGCCGGGCTCGGCGCCGAGCCCATGGACGAGGACATCGCTTCCGAGGACCTCGACGCCGACCTACGTCTCGGGTTGACGATGGATACGTGGGATGCGCTGGAACGTGGAGAGCTAGGCGCTGAGCTGATGCGTATCGCTGAGCTTGGTGGAATACCTGCGGCGAAGGCGTGGCTAACCATCCGTGGCCTTGCCTGGACGCACGAGACAGAGCGGCCACCTTTGGGCAAAATGCCTTAGGCGCTCATGAAATCGGCATCGTCGGCTAATGCCGTCTAGCCTAGGGATGCCCCGGCCGAGCGGCGTCCCTCCCGCTCGTCCGGGTTCCCCCACGCTCGTCCGGGTTCCCCCATCTTCATCGCACCCGAAGACGCTGGCGCTCGCGCGCCGAGAGCGCTAGTGCTGCACGGGCGGTGCATCGCCGCCCGCGCCGATCAGCCCAAGCATGTCAAGCAGCGCGCGGCAGTCGTCGGTGTCCACGGAGTTGCGAGCGACTGCCATGCGTGCTCGGACCACCTGCTCGTGGGTCACTCCGTAAATCTCCGATGTGCTTCTCGGCGAGGGCACCGACCGCTCCGTTGGTGCTCCTCGCTCTGAGTGAGGTCCCCTCGGTCGCCGATCAGGTCCCGACGTCGCGTTCATAGCTACTCCCGGTGGCGACTTGGCCCCGAACCGCATCAACTTGCCCACGCAGCGAGACCCCCCATTGAGCCACGGCCGGCCGCCCATCGGTGCGATGTTCCGCCTGGCTCAGGGTCACGCCGACGCTACCGACTCGGTCCCAGGATGCACCACCATCGTTCTCGATGCTAGGTGGCTACGTCGCCGGAAAGGGAACCACACGCCGTACGAGGTTCTCGATCTGTTCGTCGAGCCCAGCTTCCGTCAAAGCTTCTCGGACCTTTCGTCGATTGGCCTGGAACGTGAGCTTGTCGTTAATCTCGACATGGAAGGCGAGTTCCTCCGCCTCAGCTGATACGCGTGCAAGCTCAATGTGATCTTCGTCGAGCGGGCTAAATATCGGGATCGCTACGCGAAAGACGTTCTTATCAAAATCTCTTGGCCCAAAGAGACCTTTCGACTGCAGCGGCGCCACCCGCTCTAGAAGGGCTTGCGAGTTCAGGATTGCGACCAAGTAGTGAGCTTCCTCAGCACTACTGGCTGCGGCCCAGTAAAGCTTGTGATCGATGATGCACTCAGAGTCCGAGACTCTGGCTGCCGAGAGGCTATTGCCAGCCTTGGAATAGACCACGCGATTGGACGGCGCTGGCAGCTGCGAGCTCAGCTGCTTGTGGTAGTCCATCCGATCGACCAAGTCGTTGAGTTCTGTCTTGGCGCGATTAGCCTTCCAGGCCGCCTCCACCTCTTCCCACCACGTGTTGAGGCCCGCGTAGTCCTCGATCTGAGTGCGATCCATAATCTTATCGTTGCGCAAAGGAAGAACCGCAGCGAGCGGCTCCAAGGCACGGAAAGGTGCGATCGTCTCGCCGAGATGAACCTTAAAGACGAATCGACGTTCGACTGTTCCAGTGAGCGAAGGCTGCAGCTTCCAGGGCTCTTTCTCTTGCACGCTCCGGCGCGAGTGGACCTTTTTCCGTCCCTTGCCCGCACCAAACGGTCCAGATGGCGCATCTTCAACGAAAAGGAGATATCTCGGATATAGAATTGCGCCATCTCGAAATCTAGTTCGGTACTTCGAGCCGGAATCGAGATCACCTTGCGTTGTCGACGAGATGTCCCCTGGAGTGATGCTGAGGTGATCCTCCGCGTCCTTCCACGAGACCGCTACGGCCGGGAGCCGCCCCGACCAGACGAGTACTTCGCTGGAGAGTCTTCGCGGACGATTGGGGCTATAGGTGCCTGAGACCATGGCGGCTGGGACCGGAAAGATATTTGGGACAACACCATCTAGGTCCCACGCAGTATCGAAGCGCGCTGCAAGCAGGCCGGCTTGAGACGAAGCCCAGCGACCTGAACGGAAGCCAGAGTACGGTTTACGCGAGAGAGCAGCGCGCGGCATCAAGAAGGCAAACCTACCCTCTTCTTCAAGGTACAACTCGACGCACCGAACAACGAAAAAAGACGACAAGTCGCGCGCTGAGGCACCCAGACCGCCTTGAAGCAGTCCGCGATCCTTAGACATCTCCTTATAGCGCTGCTGCATGTTCGAGTGCATATTGTTGTACCGAAGCCACGGCGGGTTACCGACGAGCGCATCGACCTTGTTCGCAGGCTCAGTAAGCCAAAGTGGACGAATTAGGTTCCGAACGTAGTACCCCCAAATGTGGTTCCTGCCTCTGGCCTGGAGCTGACACCAAGTATGAAAGGTGGCAGTGAGCATTTCGACATCGGCTTCGTGAACGCCGTACTTCCGAATCAAGGGCGCGAGGCGTGGGTAATCGCCCTTCCCGTCGTACTTTTGGACCCGTTCGGCCATCTCGTTCACGAGCAAGTCGAAAGACCGCGCGTCGGCGATAATCGAACGAGGGAACTCCAAAGCATCTCCGAAGAGCGCGCCCTGACCGGTGTCGACGAGGTCGTCCCCGGCAGTTGGCACGTTCACCTTATCGCTGCCGAGTATGTCAGTTCGCTGGTCCCATTGGACAGAATCTCCGAGATAGACGGGGATCGCGATCGCGGGGCGTTCGTCGTCGTTAAGAAGCCCCGACCCTATTGCGAGTAGATAGGTGACTCGTGCGAGTGTTACCGCGACTGGGTGTACATCGATGCCAATGATTCTTGACGTCAGACCTGAGAGCGTGTCCTCGCATGAAAGACCAGCCTCTGTTGCGTGCGCCAGGTAATTCTTGATCGCGTGGAATAGAAACGTTCCGGAGCCACAAGAAGGGTCGAGCAATCGCTGCTCTAGATTCTCGCCTTGGACCTTCTCCACAGTTCGATCTGCTAGCCAGTCCGGTGTGTAGTACTCGCCGAGCTTCCGACGCTCCTCGGGCTGGATCACAGACTCATAAAGAACCTTGAGGACGTCGTGCTCGACGCTCGCCCAATCGAACCGCCACAGCCGTCGAGCCAGAGATGCCACGAACGAACGGCCGCCCTCGACATCGAGAACCCAGTCAAAGAAGTCCTGTTCGACGACACCGTAGATGAGTGTGTCCGCGAATGCGTCGCCGCGGACCAGCGCCTCCGGAGTTAGCGAGGGATCGGAGACGTCGAAACCCAACGCCGCATGAGCAATGATCTCGGCCGAGAGGACCAGCAAAGTGTGGTCGATAAATAGGCGCTCATCGTCGACGAAGTTCGCCCCGAAGGCGGTGCGTAGGAGTGTCGCCCACAACTGGCGTTTCAGCTCAACGTCGGGCGACTGGCTTGCGTGTAGGAGACTCGCCAAGGTTGCGTGATCGAGCTTGTGCGAGTTTGAGCTAGCCCCCAGGCGCCGGTGAATCTCCTCCGGTACAGGAGCTATGTCGCGGACCGTGGCGAGGATGGTTTCAAGCCAGACACGAAGATTCTCTAAGTCACCTTCAGGCGGGCCCACAAGCTCTAAGTTCGCGATCTCCTCTAATTCCTCGCCATCGAGGTAGAAGAGAGACCAGAGACGACCGTCCGTCAGAACGCCGACATAACGAGACTTCATCTTCTGAGTGCGGGACGCGACGTACCCCGCGAGTTGCTCTATCGCTTCTTCCCGAACTCCTGCCTGCAACAGATCGCGTTTGACTTCGATTACTAGATTGCCAACTTCAACATCGATTCGGCGCCTCGTCGCGTCACCCAGTTGCGTTTCCATGTTCACGTCGAGCACCTGAGTGTCGCTCAGATTGAGACCTGACCTCAGCAAGAACTCCCGAATGTCGGCCTGAAGTTCCGCCTCGGGACGCCCCGGAACCCGACGTGCGATGTCAGCGGTGAGGTCTTTGAGGTCGCGCACGAGGGGAGGGTATCGGTCCTCGACCAGGTAGGTGGGGCGGTCTCAGATTTAGCGCAAGCCGCGGCGTGAACGGCAGCGACATGCTTGCGTCGTAGGGGCGGCGGAACGGGGCCACGCCGTCGATGGCCTGCGCGATGCAAGATGGGGTGGCTGACCTGGACGCGGCTCCGACGCTGACCGTCGAGGCGATGAGGTTGCTGACGAAGTCATCGTCGAGCACGCTGCGCCGATGCCGCCGCTCGTCCGTAGCCCTCGACCCTTGCGGAGCTCCCGGTTGCACGTCCGCGATCGGACCGGTCGGTGGGGAGCACGGGATGGCTACCGTGTGGTGTGTGCTGGACGATGCTCGTGGGCCTGATCTTCGAGGTACCGAGGACGTGAACGCTTCCGGCAAGACTGCACGCGACGTCGCTGCTGCTCTGGCCTTCGAGTTGCTGGCACCGCTTGGCGACCGGTACCTGCACACGGTCAAGGTTGCGGCTCGCGCAAAGGAGCTGACGCCCGCTGTACCCCAGTCGGACCGTGAGTTACTCGTCGTGGCGGCCTGGTGGCACGATCTTGGGTACGCACCCGACCTCGTCCAGACCGGCTTCCACCCTGTTGACGGCGCCCGATACCTGGCTGCCAAGGGTCACTCACCGCGGCTGTGCGGCCTTGTCGCTCACCACTCGGCGGCGACGTTCGAAGCCGCAGAGAGGGGCCTCGAAGCTGATCTCGAGGAGTGGCCGCGCGAGGAAGGGCCTGTACCCGACGCACTGTGGACCGCGGACATGACGACCGGACCCCGGGGCGAAGAACTCGACTACTCCGAGCGTCTCGCCGAGATTCTCGCTCGGTACGACTCGGACTCGATCGTCGGACGAGCGATGTCGCAGGCACAGCCGTCGATTCAGGCCGCGATCGATCGCACCAGCTCCCGGCTCCGAGCTGGCTAAACGATCTCGGGCTCGCTGCTTGCCCTGAGTGCTGCGTCGATGCGCCGGCGCATTGAGGGATGGATGTCGAGCTCGGGAACGACCGCGACGTCCACCCACTTGGCCGCCTTCGTCTCGACGTCGTCCTGGCGCGGCTCGCCACTGATCACGCGCGCGTGAAAGCACACGGAGAACTCCTGGCGGACCTCACCGTCGTCATAGGCCATGACATGGCCGGGGTCGGTGTAGATGCCAACGAGCCCGGTGACCTCGACGCGGACGCCGGTCTCCTCCTCGACTTCGCGAACCGCGGCCTCGGTCACCGACTCCCCAAGGTCCATGCCTCCTCCTGGCAGCGCCCAACGGTCGTTGTCGATCTTGTGAATCAAGAGGAGGCGCCCCTCGCTGTCTCGCACCGCAGCGGTCACGGATGGGACGAGGCTGTTGGCCCGAGGTGCCTCGGGGTCGTCGTAGTAGTCGATGCGAGCCATGGGGCCATCATCCCTCGGAGGCGGGGAGATGTTGGCTAGGAACCACACGGTGCGCGGGTGGCTAGCTCCTGAACCTTGCTCGGCGCCGACCACTAGGACCAACCAGGCTGGACGTCAGGTCGTTAGACCGCAGCTCGCCACGTCGGCGGATCGGGAGCCACGCGCTCTGCCAGCACCGGGTGGGTGGCCTCAACCTCCTGTCCAGCTCTGCCGCCCGAGCCAACCCAAAGTTGGCCCCTACTCTCGGCGGCATGTTGCCACCAGAGGACAGCTTGACACGGCATGATCGACTCATGGTGGAGGAGCGACCGGTGAGAGTGGCGACGGTTGGGTATGAGGGCGCTACCGCCGAGGAGTTGGTCACGACGGTAGCGGCAGCCGGCGCCACTCTGTTAGTCGACCTGCGTCAGACGCCTCTCTCTCGCAAGGCCGGTCTATCGAAGAGGAAGCTGGCCGACCACCTTGAGCGCGAGGGCGTCTCGTACATGCACATGCCTGCACTTGGGAACCCAAGAGATAATCGCGAGCCATATCGAGTCGGGTGCCCGGAAGCCCGTGAGCGATTCCTCTCAATACTCCGATCGACCACGGGTAGGGCAGCCCTAGACGAATTATGGTCGCTCGCCGCATCCCAATCAGTGGTGCTGCTCTGTTATGAGCGAGATGCGAGTTCCTGCCATCGTGACATGGTTACGAAAGAGCTGGCTCGGCAGGAGCCGTCGCTAAGTGTTCTGCACCTTTAGTCGAAGAGTCGAGGGTCAGGCCGGCTTCCCGATGGCGGCCAGAAGACACCGAGGACTAGAAAGCTCGTGGGATGCTGGTGCTGATTTCCTAAGAAAGAAGTAGGTGTCTCGATTCGTCGAGCAGAGGTCGTGCAGAAACTTGTCGCGCAAGCGACTCGGTAGCTCCGCGGCCGGATACAGTTCGCGCCATGACCGCGCTGCCTGGCCAGCTTCCCAGTCGACAAGAGTTTGTGTGTGGCTGCGACAGTGAGTCGATTGGCATGTATATCGGTACTTCAGCCGGAAGGGAGCGGGTTCTAAGATCGAGCGATCATCGCTAAACAAGTCTCCTTGGGCTGCGAGTTCGGCTAGCCGACGGCGGTCGTCCGTGAACGCCTCATTCGGCTCAACGATCAGGTCGTGCACCGCTCTTGGCTTCACCAAGCCCAGCGACGGGGCCCCGGGCCTTCCCTGTCGGTGCAGAAGTTCGCAAGCGGTAGTCTGGCCAGCGAGCGCATCGAGGTAGGTCCAACGGGCTGCCCAACGTCCACCTGTACCTATTTGATCGCCCAAGACTGCACTCGGAAGCACAGGCTTGTAGCTCTCTGGACGCTTATCAGAAGTGGAACGAAAGGCGTCAAGCGAGACGACCTGATACTTGTGGAAGCGATCGACAAGGGCTAGTTCTCGGTAGGCAACGGGGTAGAGCCTGACCCAACTCGGCGCTGCGGAGTCGATTCGGACCCCGGCTACACATACCGTTTCCCCATAAGTTCGTGACGGTTGAGGATAGGCCTTTACGGTGACGAGCACGCGCATAGAATCGTAACGGGGCACCGCTAGTTTGCTCCTGCGTCTTCGTCTACATCGATAGCCCTACCAGCATCAGTGAGCGTCGCCTTCGAGCTCGGCTCGGCTTGATCGACTTCAAGTGCGGTTGCCTGACGACCCGTCACAGCCTCATATGTCTCTGGGTCGTTCATCTTTCTCGTCAAGAAATCGACCCATGCGTCTGTGTAGACCCAACGTTTGAATGGTTCGTTGTACCTACAGAAGTCTGCCTTCGTCCGTTCTGGATGGTCGGTGCCTTCGGGCGGCCTCACCTCCCAGAATCGCCAGGCCGCGGTGTGGTCGTTCGTCGTAAACTTCTTCTTGATCCGCGCTTGTACTGTTGTCACGACCGTAGTGGGTAGCAAGTCACCAAGACCGGAGACCGGCACTTGCTTCTCACGAATGATCGTCTGCATCTTGTCCATGGCTGCCAGTTGGTCCGCGTCAAGGTCTTCTAGCCGAACGAAACTCATAGCTACGTCGGCCTGAGTCTTCGGCCCGGTCTTCGGAAGAAGGTAAACCCGGAAGTCGTAGCTTTGATCCGCGACAGTGTCGGGGTCAAGAGACGCGTCGAAGTCCTGGACGTAATCCAGCACAGCGCGAGGCACTCGCGACCGAACCTCCTTTACGGCGGCAACCGCATCGCCCGTTATCGTCGACACGAATAGCGGGAACCGCAATTTGTCGGCCAGCCCTTCAGTGGCCCCAAACTTTTCCACGAGGAAGTTCTCGTAATTAAGCAGGAGCGCCTGACTCTTTCCGGCCACGAGAGCTGCAATCTCGTGGTCAAAGCGGTGCTCGATCTTGTTGCGGAGACCGATGAAAAACTCGAGGTTCTTGCGTCTAGGGTCCTGCTCTGACATCACCTCAGAGATCAATAAGGACAATGGCTTCATCAGCCAATCGCCATCCTTCGTCCGTTGGCGCCGTTTCCGCCCGTCCCGAATATATAGGTCGTAAGAGGGGCCGGTCTCCCGCATGTAAAGAGCTTGAATCAACTTCAGCCATGCGAGCGTCATGTGGACGACGAATGCCTCCACTTGCCTATCGTGCACTGAGCGATTGTAGAGATCGACGGCGAGAGTCGCCTCGTTCTTTGATGCGACCATCTGGTGCCACCAATTCGGCCGCCTCGCCATTTCTCTCGCCTTCAGGCTCGTGAGGGTGCATCTCCTGGGCTCGTAGATGGGCCCGTCGAAGGAGAGACTAGATGGATCTACCCCCATGCACGCCGCGAACATGACCTTGGCGTGTCGCAAGGTGGGCCTGCCTCTACTCGCGAGGTCAGATGAACGCGTGGTCGTCTTGACCCTGGCTCGAGCTACGTTGAACCACGCGCCCCTTCGCTGACCCGTTCGGTCCTAGAAGTTAGTCTTTCCAGTCGTCCTCTTGCCGCGTTAGCTTTCCCGCCAACGTGGGCCGTTATCAAGGGCCGCACGGTCTAGTCTGACGTCGGCTCGGCAGGGTGCTGGGGTGCCACAGCTAGCTCAGGGGCGAACGGTGGCGCTTCCCCACTCCCGGTCCTGCCGAGCGCGGGCTCCGTACGGGCGCCCGCCCACACGTCCTCGAAGGACCGCATGTAGTGGTCCCACATCCGCCCACCGGGCACACGCCGCAAGTGGAGGACCGGCGACTCGCCAGCCGGCGCACCGTATGCGTGGCCGTTGACCAGCATGTCCTGGTCGAATCGGAACAGGCTGTTGTAGAGCGTCGTCCCGTGCGTCCGGACCTCGACCCCGCGGACGCCGTGAACCTGTCGCAGATAGCGGCGGTGGAGCTGGATGCGCCCCTGCAAACCGCCGGTCGTGCCCTCCTCCTCGGCGCGGAGCGCGACGGCCGGCGCCTTCTCGTCCGCCAGGAGAATCCGAATCCGGACGCCCTGGGCCGCCTTTTGCGTGATGGTCTCAGTGAAGTCGTACTGCTCGAAGAGGAACGATCCCGCGTACACGAGCACGTCGATGGCCTCGCGAGCCCCGACCATGAGCTGAGCCCACGTGTCGTGCGGGATGGCCGCCCGAGTCGGGTGCAGCGCCAGGAGCTCGGCGACGCTCGCTGACTGCGTGGCCGGCGCGTCGACCACCTCGGGCCAGATGTAGGCCTCATCGACGTCAAGGGCGGACGCCACGGCGACCCGGTGCGTCCGGTGCGGGAGACGTCCCTTCGTGATCCAGCGCTCGACCGTCTTGGCGTCCACGCCGATCCGTTCCGCGAGCTCAGCAGGCCTCAGACCCGCCGAAACGATCGAGCCGCGCAGACGCTGGTTGGTTCCCATGAGGGACTCCTTGGGACGTTTCGTCGCCGATGGGGACACTTTAGGCGAGCGAGGACGTCCCGTCACGTCCCTTCTTGGTGGTGCTGGTGTCCCCCGCCTCCGCCGTCTCCTGGTGATGCACCACACAAGCGGCCCCGCCGCCCGCATCAGGAGTCGAACGAAATGGCGTACGACATCTCCGCACCGATCGACACGAGCCGGCTGGACGCGATTGCGACCGGCCACGGCGCCACCATGGAGCGCTGGGAGGACACCCCGACCGGCCGCCGGTCCTCGGGCCAGCCGCTCATCGACGAGGCCACCGGCGCCCCGGTCCGCATCTACGACGTGATGCTGCCGACCGGCCGCGACGGGCGGCACGAGCTGCACGGCATCCGGGTCGTCTCTCACGAGGTTCCCGAGCTGGCGCCCTACTCGCCCGTGGAGCTGGACGGGCTGTGGGTCCGCGTCAAGCCCGCCCGCAACGGCGGCAAGGGCGTCGAGGTCAGCTTCTCCGCCGAGGCCATCCGGCCCGTGGCCGGCCCTCAGCGTCCGAATCGGCGCGCCGCCGAGGGCGAGGCCGCGTGATGCGCTGGCAGACCCGCGGCACCTGCCGCAACCACGATCCGGAGCTGTTCTTCCCGCCCGACGACGGCCAGGGCCTCGACGACGCGCCAGCCGTGCAGCAGCAGGTGGCCGCCGCCCGCCACGTCTGCCGGTTCTGCCCGGTGCAGAGAGAGTGCCTGGCCTGGGCGCTCGACTCCGGCGAGGACCACGGCGTGTGGGCCGCAACCATCCCCGGTGAGCGTCGGCTGATGCGCCGGCTGCGCCTGGCTGGCGCCTCCGCCTCGTTCGGCGACGCCGCGTCGTGCCCGGCCTGCGCGCTGCTGTTCCCGATGCCCGCGGTCGACGGGGAGCTGTGCCCGGCCTGCGTCGAGCGGAGGGCCGCGTGATGACCCGACAGCTGCCCTGCCCCGGAACGCCCGAGTTCTCCCTCGCCACGGCCTCGATGCACGTCGACACCTCGGCCGCGCTCGACGTGCTCGTCCTGACCTGCCGCGACGGGGACTGCCTCGCGCAGTGGACCCCCGCACCCGTCGAACGCGACGGCCGGCTCGTGATCGCCCTGTCGATCGAGGTCTGCCCGGCCTGCGGCTCCTCCACCTGGGAGGTGACCGAAGTCCAGGTCGCCGGCTCGCCCTCGGCGCAGGTCCGCCGCCGTCGCCAGAACCGCCGCTCCCACCGCTCGTCCCACTCCGGAAGGGGTTTCTGATCATGGCTCGACCGATGCGCGCCACCGGCCTCACGACCGGCGGCTACCACTTCTGCACCGCCTGCCAGGGCTCCGGCTCCTGCGCCCAGCGCACCTGGACCTCCCGCGGCTGGGAGCGCTCCTACGGCAAGTGCGGGGCCTGCAACGGCAAGGGCGGCAAGTTCGCCAACCACGCCCCCAAGGACCGACCCAGCGCCCGCGTCACCCGCCGCGGGCTCGGGGGGCGAGCCCGATGAGAGAGATCACCACCGCGCGACTGTGGCGCGGCCAGACCATCCGCACCCGCGCCGACGTGATGCGCATGGAGCGCCTCCACGAGCGCTCCCGACTCATTCGCTGGAGCCTCACCGCCGGCTGGTGGGCCGGCTGGCTCACCGTCATGACTGTCTGGGCGGCGCTCTACGTGCCCGCACTCGGCGCCGCGCTCACCGTCGCTGCCCTCGCCTGGCTCGCGCTCGGTCCGTGGGGGCTGCTGGTCGTCGTCCTGGTCGGGGCGCTGGTAGCGCGGCTGTGGTCGCGCAGCTCCCCCGCCTCGTGGGAGACCCGGGTGGTCTCGCGGCTGCGCCGGTTCGTGCGCCGCACCCGCTACCGCTGGTCCTGGGACGACGTGTGCGCCGCCACCGGGGTCAAGGCCACCGACGCCTCCCACCGCGTCATCGTCCCCCGCCTGCTCTGGGTGAGCCTCGGTGAGCACGTCGACCAGCTCCACGTCCAGCTCTGCGCCGGCGTCACCCCCGGCGTCATCGCCCGCCAGGCCGACGCGCTGGCCTGCGAGTGGTGCGCCCTCGAGGTCCGCGTCCTGGCCCACCCCACCCGCGAAGGGTGGGTGCTGCTCCGGGTCGTCTACCGCGACATGCTCGCCGAGGACGAGGACGAGCGGGACAACCTGGTTACCCCGGACTTCCAGTGGGCAAGGGTCGGGCGGCGCGAGGACGGCGAACCCTGGTGGCTGCGCCTGATGGGCACCCACGTCCTGATCGCCGGGCTGACCGGCGCCGGCAAGTCCGGGCTGGTCGCCTGCATCATCCGCGCCCTCGCGCCGGCCATCGCGGCCGGGAAGGTGCGCCTGGTCGGGGTCGACCCCAAGGGCGGCATGGAGTACCGCATGGTCTCCGAGCTGTTCTACATGCTCGCCTACGGCGACGACGAGCACCTCGTGGCCGCCCTCGAGTTCGCGGCTGACCTGATGCGCCAGCGCGCCGAGGCGCTGGGCGGGAACGTGCGGAAGCTGCTCGCGCGGATGTTCGGCGACTACCCGCTCTACGTGATCCTCGTCGACGAGCTGCTCGCGCTGACCACCTACATCGCCAACCGCGAGCTCAAGGATCGCGCCAGCGCCGCCGTGCGCCGGATGCTCTCCCAGGGCCGCGCGCCGGGCGTCGTGGTCATCGGGTGCGTGCAGGACCCCCGCAAGGAAGTCCTGTCGTTCCGCGACATGTTCGGCTACCGCGTCGCCCTGCGGCTGGACTCCGACGTCGAGACCCGCATGGTCCTCTCCGACTCGGCGTACGACCGCGGTGCGCGCTGCGACGCCATCCCAGAGGCCTGCCCCGGGATGGGGTTCGTCGTCGACGAGGACGGCGGCAAGCGCCAGCCGATCAAGGTCCGCGCCGACTGGGTGTCCGACGCCGAGCTCGCCTACCTGGCCGCCGAGTATCCGGCGCCCGAGCGGGTCGACGTCCCTCCGCTCGCCACCCGCGCCAAGCGCTCCGGGGGCTCCACCTCGGGAGGGCAGGCGGCATGAGGCAGACCGGCCTGATCAACATCATCTGCATCACCGGCGCCAGCACGCGCGGCCGCTCAGGAGGCCTCGGCGCACTCGTCGGCCTGATCGCGCTGGTCGTCCTCGGTGTGGCCGGCTACCGCGCTCTGGACGCCGGAGTCCGCGGCATCACCGCCACCACCGCCGAGGCCAACCGCGTCGTCGGCTGGGGCGTTGCCATCGTCCTGGTCCTCGGCGCCCTCACGGCCGCCGGCTGGGTCCTACTAGCTCGACGACGCGCCCTCCGCGAGGCGCCCGTGGTGGAGGCCTTCACCGCCGCCACCGACTGCGCCCTCGAAGCCCATCGCCAGCGCCAGCTCGCGCCCCAATCCCAGCCGGAGCCTCGCCAGCTCCACCACGTCCACGCGGTCCGACTCGACCGCGCCGAGCCCGGAGGGAAGCGCCCGTGATCGCCGCCGTCATCATCGCCGCCCTGCTCACGGTGATCGCCGCCCAGACCCGTGCCGTCGGCGCCGCCGTCGTCCTCGGCGTCATCACCGTCGCCCTGCTCGCCGTCGTCGCCCCCGGCCTCGTCACCGGCACCGGCGACGTCCTGGGCGCCATCGCCACCGGCATCGGCGACGCCCTCTCCGCCGCCTCGGCTGGAGCGCGCACATGATCGAGGAGCTGTGGTACCCGCTCGACCGCGCAGCCCGCGGCATCAGCCAGGCCAACCACGTCTCGTACCACGGCCTGGTCGACGTGCACGCCGTCCACTCGGCGGTCTTCCAGCTCGACACCATCGCCGGTCGCCTGCCCCAGCTCCTGCGCTACCTCGGCCGCTGTGTTGGGCGTGCGGAGGCGGCCCGCGTCCGCGACGACCGCGGCTCTGATCCCGCTATGACGTTGCTCGAGGCGCAGTCGGAGCTCGACGAGGCCGCAGCCGCCCTCGAGCCCGTGACGGCCCACCTCGAGCGAGCCCTCGGCCAGCTCACGCACCTCGCACGACGGAACCAGGAGGACTAGCCATGACCACCCACGATGTCGTCCGGCCCGTTGGTGAGCGACCGAGGGCCGCGACACGGTCGACCCGCCCCGAGCGTCTCTGGGGCGCCGAGGACGTCGCGAGCTTCCTCTGCGTCCCGCTCCGGACGATCTACCAGTGGCGCTACACCAAGTACGGCCCGCGCGGCAGGCGTGTGGGCCGGTACCTGCGCTACGACCCCGCCGAGGTCCGAGCGTGGTTCGAGGGCCTTGACGACACCGAGCGGGGCTGATCGGCCATGCCACGACCCTCGATCCCGATCGGGAGCTACGGGCAGATCACCGTCCGCGGGGAGCCCGGCAACTACGTCGCACGAGCGCTGTTCCGTGACCTGGATGGCCAGGCCCGGCAGGTCGAGCGCCGGGGCACCAGCAAGACCAAGGCCAGGGACAACCTCAAGGCGGCGCTCAAGGACCGAGCACGAACTGGCACAGGAGTCACCGCGGAGACCAGGATTCGCGAGGTCGTCCCCGAGTGGCTGAAGAAGATCGACGTGGCGGCCGAAGCCGGCGACCGGTCTCCGAGCACGGCCGAGCACTACCGGCGCCAGCTCGACCGGATCATCCTCCCCGGCGTCGGTGAGCTGAGGCTGCGAGAGGCCACCGTTCCCGTCCTCGACGCGTTCATCCAGACCGTGCGAACGGAACGGGGCCCGGCCGCCGCGAAGCTCACGAGGACGGTGCTCTCGGGCGTGCTCGGGGTCGCCGTGCGGCACGGAGCGATCCCCTCGAATCCGGTGCGGGACGTCGGCCGCATCAACACCAATCGACGCAAGGCGACGCGGGCGCTCACCTTCGACGAGTGCCGTGCCTGGCTCAAGCAGCTCAGGGCGGACGAGACAGCGGTCGAGAAGGATCTCCCTGACCTGTGCCTGTTCATGATCGGAACCGGGGTCCGTGTCGGTGAGGCGCTGGCCGTGGACTGGTCGGAGGTGGACCTCGACGCCGGAACCGTCGACGTCGGGCACACGCTCATCCGTGTCACGGGTGTCGGCCTGGTCCGCAAGACCACCAAGACCGAGACCGGTGAGCGGCTCCTGATCCTGCCGGGGTTCCTCCGCTCGATGCTGGGGCGGCGTTACCGAGCCGGCGACGCCGAGGGACCGGTCTTCCCGGACACCCTCGGCGGATACCGCGACCCGTCCAACACGCGCCGGGCCTTCCGCGAGGCCCGAGGCAGCGACGGCTTCGCCTGGGTGACCACCCACGTGTTCCGGCGGACCTGCGCCACGATCCTCGACTACGCCGGCCAGAGCCCTCGCGCCATCGCCGACCAGCTCGGTCACGCCCACGTCTCGATGACCCAGAACCACTACCTGGGGCGACGGATCGCCAACCCCGGCGCGGCCGCGGCCCTCGACGCCTGGCACGACGAGGAGGAATCCGGTGAGTAAGACGTGGGTCGATCACTGCGGTCACAACCCAACAACTCGCCTGAGCTGCGACGATGGAGCCGGCGCGGGGAATCGAACCCCGGACCTTTCGCTTACAAGGCGAGCGCTCTGCCGATTGAGCTACGCCGGCACGCGGGCCATCGTACGAGAGCCGGAGCCCGCGGAGAGACCCCGCCCACAGGCGCGGGGCCGTAACCTCGTGCGTCGGCACGGTGGGCGGGCGGGGGCCCCTGGCGGGCCCGGTCGGGTGGGACGTGGGGCACGTCCCGGCCCGGCAACCACGATCGACTCCCACACGTCTGCGCAGGTGGCTGGATGAAGATTCCCGGCGTGCACCGTCCGCGGCCCGAGCACACCGGAGAGCGAGGAGAGGAAGGTCCGCCCGTGGGGGTGGCCCAGCGAGCACGAGGCTCGCTCCGTCGACAGTTCCCCGTCACACCCGACCTGCGGCGCTCCGTGGACGCGCCGACGGTCCGCGACAACCTCCTGCCGGCCGTCACCGGCCCTCAGGTCGCCGAGGACGCGCTGGTCCTGCGCGTGCTCGACCTCGCGCTGCGCATCGGCGAGGTCCAGCTCGCGACCGGTGCCGGCGCGGCCGTCGCCCACGACACGATGATCGAGATCGCGCGCGCCTACGGCCTGCCGACCTGCGACGTCGACATCGCGTTCTCGACGATCACCATGTGCTGCCACCGCGGCAACGAGGCCGGTCCGGTGACGACGATGCGCAACGTCCGCTACCGGACCCAGGACTACACGCGCCTCACCGAGGTCGACGACATCATCACCGCCATCGTCGACCGCGAGGAGCCGACGCCCGTCGAGGAGGCGACCACCCGGCTCGGCAACGCCGTGCGGGCGAACCACCCGTACCCGCGCTTCGTCGCGGGGATCGCGCGGTCGCTGTTCGCCGGGGCGGTCGCGTTCCTGCTCGGCGGCGGCTGGGTCGTCGCCGCGCTGGCCACCGTCGCGACGGGCGTCATCTGGGCGGTCGCGCGCTGGCTGGGCCGGCGCGGGGTGCCCATGTTCTTCCAACAGATGGTCGGTGCCGCCATCGTCACGCTCAGCGCGACGTCGCTGGCCTGGACCGGCACGCTCGACGACTCGCCGGTCTTCGTCATCGCGGCCGGGATCGTCGTGCTGCTCTCGGGGCTGTCGCTGGTCGGCCTGGTGCAGGACGCCATCTCGGGCTTCCCGCTGACGGCCGCGGGGCGCGTCGTCGAGGTCGTCATCGCGTCGGCCGGGCTGCTGGTCGGGGTCGTCGTCAGCATCAAGCTCGTCGGCACGATCCTGGGCACCGACGCCGGCGCCTACGCGGCCGTGGTCCCGCCGGGGCCGCTGCCGTCGCTGCACCCGCTGTCGCTGTTCGCGGCCGCGGCGGCCGGGATGCTCTTCGCCCTCTCGGCCTACGCGCCGTGGCGGTCGCTGCCGCTGGCCGCGCTGGCCGGGGCGACGGCGTGGGCCGCCTACGCGATCCTCGGCCTGGTCGGGGCGGGCGAGGTCGTCGCCGCCGCGCTCGCGGCCGCGGCGCTGGGCCTCGTGGCGATGCTCCTGCCCCGCGCACTGGGTACACCTCCGTTGGTGCTGGTGATCGCCGGGATCACGCCGCTCCTGCCGGGTCTGACGATGTACCGCGGGTTCTCCCAGCTCGCGTACGGCAGCGTCGCCCAGGGCGCGGTGACGATCCTGCTGGCCCTGACCTTCGGTCTCGCCCTCGCGGCCGGGGTCTCGGTCGGGGAGCAGATCGGCTGGCCCCTGCAGCGGCTGGTCCGCCGTCTGCTGCCCGGAGTCACCGCGGAGGACAGAGCACGTGACGCACGCCGAGGACGCCCCCGGGTCTTCTGACCTGCTGGTGGTGGCCAACCGGTTGCCCTTCGACCTCGACGAGGACGGCGAGTGGCGCCGCGCCCCGGGGGGCCTGGTCACCGCACTCGAGCCGACGCTGCGCTCGCGCGGCGGCGCGTGGGTGGGGTGGCCGGGCAAGCCCGACGTCGCGCCGTCCGCGTTCGACGACGAGGGCATGGCCATCCGCCCGGTGCCGATCAGCGCCGACGAGGTCGCCGCCTACTACGAGGGCTTCGCCAACGCGACCCTCTGGCCGCTCTACCACGACGTCGTGGCGAGGCCGCGGTTCGAGCGCTCCTGGTGGGAGGCCTACCGGACGGTCAACGAGCGCTTCGCCGCGGCCGCCGCCGACGCCGCGGCCGAGGGCGCGACCGTCTGGGTGCAGGACTACCAGCTCCAGCTCGTCCCGCAGATGCTGCGGGACCGGCGCCCGGACCTGCGCATCGGCTTCTTCCTGCACATCCCCTTCCCGCCCGCCGAGCTGTTCGCCCAGCTGCCGTGGCGGCGCCCGGTGGTGGAGGGCCTGCTGGGGGCCGACGTCGTCGGGTTCCAGACGGTCGGGGGCGCCGAGAACTTCCGGCGCGTCGCCGCCCGGCTCACCGACGCGACGGCCGACGACGCCCCGATCACCGTGAACGGCGGGTCGGGGCACGTCACCGCGCCGGACGGGCGCACGATCACCGTCGGCGCGCACCCCATCTCCGTCGACGCCGGGCACCTCGACGAGACGGCCCGCGGCGACGAGGTCGCCGAGCGGGCGCGGTCTCTGCGCCACGAGCTCGGCGACCCGCGCACGGTCCTGCTCGGGGTGGACCGCCTCGACTACACCAAGGGCATCGACGTCCGCCTGCAGGCGTTCGCCGAGACGCTCGAGGACGGGCGGCTCGATCCCGCCGAGACCGTGCTCATCCAGGTGGCGACGCCGAGCCGCGAGCGCGTCGAGCACTACGCCGAGATGCGCGACGACATCGAGCTCACCGTCGGGCGCGTCAACGGCGAGTACGGCTCGATCGGCCACCCCGTGATCCACTACGTGCACCGGTCGACCCCCCGCGACGAGCTCGTCGCCTTCTACCGGGCCGCCGACGTCATGCTCGTGACGCCCTACCGCGACGGCATGAACCTCGTCGCCAAGGAGTACGTCGCCTCGCGCCCCGACGGCGACGGTGCGCTGGTGCTCTCGGAGTTCACCGGCGCCGCCGACGACCTGGGCGAGGGCGCGTTCCTCGTCAACCCGCACGACATCGACGCGGTCGGCGACGCGATCGTCACCGCGGCGTCGCTGGACCACGAGGAGTCCCGCCGCCGGATGGGCCTCATGCGCGAGCAGGTGCTGGCCAACGACGTCGAGCGCTGGGCCGCAGGGTTCCTCGAGGCGCTGGGCGTCGGGTCCTGACGGTTACTGGCTGGTATCGCTCGCCGAGCGGGCGATACCAGCCAGTAACCGCGACTCAGACCTCGCGGGCCGGGCCCGACGTCACGCGGGCGAGCAGCTCGGTGGGCAGCAGGAGCGTGCGGGAGCGCTGACGGTCGCCGCGGTCGAGCAGCAGCTCGCCCGCGGCACGGCCCTTGTCCAGGGTCGGCTGGCGGATGGTCGTCAGCTCCGCGCGCTCGGCGGCCGGGACGCCGTCGAAGCCGGTGACGGTCACGTCCTCGGGCACCGAGCGACCGGTCTGGCGGGCGTGGCGCAGCGCGCCGAGCGCCAGGATGTCCGAGGTGCAGACGACGGCGGTGACGTCGTGCTGGGCGAGCAGCTGCTCGGCGGCCGAGGCGCCGGCGGACTCGCTGTGGTCGTAGCGCTCGACGACGGGGACCCTCGTCCAGTCGACGCCCGCCTCGCCGAAGCCCTCGCGCAGGCCCGCGAGGCGCCGGCGCTGGACCTCGTAGCGGGCGCGCTGCTGGCGCTCGACGCTCGCGAAGCCGTCGTTGCGCTCGGTCGACAGGCGCATGCAGAGCACGCCGACCTTGCGGTGGCCGAGGCCCGCGAGGTGGCGGGCCATGTCGACCATGGCGGCGTGGTCGTCGATGCCGACGCGGTCGACGTCCTGGACCGCGGTCGGCTGGTCGCAGACGACGACCGGGACCGGGCGCTCGAGCACGGCGTGGAAGTTGTCGTCGTCGTCGGGCATCGAGTAGACGACGAACCCGTCGACGCCGGCCCGCGCGACCGCGCCCGGGTCGTCGGCCTCGGGGCTCACCGGGACGAGCAGCAGGCCCGAGCCGTTGTCCTCGCAGGCCAGCGCGAGCCCCTCGAGGAACTGGACGGCCACCGGGTCGCGGAACGCGTACGACAGCGCCTCGGTGAGCAGGAGACCGACCGCGCCGGCCTTGCGGGTGCGCAGCGAGCGCGCGACGGGGTCGGGGCCGGGGTAGCCGAGGCGGCGCGCGGTGTCGAGCACGCGGCGCCGCAGCGCCGGCGAGAGCTGGTCGGGGCGGTTGTAGGCGTTCGACACCGTCGTGCGGGACACGCCCAGCTCGGCCGCCAGCGAGGCCAGCGTGGCGGTCCGCCGCGACCGGCGACCCTCGAGTGCCTCACCCACCTCCCGAACGTATCGACTGTTTCGATCTAGGGCCACTCCACGCGACCGATGGGTGTCCCCGAGCGCCGGGTGTGACCTGCTCGGAGGACACCGACGCTCCCACTCGCAATCGATAACCGTTATCGTTTGCGGTCGAAGCCGACGCGTTCGACCGACCCGTCCCACTCCCGAGGAGCCGCTCCGTGCCCGTCCGTGCCCGTCCCGTGTCCCTGGTGGCCGCACTGCTCGGGGCCTTGCTGGTGCTGGTCGCCTGCGGGGGTGGGTCCGGCGGCTCCGGCGGCACCCCCGCCGCCGCCCCCGCGCCGGCGGCGACCCCGCCGTCGCCCGCGCCGGGCCCGGGGCGCACGCTGACGGTCGTGGCCACGACGAACGTCTGGGGCTCGGTGGCGAGCGCGATCGCCGGCCCGGGCGTCGAGGTGCGCTCGATCATCCAGGACCCGGCCTCCGACCCGCACTCCTACGAGAGCACCCCCGCCGACGCCGCGGCCCTGGCGAACGCCGACCTCGTCGTGGTCAACGGCGGGGGGTACGACGACTGGGTCGAGCAGATCCTCGCGGCCGACCCGGCCCTGCAGTCCCGCACGATCGAGGCCTTCGCGCTGCGCGGGGACCAGGCGCAGGAGAACGAGCACGTGTGGTTCGACCCGACCGCGGTGAAGGGCGTCGTGAGCCAGGTCGCCGAGCGCCTCGCCGCCGTCGAGCCCGCCCAGGCCGCCGCCCTGCGCGAGCGGGCGACCGCGTTCGCCGGCCGCGTCGACGAGCAGGCCGCACGCCTGGCGTCGATCGGGCAGGCCCGTCCGGGCGCCCGCGTGCTCGCCTCCGAGCCGATCGCGCAGTACCTGCTGACCACCGCGGGCGTCGCCGACGCCACCCCGCCGGCGTTCAGCGAGGCGATCGAGAACGAGACCGACCCGCCGGCCGCCACCCTCGCGGAGACCAACCAGCTGGTGGCGTCGCGGGGCGTGGACGCGCTGGTGTTCAATCCGCAGACCGAGACCCCCATCACGACCCAGCTCCGCGACGCCGCGACGGGTGCGGGGGTGCCGGTGGTGAACGTGACCGAGACACTGCCCGCCGGGCAGGACTACCTGACCTGGCTCGACGCCACGCGCGCCGAGCTCGCCCGTGCCCTGGGGGCCCCTGCGTGAGGTTCGAGGGATGACGCCGTCCATCCGCCTGTCCGGTGCGGAGGTCCGCCGCGGGGGGCGCACGCTCTGGACCGGGCTCGACCTGGACGTCGCGCCCGGCGAGTTCGTCACCGTCCTGGGCCCCAACGGCTCCGGGAAGACGACGCTGCTGACCGTGCTGCTCGGGCTGCTGCCGCTCGCGGCGGGCACGTGCGAGGTGGCCGGGCGGGCGCCGCGGCGGGGCAGCGCGGACGTCGGGTACGTCCCGCAGCAGACGAGCATGGACGCGCTCACCCCGCTGCGTGGCCGCGACCTGGTCGGGCTGGGTCTCGACGGCCACTGCTTCGGCCTGCCGTTCCGCGGACGCGCCGAGCGGGCCCGGAAGGTCCGCGAGGCGTTGCTGCAGGTCGACGCCCTCGACCTCGCCGACGCGCCGGTGGGCGCGCTGTCCGGCGGCGAGCAGCAGCGGCTGCGGATCGCACAGGCGCTCGTCGGGGACCCCGGCCTGCTGCTGGCCGACGAGCCGCTGCACTCGCTGGACCTGGCCCGCCAGCGGGCGGTCGTCGACCTGCTCGAGCGCCGCCGCCGCGACCGCGGCACCGCGATCGTGTTCGTGACCCACGAGCTCAACCCGGTCCTGCCCGTCACCGACCGGGTGCTCTACCTCGTCGACGGGCAGTTCCGGATCGGCACGCCCGACGAGGTCATGACCTCCGAGACGCTCTCCGAGCTCTACCGCACCGACGTCGACGTGGTGCGCGTGCGCGACCGCATCGTCGTCGTCGGCGCCGAGGACCGCCTCGTGCACACCGGGGGCGGGCCGCGGTGACGTACTCCCTGCTCGACCTGCTGGCGCTCGACTTCGTCCGCAACGCCCTCGTCGCGGGCGTCGTGCTGGCCGTGCTCGCGGGGCTGCTCGGGCCGCTCGTGGTGGGCCGCGGGATGGCGTTCTCGGTGCACGGCACCGCCGAGCTCGCGTTCGCCGGCGGGGCGGGCGCGCTGCTGGTGTTCGGCACCGAGGCGATCGGGTGGGGCGCGCTGGTCGGTGCGGTGCTGGTCGCGCTGCTGTTCGGTGCGCTCGGGCGGGCGCAGCGGGAGCGGGACTCGGTGATCGGCGTGCTGCTGTCGTTCGGCCTCGGGCTCGGGGTGCTGTTCCAGGCGCTCTACACCGGTCGGTCGGCGAACAAGTTCGGCCTGCTCGTGGGCCAGATCGTCGGGGTCGACGTCGGCGACGTGCTGACGCTGACCGTGGTCGGGGTGGTCGTGCTCGGGGTGCTGGCGGTGGTCCGCCGGCCGCTGCTGTTCGCGAGCCTCGACCCCGACATGGCCGCCGCCCGCGGGGTGCCGGTGCGGGCGCTGTCGATCGTCTTCGCGGTGCTGCTGGGCGTCACGGTCGCGCTGGGCGTGCAGATCGTCGGCGCCCTGCTCGTGCTCTGCCTGCTCATCACGCCGCCGGCCGCGGCCGCACAGGTGACGGCGTCGCCCACCCTGGCCTCGGTGCTCGCGGTGGTGTTCGCCGAGGTCGCGGTGATCGGCGGGATCGTCGCGTCGCTGGACGCCGGGCTGCCGATCAGCCCGTTCGTCGCCTCGATCGCCTTCGCGATCTACCTGGTCTGCCGGGCCCTGGGCGCGCTGCGGACCCGGCGACGCGTCGCCGTCACCACCGCGTGAGCTGCGCTGTCCGGGTGACGGGGCGACGCTAGAGTCCGCGCATGTCCCAGCGCGGCAGGGCTGCCGAGGACGCCGACACCCCCGACCGCTCCCAGGACCGCTCCCAGGATCGCGGCCTGCGCCTGGTGACGCGGGTGGCGCTCGCGCTCGTCGTCGTCACCCCCAACATCGTCGGCGCGGGCGTCGTGCTCGTCGTCGCCGCCTGGGTGCTCCCGCTCGGTGAGCTCGTCGAGGACGACCCCGGCGCGCTGATGCGCAACCTCGTCGCGTTCGGGGCCTACCTGCTCGCCGCGGTGGTCGTCGGCTCGGTCTGGGGGCACTTCCGGATGCGCGTGCCGCGCGCGCCCGGGCCCGGCGCCGACCAGGCCGCCGTGCGCCGCCACCGCAAGCGCGTGCGCCGGGTGGTGCTGCGCGGGCCGCTGCGGCTCGCGACGGTGCAGACGGTGCTGTGGCTGGCGGCGCTCGTGCTGTTCGTGCTCATCAACGTCTTCTCCAGCCCGCGGCTGGGGGTGTCGGTGGGGATCACGGTCGGGCTGGGCGGGGTCGCGACCGTCGCGGTGACCTACCGCCTCGTCGAGCGGGTGCTGCGCCGCGAGGTCGCCCGGGTGCTCAACGACAAGCCGCCCGAGGGCCGCGTGCTGCCCGGCGTCGCGCTGCGGTCGGTGGGCTCGTGGGCGGTGGGGACGGCGGTGCCGCTGGTCGGCGTGCTGCTGGCGGCCGTGGCGTCGCTGGCGTTCGGCGGCTACACCACCGACCGGCTGGCCCTGGTGGTGCTCGTGCTGGGCGGGGTGGCGCTCGTCGTCGGCTTCCTCGTCACCGTGCTCACGGCGGCCTCGACCGCCGCGCCCGTGCTCGCCGTGCGCCGCGCCCAGCGACGGGTCGAGGACGGCGACTACGACGCCGAGGTCCCCGTCTTCGACACCACCGAGCTCGGGCTGCTCCAGGCCGGCTTCAACACGATGGTCGCGGGGCTGCGGGAACGCGAGCGGGTGCGCGACCTGTTCGGGCGGCACGTCGGCGAGGACGTCGCGCGGACCGCGCTGGAGAACGACGTCGAGCTCGGCGGCGAGGTCCGCGAGGTCGCCGTGCTGTTCGTCGACCTCGTCGGGTCGACGCGGCTCGCCGCCTCCCGCCCGCCGCAGGAGGTCGTCGAGATGCTCAACGGGTTCTTCGCCGTGGTCATCGACGTCGTCGAGCAGCACGACGGCTGGATCAACAAGTTCGAGGGCGACGCCGCGCTCGCTGTGTTCGGGGCGCCGACCGCGCTCGACGACGCCGCCGGCTGCGCCCTGCGCGCGGGGCGCGAGCTCTCGCGGCGGATCGCCACCGAGCTCGACGGCATCTCCGCGGGCATCGGGGTGTCGGCGGGCGAGGCGGTCGCGGGCAACATCGGCGACACGCGGCGCTACGAGTACACGGTGATCGGCGACCCGGTGAACGAGGCGGCCCGGCTCACCGAGGCGGCGAAGGAGATCGACGGCTGCGTCCTGGCGTCCGGCGCGGCGCTGTCCCGGGCGGGCGACGAGGCCGACCGCTGGCAGGTCATCGACGCCCGCGTCCTGCGCGGCCGCGAGGGCGAGACCGACCTCGCCGTGCCGCGCGAGCATGCCGGCGCGTGCGCGGGGTCGGGCGCGGGGCCGGGTTCGGACGAGGGTGCCGAGGCGCGGCACGGGGACGCGCGCCAGGATGCCGAGCGACGGGCCCCGTCGCTCGGATAGACGGGCGAGGGGCGCCCGCCGCCAGAACCCCGCTCGTGGAGGTCCGCGAGCGAACGGGGAGTTCCGGCGCGTAGAGGCAGCGAGCCGCCCGTTCGCTGCCACTCCCTAGCCGCGCCGGCGCCTCGCGACCTCGGCCAGGGCCACGCCGGCGGCCACCGAGGCGTTGAGCGACTCCACGTCGCCCGCCATGGGGATCGACACCACGCCCGTGCAGGTCTCGCGCACGAGGCGCGACAGGCCCTTGCCCTCCGAGCCCACGACCAGCACCAGCGGACCGCGGGCGGCGTCGGGGCCGGCGACGTCGTCGAGGTGGTCGATGTCGGTGCCCGCTTCGCCGTCCAGCCCGACCGCGACGAGGCCCTCGTCGAGCCAGCTGGTCAGGGTCCGCGACAGGTTCGTCGCGCGCCCGACGGGCACGCGCGCGGCGGCACCCGCCGAGGTCCGCCAGGCCACCGGCGTCACGCCGACCGAGCGGCGCAGCGGTAGCAGCACCCCGTGCGCGCCGAACGCCGCCGCCGAGCGCAGCACCGCACCGAGGTTGCGGGGGTCCTGCACGCCGTCGAGCGCCACGAGCAGCGGCTCGACCCGCGCCAGGTGCGCCCGCTGGCGCGCCTCCTCGAGCAGGTCGTCGGGGTGCAGGTACTCGAACGCCGGCACCGCGAGCGCGAGCCCCTGGTGCAGGGCGCCGTCGGCCATCCGGTCGACGTCGCCGCGCGGGACCTCGAGCACCGAGATGCCCCGCTCGGACGCCATCTTGATCGCCTCGCGCACGCGGTCGTCGACGTCGATGTTCTGCGCGACGTAGAGCGCGGTCGCCGGGCTGTGCGCGCGCAGGCTCTCGACCACGGGGTTGCGACCGAGCACGACCTGCGGGCCGTCCGGGTCCTCGCGCCGCGACGGGCCGCGACGGGCGGGGCCGCGCTCGTCGCCGGCGGGCCGGCGGGTCGCCGAGCTCCGCGACGTCGAGGACGACGCGCCGTCCGAGCGGTAGGCCTTGTGGTTCGGGCGCTTCTCGGCGGGCGGGGTCGGGCCCTTGCCCTCCAGGCTCCTACGGCCCTTGCCGCCCGAGCCCTTCGTCGGACCCTTCTTCGAGCCCGGGTTGCGACGGGCCCCGGGGCGGCGGGAGTTGCCGGCCATGGCGCTACGCACCGTCCTTGAGGGTCCAGGTGGGTCCGTCGGCGGTGTCCTCGACGACGACGCCGGCGGCGGTCAGCTCGTCGCGCAGGGCGTCGGCGCGGGCGAAGTCGCGCTCGGCCCGCGCGCGGGTGCGCTGCTCGAGCAGCGCGTCGACCAGCGAGCCGAGGGCCTGGCGGGCGGCGTCCCCCGCTCCGCCGGCGCCGGCGGCCTCCGCCCAGACGACGGGGTCGAGCCCGAGGACGCCGGTCATCGCCCGGACCGCGCTGGCGAGCGCCAGCGCCTCGTCGCGTGCCCCGGCGTCGAGCGCGGCGTTGCCCCGGCGGACGGTCTCGTGGACCTCGGCGAGGGCCGCGGGCGTGGCGACGTCGTCATCGAGGGCGGCCGCGAACGCGTCGCTCACCCGCCCGACCGGCACGGCGCCGACGCGGTCGTGCACGCGGTGCACGAACGACTCGATGCGGTGGTACGCCGCGGCCGCCTCGCCCAGCGCCTCCTCGGAGTACTCCAGCGTCGAGCGGTAGTGCGGCGCGACGAGGTAGTAGCGCAGCTCCACCGGGCGCACCCGCTCGAGCACGGCGGGGATGGTCAGCGTGTTGCCGAGCGACTTCGACATCTTCGCCCCGGCCATCGTCACCCAGGCGTTGTGCAGCCAGTACTCGGCGAACCCGTCGCCCGCGGCGCGCGACTGCGCGAGCTCGTTCTCGTGGTGCGGGAAGACGAGGTCGAGCCCGCCGCCGTGGATGTCGAAGCGCGGGCCCAGGTAGCGCGTGGCCATCGCGGAGCACTCGAGGTGCCAGCCGGGGCGCCCGCGACCCCAGGGCGTCGGCCAGTCGGGCTCGCCCGGCTTGGCCGCCTTCCACAGCGTGAAGTCGCGGGGGTCGCGCTTGCCGCGCGGGTCCGCACCCTCGCCCTGCTCCATCTCCTCGAGGCGCTGGCCCGACAGCTCGCCGTACGACGGCCACGTCGACACCGCGAAGTAGACGTCGCCGCCGGCCGCGTAGGCGTGCCCGCGCTCGATGAGCCGCTCGATGAGCTCGATCATCTCGGTGACGTGACCGGTCGCGCGCGGCTCGATCGACGGCGGCAGGCAGCCCAGCGCGTCGTACGCCGCGGCGAACGCGCGCTCGTGCGTCGCCGCCCACTCCCACCAGGGCCGGCCGGCGGCCTCGGCCTTGGTGAGGATCTTGTCGTCGATGTCGGTGACGTTGCGGACGAGCAGCACGTCGTAGCCGGTGTGCGTGAGCCAGCGGCGCAGCACGTCGAAGTCGAGACCCGACCGCACGTGCCCGACGTGGGGCACGCCCTGGACGGTCGCACCGCACACGTACATCGACGCCGTACCGGCGCGCTGCGGACGGAACTCCCGCAGCTCGCGTCGTGCGGTGTCGTACAGGTGCAGGCTCACCGCCCGGATCCTACGGAACGCCGGATCCGCCCTCGCCGAGACGTCGGGACTCGCCTCCTCGCCAACCGATCGATCGTTCGGGAAGCCCCTTCCCAAGGTGTGAGGACAGACATAGAGTCGCGCCAGTCATTCGACGGTTTCGCTACGCGAGGAGTGGTCAGCGTTGTCCATCACGTGCCGGACGTCTCTCGTCCGTCAGGCCCCCGGCAAGTACGAGACGGCGACGATCCAGGTCGACGACCCGCGGCAGGACGAGATCCGGGTGAAGATGGTCGCCTCGGGTCTGTGCCACTCCGACGACCACATCGCCACCGGTGACATCCCCGTCGGCACCTACCCGTTCGCCGGCGGCCACGAGGGCGGCGGCATCGTCGAGTCGGTCGGCCCGAACACCAAGGGCTTCGAGGTCGGCGACAAGGTCCTCTTCTCGTTCCTGCCGGCCTGTGGACACTGCCGCTGGTGCGCGACCGGCCACTCCAACCTCTGCGACCTCGGGGCGAACCTCCTCGCGGGCACCCGCTGGGAGGAGGACTCCACCCGCCTGCACCTCGAGGACGGCAGCAACGTCGGCCAGATGTGCGGCATCTCGACCTTCAGCGAGTACACGACCGTCGCCGTCGACTCGGCGATCAAGGTCCCGCAGGACACCAACCTCGAGGTCACCTGCCTGCTCGGCTGCTCGGTCGGCACCGGCTGGGGCACGGCGGTCAACGCCGCCGCGGTGAGCCCGGGCGACACGGTGATCATCCAGGGCATCGGCGGCATCGGCGCCAACGCCGTCCAGGGCGCCGCGCACGCGGGCGCGGCCAACGTCATCGCGGTCGACCCGGTCGCGTTCAAGCGCGAGAAGGCCCTCGAGCTCGGCGCGACCCACGCGGTCGAGTCGATGGAGGAGGCCACCGAGATCGCCAAGGGCTTCACCAACGGCCAGGGCGCCGACTCCGCGCTCGTCACCATCGGCATCACCAAGCCCGAGCACGTGGGCGAGGCGTTCGCCGCGATCCGCAAGCAGGGCACGGTCGTCGTCACCGGCCTCGGCGACATCACCGAGATCGGGGTGCCGATCCCGATCGGCGAGCTGACCCTGTTCGAGAAGCAGCTCAAGGGCGCGCTGTTCGGCTCGTCGAACCCGAAGGCCGACATCCCGCGCATGCTCGACCTCTACAACGCCGGCAAGCTCAAGCTCGACGAGCTGGTCACCAAGCGCTACAAGATCGACGAGATCGCCCAGGGCTACGAGGACATGCACGCGGGCAAGAACATCCGCGGCGTCGTGGTCTTCGACTGAACCCCGATCCGAGGTATCCGACACCCGTGACGAACGGTTCCGCGGCCCCGGTGTCCCTCGTGGACGCCGGGGCCGTCCCCGGTCTGCCCACCGCCGGCCCCCTCCCGGTGCGCGCGATGATCGACGCGTCCCGCGCGCGCGTCGTCGGGCGCGTGCGCGAGTCGGAGGTCATCGCCGCCGCGCTCGCCGCCGGGCGCAGCATCCTGCTCGAGGGCCCGCCGGGCACCGGCAAGACGACCCTGCTGCGCGCGCTCGCCGAGGGCGCCGGCGTCGGCCTCGAGCTCGTCGAGGGCAACGCCGAGCTGTCCCCGGCGCGCCTCGTCGGCCACCACGACCCCTCCCGCGTGCTCACCGAGGACTACCGGCCCGAGAACTTCGTGCCCGGCCCCCTCGTGCGCGCCCTGACCACGGGCGCCCTGCTCTACGTCGAGGAGCTCAACCGCGTCCCCGAGGAGACGCTCAACGTGCTGCTCGGCGTGCTCTCCGAGCGGCGCCTGCACGTGCCGCGCCTCGGGGTCGTCGACGCCGCGCCGAGCTTCCGGCTGGTCGCGGCCATGAACCCCTCGGACGCCGTCGGCACCGGGCGCATCACCCCCGCGCTCTACGACCGCTCCTGCCGTGTCGGGTTCGCCCACCAGAGCGCCGAGGAGGAGACCGCGATCGTGCGCCGCGACCACGGCGTCGTCGACGCGGCGTTCGTGGAGCGCGCGGTCCGGGCGACGCGGGCGACGCGGGAGCACCGGGACCTGCGGCTGGGCTCGTCGGTGCGCGGCGCGCTCGACCTCGTCGCCGTCGCCGCCTCGCTCGCCGAGCTGCGCGACGTGCCGCTCGCGGGCCGCCTCGCCCCGGCCGCGGAGACGACGGGCACCGACGCCGCGCTGGCCGCGCTGTCCGGACGGGTGCAGCTGCTCGAGGGCTCGACGCGCACGGTCGAGGAGGTCGTCGCCGAGCTGTGGGCGGCGAGCGCGCCGGTCGACGAGTTCGGCTCCGAGGACGGTGACCCGGGAAAAGCCTGAGCCCCGACGCGGCGCCGCCCCCGCCCGGGTCGGGCCGCTCGCCCGGGGCACCGCCGCGCGTCGTCACCGACCCCAAGGAGGTCGAGGAGCTCCTGCGGGACCAGTCCCGGCGCACCGAGACCCGCGCCGACCTGCAGCGACGCCACGACGACCTCGAGCAGGTCACCCCGACGGTCGGGGTGCTCGACGAGGCCGCGGTGTCGGGCGCCTACGAGGAGGACCCCGACGCCACCGTCGACCTCCTCGCCGACCTCGCCCGCGCCACCGACCCCGCCCTGCGCGCGGCGGCCCGGCGGCTCGCGGTGCGCCTGCTCGTGCCGCCGGCGCGCGCGGGCGAGACGGAGCGGCGGGGGTCGAGCCGGCTCGCGACCGTCGCCGGCGACGGCCTCGACCTGGACCTCGACGCCACCCTCGAACGGTCCCTGGAGCACCGCCCCATCCGCGCCGAGGACCTGCGCTGGCGCGGCTGGCGCTCCCCGGGGCGGGCGATCGTGCTGCTCGTCGACGCCTCGGGGTCGGTGGCCGGCAAGCCGCTGACGACAGCGGTGACGACGGCCGGCGCGCTCGCCGCGGGCCTGCGCACCGACGACGAGCTCGCCGTCGTGGCGTTCTGGTCGCGGGCGGTGCTGCTGCGCCACCTGCACTCCCCCGCCCCCGCGTCGGCGGTGCTCGACGCGCTGCTCGACCTGCGCGGCGGCTCCACCACCGACCTCGCGCTCGGCCTGCGCACCGCGCTCGCCCAGGCCACCGCGGCGCGGGTGCCGCACGCCGACGTCATCGTCCTCACCGACGGGGCGTGGAACGAGGGCGAGGACCCCGCGCCCGTCGCCGGCGCGTCGGGACCGGCGCGGGTGCACACGCTCGTGACGGTCGACGACGACGAGGCCCGGATCTCCTGCGCGCGCCTCGCCGCGGCCGGGGGCGGGCGGTCGGTGCCGCTGTTCAAGCCCTCGGACGCCCCGGCGGCGGTGCGCGCGGTGCTGCGGTAGGGGCGGACGCGGTGTCTGAGCGAAGGGCACCGTCGGTCGGAGAGATGGGCGAGGGGTGCCCTTCGCCGGATCGTCGCGGTCCGCGGGGGCTGCTACGCCGACCCGCGACGGCGCACGACGTCGGTGGCGTGGCCGTCGAGCAGGGCCGCGAGCTCGTGGCGCAGCCGCGGCCGGTCGATCGGGTGGACGAGGACCCGGCGACCGCCGGCGTCGAGACCCCAGGCGACGCGGCCGACCTCGGTGTCGAGCACGGTGACGGTGCGCGGACCCCGGCGCGGCACGCCGTCGGCGTCGCGGGCGGTCACCCCGAAGGTCATGGCGCGGTCCGGGGTGCGCGCCCACAGCGCCCGCAGGCGCTCGACGTGGTGCGCGGACGCGCCGGCGCGCCGGACCCGGCGGCAGCGGTCGTCGAGGGTCAGGCCCGGGCCGAACAGGGCGTCGGCGGGCAGCGACATCGGCACCCCGGGCGCGGCGCGCGCGTCGGGGAGGCGGGCGAGCAGGGCGCCGGCGAGGTCGTGCGGGTCGACGGTCTCGAGGAGCAGTCCCTCGGTGTCGAGGCGGGCGACGACGCCGAGGGTCCCGCGGGCGGCCGCGAGCGTCGGCTGCGCGGCGTGCCCGTCGGCGAGCACCACGACGTCGAGCTCGCAGGCCGGGCGGGCGAGGACCCCGAGGGCGTCGGCGAGACCCGGGTCGGGCGCGCCGCGGTCGTCGAGCAGCCCCTGCGCCGCGAGGCGCCGCCAGGCCGCGGCGTCGAGGGCGTCGCGCTCGGCGTAGGTGCGACCGTGGTCGAGGACGTGCAGGGCGGCCGGGCGCGCGTCGAACCCGAGGTGGCGCCAGAGCGCGACGTACTGACCGACGTCGAGCCGGGCGCCCGCGAACCGCGAGCCCAGCGTCATCGGCAGGACGCCCCTCACTCGCCGATCACCGGGGGCGTGGTGGCGGGGAGCGCGCCGGCGATGGCGTCGGGGTCGTCCTCGGCGAGGTAGTCGGGACGCCGTCGCTGGCCGTCGCCGCCCGGACCGCCGACCATGCCCGCGGGCGGGATCATCGGCACCGCGCCGCCGCGGCCCTCGGCCGCGGCCGCCGCCCCGGCCGTGCGCGCCACCGCGGCCTCCGCGGCGGCCCCCCCACCGGCGCCGACCCGCGCGCCCGGACCCGGCTCACCGGCCCCGACGCCGCCACTCCCGGCACCACTCCCGCCACCACTCCCGGCACCACTCCCGGCACCACCGCCCGCGCCGCCGAGACCACCCCCGGGTGCGCCGCCGAGACCGCCGCCGACTCCGCCGCCGAGACCTCCACCCGGCCGGCTGCCCACCTCCCCGGCACCGACCGCCGTGCCCGGCCGGGCACCGCCGACGCCACCCGAGCCCGGCACCCCGCCCGACCCCGGCACTCCGCTCGAGCCGGGCACACCGCCCGAGCCCGGCAGTCCGCTCGAGCCGGGCACACCGCTCGAGCCGGGCACGCCGCTCGGTCCCGGCAGGCCGCTCGCACCCGGGACGCCACCGGCTCCCCCGGCCCGCCCCGCGCCCGGGCCGCCGGGGAGCCCCGGGACGCCCGGGACGCGACCCGCGCCCGTCGAGCCCGGGACGGAGCCGGGCGTCGACCCGGGCCTCGTCCCCGGCGGCACGCGTCCCGCACCGCCCGCGCCGCCGCCCGGCACGGCGCCCGCGGGAGGCACCACGCCGTCCCCGGCGCCCGCACCACCCGTCCCCGCGCCACCTGGGCCACCAGGGACAACACCCCCGGGGCCCGCCCCGCCCGGCACGCCGCCGGCACCGGCGCCACCCGTCGCCGGGCTCCCCGGCGAGCCCGGGACACCGGGCACACCCGTCGCCGTCGTGGACCCGGGAGACGAGCCGCCAGCACCGCCACCCCCGGCACCCGCGCCACCGCCCGGGAGCGGACCGGGAACGCCGCCGGGCACGGCACCCGTGCCACCGCCGACCCCGCCGCCACCCGGCACGCCGGCGCCGCCACCCACCCCGCCGGGCACGCCGAACACGCCCTCGGCGCCGGCCGTCACCGGTGGCGCGGGCGGCAGGGCGGCCGGCGTCACACCGGTGGCCTGCGGGCCGGCGAACTGGGGCAGCGTGCTCATCGCGTCGCCGCTGGCGCCCTGGTAGGTCTCCATCGCCCGCTGCGCCATGAACTGGGCGGCCTGCTGCTCGACCACCCGGGCGAGGACGTCGACGCCCCCGCCCGGCAGCGCGCCGCCCCCGACCGCCGGGACCGGCGCGAGCAGCGGCCCCTCGAGGTAGCCGCTGACCGCGGCGTCCCACGCCGACCCGTCCGCGGGCCGCTCCTTGCCGTCCACGATCTCGGCGCGGGCGGCCTGCAGGTGGGCGCCCTGCTGGTCGCCGATCCCCCGCACCGCCGTCGCGAGCCCCCGGGCCTGGTCGATCCACGGCCGCAGGGGCTCCACGCGCTCCTGCGCGGACAGCGCCGCGTCCCCGGTCCACGCGACGCCGAGCGTGGTGTTGGCGCGGCCGACCGCGTCGGTGACCGCGACCATCCGGTCGGCCAGCTCGTTCCACCGCGCGCCCGCGTCGTGGAAGCCGGGCGAGCCGGGACCCGCGCTCAGGGCGTCCCAGATCACCTGGTGCGGCACGCCGTACCAGTTGGTCCCGAACGGTGGGGCGCCTTGGGCCACCGGTCACCTCCTCGCGGCGATCGTAGGAAGACGCAGCGGGGCGTGGGTGCGGTTCCGGGAAAGTCAGGCGGGCCGCAGCATCGCCGTCGCGACGGCCGCGAGTCCCTCGCCGCGGCCGGTGAGCCCCAGCCCGTCGGACGTCGTTCCCGACACCGCCACCGGCCCGCCGAGGGCCGCGGACAGCGCCGCCTGCGCCTCGTCGCGGCGGGTGCCGATCTTCGGCGCGTTGCCGATCACCTGGACCGCCGCGTTCCCCAGCACCCAACCCTCCGCGCCGACCAGCGCGCGGACCTCCTCCAGGAGCCGCACCCCGGACGCTCCGGCCCACTCCGGGCGCCCGGTGCCGAACACCGCGCCGAGGTCCCCGAGCCCCACGGCCGAGAGCACCGCGTCGCACAGGGCGTGCGCGGCGACGTCGCCGTCGGAGTGCCCGGCGCAGCCGTCGACGCCCTCCCAGAACAGCCCGGCCACCCAGCACGGCACGCCGGCGCGGACCGGGTGCACGTCGGTCCCGATGCCGACCCTCACGCGTGCTCCACCGTCGCCACCAGCGCCTCCGCCATCACGAGGTCCAGCGGCGTCGTCACCTTGAACGCGCGCGGGTCGCCCGGGACCGTGACGACGCCCACGCCGAGGTCCTCGGCGAGGCCGGCGTCGTCGGTGGCGACGACGGGTCCGCCCGCGGCGCGCCGCTCACCGGCGCGGCGGTGCGCGGCCCGCAGCGTCGCCGGGTCGAAGCCCTGGGGCGTCTGGACGGCCGCGAGGCCGGTGCGGTCGACGAGGCCGGTGACGACGCCCGTGGGGTCGGTGCGCCGGAGGGTGTCCGCCACGGCCGTGACCGGCACCACGGCACGGTGGCCCGCCCGGACGGCGTCGACGACGGCGCGCACCACCTCGGGCGGGCACAGGCACCGCGCCGCGTCGTGCACGAGCACCACGTCGACGTCGGCGGGCAGGGCGTCGAGACCCGCGGCGACGGAGCCGACGCGGTCGTCGGCGCCGGGGACGACCACGGCGCGCCGCGACCCGAGCGCCGCACGCATCGCGTCCTCGTCACCGGGCGGGGCGACGACGACGACCGTCTCCACCCCGCCCTCGACGAGCCCGTCGACGGCGCGCGCCACCAACGTCAGACCACCCACGACCGCGAGCGCCTTCGGCCGGCCGAGGCCGAGCCGTTCACCGCGTCCCGCCGCCGGCACGATCGCCGCGACGGTCACCGACCCGGGACGCCCCTCAGGAGGCCAGGACCTGGTCGAGCAGCGACTCGGCGGCCACCTCGTCGGTGCCCTCCGCCAGCGCCAGCTCGCTGACCAGGATCTGGCGCGCCTTCGCCAGCATCCGCTTCTCGCCCGCGGACAGGCCGCGGTCCTTCTCGCGGCGCCACAGGTCGCGGACGACCTCGGCGACCTTGTTCACGTCGCCCGACGCGAGCTTCTCGAGGTTCGCCTTGTACCGGCGCGACCAGTTGGTCGGCTCCTCGGTGTGCGGCGCACGCAGCACCTCGAACACCCGGTCCAGACCCTCCTGGCCCACGACGTCGCGGACACCGACGATCTCGGCGTTGTCCGCGGGGACCCGGACGGTCAGGTCGCCCTGGGCAACCTTGAGGACGAGGTACTTCTTCTCCTCGCCCTTGATCGTCCTGGTCTCGATGGCCTCGATGAGTGCGGCACCGTGGTGCGGGTAGACGACGGTCTCGCCGACCTTGAAAACCATGTGTCCCGAGCCCCTTTCGCTGCATCCAGATTAACACGTCCGACGCACGGGCATTGCAGGGGATTGCGCCGTCTTCGCAGGTCAGGGACTTGACAACTCGCCGGGGCGCGTGCTTCCCGGTCAGGGCCGTCGCCCGGACGGCCGGGACGCCCCGCGGGTACTAGGGTGTCGCACGCCGTCTGGAGACCGCCCCCACCCGAGAGGACACCCGGACCCATGAGCCGCCGCCCGCGCGGGCCCCGACCCGGGATCGTCGTCGCGACCCTGCTCACCGCGGCCCTCGCGCTCGCCGGGTGCAGCGCCGGGGCCGTCACCCAGACCGACACGATCGTCTCCCAGGCGGCGGGTGCACGCGGCCAGGTGGGGGACATCGTCCTCCAGGACGTCTCCCTCGACGCCGGGCCGGCCGAGTCCGTCCCGGCGGGCGGTGAGATCTTCGTGCGCGGCACGCTCATCAACCAGGGCGCCACGGCCGACCGTCTCGTGTCGGTGTCGACGCCCTACGCGGTCGGCGCCCGCCCCGAGGGCCAGCTCGCGCTGCCCGCCGAGAACGCCGTGCGGATGGTCGGCGCCGAGCCGGTGCCGATCGGTCCCGGCAGCCTCGACACCCGCCTCGCCGGCGCCATGCGCATCGCGCTCACCGGTGTCACCCAGCAGCTGCGTCCCGGCCCGACCTACGCCGTGACCTTCACCTTCGAGCGCGCCGGGGCCGTCACCGTGCCGACGATCGTCGTCGGCGCCGGCCCGTCCGTGGGCTGATCCCCGGGCCGACAACCGCGCACGCCTCGGCCGCGCGTCCCGGCACTGTCGGGGGTCCGTCCTACGGTGCCCCCCGTGACGTCACGCGCCCGCGCCGCCCGCTTCGAGTGCACCGCCTGCGGCCACACCGCCGCGAAGTGGGTCGGCCGCTGCCCCGACTGCGGCGGCTGGGGCACGGTCGAGGAGGCCCCCGACACGTCCCCAGCCGCGGGGCGCAGCGGACGCCCCGGCGTCGCGCCGACTCCCGCGGCGCGCCCGGCCAGCCCGGTCCGCCAGATCGGGCAGGTCGACCTCGAGACCGCGACGGCCCGTCGGACGGGTGTCGGCGAGCTCGACCGCGTGCTGGGCGGCGGTCTCGTGCCCGGGGTGGTCGTGCTGCTCGCGGGCGAGCCGGGGGTGGGCAAGTCGACGCTGCTGCTCGAGGTCGCGGCCCGCCGGGCGCGCGACGGGGCCACCGTGCTGTACGTCACGGGCGAGGAGTCGGCGGGCCAGGTGCGCCTGCGAGCCGAGCGCACCGGGGGTCTCGCGCCGCACCTGTTCCTCTCGGCCACGGGCGACCTCGAGGAGATCGCGGCCCACGTCGAGGCCGTCGACCCCGAGCTGCTGGTGGTCGACTCGGTGCAGACGGTCGGCACCGCGACGGCCGAGGGCTCGCCGGGTGGTGTCTCTCAGGTGCGCACGGTCACGACGGCGCTCGTCGCGCTCGCCAAGCAGCGCGACCTGCCCGTGGTGCTCATCGGGCACGTCACCAAGGACGGCGCGGTGGCCGGTCCCCGCACGCTCGAGCACCTCGTCGACGTCGTGCTCTCCTTCGAGGGCGACCGGCACTCGCCGTTGCGCCTGGTCCGCGGCCTGAAGAACCGCTTCGGCGCCACGGACGAGGTCGGCTGCTTCGAGATGAACGACCGCGGGATCGCCGAGGTCACCGACCCGTCGGGGCTGTTCACCGGTGGCCTCGAGCGCACGGTCGCGGGGCAGACCGTGACGGTGGCGATGGAGGGGCGCCGCCCGCTGATGGCCGAGGTGCAGGCCCTCGTCGCCACCCGGCCGTCGGACACCCCGCCGCGCCGCGTGGTGTCCGACCTCGACAGCGGCCGCGTCGCCAAGATCCTCGCGGTGCTCCAGGAGCGGTGCGGGCTGCGCCTGCACGACAAGGACGTCTTCGTCGCGACGGTCGGCGGCATGAAGCTGCGCGAGCCGTCGGCCGACCTCGCGGTCGCCATCGCGATCGCCTCGGCCTACCACGGCGAGGCGGTGCGCTCGGGGCTCGTCGCCATCGGCGAGGTCGGGCTGGGCGGCGAGGTCCGCCGGGTGGTGGCCCTCGAGCGTCGCCTCGCCGAGGCCGGCCGGCTCGGCATCAGCCGCGCGATCGTCCCGCCCGGTGAGGTCCGCACCCCGAAGGGGCTGACGGCCGCCCCGGTCGACGACCTCCGCGGCGCGCTCATGCGCACGACCCTGGAGAAGGACCCGGACCTCAGCCCGCGAGGGTGAACGACACCGGGTCGCTGACGATGCCGTCGAGGCGCGCGAGCAGCTGGTAGGTCCCCGGCGGCACGACCGTCCGCTCCCCCGCACAGCCCGGCATCGACGTCCTGCCCGACCAGCGCACCGAGAACACGGCCTCCTCGCCCGGCGCGAGCGTACGGACGTCGTCGGTGTCGCCCGGCGAGCAGTCGTTGCTGCCCCACAGGCCGTCGCCGGGCGTGCGGACCACGGCCACCGCCTGCTTCGCGGCGTCCAGGTCCCGCACACAGGGCACGCCGCCGGTGTTGGTGACGACGAGGCTCAGGACGGGCTTGCTGCCCGCCGGGTAGCTCGTGGCGTCGGTGCGGGCGGTGACGCGCAGGTCGCCGTCGGCGCACGGGCCGGGCTCGGGGACGGCGGCGGTCGGGGGCTCGGGGGGCGTCGTGGCCGTCGTGCTCGGGGGCGTGGTGGTCGGGGGCGTGGTGGTCGGGGGCGTGGTGGTCGAGGGCACCGGGGTGCTCGGGGCCGGCGTGGTCGTCGGCGTGGCGAGCAGGGGGCCGGCGGAGCCCGTCGGCACGCCGGGCGGCAGGAAGCCGCGGAACCCCGTGCCGCCCGGGGGCACGAGCAGCGCGCCGTCGGGCACCGGCGTCGGCACGAGACCCGGCCCGTCGCCCGGCGGGACGACGGTGGGCGCGCCGGGCTCCGAGGGCAGCGCCCCGGCGGTCGGGAGCGCCGGCAGGGCGCCGGGCGGGGCCGAGGCGTCGGGCAGGACCGGGCCGTCGACCGAGGCGTCGGGAAGCGCCGCCTCGATCGGACCCGGCGCGTCCGTGCCGGAGGCGGCCGCCGCGGCGCTGCTCCCGGGGTCCGCCCCGGCCATCGCGGCGGCCCGGGCGCGAGCCTCGACGGTCGCCGGCTCCGGCTCACCGCCGGCCAGACCCATCGCGGCCCAGACGAACCCGCCGAGCACGAGGGTCACGACGCCGAGCGCGAGGAACCGGCGCCGCCAGTAGACCGACGGCGCGAGCGGTCCGACCGGCTCCCACACGTCACGGAAAGTAGGTTCGCCCTTGCGCAGGGCGATCCTCCACCACGCGGTCGCCGGCCCGTTTCACCCGACGGTGGCGACGGCGGGCGGTCGGGGCAGGATCGGCGGTCGATGGGCACCACCACGTCCGCCGCCGCCGCACCCGCCGCCGACGACACCCCGCTCGCCGACGTCCTCGTCCCGTGGTTCCGTGCGCACGCCCGCGACCTGCCCTGGCGCCGCCCCGGGACGACGCCGTGGGGCGTGCTCGTGAGCGAGATCATGCTCCAGCAGACGCCGGTGGCGCGGGTCGAGGAGCCGTGGCGCGCGTGGCTCGAGCGCTGGCCCCGTCCCTCGGCGATGGCCGCCGCGCCCGCCGCCGACGTGCTGCGGGCCTGGGGCAAGCTCGGCTACCCGCGCCGGGCGCTGCGCCTGCACGCGGCCGCGCAGGCCATCGCCGCCGACCACGACGACGTCGTGCCCACCGACGTCGACACCCTCGAGTCGCTGCCCGGGATCGGCACCTACACCGCCCGCGCGGTCGCGGCGTTCGCCCACGGGCAGCGGGTGCCGGTCGTCGACACCAACGTCCGCCGCGTCGTCGCCCGCGCCGTCCACGGGCGCGCCGGGGCCGGGCCGGCCGCCTCGCGGGACCTCGCGGACGTCGAGGCCCTGCTGCCGGGGGCGAGGGTCACGTCCGCTGCGTCGGACGCAGCGGACGTGACCCTCGCTGCTCCCCTCGCCGCCCCGCGGGACGAGGACGCGGCGACGATGTCGGCGGCGCTGATGGAGCTCGGCGCGACGGTGTGCGTCGCCCGCGGGCCGCGGTGCGGCGGCTGCCCGGTGGTGCGCCTGTGCGCCTGGCAGCGGCTGGGGCGCCCGGCGTGGGACGGCCCGGTGCCCAAGGCCCAGACCTGGGCGGGCACCGACCGGCAGGTGCGCGGGCGGCTGCTCGACGTCCTGCGCGGGGCTCCGGGACCGGTCACCGCGGAGGCCCTCGAGAAGGCCTGGCTCACCGACCCGGCGCAGCGCTCGCGGTGTCTCGACTCGCTGCTCGTCGACGGCCTCGTCGAGCAGCTGGCCGACGGTCGCTTCGCGCTGCCGGGCGAGGCGGGCGACGTAGGCTGACGGCCATGGCCGTCGTGAAGATCAACGCCATCCACGTCCCCGAGGGCAGCGGTCCCGAGCTCGAGAAGCGCTTCGCCGCGCACGGCGACAGCATGCTCGACACCCCCGGCTTCCTGGGCTACGAGCTGCTGCGCCCGATCGAGGGTGAGCACCGCTACTTCGTCTACACGCGCTGGGAGTCCGACGAGGCGTTCGAGGCGTGGCGCGGTGGCGGTGCCGCCGAGGCCGCGCACGCCGGGCAGCGCCAGCAGCCCGTCGTGACGGGTGCGGACCTGCTGCAGTTCGAGGTCGCGCTGTCCGTCGGCAAGGGCGGCGGCGAGTCCTGAGCCCCCAGGCTCCGGATCCGGCCCTCATCGCCGCCGCGGCGGAGGCGGTGGCCGGCGCCGGGGCGCTGCTCGTCTGCGCCGGGGCGGGGATGGGCGTCGACTCGGGGCTGCCCGACTTCCGCGGGCCCGAGGGCTTCTGGCGCGCCTACCCGCCCTACCGGCGCCTGGGGCTGCGGTTCGAGGAGATCGCCGATCCCGAGCACTTCGACGCCGACCCCGAGCTGGCGTGGGGGTTCTACGGCCACCGCCTGGCCCTCTACCGGCGCACGGTCCCCCACGCCGGGTTCGCGGTGCTGCGGCGGTGGGCCGACCGCCGGCCAGTGCGCGTGTTCACCTCGAACGTCGACGGCGCGTTCCAGGCGGCCGGGTTCGCCGACGACGTCGTCACCGAGTGCCACGGCGCGATCGGGATGCTGCAGTGCACCCGGCCCTGCCACGACGGCACCTGGCCCGCCGACGACGTGGACGTCGTCATCGACGAGGACACGATGCGCGCCCGCCCGCCGCTGCCCGCGTGTCCCCGGTGCGGGCGCGTGACGCGGCCCAACATCCTCATGTTCGGTGACGGCGCCTGGGTGCCCGGACACCACGGCGAGAAGGCGGCCGAGCACCGGGCCTGGCTGCGCGCGCAGGACGCGTCGCGGCTCGTCGTCCTCGAGCTGGGCGCGGGCACCGCCGTGCCGACCGTGCGGCGCCACGCGGAGCTCGCGTCCGCGGCGTCGGGCGCCCTCGTGCGGATCAACGTCCGCGAGCCGGACATCCGCCACGGCCGCGGTATCGCCCTCGCCGCCGGCGCCCGCGCGACGCTCGAGGCGGTCGACGCCGTGCTTCCCGGGTGATCGACGCCGCGCTCCCCGGATGATCAACGGGGGCTTTGCTCGCTTAGGAGCAGCGAACGCCACGTTCGCTGCGAACTTAGACCCCCGTGAGCCCCGCCGGCCGCAGGCCCCGGGCGGCGGCCACGCGCTCCGCCTCGTCGTCGAGGCGCGCCCGCACGTCCGGGGCGAGCGGCACCACGGGCGCGACCTCGAGCGTCAGCTTCTTCCCCGACGCCCGGGGCCGCCAGGTGCCGACGATCTCCCCGTCCACCAGCAGCGCCCCGGGGTTACCGATGATCTTGTAGAGGTCCTTGCGCAGCGCCTCGTCGGGAACGAGGAGCGGGCGGTCGCGGGCCTGCAGCATCGGGTCGAGCGGAGGCAGGAACCGCACGACGTCGGGGTCCGGGGCGGCCAGGGCGGCGTCGAGGTCGTCGGCGGGCAGCCACGCCGGCCGCCCCTCGACGGCCACCTCGACCAGCTCTGGCAGCGCCGCCTCCCATGCGGGCGCGAACGCCGCCGTCGACGTCCCGACGAAGTCGGCGACCTCGCGCGGCCCGGCGGGCCCCAGCACCCGCAGGTAGTCGAGCACCAGGCGCGCCGCCCGCGCCGGGTCGCCCTCGACGGGGCGCTCCCAGCCGGGCGGCGGCGGGATCAGCAGCAGCGTCCGGCCCGTCGGGTCGAGGCCGACGCCGACCGGGAACGCCGAGAGCCGGAAGAGCTGCTCGTTGACGTGGACGGTGGCGCAGCCGCGGCAGTCGCGCAGCAGGGCGTCGGGCAGCAGCTCCGTCACCGCGCCGCTGGCGGCACCCTTGGTCATCGGCTCGGTGACGACCTCGGCGAGCGCGTCCGCCGCCCGGTCGATCGCCTCGCGGGCGGGGATGCCGACCCGGCGCTGCTCGGGTCCGCTCCAGTTCAGGCGCGCCGCCGCGTCGGCGTCGTCGAAGGGACGCGCGGCTGCGGCGATGGCGGGGCGCTCGGCGGGCGGGTGGTGGTGCGGCGCGCCTCGGTGGGTCCAACCGTCGACCAGCCCGAGCGCCACCGGGTCGGGGTCGCCGTCGGACCGTGCGGCGATCGCGAGCCGTGCGGTGGGCCCCGCGTCCTGCAGACCCAGCGAGAACAGGGGCCCCAGCGGCCGGTCGCGGTGCAGGCCCTGCGCGGCGACGCGGTGCGCCAGGACCTGCTCGCGGGTCAGCGTCTCGACCATGCGGTGAGCCTGCCGTACCGCTGCTGACATCTCCGGTCAGGATCCGGGGAAGATGACGGCGTGAGCTCGGTGCGCGCGGTCCCCGTCACCACGGACATGGACGGTGACCTGCTGTCGGCCGACGACGCGTGGCACACCGCGCGCCGGATCGGGCTCGTGACACTGCTGCGCGACGCCCTCATGCGCTTCCGGTTCGGCGACGGCTTCAGCCACGCGCGGGGGTTCGCGCTGCAGCTCGCGCTCGCCGTCGTCCCGCTCGTCATCGCCGGCAGCGGGCTCGCGACAGCTGTGGGCGCCGAGTCGGTGGCGCAGGTCGTGGCGCGCACCGTCGTCGCGGTCTCACCGGGCGCCGGCGACCAGCTGCTCGCCGACGTCGTCGCCCGCGGCCCCGCGGAGCTGCCCGAGGAGGACGGCGAGGTCGAGGACTCGCCCAGCGAGAACGTCGGCGAGATCGCCGTCGCCCTGGGACTGATCACGGCCTTCCTGGCCATGACGTCCGCGATCGCCCAGCTCGAGCGCGGCACCAACCGCATCTACGGCACCGAGCGCGACCGGCCCTTCGTCCGCAAGTACGCCCGCGCGGCCGTGCTGACGCTGACGGCGGGCTCGGCGCTCGGTGTCGGCCTGGTGCTCATCATCGCTGGTGGGCCGCTCGGTGACGCCGTCGAGGACGTCTACCGCTGGGGTGACGTCGCCGAGACGGTGTTCGACGTCCTGCGCTGGCCCGTGGGCCTGGCCGCGCTCGTCGTCGCCGTCACCGTGCTCTTCCGCTACGCGCCCCGCCGCCACCAGCCGGGCCTGTCGTGGCTCGCGCTCGGCGCCGGGCTGACGGTGATCCTGTGGCTCGCGGCGTCCGGGTGCGTGGCGCTCTACGTCGCGGTCTCCGGCGACTTCAGCCAGACCTACGGCCCGCTCGCCGGGATCATGGCCCTGCTGCTGTGGGCGACGGTGACGGGTATCGCGCTGCTGCTCGGGGTCGCGGTCGCCGCGCAGCTGGAGGGCGCGCGGGCCGGCATCGGCGACCCGCTGCTGCGGGATGACGACGCCGACGGCATCCCCGACGAGCTCCAACCCGAGCAACCGGCTGAAACCGTCGCGCCGGACGGGGGACGTGCCTGACAGGACCTGTCAGTCATGGGGTACCACTGACCTGTGCGCGCCAGCCGGCTCCTCTCCGTGCTCCTGCTGTTGCAGAACCGTGGCCGTCTCACGGCGCGGGAGCTCGCCGACGAGCTCGAGGTCTCGATCCGCACGATCTACCGCGACATGGACGCGCTCTCGGCGTCCGGGGTGCCCGTCTACGCCGACCGCGGCCCGGACGGCGGCTACTCGCTGCTGGAGGGCTACCGCACCCACCTGACCGGCATGACCGCCGAGGAGGCCGACGCCCTCGCGCTCTCGGGGATGCCCGAGGCGGCCGCGGAGCTCGGGCTCGGGCGGGTGCTCGCGGCCGCGCAGCTCAAGGTCCAGGCGGCGCTGCCCGGCGAGCTCTCCGACCGCGCCGGCCGCATCGCCGAGCGCTTCCACCTCGACGCCCCCGGCTGGTTCCGCGAGGCCGACCACGTCCCGACCCTGACCGGGGTCGCCGACGCCGTGTGGAACCAGCGGGTGCTGCGCGTGCGCTACCGGCGCTGGGCGACCGGCGGGCGGGAGCCGGAGGTCGAGCGCGAGCTGGAACCGCTCGGTCTCGTGCTCAAGGCCGGCACCTGGTACCTGGTCGCCGTGCCGAGCGGAGAGCCCGGCGCCACGCCGCGCACCTACCGCGTCGCGCGCATCCTCCACCTCGAGACCCTCGACGTCCGTTTCGAGCGGCCCGAGGGCTTCGACCTGTGGAAGTACTGGCACCAGCGCACCCAGGAGCTCACCGACGCGCTCTACCAGGCCGAGGCGACCGTGCGGTTCTCGCCGCAGGCCCTCGAGCTCGCGTCGGTGGTCCTCACCCCCCACACCGCCCGCGCGCTGACCGAGGGCACGTGGCCGGCCGACGCCGACGGCTGGGTCGAGGCGGTCATCCCGATCGAGTCGATCGCCCACGCCCGCCACGAGCTGCTGGCCCTCGGCGCCGACGTCGAGGTGCTCGCCCCCCTGGCCCTGCGGGAGCAGATGGCCGGCGTCGCCCACGCCCTCGCCGGGATGTACGGGGGCTAGACACGCCGGAGCCCCGGCCCCCTCGGGAGGGGACCGGGGCTCCGGGTGACGTGCGGCGGGCGGATCACTCCGCCGCGGCGACCTCCGGGGTGTCCGGCACCGGGGTCGGCTTGGCCTCACCGCGGAAGGTGAAGGTGGCCGACTCGGGCGCGGGCTTGGTGACCCCGTTCTCGTCGGGCTCGGGCGTCCAGCCCTCGACGTCGACGAGCACGATCTGGCCGGACTCGACCTCGCCGAAGAGGATCTTCTCGGAGAGCTGGTCCTCGATCTCGCGCTGGATCGTGCGGCGCAGCGGACGGGCGCCGAGCACCGGGTCGAAGCCGCGCTGCGCGAGCAGCTTCTTCGCGGCGTCGGTGAGCTCGATCGACATGTCCTTGTTCTGCAGCTGCTTCTCGGTGCGACCGATCATCAGGTCGACCATCTGCACGATCTCGTCCTCGCGCAGCTGGTGGAACACGATGATGTCGTCGATGCGGTTGAGGAACTCGGGACGGAAGTGCTTCTTGAGCTCGTCCGTCACCTTGTTCTTCATGCGCTCGTAGTTCGAGCCCGAGTCCTGCCCGGACTGGAACCCGAGGCCGACCGCCTTCGAGATGTCCTGCGTCCCGAGGTTCGACGTGAACACGATGACCGTGTTCTTGAAGTCGACGATGCGGCCCTGACCGTCGGTCAGGCGGCCGTCCTCGAGCACCTGCAGCAGCGTGTTGTAGACCTCGGAGTGGGCCTTCTCGATCTCGTCGAAGAGGACCACCGAGAACGGCTTGCGGCGCACCTTCTCGGTGAGCTGGCCGCCCTCCTCGTAGCCGACGTACCCGGGGGGCGCGCCGAAGAGCCGCGAGGCGGTGTAGCGGTCGTGGAACTCGCCCATGTCGATCTGGACGAGCGCGTCGTCGTCGCCGAAGAGGAACTCCGCGAGCGCCTTGGTGAGCTCCGTCTTCCCGACGCCCGAGGGGCCGGCGAAGATGAACGAGCCCGACGGACGCTTCGGGTCCTTGAGGCCGGCGCGGGTGCGCCGCATGGACTGCGACACGGCCTTGACCGCGTCCTCCTGCCCGATGATGCGCTTGTGGAGCTCGTCCTCCATGCGCAGCAGGCGGGTGGTCTCCTCCTCGGTGAGCTTGAACACCGGGATGCCGGTCCAGTTGGCCAGCACCTCGGCGATCTGCTCGTCGTCGACCTCCGCGACGACGTCGAGGTCACCGGACTTCCACTGCTTCTCGCGCTCGGTCTTCTGCCCGATGAGGTTCTTCTCCTCGTCGCGCAGGCGCGCCGCCTTCTCGAAGTCCTGCGCGTCGATCGCGGACTCCTTCTCGCGACGGACGTCGGCGATCTTCTCGTCGAACTCGCGCAGGTCCGGCGGCGCGGTCATGCGGCGGATGCGCATGCGGGCGCCGGCCTCGTCGATGAGGTCGATGGCCTTGTCCGGCAGGAAGCGGTCGTTGATGTAGCGGTCGGCCAGGGTGGCCGCCGCGACCAGCGCCGGGTCCGTGATCGAGACGCGGTGGTGCGCCTCGTAGCGGTCGCGCAGCCCCTTGAGGATCTCGATGGAGTGGGCCACCGAGGGCTCCCCCACCTGGATCGGCTGGAAGCGGCGCTCGAGCGCGGCGTCCTTCTCGACGTGCTTGCGGTACTCGTCGAGCGTGGTGGCGCCGATGGTCTGCAGCTCACCGCGGGCCAGCATCGGCTTGAGGATCGACGCGGCGTCGATCGCGCCCTCGGCGGCACCCGCGCCGACGAGCGTGTGGAGCTCGTCGATGAACAGGATGATGTCGCCGCGGGTGCGGATCTCCTTGAGGACCTTCTTGAGGCGCTCCTCGAAGTCACCGCGGTAGCGCGAGCCCGCCACGAGCGACCCGAGGTCGAGCGTGTAGAGCTGCTTGTCCTTCAGCGTCTCGGGGACCTCGCCCTTGACGATGGCCTGGCCGAGGCCCTCGACGACGGCGGTCTTGCCGACGCCGGGCTCGCCGATGAGGACCGGGTTGTTCTTGGTCCTCCGGGAGAGGACCTGCATGACCCGCTCGATCTCCTTCTCCCGGCCGATGACCGGGTCCAGCTTGCCCTCGCGGGCCGACTGGGTGAGGTTGCGACCGAACTGGTCGAGCACCAGGGACGACGACGGGGTGCCCTCGCCGCGCTGGCTGCCGGACTCCGCGGGCTCCTTGCCCTGGTAGCCCGAGAGCAGCTGCAGCACCTGCTGGCGCACACGGTTGAGGTCCGCGCCGAGCTTGACGAGCACCTGGGCGGCGACGCCCTCGCCCTCGCGGATGAGCCCGAGCAGGATGTGCTCGGTGCCGATGTAGTTGTGCCCGAGCTGCAGCGCCTCGCGCAGCGACAGCTCCAGCACCTTCTTGGCGCGGGGGGTGAAGGGGATGTGGCCGGAGGGCGCCTGCTGGCCCTGGCCGATGATCTCCTCGACCTGCTGGCGCACGCCCTCCAGGGCGATGCCCAGCGACTCGAGGGCCTTGGCGGCGACGCCCTCGCCCTCGTGGATCAGACCGAGCAGGATGTGCTCGGTGCCGATGTAGTTGTGGTTGAGCATCCGGGCCTCTTCTTGGGCCAGGACGACCACCCGCCTCGCGCGGTCGGTGAACCTCTCGAACATTCGTCACTCCTGACTGCTGCGCCGGCGGTCCGCCACCGAGTGTCCCCGAAGGAACGCCCCGGTGGCCCCTTGGCTGGTGCCCGATGACGGATCGGGACCCCCACGGTGCCCGAACTGCCACTGCACCGTAAGGCCATCCTAGTCGTCGCGCGTGACGTCACGGGACGGTGACGGTTGCACCACCGTGACGGCGGACACGCGGCGACGGACCGTCGTGGGTCCTCCCCGTTTCCGTCCTGTCCAACCATCCCCGACGTCCGGGTCATCCCGCCGAGGTGTTCGCCACCGGTGAACCACCCGGCCGAGGAGGCCGGTCGGTCCACCGGGGCTCCCCCCGGTCGGGTGGGCGGGCCGGCGGCACCGTGCTACGGCGCGGCCGGGTAGCTCATGACGTCGAGGCCCAGCGGCGACACCCCGGCCCGCGGGCCCGCCCCGGCCCGGTCGATGCCGAACGGCACGGGACCCGCGGTGCCCTGCTGCAGCGACTCCTCGGAGACCACCCGCCCGTCGAGGGTGAACGCGTCGAACTCGAACGGCACGCCGTTGGACGCGAGCGGGTCCGGGCGGTCCATCACGTGGAAGTGCAGGTGAGGTGCATCGCTGTTGCCGGAGTTGCCCAGCTTGCCGAGCACCTGGCCCCGACGCAGCTGCTGCCCCACCGCGAGGTTCAGCGGGTTCCCCGTCTGCAGGTGCGCGTAGAAGGCGTAGCGCCCGCCGCCGAGGTCCTGCACGACGTGGTTGCCCCCGTACTGCTGCAGCGTCAGACCGCCCGGGTTCGCGCCCGGCGGCTGCTGCGGGAGGTCGCTGACCAGCCCGACGACCGGCCCGTCGGCGACGGCCAGGATGTCCGCACCGACGTACGGGTAGCTGGCGATGTCGGTCGGCGGCCCGGTCATCATCCGGCCCGCGGCGTCGGTCTGGACGTAGTCGATGGCGAAGCGCTCCGGCGCCCACAGCTGCCCGTCGATGGGGCTGACCGCGCCCCGGTGCGCACCGAGGCGGCAGCAGCTGTCGCCGTCGAGCCACCCGGGTCCGCGCAGCGGCGGCGAGATGCGGATCGGCGGGGTCCGGTCGACCGCGGACGCGGCGAGCGTCGCGGTCAGGGTCGGCGGCACGAGCGGCGGCGACGGCTGGGCGAAGGCCAGGTCGAGGCGGTGCTCGAGGCGGGCGGGGACGGGGTCGGTGGGGGCGAGCACCACGTCCAGCCAGACCAGGCCGCCCTGCCCCGCCGTGAGGTCGCGCGTGCCCGGGCTGCCGCCGAACGGCTTGATCCACTCGGCGAGGGCGTCGCCCTCCAGCCGCAGCAGCGACCGGCCGTCGCCGACCACCTCGACCGTGTTGATCGTGACCGGCGAGGAGAGGACGTTGGTCAGCTCGAGCTCGTAGGCCAGGTGGACGCGGCCGTCGGTCGCCGGTACCGGGATCGGGGCCCGGAGCACCGACGCGGTAACCGGCGTGAACACCGACGGCCCGCCCGCCGCCGAGTCCGCGGCCGACGGCCCGCCGAACGGCCCCTCGACGGCCGCGGTGCCGGCAGCGGGCGACGCCGACGGGGGCGGTGTCGTCGGTGGTGCCGCCCCCGCACCCGAGGAGCCGCACGCCGCCAGGACCGTCACCGCCGCGATCAGGGCGCCCACGACCGCCGCCCGCCCACCTCTGCGCACGCCCACTGCCGTCTCCCGGGGCTCGACCGACGCGGCCCGAGATGTCGGGGTTCCGACCGGACCGTCGACGCGGACGGTAGGGCGCCACATGATCGACGCGCTGTCATGGCGACGACAGCACGGCTGCGCCGGACAGGTGAACAGCATCGAGCCGAAGCAACAGGGGGTCGCAGGAATGACGGTGACGGTCTCCGCGCCGGACGCGCGCGCCGAACGGGTCCTGCGGGCGTGCCCGCAGCTGCGGGGCCTCGACGACGCGACGGTCCGGGCGCTCGGCGCGGCGTCGGTGGTCCGCCACTACGCCGCCGGCGAGCCGGTCTTCCTCGAGGGCGCGCCCGGCGACGCCATGTTCGTCCTGCGGCAGGGCGCGGTCGTCGCGCGGCTCAGCTCGGTGGCGGGCGACGTCATCGACCTCGGGGTCGCCGCGGAGGGGCACGCGTTCGGCTACTTCGAGGTCCTCCGGCCCGGTCCGCGCACCGAGGACGCGGTGGCCGTCCGCGACTCGACGGTCGTCGTCGTCCCGGCCGCGGCGGCTCTGCGCGCCTTCCGGTCCAGCCCCGACACCCTGCTCGCCCTCGCCCGCGACCTCGTCCGGATCGTGAGCCTGCAGAACCGCGCCCGCAGCGAGCTGCGCCGGCCCGTCGACCGGCGCCTCGCCGCCCTGCTGCTCGAGCTCGCCGCCGGCCGCGACGTCGTCGACTTCGGCGGCCCGCAGACCCTGCTCGCCCAGCGTCTCGGCATCGCCCGGCAGACGCTCAACACCGCCCTGCGCGCGCTGGCCGACCGGGGCCTCGTCACCGTGCACCCGGGCGGGCGCGGCGTGACGCTCGACCGCGCCGCGCTCGGCGCCTACGCGGGCGACGCCTGAGGACGTCAGTGGGCCTTGTGGTACGCCTCGCTGACCTCGCTGGGGATGCGCCCGCGCTCCGAGACCGTCATCCCCTGCTTGCGGGCCCACTCGCGGATCGCCTGGTTCTGCTCGCGGTCGACCGCCGCCCGGCCCCCGCCGCCACCGCTGCCCCGCCGCCCGCCGGTGGAGCCCGACGAGGACGCCGACGACGACCGGCGCCGGCCCCCGCTGCGCCGGGCGTGCGCGACGTAGTCGGCGAGCGCGTCGCGCAGCGCCGAGGCGTTCGCCTCGGACAGGTCGATCTCGTACGTGGCGCCGTCGATCCCGAACTCGACCGTCTCGTCGGCTTCCGACTGGTCCAGATCGTCGACGAGCGACACCACGACTTTCTGCGCCATCACGCGACCTCCGCACACCGACCGGGAATGTGGCCGGACCTTATTTGTGCGACGACGCGTTTGTCGAGTGATCCACGCCGCGATTTCACCACCTCATGCCCGGCGCATACCGACAATTCCGCGTCAGTCGGGGATCGCGGCGCTGTCCGGAACGACGACGGCGAACACGTCGGCCAGTGCAGCGAGGCTCGCACGCTGCAGCGACGAGGCCGAAACCGTACCGTCCGGTCCGGGAAGGGCGCGGGTCGCCGTCGCGCCGGCGACCACCGAGGGCGCGAATCCGGCGTTGAACGCGCCGCGCGCGGTGGAGTTCACGCACATGTGCGTCATGAACCCGGCCAGCACCAGGTTCGACGCGCCCACGCCGCGCAGGTGCGCCTCGAGGTCGGTGCCGACGAAGGAGTTCGGGAAGTTCTTGACGACCACGTGCTCGCCCTCGCGCGGCGCGACGCGGTCGACGATCGCCCCGATCTCGGCCCGCACGTCGTACGGCGAGCCCTCCCCCGCGTCGTGCTGGACGTGGACGATCGGGATGCCCGCGCTGCGCGCCCGGTCGAGCAGGACGGCGGCCTCGTCGATCGCCGGCTCGACGTTCTCGAGGGCCATGACGCCGCGGGTGTAGGTGTTCTGCAGGTCGATCATGACCAGCGCCGACTCGCGCAGGGACGCGGGCTCGGCGGGCATGCCCGTCAGCTCGCGCAGCGTGGTCGAGGGGGTCGTCGAGGGTGTCGTCGAGGGCGTCGTCGAGGGGGTGCTCATCGTCGAGCTCCTTCGTCAGGGGGCCGTCGGGGGCTGACGTGCGAGGGGCGCCCCCGCTGCGTCGCACGCAGCCGGGGCGCCCCTCGGTCCTACTCGGTCGGATCGTGCCCGTACAGCGACCGGCTACCGGTCGCCCAGCTCGCGCAGCTCGTCGTCGGTGAACAGGCGCGAGCGGATGATGAAGCGGACGCCCTCGGGCGCCTCCACCGAGAACCCGCTGCCGCGACCCTTCACCACGTCGACGGTGAGGTGCGTGTGCTTCCAGTACTCGTACTGCGAGGCGGACATGTAGAAGCCGATCGGCCTCTCCAGGCCCTCCACGACCAGGTCACCGAGGTGCACGTCGGAGCCCCCGATCTTGAAGTCCCCGTCCGGGTAGCACATCGGCGCGCTGCCGTCGCAGCACCCGCCGGACTGGTGGAACATCAGGGGCCCGTGGACCGCGGTGAGCGACACCAGGAGCTCGGCGGCCTGCGGCGACAGGGCGACCCGCCCGGTGCCCGACCCCGGCACCTCCGGCACCTGCTCGGTGACGTCGGTGCTGGTGCTGATCTCGGTCATGGCGACCACCTCCACCTCCGGGGAACCCGCGGACCGATCAGAAGAACCCCAGGGCGTCGTTCGAGTAGCTCTGGAGGATGTTCTTGGTCTGCTGGTAGTGGTCGAGCATCATCTTGTGGTTCTCGCGGCCGATGCCCGACTGCTTGTAGCCACCGAACGCCGCGTGGGCCGGGTAGGCGTGGTAGTTGTTCACCCACACCCGGCCGGCCTGGATGTCGCGGCCCGCGCGGTAGGCGGTGTTCGTGTCGCGCGACCACACGCCGGCACCGAGGCCGTAGAGCGTGTCGTTGGCCTGCGCCATCGCGTCGGCGTAGTCGCTGAACCGCGCCACCGACAGCACCGGACCGAAGATCTCCTCCTGGAAGATCCGCATCGAGTTCTGGCCCTCGAACACGGTCGGCTGGACGTAGTAGCCGCCCGAGAGCTCGCCACCCAGGTCGGCGCGCTCGCCGCCGGTGAGGACCCTGGCGCCCTCCTGCCGACCGATGTCGATGTAGGACAGGATCTTCTCGAGCTGGTCGTTCGAGGCCTGCGCGCCCATCATCGTCTCGGTGTCGAGCGGGTTGCCCATCCTGACCTGCTCGGCGCGCTTGACGCCCTGCGCGACGAACTCGTCGTAGATGCCGCCCTGGACGAGCGCGCGCGACGGGCAGGTGCAGACCTCGCCCTGGTTGAGGGCGAACATCGCGAAGCCCTCGAGCGCCTTGTCGTAGAACGCGTCCTGCTGCGCGGCGACGTCGTCGAAGAAGATGTTCGGGCTCTTGCCGCCGAGCTCGAGGGTGACCGGGATGAGGTTCTCGGAGGCGTACTGCGAGATCAGGCGCCCGGTCGTCGTCTCGCCGGTGAAGGCGATCTTGCGGATGCGGCTCGACGACGCCAGCGGCTTGCCCGCCTCGACGCCGAAGCCGTTGACGACGTTGAGCACGCCGGGGGGCAGGAGGTCGCCGACGACGTCCAGGAGGACGTGGATCGAGGCCGGGGTCTGCTCGGCGGGCTTGAGGACGACGGCGTTGCCCGCGGCGAGGGCCGGGGCCAGCTTCCAGATCGCCATGAGGATCGGGAAGTTCCAGGGGATGATCTGGCCGACCACGCCCAGCGGCTCGTGGAAGTGGTAGGCGACCGTGTCCTCGTCGATCTGGGAGAGGTGGCCCTCCTGCGCCCGGATCGCGCCCGAGAAGTAGCGCAGGTGGTCGATCGCGAGCGGGATGTCGGCGGCGAGCGTCTCGCGGACGGCCTTGCCGTTCTCCCAGCTCTCGGCGACGGCGATCTTCTCGAGGTTCGCCTCGATCCGGTCGGCCATCTGGTTGAGGATGTTCGCGCGCTCGGTGACCGCGGTCCTGCCCCACGCCGGCGCGGCGCCCTCGGCGGCGTCCAGCGCCTTCTCGACGTCGTCGGCCGTCCCGCGGGCGACCTCGGTGAACGTCTGCCCCGTGATCGGCGTGGGGTTCTCGAAGTACTGGCCCTTCGCGGGCGCGACGTACTCGCCGCCGATGTAGTGGTCGTACCGGGGCTTGAACGAGACGACGCTGTCCGCCTGTCCCGGGGCCGCGTAGGTGGCCATCTGTGTCCCTCCACGTCGTGGGCTACGTGAGCGCGGACACTAGGGACGCGAGGGTTGCACGGGCGTTGCAACGCATCCGCGGCACTTTCGGACCTCGCAGGGCGCACACGAGGATTCGGTGTAGGGTTGCCTTACCCCGGACGATGGAGCACGATCGACCGACGGGGACTCGCGTCCCCGGCGGGACGCCGCGTGCCACGGCGGCACCTCCCGTCGACGGGTCGCAGGGGGCGCCGATGCCGGGGAGCCAGCGTCGTGCGCGCGGCACGCCCCGCCTGACGGTGCCGGGGACGCTGCCGCTCGGACCCTCCGACCCGGTCGAGCGCGCCCACCTCCTCGAACGCATCCGCGACGCGGTCCTCTCGGGCACCGCGAGCCCCGCCTCGCCGCGCGACGTGGTGTCGGCGTCCTGGCGCCGCTCGCTCGACGCCCACGTCGACCCCGACCACGGGCGGCCGCGGCAGGTGTTCGGCACCCACGAGCTCGACGACGTCCGCGGCGGGCACCTGCTCGCGCCGGTGCTGCCGCTGCTGCGGCGCACGCTGCTCGACGTCGCCGACGAGGCCGTGCACATGATGATCGTGACCGACGCGCGCGGGCACATCCTCTGGCGCGAGGGCCACGCCGACGTCCTGCGCCGCGCCGACGACGTCGCGCTGGTCGAGGGCACGCGCTGGAGCGAGGACTCGATCGGCACCAACGCGATGGGCACCGCGCTCGCCTCGGGGCGGGCGGTGCAGATCCACTCCGCCGAGCACCTCGTGCGGCTCTACCACGCGTGGACGTGCGCGGCGGCCCCGATCCACGACCCCGACAGCGGCGAGGTCGTCGCCGCCATCGACCTCACCGGCCCGCTGCGCACGTTCCACCCGAGCACGCTGGCCCTGGTGAGGGCGGCGGCCGAGCTCGCCGAGGTGCACCTGCGGGCGCGCCTCGTCGAGCGCGACGAGCGCCTGCGCACCCGCAACCGGACCCACCTCGACGGCCTGCGCGGCGAGCCCGGGGCCCTGCTCGCGCCCGGCGGGCGGGTGATCGACGCGCAGCCCGCCGACTGGCTCGGCGAGCGGGTCGCGATCCCCGAGGGCGGCGGGCGCGTGGACCTCGGCGAGCGCGGCGAGGGCGTCCTCGAGCCCCTCGCCGAGGGGTGGCTGCTGCGCCTCGCGCCGCGGGCGTCGTCGGGGCCGAGCCTCGTGCTGCCGTTCCTCGGGGCCGAGCGCCCGGTCGCCCGCCTCGACGGCCGTCCGGTGCGCCTGAGCCTGCGCCACGCCGAGATGCTCGTCGTGCTCGCCCTGCACCCCGACGGCCTCACCGCCGACGGGCTCGCCCAGGCGCTCTACGGCGACGCCGGCAACCCGGTGACCGTGCGCTCCGAGGTGCACCGGCTGCGCGCGGCGCTCGGGTCCTCGATCATCAGCACCCAGCCCTACCGGCTGCGCGCCCGCGTCGACGCCGACTTCCTGCACGTCCGCGAGGCCCTCCGGGCGCGCCGGCTGCCGCCGCCGGAGGTGCTGCGCCGCGGCGCCCTGCTGCCCGCCTCCGACGCCCCGGGCGTGCGCGAGGAGCGCGACCACCTCGAGGTCGCCGTGCGCGGGGCGGTGCTGCGCCGGGGCGACGCCGAGGCGCTGTGGGCGCTGGCGCAGGTGGACGCCGGTGACGACCCGGAGATCGCCGAGCGCCTGCGCCACCTCCTGCCCGCCGGCGACCCGCGGCGCGACGAGCTGGCGGTCTGAGCGCGCCTCCCGGCGGTTACCGGCTCGTATCGCTCGCCCACCGAGCGATACGGGCCAGTAACCGCGCCCGAGACGCCTCAGGACCGCGCGGCCCGCTTCGCGGCGCGGTCGTCGCGGCGCTCCTGCCACCGCCGGTGCACCGTGCGCAGGCCCAGCAGGGTCAGGTCGGGCACGTGGTCGGTGATCGTCGCGCACTCGTCGACGACCACCGGCGCGAGCCCGCCCGACGCGACGACGGCGACCGGCGCGCGGCCCTCGGGGTCGCGCGCGGTGATCTCGCGGCCCACCCGGGCGACGAGCCCGTCGACCTGCGCGGCCGCCCCGAGCACCAGCCCGGCCTGCATGCTCTCGACGGTGTTGCGCCCGAGCACCGAACGCGGCACGACCAGCTCGACCGGGCGCAGCGCCGCGGCCCGCACCGCGAGCGCCTCGGCGGACACCGCGACCCCGGCCGCGATCGCCCCGCCGAGGAACTCCCCGCGCGCCGACACCCCGTCCACCGTCGTCGACGTCCCGAACGTGACGACGACACAGGGCCCGCCGTGGCGCTCGAACACGGCGAGGGCCTGGACGACGCGGTCGGCGCCGACCTCCTTGGGGTTGTCGACCAGCAGCGGCACACCGGTGCGCACACCGGGCTCGACGAGCAGGTGGTCGAGGCCCGCGAAGTGCCGCGCGACCATCCCCCGCAGCTCGCGCATCAGCGCCGGCACCGTCGACAGCGCGGCGACCGCCGACACGTCGCCGACCCGGGCGCCGAGCAGGCCCCGGACCAGCAGCGCGATCTCGTCGCCGGTGGCCCGGGGCTCGGTGCGCAGGCGCGCGTCCCACACCGCGGGCCCCTCGGGCGGGTAGAGGGCGAGCGCGGTCTGCGTGTTGCCGACGTCGACGCAGAGGAGCACTGGTGATCGCGTCTGCCCGGGCCCTCAGTGGTCCGCGGAGAGCAGCGCGTCGAGCCGTCGCGCGTCGGTGGTCTCGGCGGCGTCGCGGCGCCGGGCGGGACGCTCGTCGCGGGCCGGCTCGGCGCCCCAGCTCCCGCCGACCGTCGTCATCGCCGGGCCGGCGGCGGCCTCGTGCCGGCGGGCCGGACGGGCGCCGGTCGCCTCCGTGCCCGGGCGCAGCAGCGACGTCGTCGGCGCGGCGTCGGGCACGTGGGCCGGGTCGGCGCCGCGGTCGAGGACGCGGTTGTGCTGGTCGACGAACACCACCCGCGGCTGGTAGGTGCGGGCCTCCGCGTCGTCCATCACGCCGTAGGAGATGAGGATGACGAGGTCGCCGGGCTGCACGAGGTGGGCCGCCGCGCCGTTGATCCCGATGACGCCGGAGCCCGCGGGCCCGGTGATCACGTAGGTCTCGAGGCGCGCGCCGTTGGTGACGTCGACGATGGCGACCTGCTCGCCGGGCAGGAGGTCCGCGGCGCGCATCAGGTCCTCGTCGACGGTCACCGACCCCACGTAGTGCAGGTCCGCGTCCGTCACCGTCGCCCGGTGGATCTTGGACTTCAGCATCGTGCGCTGCACGTCAGACTCTCCTCACGAGGGACACCGCGGCGTTGTCGATCAGACGGGTCGTGCCGGCCCGGGCGGCGACCAGCAGCCGCGCCGGACCGATGTCGGGGGTGGGACCGAGGTCCTCGTCGCGCAGCTCGAGGTAGTCGACCTGCAGCGACGGCTCGGTGACGAGCACGGCGCGCGCGGCGTCGAGGACGGCCGCCGCGCCCTGCTCACCCGCGTGCTGGCCGGCCGACAGGGCGGCGGACAGCGCGACGGCGGCGTGGCGCTCGTCGGCCGACAGGTAGGCGTTGCGGCTCGACAGCGCCAAGCCGTCGGGCTCGCGGACGGTGGGGACGCCGACGACGTGGAGGTCCATGTCGAGGTCGCGGACCATGCGCCGGATGAGCGTGAGCTGCTGGTAGTCCTTCTCGCCGAAGAACGCGACGTCGGGCGTCGTGATCGCGAAGAGCTTGTTGACGACCGTCAGCATCCCCGCGAAGTGACCCGGGCGGATCGCGCCCTCGAGCTCGTCGCCCAGTGGGCCGGGGTGGATCGAGGTCGCGAACCCGGCGGGGTACATGTCCTCGACCTCGGGCGCGAAGACCAGCTCGACGCCCTCCTCGCGGCACATCTCGAGGTCGCCCTCGAAGGCCCGCGGGTAGCGCCCGTAGTCCTCGTTCGGCCCGAACTGCTTCGGGTTCACGAAGATCGACACGACGGTCGCGGCGCCGGGCACGCCGCGGGCGCGGCGCATCAGCTCGCGGTGGCCCTCGTGCAGGGCGCCCATGGTGGGCACGAGCGTGACGCGCCGCCCGCCGCCGCGGAGGGCCTTGGTGACGCGGCGCAAGGTGTTCGGGTCGCGGTGCACCGTGAGGCGCCCGGCGTCGTACTGCGGGCGTGCGCGGCCGACGAGGTCGTGGGTGCGCAGGCTGGAGGGTCGGGTCACGGGGAGTGCCTCTCGAGGGCGGCCACCACGTCGGCGGCGGCGGCCGGGTCGACCAGTCCGCCGTCGCGGGCGCGCTCGGCGGTGCGCCGGGCCAGGGCCCGGTAGAGCGGGGCCGCGGCGGGCGCGCGGTCGTCGAGGTGGCGCAGGTGCATCGCCACCGTGCCGGCGTCGCCGCGGACGACGGGACCGGTGAGCGCCCGGTCGCCGTGGCGCAGGGCGTTGTCGAGCGCGGCGGACAGCAGCGGGGCGAGGACCCGCTCGGCGGGCTCGACCCCGGCGCCGGCGAGCAGGTCGGCGGCCTCGCGCACGAGCGTGACCAGGTGGTTCGCCCCGTGGGCGAGGGCGGCGTGGTAGAGCGGGCGCACGGCCTCCGGGACGCGCACGGGCTCCGCGCCCATCTCGACGACCAGGGCCTCGCCGACCAACCAGGCCGCGTCGGCGTCCTCCGTCGTCGGCTCCGGGCCCGTGACGCCGACGCAGGCGCCGGTCAGGCGCGCGACGTCCTCGCGGCGCCCGGTGATCGTCATCGCGGGGTGCAGGGCGATCGGCAGCACGTCGTGCTCGGCGGCGGGGGCGAGCACGCCGACCCCGGCGGCGCCGCACGTGTGGACGACGATCTGGCCGGGGCGCAGGCAGTCGGACGCGGCGAGCCCGCGGACGAGGCCGGGGAGCACGTCGTCGGGGACCGCGAGGAGGGCGAGGTCGGCGCGACGGACCACCTCGTCGGGCGGGAGGATCGCGGCGCCGGGCAGGAGCTCCTCGGCGCGCGCCCGCGACGCGCGGGAGACGGCGGAGGCGGCGACGACCTGGTGCCCGGCCTGCGCGAGCGCGGCGCCCAGCACCGCGCCGACCCGGCCGGCGGAGACCACGCCCACCGCGAGTCGTGAGCCTTCCCGAGGGGTGGGGGACGGCCCGGGCTCACCGGACGTCTGCTCCCACCGCCCGGCGTCCTCGCCGGCGTCGGTGCCCACGCGCCACCTCACTCGTTCGGCTCGTTCCCGTCCCGCTCGCGCGGGTACCGGACGATCACTGGCGCCCACGGTAACCCTCCGCGCGCGCCGCGACCGCCGCGGTGAGCGGGTTCACGCCCGCTCGTGACCGCCCGTGCGCGGGGCCGGGTGTGGGAGCGAGGGCGTCCCTCGCTGCGTCCGGCGCAGCGGAGGCGTCCCTCGCTGCTCCGGTCGGCGCTCAGTACGGCGGCGCGTGGGGCGGCAGGGGCTGGTGGGGTGGGGGC
>NZ_JAQZAN010000039.1 GCF_028737255.1 Actinomycetospora straminea | reverse complement strand
CGCGTCACCCTCGACAAGGCCGCGTAGCCCAAATGCGGTCGATTCTCTTCACAGCGGCGCCGGGGACCAGGGCAGGTCGCGCCCTCGGCGCTACACGGGCGCGGGGGCCAGCAGCTCGCGCGCCGCGGCCAACAGGCCGTCCTGGTAGGCCGGGTCGGCCGCGCGCGCCGACCGGTCACCGAAGCCGCGGCGGTGGTCGAGGACGCCGCCGGACGGGCCGGTCGGGTTGAGGACGAGGCTCGCGAGCGTCGCGCCCGACTGCTCAGCCGAGACCGCGAACGGCGCCAGCGCCACAAGCGGGGCGCTGAGCACGCGGAGGGCGCCCAGCTGCCACGCGGGCCGGGCGCGGGCGAGGCCGGTGTCGGGCATGAGCCCGGGGTCGTAGCAGGTCCAGTGCGTGGCGGGGTACGCCCGCGCGTAGGCGCCGGTGAGCGCGGTCGTGTGCAGCTTCGAGGTGCTGTAGCGCTGCGGGCCGCTCGCGCGCGCCATCTCCCCGCGGGCGAGCGCCCCGAGGTCGAGGTCCTCCACCGGGTCCGGGATGAGCGCCGTGAGGCCCGGCACATGGGTGCCCGAGCCCAGGAGCACGACCTGGGCCGGCGGGTGCGGGGTCGTCACGAGGGCGTCGATCAGGGCGACGTGGCCGAGGACGTTGATCGCGAGGGTCTCCTCGACGCCGTCGGCGGTGAACGTCGGCGGGCCGGGGAACTGCACGCCCGCGTTGGCGATCATGGCGTCGAGGACGGGCAGCTCGGCCGCCACCTCGCGCACGTGCTCCGGGTGGGCGAGGTCGAGGACGACGGGGATGCCACCGATCTCGCCGGCGACGCGGGTGACCGCGGCGGGGTCGCGTCCGCTGACGACGACCTCGGCGCCGCGGCGGGCGAGGGAGCGGGCGGTGGCGAGGCCGAGGCCGCAGGTGGCCCCGGTGATGAGGATGCGCATGGCGGCCACGCTAGCGGCATCTCGTGCCAAATGGCAAAGTGTGCCACTCGGCGTCGTGTGCCAGGATGGGGCGGTGAGCACGCCGTCCCTGCGCGAGGTCAAGAAGCAGCGCACCCGCGACGCCATCGTGGCCGCGGCGGCGCGGCTCTTCGACGAGCACGGGTACGACGCGGTGACCGTCGCCGCGGTGGCCGAGGCCGCCGAGGTGGGGCCGCGCACCCTCTACCGGCACTTCGCCGACAAGGAGGACTTCCTCTTCGCCAAGGACGAGGAGCTCCACACGGAGATGGCCCGCATCGCGGCCGCCGTGCCCGCGGGGGCGAGCCCGGCCGAGATCTTCGCCGAGGCGGCACGCCAGGTGGCCGAGATCGTCGAGCCCGACCGGGACCTCATGGTCCGGCGGGCCCGGGTCACCGCCCGGACCCCGGCCCTGCAGGGGCGGGAGGGCATGAAGCACGCAGCGATGCAGCAGCTGCTGGTCGACGAGCTCGAGCGCCGCGGGTACCGGCGCGAGCAGGCCCGGCTCATCGCCGGGATCGGCATCGCCTGCGTCACCGAGGCCATCACCCGCTGGCTCGAGGACCCCGACGCGGGCTCGCTGGTCGCGGCGCTCCAGGGCGTCGAGGCGGAGGTGCGCGCCCTCGTGCCGTGAGGCCGGCTTCATCCCCCGCGGGTGGGGACGGCCCGGGTGCGCGCGCACTACGACGGTCGCGTGTGCCTCCTCATCATCCTGCTGCTCCTCGGGCCCCGCGCCGTCATCCTCGTCTGGTGGCTCCTGGCGCCGCTGGTGTGGGACGCCGCGTTCGGGACGCTGCTGGTGCCGATCCTCGGCTTCCTGTTCCTGCCGTGGACGACGCTGGTGTACGTGCTGGTCGTGCCCGGCGGCGTCGGCGGCCTCGACGTCCTGTGGCTCGTGCTCGCGTTCCTGCTCGACGTCAGCAGCCACGTCGGGGTGTACGGGCGTCGGCGGCGCGCGGTGGCGTGACCGCCCTCGGCGGCGCGGCGGCCGTGCCGCCTGCGGGTCGTCGAGAGGCGGCCCGGCCCGTCCGGGCGGTCGCTAGGGTCGTCGCGTCAGTGCGCGCGCCCGAGGAGGCGCGGTCGTCGGGCCCGTGACCGGCCCGCGAGAGGAGTCGCCGTGGCCCGCGCGAGCGGCACGGCGCACGACGTCGGGAGCGAGGGCGGCTCCCGCGCGGGGATCGCGACGATCGGGCTGGTCGGCGGGGTCGTCGGCGGGCTGATCGGCGGCGGCAGCGGGGTGCTCTTCGTGCCCGCGCTGGACCGCTTCACGGCGATGACCCGCGCCCGGGTCCACGGCACCTCGACCATCGCCAACATCGGCGTCTGCGTGGCCGGCGCCGCGGCCTACGCGGTCGGCGGCGGCGCGCTGGACCTGCGGGTCGGGACCGGGATGCTCGTCGGCGGCACGTTCGGCGGGCTGCTCGGGCCGTGGCTGCTCGCCCGCGCCCGGGAGACGGTGCTGCGCGTCCTGCTCATCGCGATCCTGCTGCTGACCGCGGGCAAGTTCACGCTCGACGCCGTCGACCCGGCGCTCTTCAGCCAGGCGCTTGTGCCGGCGGACCTCCTCGCGGACCCGTGGTTCGTCGTCCCGACGACCGTCCTGGTCGGGCTGGTGATCGGGGCGTGGTCGGGTGCGATGGGCCTGGGCGGCGGGTTGCTCGCGGTCCCCGCCCTCGTGCTGCTCTTCGGCGTGGAGCTGCACGTCGCCGCGGGGACGTCGTTGCTGATGTTCATCCCGAACACGATCGTCGGCTCGGTGGTCCACGTCCGCCAGGGGACGGCCTCGGCGCGCTGGGGCTGGCTGCTCGGGCTGACCGCCGCGCCCGGCGTCGTCGCCGGGGCCCTCCTCGGGCTGGCCCTCGACGCCGAGGTCCTCGGGCTCGTCTTCGCGGTGTTCGCGCTGCTCATGGCGATCCGCGAGATCCTCGCGCTGCGGCGACGGTCGCGGCGGCGCCATGAGGTCCGCTGACGGGTCGACCCGACCGCTGGTCCGCCTCAGCGGTTGCCGCTCCTGCCCTTCTTCTCCGCCTCGCCGGTGAGCCACTCGGCGACCTTGACCAGCTTCATGTTCGTGTTCTGGGACGACTCGACGAGCATCGAGAAGGCCTGCGCCTGCCCGACGCCGAAGCGTTCCATGAGGATGCCCTTGGCCTGCCCGATGACGTCCCGGCTCTCCAGGGCGGTGTGCAGGCCCTGGATGCGCTGGGCGCCGTGGAGCACCAGCGCGGCCTGCGCGGCGAAGAGCCGGCCGGCGTCGGTGGTGCTCTCGTCGAAGACGTGGGGTCGCGAGGCGTAGAGGTTCAGCGCTCCGGCGCTGCCGCGCTGGGCGAAGAGCTGGAACGACATGAGCGAGCCGATGCCGAGGTCCTGCGCCGCTTTCGCGTAGCGCGGCCACCGGTGCTCCGCCTCGCTCATGTCGTCGATGACGGTGCGCTGCTCGTACCAGATGGAGTCGAGGCACGGGCCCTCACCGAGCTCGTTCTGCAGCTCGTCGATGCGGCGGACGACGTCGTCGCTGGGGACGTGCGCCTCGACCCGGCGGCCCTCCTCGACCAGCGAGATGCCGGCCTGCTCGACGTGGGGCACCGTCTGGATCGCACCCCGGACCACGAGCGCGAGGGTGTGCTCGACGCCCTCCTCCTCGCCGCGTTCCAGCAGGTCGCGCGCGGCCTGTTCGAGGGTGCGCGCCAGGTCGTCACCGATGCGCGTGGAGGTGTCCTCGGTGACGTGCTCACGCTCGTCGCGCTCTTGTGTGGACGCCATGCGAAGAGAAGTACCCACGGAGGGAACGGAACGACACCGCCACCTGGACCCGCGGCCCGCGTCCCCGTCGCCCCGCCCCGTCCCGCTGACCCTCGGCGGTCCGGCGCGCGATCACCGGCAGTCGCCGGCCCGCCGCCCGAGGTGCGCGAGGAGCCACCACAGCGCCCGCTGCGGCGGGTCGGGGAGGCCGGCGACGGTGAACGACCAGTCGTGCTCGGCGTTGATCCGGGCCAGTTCGCGCAGCGGCGGGCGTCCCGCGGACGCGGCGAGGGCGCGCAGCTGGGCCTGCAACGGACCGGCCGGGCTCTCCACGGTGCGCAGCCGGACCGGCTCGCCGAACGGGTTGGCGAACGCGTGGGTGGTGCCCGGCGGGACGACGACGGTCTCGCCGGGCTGCAGCAGCCGGCGCTCCCGGCCCAGCCGGACGACCAGCTGCCCCGACTCGACCGTGAAGACCTCCCGCTCGTGCCGGTGCCGGTGGGCCGGCGGACCGGTGTGGCGGGGCGGGAGCACGGCGGAGAAGACGAAGTCGGGCGCGGAGGTCTCGACGGCGATCACCTGGCCGTCGGGGAACGTCAGTGTGGTCATCCGGTTCTCACCCTCGGTCGGTGCGGTGGGCGCCTACCGCCCCTGCAGGAACGCGACGACGCGCGCCTGCGCGGCGGCGGCGTCGGGGTGGGTGTACAGGGCGAGGTGGGTGCCGGTGTCGAGGGTGAGCAGCTCGGCGTCGGGGATGGTGTCCGCGGCGAAGGTGCTGTCCGCCGGGGGCACGTCGCTGTCGGCGCTGCCCTGCACGACCAGCGTCGGCGCGGCCACCTTCTCCAGCTCCAGCGAGGTGATCGCGGCGAACCGGTCGAGGTCGTTGCGGTAGCCGGCGCGGCGGTGGGCGTCGGGGACGGCGGTCGGGCCGAGCGCGAGGGCGAGGTCGCGCTTGGCCGGGTCGGCGAGGACCTCCTGCACGCGCTGCGCGAGCTGCTCCTCGGTGAGATCGCCCTCGCTCGCGAGCGCACCGCGGATGTACTGCTCGGGCTGGTGGGCGGCGAGCAGGCGCAGGAGCCACTGGCCCGGCGCGGTGGTGAACATCAGCCGGGTCGCGAGGTCCTGGCGGGGCGCCTCGTACGCCCGGCTCACGGCGGCGTTCGCGACGAGGGCGGTGACGCGCCGGGGGTGGCGGACGGCGAGCCGGTAGCCGGCGGGTCCGCCGCCGGACCACGTGTAGACGCCGGCGCGGTCGATGCCGAGGTGGTCGAGCAGCGCGGCGAGCAGGTCGGCCTGCTCGTCGATGCCCTCCCGGCCCGCGAGCGGCGTGCGCAGGTAGCCGGGGCGCGAGAGCAGGATCGCCGCGACACCGTCGCGGGGGAGGATCCGCGCCATGAGGGCCGCGGCGTCGATGCCACCGGGGCTGCCGTGCACGACGACGACCGGCGTCCCGGTGCCGACGACGGCGTACTCGACCGGCCCCGACGCCGTCTCGGCGACCTCCGCGACGTACTCGGGTGTCCCGGTCGGGGTGGCCCGGTCCATCACGGCTCCTCGGCGCCCGCCCGCGGCGGGACGGTGTGGTGGACGCGGCCGTTGCCGGATCCCGGGCCGGCGAGGTCGACCAGGGCGCCGCCGTCGCTCCGGGGCCGCAGGCGTGACACCGCGTCATCATCGAGGTCCGCCGAGACCGGGATCATCGACCGTCCGGGTGAGAAGGCCTCTCGCCGGATCAGAGCACGACGAGCCCGATGACGAGCGCCAGGGCGACGAGGACCAGCAGCACCGCGACGCCGACGGCGAGGGCCCGCCGGCCCCGGCCGTCCGTGGGCGCCTTCTCGTCCCGCCGCGTGCGGGGACCCTGCTGCTGGTGGTGGTGGCGGCTGCGGTCGTGCTCCGCGGCCAGGTCGTCCCGCGTCGGGCCGCGGTCGGGTGCACCGGTCATCCCGCTGGTTGCCCGTCGGGTGCGGGGCCGCAACCGCGACCGGGCCGCCGGCAGGTTGCCGCGGGCGCCCCGATGTCGTCGACGTGGGCCCGGGACGGCTCAGCGCCCGGCGACCAGCGCGGGCACCTGCTGGTGGAACGCGGTGCCGGCCTGGAAGGCCGCGGCCGCGCGGAACAGCGTCGCCTCCTCGAACGGACGCCCGATGAGCTGCATCCCGATCGGGAGCCCGTCGGCGTCGAACCCGCACGGCACGCTGATCGCGGGCAGCCCCGTCAGCGACGGCAGCCCCGTGAACTGCATGATCGCCGAGAGCATGTCCTCCGGTGCGCCGGGATCGATCTCGACGGTCGTCTCCCCGAGCGGCGTGGCCGTGAACGGCAGCGTCGGGCACGCGAGCACGTCGGCGCGGGTCAGGGCCTCGAGCGTCTGACGACGCAGCAGCGCGCGGTAGCGCTGGGCCTGCAGGTACTGCGTGGCCAGCAGCAGCTCGCCCGCCTCGAGGAGCAGGCGGACGTCGTCGCCGTAGTCCTCGGGGCGCTCCCGGAGCCAGCGCTGGTGGTAGGTGCTCGGCTCGGCGGCCTCGACCGTCAGCTGCGCGGAGATGTTGCCCTCGATGTCCGCGACGGCGACGTCGACCGTCCGCGCACCGAGCGACGTGAGGACCCCGAGCGCCTCGCGGACCGCCTTGTCGACCGCGGGCTGGAGGTGGTGCAGCGAGTAGCCCTCGATGACGCCGACCCGCAGGCCGTCGACGCCCGCCTCCAGGTCCCGGGTGTGGTCGACCACGGGCCGCTCGATCGACCCGGCGTCGTCGGCGTCGAAGCCCGCCAGCGCGTCGAACACCACCGCGCAGTCCGCGGCCGTGCGCGCGATCGGGCCGACGGTGTCCATGCTCCAGGCCAGCGGCACCACGCCGTGGTTGCTGACCCGCCCGATGGTGGGCCGCAGCCCGGTCACGCCGTTGATCGCCGACGGGAGCCGCACCGAGCCGCCGGTGTCGGTGCCCAGCGCCGCGGCGCACGCGCGGGCCGCCACGGCGACGCCGGAGCCGCCGCTCGAGCCGCCCGGCATCCGGCCGGTGTCCCAGGGGTTGGTGACGAAGCCGTGGTGCGGGTTGGCGGACGTGCCGCCCCAGGCGAACTCGTGCATGTTCGTCTTGCCCACGATGATCGCGCCGGCGGCGCGCAGCCGACGCACGACCGTGGCGTCGGCGTCGGGGCGGTGGTCCGCGAGGATCCTGCTCCCGGCGGTGGTGACCTGTCCCCGGACGTCGATGTTGTCCTTGAGGGCGATCGGCACGCCGTGCAGCGGGCCGATCCGGTGGCCCGCGCGGATCATCGTCTCGCTGGCGCGGGCCACCTCGAGGGCCTGGTCGCCGCACACCGAGATGTAGGCGTGCGTCTCCGCGATCGCGTCGATGCGCCGCAGCGTGGCCTCCACCAGCTCGACGGGCGAGAGCTCCCCGTCGGCGATGAGGGCGGCGGACTCGGTGAGGGTCCGGTCGAGCAGCTCGCCGTCGCTCACCGGTCGGTCCCTCCGTCGGCGGGTGGCTGGCCGAACACGGTGGTGGGCATGAGCGGCCGCACCGCCTCGACCTGCATCCGCGCGCTGAGCGCGTTGGCGGCGGGGATCCACGCCGCGAGCAGGCCGGCGACCGCCGCGGCGCGGTCCTCGCCGAGCGGGAGTCCGGCGAGGACCGCGGCCGCGGCCACGGTCTCGGTGGTGATCGGCTCGTCGGGGCCCGTCATGCGTCCCGACCGGCGGGGACGATCGCCACGGGGTCGCGGACGGCGTGGTGGTGGTCCTTCGTCGACGGCTGGTCGAGGATCTCCCGTGTCCTGCTGTCGAGCTCGTCGCCGGTCACCCACCCCTTGCCGCGGGCGAGCTCCTCGAGCGCGGCGAGCCACCGCTCGTAGTAGCTCCACTGCGCCAGGTCGGACTGCGCGGCCTCCCAGCGCTCGATCGCCCCGATCAGCTCGGCCTGGAACTCCTCCCACGGGAACCCGAGCCGCTCGTGCAGCGCGACGGTCATCGCGAACGCGCGGATCTCCCAGGCGTGGTCGAAGGCGACCTCGCCGTCGTGGCGGGGGATGCGGTCGTTGAACGGCAGCACGTCGACGAGCGAGTCGACGCGCGGCTTGGTGTCCGGCGAGGGCCGTTCGTTGATCGTCTGCACCTCAGCCCTCCGGGTGGCGGACGTCGCCGACACCGATCATCGCGTCGCGGGTGACGAGGGCCGCCAGCTGTTCCTCGGTCCAGCCGTCCGTGCCGGCGGGGCGCTGCGGGAGCACGAAGTAGCGCAGCTCGGCGCTGGAGTCCCACACGCGGACCTCGACGCTGTCGGGCAGGTCGAGCCCGAACTCCTTCATCACCCCGCGCGGATCGCGCACCGCGCGGGCCCGGTAGGCGGGGTACTTGTACCAGTTCGGGGGCAGGCCCAGCACCGGCCACGGGTAGCAGGAGCACAGCGTGCAGACGACCAGGTGGTGGACGTCGTCGGTGTTCTCGAGGGCGGTCATCTCCTCGCCCTGCATCCCGGAGAAGCCGAGCTCCTTGCAGGCCTCGGTGGCGTCGGCGAGCAGCCGCTGCTTGAACTCCGGGTCCGTCCAGGCCTTGGCGACGACCTGGGCGCCGAGCTGCGGGCCGACCTCGTTCTCGTAGACCGAGGACATGTAGTCGATCGCGTCGGAGCCGATGATCCCCTTCTCGACCAGGATCGACTCCATCGCCTTGGCGCGGGCGGCCAGCTCCTCGTCGCTGTGCTTGGCGAGGCCCTCGACCGGCTGGATCTTCTCGTGCGTCGACGTCATGTCGGCGTCCCTTCGGTGCGTGCGGGGGAGGGGTCAGGGGGTGGTGAGGTACGGCTCCCACAGGTCGATGTGCAGCACCGTGTTCGCCGCCCCGGGCTCGTCGCCCCAGATGTCCGCGGCGTCGAACCGCACCGTGTAGAGGTGCTGCGGGTCGTCGCCCAGCCCCGCGGCGCTCGAGTCCGGGTAGACGTAGGTGCCGTGCGCGTGGGTGATCTCGCCGACGTGACCACGCACGTAGCCGGCGCGGCGGGTGTGGGTCGTGGAGGCGTCGGGCCGGACGCGGACCCGGTCGCCGACGCGGTACGCCGGGGCGATGTCGGCCTCGCGACGGGCGTCCATCCCGGTCGGGATCAGCTGCTTGAGCGTCTCGACGAGCTCGGGCTTCGACGCCTTCGGCGCGCCCTCCTCGGGGTGGGCGAGGTAGTGCTGCGTGCGCCGCTCGAGCTCGTCCGGGTCGAAGATCCCCGCCTGGGTGCCGTGGTGCACCATCGAGTGCATCCAGTGCTCGTAGTACCGCGAGGTCAGGTACTCCGCCGCGGGGATCTGCTCCATGCCGTGACGGAACTGGTCGATGTTGAACGCCCCGGCCAGGGCCATCGCCGGGAACATCGTCAGGACGCTGCGCTCCCACTCCGACCCGAACACGGGCTCGTCCTCGGGGTGGACGACCGGGCCGTGCCCCTGCTTGCCGCCGAGGTCGTGGATTCCGTCCATCGGTGATGCCTCTCTGCTCGCGTCTGCTCGCGTCTGCTCGGGTGGTACCGGGGTGGGGGGACGACTCAGGCGGGGACGGCGCTCTGCGAGGGCGACGGGAAGCCGCCGACGGCCTGCTCGAAGGCGTGCGCGGCGCGCAGCACGGTGGCGTCCTCGAAGGGGCGGCCGACCAGCATCATCCCGACGGGCAGCCCGTCGGCGAGACCCGCGGGCACCGAGATCGCCGGGTGCCCGGTGACGTCGAACGGGCAGGTGTTGCCGAGCATCTCGAGGGCGCGGGCGAGGATCTCCGGCGGCCGGGCGTCCGCGGCGGGGCGGACGGTGGGCCGCAGGGGGAGGGTCGGCATGACCAGCAGGTCCACGTCGGCGAGGGCCGCGTCGTAGGCCCCGGCCAGCTTCGGGGCCAGGTTCTGGGCCATCGCGTAGTACCGGCCGTGCCCGGTCTGCAGGCCGTACCGGCCGGCCAGCAGGACCAGCGTCACCGTCACCGCGAACCGGGTGCCGTCCTCGGCCCACCGCGCGCCGAAGTGGTCCATCAGCTCCGGGTCGTAGTGGCCCTTCCAGTTCAGGCCGTACCCGAAGTTGTCGATCATCTGCGAGCAGGCGCCCTCGCTCGCGATGACGTCCCAGATCCTCGGCCCGTGCAGGTGCCACGGCACCGAGACCTCGCTGACCTGCATGCCGGCGTCGGCGAGGGCGGTGACCGCCGTGCGGACGGTGTCGTCCACCGCCGGCTCGGACTCGTCCCGCCCGAAGCCCTCGCGCACGACGCCGACCCGCAGGCCCCGGGCGCCCGCGTCGAGCGCGGCGAGGTAGTCGTCCGGGACGAGGTCGGCCGGCTGGCGGGGGTCGCGGCCGTCGCGCCCGGCGATGACCGAGAGCATGAGCGCGGCGTCGTGCACGGTGCGCGTCATCGGGCCGACGTGGTCGACGGTGGCCTCGATGGGGAAGGCGCCGGTGTAGGGGACGAGGCCCCAGGTCGGCTTGTGCCCGACGAGGCCGCAGTTGGCGGCGGGGATGCGGATCGAGCCGCCCTGGTCGCCGCCGGTGGCCATGTCGACGTGCCCGCCCGCGACCAGCGCGCCGCTCCCGCTCGAGGACGCGCCGGCGGTCCGGGTGGTGTCCCAGGGGTTCTCCACGTGCCCGGTGCTGGCGGTGATCGAGGCCCCGGAGAAGCAGAGGTCCTCGCAGACGGCCTTGCCCGCGATCGTGGCGCCGGCCTCGAGGAGGCGCGTCACGATCGTCGCGTCCTCGGCGGGCACGTAGCCCTCGACCAGCGCCGACCCGTTGGTCATCGGCACCCCGGCGACAGCGGTGTTGTCCTTGACCGCCACCGTCCGCCCCGCGAGCGGGCCCGACGAGGACCCGGTGATCGAGGTCGTGACGTACCAGGCGTTGTAGGGGTTCTCGCCCGTCTCGGGCCGTGACCACGCGCGCTGCGGGGCGCTCGGCGCCGCCTCGGCCCGGTAGAGCTCCTCCACCGCGTTCCACGAGCCCAGCAGTCCCTGCACCACGGGCGCGTACTCGTCGATCTCGTCCCCCGACAGCCCGAGCCCGTAGTGCTCGGCGACGGCTCCCAGCGCGGCGCGGTCCGGGTCGGGGAGAGGCATGGCGCGTCCCTTCAGGGCAGTCGGGTGCGGGCGTCAGTGGGTGTGACCCGGCGCACGCTAGGAAGCCCCACCCAGATATGTCAATGCGGATGAACGCATCCACAGGTTCCGATCACGTGACGGCGTTGCCGCCGTGTGTCGGGCCCCCCGATGCGACGACTTCTATCGACATGTGCAGCTCACGAGCCTTAGCGTCGGCCCGCCCGCCGTCGGAAGGAGCCCCTCGTGACGTCAGCCGTCGCCGCGGTGCCCCGGTGGTCGTCACGCGAGCGCCTGCAGCTCTCGGCGATCGTCGCCGTGATCGCGGTGCTGCACGTCGTCGGGTGGACGCTCTACCTGTCGCTGACCTCGGGTCCGCTCGGCGCCGGCGCGTTCGCCGGGGCCGGGGTGCTGGCCTACGTGCTGGGCGTCCGGCACGCCTTCGACGCCGACCACATCGCCGCGATCGACGACACCACGCGGCTGATGGTCCAGCGCGGCCGGCGCCCGGTCGGCGTCGGCTTCTTCTTCGCGATGGGGCACTCGTCGGTGGTCGTGGTGCTGTCGCTCGTCGTCGCCGCCGCGGCCGGCGCCGCGGTGACCACCGGGACGATCGACCGGTGGCGCGAGGTCGGCGGCGCCGTCTCGACCGTCGTCGCCATGGTCTTCCTCGGCCTGGTCGCGGTGCTCAACGCGCTCGTCCTCAAGGGCGTCGTCGGGGCGTGGTTCGACCTGCGCGCCGGCCGTCTCGACGAGGCCGGGCTCGAGCGGCAGCTGCTCGACCGGGGTCTGGTCAACCGCATCCTGGGGGGCCGCGCCCGGTCGCTGATCAAGCACTCGTGGCACATGTACCCGCTGGGCATCCTGTTCGGCCTCGGGCTCGAGACGGCCTCCGAGGTCACCCTGCTCACGCTGTCGGCCACGACGGCGTCCACCACGGGCGGCACCGCGGGCGGGGCGCCCCTGGTGGCCGCCCTGACGCTGCCGCTGCTGTTCGCCGCCGGCATGAGCGCGTTCGACACCGTCGACGGCGTGCTGATGTCGGTGGCCTACGCGTGGTCGAACCGCAACCCCGCGCGGCGGCTGTTCTACAACATCGCCACCACCGCGGCGACCGTCACCGTCGCCGGGTTCATCGCGAGCGTCTACCTCGCCGGCGTGCTGGCCGACGACCTCGGGATGACCGCCCTCGCCGGCTACGCCGGCCTGGCCGACGAGTTCGAGCTGCTCGGGTACGTCATCGTCGGGTTCTTCGTCGTCGTGTGGGGCGGCGCCGCGCTCATCTGGCGCTTCGGGGGCTTCGACGCACGCCACCCGTCACGAGCCGGGGAGCCCGGGGAAGCGGTGGCGTCGTGACGACGTCGTCGATGTGCAGCTCCGCGCGCGAGGCGACCGCGGTGTAGAGCGACGGCGCGACGAGGGTGCGCGCGCCGACGGCGTCGCAGCCGGCGCTGGTGCGGGTGAGCAGGGCGCGGCCGTGGCCCTCGGCCCGCCCGTCCGGGTCGCGGTGGAGGACGCGCGCGTACTGGTGGATGGCCTCGTAGACGGTCTCGGAGAGCGTCGTGATGGGCGGGGCCCAGGGGCCGTGGGCGGAGCGGTAGCGCGAGAGCAGCTCGCCGTTGCCGTCGGCCGGTCCGTGCTGAAAGTAGGCGAGCGCGGTGCGCAGGCCCTCCGCCGCCCGCTCCCCGATGTGGGACAGCGTGGACTCGTCGAGGACCAGCGACGCGGCCTGCACGGTCTCCCGCAGGCCCGCGGCCTGGGACTGCCGCTGGAACGCGACCTCGCTCTCGCCGTTGAGCGACGACAGCAGGAGGTCGGCGCCCGAGGCCTGCACGGCCTCGATGACGGTGGCGAAGTCGGTGGCGCCGATCGGGGCGAGCCGTTCCCCGGCGACGTGGCCGCCCGCGCGCGCGATCGCGGCGCGCGCGTCCGCGTGCGCGCCGGTGGACCAGACGTAGCTGTGGCCGACCAGGAACCACCGCCGCGCCCCCGAGGCCCGCATCATGGGCGCGATCAGCGCCTCCACCTGGGTGCGCGGCCGCTCGGCGAGCCGGATCGCGCGCGACGTCTCGCCGCCACCCTCGTTGATGACCGAGTGCACCAGCAGCACGTCCGTGAGCGCGAGCGCGTCGCGGGCGGCCTCGAAGCTCGCCGACGTGCAGTTGACGAAGATCGCCCGGCAGCCCAGGCGCGCCATCCGGCGGGCCTCCCGGGCGGCCTGCTCGGGGTCCGTGGCGTCGTCGGCGGTCAGGAGGGCGAGCGGGCGGCCCGCGACGCCGCCGTCGGCGTTGACCTCGGCGACGGCGAGCTCCGCCATGGCCTGGGAGGAGGCGGCGAAGACGGCGCCGGCCCCGGACATGGTGCTCAGGGTGCCGATGCGCACGGCCCGGTCGTCGTCCGGCTCGGGGAGGGGCACGCCGGCGCGGTGCATGAGCCAGTCCACCCCGGATGGCGGCAGCGTCATCTGCACGACGACGCGGGTGCGGCGGGGGCCGACGCCGCGGAAGCGCACCACCAGCCGCCCGCGCCAGGGCTGCGTGTGCTCGATCTCGACCACGGAACCCGCGGTGACCCGGGAGAAGCGGCCGAGGATCCACAGGTCGCCGCCGAACCCGCGCCCGTCGGCGGGCAGGTGCAGGCTGACGGCCGCCCCCGGCACGACGCGGTCACAGCGCGCGCCGAACAGCCAGCCCGGGGCGTCCGCGTCGCCGAACAGCGCGAAGGCCCGCTCGACCGGGAGGTCGACCACCCGGTCGGCCGCGACGAACGTGCTCATCGCCGGCGTGCGCCGTCAGCCGGTGCCGTGCCCGCGGTCCTCCGCGTCGGCTGGGGGCGTCGAGGTGTCGGACGCGGAGGTCTCGACCGCGTCGAGGCCGGCCTGCAGCAGGGACTGCAGGTAGGTGAACGCGTCGCGCGCGGTGCCCTCACGGTCGAGCGAGTAGTACCGGTTGCGGCCGCTCTTGCGCTCGATGACCACGCCGCTCGTGCGCAGGACGCGCAGGTGGCTGGACACGGTCGTGCGGCCCACCGCGTCGATGTGCGCCACGATCTCGCCGACGCTGAGCTCGCCCTCCTCGCCGAGGACGCTGAGGATGCGCCGACGAATCCGGTCCGACAGGGCGTCGAACGCGAGGTTCTCGTTGGCTTCCACGACGGGACACTAGCATCTGTCGACGCGCGTCGACTCATCGTCGAGCTCCGGGAGCCATGAGGTCGCCCCTCTCCTCGACGTGCCGCGGGTGCTCGCAGTCTCCCCGACGAACCGCGCGATGCCGATGTCGAATCCGGCCGGCCGCCGTTCGTCGCCAGGGTGAGGGCCGGCACCGGGCCGGCCCACCCGTCCGACGGAGGACACCGTGACCGCCACCTACACCCTCGACGTCTTCGCCAGCCTCGACGGCTACGGCTCGTACGGTCCCGACGGCGACTGGGGCGGCTACTGGGGCAAGCAGGGCCCCGAGCTCCTCGACCACCGCCTCGCCTCGTTCGCCACGCCCCAGCGGATGGTCTTCGGAGCCACCACGTACCGGGCGTTCGCGTCGATGCTGGCCGAGAGCACCGAGGAGTCCGAGGTCCGCGACCCGTGGGTCGACCGCATGCGCGCGATGCCGCTGACCGTGGTGTCGTCGACGCTGCAGGGCCCGCTCGACTGGCCGGACGCGACGGTGGCGAGCGGCGACGCCGTCGAGGTCGTCACCCGGCTCAAGCGGGAGTCCGACGTGCCGCTGCGCTCGCACGGCAGCCTCACGCTGAACCGGGTGCTCATGGCCGCCGGGCTGGTCGACCGCCTCCAGATCACGATCTTCCCCGTGATCACGGGGCGGACGGGCACGGAGCCGGTCCTCGGGGGCATGGACGACTTCGACCTCGAGCTGCTCGAGCACCGGACCCTCGACGGGCACACCCAGGAGCTCGTCTACCGGCCCACCCGGCACGTCACCCGCTGATCGGGCACGGGGGCGCCGTGGGGTGCGGAACCCGCCGCGCCCCCGGGTGGAGGCGCGGGTCAGTGGAGGAGGGTGAGCAGGCCCTCGAGGCCCCGCCGGAACGCCGCGCCGACGTTCTCGGCGCCGTCGAGGGAGGCGCCGGTCATCGCGCCGTCGCGCATCATCGCGAAGTGCGCCGCGGCGTCCTCCGGCCGGCCGCGTCGCGGTGAGTCCTCGAAGACCTGGGCGAACAGCGCGGTCAGCGTGGCCACGTACCAGGCGCGGTGGTCGAGGATCAGCCGCCGCACGGGGTCGTCGGGATCGGGGTACTCGGCGGCGGCCTTGAGGAACGCGCAGCCGCGGAAGCCCGGATCGGTCAGGTCGTCGGTGACGGTGGCGCCGATGGCCCGCAGCGCGTCGGCGGGCGACGCCGCGCCGTCGGTGGCGGCCTCCACCCCCGCGCGGGTGCGGGCGTCGACCCCGGCCAGGTAGGCCAGGACGAGGTCCTCCTTCGAGGGGAAGTGCCGGTAGAACGTCGCCCGCGTCGTCGGCACCTCGGTGAGGATCCGCTCGACCCCGACGGCCCGGATCCCCTCCCGGTAGAAGAGCCCGCTCGCCGTCGTCAGCAGGCGTTCCCGGGCCTCGGAGGGGCCGGAGCGGCCGGCGCGGGTCGGTGTCGACACATGTCGACGGTAACAGAAAGAACGGTCGGTCTTGTCGTCTCCGGCAGGGTGTGCCAGCCTCGGCGGCACACGCAAGAGAGAACGGTCTTTCTACTCATCCCGCGATGCTCGTCGGGGATGCGCCGTCCACGAGAGGGAACCCGCCATGACCGCCACCGCCACCGGCACCACCGCCCCCGTCGCGCCCGGGGGCGCGGCCACCCTCCGGCGGCTCCACGCCGCCCGGGCCGCCTTCGCCCTCGTCTGGGCGGTCCTGCTGCTCCTCACCGCGTCGAGCGCCGGCGTGGCCGCCGCCGTGCTGCTCGTGCTGTACCCGGTGGTCGACGCGGCGGCCGCAGTCGTCGACGCCCGGCACGGGAGGGCCGGCGGGCCGATCGGGGCGCTGGTCACCAACGTGGCGATCAGTCTGGTCGCCGCCGTCGGCCTCGCCGTCGCCCTGTCCTCCGGCGTGCCGGCCGTCCTGCGGGTGTGGGGTGCCTGGGCGGTCGTGGCCGGCCTCGTGCAGCTCGTCCTCGCCGTCCGGCGGCGCCGGCTGGGCGGGCGGTGGGCGATGGTCGCCAGCGGGGGCCTCTCGGTGCTGGCCGGGGTGGGGTTCGTCCTCACGGCGCCGGCGGCGTCGCTCGTGGGCGTGGCCGGCTACGCCCTGCTCGGAGGTGTGTTCTTCCTGGTCTCGGCGCTGCGGCTGCGTGCCGCGGGACGGGGTGACCGGCCGGGCACGTGACCGGCGCGACGGTCGGTTGCTTCTCGGCGTCCCGGGGAGCACGATCGGGACCGATCGGTCCGGGACCGCCCGGTCCGTCTCGGAGGAGGAGCCATGAGGGACGCGGTCATCGTCGACGCCGTACGCACCCCGCTCGCGAAGGGCAAGCCGAGCGGGGCCTACGCCGGGGTGCACCCGGTGGAGCTGCACGCGCACGTCCTGCGGGCGCTGGTCGACCGGACGGGGCTCGACCCCGCCGAGGTGGACGACGTCGTCGGCGGCGCGGTCGGGCAGGTCGGTGAGCAGAGCGGCAACACCACGCGCTTCGCGGCGCTCGCCGCGGGCTTCCCGGAGTCGGTGCCCGGGGTGACGGTGGACCGGCAGTGCGGCTCGAGCCAGCAGGCGCTGTCGTTCGCCGCCCAGGGCGTGGTCGCCGGGGCCTACGACATCGCGATCGCCTCCGGCGTCGAGTCGATGTCGCGGATCCCGATCGGGAGCCAGACGCAGGTCGACGGGGTGCGCCAGGACGTCGCCGGCCCGTCGGTCGGCGCCCGCTACGCGCCCGGGCTCGTCCCGCAGGGCGTGAGCGCCGAGCTCATCGCCCGGCGCTGGGGCTTCTCGCGCGGCCGGCTCGACGAGTTCGGCCTGGCCAGCCACCAGAAGGCCGCCGCGGCGTGGGCCGACGGCCGCTTCGCCGGCGAGGTCGCGCCGCTCAAGGCCACCCGCGCCGACGGGTCGGTCGCCCAGCTCGAGACCGACGAGACCGTCCGCCCCGGCACCACGGCCGATGCGCTGGCCGGCCTGCGCCCCGCGTTCGCCGACCCGCGCTGGACCGAGCGCTTCGGCCCGCTCGACTGGACGGTGACCGCCGGCAATGCGAGCCCGGTCAACGACGGCGCCGCCGCCCTGCTCGTCACGACCTCCGAGATCGCGGCCGCCCACGGCTGGACGCCCCGGGCGCGCGTGCACACGGCCACCGTCACCGGCGACGACCCGGTCCTCATGCTCACCGGGATCATCCCGGCCACCGCGAAGGTCCTCGCCCGCGCCGGGCTCGCGCTGGGCGACATCGACGCGTTCGAGGTCAACGAGGCGTTCGCGTCGGTGGTGCTGGCCTGGCTCGCCGAGACCGGCGCGGACCCGGCCCGGGTCAACGTCCACGGCGGCGCCATCGCGATCGGGCACCCGCTCGGCGCGAGCGGCGCCCGCCTCGCCACCACCCTGCTCGGCGTGCTCGAGCAGACCGGCGGGCGCTACGGCCTGCAGACGATGTGCGAGGCCGGCGGGACCGCCAACGCCACCATCGTCGAGAGGATCGACCGATGATCATCGCCGGGACGAACGCCCTGGTCACCGGCGCGAACCGGGGCCTCGGCGCGGCGCTGGTGGAGGAGCTGCTCGCCCGCGGGGCGGGCACCGTCTACGCGGCCACGCGTGACCCGGGCGGGCTCGCGCACCCGGACCCCCGGGTCGTGCCGCTGCGCCTCGACGTCACCGACCTGCGCACGATCCGCGAGGCCGCCGCGCGGGCCGACGACGTCGACCTGCTCGTCAACAACGCCGGCGTCGGTGGCGCCGGGTCGCTGCTGACCGCCGACCCCGAGCGCGCCCGCGCCGAGATGGAGACCAACTACTGGGGCCCGGTCGCGGTCCTGCGCGCGTTCGCGCCCGTGCTCGCGCGTCGCGGCGGGGGCACGGTCGTCAACGTGCTCTCGGCGCTGGCCTGGGCGGCGGCGCCGTGGGCGGGCTCCTACGGGGCGACCAAGGCCGCCGCGTGGTCGTTCACCAACAGCGCGCGGGCCGAGCTCCGCGCGCAGGGCACGCACGTGGTCGGCGTGCACCTGGGGTTCATGGACACCGACATGGTCGCCCACCTCGACGTGCCGAAGATCGCGGCGCCCGCCGTCGCGGCGCGCATCCTCGACGCGGTCGAGGGCGATGACGACGAGGTGCTCGCCGACACGCCGAGCCACACGTTGAAGGAGGCGTTGGCCGGCCCGCCGGCGGGTCTCGAGCTCTGACGGCCGGCGACGGTCACGGACGGCCGTCCCGGCGGTGGGCCCGCACGGCCCACACCACGCTGGCGATCGCGACGGCGACGAGGGCGACGACCGGGCTCCACAGGTTCGCCGGTGCCGGCAGGAGGGCGGTGACCAGCGCGAACACCGACGCCGCGGCGAGGACCAGGACGACCGTGCGCCACCGCAGCCGCGGCGCCCCGGGCTCGGCGGGTCGGCGGCGGGCGGTGCGGCGGTAGCCCTGCACGATCTCGTCGAACGCGCGGGCCTCGCGGTCGTCGAGGGGACGCTGGT
>NZ_JAQZAN010000038.1 GCF_028737255.1 Actinomycetospora straminea | reverse complement strand
TCTCGACCTCGATCTCGACCTCGATCTCGACCTCGATCTCGACCTCGATCTCGACCTCGATCTCGACGTGGCGTGTTCGCGGCACCCCGGGGCAGCGGTTCGGCGTGTGCCGCGCGGCGGGGTCCGCCGGGGTGACCGTACGGTGCGCGCCGTGCGCGTCCTCGTCACCGGCGGTGCCGGCTTCATCGGATCCCACGTCGCCGACCTGCTGGCCGAGAAGGGCCACGAGCCAGTGCTGCTCGACGACCTGCTGCCCGCGGCCCACGGCGAGCCCGAGGCGCCGGAGTGGGTGCGGCGCCACGAGATGGTGCGCGGCGACGTCGGCGACCCGGCGGTGCTCGACGGCCTGCTCGCGCGCGTCGACACCGTCTGCCACCAGGCGGCGATGGTCGGGCACGGCGTCGACCCGACCGACGCCCCGGAGTACGTGCGGCACAACGACCTCGCCACCGCCGCCCTGCTCGCCGCGATGTACCGCAGCGGGCACCGGCAGCTGGTGCTGGCGAGCTCGATGGTCGTCTACGGCGAGGGCCGGTACTCCTGCCCGGAGCACGGCGTCGTGCCCGCGCCGCCGCGGCGCCCCGCCGACGTCGAGGCCGGGCGCTTCGACCCGGCGTGCCCGCGGTGCGGCCGGCAGCTGGCCGGCGAGCTGATCCCGGAGGACGCGCCGCTCGAGCCCCGCAGCACGTACGCGGCGACCAAGCTCGCGCAGGAGAACCTGGCCCTGGCCTGGGCCCGCGCCACCGGCGGGCGGGTGTGGGCGCTGCGCTACCACAACGTCTACGGCCCGCGGATGCCGCAGAACACGCCCTACGCGGGCGTCGCGTCGATCTTCCGCTCGTCGCTGGAGCGGGGCGAGGGTCCGCGGGTCATGGAGGACGGCGCGCAGCGGCGCGACTTCGTGCACGTCACCGACGTGGCCGCGGCCAACCTCGCGGCGCTCGAGTCCGACGCCGGCGAGGGGAACTGCGTGCCGGTGAACGTGTGCTCGGGGGAGGTCCGCACGATCGGGGACCTGGCGGGGACCCTGGCGACGGCGATGGGGGGCCCGGCGCCCGAGGTCGTCGGCGGCGCGCGTCCCGGCGACGTCCGGCACATCACCGCCGACCCGGCCCGCGCCGCCGAGGTGCTCGGGTTCCGGGCGTCGGTGGGGTTCGACGAGGGCGTGCGCGCCTTCGCGACCGACCCGCTGCGAGCGCCGGTCGGGGCGCCGATGGGGAGGCCCTGACCCCTACCAGACCGTCGCGAGCAGCGTGTTCACCGCGAGGGCGAGCACGGCCTGCGCCGCGAGCCACGGTCGCACGGCGGTGCGGGGGAGCAGCGTCACCGCCGGCACGAGCCACACGGCGAACGGCAGCCAGATGCGCTCCACCTCGGCCTTGCTCAGGCCCGAGAGGTCGGCGGCGAGGACGGCGGCGAGCCCCGCGGCCACGAGCAGCACCGCGGCGGTGTGGGGACGGCCCCACCAGTCCGGGGCGGGGCGGCGCCGCCCGACCCACCCGCACCCCCACCAGCCGACGCGGCGCACGCCGGCGACGACGGCGGGCCCGATCGCGAACGCCAGGGACGCGAGGTTCGCCCACACCCAGTAGGCGTACGGGCGGCGCAGCCCGAACTCGCCGGGCTGGTAGTAGCGCACCTGGACCTGGAGGTAGCCGTCGAACCACCAGAACCCGCCCCACGCGAACAGCGCCACCACGACGGCGACGCCGAGCGTGCCCCACACCAGCGGCGCGACCCGCCGGGTGAGCACGGCGACCGCGACCGGCACGAGCCCGGCCGCCGCCAGCCCGTAGGACAGGAACAGCGACAGGCCCAGCACCAGCCCGCCGAGCAGGGCGAGCGCCGCGCCGGCGGGGGAGCGCCGCACCGCGCCGAGGGCCAGGAACGCCACGCCCCAGGCGAACACGGCGGCGAACATCCCGTCGGCCGAGACGCCCACCCACACCGCGCCGGGGAAGAGGATCCCGAAGGGCAGGTAGCGCCGCGCGACATCCCGGTCGGCGACGGCGGCGAGGGTGAGCGCGACCGGGACGACGGCCGACGCCCCGATCGTCAGCGTGATCCCGCCCGCCCAGTCCGGCCCGCCGAGCCCGAGGCGGGAGAGCAGCTCGTAGAACAGCGTGGCGGCGGGCGGGTGACCGCTGGCGTGGGTGACCAGGGCGCCCGGCTGGAACGACGGGATGCGGTCGGCGAAGGTCGTGAGGAACTCGCCGACGGTGCCGCGGATCGGGATCTCGACGAGGTACTCGCTCGGCGTGGCGAGGCGCTCGGCGACACCGATCGCCCAGCCGTCGATGAGGGCGAGCGCCATCGTCCACGCCCAGGCCGCGGCGAACGACACCGCCAGCAGCGGACCCCACCGCCAGCGCTGCGCCACGGTCGGGCCGGCGACGACCACCAGCGCGCCCACGAGCAGCGCCGGGACCGTGCCCGGCCCGACGCGGGGCAGCCAGGCGGCGAGCAGCGGCGGCCAGCCGACGAGCACGTCGACGCCGCGGTCGATCAGCGCCCAGCCGACGAGCGCCGCCGTCGTGACCAGGGCGGCGACGAGCGCGACGGCGACGAGGTCGCCCCGGAGGCGTGGTGGGCGGGTGCGCAGGGCGGGCACCGCGCGGACGGTACGGGCTGCTCTGTTCGGCCGCCGTGGGGGGCCGGTCGTGCACGGCCTATCGTCCTGCGCCGTGAGCGATCGCGTGGACGTCGTGCTGCCGTGCCTCGACGAGGCCGACGCCCTGCCCGGCGTGCTGCGGGCGCTGCCCGACGGCTTCGACGCCCTCGTGGTCGACAACGGCTCGACCGACGGCACCCCCGCGGTGGCGGCCGCGCTGGGCGCGCGCGTCGTGCACGAGACGCGGCGGGGCTACGGCGCCGCGGTCCACGCCGGGCTCGAGGCGGCGCGGACCGACGTCGTCGCGGTGATCGACGCCGACGGCTCGCTGGACCCGGGCGCGCTGCCGGCGATGGTGCGCCTGCTGGACGACACCGCCACCGACCTCGTCGTCGGGCGCCGGGTGCCCACCGAGCGCGGGGTCTGGCCCTGGCACGCCCGCGCCGCGAACCTCCTGCTGTCGGGCGTCATGCGCGCCCGCGCCGTGCCCGTGCGCGACATCGCGCCCGTGCGGGTGGGCCGGCGCCGCGCCCTGCTCGACCTCGGCGTCACCGACCGCGCCTTCGGCTACCCCCTCGAGCTGCTGCTGCGGGCGGGGTCGGCGGGCTGGCGGATCCGCGAGGTCGACGTCGACTACCGGCCGCGCGGCGGCGGGCGCTCGAAGGTGTCCGGGTCGGTCCGCGGGACCTATCGCGCGGTCCGCGACATGTCGAGGGCGCTCCTCCGCGGCGGGCGCACCCGATCGGTGCGGTGACCTTCGGCCACACGCCGAACCGATCACCGCTCCGGTACGGACACCGCTCGTGCGATCAGTGACCGACCGCGTCCGGCGCGTAGTGATCATCCTCGCGAAGGCCCCCGTGCCCGGCGGCGTGAAGACCCGTCTCGTCCCCCCGGCCACCCCGGACGGCGCCGCCGAGGTCGCCGCCGCCGCCCTGCTCGACACCCTCGACGCCGCCCGCGCCGTGCCCGACGCCGCGGTCCTGGTCGCCCTGGCGGGGGACGCCCGCGACGGGGTGCGCGCCGCGGAGCTGACCGCGGCGCTGGCGGGCACGACGGTGGTGCCGCAGGGCGAGGGCACGCTGGGCGAGCGGATCGCCGCGGCCCACGAGGAGGCCGCACGCCGGTTCCCCGACGCGGTGAGCCTGCAGATCGGCATGGACACCCCGCAGGTGGACGCCGCCCTGCTCGCCGCGGCGTTCGAGGTCGTCGACGAGGTCGACACGGTCGACGGGGTCGATGCGGTCGACGCTGCCGGGGAGCCCGTGCTCGGCGCCCTCGGCCCGGCCGTCGACGGCGGGTGGTGGGCGCTCGCCCTGCGCCACCCGCGCACCGCCGCCGTCGTCACCCCGGTGCCGACCTCGCGGGACGACACCGGCGAGCGCACCCTCGCCGCGCTGCGCGCCGGGCTGCCCGGCGAGGTCCGCGAGCTGCCGACCCTCGCCGACGTCGACACCGCGGCGGACGCGGCCGTCGTCGCCGAGCTGGTCCCCGACGGGCGGTTCGCCCGCGCCGTCGGCGAGCTCCTCGGGGTCGGACCCGTCGAACCTGTCGGACCCGTCGGCGAGCGGCAGGCCCGGTGACCGGGACCTCCTGGGCCCCGACGGGTGCGGTCACCCCGTCCACCGGCGGGGCGTTCGACGCGGCCCTCACCGGCCGCGCCCACCGGCTCGTCCGCGCCGACGGCGTGGTCGTGGCGCTCGACCCCGACCGCTGGCACGGCGAGGCCGACCCCGAGGACCACTGGCTCGTCGACCGCTGCGCCGGGCCGACCCTCGACCTCGGCTGCGGGCCGGGCCGCCTGCTCGTGGCGCTCGCCACCCGCGGCGTGCCCGCGCTGGGGGTCGACGTCTCCCCGGAGGCGATCCGCTACTGCGAGGCGCGCGGTGCCACGGTCCTGCACCGCGACGCGCTCGACGGCCTGCCCGGGCCCGGGCGCTGGGCGCACGTGCTGCTCGCCGACGGGAACATCGGCATCGGCGGCGACCCGGTCGGGCTCCTCCAGCGCTGCCGCACCCTGCTCCGCCCGCTCGGCACCGTCCTCGTCGAGCTCGAGCCGACGGCCGGCTCGTGGTGGCAGGGGGTCGCGCACCTCGACACCGACACCGACACCGACACCGACACCCACACCGACGACCTCGCGCCGTTCGACGGTGACGTGCCCCCGCCGACCCGGTGCGGCCCGTGGTTCCCGTGGGCGGTGCTGGGCGCGTCGGCGATCGACGCCGTCGCCGCCCGGGCCGGCCTGGAGGTCACCGCCCGCCGTGACGGCACCCGCTGCTTCGCCGAGCTCTCCGTCGCCGGGACGCGCCCGGCGACCCGCCAGGAGGCCTGAGATGTCGTCCCGCTCCCGCTCCCGCTCCCGCGTCCTCGTCGTCGCCGTGACCCTGCTGCTCGCGCTCCTCGCGGGGTGCTCCGGCGGCGGCGCCCCCGAGGCGGCCGCCCCGCCACCGCCCCCGGTCCCGCGGCGCCTGCCCGAGCCGCTGCCCGGTCCGGCCGAGCCCGCCGTCGCCCCGCCGGCCGCGGCGACCCCGGTCGGGCGCGTGGTGCCGGTCAGGGCCGCCCCCGAGGGTGTCGTGGCCGACGGGCCGTCGCGGACCGCCGCGGTCGGGGTGCGGGCGCCCGACGAGCTGGCCCTGGTGAACCTGGACAGCGGGGCGGTCACCGGCCGGGTGCCGCTGCCCGGCGTCGTCCGCCACCTCCAGCTCGCCGGACCCGGCGGGCCGGTCCTCGTCCCCGACGAGAGCGCGAACGCCTTCCTGCGCGTCGCCCTGCCCGGTGGGCGGATCGAGTCGCGCGTGACGACCGGCGCCAGCCCCCACGACGCGACCCAGGCCTCCCCGGACACGGTGTTCGTCGCCGACGAGGCCGGGGGCTCGCTGACGGTCGTGCGCGGCGACCAGGTGGTGCGCACCTTCACCGACGTCACCCAGCCCGGCGGGCTCGCCGCGGCGGCCGGCCGGGTGGGGGCCATCGACGTCCGCGAGAACACGCTGTCGATCTACGACCCGGCCACCCTCACCCCGCTCGCCGAGCTGCCCGCCGGCGCCGGCCCCACGCACCTCGTCGCGGACCGCAACGGCCGCCTCCTCGTCGCCGACACCCGCGGGGACCGGCTGCTGGTGTTCGACCCGGCCGGCACCCCGCGCCGGCTCGCCGACCTGCCCCTGCCCGGCTCCCCGTACGGCCTGGGCTACGACGCGACCCGCGACCGGCTCTGGGTCACGCTGACCGCCACCAACGAGGTCGTCGGGTTCGACACGAGCGGCCCGCAGCCCCGCGAGGTGGCGCGGATCCCGACCGTCCGCCAGCCCAACACCGTCGCCGCCGACCCGAGCACGGGCCGGATCGTGGTCACGGGCACGGCCGAGGGGGTCCTCCAGCTGATCGACCCGTGACTTCGGCTCAGGGGATGCGGGCGATCGCGGCGTAGCCGCCGGTGGGCCGCACCCCCGGGCTGGGCGCGGGCCAGTCGACGATGTCGACGAGGTGGCCCGGCGGCGCGACCAGCTCGAGCCCGCCGAGGCACTCGCGGATCTCCGCGCGGGAGCGCAGGACGACCTCCGTCGCGCTGCCGCGGTAGCCGTCCGATGGCGCGGGTGCTGGCGGCGAGGTCCGGGTCGTCGTGGTCGGCGCTGCCGTGGCTCATGACGTGGACGCTGCCGGGGGCCAGGGCGGCGCGGTAGCGGGCGAGGATCGCGGGCAGCGCGGGGTCGGGCACGAAGTGCAGGACGGCGACGGTGAGCAGTGCCGTCGGGAGGTCCGGGTCGAGGAGGTCCCGCACGCCCGGGGCGCCGAGCACGCCGTCGGGGTCGCGCATGTCGGCGCGGGTGATGCCGACGGTCGGCAGCCCGTCGACCACCTCGTGCGCGTGCGCCACCGCCACCGGCTCGAAGTCCACGTAGGCCACGCGCGCGTCGGGGCGGTGGGCCAGCGCGATCTCGTGGACGTTGCCGACGGTCGGCACCCCGGAGCCGAGGTCGAGGAACTGGGTGATCCCCGCGGCCAGGCACCACTCGACGGCGCGGCGCAGGAAATCGCGGTTGGCCCGGCAGACGTAGGCCATGTCCGGGTTCTGGGCGAGGATCTTCGCGGCCTGCTCGCGGTCGACTCGGGGTGCGGGCGCCCGACGAGCTGGCCCTGGTGAACCTGGACAGCGGGGCGGTCACCGGCCGGGTGCCGCTGCCCGGCGTCGTCCGCCACCTCCAGCTCGCCGGACCCGGCGGGCCGGTCCTCGTCCCCGACGAGAGCGCGAACGCCTTCCTGCGCGTCGCCCTGCCCGGTGGGCGGATCGAGTCGCGCGTGACGACCGGCGCCAGCCCCCACGACGCGACCCAGGCCTCCCCGGACACGGTGTTCGTCGCCGACGAGGCCGGGGGCTCGCTGACGGTCGTGCGCGGCGACCAGGTGGTGCGCACCTTCACCGACGTCACCCAGCCCGGCGGGCTCGCCGCGGCGGCCGGCCGGGTGGGGGCCATCGACGTCCGCGAGAACACGCTGTCGATCTACGACCCGGCCACCCTCACCCCGCTCGCCGAGCTGCCCGCCGGCGCCGGCCCCACGCACCTCGTCGCGGACCGCAACGGCCGCCTCCTCGTCGCCGACACCCGCGGGGACCGGCTGCTGGTGTTCGACCCGGCCGGCACCCCGCGCCGGCTCGCCGACCTGCCCCTGCCCGGCTCCCCGTACGGCCTGGGCTACGACGCGACCCGCGACCGGCTCTGGGTCACGCTGACCGCCACCAACGAGGTCGTCGGGTTCGACACGAGCGGCCCGCAGCCCCGCGAGGTGGCGCGGATCCCGACCGTCCGCCAGCCCAACACCGTCGCCGCCGACCCGAGCACGGGCCGGATCGTGGTCACGGGCACGGCCGAGGGGGTCCTCCAGCTGATCGACCCGTGACTTCGGCTCAGGGGATGCGGGCGATCGCGGCGTAGCCGCCGGTGGGCCGCACCCCCGGGCTGGGCGCGGGCCAGTCGACGATGTCGACGAGGTGGCCCGGCGGCGCGACCAGCTCGAGCCCGCCGAGGCACTCGCGGATCTCCGCGCGGGAGCGCAGGACGACCTCCGTCGCGCTGCCGCGGTAGCCGTCCGATGGCGCGGGTGCTGGCGGCGAGGTCCGGGTCGTCGTGGTCGGCGCTGCCGTGGCTCATGACGTGGACGCTGCCGGGGGCCAGGGCGGCGCGGTAGCGGGCGAGGATCGCGGGCAGCGCGGGGTCGGGCACGAAGTGCAGGACGGCGACGGTGAGCAGTGCCGTCGGGAGGTCCGGGTCGAGGAGGTCCCGCACGCCCGGGGCGCCGAGCACGCCGTCGGGGTCGCGCATGTCGGCGCGGGTGATGCCGACGGTCGGCAGCCCGTCGACCACCTCGTGCGCGTGCGCCACCGCCACCGGCTCGAAGTCCACGTAGGCCACGCGCGCGTCGGGGCGGTGGGCCAGCGCGATCTCGTGGACGTTGCCGACGGTCGGCACCCCGGAGCCGAGGTCGAGGAACTGGGTGATCCCCGCGGCCAGGCACCACTCGACGGCGCGGCGCAGGAAATCGCGGTTGGCCCGGCAGACGTAGGCCATGTCCGGGTTCTGGGCGAGGATCTTCGCGGCCTGCTCGCGGTCGACGGCGAAGTTGCAGGCCCCGCCGAGCAGGTAGTCGTCGATCCGGGCGGCGTTGGCGCGGTCGACGTCGATGCCGGCCTCCAGCGCTCGCTCGGGCTCCGGCCAGGCGACGGCCGGGCTCTCCCGACCGTCCCGTTCCCGCGAACCCTCGGTCAAGCCGCCTCCCGGGGTGGATCGCCGCCCGCTCCCGCGTCGATCTTGCCACCATCGGGGCTCGGCGTAGCCCCAGGTCGTCGTCGGCGGAACGCTATGGTCCGTCCAGGTCAGTGTGCGGGGGGACGATGACGCAGACCCAGCTCGTCCGGTTGACGGCGATCGCGCAGCCCGAACCGGAGTACAAGCCCTACCGGAGCTCGGCCTTCACCGTGTTCGCGGTGGCGCTCGCGGTGGGCGCGATCGTCCACGAGTGGAACAGCACGTGGACGCCCTGGGTCGCCGTCCCGGTCACCGTCGCCGCGCTCGCCGTGCTGGTGAAGCCCTCCTCGACGGTCCGGTTCATGGTGCTCACGGCGGCGCTGGTCGCCGAGTGCGTCCGGCAGATGCCGGATCCGGTGAACCACCAGATCCTGCTCGGGCTCCTCGGCGTCACCCTCGGGCTGTGGTGGCTCGGGCTGCTCGCCACCCGCCCGCGGGTCGCCCTCGACCCGGGCCTGCTCTACGACCGCATCGCGCCCTTCCTGCGCCTCGCGTTCATCCTCATGTGGGTCCTCGCGGCCCTGGCCAAGGTCAACGCCGGGTTCCTGGACACGGCGTCGACGTGCGCGGTGTGGATCGTCGAGTCGATCCCGCTGGTCACGGTGCCGGCCATGGTGGTGCCGGCCGTCATCGCGGGGACGCTCGCGATGGAGCTGTCCCTGCCGATCCTCCTGGCGTTCCACCGCACCCGCCCCTACGCGGTGATGGTGGCGCTGCCGTTCCACGCGCTGTCCGCCCTCGCCGGGCACTCGTGGTTCTCCGGGCTCGCGTGGGCCTTCTACGCGCTGTTCCTGCCGCCGGTGGTGCTGGCGCGCGGCCTCGCCGTCGGCCGCACCGTCCTGCCGGCGTGGCTGCGCCGCGGCCTCGACGGGGCGCTGGCCCGCCCCTGGACGACGGTGGTCGTCGGTGGGCTGGCCTACGTCGTCGGCCACGACGTGGTCGTCCCCGCCCTCGGGCCGTGGGACGGCGGCGCCCGGCACTGGGGTGCGGTCGTGGTGTGCCTGACCTGGATGGGGTTCACCTCGGTGGTCCTGTGGTGGCTGCGGCACCTGTGGTTCCCCGGTGTCCGGCGACCGCGCGCGACCCTGCGCGTAGGTCACCCGGTCCTCGTCCTCGGGCTCGTGGCCCTCGTGCTCAACGGGGCCAGCCCGTACCTGGGCCTCAAGACCGAGGCCGCCTTCACGATGTTCTCCAACATCCGGACCGAGCCGGGCCACTGGAACCCGCTGCTCGTCCCCGAGTCGGTGCGCGTCGTCGGCTGGCTGGAGGGCGGTGACGTCCGCTTCACCGGGACCGACGACCCGGTCCTGGCGGCGGAGATCGCCGACGACGAGTCCGGGAGCATCGTGCTGATGGGCGCGCGCCGGCTCGTGAGCGAGCACCCGGAGGCGACGGTGAGCTACACGCTCGACGGCGTGCCGCGGGTCGCCGCGCCGGTGGCGGCCGACCCGGTCCTGGGGCGCCCGCTGTCGCTCCTCGAGGAGTGGTTCGGCGCGACGCGGCCCTACACCGAGGGCGGCACCTGCCAGCACTGACGGGCGTGCGGGCCGCGGACGTCGTCCGCCGGGCCGAGGGACGGTGACGGCGCCGCCAGGTCCTTCTCGCCGAAGAACACGGCGATGTGGTTGGTGTTGTACGGCGGGATCGGCCGGTAGCCGGCGTCGGCGAAGAGCCGCCGGCTGTGCCGCTGCTCGGCGCCGGCGTCGAGGCGCACCCGCGCGTAGCCCAGCTCGCGCGCGGCGTCCTCGAGCGCGGCGAGCAGCGCCCGGCCCACACCCTGCGAGCGGGCCTCGGGCACGACGTACATCCGCTTGATCTCGGCGACGTCGGTGCCCTCGGGACCGAGCGGGCGCACCCCGCCGATCGCGACCGCCCGCCCGCCGGCGTACCCGACGAGGAAGCGGCCCCGGGGCGGCGCCATCTCCTCGGGGGTCGTCACCGACCCCGGGCGCGCGGCGCGCCCGGGGTACTGGGCGTCGAGCAGGGCGTTGAGCGCGGCGAGGAGCTCCCGCCCGGGCGACGCGTCGGAGCGACCCGGCCGGAACTCCACGTCGAGATCCTAGGACACCCCGAGCCGCTCGGCGGCCCTCCGCGTGCCCTCCACGCGGTTGGTGATCTTCTGGAACGCCACCTCGCGGGCGAAGTCGGGCGAGCCGTGGTTGGGCTTCTCGTCGATCGAGAACGGCGAGAAGCCGCAGTCGTCGGTCGACCCGAGCTGCTCCCGGGGGATGAAGTCGGCGGCGCGGACGAGCCGGTCGGCGACCTCCTCGGCGCTCTCCACCCGCGGGTTGCCCGGGTTGATCACGCCGAGGTAGGCCATCTGCACCACGCCGTCCGCGTCGGTGCGCAGGTTCTTCCCGATCGACTCGTACACCGGGTCCTTCTCGCGCTCGCTGGCGAGCTGGATGAGGAAGTAGCCGGCGTTGATCCTGAACATCTCGGGCAGCAGGTTGTTGTACGGGACGTCCGCGGAGTGCACCGAGTCGCGGTCGCCGCCCGGGCAGGTGTGGACGCCGATCCTCGTGCGCTCCTCGGCCGAGAAGCGCGCCATGACGCCGTTGATGAGCTCGATGAAGTGGGGGAGCAGTCCCGCGCCGGTCCACGGGTTGCGCGGGTCCTCGCGCGTCGCGAGGCGGCCCTCGGTGAAGTCCACCGACACCCGCGCGGCGCCGGCGTCGAACGACTGCCGGATGTCCTTCTCGCACTCGTCGATCAGCGTCGCCTCGAAGTCCTCGCGGCTGTAGCCGTCCACCGGGTCCCTGAGCGGGTAGAGCAGCGCGAGCATCGACGGCGAGATCACCGCCTGCTTCATCGGCGTGCTGGTCCGGCCGATGGACTTGCGCAGCGAGTCCGCCGCGTAGTTGACGTACTCGAAGGGTCCCTTGACGAGCTTGGGCAGCTGGCGGCCGTGGCCGTCGGCGAAGATCGCGAAGAACTGCCCGCCCGGGGCCAGCGAGGGTGCGAGGCCCGTGCCGGCGAGGGTGTCGGTGATCGGGTAGGTGGCGAACGACGACCAGCGCTGCTCGCCGTCGGAGATGATCGGCGCGCCGGTGGCCTCGTAGCGGTCGATCGTGTCCTGGACCGCGGCGTCCTGCTCCTGCTCGAGCGCGGCCTTGTCGATCTTCCCCTCGTCGTAGGCGGCGTAGGCGTCCTGCAGCTTCTGGGGCCGCGGCATCGAGCCCACCGGCTCGGTGGGGATTCCGGTGGCGGTGCGGGGGTCGTACTCGGTCATGGGGCGGCTCCGTCTCGTCGGTGCGGCGGGGAGCGCGCACCCGACGCTATGGAGTGACCTGGGTCACGTCAACGGCGCGCGGGTGGGGGAGGATGTCCCCGTGGCGCACTCGACGTCCGGAGAAGGCGTGCTCGAACGCGTCGTGCGCATCCTCGAGGCGTTCACGCCGACGGACCGGTCGCTGACCGTCGGGGAGGTGTCGCGGCGGGCGGGGCTGCCGTCGACCACCGGGTCGCGGATGGTCGCGGACATGGTCGAGCACGGCCTGCTCGCCCGCGACGAGCACCGCCGCGTAAGGGTGGGAACGCGGCTCTGGGAGCTGGCCTCGCGGGCGTCGCCGACCGTCTCGCTGCGCGAGCTGGCGATGCCGGTGCTCGAGGAGCTGCACCGCACCGTCGGCCACCACGCCCAGCTCGGGGTGCTCGACGGCGAGCAGGTGCTGTTCGTCGAGCGCCTCTCGGCCGACCAGGCGGTCGTCAACTACACGCGCATCGCCGCACGCCTGCCGCTGCACGCGTCGTCGTCGGGCCTCGTGCTGCTCGCCCACGCGCCCGCCGACCTGCAGGAACGGGTGCTCGCGGGCCCGCTGGCGCGGTTCACCCCCGCCACCCCCACCGACCCCGGCGAGCTGCGGCGCCGGCTCGCCGACGTCCGGCGCGACGGCTTCGTCGTCTGCCCCGGCTACCTGCACCCCGAGGCCACGGGCATCGCGGTCCCGGTGCGCGACGAGCACCGGCGGGTGGCGGCCGCGGTGTCGGTCATCGTCCCCAACGACGACCGCGCCCGCGACCACGTCCCCGGGCTCGCCGCGGCAGCCCGGCGGATCGAGCAGCGACTGGCTGCCCATTGAACGGGATCGCCGTTCCCGAGCAGGCCGGTCGCTCCGCATCCTCCCGCCCATGGACGGGACGGACCGGCTGGTGGTGCGGGAGAAGACGCGGGCGGCGGAGGGCGTCGTCGCCCTGACCCTCGCGCGGCCGGACGGCGGGCGCCTGCCCGACTGGGCGCCGGGCGCGCACGTCGACCTCACCCTCGCCTCGGGCGCCACCCGCCAGTACTCGCTGTGCGGCGACCGCTGGGACGCGCACACCTACCGCGTGGCCGTGCTGCGCGAGGTCGACGGGCGCGGCGGCTCGGCCTACGTGCACGACGAGCTCGCGGTCGGCGACACCGTCGGCTTCGGCGGCCCGCGCAACCACTTCGCGATGGTGCCCTCGGCGCGCTACCTCTTCGTCGCCGGCGGCATCGGGATCACGCCGCTGCTGCCGATGGTCGGCCAGGCCGAGCTCGTGGGCGCGGACTGGGCGCTGCTCTACGGGGGTCGCTCGCGGGACAGCATGGCCTTCCGCGACGAGCTCGCCCGCTTCGGCGACCGGGTCCGCCTGCACCCCCAGGACGAGGCGGGGCTGCTGCCGCTGGCGTCGTTCGTCGCCGACGCGGACGAGGGCACGGTCGTGTACTGCTGCGGGCCGGGCCCGCTGCTGGCGGCGATCGAGGACGCCACCGCCCACCGCCCGCCCCACCTGCTGCGCACCGAGCGGTTCACCGCCGCCGAGCTCGGCGCCCCGGTGCGCGGCGAGCCGTTCGTCGTCGAGCTCGCCCGCACCGGCGTGACGGTCACCGTCGGCCCGGAGCTCTCGGTCCTCGAGGCCGCGCGCCGAGTGGGGGCGACCGCGCTCTCGTCCTGCGAGCAGGGCACGTGCGGCACCTGCGAGACCGCGGTGCTCGCCGGCGTCCCCGACCACCGCGACTCGATCCTCGCCGACCACGAGCGCGCCGCGGGCGACTGCCTGTTCCCGTGCGTCTCGCGCTCGTGCACCGACCGCCTCGTGCTCGACCTGTAGAGGAGCCCCGGCATGACCACCACCGCCCCCACCGCACGGCCGGCGATCCCGGTCGTCGACGTCGACCCCTTCTCCCACGAGGTGCTCGAGGATCCGCTGCCGATGCAGGCCGCGCTGCGCGACGCCGGCCCGGTCGTGTTCCTGCCGCGCTACGACCTCTACGCCGTCGCCCGCTACGCCGAGGTCCGGGCGGCGCTCGTCGACTGGCAGCGGTTCCCGTCGAGCGCCGGGGTCGGGATGTCGAACTTCCGCCACGAGACGCCCTGGCGCCCGCCGAGCCTGCTGCTCGAGGCCGACCCGCCGCACCACGACGCCCCGCGGGCCGTGCTGTCGGCGATCCTGGGGCCGCGCGCCCTGCGCCGGCTGACCGACCGCTGGTTCGCCGACGCCGAGGACCTCGTCGCCGGCCTGCTCGACGGCGCCGGGCCCGTCGTCGAGCTCGACGGGATGGCCGCGCTCGCCGCGGCGTTCCCGCTGCGCGTCTTCCCCGACGCCGTCGGCCTGCCGCGCGAGGGCCGGGAGAACCTGCTGCCCTACGGCGACCACGCCTTCAACGCCTTCGGCCCGTCCAACGACCTGGTGGCGAAGGGCGCGCCGCGGGTCGCCGAGCTCTCGGCGTGGGTGGGCGCGCAGTGCGCGCGGGAGGTGCTCGCCGACGACGGGTTCGGCGCGGCGATCTGGGCGGCGTCCGACCGGGGCGAGATCACCCCGGCGCAGGCCCCGCTGATCGTGCGCTCGCTGCTGACCGCGGGCGTCGACACCACCGTCCACGGGCTCGGCGCGGTCCTGCACGGCCTCGCGACCCACCCCGACGCCTGGGCGACCCTGCGCGCCCGTCCGGAGCGGGCGCGGGTGGCGTTCGACGAGGCGGTGCGCTGGCAGTCGCCGGTGCAGACGTTCTTCCGCACCGCCGAGGTGGACACCCCGATCGGCGGCACCGTGGTGCCCGCCGACCGCAAGATCCTGATGTTCCTCGGCGCGGCCAACCGCGACCCGCGGCACTGGGCCGACCCCGACCGCTTCGACCTCGACCGCGACCCCTCGGGCCACGTCGGCTACGGCATGGGGATCCACCAGTGCGTCGGCCAGCACGTCGCCCGCCTCGAGGGCGCCGCGCTGCTCACGGCCCTGACCCGGCGGGTGGAGCGGATCGAGCCCGCCGCCGCCCCCGCCCGGCACCACAACAACACGATGCGCGCCTTCGCGTCGCTGCCGCTGCGGCTGCACCTCGCGGGCTGAGCCCGCGGTCAGTCGGCCGGCCGTCCCAGCAGCGGGCGCACGAGGGCGCGGATGGCGGGGGAGGGCGGGAGGCCGAGCTCGGTGCGCAGGAGCGTCCGGAATCCCTCGTACTGGCCCAGGGCCTCGGCGCTGTTGCCCTCGGCGAGGTGCACCTCGATGACGCGACGGTGGGCGCTCTCGCGCAGCGGCTCCTGGGACACGGCCTCGAGCCCGGCGCTCAGCGCCTCGCCGTAACGGCCCTGCGCGCAGGCCCGGGCGCAGCGGGCCTCGAGCGCGTGCAGGCGCAGCTGGCGGTGCCGCTCGCGCTCGACGAGCACCCACTCCTCGCACCACCCGGGCAGCAGCTCCCCGCGCGCGAGGGGCGTCCCGGTCTGCGCCGCGTCGGTCTGGGCGGCGGGGTCGGTGCCCGTGTCGTCGAGGGCGTAGAGGTCGACCGACGCGCCGCGGTGGAGCGCCACGTTCGTCGCGTCGGCCTCGACGAGCGCGGCCCGCTGCGGGGCCGGGACCTTCCAGAGCGCCGAGCGCAGCCGGGTCAGGGCCTGCCGGTCGGTGACGTCGGGCCACAGCGTGCCGGCGAGCTGGCCGCGGCGTACCGGGCGCCGGGCGAGGGCCAGGAACGCGAGCACCCGCTCGGCGGTGGGCGTGAGCCGGACGTCCTCGTCGCCGATGCGGCAGGCGAACCGGCCCACGAGGTAGAGGTGTGCCGCCACGGGGGGCCAGGGCACGTCGATCGTCATCGCCGCCGTTCCCGCCGGTGTCCCCGCAGGTCGCGGGCCCGGCTGTCGCACGAGAGCTGGAGGGGCGGCGCGACTGACGGGCTCAACGCGCGACCCCCACGGTAGGGACGGCCGTCCGGCGGCGCGACTCGGACGAACGGCGGCGTCGGATTGGGCGGGGGTGCCCGCCGGGGGCGCTCCGGACACGCGCCCGGCGACGCGGTGGGGACGGGGCGGTGACGCCCCTGGTGACGCTCGCGGCGACGGGCCCGACGACGCCGCGACGGACGGCCGGGGGACGGGCGGGCCCGAGGGTGGTCGCACTCCCGCTCGTCCCGGGCGCCGGCCGTCGTGCCGCCGTCGAGGGGCCGGCCGGGACCCATCGACCCCCACGAGAGGACCGACGTGTTCTTCCACGTCCAGCGTCTGCAGAACGAGATCGTCCCGGACGAGCCGGACCCGGCGGCCGCGAACGCCCTGCAGGAGGGGCTGGGCGGCCAGTTCGGCGAGATGCGCACGATGATGCAGTACCTGTTCCAGAGCTTCAATTTCCGCGGGGCGACCGGCAAGCCGTTCCGCGACCTGCTCTACGGCGTGGGTACCGAGGAGATCGGCCACGTCGAGCTCATCGCGACCACCATCGCGCGCCTCGTCGACGGCTCGCCCCGCTACCAGGGCAACCCGAGCGACCTCGACGAGCCGGGGGCGGGCGGCGCGACGCCGCTGTCGGTCGCCCTGTCCGGCGGCAACATCCACCACTGGCTGGTCGGCGCGCAGGGCGCGCTGCCGGTGGACGCGCAGGGTGACCCGTGGACCGGCAAGTACGTCTACGACAGCGGCAACCTCCCGCTGAACCTGCTCTACAACCTCATGCTCGAGTCGACCGGCCGCCTGCAGAAGTGCCGGCTCTACGAGATGACCGACAACAAGACGGCGCGCTCGACCATCGCCTACCTCATCGTGCGCGACCAGGCGCACGAGAACGCGTACGCGAAGGCGCTCGAGAAGCTCGGTGTCGAGTGGAACAAGCTCCTGCCGATCCCGAAGACGAGCGCGGAGAAGTTCCCGGAGGTCGCGACGCTGCTCGAGAAGGGGCTGCAGAGCAAGCAGTACACGTTCAACATCGACCAGAAGAACGAGGCGGCGAAGGTCTTCAACGGCCCGTCGCCCTCCAACGACGGCACCGAGCTCTCGATGGAGCAGGGCCCGCAGGGCGTCGAGATGGAGATCGCCGTCGAGCGGCCCGAGGAGTTCGGCCCCGGGCTGGACGCGGACCTCATGGAGCTCGTCCAGGCCACCGCGGAGATGGAGATGTCGGCCCCGACCGGCGAGTGGGGCGCGGTCAACGGCTGACCGCACTCGTCGTGGAGGTCGTCGCCGGGCGGCCCGGGCCCCGTGCCCGGGCTGCCCGGCGGGCCTCCCGCGCCGTCCCCCCGTGCGTCCTCCGTCCCATCTCCACGGCCCGCCGGAGAGTCGATGACCGTCGCCCCACCCGCCGAGACGCCCGCCCCCGTCGCGGGCGCGCGGCGTGCCCCCGGCCGCCTGCGCCGCCTGCTCCCGCTGCTCGGGCCGGCCGTCGTCGCGGCCACCGCCTACGTCGACCCCGGCAACTTCGCCACCAACACCGTCGCCGGCGCCTCCCACGGGATGCTGCTGCTCTGGGTGATCGTGGCGGCGAACCTCATGGCCGTCCTGGTCCAGTTCCTCACCGCGAAGCTGGGGCTCGCGACCGGCCGCAACCTCCCCGAGCTCTGCCGCGACCACTACCCGCGCCCGGTGAGCCGGCTGCTGTGGGTGCAGGCCGAGGCGGTCGCGATCGCCACCGACCTCGCCGAGGTCGTGGGCGGGGCGCTGGCCCTGAACCTCCTGTTCGGCGTGCCGCTGCTGCCCGGCGGGCTCGCGGTGGGCCTCGTGGCCTGCGCGCTGCTCGCGGTCCAGCAGCGGCACCGTCGGCGCTTCGAGCTGCTCGTCGTCGCCTTCTTCGTCGGCATCCTCGTCTGCCTGCTGACGACGCTCGGGCAGACCTCGCCCGACCCCGCGGCCGTCGCCGGCGGGCTGCTCCCGGGCCTCGACGGCACCGACAGCCTGGTGCTCGCCACCGGCATCCTCGGCGCCACCGTCATGCCGCACGTCATCTACCTGCACTCCGACCTCACCCGCGACCTGCGCCGGCGCGCCGGCGGGACGCGCGCCGCGCTGCGCGGCCAACGGTTCGACCTCGCGCTCGGGATGGGGACGGCCGGCGTGCTCAACGCCGTCATGCTCGTCGTCGCCGCGACGGTGTTCTTCCGCCCCGACGTCGCGGCCCCCGACGACCTCGAGGGTGTGCACGCCGGGCTCGGCACCCTGGCCGGCCCGCTCGCCGCCGGGGCGTTCGCGGTCGCCCTGCTGCTCTCCGGGCTCGTCTCGTCGGGCGTCGGGACCTACGCGGGCCAGGTCGTCATGGCCGGGTTCCTGCGCCGCCGGATCCCGCTGTGGGTGCGCCGTGGCGTGACGCTCGGGCCGACCCTGCTGCTGCTGGGCCTGGGCGCCGACCCGACCCTCGTTCTCGTCGTCTCGCAGGTCGTCCTGTCGTTCGGCATCCCGTTCGCGCTGGTCCCGGTGCTCGACCTCGGGCGGCGGCGCGGGCTCATGGGCGAGCTCACGACCCGGCCCGCCGTCACCGCCGTCGCCGGGGTGCTGGCGGCGGTCGTCATCGGCATCAACGTCCACCTCGTCGTGTCGGTGCTCGCGTGACCGCCGGCCCGGGGGGCGCGGTCCTCCTGCTCACCGCGTGGCTCGACGAGGGCGCGCTGCGGGTGCGGCTCACCGCGGCCGACGACCTCGCCGGGCCCTCCCGCCCGGTCGGCGTCGTGGCCGGGGTCGACGACGCCTGCGACACCGTGCGGCGCTGGCTGCAGGAGGTGGCGGCGCGGGGCGGCGAGCACGCCTGAGGCCCGGTGACGAGACGCACACGGCCGGACGCGCCGGTCCGCGTCGCTGACCGGCGACCCGCGGGCACCCGACGGGTGACCGGCCCGCGGGCCGGTGCCCCCGCGCCCCCTCACCCCGAGGAGCACCCCGCCGTGTCCGATCGTCACGTCCGCCCCGCCGACGACGGCTGGTCGGTCGTCAAGCCCGACGCCGCCCGCGCCAGCGCCACCACCGCCACCCAGGCCGAGGCCGTCTCCCGCGCCGTCGAGATCGTCGCCAACGACGGCGGCGGCTCCGTCGTCGTCCACGGCGTCGACGGCGAGGTCCGGCAGACGCGCGAGGTCGCGTCGCACGCCGACGACACCGACAGCATCGCCGCCGAGCTCGCCGCCGCCAGCGCGGTCACGGGCGCCACCGAGACCGCCCGCGACGCCGCCGACGAGGTCGGCGGTGCCGCCGGGGAGATCGCCGACGACGCGTCGACGACCGCGAAGAAGGTCGCGGGCCACACCCGCACCGGCGCCGAGCACGCGGGCGCCACGGCCGACGCGGCCGCCGAGGGCATCGCCGACGAGGCCTCGCGCGCCCTCGAGGGCGCCAAGTCCGGCCGTGCCGCGGCCCGGGACGCGGCCACCATCGCGCAGACCGCCGGCGACCAGATCGCCGACCAGGCCGACCGCACCGGCCGCCAGGTCGCCGGCGAGGCCCGCGCCTCGGCCCGCCGCGCCGGGCAGGTCCTCGACCGCGAGGCCGACCGGGCCGGCGAGCAGCTCGCCGCCTCCACCGACCGTGCCGCGCGCGTCGGCGCCCGCGCCGAGGGCGAGCTGCACACGGCCGCCGACCGCGCCGAGTCCCAGATCCACCAGTTCACCGAGGCCGCCGCGCAGCCGCTGGACCGGCTCGCCGCGGCCCTCAACCCGGTGCGCCTCACCGGCCGTGTCGTCGAGGCCGTCGCCAGCCGCGGCCTGCGGCTCGCCGGCCGCGCCACCGGCCAGGGCACCGCGGCCGCCCGCCGCGGGACCCGGGAGCTCACGGGCCGCTGAGCCCCGCGCCGCTCGACGGCCCGGCCGGCGGTCCGACCGCCGGCCGGGCCCCTGCGGCGGGGTGACCCCCGACGCAGCATCACCGCACCGGCATGATGGGTACGCACCCGTCATGGCCGGTACGCCGGAGGAGACGACGATGCACACCGACGAGATGCGCGAGACCGAGGGGACGACCGAGGACATGGCCCAGGACACGACCCAGGACCTGCCCGAGGGGATGACCACGGTGCCCGAGCTCGTGGGCCTGCCCGCCGCCGAGGCGCACGACCGTGCCCTCGACGCCGGCGTGATGGCCGTGGGCCGCAACGCGGTGCACACCGGCGCCGGCCGGGGCCACGTGGAGGACCAGGAGCCCGCCGCCGGCGAGCAGCGCGAGCGCGGGGCCGAGGTCGGCATCTGGATCCAGGGCGGGGCCGCCCGCACGCCCACCGGGCCGGACCCCGACGACGAGGACGGCTCCGGCGGTGGCGGCGGGGGCGTGCGCCCCGAGCCGAGCCCGGTCGGACCCGCCGGCGGCGGCCTCAACGGCTGACACGCCACCGGTGGCCGGGGTGCACGCCGAGGAGGTCCTCGCGGCACTGCCGGCCGCCGACGTGCCGGGCGCCGTCGTCGGCGTCCGGCACCACGGGACGACGAGCCTCGCGGCGACCGGCGTCACCGAGCCCGGCGGCGACGTGCCGCTGCGCGCCGACGCGGTCGTGCGGCTGAGCTCGAACACCAAACCGTTGGTGGCGGCGCTGACCCTGCTCCTGGTCGCGGATGGGCTCCTCGCCCTCGACGAGCCCGTCGACCGCCTGCTCCCCGAGCTGGCCGGGCGCCGGGTGCTGTCGCGCCTGTCCGCCGAGCCCGACACCGCCGGCACCGTCCCCGCCCTCCGGCCGATCACGGTCGAGGACCTGCTGACGATGCGGATGGGCTTCGGGTTCGTCCCCGAGGGCCCGTGCCCGACCGTCGACCGCGCCGCGGAGCTCGGGCTCGGGTTCGGCCCGCCCGACCCGCGGGGCCTGCCGGCACCCGACGCGTGGCTCGCGCGGTGCGCGTCGCTGCCCCTGCTCGACCAGCCGGGGACGGCGTGGCGCTACGAGCTGTCGTTCGCGGTGCTCGGGGTCCTGCTGGCGCGGGCCGCGGGCCGGCCGCTGGGCGACGTGCTCCGTGACCGGCTGCTCGCCCCGCTCGGCATGACCGACACCGGCTTCGTCGCCGGCCCCGAGCGGCTCGTGCCCGCGTTCGTCCGGGACGAGGACGGCGGGCTCGCGCTGTTCGACGGCGTCGCCGAGAGCCGCTGGCTCGCGCCGCCGACCTTCCCCGACGGCCGGGGCGGCCTGGTCGGGACCGCGGCGGACCTGCTGCGCTTCGCCGGGATGCTGCTCGACGACGGCGGCGCCCTGCTCGACCCCGCCGCCGTCGCGCTGATGACCACCGACCACCTCACGCCCGCGCAGCGCGCCGCCCCCGGTGCCGCGCCGTTCCTCGACGGGGGCGGCTGGGGGTTCGGGGTCGGGGTGGTCGCCTCGCCGGTCGGGACCCGCTACGGGTGGGCCGGCGGCCTGGGGACGCTCTGGTACTCGTGGCCCGGGCACGACCTCGCGGCGGTGCTCGTGACCCAGGTCCTACCGCCGACCGCCTCGGTGTTCGGGGCGTTCACCCGGGCGATCGAGGACGCGCTCGCCCGCTGATCCCTCGGCGGCTGGTCACTCGGCTACTGGTCAGGAGAACGCCGGGACCGGGTTGCGCCAGGGCACCGGGTCGGGGCGGGCGGGCCGCCAGCCCCAGGGCCCGGAGCCGCGCCGCGTGGCGCGCGCCGGCGTCCCGTCCCCGCCGTCCCGCGGCACGGGGGAGGGGCGCCGGGGCGCCGGGATGAGGCTCGGGAGCAGCGGCTCGGGCTCGGGCGTCGGGGCCGGCTCGGCGACGGGCTCGGGCGTCGACGCAGCGACGGGCTCGGGCGTTGGCTCGGCCAGCGGCTCGGCGACCGGCTCGGCGACCAGCTCGGGTTCCGGCCGCCGCGGGACCACGGGCTTCGGCGCGAGGGTCCGCGGGCGCTCGAGAGCGGGCTCCGACAGGGGCTCCGGCAGGGGCACCGGCACCGGGGTGCTGGCCGGCACCGTCGCCGGCTCCATGAGCCGTTTCGGCTGGGCGAAGCGCCCGGGCGGGACGACCGGCTCCGCGACCGGCCCCGGCGCCACGACCCGGCGCCGGGGCGCCGCCGGCACGGGGTCGGGCAGCGGAGCGTAGGTGGTCCCGGCGGCCGGGCGGCCCGGGACGCTGCGGCGGGCGGGCACGTCGACGACCGCGGGGCCCGCGGACGCGGCCGGGGAGGCCGCGGGGACGTGGACCGTCCGCCGGACCTCCCGCCGCCCGCCGGGCACGACCCCGCGTCCCGACCGGGTGCGCAGCCGGCGCCGGGTCTCGGCCGCCGAGGGCGCGACCATCCCGTCCCACGTCGCGGTCCCGAGGAACACCAGGCCGTTGAGCAGCCCCAGCGTCAGGAGCCCGAGCCCCAGCAGGCTGGCGGGATCGAGGAGGTCCGCGGGATCGGGGCGCTCGAGCTGCCCGCCGTAGGGCAGCGGTCCGGGGCCGACGGCCTCGGCGGGGTCGACGGCCGACAGCGCCGAGCGACGGCCCGCGGGGTCGGCGACCGCGGTCTCGAGGACGACGAGGGCGACGCCGGCGCACAGGCCGGTGACGAGCACCATCATCAGCACCCGCAGCGGGCGGCGCCGGACCCGCGCGGCGCGCACCCGGCGCTCGCTGCGAGCCCCCCGGCGGGCCCCGGTGTGGGCGCCGTCGCGCTGGCGGTCCCGGCGGGCGGCGCTCCGGGGGCGGGCAGCGTCGAGCCACGCCTCGGCCCGTGCGTCGGTCGGCGCGGCGTGCGACATCGGTCCCCCCGGTCGGCGATTCGTGATCGAGGTCTACCCCGTCGCCGCGTCCGGGGGATCCCCCGAGCGTCGGTCATTCCCCGATGGTGTCGCCGATCGACGGCGTGTCGCGCTGGACGTCCCCGGCGCGCCGTGACCGGTTCAGTCGGGTGGTGGGACGCCCAGCAGCTCGCGGCACGGCCCGAGGCCCGCGACCCCGAGCGTCCACTCCGGCCGCCGCCACGCCTCCGGCGTGAGGCGGCTGCGGAGCAGGAGCGCCGGCCGTCCACGCCGGACGTGGCGCTCGACGCCGTCCGGGGTGTAGCCGAGCCGGTCGGAGACCCGCCGCGAGGCCACGTTGTCGGCGAACGCGCTGGTCCGCGCGAAATGGGCCCCGAGGCGCTCGAACGCGAGCCCGATGACGGCCTGGCGCATCTCCGTGCCGAGGCCCCGGCCCTGGGCGGCGCGGGTCAGCCAGGAGCCGGTGGTGACCTCGCGGAGGATCCCGAACTCGGTCGCCGCGAGCGTCTGCATCCCGAGCACCCGCCCGCCCTCGCGCACGAGGAAGTTCACCGACCACCGGGCCGGCCCGACCTCTGCGCGGCACCGCCACGCGTACTGCATGACCCCGCGCGCGAAGCCCGGGGTGCCGGCGCCGTCGGTCCACGGTTCGAGGAACGGCATCTCCTCGGCGGGGTGGACGCCGTCGAGGGCCCGGTCGGCGAGCGCCGCGAGACCGACGTCGTCGTCGGGGCGCAGCACCAGCCGCGGGGTCCGCAGGACGAGCCCGGCCAACGGCCAGTGCCGGACGGGGTCGGCGGGATCGGGGGCCATCGCCGTCCATCCTGGCCCCGGTCGGGTCGCGTCGGTGGTGTGCCGCGGGTGCGTCTGGCATCAAGGACACCCGTGGGTGATCACGCGGCGGACGGGACATGGCCCGGCGAGGTCGTCGTGGAGGCCCTCGGCCTCGCGGTCGGGCCCGACGAGGAGGACGTGCCGGCGCGCGAGGTCGTCGGCCTCGCCCTGCGCCGCAATCCGCGGCGGGCGCACCTGCCGGTGTCCCGCGTGCTGGGCAAGCACGTCCCCGTCGCCCCGGCCCGCGTCCGGGCGGCGGGCGCGGCGCTCGCGGACCGGGTCGCCGAGCGACTGTCCCCGGTCGCCGCCGCGCCGGTGGTGATCGGGTTCGCCGAGAACGCGACGGCGCTCGCCCACCTCGTCGCGGACGCGCTGGACGCCGAGCACGTCGTCCACACCACGCGGCGGGTCGTGGCGGGGGCCGCCGTGCTCGCCGCGTTCGACGAGGAGCACAGCCACGCCCCGCGCCACGTCCTCGCTCCCGACGACCCGGGCGGCTGGACGCCGGACCGCCCGCTCGTGCTCGTCGACGACGAGCTCTCGACCGGTCGCACCGTCGCCGCGGCCCTGCGCCGCCTGCACCGGCGGCTGCCCCGCCGTCGCTACGTGGTGGCGACGCTGGCCGACCTGCGGGGCCCGGCGAGGACGCGATCGTGCGCGCCGCCGCCGACCTGGACGTCCGGGTCGACGTGGTGGCCCTCGCCCGGGCGGCGCTCACGGGTCCCGACGACGTGCTCGAGCGCGCGGCCGCACTGCTCGCCGCCCGGCCGGACACCACCGCGCGCCCCGGCGCCACGGGCACGCCGACGGCCTCGGTGTCCCTGCCCCTCCACGGGGCCGCCGAGGGCGCGCGGCACGGGCTCGACCGGGCGGGACGGGCCGCGCTCGACGCCGCGGTGCCGGGTGCCGCGTCGGTGGTGGCGGAGGCCCTCGGGCCGGACGCCGGGCGGGTGCTCGTCCTCGGGTGCGAGGAGCTGCACTACCTGCCGGTCCGGCTCGCCGAGGCCCTGGAGGCCCGGGGGTGGGCCGTCGAGGTCGCCGCGACGACCCGGTCGCCGCTGGTCGCGCGCGACGGCGCCGGCTACGCGGTGCGCGAGGCCCGGGCGTTCGCGGCGCACGACCAGGCGCTGGCCCACGCCCCGGAGCGCTACGTCTACGGCGTCGGCGCCGGCCGGTACGACGCCGTCGTCGTCGTGGTGGACGCCGCGGCGCGCACCCCCGCCCTCCGGGCCCCCGACGGCCTGTTCGCCCACCTCGGGGCGGTCGTGCCGCGGGTCGTCGAGGCGGTGGTGCCGTGCCGGCCGCCGCGTCCCGCGCAGCGACGCCCCGTCGTGGCGGCCCGGCGCGGACCCGCGTTCGGCACGTTCGCGCCCGGCGAGGTGGGCTGGCTGCTCAGCGACCTGTCGGGCCACGCGCTCGAGATGCCGACCGACGTCAGGGAGGCCGCCCTCGCCGCCGGCGCGCACTACGCGGACGCGCTCCCGCCGGAGCCGGCGCCGAGCGCCGCGTACGCGCGGGTGGTGGCGCGGGCCGTCGAGCGGGCGGCGCCGGGCGTGGCGGCCGCGGTCGGCGTCCTCGCCGAGCGGGTGCTCGCGCAGCGGGGGCCGGGCGTCGTGCTGGTGTCGCTGGCGCGGGCGGGCACGCCGGTGGGGGTGCTGGTCCGCCGGTGGGCGGCGTGGGCGCGGGGCGTCGCGCTGCCGCACTACGCGGTGAGCGTCGTCCGTGGCCGGGGCCTGGACCGTGCGGCGCTCGACGCGCTCGTCGCCGCGCACCACCCGTCCTCGCTCGTGCTCCTCGACGGCTGGACCGGCGCGGGCGGCATCGTCGACGAGGTGCGCCGCGACCTGGCCGCGTACGCCCGGGAGACCGGCGTCGTCGTCGACCCGACCGTCGCGGTGCTGGCCGACCCGGCCCACCGGACACCGCTCTGCGGCACCCGCGAGGACCTGCTCGTCCCGCACGCGTGCCTCAACGCCACGGCGTCCGGGCTGGTCTCGCGCACGGTCGACCGTCCCGACCTGGTGGTGCCCGGCGCCCACCACGGCGCGCAGGTCCACCGCGAGCTCGCGGCCGTGGACCGGACGGCCGCCGTCCTCGACGCGGTCACCGCCTGCTTCGGGTCGTCGACCCCGTCCGCTCCCGTCGCCGCCCCCGACGGACGCGGGGCCCGCTACCTCGCCGCCCTCGCCCGCGACCTGAGCCTGCCGGGCGAGCGCCGCCTGCGCGCCGGGGTCGGCGAGACGTCGCGGACGCTGCTGCGTCGTGACCCCGCCGCCGTGCTCGTCGCCCGGGATGCCGGGCCCGAGCTCGATCCCGTCCGCCGGCTCTGCGCCGAGCGCGGCGTGCCGACCCGCCCGCTCCCGGACCACGCCGACGGGATCGCCTCGCCCTACCGCTGCGTGGCCGTGCTCCGGGCGTCCCGGTGAGGGCGCCGGTGCTGGTCGCCACCGACCTCGACCGGACCCTCGTCCACTCCGCGCGCGCCGCCGGCCCGCCGGGCGCGGCGCCGGTCGTCCGGCTGGAACAGCGTCGCGGGGTCGTCACCGCCCAGCTGACCCACCGCGCCGCCGCGCTGCTCGCGGAGCTCGACCGGCGGGCGCTCTGGGTGCCCGCCACCACCCGCACGGTCGCCGAGTACCGGCGCCTCGACCTCGAGGGCCGGCTGGGCGTCGCGCCGCGGTGCGTCGTGTGCGCGAACGGCGGGGTGCTGCTCGTCGACGGCGAGCCCGACGGCGACTGGGCGGCGGTGGTGCGCGACCGTCTCGCGCCGGCGGCGCCGATCGGCGAGGTCGGGACGGTGCTGGCCCGGCACCTCGACCGGCTCGACGGGGCGGGTCCCGTGCGGGACGCCGACGGCTGCTTCCTCGTGGTCCGGGCGGGTCGGTCGGCGGGGTGGTCGGCGGGGTGGCTCGAGGACCTCGCGGGGGAGTGCGCGACGCGTGGCTGGCGGGTCGTCGTCCACGGCGACAAGGTGCACGTCCTGCCCGTCGCGCTGACCAAGGGCGCCGCGGTCGCCGAGGTCCGCGGGAGGACCGGGGCACGGCGCGTCGTCGCGGCCGGCGACTCCCCGCTCGACGCCGACGTGCTCGAGGCCGCGGACGCGGGCATCCAGCCGGTCGACGGGCGCCTCCACGGCGCGGGCCGGCGGTTCGCGCACGTCGCGGTGACGGCCGCGGCGGGCCTGGCGGCGGGGGAGGAGATCGCGGCCTGGCTGGTGGCGCAGGTCGGCGGCGACGGGGGGTGAGCCGTCGGTAGCGTCAGCCAGCGTTGAACTTCAAGTGGTTGATCTTGAAGGTGATGG
>NZ_JAQZAN010000037.1 GCF_028737255.1 Actinomycetospora straminea | reverse complement strand
TCACCACCCCATCACCAGGTGATCAGGACGGCGGGCCCACCCTCACAGTCAGCCCAGGAGCTCCGCGTGGAGCTCCCGGGTCGCCGGGCTGGGCTCGGCGCCGAGCTGGTCGCGCAGGGTCCGGCGCAGCTGCTCGTAGACGGCCAGCGCGGCCGCCCGGTCGCCCTGCGCGGCGTGGGCGCGCATGAGCAGCCGGTGGCCGGTCTCGGCGAGGGGGTCGAGCCCGATGAGGGCTCGCGCGCTGCGCTCCGCGCCGGCGCGCTCGCCCGGCCCGAGGTGCAGGCACGCCTCGCCGTAGCAGGCGAGCACCCGGCGGTGCTGGTGCGCGGCCTCGGCCCGCCGCTCCTCGCTCCACGGGTCGTCGAAGTCGCCGAGCAGCCCGCGCTGGGTCACGAACAGCGCGCTGAGCGCCTCGGTCCACGCCCGCGCCCAGTCGCCGCGGGCGGTCGCCGACTCGGCCGCGTGCAGCGCACGCTGCGCCACGACGGCGTCGATGATCGAGCTCGGCGGGAGGACGAGCTGCAGGCAGTGCCGGCCGTGGATCCCACCCGGCCCGAGCAGCGTGCGCACCTTCGACAGGAGCGCGGAGAACGTCCCGGACGCGCCCTCGCCGGGCAGGGCCGGGCGCCACAGCACGTCGATCAGCGTCGAGCGCTCGACCGCGCAGTGGTTCGACAGTGCCAGCACGGCGACGAGCAGGCGGGCGCGGCGTCCGGGGAGCAGGTGCTCGACGTTCTCGCCCGCGACCGCGACCGCGAGCGCGAAGCGTCCCCAGGTGCTGTCCACGTGCGCACCGACCACCCCGACCTCGTCGGCGAGGTGACCCCGGACGTCGTCCGCGGGTGGATCGAGCTCGTGCCCGATGAGCCGGACGCCCTTGACGGGATTTCGGTGGTGTCAGATAGTCGACGCCATCGTCAAACGCGTGGCTCGGGTCACGCCTGCTCGTCGAGGAGTGGTCCATGACCTACGTGATCGGCGTCGACGTCGGGGGCACGTTCACCGACGCGGTGCTCGACGACGACTCCGGCTCGGTCATCGCGGCGAAGGCGCCGTCGACGCCCCCGGACTACTCGCGGGGCGTGCTCGACGTGCTCGAGCTGCTCGCCGAGCAGCTCGGGCGTCCGGTCGAGGAGATGCTCGCCGAGACCCACCACATCGCCCACGGCACCACGTCGAGCCTCAACGCCCTGGTCCAGCGCAAGGTCCCCGACGTCGGGTTCCTGACCACCAAGGGCCACCGTGACTCGATCTTCATCATGAACGTCGAGGGCCGCTACCTGGGCCGCAGCCCGCACGAGCTCCAGCACGTCCTCGCCCAGGACAAGGACCACCACCTGCTGCCCAAGCGGCACGCCCTCGAGGTCACCGAGCGGATCGACCGCGACGGCGAGGTGATCGTCGCGCTGGACGAGGACGAGGTCCGGACGCAGGTCCACGCGCTGCAGGACGACGGCATCCGCGCGATCGCCGTCTCCCTGCTCTGGGCGTTCCGCAACCCGGTGCACGAGCGCCGGATCCGCGAGCTCGTCCACGAGATCGACCCGGAGATCTACGTCGCGCTCTCCAGCGAGGTCAGCCCCCGCATCCGGGAGTTCGCCCGCAACTCCACGACGATCATGAGCACGCAGGTCGGGCCCGGCCTGCGCGACTACCTGACCACCCTCGAGACCGCGCTCGCGGAGCGCGGTCTCGCCGGCCCGCTGCTGGTGATGCAGTCCAACGGGGGCGCGGTCGCGGCGTCCGAGGCGCCCGCGCAGGCCATCTCCACGGTCGGCTCCGTGCTCACCGGCGGGGTCGTCGGGTCGAGCCAGCTCGGCCGGCGGCTCGGCCACCGCAACATCATCTCCACCGACGTCGGCGGCACCACGTTCCTCGTCGGGCTCATCGTCGACGGCGAGCCCGAGCGCGACACCACGACCGTCATCAACCACCACCCGATCAACGTGCCGACGCTGCGGGTGCACGCCATCGGCTCCGGCGGCGGCGCGATCGCGTGGGTCGACGCCGGCGGCAACCTGCGCATCGGGCCGCACTCGGCGCAGGCCGTCCCCGGGCCCGCCTGCTACGACCAGGGCGGCACCGAGCCCACCAACACCGACGCCAACCTCGTCCTCGGCATCCTGCCGACGACCGGCCTGCTCGGCGGCCGCAAGGCACTCGACGTCGACAAGGCCCGCGAGGCCATCCGCACCCGGGTCGCCGAGCCGCTGGGCCTCTCCGTCGAGGACGCCGCCGCGGCCATCCACGCCGCGCAGAACGCCCAGACCGGCGACCTGCTGCGCAAGAGCGTCGTCGAGGCCGGCCACGACCCGCGCGACTTCGTCCTCTACGCCTTCGGCGGATCCGGCCCGGCGTTCTGCGCGAAGTACGCGACGCACCTCGGGGTCGCCGAGGTCGTCGTGCCGCTCGGCCCGGTCGCCTCGGCGTTCTCCGCCTACGGCCTCGCGGCCTCCGACATCGCGCTGGCCCAGGAGCTCTCCGACCCCGCCCAGCTCCCCGTCGACCCGGTGCGCGCGGAGAAGAACTTCGCCCAGCTCGAGGACCAGGTCCGCCAGGGCCTCGACCGGCAGGGCCTGACGTTCGACCGCGTCGAGATCGTGCGCGAGGTCGACATGCGCTACGCCATGCAGCTCGCCGAGGTCACCGTGCCCGTCGGCGAGGGCCCGCTCGACGAGAACGCGGTGCAGGCCGCGGCCGACCGGTTCGAGGCGCGGTACGCCGAGCTCTACGGCCAGGGCTCCGGCTTCAGCGCCGCCGGCATCCAGGCCATCACCTACCGCGTCCGCGGGCGCGGCGTCCTGCCCTTCAGCCCGGAGCTCCCGCCGCTCGAGCGGGCGTCCGGGGAGCCGGAGCCCTCGGGTCGGCGCCCCGTCTACCTCGAGATCGGCCAGGGCTTCGTCGACACCCCGATCTACGACTACACCGCCCTGCGCGCCGGCCACGTCATCACCGGACCGGCCGTCGTCGAGGTCCCGACGACGACGGTCGTCGTCCCCGGCGGCCGCACCGGCACCGTCGACGAGCTCGGCAACCTCCACATCCAGAAGACCGGAGCCTGATCATGACGATGGCCGTCCCCGGCTCCGAGAGGTTCTCGAGCCGACCGATCGACCCCACCGCCCTCGCGGCGCAGCTGCCGGCGAGCCTGCCGGTCCACACCGTCACCCAGGAGCAGATCGACGCGCTTGACCCGCTGACCTACGAGGTCGTGCGGCACCGTCTCTGGTCGGTCACCGACGAGATGGGCGAGGCGCTCAAGCGCATGTCCGGCTCGCCGATCGTCACCGACGCGAACGACTTCGACTTCGCCGTCTCGGACGAGCTGGGCCAGGAGGTCCAGGTCGGGCTCTACAACACGATGCTCGTCGGCGCCGTCGACCTCGCCATCTACTGGACCCTGCAGCACCGCGCGACCAACCCCGGCATCGCCGAGGGCGACATGTTCCTCACCAACGACCCGTGGGTCGGCGGCGGGCTGCACCAGAACGACGCGATGGTCTACCAGCCGGTGTTCTGGGAGGGGAAGCTCTTCGGCTGGACGTCCGCGATCGCCCACCAGCCCGACCTCGGCGGCGTCGGCCTCGGCTCGTTCTCGCCGGCCGCGCAGGACGTCTTCTCCGAGTCGCTGCCCACCCCGCCGATCAAGGTCGTGCGCGACGGCGTGCTGCAGGACGACGTCGCCGACGTCTGGGTCCGCCGCTCGCGGGTGCCGATGATGATCGGGCTGGACCTGCGCGCGAAGGTCGGCGCCAACACCGTCGGCCGCGACCGCCTCCTCGCCGTCATCGAGCAGTACGGCGCCGACACGGTCAAGGCCGTGATGAAGCGGATGATGGCCGACGCCGAGTCGCGCCTGCGCGGCAAGCTCACCGACCTCCCCGACGGCACCTGGCACGCCACCGGCTACCAGGACCAGTCGCACGCCGGCGACCGCGGCCTGCACAAGATCACGGTGGCGATGACGAAGGCCGCCGACCACCTGACCTTCGACTTCACCGGCACCGACCCGCAGTCCGGCGTCGTCAACTGCACCTACGCCGGCATGCGCGGCGGGGTCATGCTCGCGCTGCTGCCGATCCTCGCGGGCGACATCCCGTGGTCGGCCGGCGGGCTGATGCGCTGCTTCGACCTCGTCGCCGAGGAAGGCACGATCAACAACGCCAGCTTCCCGGCGGCGGTCGGCCGCGGCCCGATCGGTCCCGCGTGGCTGACCGGCAACCTCGTCGCCGAGTGCCTCTCGCAGATGCTCGACCAGGCGCCGGAGCTGGACGCCCACGTCCAGTCCGCCTGCTGCGGCACCTGGGACACCGCCGTCATCGCGGGGCTCGACCAGCGCGGCGCCGTGCCGACGCCGTTCCTGTCGATCCTCATGGACCCCATGGCCGGCGGGTACGGCGCGCAGCCGCAGGCCGACGGCATGGACACCGGCGGGCTGTTCTGCATCCCGCTCGGCCGCGTCCCGGACGTCGAGATGACCGAGTTCCTCTACCCGGTCCTCGCCCTGTGGCGCCGCGAGGAGCCGGACTCGGGCGGTCCCGGCCGCCGCCGCGGCGGTGTCGGGGCGTCGCTGGCGATCACCCCGCACGGCACGAGCTTCCCGATCGGCCTGGTGCTGGCCTCCAACGGCAAAGCCGTGAGCCAGAACAACGGGCTCGCCGGCGGCTACCCCGGCAACACCGGGGTCGAGTACATCGCCCGCGGCAGCGACGTCTCCACCGCCCTCGGTGCGGGCCGGCTGCCGGCCGACCTGGACGAGGTCGGCGGCACCGCGGAGCTCCAGCCCTGCTACGGCGAGACGTACGTCGCGCCCGGCGAGGTGTTCACCATGTTCTGGCAGGGCGGCGGGGGCTACGGCGACCCGCTGGTCCGCGACCCCGAGGACGTCGCCCGCGACGTGCGGGAGGAGAAGGTCACGGCGCCGACCGCCCGGGACGCCTACGGCGTCGTCCTCGACGACACGGGCGCGGTCGACACGGCGGCCACCGAGGACCGGCGCCGGGAGCTGCGCGACGCCCGGCGCGCCCGGGTCGCCGCGAGCGAGCGGGATCGGAGCACGGTGGACCTCACCGACGCCCGGCGGCTCGACGACAACCTCGTCGGCATCAGTCGAGACGGTGGGGACCAGGTGGCGTGCCGGCACTGCGCGACGGTGCTGGGCACCGGCGCGGTCGGCGAGCTCGACCTGGTGCGCTACGAGGGGCCGGTCAGCGACGCGGGTCCGCAGGTGGTGGACGGGGCGGGGTCCTACGTCGACGGCGCGGTGCACTTCCGGCAGTACTGCTGCCCGGGGTGCGCCACGGCGATCTCGACGGCGGTGGTGCCGGTCGACCACGTCGACGACGTCACCCGCACCAGCCGCGTGCTCGCGGATGCTGCGCCGTCGGGAAGGTCGTAGATGGAGCTCCGACGGGTGGCCGTGCTCGGCGGGGGGCCGGGTGGTCTCTACGCCGCCCGGCTGCTCAAGCTCGCGCGGCCCGGGTGCGAGGTCGTGGTCCACGAGCAGGGTCTGCCGGACCAGACGTTCGGGTTCGGGGTCGGGCTCGCCGCGAGGACGCAAGCCCGGCTCGCCGAGGCCGACCCCGCCACGCTCGACGACATCCTCGCCACCGCGTGGTCGCACGACATGCGCCTGCGCGTCGGCGACCGCGAGGCCGGGATGGACGTGTCCAGCCTCGTGGCCGTCGGGCGGGCCGACCTGCTGCGGGTCCTGGCGCGCCACGCCGAGGACGCCGGGGTGAAGCTCGAGTTCGGGACGCGGCGCGCCGCCGACGAGCTCGACGCGGACCTGGTGATCGCCGCGGACGGGGTCGGCAGCGCCACGCGCGCCGCCGGCGACTTCGGCGAGGACGTCGAAATCGGCACCGGTTGGTACCTGTGGGCCGGCGTCGACGTCGCGCTGCCGCACGCGCTGTTCGCGCCCGAGCGCGACGAGCACGGCGTGTACGTCACGCACGCCTACCCCTACGCGCCCGACCGCAGCACGTTCCTCGTCGAGACCGACGCGGCGACGTGGCGGGCGGCCGGCTTCGACCGGACCACCGCGGCGCTGCCGCCCGACGCGTCCGACGACGTCGCGCTCGACCACCTGTCCGACGTGTTCGCCCGGCACCTCGACGGCCACCGGCTGATCGGGAACCGCACCCGCTGGCTGCGGTTCCGGACGGTGCGGTGCGCGCGCTGGCACGACGGGCGGACCGTGCTCCTCGGCGACGCCGCGCACACCGCGCACTACTCGGTGGGCTCCGGGACGAAGCTCGCGATGGAGGACGCGATCGCGCTGGTCGCCGCGCTGGACGGGGCCGACGACCCCGAGACCGCCCTGCGCGCCTACGAGGCGGCCCGCCGGCCCGCCGTCACGCGCCTCCAGGACATCGCGGAGCGGTCGCGGCGCTGGTGGGAGTCGTTCCCGGAGCGCCTCGACGCGCCGGTCGAGCAGCTGCTGGTCGCCTACATGACGCGGGCCGGCAACGTCGCCCTCGACCGCTTCGCCGCCGGCACGCCGGCGGTGGTGCGGGGCGCGCTCGCGGCCTGGTCGGACGACCCCGCGCTCGCCGACACCGTCGAGCACCCGGAGACCATCCCCGACGAGGTCCTCGAGCAGCCCCTGCAGGCCGGCGGGCGGACGTTCACCTCCCGGCTGGTCCCCGACGACCCCGCGGCGCTCGGCGCCGGCGTGTCCGTGGTCGACGTCGGCGCCGACGCCCGCCCCGCCGGCCGGGAGTCCGACGTCGAGGCCGCGCTCGAGCGGGCGCTCGCGGCCGCCGCGGACGCCGACGTCGTCTGGTTCACCGGCGCCGACGACCGCGCCAGCGTCCTCACCCGCCTCGAGGTCGCCGAACGGCTGCGGCGGCGCGCGCCCGCCCTCGTCGTCGTCGCCGCGCCCACGACGTGCCGCGGCGACGTCGTCGACGGGCTCGTCAGCGACCGCCTGCACCTGGCCGCCCTACGCGACCCGGAGGGGGACACGTGAGCACCACCCACCCCGGACCCACACAGCCGGGACCCACCCACCGAACCCGACCCACCCGGCGCTTCGACGACCGCCGCGTGCCGTTCCCCCCGGCGGCCGTCGCCGCCTACCGCGACGCCGGGCTGTGGGGCACGCGCACCCTCGCCGACGAGTTCCGGGCGGCCGCGGCACGCCACCCCGACCGCGACGCCGTCGTGGCCGCGGAGGGCCGGCTGACCTACGCCGAGCTCGACGCCGCCACCGACCGCATCGGCGCGGGCCTCGCCGGCCTCGGGCTCGTGCCCGGCGACCCGGTGCTCGTGCAGGTCACCAACCGGCTCGAGACCGTGCTCGCCTGGTACGCGCTGCTCAAGGCCGGGCTCGTGCCGGTCGCGACGCTCGCCGCGCACCGGGGCCACGAGATCGCGCACATCAGCCGGGCGGTGGGGGCGCGGGCGCACCTCGTGGAGCACGGCACGCGGGGGACCGACCTCGTCGCGTTCGCCGTCGAGCAGGCCGAGGGGCACCCGACGCTCGCCCACGTCCTCGTGCTCGGGGCGCCGGCCGACGCGGAGCTGCCGGCCCACGCCGTGCGCCTCGAGGACCTCGGCGTCGACCTCGACGCGGCGACGGCCCGGGCCCGGGTGGCGGCGATCCAGGAGGGCATCGACCCCGACGACGTCGCGGTCTTCCAGCTCTCCGGCGGCACCACCGGGGTGCCGAAGCTGATCCCGCGCCAGCACGCCGAGTACTGGTACAACGCCCGCGCCTACGCCGACGCCCTCGGCTGGACCGCCGACGACCGCGTCGGGCACCTCATCCCGGTCGTCCACAACGCCGGCATCTCGTGCGGGGTGCACGCGGCGGCGACCGTCGGGGCGTGCCTGGTGCTCACCGGCCACGACCTCGACACCGCGCTGCCGCTGCTCGCGGCCGAGCGCACGACGTCGGTGCTGTTCGGGCACGTGCACTACCGCGCGCCCGAGCACCCGGCCTACCCCGCGCTCGCGCAGCACCTGCGCATCGTCGTGCTGTCGGGCGCCAAGGTCTCCGAGGAGCTGTTCGCCGCGGTCGCCGCGGACGGCGCGTGGGTCGGCCAGCTGTTCGGGATGGCCGAGGGGCTCTTCCTCGTCACCCCGCGGGACGGGTCGGCCGAGCTGCGGCGCACCACCGTCGGCGTGCCGATCTCGCCGGCCGACGAGGTGGTGGTGCTCGCGCCGGGCACCGAGGACGAGGTCCCCGACGGCGAGGTCGGCGAGCTCTGCGCCCGCGGCCCGTACACGCTGCGCGGCTATTACGCCGCCGAGGACCGCAATGCCGAGGCCTTCACCTCCACCGGCGCCTACCGCACCGGCGACCTCGCGGCGATCCGCGTGATCGACGGGCACCGGGCGGTGTCGATCGAGGGCCGGATCAAGGACCTCATCAACCGCGGCGGCGAGAAGATCAACGCCGAGGAGGTCGAGCTGCTCCTGCTCGCGCACCCGCACGTCGTCGAGGCGGCGCTGGTCGCGATGCCGGACCCGCGGCTCGGCGAGCGGGGGTGCGCGTACCTCGTCACCGACGGGGTGCCGGTGACGCTCGAGGACGTCCGCGCGCACCTGCGCGGGCTCGAGGTGGCGACGTTCAAGTGGCCCGAGCGGGTCGAGTCCGTCGCCGCCCTGGCGCGCACCCGCGTCGGGAAGCTCGACAAGAAGGCGATGGCGGCGGAGATCGCCGAGAAGCTGCGAGGAGAGGGCGCCCTGTGAGCCACCACCGGATCGGGCTGGTCGTACCCAGCTCCAACGTCACCGTCGAGACCGAGATCCCGGCGCTGCTCGCGCGGCACCGCGACGCGACGTTCTCGTTCCACGGCAGCCGGATGCGCATGCACACGGTCTCGCCCGAGGAGCTCGCCGCGATGAACGACCAGCGCGGCCGCTGTGTCGACGAGCTCGCCGACGCCCGGGTCGACGCGCTGCTCTACGCGTGCCTCGTCGCGATCATGGCGCAGGGCCCGGGGGAGCACCGCCGCGTCGAGTCCGCCGTCGCCGACCAGCTGCACGGCCGCGACGTCGAGGCCGCGCTGCTCTCCAGCGCCGGTGCGCTGGTCGACGCGCTCGCGGCCCTGGGGGCGCGCCGGATCGCGCTGGTCACGCCGTACGTGCGGCCGCTGGCCGAGCGCGTCGTGGGCTACCTCGAGGCCGAGGAGCTCGAGGTCGCCGACTGGGTCGCGCTCGAGGTCGCCGACAACGCCGAGGTCGGCTGCATCCCCGGCGACCGCGTCATGGCCGCCGCCCGGGGCCTCGACCTCACCGGGGTCGACGCGCTCGTCATCTCGGCGTGCGTGCAGATGCCGTCGCTGTCGCTCGTCGAGCGCGCGGAGCAGGAGCTCGGTCTGCCCGTGCTCTCCGCCGCCACCGCCGGCGCCTTCTGCCTGCTGCGCGCGCTCGGCCTCGCGCCCGAGCTCCCCGACGCCGGGTCCCTCCTGCGCGCCGGCGTCACCACCGCCACCGCCACCGCCCTCCACCCCTGAGGAGCCCCCGTGACCACCGCCGCGCCCGGCTCCGTGCCCACCGCCGTGCCCACCATCCCCCGGACCCCGACGAGCGTCCTGCTGCTCTGCCTGGCGTGCATGACCCTCGAGGGCTACGACGTCATCGCCTACGGCGCGGCCCTGCCGTTCCTGCTGGCGGACCGCGCGTGGGCCCTCACCGTCGCCCAGGCCGGCGTGCTGGGCAGCCTCACCCCGATCGGCATGCTCGTCGGCGCCGTCACGGTCGGCCTGCTGACCGACCGGCTGGGGCGCCGGCGGCTGATCCTCGTCAGCACGACGGTCTTCTCCCTCGCGATGATCCTGTGCGGGGTCGCGCCGGGCGTGACGCTGTTCGCCGTCGGGCGCCTGCTCGTCGGGCTCGGGGTGGGCGGCGTCCTGCCGTCGATCGCGGCCCTGGTCTACGAGTACTCGGCGCCCGGGCGCCACCACCTCAACACCGCGCTGGCCTTCGCCGGCGTCGGTGTCGGGGGCCTGCTCGCGGCGGTCGTGGCCGCCGTGTGGGGGCCCGACCTGGGCTTCCGCGTGGTGTTCCTCGTCGGGGGCCTCGCGGCCCTGGTGGTGCTGCCCGCCGCGGTGCGCTTCCTGCCGGAGTCGCTCGTGCACCTGCGCAGCCGCGGGCAGCTCGACGCGGCGCGCCGGTGGGTCGACCGCCTCGGGCTGCCGCCCGCCCTCGCGACCGCCGACGACCGCGCCACCGCGACCGGTGACGCCGGCCGCGGCCGGCTCGCCGTCCTGTTCGGCCGCGGGCACGCGACGCAGACCCTGCTGTTCTGCCTGGCGACGTTCGCGTCGCTGCTCGTCCTGTTCGGGCTCTACACGTGGCTGCCGCAGCTGATGCGGTCGGCGGGCTACGAGGTCGGGTCGGCGCTGACGTTCCTCGTGGTGCTCAACGTCGGGACGGCCGTGGGTCCGCTGCTGGTGGGCCGGATCGCCGACCGGGTCGGGTCGCGGCCGGCGACCGTCGGCTCGTTCCTCCTGGCCGTGGTCGGGATCGCCGCCCTCAGCCAGCCGCTGCCCGCCCTCGTGCTCTACGTCGCGGTGGTGCTCGCGGGCGTGGGCACCGTCGGCACCCAGATCCTCATCAACGTGTTCATCGCGAGCCGCTACCCGGTGCACGCCCGGGCCACAGCGATCGGCACGGCGCTCTCGGTCGGACGCCTGGGCGGCATCCTCGGCCCGGTCTACGGCGGGCTGCTGCTCGCCGCGGAGCTGCCGATCTCCGTGCTCTTCTACGCCTTCGCCGGCCCCGCTCTCCTCGGCGCCGTCGCGATCCTCCTCGTCCCGCGCCGCACGAGGACCACCGGACCGGAGCGTGTCGCCGCGGACGCGACCGCCGCGTGAGACCGCCGCCGCCGTATCGTCGCCGGCCATGAGCGCGACCGGACCCGCGGCCCAGGGCCGGGCGTCGACCCGCCGCGAGCTGGTGGAGTCGCAGATCTACGAGCAGGCGACGCGGCTCTTCGCCGAGCGCGGCTTCGCGGGCACGAGCCTGCAGGACATCGCCGACGCGATGGGCATGACCCGCCCGGCGCTCTACTACTACGTCCGGAACAAGGACGAGCTCCTCGCCCGGCTGGTCACCGAGATCACCGAGGGCCCGGCGGACATGGTCGAGGAGATCGCCGCGCAGGATCTCGACGCCACCGCGAAGATCCGCCGGCTGGTGCGCCACCTCGCAGCGCGCCAGGCCGGTCACGCGGCGCGGTTCCGGCTGGTCATCCGCTCCGAGTCCGAGCTGCCGGGGGACCTCGCGCACGCCCACGAGGTCGCGAAGCGCCGGGTGCTCGACGGCGTCGTGCGCGTCGTCGACCAGGGCGTGCGCAGCGGGGAGTTCCGGCCCGGCGACGTGCGCACCACCGCACTCGCGCTGATCGGCATGTGCAACTGGATCGCCTGGTGGTTCCACCCCGGCGGCGCGCGCACGGTCGACGAGGTCGCCGAGCACATGGCCGACATGGCGGTGGCGCTCGTCGCGCAGACCGCCGACCGCCGCCCGGCGAGCCCGCGGCCCGACGACCCCGCCGCCGCGGTCGCCCTGCTGCGCCAGGACCTCGACTACCTCGAGCACGTCCTCGGCACCTCGTCGCCACCGTCAAAAGATTGACAGGGGTGTCGACGGCGGCGTACCGTCGACGCCATGACGGACGCACCGCTCGAGCACAAGGTGCGCGGCGTGGACCACGCGGCGTTCCCCACCTTCGACCCGGCCGCCACGGTGCGCTTCTACCGTGACGTCCTCGGCTTCCCGGTCGTGCACTCGATCTGTGCCGCCGGCTGGGGCCCGGAGAACCACCCGGACTTCATCCACTTCTTCTTCGACATCGGCAACGACGACCGGATCGCGTTCTTCTACTACTTCGGCCTCGAGCGCCAGCACGACGAGGCCCGCGGCGACGTCTACGCCGGCTTCGGGCCCGAGGTGCCGGAGTTCTTCGTCCGGTCTCGCCACCTGGCCATCCACGTCGACGGCGAGGACGACCTGCTGGAGTACCGCCGGCGCCTCGACGCCTCGACGTGGCCGGTGGAGATGCAGATCCAGCACGAGACCATCGAGTCGATCTACACCCACGACCCGAACGGCTACATGGTCGAGTTCACCCGCGCGATGCGTCCGGTGACGCCGCAGGAGGACCTCGACGCCAACCTCACGATCGACGCGCTGCTCGACGTCGTCGGCGAGCCCGAGCCGACGTTCGGCAAGCTGCTCGCGCGCAAGGCCGAGCTCATCGTCGAGCGCGCGGCCGACTGGGAGCTCGCCCAGGAGCGCACGCGCCAGCAGGAGCAGGAGCCGGCGCAGGGGGTGACGTCGTGACCGCCCTCTACGTCCTCGACGTCCCGGAGAACACCACCGTCGCCAAGGTCGCAGCGGAAGACCCGGAGGTCACCGTCGGCCGGGTCGGGCCCTACTTCGAGATCACCGCCGACGGCCCGATCGTCGTCGACCGGCGCGCGACGGGCTGCCGGCACGCGGTCTGGTACTCGTGCATCGCCGGGGTCGCGGGCGGGCGCATCGCCCAGCACGACAAGGACGCGCTGCGCGTCGAGCCCGCATGAGCGCGCCGACGGCGACCGAGGGGCTCGGTGCCGGGCGCTACGTGGCGGCCGACGAGCGCCCGGCCGCCACGACCACGAGCGTCCACGAGCTGACGACGTCCGACGGCGCGACGGTGCGCGGGGTGCTCGCGACGGTGCCGGGCGCGCGCACGGTGGTGTGCCTGATGCACCCGCGCCAGGACCTCACCCACCACGCGCTGGTGCCGCACCTGCTGCGCGCCGGCGCGGCGGTGTGGACGCAGCACACCCGCTCGGTGAACAACGACCTGACGCTCGTGCACGAGCAGGCGCTGCTCGACGTCGCGGCGGGCATGGTGTTCCTGCGCGAGCGGGGGTTCGACGCGATCGTCCCGCTGGGGCATTCCGGGGGCGGCACGCTCTTCGCGTTCTACCTCGAGCAGGCCGGCCTCGCGCCGGACGACCGGCTCGCCACCACCCCGGCGGGGCGGCCCACGAAGCTCGCCGCCGCGAGCATGCCGACCGCCGACGGCGTCGTGTTCCTCGCCCCGCACCCGGGCCAGGGCCGGCTGCTGCTGGGCTGCATCGACCCGTCGGTGGCCGACGAGCGCGACCCCCTGTCCGTCGTGGGAGAGCTCGACCCGTTCCGGAGCGAGAACGGGTTCGTCGAGCCGCCGCGCAGCTCGTCGTACGCGCCGGCGTTCCTCGAGCGCTACCGCGCCGCGCAGCGCGACCGCGTCGCACGCATCGACGCCGTCGCGCGTGAGCACGTCGCCCGCGCCGCCGAGGCCCGCGCCGCCCACCAGGCCTCCGGCGACCCGGCTGACCGGCGCCGCGCGCTCGCCCCGCACGTCATCACCGTGTTCCGCACCGACGCCGACCCGCGCACGGTCGACCTCTCGCTCGACCCCAGCGAGCGGCCCTACGGCTCGCTGTTCGGCGCGCGGCCCGACCTCATCAACTACGGCCAGGTCGGGTTCGGGCGGCTCACGACGCCCGAGGCCTGGCTCTCGACGTGGTCGGGGCTCTCGACGAACGCCGACTTCGTCCGCTGCGCGCCGGGCGTCACCGCGCCGACCCTGTTCGTCGAGCTCACCGGCGACCAGGCGGCGTTCCCGTCGGACACCCGCGCCATGGTGGGCGCGCTCGGCGCCGCGGACCGCACCCACGTCGCCGTGCGCGGGACCCACTTCGGCGGCGCCATCGCCGCGGGCGAGCCGACGGGCAACGAGCTGGCCGCGGAGCAGGTCGCGGCGTGGCTGCGCGAGCGCCACGAGCTGGCGCCGCCGCGGGGCTGACCGGGCTCAGTCGTCCCGTCCGGGGTCGTCGCGCAGCGACTGCAGCGCCTGGGTGAACCGCACCGCGGCGCCCTCGACGTCGTCGCTGCGCCGACCGACGGCCGCGTGCCCGGCGAGGGCGGCGAGCTGCACGAGGGCGGCGAGCTCGTCGACGACCTCGTGGGTCTCGTCCCGCGCCGGGACGTCGCCGGTCAGCAGCGCCCTCAGCTCGGCGGCCGCGGCGCGGACCCGCTTGACGGCGGGACCGCCACCGTCGTCCGGCGGTCGGTCCTGCGATCGGCTCGACGGTCGGCTCTCCGCAGGGAGGCGTAGAGCAGCGGTCCCACCACGCCGGCCATCAGCCGTGTGGTGGCGCGCGATCCCGTGGTCCCCTGTCGCATCCATGATCCTCCCGCTCGACGGGCGATCGCGGGCTGGACAGGTCAACCGGCGTCCGGGGTCGTGTACCCGGACCTCGGCGAGGTGACGCGTCGGGCGTCAGCGCGCTCCGGTGGAGGCGCCCGACCTGCGCTCGCGCACCCGGGCCGCGATCGTCGCGTCCCGGTGGGCGTGCCGCTGACGGCGGCCCCGGACACACGACCGCCCCGGCGCGTGGCGCGCGCCGGGGCGGGTCGGGTGTCCTCCGGGGACGAGGGTCAGCGCCGGGGCGTGCCCCCGGGCGGGGTGCCGGGCGAGACGGGCTCGGTCGCGCCGGGGGAGGCGTCACCGGGACCGTAAGGGTCGCCGGGACGGGTGGCCGGGCCGGCGGTGCCGGGCTGGCCGGCCTGCGTCGGCGCGGCGCCCGGGGCGCCCGCGTAGGGGTCGTGGCCCGGGACCGGGGTGCCGTTGGGCGGCGTCGGGGCACCGGCCGGGGCGCCCTGGCCGCCCTGCAGCCCGCTCGGGGCGTGCGCCCGGGCGTCGGCCTCGGCCCGCTGGCGGCCGACCGCCATGTCCTGGCGGACCTGGTCGGACTGCTGCTGGGCGCGGCGGTAGCCGGAGTTGATGAGGTCTGCGGCCGCGTCGCGCCCACCGAGACCGAAGGCCAGCGCCGAGCCGAGCGCGACCGCGCCGATGAGGGCGATGTAGGTGGCGGTGACGATGGTCTCCGCGATACCGAGCTGGTTGAGGATCATGAAGACGGCGATCGCCATGACCAGCGTGGGCGCGGCGCTGCGGGCGACGCGGCCGGTCGGGGTGTCGCCCATCGTGCGGTGCACCAGCCCGCCGACGGCGGCGGCGATCGCGGCGGCGACGAGGAAGATCAGCACCGCGGCGAGCACGTTCGGCAGGTACGACAGGACCAGGTTCACGAACCCGGTGACGGCCGGGATGTTCAGCGTCCCGACGGCGGAGACGATGACGAAGACGAGCAGGACCCACTGCACGACCAGCCCGACGAGCTTCGAGGGGCTGCCGTCGGGGGAGAAGCGGGCGACGTACTCGCCGCCGCGGCCGTGGGTCAGGCGCTCGTCGAGGCGCACGCGGCGCAGCAGCTTGGTGATCCCGGCCCGGATGAGGCGGGCGATGATGTAGCCGATGAGCAGGACCAGCAGGGCCCCGATGACGTTCGGCACGTAGTTCAGCAGGGTGGTGAACGCGTTCTGCAGGCTCTGCAGCACGTTGAACCCACCCCCGCTCGGCGGTGCAGGGCTCATGGTCCGTCTCCTCGTCCGGTCGGCGTCGGTGCCGACTCACTCCGTGGTGCGCGGCCCTGGTGCCCGATCGGTGACGGGCGGAACCGCCTCATCACCCGATCGGGCCTCGCGGCGGCCGCCGGGTCGAGCTCCACATCCGGATCGGTGATTCCGCCGGCGACGCTCCGGGTACCAGCGGCGCCTGCCGACCGGAGGGACGTCCGCCGTGGGACTCGTCGCCCGACTGTTGTCCGCCGTGCTCGTCGTCCGCACGGTGCTGCACGCACCCGACGACGCCCCGGCGCGGACCCGGCCCCGCGCCCGCCCGCGCCCCGCGGTGGAGGACGCGACACCGGGCGTGCCCGGGGGGCGGGCCACCTCGCCGCAGCAGGTGCCGGCGCGCGGCTGGTGGCAGATCGTCCGCCGCGCCTTCGGGGAGAGCAGCGCCGACAACGTGAGCATGCTCGCGGGCGGCGTCGCGTTCTTCGGGTTCCTGGCGATCATCCCGGCGCTCATCGCCCTGGTGTCGCTCTACGGCCTGGTGGCCGACCCGGCGCAGGTGGCGGCCACCATCGAGAGCCTGTCGCAGGCGCTGCCCGCCAGCGCCCAGAGCCTCGTCACCGACCAGATCGGCGCGGTCGTCAACGCCGGGACCGGCAGCCTGACCACCGGCCTGGTCATCTCGATCCTCGCCGCCCTGTTCAGCGCCTCGAGCGGGACGCAGAACCTCATGGCCGCGATCAACATCGCCTACGACGAGACCGAGGGCCGCGGCGCGGTGAAGCTGCGCGCCATCGCGCTCCTGCTGACGCTCGGCGCGATCGTGTTCGTCGTCGTCGCGGTCGCCCTCGTGGCCGTGGCGCCGGTGCTGCTCGACGCCCTCGGCACGGCCGGGCGCATCCTCGCGCAGGTCGTGCGCTGGGTGCTGCTGGTGCTGCTGGTCGTCGTCGGCCTCGCCGTGGCCTACCGGGTCGCGCCCGACCGCGACGCGCCCCGCTTCCGCTGGGTGACGCCGGGCTCGCTGTTCGCGACCGTGCTGTGGGTCGTCGGGAGCATCGCCTTCAGCTTCTACGTCGACAACTTCGGCAGCTACAACAAGACCTACGGGGCGCTCGCCGGCATCGTCGTCTTCCTGCTGTGGCTCTACCTGACGGCGTACATCGTGCTGCTCGGCGCCGAGATCAACTCCGAGGCGGAGTACCAGACCGAGCAGGACACGACCACGGGCCCGCCGCAGCCGATGGGCACGCGGGGAGCGGCGAAGGCCGACGACGCGGTGGACGCCTGACGGTCGTCGCCGCGCCTCAGCGACGCGGTCGCCGCCGTGTTCGCCGCCCTGCCCGCCCGCCCGGGCGGGCGCCCGGCACCGGTCGTGCCGGGGTGCGGCCGGCGTGGACGCGGCGGCGCGCACGGATCCGGTCGTCGTCGCGGCGGCGGGGGCGGCGCCGCGACCCGACCCCGGCGATCGTGGTGAGCACGGCGGTGCGCGCGGTCCACCAGCCCCGGCTGACCCACCACCCGGCGCCGACGGTGCGCCACAGCAGGCCGGCGAGCAGGGCGGGCACGTGACGGCCGGTGCGCCGGGTCAGGACGCGGCGGCGGGAGACGTGACGGCTGGGCATGCGGGACCCCTGGGGTGGCACGGGTGACGCGGGCGGCTCGGGTGACACGGGTGACGCGGGCGGCACGGGTGGCGCTGACCTGGGCACTGCCTACCTCTCCGGGCTCTCCGAGCCCCTGACGACACGCGGCACCGGACGGGTCACGAGGCCCGCGCCGGCAGCACGCAGAACTCGTTGCCCTCGGGGTCGGCGAGCACGATCCACGGGTGGTCGGGCGCCTCGTCGAGCACCCGCGCCCCGAGGCCGACGAGCCGCTCGACCTCGGCACGCTGGTCGCCGGGGGCGGCGACGTCGAGGTGCAGCCGGTTCTTGCCCGCCGTCGGCGCCGCGACGGCCTGGAACAGCAGCACGACGTCGCCGACGAGGCCGACCTCGACGTACGCGGTGCCGTGGGCGTCGTGCCACCGGCGCACGACCGACGACCCGAGCACCCCGCACCAGAACCACGCGAGCACCTCGGGATCGCGGGCGTCCACGGCCACGGCGATCGGCTGGGCACGGCGAGGTGTCATGGCGCGGCCAGGTTAGCCGGGGCCGGTCGGGGCGAGGCGCCCGGCGGGCCCGCGGGATGAGCGGCGTCACGTCCGGCCCGGCGGCGCGGTCGCCGACCCGGTGACGGCCCGTAACGCCCGGTTCGCGGGCGACGAGACACCGGCGACCAGGAGATCCGTCGGGGGAGACCAGCGATGACCCAGCAGTGGGCCGGCGCCTTCGCCGCCGCGACGAGCACCCCGCCCTCCTCCGCCACGACGGCCCCGACCTACCCCGTGCCGTCCTCGGCCAGCGCCGCCGAGCCGACCGCCGACCCCGCCGTACCGGTCGGCAGCTTCGGACAGGGCACCTACACCGTCGGCGCCGAGATCGCCCCCGGCCGCTACCGCACCCCCGGCGCGCCGCAGGGCAGCCTGTTCCCGTTCTGCGCCGCCTTCCGCCAGGAGGCCGACGGCACGCCCATCGGCATCCCGGAGACCACCAACGAGGGCCCCGCCTACGTCACGGTGCGCGCCAGCGACGGCCTCGTCCAGTTCAGCGGCGACTGCGTCTGGTCGCCCGCCTCCTAGGACCCGCTCAGCGGCGGCGGAACGACGGGTAGCCCGCGGCCGCCTCCGCCGCGCAGCGCGCGAGGTAGTCGCCGACCCCGTCGACGGTCGCCGGCCCGGTCCCGACCGCCTCGAGCGTCGCGCACCCCGCGGCGTCGAGGTCGCGGACCGCCCGGGCGATCCACGCGGCCTGGTGCTCGCGGACCGTCGTCATCACCGCGTGCCGCGAGGTGGGCGCGGGCGGCGCGGCGGTGGTGACGAGGTTCGGGAAGCCCGGCGCCGCGAGGCCCAGCAGCGACGCCGACGGATCGAGCGCACGCCCGTCCCGTCCGCGCACGTCGATCGCGCCCAGCGCGGGCGCTCCGGCGTCGGGCTCCTCGGCCAGCACGAGCACGTCCAGGTCGTGGACGGCCCCGGACGCGAGCACCACACCCTCGGGGCGTACGGCCGCGATCGGGTCCCGGCGCAGGTCGACGACGTCGACGTCCGGGCGCGCGCACGCCTCGAGGTAGCCGTCGTCGAGGGCCACCGGGCCGGTCGCGACGCCGTGGTCGGCGGGCACGAGCGCGTCGACGAGCCGCGGGTCGCCGAGCCGGGCGACCATCGCGTCGCGGACCACCGCGGTCACCTCCGCGTCCACCGCGGGGTCGGTGCCCAGCCCGGTGAGGCCGTCGAGCCACAGGCGCCGCGAGCCGTCGCGCCGCAGGTCCTCGAGCAGCGCCCGCCGCTCGGCCGGCTCGAGGTCGGCGGGGCGGTGCCGGGGTTCGTAGCGGTCGCCGGTCGTGGTGGTCGGCAGCGTCGTGCGCAGCTCGGTGAACCGCGCCCGGTAGGCGTCGCGCTCGGCCCAGCCGTAGACCGGGTTCGACCGCGCGACCACCCACACCGGCGCGCACGAGAGGACGGTCAGGTGCGCGGTGTCGCGGGCGATCCACGGCACGAGCTGCACGCCGGCGGTGCCCGGGCCCACGACGCCGACCCGCCGCCCGGCGAGGTCGTGGCGTCCCTCCGGCCAGTCCGAGGTGCGCAGGACGGTGCCGGCGAAGTCGTCGGTGGCGAGGTCCGCGGCCGGGCCGGGGAGCAGGCCGGTGCACGCGACGACGAACCGCGTGTCGATCGCCTCGCCGCGGTCGGTGCGCACGGTCCAGCGCCCGCGGGCGTCGTCGAGGTGGGCGCTCACGACGCGGGTGCGCAGCGCCAGGTCGCGGCGCAGGTCGAGCCGGTCGGCGACGAAGCGCAGCCAGCGCTGCACCTCGTAGCCCGCCGGGTAGCGCTCGCTCCAGCCCCAGTCGCGGTAGAGCTCCTCGCAGAACGAGAACTGGTAGGCGGGGCCCTCGGTGTCGAGGTGCGAGCCGGGATGGCCGTGCCACCACCAGACGCCGCCGACGTCCCCGGCCGCGTCGTAGGCCCGCACGCGCAGGCCCTCGGCGCGCAGCAGGTGCAGCGCGGCGAGCCCACCGACGCCCGCCCCGATCACGAGGACGTCGAGCTCACGGTCGACCATGCCCCTCCCTCGGCGAGCGCGTGATCAGGGATTCTGCGCGTGCGGCAGCTGGTCGTCGATCGAGGCCGTCGTGTCCACCGGCAGGTGCGGCACGGGCGGCGGGGTGTCCGGACGCATGCGGGCGACGAAGGCGTCGAACGCGGCGAGCTTCCCCGCGTCGTGGGCGCGGCCGCGGGCCTCGAGGCGCCGCCACAGCGTCGACGGGTCGCACGACACCCAGATGAGGTGCACGGGCTCGCCTCCGAGCTCCTCGACCCATCCCCGCCACCGCGCCGGGTCGCGGATCTGGCCGGTGAACGGCGCGCACAGCACCACCGGGCACCCCCGCGCGCGGACCTCCCGGGCCACCGCGGTCATGCCCGCGTACTCGTGGGCCTTGACGTGCTCGTCGTACCAGGGGCCCTCGCGCTCGTCGTCCGGGCGCCCGGCGGCCGCGAGCGTCGCCGCGACGAAGTCGCCGTACATCGTGTCCTTGTCGAGCAGAGCCGGGGGCGGCGTGAGCAGCTCGATCAGCCGGTCGGCGACCGTGCTCTTCCCCGCTCCCGGAGCGCCCGCGACGACGTACACCTCGGCCAGCACCGGCACACCGTCGCACGAGGCGACGCGCGGGGCCCGGCTGCGCCAGGATCGACCCCGACACGACGTCCCTCCACCCGCCCGGGGGCCCGCCATGCGCTACGACGACGACGCCCAGCTCGACGCGTCCGAGGTCACCGACCAGCGGGGCCAGGGCGGCGGCGGGCCGTCGTACGGGGGTGGCGGCAGCGGGCTCGCCGGCGGGCTGCTGCCGATGCTGATCTCCCTGCTCTTCCGGGGGCGCAGCGGCAAGGTCAGCTGGGTCCTCATCGTCGTCGTGGTCGTCGGGTTCCTCGCCGTGTCGTTCCTGGGCGGGGGCGGCACGTCGGCGCCGGTGGCGGGCGGCTTCGGGGAGCCCGGCGGGCCGCCGGTGGCCGGGACGTCGGAGCTGGCGAGCGAGTGCCGCACCGGCGCGGACGCCAACACCAACCCCGACTGCGCGATCGTCGCGGACATCAACTCGATCCAGGCGTACTGGGCGGGCGGCGGCTACGGCCAGATCGCGCGGGTCACCCGCGGGGCGGCGCCGACCTACCAGCGCTCCGACACGGTCTTCTTCTCCGGGCGGGTGAACACCCGCTGCGGCAGCGCCGACTCCAGCGCCGGGCCGTTCTACTGCCCGGCCGACGACCTCGTCTACATCGACCTCACGTTCTACGACCAGCTGCGCCAGCAGTTCGGCGCCCAGGGCGGCGGGCTGACCAACGCCTACGTGCTCGCCCACGAGTACGGCCACCACGTGCAGGACCTGCTCGGCACCGAGGCCGCGGTCCGCACGCGCCAAGGCGCGAGCTCGGACGCCGTGCGCCTGGAGCTGCAGGCCGACTGCTACGCCGGGGTCTGGATGAACCACGCGACGACGCCCGCCGACGGGCGCCCGGCGCTGATCACCGACGTCACGCAGGCCGACCTCGACGGCGCGGTCGACGCCGCGCAGCGCATCGGCGACGACTACATCCAGGGGCGCCTCGGCGGCGGCACCGTCGACCCGGACTCGTTCACCCACGGCACGTCCGCGCAGCGCAAGAAGTGGCTGACCACGGGCTACACCACCGGCGACCCCACCCGCTGCAACACCTTCCGCACCAACGACCTGGGCTGATCTCCCCGGTCTCGCCCGATCGCGGACACGGTCGTCGCCCGGCGCGACGTCGCTCGTTCTCCGGGGTGACGGCGGGCACGGTGCGTGCGGGCGCGGGGGGAGTGGTCGGCGATGGGACACCACAGGAGGGCCCGGACCGGCAGGCGCCGCGACACCGGCCCCGCTCCCGACGGGTCGGCCGGGTCGCCCGGGTCGCACCGTGCCGACGCCCGGCCCCGTCCCGAGCCGGAGACGCCCGCGCCACTCGGCTCCTCGCCGCGGACGGGCGGGGTGAGCGGCCGCGACCTCGACCAGCTCGCCGACGCCGCCCGCGCGGCGCGGCGCACCGGGTGGCCGTTCGGGGTGGAGGTCCTCGCGACCGTGGACACCCGGGGCGTGCCGGCCGCTCCCGCGCCTCCGCCCCCGCGCGACGGCCGGCCCCGCCGCTACGCGACGCACCAGCCGACCACGCCGCTGGCGATCGTCGATCCGGGCGTCTCCCGCGGGACGGACCGGACCACCACCTGAGCGGGTGGTGCCTCCGGGCCCCGGCCGCTGTGACGATGTGCCGGTGACCACGGAGGAGTCGCCGGTGCGGGCCGAGGCGGGCCCGACGGCGCCGGCGGCCCCGGACGACGGCCCGCCGGCCTGGGTGCTGCGGCTGCTGAGCCTGACGACCTACATCGGCATCGTCGGGTTCGTCGTCGCCGAGGTCGTGCAGCTCGCCCGGTACGGGACCGCGGGCCTGCTCCCCGCGACACTGGACAACGCGCTGGCGTGGGTCGTCGGCGTCAACGCGATCATCGTCGGCTCCGGGCACCTCGTCATGCCCGACCCGATCGCGGACTCCATCGGCTGGCCGCGCGGGAGCCCGTTCCAGTGGGAGGTCGGGCTCGCCGGCGTGCTGATCGGCGTGCTCGGCGTGCTGGCGCCCGGGTTCGACCGCGGGTTCCAGCTCGCGACCGTCATCGCGTTCTCGATCTTCTACCTCGGCGCGGCCGTCGGGCACGTGGTGCAGCGGCTGCGGGCGCGCAACACGTCGCCGGGCAACACCGGGTTCATCTTCTGGTTCGACGTCGTCGCACCGCTGGTCGTCATCGGCCTCTACGTCGCGACCTGAGGCAGCGACCGCCGCAGCGCCGCCAGCTCGGGCGCGAAGGTGCCGTCGCCGGGGGACGACCCGCCCTCGGGCGCCGTCCCGCCGTGCTCGACCGTCCCGGCCAGCGCGCCGAGCTCGGCGGTGAGGGCGTCGGCGCGCGTGACGGGCAGCAGCGCCGACTCGCCGCGGTCCACCGCCCAGCACGCCGCGAGGACCCGGTGCGCGAGGTGGCGGGCGGCGTCGAGCGCGGGCCACCAGACCGTCGTGTCCGCGATCCGTCCGAGCGGCGCGGCCTCGGCGGCACCGTGCGCGTCGGCGAGCGCGAGGAGGTGTCGGGCGAGGTCCCGGCGCGCGTCGCGGGCCGGCAGCGAGGTGGTGCTGCCGGCGGCGAGGTGGGGCACGACGCGGGCGGCGTCCCGCAGGCTCGCGGCCACGAGCGTCGCCGGCGGCGGCCGGTCGGTCCCCGGCGCGACCAGCAGGAACACGACCACCCCGAGCGCGCAGCCGACGGCGGTGTCGACGCCGCGGGCGAGCAGCAGCGCCCCGAGGTCGGCGGGGTGCCCGGCGCTCCCGATCGTCAGGGCGAGCGGGGTGACCACGACGACCCCGAGCCCGTAGTTGCGGGGCATCGTCGGCTGGACGGCGCCCTGGAGCACCGCGATGACCAGCACCAGCGCGATCCCCGACGGCCGCGTCGCGAGCACGGCGGCGGCGACCACCAGCCCGAGCCACGTCCCGACCAGGCGCAGCGCCGCGCGCTCGAGGGTCCCGGTCCAGCCGAGTCCCTGGCACAGGACGAGCACGGCGGCCGCGACCGCCCAGTAGGCGTGGTCGAGCCCGGCGAGCGCCCCGACCGCGCCGGCGGCGAGCGCGGCGATCCCCACCCGCAGCAGCACCGCCCGCCACGGCGACCCGGGGGCGAGCAGCTCGCGCAGCACCCGGCCCGCGCCCGGGCCGCCGAGCGGGACCACGCCGCGGGCGAGGGGGCGGACCGGCGGCGGGTCGGCGACGGACGCCGCGAGCGCGGCGAGGCGGTCGCCGGCGTCCGGGGCGGGGGAGCGGCCCTCGTCCTGGTCGCGCATCGCCTCGCCCATGAGGGCGTGCAGGTCGAGGGCGAGCGCGCGCAGGCGGTCGAGGGGACCGTCGGGTCGCGTGGCCGGGGCCTGCTGAGCGACCAGGGCGACCCAGCACGCGTGCATCGCCCGCGCCGCCGCGTCGCGCGCCGCGGGGTAGTGCGCGGTGCCGACGGCGGCCTGCAGGGCGCCGACGGCGCGCACCGCGGCGCGCAGCGTGTCCTGCTCGGGACGTCGTGGGCCGGCGAGGACGCCGGCCAGGTGCAGGACCCACGCGAACGCCCCGCCCGCGAGCACCAGCAGGCCGAGGGTCACGGGTCCGCCGACCGTGCCGGGCACCGCGGTGCCGGTGGCCCCGGCCAGCACGAACAGGTAGGCGCCGGGCGGGCCGGTGTCGAACGCCCGGCAGAGCGCGGTGGCGACGACGGCGACCGCGGCGACCACCGGCACCGCCAGCCACACCGACGACGCGGACAGCGCGCCGAGGGTCACCACCGCGGCCATCGCGACCGCGACGACACCGAGCTCCCGCGCCCGGTAACCGAAGGGCCGGCCGTTGCCGTAGAGCGCGGTGAACGCGCCGATGCTCGCGATCAGCCCGGCGGCGACGTCCCCGGCGAGCCACCCGGCGAGCACGGCGCCACCCGCGCACACGCCCGCGCGCACGGCGTCCCACCAGTCGGGGCGGCCGTGGTCCAGCCGGACGAGGTCCCGGGCGAAGGCCCGCCAGGAGGTCGTCGCCGCGGCCACGGCGTCAGGTTCCCCCCGGGACGGGCGGGTCGTCGAGGAAGTCGGCGGTGGGGACGAACCAGAGGTTGCCGGTGATCGCGGTGGAGAAGTCGAGGATGCGGTCGTGGTGGCCCTCGGGGGTCCCGACGAACATGTTGTGCAGCATCTGCTCGATCACCGCGGGCTCGCGGGTGTAGCTGACGAAGTAGGTCCCGAACTCGCCGGTGCCGACGTGCCCGAACGGCATGTTGAACCGCAGGATCTGCCGCTCGGTGCCGTGCTCGTCGGAGATGACGTTCAGGGCGACGTGGGAGTTCGGGGGCTTGCGGTCGTCGGGCAGCTCGACGTCCCCGAGCTTCGTGCGCCCGATCGCGCGCTCCTGCTCCTCGGTCGACAGCGCGTCCCAGCCGTCGAGGTCGTGCAGGTACTTCTGCGTGACGGCGTAGCTCCCGCCGGCGAAGCGCGGGTCCTCGTCGCCGACGAGCACCGCGGCGCGGGCGGCGCCGCCCTCGGGGTTCTCGGTGCCGTCGACGAAGCCGAGCAGGTCGCGCTCGTCGAAGAACCGGAACCCGTGCACCTCGTCGACGACCCGCGCGTGCCGGCGCAGCCGCTGGGTGATCAGGTGCGCGAGCTCGAAGCACATGTCGAGGCGGTGCGCGCGCAGGTGGACGAGCAGGTCGCCGGGCGTCGCCGGGGCGTGGTGGGCGCCGTGCAGCTCGCGGAACGGGTGCAGGCCCTGCGGTCGCGGGCCGCCGAACAGCCGCTCCCACACCGCGGCGCCGACGCCGACCACGCAGGTCAGCTCGCCCTCGGGCAGGCGGAAGCCGACCGAGCGCCGCAGCCCGGCGACGTCGCCGAGCAGGTCGCGCACGCCGTCCTCGCCGCCCGGCTCCACGACCAGTGTCAGGAAGATCGAGGCCTCGGTGAGCGGTGTGAGCACCGCCTGGGGCTCGGGAGAGCTCGTGGGTGAACCCATGCGCCTCACCCTGCCCCAGCGCCGCCGGGTCGCCTAGATCGCGCGGCGATCATGCCGTGGGCCGCGTCAGCTCCCGGTCGTGGTCGCGAGCGCGTCGCGCAGGATGTCGAGCCCGAGGTGCAGGTCGTCGTCGGTGATCGTCAGCGGCGGCGCCAGGCGGATGACGCCGCCGAGCCCGGGCAGCTGGACGATGTTGACGTGCAGGCCGCGGCGCAGGCACTCGGCGGTCAGCTCGTGGTTGAGCGCGAGGTTCGGCGTCCGGCTGGCCTTGTCCGCGACGAGCTCGACACCCTGGAGCAGCCCGCGCCCGCGGACGTCGCCGACCTGCTCGTGGCGGTCGCGCAGCTCCCCGAGCCGCGCGCTCATGAGCTCGCCCAGCCCGCGGGCGCGCTCGGCGAGCCCGTCGCGCGTCACGACCCGCAGCACGGTGTGCGCGACCGACGCGGCGAGCGGGTCGGAGACGTGGGTCGTGTAGAAGAGGAAACCCCGTTCGTGGCAGAGCTGCTCGATCTCGGGCGACGTGACCACGGCGGCCACGGGAAGGCCCGCGCCGAGCGTCTTCGACAGCGTCAGCAGGTCGGGGGCGACGCCGTCGCGCTCGAAGGCGTACATCGTGCCGGTGCGCCCGACGCCGGTCTGGGCCTCGTCGAGGACGAGCAGCATGCCGCGCTCGTCGCACTTCGCGCGCAGCCTCGCGAGGTAGCCGCGCGGGAGCTCGATGATGCCGCCCGAGGAGAGGATCGGTTCCACGAGGCAGGCGGCGAGGCTGCCCGCGGACTGCCGGTCGACGAGCTCGAAGCCGAAGTCCAGCTCGGCCTCCCAGTCGTGGCTGCCGTCGGCGTGGCGGAACGGCGAGCGGTAGGCGTCGGGCGTCGGCAGCGCGAGGTTGCCGGGCACCGGCGGGCCGTAGCCGCGGCGCCCGGCGGAGAAGGTCGCGGCGCCCGCACCGTGCGTCATGCCGTGCCACGAGCGGTCGAACGACACGACCTCGTACCGGCCCGTCGCGAGCTTGGCCATCTTCAGCGCGGCCTCGTTGGACTCTGCGCCGGTGCTCACGAGCAGCACCTTCGACAGCGGCTCCGGCAACGTGTCGGCGAGGGCGGCGGCGAGGTCGAGCAGCGGCGGGCTGAGCATGCCGCTGTGCAGGTGGTCGAGCGTCGCGACGGCCTGCGTGACCGTGTCGACCACCTCGGGGTGGCTGTGCCCCAGCACGGAGCTCATCTGCCCGGAGGTGAAGTCGAGGAGCTCGGTGCCGTCGACGGTCACCACCCGCGAGCCGTGGGCCCGCGCGACGAGATCCGGGGCGAAGGGGACGCCGTAGCGGACGAGGTGCTCAGTGCGGTCGGACACGCCTCGAGGGTGGGCCGGGACTTGTCCTAGGTCAAGAGGTGCGTGCCTCGAGGATTCGGTCCCGGACCTCGCCGACCATCCGGATCGAGCCCTCGTCGAGGACGTTGCCGAACTCGACCACCTCGGTGCCCGGCGCGGCGCCCGCGGCGAGCCCGGGGTCCTCGCTGGGCACGACGAGCACGGCGAGGTCGGCCGGGACGTCCCCGTCGTGCGGCACGACGACGACGTCGGCGAGGCCGGCGGTGCGGAACCAGTCGCGGACCTGCTCGGCCTGGTGCGGCGTCGAGTAGCGCACGCCGACGCGCGCCCCGGCCGGCAGGTCGGCGACCCGCGCCAGCGTGCGGACGTGCGGTGCCACCACCACGGCGACGGTCTCGACGTCGCGCCGCGCGTGCTGGGCCCACCGGCGGACCTCGGCGAGGTGGAAGAAGGTGGTGACGACGAGGTCGCCGTCGGCGGTCGCCGTGTCCAGCTCGTCGATGAGGCTCGGGCGGACCTCGGTGTGCAGGCGGTCGCCGAGCTCCTTCGCGAAGGCCTGCGCGCGCTCGTGGTTGCACTCGACGAACACGGTCGAGACCTCCGTCGCGACGCGCTGGGCGAGGACGAAGGCGAGGTCACGGACCTGGTCGGGCGAGAGGCCGGAGCGCACCGCGTCGCGCACCCCGTCGACGAGGGTGCCGGGCGGGTCCGGGGCGTGCGCCGGACGCGGAGCCGGGGCCGTCACCGCCGTCCCGCCGCCGGCCCGGGTCTCGACGACGCCGAGCTCGCGCAGCGTCGCGTAGGCCCGGGACACGGTGTTGCGGTTGACTCCGAGACTGTCGGCGAGCCGGCGCACGGTCGGCAGGCGCTCGCCGGCGGGCAGCCCGCCGTCCTCGACCAGCGACCGGATCTGCTCCACGATCTGCCGGTACACGGGGGTGCCGGACGTCGTGTCGAGGTCCAGGTCGGGCACGACGTCAGCGTGCCATCGCCCGGGGGCGAGTTCGAGCGCGCGGATCCTCGGCGACGCGGCACACCAGGTCTCCGTGGTCGCGCCGAGGTGCCGGGGCGTCCTCGAGCTCAGGTGGGGATGCGGGGTCGTCCGCCGGGTCGGGGTCTTCGGTCGGGGTCGATG
>NZ_JAQZAN010000036.1 GCF_028737255.1 Actinomycetospora straminea | reverse complement strand
TCCGCTGCCTCCCACGCAGCCAAGGTGACCCTCGCTCCACCCTGGACGGCACCAGGCACGGCGGGGTGACCGAGCGAGGGCGTCGTCCGCTGCCTCCCACGCAGCCAAGGTGACCCTCGCTCCACCCGGGACGGCACCAGCCGCCGGTCAGAACCTCGGGTGGTCGCCGCGCAGGATCGCGTGGCCGCCGTCGGCGGGCGCCTCGTCGGCGTCCGTCGTCGCGCGGACCTCCCCCAGCACCCAGGACGGCACGTGCTTGGCGGTCAGCACCGCCATGGCCCGGTCGACGTCCTCGGGCGGCAGGACCACGACCATGCCGACGCCCATGTTGAAGGTCCGCTCCATCTCCTCGCGGGTGACGCGGCCCCGCGCGGCGATCAGCTTGAACACCGGCGCCGGGGTCCACGTCGTGCGGTCGAGCTCTGCGGTCAGACCCGCCGGCACGACGCGGGCGAGGTTGGCGCACAGCCCTCCGCCGGTGACGTGTGCGAACGTGCGGACGTCGGTCTCGGCGGCGACGGCGAGGCAGTCGCGGGCGTAGATGCGGGTTGGCTCGAGGAGCTCGTCGCCGAGCGTCCGGCCGAACTCCTCGACGTGGCCGTCGAGCGACATCCGCCCGATCTCGAGCAGCACCTGGCGCGCGAGCGAGTAGCCGTTGGAGTGCAGGCCCGACGACGCCATGGCGACGACGGTGTCGCCGGGGCGCACGCGGTCCGGCCCGAGCATGGCGTCGGCCTCGACGACCCCGACACCGGTGGCGGAGATGTCGTAGTGGTGGGGCTCCATGACCCCGGGGTGCTCGGCGGTCTCCCCGCCGAGCAGGGCGCAGCCCGCGAGCCGGCAGCCTTCGGCGACGCCCGAGACGATCTTCTCGACCTTCTCCGGGACGAGCTTCCCGATCGCCAGGTAGTCCTGGAGGAACAGCGGCTCGGCCCCGCACACCACGAGGTCGTCGACGACCATCGCGACGAGGTCGCGGCCCACGGTGTCGTGCCGGTCGGCGGCCTGCGCGACGGCGAGCTTGGTGCCGACGCCGTCGGTGGACGCGGCCAGCACCGGCTCGCGGTACTTGCCGGTGCGCAGCGCGAACAGCCCGGCGAACCCGCCGATGCCGCCGAGCACCTCGGGACGCGACGTCGACTTCGCGAGCGGCTTGAGCCGGTCGACCGCGCGCTCCCCGGCCTCCACGTCCACCCCGGCCGCGGCGTAGCTGGCGTGCGGGCCGTCGTGCCCGGGGGAGGCGTCGGTCATCGGTGGGGTTCCTCGCGGGGACGGGGTCGGTGGCGGGGCGGGACCGTCAGGGACGGCTCAGGGCGTCCTCGGCACCGTATCCCGGGGTGCCCAGCGACAGCCCGGCCCCGTTCACCCGACCGGTGTGCACCACCGGCCCGCCGGCGTCCCCGCCGTCGCCGCAGCTCGCGCCCGTGACGTCCTCGAGCAGGTGCTTGCCGACCATCGCGTCCTTTGGCAGCGCGATCGGATACTCGCCGGAGAAGCACGCCGTGCACAGCCGCGAGCGCGGCTGGTCGGTGGCCGCGACGAGGCCTTCCTGCGAGATGTAGCCCAGGCTGTCGGCACCGACCGAGCGGCGCACGCCCTCGTCGTCGAGACCGTTGGCGATGAGCTCGGCCCGCGAGGCGAAGTCGATGCCGTAGAAGCAGGGCCAGCGCACCGGCGGGCTCGCGATCCGCACGTGCACCTCGACCGCGCCGGCCTCGCGCAGCATCCGCACCAGCGAGCGCTGGGTGTTGCCGCGGACGATCGAGTCGTCGACGACGACGAGGCGCTTGCCCCGGATGATCTCGCGCAGCGGGTTGAGCTTGAGCCGGATGCCCAGCTGGCGGATGGTCTGCGAGGGCTGGATGAACGTCCGGCCCACGTAGGCGTTCTTGACCAGGCCCTGGCCGTAGGGGATGCCCGAGGCCTCGGCGTAGCCGATCGCGGCGGGCGTGCCCGACTCGGGCACCGGGATCACGAGGTCGGCCTCGGCCGGGTGCTCCCCGGCGAGCCGGCGCCCGATCTCGACGCGCGCGGAGTGCACCCCGCGGCCGGCGATCGTCGTGTCGGGCCGGGCGAGGTAGACGTACTCGAAGATGCACCCCTTGGGCTCCGGCGCGGCGAAGCGGGAGCTGCGCAGGCCCTCGGCGTCGATGGCGATGAGCTCGCCGGGCTCCACCTCGCGGACGAACGACGCGCCGACGATGTCGAGCGCCGCGGTCTCCGAGGCCGCGACCCAGCCGCGGTCGAGCCGGCCGAGCACCAGCGGGCGGACGCCGTGGCGGTCGCGGGCGGCGTAGAGCGTGGTCTCGTCGCAGAACACGAGGCTGAAGGCGCCCTGGAGGTCGGGCAGCAGGCGCAGCGCCGCCTCCTCGACCCCGAGGTCGGCGGCGGAGTCGGCGAGCAGGCTGGTGACGACGTCCGAGTCGGTGGTCGCGCCGTCGAGGGCGGAGCGGGGACGGCGGTTGCCGGCGCCGTTCGCGTGGCCGTCGCCGGCGTGGCCGTTGCCGACCGCCGGCGCGTCGCGGCGACGGACCAGCTCGGCGGTGTTGACGAGGTTGCCGTTGTGGCCGAGGGCGAGGCCCGTGCCGGCCGCGGTGGTGCGGAACGTCGGCTGGGCGTTCTCCCACGTCGGCGAGCCGGTCGTGGAGTAGCGGGTGTGGCCGACGGCGAGGTGGCCGCGCAGCGAGGACAGCGACTGCTCGTCGAAGACCTGGCTGACCAGCCCGAGGTCCTTGAAGACCACGATCTGCCGGCCGTCGCTCACCGCCATCCCGGCGGCCTCCTGGCCGCGGTGCTGCAGCGCGAAGAGGCCGAAGTAGGTGAGCTTCGAGACCTCCTCGCCGGGCGCCCACACGCCGAAGACGCCGCACTCCTCCTTGGGGCCCTCGTCGAACGCGGGTGGCGCGGGAGGGGGATCAGGAGGGGAAGTGGTTGACGTGGGCCGTGGATCGTTTCCGGCTGGGTCCACCGGGACGGCTCCTTGTCGACGGTGTGCCACGAGTCGTGCCGCTGGCCAGCCTACGCGCCCCTCCGGGTCCGTAGGGCGGCTCGGGGCCGGACGCGCCGTGACGCCGGTCCCCCGCGTGGCGAGCGGAGATCCGCTCGTGGGGTCACGCCCCGAGCAGGTCGCCGGGGCGCGGGCCGAGGGGCGTGCCCCGGCGCAGCATGCGGGCGATGTCCGCCGAGGGCAGCGCGGGCGCGAACAGCCACCCCTGCCCCTCGTCGCAGCCCAGGGTGCGCAGCCGCGCGGCCTGGGCGGCGGTCTCGACGCCCTCGGCGGTGACGGTGAGGTCGAGGGCGTGCCCGAGCGCCACGAGGGTGCCGACGATCCGCTCGTCCACCTCGTCGGAGAGCTCCTCCTCGCGCAGCCCCTCGCCGAACGAGCCGTCGAGCTTGATGACGTCGAGGGGGAGCTTGCGCAGGTAGGAGAGGTTGGAGTAGCCGGTGCCGAAGTCGTCGACGGCGATGCGCACGCCCATGGCGCGCAGCCCGTCGAGGGCCTTGAGCGGGGCGCCCTCGTCGATGGTGAGCGCCCGCTCGGTGAGCTCGACCTGCAGGCGGTCCGACGGCAGCCCGGTGCGGTCGAGCAGCGCGGCGACCTCGGCGACCAGGCCCGGCTCCTGGAGCTGGCGCGGCGCCACGTTGACGCTGACGAACGGCGCGGCGGGGCCGAACTCCTCGTACCAGGCGCGCGCGTCGCGGCAGGCGTGCTCGAGCACCTGGCGGCCCAGCGCGACGATGATCCCGGTCTCCTCGGCCGGCCCGATGAACAGCTGCGGCGAGAGCACGCCGAGCCGCGGGTGCTGCCAGCGCACGAGCGCCTCGACGCCGCGGACGCGCTGGTCGGCGAGGGACACCAGCGGCTGGTAGAGCACGAAGAACTCGTCGTGGGCCACCGCCGACGGTAGCGCCGCCGACAGCGTGAACCGCGCGGTCTCGGCCTCGTCGCGCGAGGGGTCGTGGACGGCCCAGCGCCCGCGGCCCTCGTTCTTCGCCGTGTAGAGCGTGATGTCCGCGGCGCGCATCAGCTCCGACGCCGTGGTCTCGGTGACCGCCTGCTCGACGACCCCGATGCTCGCGCCGACCACGAGCTCCTGCCCGGCCAGGCGCAGGGGCGTCGCGAGGGCGGCGAGGAGCCGGTCGGCGAGCTCGACGAGGCGGTCGACGCCGTGGGAGTCCTCGACCAGCACGACGAACTCGTCGCCGCCGGTGCGGGCGACCAGCTCGCCGTCGGTGACGCACGCCGCGAGCCGGCGGGCCACCTCCTGGAGCATGGTGTCGCCGACGCCGTGCCCGAGGCTGTCGTTGATGGTCTTGAAGCCGTCGAGGTCGAGGAAGCAGACACCGACCCGGCGATCCGTGTCCGGCCCGGCCTCGGCGAAGACGTGTTCGAGGCGCTCGGTGAACCGCGTGCGGTTGGCCAGCGTGGTCAGCGGATCGTGGTAGGCCTGGTAGGCCAGGTGCTCCTGGAGGCGGTGGCGTTCGGTGGCGTCCTCGAGCATCGCGAGCTGGTAGGCGGGGCGGCCCTCCCCGTCGCGCACCAGCGACAGCGTCAGGTGCCCGATGATCTCCTCGCCCGTGCGCCGGAAGAAGCGCTTCTCGAGGCGGAAGTTGTCGATCTCCCCGCGCAGCAGGCGCTCGTAGAGCCGCCACACCGAGGGTGCGTCGTCGGGGTGGGTGAGGTCACCGACGGTGAGACGCCGGAAGTCGTCGGCGGTGTGCCCGAACATGCGCGTCATGGCCGGGTTGACCTCGAGGATCCGGCCCTCCATGTCGCCGAGCCCGATGCCGATCGCGGCCTCGTGGAACATCGCGCGGAACCGGGCCTCGCTCGCGTGCAGGGCCTTCTCGGTGTGGTGACGCGCGGCGAGCACGGCGCGCCGTATCGCCTCCTGCTCGTCGAGCGTGCGGTCGCGCAGCGCCTCGGCGTAGCCGGCGGCGAGCGTGCCGGTGAGCGACTGCACGGCGGGCAGGACCGCGTCGCCCCACACCGCGGGCAGCCGTCGGGCCAGCAGCAGCACGGTGCGCTCGAGGGTCGCCGGGCCCGTGAAGTGGGCGGCGACGAGGCGCCGGCCGACCTCGGCGCCGACCTCGGGCCGCGGCGGGTCGGCCAGCACGCCGTCGACGACGAGCCCGGCGAGCGCGCGCAGGTGCGCCTGCAGCTCGTCGGCGGCCATCGGGACGTAGCTGGTCCCCTCGACCTCGGCGGCCCAGGCCGCGGCGAGCGCGTCGACGGGGTCGTCGAGACCGTCGGCGTCGAGGGGCGCCCCGGGCTCAGTCACGACGACCCACGGCGGCGTAGCCGGTGAAGCGTTCGGGGTGTGCGGGCGCGGCGGCCGGGTCGTCCGGGCGCCACTCGGGCAGGAACACGATGCCGGGCTCCTCGAGGGTGAAGCCGTGCAGCAGCGCGGCCACCTCGTCGCGCGAGCGCATCGTCATCGGTGTGGCGGTGCGCCGGTAGAGCGACTGGTGCTCGTCGGCGCGGTCCGGGGCACCGTCGGCGCTGGCGTGGCTGACGACGAGGAAGCTGCCCGGGGCCATCGCCTCGCGGTAGCGCCCGAGGACCTCGGCGGGCCGGCGCTCGTCGCCGACGAAGTGCAGCAGCGCCACCACGAGCACGCCGACCGGCCGGGACAGGTCGAGCAGCGAGCGCGTCACGGGGTCGTCGAGGATCGCGGACACGTCGGTGAAGTCGGCCTGCACGACGCCGGTGCGCGGGTCGTCGGCGAGGATCGCGCGCGAGTGGGCGACGGCCACGGGGTCGATGTCGACGTAGACCACGTGCGCGTCGGGGTCGGCCGCCTGGGCGACCTCGTGGACGTTGCCGACGGTCGGGATGCCCGACCCGATGTCGAGGAACTGGTCGATGCCCTGCGCCACGAGGTGGCGCACCGCCCGGCGCAGGAACGCCCGGTTGGCCTGCATGATGCGTGGCAGCTCGGGCCAGTCGGCGACGGCGCGGGCGGCCATCGCCCGGTCGACCGCGAAGTTGTGGAGACCACCGAGGTAGTGGTCGTAGACCCGGGCGGCGCTCGGTCGGTCGATGTCGACCTCGTCGGGAGCCCAGCTCGGCCGCTGCACCCGGCCTCCCTCCGCATCCACCTGCCGTCCGTCACGTTCCGGTGATGGTCATGGTACGGGCGCAACCGGGACGGATCAGCCGTTCTCACACGTTCGATGCACATCCACCACCGGGAGCCATCGCGAGATCTCGGTCGCGCGATGGCCCGACGCCGACACCCGGTCGGCGGCGGCGTCCCACGTGAGTACCCCGAGGGCGAGCCCGAGCCACGTCGCCGCGTCGGTCTCGACGACGTTGGGCGGGGTGCCGCGGGTGTGGCGCGGCCCTTCGACGCACTGCACAGCGCCGAACGGCGGAACGCGAACCTCGACGCTGTGGCCGGGCGCGGTGTGCTCCAGCGTGCGCAGCGACGAGCGGACCGCCGCGGCCAGCAGCGGGCGCGCCGGGCGCTCGTGGCCCTCGGGGTCGCGGACCCAGTCGGCGACCGCGAGCAGGTCCGCGCGCACCTGTGCGGGGTCAGGGGCTCGCTTGGGCACGGTGGCCGAGGGTAGTCGGCGCCGTCGGTCGGCGAGGCGGCTTGGGCGCGACGGGCTAGCGTGATCGCGTGCCGCGCGCCCGCCTGCTCGTCCTCGCCGGGGTCCTCGGCGTCGTGGCCTGGCAGGCGCGCCGCCTGTGGATCGCCACGACGATGGACACCGACCACGCGGCCTACTGGCGCCGCCGCCGCCGCAGCCCGGGCGACGTGCTGCTCGTGGCGCTCGGCGACTCGCTCGCCCAGGGCCTGGGCGCCGTGCACCCCGAGCGCTCCTGGGCCGGGCGGCTGGCCGACGCGATCGAGGCGCGCGAGGACGTCCGGGTGCGGGTGGTGAACCTCGGCGTCGTCGGGGCGACGGTGGCCGACGTCCTCGCCGAGCAGCTGCCCTCGGTGCCCGAGGGCTGGGACGGCACGGACGCCGTCGTCGCGCTCGCGATCGGCACCAACGACGCCGCGCAGGACACGCCCGTCGAGGACTTCCGCCGCGACCTCGACACGGTGTGCGCCGCGCTGCCGCCCGGCGCGCTCGTCGCCGACGTGCCCGACCTCCAGCGCGGCGTGGTGCAGCGGCGCGGGCGGGTGCTGTCGGCGGTCGCGCGCGAGGTGATCGCCGCCCACCCGCGCCTGCGCCCCGTCGCGCTCGAGGCGGCGACGCACGACATCAACCGCCTGCTCGACAGCGGCCCCGACCTCGCCCACCCCAACGGCCGCGGCTACCGGCGCTACGGGCGCGCCTTCGTCGCCGCGCTCCCCTAGCCGACCCCGGTACCCAGCCGACCTGGAGAGCAGCCAACGCGCCGTTCGCTGCTTCTAGCGCAACGAACAGCGCGTTCGCTGCCAACCAGGTCAGTCCAGGGCCGCCGGCAGGGTCGCCTCCCACAGCGACCGGAGCTCGGCGAGCGGGAGGTCGTCGACCCCCTCGATCGCGACCGCGTCCCCGCCGACCTCGCCCAACCGGGCCGCCGGCTGGCCGGCGTCGGCGCAGCGGCGGGCGAGCTCGGCCTCGTCGCCCGGGGCCACGGTGACGAGCATCCGCGCGCCGGACTCGGAGAACAGCACGGTGGCGGCGTCGAGACCCCGCGGGCCCGACGGCAGGGCCACCCGCGCCCCCCGCCCGGTGCCCAGCGCGGCCTCGACGAGCGCCTGCGCGAGCCCGCCGTCGGAGAGGTCGTGGGCCCCGGAGAGCAGGCCCTCGGAGGCGGCGCCCGCGACGAGCGCGGCGAGCCGGGCCTCCGCGGCCAGGTCGACCTGCGGGGGCCGCCCGCCCAGGTGGTCGTGCACGACGCCCGCCCACGCCGAGCCGTCGAGCTCGTCGCGGGTCTCGCCGAGCAGCCACACCGCGTGGCCCTCGGGCCCGAGCCCGTGCGGCACCGCGCGCGTCACGTCGGACAGGATGCCCAGCACCCCGACCACCGGTGTCGGCAGGATCGCCGTGCTGCCGGTCTGGTTGTAGAAGCTGACGTTGCCGCCGGTGACCGGGAGCCCCAGCGCCGCGCAGCCCTCGGCCATGCCCGCGACCGCCTCGGCGAACTGCCACATCACCGCCGGGTCCTCGGGCGAGCCGAAGTTCAGGCAGTCGGTCACCGCCACCGGCACCGCGCCCGAGGACGCGACGTTGCGCACGGACTCGGCGAGGGCGAGCTGCGCGCCGGCCCGCGGATCGAGCTGGCAGAAACGCCCGTTGGCGTCGATGGAGATCGCCACGCCACGCCCGGTCTCCTCGTCGACGCGCACCACGCCGGCGTCCGCCGGGGTCGCGGACGTGGTGTTGCCGCGCACGTAGCGGTCGTACTGCTCGGTGACCCAGGCGCGCGAGGCCAGCGCGGGCGAGGCGACGAGGCCGCGGACCTGCTCGGCGATCTCGCCGGGCGTCGAGGGCCGCGGGCGACCGGCCACGGTGTCGGCCTGCAGCGCATCCTGCCACTCGGGGCGGGCGTAGGGCCGCTCGTAGACCGGGCCGTCGTGGGCGACGGTGCGCGGCGGCACGTCGACGACGGTCGCGCCGTGGTGGGTGATCCGCAGGCGGTCGCCGTCGGTGACCTCGCCGATCACCGTCGCCGTGACGTCCCAGCGCCGGCAGACCGCCATGAACGCGTCGACGTTCTCCGGGGTCACGACCGCGCACATCCGCTCCTGCGACTCGCTGGAGAGGATCTCGGCAGCGGTCATGTCCGCGGCGCGCAGGGGGACGGCGTCGAGGTCGACGTGCATGCCGCCGTCGCCGGCGCTGGCGAGCTCGGACGTCGCGCAGGACAGGCCGGCGCCGCCGAGGTCCTGGATGCCGACGACCAGCCCGGCACCGAAGAGCTCGAGGCAGCACTCGATGAGCACCTTCTCGGCGAACGGGTCGCCCACCTGCACGCTGGGGAGCTTCTTGCGACTCGGGGCCTGGGTGGGGTCGGCCGCGTCGAACGTCTCGGACGCGAGCACCGACACGCCGCCGATGCCGTCGAGCCCGGTCCGGGCCCCGAAGAGCACGATCTTGTTGCCGGTGCCCGACGCGAAGGCCAGGTGCAGGTCCTCGTGACGCAGCACGCCGACGCACAGGGCGTTGACCAGCGGGTTGCCGGCGTAGGTGGGGTCGAAGACCACCTCGCCGCCGATGTTGGGCAGGCCCAGGCAGTTGCCGTAGAAGCCGACGCCGGAGACGACGCCGGGCAGCACCCGCGCCGTGTCCGGGGCGTCGAGCGGGCCCACCCGCAGCCCGTCCATGACCGCGACCGGTCGCGCGCCCATCGCCATGATGTCCCGGACGATCCCGCCGACGCCGGTGGCCGCGCCCTGGTGCGGCTCGACGTACGACGGGTGGTTGTGCGACTCGATCTTGAAGGTGACGGCCCACCCGTCGCCGACGTCGACCACGCCCGCGTTCTCCCCGATGCCCGCGAGCAGCCGCGCCCGCATGGCCTCGGTGGTGGTCTCGCCGAACCGGCGCAGGTGGACCTTCGACGACTTGTAGGAGCAGTGCTCCGACCACATCACCGAGTACATCGCCAGCTCGGCCTCGGTGGGGCGGCGCCCGAGGATGTCCCGGATGCGCGCGTACTCCTCGTCGCGCAGGCCGAGCGCCGCGTGGGGCTGGGCCTCGTCGGGGGTGCCGGCGGCGCGCTCGACGGTGTCGACGGGAGGAGCCGACGAGGGTGCGGGCGGGGAGGGCTGCACGGGGGTGGGATCGGCCGGGATCGGATCGGCCGGGGTGGGATCGACGGGCGCGGCATCGACGCGGGCCGGACCCTGCGGGACGGTCACCCCGACGAGGGTAGGCGCCCCGCGCGGGTCGCCGTCGGGGCCGTGCGCAGGGCCTCAGCGGGCCGGTCACGCCCGGTCGCTCGCGGTGAGCGCGCCGCTACCCACGACGTGCGGTCGACAAACCCGTGTCGCGTCACGTCACCGGCTCCACCGACCGCTGTACGCCACACGCCCACCGTGTGCACCACCACCCGCGGGAGCGTCCTGGGCCTTTCGCTCGATCGGATGGCCGCTCATGGTTCCGTAGGGTCATTTCGCCGCGACACGGTGTTGGCGTGTCGGGCAATACCCGGGAGTGTCGGACCCTCGATACATCATGGAGCCATGACCACCGCCTCCGTCTCCTCGGCGCCCGGCACCGCGACCGGCGACGACGCCGCCTCGGCGTCCACGCCGGGGGCCGGCGACGTCCTCGCGCAGCTCCCGCTGGTGCTCGACCGGGAGCTGCTCGGGGTCCGCCGTCACGCCCTCGAGCTCGCCGGCCGCGTGCCGCAGAGCGTCCTGCCGCACGTCGACGCGGCCGCCGGGATGCTCGAGTTCCTGGTCCACGACGGCTCCGGCGGCGTCGTCGTGCTCGCGCTGGCGCCCGGTGCCCGTGGCGACACGGTCGTGCCCCTGCTGCCGGCGGCCCAGCCGAGCGAGCCGGGCGGTCGTGACGTGTCGGCGGAGGCGCCGTTCGACGAGGTCGTCGGCGAGGCCGTCGAGGACGTGTCGCGCCTGCTCACCCACGTCGACCGGCCCGACGAGATGCGCGGGATCGTGCTGCACCTCGGCGGGCGGATGCTGCTCGTCTACGCCGACCTCTGGGAGCTGCGCGTCACGCTGCTGCCGTGAGCTGCGAGATCACGGAGGTGAAGAGGCCGAGGCCGTCGGTGCCCGGGCCCGTCAGGGCGTCGATGGCGTGCTCGGGGTGCGGCATGAGGCCGACGACGCGGCCGTCGGCGGAGCTGATGCCGGCGATGTCGCGCAGCGCGCCGTTCGGGGCGGGCTCGGTGTAGCGGAAGACCACGCGGCCCTCGGCCTCGAGCGCGTCGAGGGTGGCCGCGTCGGCGACGTAGCGGCCCTCGCCCGACTTCAGCGGCACCCGGATGTCCTGCCCGACGGTGAAGCCCGAGGTCCACGCCGTGTCGGCCTCCACCCGCAGGCCCACCTCGCGGCAGACGAAGCGCAGCCCGTGGTTGCGGACGAGCGCGCCCGGGAGCAGGCCCGCCTCGCAGAGGATCTGGAAGCCGTTGCAGATGCCGAGCACGGGCATGCCCGCGCGGCCGGCGTCGACGACCGGGCCCATCACCGGCGAGCGGGCCGCGATCGCGCCGGCGCGCAGGTAGTCGCCGTAGGAGAACCCGCCGGGCACGACCACCGCGTCGACGCCTCGCAGGTCGGCGTCGTCGTGCCAGAGCGCCACCGGCTCGCCGCCGGCGTAGCGCACCGCACGCGCCGCGTCGACGTCGTCCAGCGTCCCGGGGAACGTGATGACCCCGATGCGGCTCACGACGGCACCCTCCGCACGACCCACTCCTCGATCACCGGGTTGGCCAGCAGCGACCCGGCGATGCGCTCGAGCTCGGCGTCGTCGACCGAGTCGTCGACCTCCAGCTCGAAGTGCTTGCCCTGCCGCACGTCGGCCACCCCGCTGACCCCGAGGCGGCCCATCGCGCGGGCCACCGCCTGCCCCTGCGGGTCGAGGATCTCGGCCTTGGGGAGCACGTCGACGATCACGCGAGCCACGCCGTCCAGGTTACCGGGGCGGCGGAGGGGAACTCGGGTGGCGTGGAACTCGTGCACCTCGGCCATGCGTGCGTGGTCGCCGACACCGGCTCGGCGCGCATCCTCATCGACCCCGGCGCCTTCTCGTCGGGCTACGAGACCCTCGAGGGCCTCGCCGCGATCCTCGTGACGCACCAGCACTTCGACCACCTGAACCTGGACAAGCTGCCGGCGCTCCTCGGCCAGAACCCGGGCGCCGAGCTGGTCGTCGACCCCGGCACCGCCGAGCAGCTCCGCGAGCGCGACATCCCCCACACCGTCCGCGAGCCCGGCGAGACGTTCAGCGTCGGCGGCGCGCGGGTCGAGGTCGTCGGTGGTGACCACGCGGTGATCCACCCCGACATCCCGGGGATCGCCAACAACGGCTACTGGATCGACGGCAGCGTCCTGCACCCCGGCGACGCGTTCACCGTGCCCGAGCGCACCCCGGACGTCCTGCTGCTGCCGACCGCCGCGCCGTGGCTCAAGGCGTCCGAGGCCGTCGACTACCTGCGCGCGGTCGCTCCGCCGCTCGCGGTGCCGATCCACGAGGCGGTGCTGGCCGACCCCGACCTGCACTACACCCTGTTCTCGAACCTCGCCCCCGAGGGCACCGAGGTGCGGATCGCGCCCCGTGGGGTGTCGTTCACGCCGTGACCTAGGCGGTGATCGACCACTGCTCCGGGTCGCCGGCGGCGCCGCGAGGGCGCGGGGCGCGGCGGGGCAGGAGCTCGGCGGCCCCGAGCGGGGTGGCGCCCGCGGCGAGCGCCCGGTCGACGAGCTCGCCCGCCGTCGCCGCCGGGAGGCCCGCGGGCAGGGCGAGGTGGACGAGGTCCGGCTCCGCGCGGCGGCGGGCCGGGCGGGTGCGACACGGCTCCGGCCCGACGGCGGGGCCCTCCCACGACGTCACGAGCGCGCCGCCGAGACCCAGGCGGTGGACGCCGCCGTCGTCGAGGAGCAGGCCGATGCCGGCCGCCGCGAGCGCGGTCCGGGTGCCGGGCGAGGCGGCCCAGCCCGGCGCCGCGAACCCGTCGACGGCGAGGCCGAGGGCGTCGCGGCTGCGCAGGGCGGCGGTGAGCCGCAGGCCGGCCTCGTGGGCGGGCAGGCGGCGGTAGGGGCGGCCCGGCTCGGCCTCGGGACGCGTGCCGTGCAGCAGCACGGCCTCGCCGAGGCGGCGGCGCGCGGTCGCCCAGGCCGCGACCTCGGGGTGCGGGCGCGGGCCGGCGAGCCACGTCACGGGCACGCGGCGCGCGTCGAGGGCGTCCGCGAGCGCCACGGCGGCGGCCAGCGGCGCGCCGGGCCCGAGACCGGTGACCGAGACGAGCAGGCGGGGACTCACGGAACCCATGAGGCCAGGCGGAGATGCCCGGCGGGCGACCGCCGGGTGAACACCGCGGCTCGGCCCGACGACGGCCACTCGCGCGGGCTCGCACGGTCACATCGCGGGCGGCCACTCCCGGCCGGTCAGGCGCGTGTACGCCTCGATGTAGCGGGCCCGCGTGGCCTCGACGACCTCGTCGGGCAGCGGCGGCGGCGCCTCGCCGGAGTGCCGATCCCAGCCCGAGGCGGGCGAGGTGAGCCACTCGCGGACGTACTGCTTGTCGAAGCTCGGCTGGACCGCGCCCGGCGCGTAGCCCTCGGCCGGCCAGAACCGCGACGAGTCCGGCGTGAGCACCTCGTCACCCAGCACCAGCGCGCCGTCCGGGGAGCGGCCGAACTCGAGCTTGGTGTCGGCGAGGATCAGACCCCGCGAGGCGGCGTACGCGGCGCCGCGGGCGTAGACCGCCAGGGTCTGGTCGCGCAGCGCGCCCGCGAGGTCACGCCCGACGGTCTCCGCGACGACCTCGAAGCTGACGTTCTCGTCGTGCTCGCCCTGGGCGGCCTTCGTCGCGGGCGTGAAGATCGGGGTCGGGAGCACGCTGGCCTCGGTGAGGCCGTCGGGCAGCGGGACGCCGCAGATCGCGCCGTCACGGCGGTAGTCGGCGGTGCCCGAGCCGGCGAGGTAGCCGCGGGCGACGCACTCCACCGGAATCATCTCGAGCCGGCGCACCAGCAGCGCCCGCCCGCGGACCTCGTCGGGGATGCGCTCGTCCCGGGCCGCGATCAGGTGGTGGGCGATGGGCGGTGTCGCGACGTCGGGCCCGCCGAGCAGCTCGAACCAGAACACGCTCATCGCCGTGAGCACGCGGCCCTTGTCGGGGATCGGCGTGGCGAGGACGTGGTCGTACGCCGAGATCCGGTCGGAGGCGACGAGCAGCAGGGTCTCCTCGTCGACCTCGTAGAGGTCCCGGACCTTGCCGGAGGCGAGATGTGAGTAGTCCCCGAGCGACGCCACGGCCGCGCAGGCTAGAGGATCGGCGCCGGCGTGTACGCCGCCGCGTCGGGTCGGTGCGCGACGATCGCGTCCACCTGCCGGGTGATCTCGGCGACCTGGGCGCCGGCGGCCCCGACGAAGGCGCGCGGGTCGCCCACGGCGGCGTCGAGGTCGGCCGACGAGAGCCCGAGGCGGGCGTCGCCGCCGAGGCGGGCGAGCAGGTCGTTGCCCTCGGCGCCCTTCTCGCGCATGTCCAGTGCGACGGCGCGCGCGTGCTCCGAGACGATCTCGTGCCCGGTCTCGCGGCCCACCCCGGCGCGCACGGCGGCCATGAGCACGGCCGTCGTGGCGAGGAAGGGCAGGTAGCGGTCGAGCTCGCGGGCGATGACCGCCGGGTAGGCGCCGAACTCGTCGAGGACGGTCAGGATCGTCTCGAGCAGCCCGTCGATCGCGAAGAACGCGTCGGGCAGGGCGACGCGGCGCACGACCGAGTCGGAGACGTCGCCCTCGTTCCACTGCCCGCCGGCCAGCTCGGCGACCATCGCCGCGTTGCCGCGCAGCACCACCGCGAGGCCGTTGACCCGCTCACAGGAGCGGGTGTTCATCTTGTGCGGCATGGCGCTGGAGCCCACCTGGCCCGGCCGGAAGCCCTCGGTGACCAGCTCCTGGCCGGCCATGAGGCGGATGGTCGTGGCGAGCGACGACGGGCCCGCGGCGAGCTGGACCAGCGCGGAGAGCACGTCGTGGTCCAGCGAGCGGGGGTAGACCTGCCCGACGCTGGTGAGCACCTCGCCGAAGCCCAGGTGCTCGGCGACGCGGCGCTCGAGCCGGGCGAGCTTGTCCTGCGAGCCACCGAGCAGCCCGAGCATGTCCTGCGCGGTGCCGACCGGGCCCTTGATCCCCCGCAGCGGGTAGCGCTCGACCAGCTCGTTCAGCCGCCGGTAGGCGACGAGCGTCTCGTCGGCCGCGCTCGCGAACCTCTTGCCCAGCGTCGTGGCCTGGGCGGCGACGTTGTGGCTGCGCCCGGCCATGACGAGCTCGGCGTGCTCGGAGGCGCGCCGGGCCAGACGGGCGAGCACCGCGACCGTCTTGTCCGCGACGAGGCGCAGCGAGTCGCGGATCTGGAGCTGCTCGACGTTCTCGGTGAGGTCGCGGCTGGTCATGCCCTTGTGGGCGTGCTGGTGGCCCGCGAGCGCGTCGAACTCCTCGATGCGCGCCTTGACGTCGTGGCGGGTCACCCGCTCGCGGGCCGCGATGGACGCCAGGTCGACGCGGTCGACGACCGCGCGGTAATCCTCCAGGACGCCATCGGGTACCTCGACGCCCAGCTCGCGCTGCGCGGTCAGCACCGCGATCCACAGCTCGCGCTCGAGCACGATCTTGCGCTCGGGTGACCACAGCGCGGTCAGCTCCGGGGACGCGTACCGGGCGGCGAGCACGTTGGGGACCGTCGGGGCACTCACTCGGCCGAGCCTACGGGCACGGTCGGCGCACGAGGGGCGGCCGCACCCGGTCGGAGAACGGCGAGCGACTACGGTCGTGGGACCCGTGAGCAGGGAGGGAGGACGCATGGAGCCGGTCGAGCCGGACGCGTCCGCGCCGCTGCGGGTGCTGCTCGTGGAGGACGACGACGCCGACGCCCTCCTCGTCACCGAGCACTTCGCCGACGCCGACCTCGCGGTCGAGCTCGAGCGCGCCGCGTCCCTCGCCGACGCCGAGGCCGTGCTCGACGGGCTCGACGGGGTGGACGGGATGACCGGCCCCGACTGCGTGCTGCTCGACCTCGCCCTCCCCGACGCCCACGGCTTCGAGGGCCTGCGCCGCGTGCTCGCCACCGACGGGCCCGCCGTGCTCGTCCTCACGGGGCGGCGCGACGAGCAGCTCGGCGCCGACGCGGTGGGCGTGGGCGCGCAGGACTACCTGGTCAAGGACGCCGTCGACGGCCCGACGCTCGCCCGCGCCGTGCGCTACGCCGTCGAGCGCCGCCGCAGCGACCGGGTCCGCCGGGCCCTGCGCGACGCCCAGCTGCGTGCCGACGAGAACTCCCGCCTCGAGCGCGGCCTGCTCCCCTCGCCGCTGCTCGACGACCCGGCGGTGCGCATCCTCGCCCGCTACGAGCCGGGCACCGAGCAGACGCTCCTGGGGGGCGACTTCTACGACGTCGTCGAGGACCGGGACGGCCAGCTGCACGCCGTCATCGGCGACGTCTGCGGGCACGGGCCCGACGAGGCCGCGCTCGGGGTCAGCCTGCGCATCGCGTGGCGCACGCTGGTGCTCTCGGGCATCGACCCCGACCGCGTCCTGCCGACGATGCACGAGCTGCTCATCAGCGAGCGCAACCACCCGACGCTGTTCACCACGCTGGCCGCGGCGACGGTCGACCCGACGCGCCAGCGCCTGACGCTGCGCCTGGCCGGCCACCCGCCGCCCGCGCTGGTGGGCGAGGGCGACGACACCCGCCTGCTGTCCACCGAGGCCCTCGGCCTGCCCCTCGGCGTCGGCAACGGGACGACGTGGCGATCGCTGGAGGTCGAGCTCCCGCCCAAGTGGTCGCTGCTGCTCTACACCGACGGGCTCATCGAGGGCCGCCAGCCCTCGGGCGACGTGCTGTGGACCGACGGCCTGCAGGCGCTGCTGCGGGAGGTCACTGCCGGCCCCGTGCCGTGGCGCGACGACCCCGCGACGATGCTGGACGCCGTGATGGAGCGGGTGCGGTCGCTGTCGACGGCCCGGCCCGACGACGTCGCGGCCGTGCTGCTGGTGTCGGACACGTGAGCGCGCCGACGACCGACGCCGCCGGAGCCGTGGCCGAGACCTCCGCGCCCGACCGGCGGGGACCCGCCACCCTCGTCCCGCCGCGCCAGCGGCGACGGAGCGGGCTGGCGCGCTGGTCGCTCCAACGGATCCTCGTGGTCACCGGGGCCGTGGTCGCGGTCCTGCTGGTCGTGGCCGCCGTCGTGGGCGCGACCTCGCTGTCCGCGCTGGACGACCGGCGCACCGCGCTGATCGACCGGCTCGACCCGGCGCTGCTCGCGGCCCAGCGCCTCGACGCGTCCACCGTCGACCAGGAGACCGGGGTCCGCGGCTACGCCCTCGCGCGCACGCCGGACTTCCTCGCGCCCTACGAGCGCGGGCGCGCCGACGAGGCGCAGGCGCTCGCGGCGCTGCGCACCGCGGCCGGCGGGGACCCGGCCATCCTCGCCGACCTCCGCGCCGTCGAGGACGCCCTCGGCCGCTGGCGGGCGGTGTACGCCGAGCCCTCGGTCGCCGCGATCACGCAGGGCGGCGCGCCGCCGTCGGTGGAGCTGGGGCGGGCCGCGTTCGACGAGGTCCGCGCCGCGCTCGAGGTCCAGCGCGAGCGGCTCGCGACCCTGCGCGACGACGCCCGCGACAACCTCGACGGCGCGGCCACCGCGATCGCCGTCGTCGGGGTCGTCACGCTCCTCGGGCTCGCGCTCGGCATCACCGGCCTGCTGCTGTGGCTGCGCCGGGTCGTGGTGGTGCCGACACACCGGCTGGCCGCGGAGGTCCGCCAGGTGGCCGACGGGGAGCTCGAGCACGAGGTCGAGCCCGCCGGGCCCCGCGAGATCACCCAGCTCGGCGAGGACGTCGAGGCGATGCGCCGGCTCATCGTCCGCGAGCTCTCCGACACCGAGCAGGCGCGCCAGGAGCTCGACGCCCGCAGCCGCGACCTGGCGCGCTCCAACTCCGACCTCGAGCAGTTCGCCTACGTCGCCTCGCACGACCTGCAGGAGCCGCTGCGCAAGGTGGCGAGCTTCTGCCAGCTGCTCCAGCGGCGCTACGCCGGGCAGCTCGACGAGCGCGCCGACCAGTACATCGAGTTCGCCACCGACGGCGCCAAGCGCATGCAGGTGCTGATCAACGACCTGCTCGCCTTCTCGCGCGTCGGGCGGCAGGGCGAGCCGATGCGCCCGGTGGAGCTCGGCGAGCTCGTCGACCAGGCCACCGAGAACGTCGCGCGGGCGCTCGAGGAGTCCGGCGGGACCGTCGAGCGCGGCGAGCTCCCGCAGGTGCTCGGGGAGCCGGCCCTGCTCACGACGGTGTTCCAGAACCTGCTGGGCAACTCGCTGAAGTTCCGCGGCGAGGAGCCCCCGCACGTCCGGATCGACGCCGAGCGCGACCCGGACGACGACGGCCGCTGGCTGCTGCGCTTCCGCGACAACGGCATCGGGATCGACGCCGAGTACGCTGAGCGGATCTTCGTCATCTTCCAGCGGCTGCACGCCAAGGACGCCTACCCGGGCACCGGGATCGGGCTGGCGATGTGCCGCAAGATCGTCGAGCGCCACGACGGCTCGATGTGGCTCGAACCCGGCCGCGACGACGACCCGCGTCCGGGGACGACGTTCGTCGTCGCCCTGCCCGTCCTGCCCGGCGCGACCCCTGCCGCGACACCTGCCGCGACCCCTGCCGCGACCACTGCCGCGACTCCCGCGGCGCCCGAGAGCCCCGTGGAGGCCGTCCCGTGACCGACCCCCTGCACGAGATCGACGTGCTGCTCGTCGAGGACGACCCCGGCGACGTCCTCATGACGCAGGAGGCGTTCGAGCACCACAAGCTGCGCAACCAGCTGCACGTCGTCGCCGACGGCGTCGAGGCGCTGTCGTTCCTGCGCCGCGAGGGCGAGTACAGCGACGCGCCGCGCCCCGGGCTGATCCTGCTCGACCTCAACCTGCCCCGGAAGGACGGGCGCGAGGTGCTGGAGGAGGTCAAGAACGACGAGACGCTGCGCAGCATCCCGGTCGTCGTGCTGACCACCTCGCAGGCCGAGGAGGACATCCTGCGCAGCTACAACCTCCACGCCAACGCCTACGTCGCCAAGCCGGTCGACTTCGAGCGGTTCATCGAGGTCATCCGCCAGATCGACGACTTCTTCGTGTCGGTGGTGAAGCTGCCGCGGTGATCGATCTCCGCTCGGACACGGTCACGCGGCCCTCGCCGGCGATGCGGGAGGCGATGGCCACCGCGGAGGTCGGCGACGACGTCCTCGACGGCGACCCGACCCTCGGGGCGCTGCAGGAGCGCGTCGCCGACCTGCTCGGCGTCGAGGCGGCGCTGTGGACCCCGACGGGGTGCATGGCGAACGCGATCGCACTGATGGACCACCTGACACGCGGTGACAGGTTCCTCGCGCCGACCGGGGCGCACGTGCTCGAGGCCGAGCTGGGCACCGCCGCCTGGCTCGCCGGCGGCCTGCCGGCCCCGCTCGCGCACGACGCGGGCCCCGGGCGCCCGACCCCGGCGGCGGTGACCGCGGCCGCCGGGCGTGCCGGGCCCTACTTCGGGCTGCGCACCTCGCTGCTGTGCCTGGAGAACACGCACAACGGGGCCGGCGGGGCGGTGACACCGGTCGACGAGCACCGCGCGCTGGTCGCCGCGGCGCGGGACGCCGGGCTGGCCGTGCACCTCGACGGGGCGCGCATCTGGCACGCGGCGGCGGCGCTCGGCGTGGCGCCCGCCGCGCTGGCCGCGGGCGTCGACACCGTGTCCGTGTGCCTGTCCAAGGGCCTGGGCGCGCCGATGGGCTCGGTGGTGGCCGGGTCGGCGGCGTTCGTGGACCGGGCCTGGCGGCTGCGCAAGATGCTCGGCGGCGGGATCCGCCAGGGCGGCGTCGTCGGGGCCGCGGGGCTGGTGGCGCTCGACCAGATCGGTGATCTCGCCGCCGACCACGCCCGCGCCGCCCGCCTCGCCGAGGGGCTGCAGGCGCTGGGCTGGCCGGTGATCTCGCCCGACACGAACATCGTCCTCGTGCCGACGCCCGACCCCGGCACGCTCGTGGCGTCGCTGGCCGGTGTCGACGTCGCGGCCGTGCCCTTCGGCCCCGGCGTGCGCTTCGTGACCCACCGCGACCTCACCGACGACGACGTCACCGCCACCCTCGACCGCGCCGCCACCCTCCCCGCCCCCGCCTCCTGACGAGCGATGCGGGGCGCACGGGGTGTGCCAGCCTGGCGTCCACGCTGTCGCTGGACGCCAGGAAATCCACCCGCTCGCGCTGATCAGCGTGGCGCGCGGGTCGACTCCGCCTCGTCGGGAGTGCTCTCGAGCACGTCGAGGCGGCGGCGCAGGTCGCGCAGCTCGGCGAGGAGCTCGGCGTGGCGCAGGTCCGCGGGGTCGGCGCGGGGCGGCGCCGCGACGGCCTCGGACGCGTCGCGCGCCCCGACCTGCTCGAGGAACCACGTCGCGATCGCCGCGGTCACGGTGCCGAGCACCGCGATGCCGGCGAGCATGAGACCCGCCGCGACGAGCCGGCCCTCGGTGGTCACGGGCGAGAGGTCGCCGTAGCCGACGGTCGTGATCGTCGTCAGCACCCACCACATCGCGTCGCCGAACGTCAGGATCGACGCCTCCGGCGCGTCGCGCTCGGCCTCGTAGACCCCGAGCGCCGCGATGAAGCTGAGCAGGGAGATCGAGACGATGAGGTAGCTGCCGACCCGGCCCCGGAAGTCGTCGCGCAGCACCCGCCCGAGGACCGAGATCGCCGCGACGAGCCGCAGCAGCCGCAGGAACCGGAAGAACGGCGCCGCGACGACGAGCAGGTCGAGCGGGTGGCGGACGATGAACCGCCCCTTGCGCCGCGCGAGCGCGATCCGGATGCCGTAGTCGACGACGAACAGCACCCACACCCCCCAGAGCGCCGCGTCGAGCCACCACCACGACGCCTGGCCGGGGCGGGTCGCGAGCACCTGGACGGCGTAGACCCCGAGGTACAGCACCGCGAGCACGGTCAGCGGGTAGTCGGTGCGGCGCTCCCAGGCCTCCAGCCGGGCCTCGTCGTCGGGTTCCACAGACACGGAGAGTAGTCCGCGTCGCGCGGCCGTCTAGAGCGTCGGGAGCCAGCGTCCGAGCCGGGCCAGGCCCTCGCGCACGTCCGCCGTGGCGCCGGCGAACGACAGGCGGAGCCAGGTGTGCCCGTCGACCGGATCGAAGTCGATGCCCGGGGCCACCGCGACGCCCGTCTCGGCGAGCATCCGCCGGCCGAAGGCGAGGGTGTCGTCGGTGAGGTGGGCGACGTCGGCGTAGACGTAGAACGCGCCGTCGGCGGGCGCGAGCCGGGTCAGGCCCAGGTCCGGGAGCCCGTCGAGGAGCAGCCGGCGGTTCAGCGCGTAGCGCTCGACGTGGGCGTCGGCCTCGGCCAGCGACGCCTCGGTGAACGCCGCGAGCGCCGCGTACTGCGCCGGCACCGGCGGGCAGACCGTGAAGTTGCCGGCGATGACGTCCACCGCCCGCCGCAGCCGCTCGGGCACCAGCAGCCAGCCCAGCCGCCAGCCCGTCATCGACCAGTACTTCGAGAACGAGGTGACGACGATCGCCTCGTGCGAGGTGCTCCAGGCGCTGGCGGTCGGCGGGGCTGATTCCCCGCGCCCGTACTCGATGCCGTGGTAGATCTCGTCGCTGATCAGCTGGACGCCCTGCTCCTCGCACCACCGCGCGAGCGCCGCCAGGTCGTCGGGCTCGATGACGCTGCCGGTGGGGTTGGCGGGGCTCGCCACGACGACGCCCTTCGGCGGGCGGTCGAGCTCCTCGAGCATCGCGACCGTCGGCTGGAACCGCGTCTCCTCGCCGCACGGGAGCTCGACGACGTCGCAGCCGAGCGCGGCGAGGATGTTGCGGTAGCAGGGGTAGCCGGGCCGGGCGAGCACGACGGTGTCGCCGACGTCGAACGCCGCGAGGAACGCGAGCAGGAAACCGCCCGAGCCACCGGTGGTGACGACGACGTCCTCACGGCGGACCGTCTCGTCGCCGTAGCGCCTGCGGTGGTGCGCGGCGATCGCGTCGCGGAGCTCAGGGGTGCCGAGCGAGCCGGAGTAACCGAGGATCTGCTCGTCGAGGGCGCGCTTGGCGGCGTTCCGCACGTCGACCGGGGCGGGCGTCGACGGCTGGCCCGCGGAGAGGTTGACGAGGTCGCCGTGCGTGCGCGCCCGCTCCACCGCCGCCGCCCAGACGTCCATGACGTGGAACGGGGGGACCGTGGCCCGTACCGCCGGGCCGAGGCGCGCCAGAGTCGTCACCCCGTCACCCTCGCACGCACGGGAGCGCGCCCGAGGTCGGTGGGCAGGGCGGCCGAGGAGCCCTTGACCGACCCTCGGCGCGACGGATCAGTAGCCGACGTAGGCGTCGCCGCGGGCGAGCGCCTCGACGCCCGGCACCCGGGAGACCGACCCGTAGCGCGCGACCGCGTAGCGGACCCCCGCGATGATGTTGTCCACGGGGTCGCGGATGTCGTCGTGCCCGGGCAGCTTGTGCGCCTCGAACGTCGGGCCGATCGTCTGCATGAGGCCCTGCGACGGCGTGCCCCTGTCGGCGTTCGAGTCCCAGTCGTTCACGGCGTTCGGGTCGCCGCCCGACTCGCGGTCGATGATCGTCGCGATGTCGGCCGGGTCCATCTTCTCGGGCGGCACCCCCGACTCCTGCAGGATCGCCATCGCCTGACGGATCCAGTCGCCGACCTGGCCCGCGGGCGCCGGCCCCGTGCCGCCGGTCGCGGTGCCCGACGCGCTGGACCCGCCGCCCGCACCGCCGCCGGCAGCACCGCTGCTGGCGCCGCCCGCGCTGCCGTTGCTGCCCGGGTCGGCGGCGCTCCCGGCGCCCGTGAGGCTCCCGGTGCTGGTCGCGGCCACGTCCTCGATCGGACGCCACGGCACGGGCGTCCCGCGTGGCGGGGCCATGACGGCGACGTCGGGCGCGGGCAGCGCGGCGAAGGCCGTCATCGCCTCGGCCGCGCCCCGCAGGCGGGCGGCGGCGTCGGTGAGCTCACCCTCGGCGCGCGCGACGGCCGCCCGCGCCGTGTCGGTGGGTCCGCGCACCGCGTGCGCGGCCAGACCGTCGGCGAGCGCGGGCGGGATGCTGCCGCCCGCGATCGTCCGGTCCCGCGCCGCACCGGCCATCGCGAGCGCCTGCGTCACCTGTTGCTCGACCTCGCGGCGCAGCACGTCGAGGACGGTGCCGACATGCCCGAGCGTCGTGCCCGCCTCCGTGATCGCCCGGCGCTCGCTCGCGGCGGCCGTCCGGAACGACGCCACCCAGCCGCCGAACGCCGCCGCGCCCTCGCCCTCCCAGCGGCCCTCGACCGCCGCCGCGCCCCGGTCGACGGCGCGCACCGAGCCGTCGACGCCCTCCCCGACCGCGAGCACCTGCGCCGCCACGCCCCGGATCGCGCCCGGGTCGACCGTGCGCAACTGCGCGACGATCGCCGCGAGCTCCGCGGCGGCGGGCTCGCCCGCGAGCTGGCCCTCGAGGTCGGCGCGGGGCACGTCAGCTCCCTGCCGGACTGAGCGAGACTGCGGCGGCCTGGTCGGTCTCCTGCATCAACTGGATGGTGGCGTCGAGCGCCCGGTCGGCGTCGCCGAGGCGGGCGCCGGCGGCCTCCAGGTCGGCCGTCAGCGCCCGGGTCAGCGCCGCCACCGCGTCGCGCAGCGCCGCCGACGCCGCGAGCCCGCCGACGTCGGGCGGGGTGGGCCCCAGCGGGTCGGCGAGCCCCGGCATCCGCCCGGACTCGCCCGCCACCACCGTGCGCGCCTCCTCCAGCGCGCGGGTGTCGACGTCGAGGTCGGGCATGTCAGGGACGGTAGGCGGCGCGGTCGTCCCGTAGGTGCCGTTCGGGAGAACCGGCCTCAGTAGCCGACGTACGCGTCGCCGCGGGCGATCGCCTCGACGCCCGGCACCTCGGAGATCGAGCCGTACCGGTCGATCGCGTAGCGGACGCCGGCGATGATGTTGTCGACCGGGTCGGTGATCTCGCCGTGCCCGTCGAGCTTGTAGGAGTCGAAGGTCGGGCCGATGGTCTGCATGAGGCCCTGCGAGGGCGTGCCCTTCTCGGCGTTCGAGTCCCAGTTGTTGATCGCCTCGGGGTCGCCGCCCGACTCGTGGTCGATGATCGTCGCGATGTCGTCGGGGTCCATCAGGTCGAGCGGCACGCCCTCGGCCTGCAGGATCGCCATCGCCTCGCGGATCCAGTCCCCGACCTCGCCCTTCGGCCCGCCCGTCGGCGCGGCGTCGGAGGCGGTGTCGTCGGCGCCGGTCTCGTCGGCGGCCGCGGTGCCGGCGGCGGAGCCGTCGGCGCTGTCGGCCGAGGTGCTCGACGCGTTGGCGGCGCCGGTGTCGTCGGACGAGCCGCCGGCTCCGGACGAGCTGCTCCCGGACGCCGACCCGCTCGCCTCGTCGTTGGCATCCCCGCTCGTGCCGGACGCTTCGCTGTCACCGGAGCCCTCGTCGTCGCCCGAGCTCTCGCCGTCGCGCGAGCTCTCGCCGTCGCCCGAACTCTCGCCGTCGCCCGAACTCTCGCCGTCGCCCGAGGCCTCGCCGTCACCCGCGCTCTCGCCGTCACCCGCGCTCTCGCTGCCGCCACTCGAGGCCTCACGGTCGGCGGAGGCCCCGCCGGTGCTGGACGCATCGTCGTCACCGGACGTCCCGCTACCGCCCGAGGCCTCGTCGTCCGAGGATCCTGCTCCCTCGGAGGCACCGCTTCCCGAGTCGCCGGACCCGCGCGCGTCGTCGGAGCCCTCTGCCGCGTCGGTACCGGCGTCCGAGCCGTCGGTGTCCGACCCCGAGCCACCCGACCCGTTCGCTTCGTTGCCCGAGGCATCCCCGCCCGACCCGGAACTCGCCGCGCTCGACTCCGAGCCACTCGCGTCGGTTCCCAAAGCATCCGCCTCACCCGTGCTCGACGCGGAGTCCGACGGACTCGACGCCGACCCGGCCGCGTCGGACCCCGAGCCCGATCCACTCGCGTCGGTTCCCGACGCCTCCGCGCCGCTCCCACCCGACCCCGACCCAGCCGCGTCGGCACCCGAGCCGCCCGAGCCGCTCGCGGCGCCGGACCCGCCCTGGTCGGAGTCACCGGAGCCCGAGCAGTCGTCCGTCGACGAGTCCGTCGACGAGCCCGTCGCCGAGTCCGTCGCCGAGTCCGTCGCCGAGTCCGTCGACGAGTCCGTCGCCGACTCCCCGGAGGCCGCCGACGACCCACCCCCCGCATCGCTCGCCGACGAACCGTCCAGCGAGGAGGTGTCGGTGAAGTCGCCCGACGAGTCGACCGAGGACCCACCCGACAGGTCGATCCCCTGCCCACCGCCTTCGCCGTCGTCGGCGAACGCCGGGGCGGTGGCCACCGACTCGCCGGTCAGCGGCGACGCCGCCGTCCACCCGAGCGGGCCGGCGCCGGGCGGCGGGGCGATCGGGCGGGCGTCGGGGGTGGGCAGTCGGGAGAAGGAGGTCAGGTGGCCGGCGAGCTCGCGCAGGGCCGCGGCGGCGTCGCCGAGGGCGATCTCCGCGCGGTCGACGGCGAGGCGGGCGGAGGCAGTGGGTTCCGCCAGCGCCTGGGCGACGAGCTGGTCGGCCATCAGCGCCTGCGAGGGGTCGGCCTGCGCCTCGGCCCGCACCCGGCGGGCGGCGTCGAGCGCCCGCGAGACGTGCGCGTCGACCTCCCGCCGCAGACCCGCGAGCTCCTGACCAGCACCGTCGATGCGTGTCCGGAGGCGACCGGCACCGTCGAGCGTCCGCGTCCCGGCACGGCCGAACTCGTCGAGGTAGCCCGTCAGCGCCTCGGCCCCACGGCCCTGCCAGGCCCGTCGGACGTCGGCGCCGTGACGGTCGACGGCGCGCAGGGATCCGTCGACGCCCTCGGCCATCCCGCCGAGCCCGCGCGCGGCGCGGTGCAGCACCTCGGGGTCGACCTGCTGGACACGGGCGACGAGCGCACTCAGCTCCTGTCCGCCGGGCTGCGCGGCGAGCTCGCCGAGGGGGTCGAACGGCACGCGATCACACCGCAGACAGGGACGTGGCGGCGTCCGCGTCGCCGGTCTGGATGGCCGCGAGCGCGGCGTCGAGGGCGCGGTCGAGCCCGTCGAGGCGCGAGCCCGCGGCGCCGAGCTCGGCGTCGAGCGCCCGCGCGACCTCGTCGAGGGCGCCGAGCATCGCCCCGGCGGACGCGAGGTCGCCGAGTCCGGCGCTTGGCACGGCGAACCGGTCGACCATCGCCGGCACCCGGCGCGCCTCGGACGCGATGCCGGCGCGCGCCTGCTCGAGGGCGGCGGGGCCGAGGGCGAGGTCGGGCACGGACGGCAGGGTAGGTCGATGCCCCGCGCCGGTGGTGCCGGTTCGGGAAATCAGGCGCGCACGGGCATCGCGACGCGACCGGCGGCGGCCTCGCGGGCGATGTCGGTGCGGTGGTGCCCGCCGGGCAGGTGGACGGTGGCGAGGCGGGCGTAGGCGTCGTCGCGGGCGGCGTCGAGGTCGGCGCCCGTCCCGACCACCGACAGCACCCGTCCCCCGCTCGACACCACGGCCCCGTCGTCGCGGCGGCGCGTCCCCGCGTGCAGGACGCCCGGGTCGTCGGCGCCGCGCAGGACGTCGCCGGTCCGGACCGTGCCCGGGTAGCCCTCGGCGGCGACGACGACGGTGACCGCGGCACCGTCCGACCAGGTGGGCGCCGGTTCCTGCGCGAGCCGACCGTGCGCGGTGGCGGCGAGCAGCGACAGCGCGGAGCTGCGCAGGAGAGCGAGGACGACCTGGGTCTCGGGGTCGCCGAAGCGGCAGTTGAACTCGATGACCTGCGGCCCCGACGACGTCAGCGCGAGCCCGGCGTAGAGCAGGCCGGAGAACGGGGTGCCGCGGGCGTCGAGCTCGGCGACGACCGGCGTGACGATGCGGTCGACCACCTCGTCGACGAGCCCCGACGGCGCCCACGGGAGCGGGGCGTAGGCACCCATCCCGCCGGTGTTCGGGCCGGCGTCGTCGTCGCCGAGACGCTTGAAGTCCTGCGCGGGCAGCAGCGGGACGACCGTCGTGCCGTCGACGACGCAGAACAGCGAGGCCTCGGGGCCGTCGAGGAACGACTCGAGCAGCACGGGGTGCCCGCCCTCGAGCACCGACGCGGCGTGCCGGCGGGCGGCGTCGAGGTCCTCGGTGACCAGGACCCCCTTGCCCGCGGCGAGCCCGTCGTCCTTGACCACCCACGGCGCCTCGAACCGGGCGAGGGCCGCGTCGAGGTCGCCGGGGTTGTCGACGCTCTCGCTGCGCGCGGTGGGCACGCCGGCGGCGGTCATGACGTTCTTCGCGAACGCCTTCGACCCCTCGATGCGGGCAGCGGCGGCCGACGGCCCGAAGCAGGCGACGCCGGCCGCGCGGAGGGCGTCGCCCACACCGGCGACGAGCGGTGCCTCGGGGCCGACGACCACGAGGTCGGCGCGCCACTCGCGGGCGAGGGCCACGACCTGCTCGGGGTCGGCGGCGTCGGCGAGCCCCGGGTGCTCGGCCAGCGCCGCGGTGCCGGCGTTGCCGGGGGCGGCGGCGAGGGCGGTGACCTGCGGGTCGCCGGCGAGGGCGAGCAGCAGGGCGTGTTCGCGGGCTCCGGACCCGATGACCAGGACGCGCACGCCCGACACGCTACGGGCCGCGGGTCGACGTCGAGCTGGGGGCTTTCCTGGCACTCGATGACAGCGTGGACGCCAGGCTGAGACACCCCGTGCCTCGCTCGCCTCGGCGTGTCGCCCCGGCGGGCATGTGGCGATCCTGGCCCTGAACGCCAGCGATGCCGCATCGCTCGCACATCCCGCACGCGTTGTTCACCGCGGGGATGGGCGGGCCGGGTGGCGAGGGCGGGGCGGGGCTGGGGATCATGCGCCGCGATGACCTTCCCGGTGCCCGCCCTGTCCCGTCGCTCCGCGCTCCGGGGTGGGCTCGCCGCCGCCGGGGCCCTGGCCGCCGGGTGCGCCGACACGCCCACCGGCGCCGCCGCGAGCAGCCCCGCTCCGCCCACCCCGAGCAGCACGCCCACCCCGAGCAGCGCCCCCGACCCCGGCACCGACGGCGCCGCGCCCGGCCGCATCACCGTCGTCGGGCACCGCGGGGCGTCGGGCTACCGCCCCGAGCACACGCTCGCCGCCTACGAGCTGGCGATCCGTATGGGCGCCGACGCCGTCGACGTCGACCTCGTCCCCACCGGCGACGGCGCCCTCGTCGCCCGCCACGAGCCCGAGATCGGCGGCACCACCGACATCGCCACCAGGCCCGAGTTCGCGGCCCGGCGCACCGAGAAGCAGATCGACGGCACCGCGGCCACCGGCTGGTTCACCACCGACCTCACGCTCGCCGAGGTCCGCACGCTGCGGGCCGTCGAGCGCATCCCGGAGACCCGCCCGCACAACACCCTCTACGACGGCCGCTTCGGCGTGGTGACGTTCGACGAGGTCCTCGACCTGCTCGACCGCCTCGCCGCTGAGCTGCGCCGGCCGGTGGGCGTGCTGCCCGAGGTCAAGCACTCCACCTACTTCGCGAGCCTCGGCCTGCCCGTGGAGCCCGCGCTCGTCGACACCCTGCGCCGCCGCGGCCGCGACCGCGAGGACTCGGGCGTGATCATCCAGTCGTTCGAGACGGCGAACCTGCGCGCGCTGAAGGGCCAGGTCGGCTGCCCGCTGCTGCAGCTCGTCGACGCCGCCGGCACCCGGCCCGCCGACCTCGTCGCCGGGAACGACCCGCGCACCTCCGACGCCCTGCTCACCCCGGACGGGCTGCGCGACGTCGCCACCTACGCGGCCTGGCTCGGCCCGAGCAAGGACTGGATCGTCCCGCTCGGCCCCGACGACGCCGCCGGCCCGCCGACGCGGCTGGTCGAGGACGCGCACGCCGCGGGCCTGCGCGTCATGCCCTACACCTTCCGCAACGAGAACGAGTTCCTGCCGCTCGGCCGTCGCCGCGGCGGCGCGGCCGGGAACGGGGCGGGCGCGCCGCCGGACACCTACGGCGACGCGTTCGGCGAGTACCAGCAGTACGTCGGGCTCGGCGTCGACGCCCTGTTCAGCGACGACCCCGACACCGCGCTGGCCGCCGTCACCCCGGCCTGAGTCAGGGCGCGAGGCGCCGATCGACGTAGCACCAGCGCCAGGACTCGTTGGGCTCGTGCGAGCGCATGACCGGGTGGCCGGTGTCCTCGTGGTGCTTGGAGGCGTGGCGGTACGGGCTGGAGTCGCAGCACGCGACGTGCCCGCACTCCACGCACTTCCGCAGGTGGGCCCACGCGGTGTAGCCCTCGGCCCGGCAGTCCGGGCAGATCAGGGTCTCGCCGTCGCGCGCGACCGCGTCCGGCGCCGGGTCGGCGGCGACCCCGCCGGTCCCGATGGTCAGGAGGTGTTCGCAGGCGCCCACCCCATCGAGCTTACGGTGCGGTCTCGGGCCGCGTGACGGTTTCGTCGCGCCCCGGGCCCACCCCGATCGCCGAGACCGGTGCGCCCGACAGCTCCTCGATGCGCTCGACGTAGTCGCGGGCCTTGGCCGGGAGGTCGGCGAACGAGCGGCACGCGGAGATGTCCTCGAACCAGCCCGGCATCGTCTCGTACACCGGCGTCGCGGCGGTGACGTCCGCCTGCGTCATCGGCATCTCGTCGACGCGCTGCCCGTCGACCTCGTAGCCCACGCAGATCGGCACGTTCTCGAGGCCGGAGAGCACGTCGAGCTTGGTGAGGAACAGGTCGGTGATGCCGTTGACCCGCACCGCGTACCGGGCGATCACGGCGTCGAACCAGCCACAGCGGCGGCTGCGCCCGGTGGTCACGCCGAACTCGCCGCCGGTCTTGCGCAGGTACTCGCCGTCGGCGTCGAACAGCTCGGTCGGGAACGGCCCCGAGCCCACGCGCGTCGTGTAGGCCTTGAGGATCCCGATGACCCGGCCGATGCGCGTCGGCCCGATGCCCGAGCCGGCCGCCGCCCCGCCCGCCGTGGGGCTCGACGACGTGACGTACGGGTACGTGCCGTGGTCGACGTCGAGCAGCGTGCCCTGCGAGCCCTCGAGCAGCACGGTCTCCCCGCGCTCCAGCGCCCGGTGCAGCGCGAGGCGGGTGTCGGCGATGCGGTGCGCGAAGCCCTCGGCGTGGCCCAGCACGGTGTCGGCGACCTCGTCGACGTCGAGGGCACGCCGGTTGTAGATCTTGACGAGGATCTGGTTCTTGAGCTCCAGCGCCGCCTCGACCTTCTCGCGCAGCAGCTTCTCGTCGAGCAGGTCCTGCATCCGCACGCCGACCCGGGCGATCTTGTCCTGGTAGGCCGGGCCGATGCCCCGGCCGGTGGTGCCGATGCGGGCCTTGCCCAGGAAGCGCTCGGTCACCTTGTCGATGGCCACGTGGTACGGCATGATCACGTGCGCGTCCGCGGAGATCAACAACTTGCCCGTGTCGACGCCCTTGGCCTCCAGGCCGGCGAGCTCCTCGAGCAGGACCCCGGGGTCGACCACCACGCCATTGCCGATCACGTTGGTGACACCCGGCGTCAGGATGCCGGACGGGATGAGGTGCAGGGCGAAGTTCTTGCCGTCGGGCAGCACGACGGTGTGCCCGGCGTTGTTGCCACCCTGGTAGCGCACGACCCACTGGACCTGCTCACCGAGGATGTCGGTGGCCTTGCCCTTGCCCTCGTCACCCCACTGGGCGCCGATGAGCACGATGGCCGGCATGTGACACTCCCTGACGTTCGACTGCGCTGGTCGCACGGGAGTGCGGGGCCCGCCCCGTGCAACGGAAGGGTAGTGCACGCGTGTCCCCTGGCTCGTCGTCGCGCGTGCTGACGTGCGGCACCGGCGCCGGGGAGCGCTGGAGCGCCGCCGCGTCCCTGGGCACGACCCTCACGCTGTCGGCCCGCCCCACCCGCGGTGAGGTCGACCCGGTGCTCGACGCGATCGGTGACGGCGGGCGCCTCGTCGTCGCCGGCGACGACGCCGCGATCGCCGCGGTGCTCGCCCGCCTGCTGCGCCGCGAGCGCCTCGACGTCGAGGTCGCCCTGCTCCCCGACCCCGACTCGGCCGCCGCGGCCGTGTGGGGCCTGCCGACCGACCCCGGCGCGGCCGTGGACCTCGCCCGCGACGGGTCGGCGCGCCCGACCCCGCTGGTGCGCGACGACCACGGTGGCCTCGTCGCCGGCCGTCACACCACCGGCCCGGTCCACGGCGAGATCTACTGCGGCGAGCACCGCGTCCTGCGCGGCGACGCGGCGCAGGTGGCCGTGACGCCGGACCCCGCCGGCGGCGTGCGCGTCACCGTCACCGGACCGCGCCGGCTCGGGGGCCTGCGCGCGGGACGGGTCACCGAGCACGCGGGGCGGGCGGTCCAGCTCGGGTGCCGGCCGCCGGTCACCGTCGTGCGCGACGGCGTCCCCGGCGACCGGCCCGTCCCCCGGCGCAGCTGGTACCGGCACACCGAGGACTGGCGGCTCGTGCGGCCCTGACCCGCGCGCTCCGTGTGACCGGGGTCACCTCGGGGATCGGCGGAGATCCCCGGGTCGGGGGGCCGCACGACTGCGCTGGGCGACCGCCGAGCCACCGTCCGTGCCCACCTGCCGACGACCACGTGTGCCGGGACGGGGTGGGGGTACGCCAGGGACATGCTGGCGGTGGTGGTCATCCTCCCGATCGCGATCATCCTGGTCGTCTGCCTGCTGGAGCGGTTCGAGGCCCACGCGACGGCCGTGCCCGTCGCGGCCCGCGTCCGACGGCGCGCTCCGGTGGAGCCCACCGGCCCGGCCCTCGCGCTCGTGCACCACGGCGACCCGTCCCCGGCGCCCCGCGCGCCGGCGTCCGTGGGCGACGAGGCCGACACCCGCGAGCTGCGCCGGGCGTCCTGACGCCACCGACCGGTGTCCCCGGGACACGCCTCCTCAGGGGTCGGTGGGGTCGTCGGGGTCGTGGCGGTCCGCGGTCTCCCCGCCATCGAGCCGCCTGCTCGTCGTCGCCGCCACCGCGTCCTCGCGATCGGTGCCCGCGGCCGTGAGGAGGTCCACGAGCATCGACTGGATCTGCGCCAGCACCACGTCCGCCGAGTAGCCACCGCCCCGCTCCGGCAGCGTGCCGATCGTGTCCAGCAGCGCGCTGCGGGCGCCGTCGGTCGACTCGCCGCCGGTCAGCTCGCCGCGCAGCACCGAGGTGTCACCGGCCAGGCGGCGCAGCACCGCGACCAGCTCCGGGTCGGGCCGCTCGCCGTCGCGGATCGCCGCGTGCGCGCGCCGGGCGAGGACGCGTGCGTTGCGCAGGGCCAGGTCGACGGGGCGCACGGCCGTGCGCAGGCGCGCGAGCTCCCCGCGGTGGCGGCGACGCAGCGGCGCGATCGTGGTGATCTCGAAGCCCGCGTCGACGGCGTCGGACAGCGCGTCGACGCGGCCCTGCGTGGCGCGCGCCCGCTCGAGCACGGCCGCGGCCGCGGCGCGGTCGCCGACCTCGAGCGCGTCGGCGGTCCCCGCGAGCACGGCCTCGAGCTCGGTGAGCAGCGCCGACAGCCCGCGCCGGGCCCGGGTGAGCGGGTGGGAGGGCAGCGTCGCCGCGGTGGCCAGCCCGATCGCCGCCCCGATGAGCGTGTCGATCCAGCGCGAGAACGCGGCCGTCGTGCCCGGCGGCTGCAGCGTCGCCACCAGCACCGCCGACACCGCGGCCTGGTTGAGCAGCAGCGCCCCGACGTCGAAGAGCAGCGCCGCGAGCAGCGCCAGCCCCACCACCACGCTGATCTGCCACCAGCCCGGCCCGATGAGCACGACGATGAGGTCGCCGACGGCCACGCCGACGCTGACCCCGACCGCGAGCTCCACCGAGCGGCGCAGCCGGTTGGTGACGCCGACGCCCAGCACGAGGACGCAGGCGATCGGCGCGAAGAAGGGCACCGGGTGCCCGACGACGTCGCGCGCCACGAGGTAGGCGAGGCCGGCCGCGAGCGCGCACTGCAGCACCGGCAGCCCCGAGTCGCGCAGGCGCCGGACCCGGGAGCCGGCGAGCCCGCGCAGGCGGTGACCGACCCGGCCCTCCCCGGCCGGCACGGCGTCAGGCCAGGCCGAGGGCGGCGACGGCCTCCGGGTCGCAGTCGGCGAGGAGCTGCACACAGCGCTCGACCTCGTCGGTCTCGCCGATCGCCCGGGCGGCCTTGGCCAGCGACGCCACCGCGCGCAGGAAGCCCTGGTTGGGCTCGTGGCTCCACGGCACCGGCCCGAAGCCCTTCCAGCCGTTGCGGCGCAGCTGGTCGAGCCCGCGGTGGTAGCCGGTGCGCGCGAACGCGTAGGCCGTGACGTGCTCGCCCGCGGCCTCGGCGCGCTCGGCGAGCGCCGCCCACCCGGCCGAGTAGGTCGGGTGGTCGGCGACGACCGCGGCCGGGTCCTCGCCGCGCTCCAGCCGCGACGCCGGCTCCGGCGTCGCGGGGAGGTAGGTCGGCTGCGGCCCCAGCAGGTTGTGCCCGTGCCCGGCGCCCGGGCCCGTCGGGATGGTCATGGAACCATCATCCCCGGCGTCACTTCCCGAGCGTCTGCCCCGTCGCGCGCAGGTTCTCGCAGGCCGTGGTGACCCGCTGCGCCATCGCGACCTCGGCCTTCTTGCCGTAGCTGCGCGGGTCGTAGGTCTTCTTGTCGCCGACCTCGCCGTCGATCTTCAGCACGCCGTCGTAGTTCTCGAACATGTGCGCCGCGATCGGGCGCGTGTAGGCGTACTGGGTGTCGGTGTCGACGTTCATCTTCACGACGCCGTAGTCGAGGGCCTCGTGGATCTCCTCGAGCAGCGAGCCCGAGCCGCCGTGGAAGACCAGGTCGAACGGCTTCGAGCCGTCGGGCAGGCCCAGCTCCTTCGCCGCGACCTCCTGCCCCTTCTTGAGCACGTCGGGGCGCAGCTTGACGTTGCCCGGCTTGTAGACGCCGTGCACGTTGCCGAACGTGGCGGCCAGCAGGTAGCGGCCCTTCTCCCCGCCGCCGAGGGACTGCACGGTGCGCTCGTAGTCGCCGGGCGCGGTGTAGAGCTTCTCGTCGATGTCGGCGGAGATGCCGTCCTCCTCGCCGCCGACGACGCCGATCTCCACCTCGAGGATGATCTTCGCCTTGCCCGCCTTCTCCAGCAGCTCCTGGGCGATCTCGAGGTTCTCGGTGAGCTCCACCGCCGAGCCGTCCCACATGTGCGACTGGAACAGCGGGTTCTGCCCGCGGTCGACGCGCTCCTGGCTGATCGCGATCAGCGGACGCACGTAGGAGTCGAGCTTGTCCTTCGGGCAGTGGTCGGTGTGCAGCGCGACGTTGATCGAGTACTTCTCCGCCACGACGTGCGCGAACTCCGCGAGCGCGCTCGCGCCCGTGACCATGTCCTTGACCGACTGCCCCGACCCGAACTCCGCCCCGCCCGTGGAGAACTGGATGATCCCGTCGCTCTCCGCCTCGGCGAAGCCGCGCAGGGCCGCGTTGATGGTCTCCGAGGACGTGCAGTTGATGGCCGGGAACGCGAAGCGGTTCGCCTTCGCGCGGTCCAGCATCTCGTTGTAGACCTCGGGGGTCGCGATGGGCATCGTCGTGCCTCCCAGGAGCTCCTCGAACAGGGGCCGGGCGCCGGAGCGGGCGCGGTCCGGCCGGGCGTCGGCGCAGTATGACGCAGCCGCGGCGCCCGGCGCTGCGTCGTCGGGTGTGACCGGAGTCCCCACGCCGCGGCCCCTGGGCCACGCGGGTGATCCGAAGGCTCGCGGTCGTCCCCACCGGGACCACGCGTGGTGAAGGGCTATCGTCGGAGAGGTGGGTCACCCCGGGGAGAGCGCCGTCGAGCGCACACTCGGCAGCCTGCGGGCCATCGACGCCGTCGCCCCGGCCGACGCCTCGGTGCCGCACCCGTCGGCGCGCCCGTCGGGCCCGCCGCGACCTCCCGGTCCGCCGGGCCCCTCGTCGTTCGGGCCGTCGTTCGGGCCGGCGAGCGGTCCGGTCGCCACCCAGGACCAGCACGAGGCCCCGCGCACGCTCGAGGACCTCTACCGCGAGCACCGGATGCGGTTCGTGCGCCTCGCGGTGCTGCTCGTGGACGACCCGGCGACCGCCGAGGACGTCGTACAGGAGGCGTTCACCGGGCTGCACCGGCACTGGAGCCGCCTGCGCGACGAGCACGCGGCGCTGGGCTACCTGCGCACCGCGGTGGTCAACGGGTCACGCTCGGTGCTGCGCCGGCGGCGCACCGCCCGCGAGTACACCCCGCCGCACACCGCCGACGCCCGCTCCGCCGAGTCGCTCGCGATGCTCTCCGCCGAGCACCAGGCGGTGGTCTCCGCGCTGGGCAAACTGCCGCGGCGCCAGCGCGAGGTGCTGGTGCTGCGGTACTACGGGGGGCTCTCCGAGGCCGAGATCGCCGAGGCCACGGGCATCAGCAAGGGCACGGTGAAGTCGACGGCGAGCCGCGGGCTCGAGGCCATCGGCAAGCTGGTCGGCGGCGTCTAGCGCCGGTCGAGGGCTGGTCGGGTGACTCCGGACGGCCCACGGACGGCCCTGGGTCCCGCGTGGTGTCGCCGCTACCATCGGCCGGGATGAGCGACGAGCGGCTGCTGTCCGAGGCCCTGCGTGCGCACGCCGCGGGCGGGGTGTCCACCCCGGGCGGCACCACCGGGGGCACGGGAAGCACCGGGAGCACCGCCGATCCGGCGCCGCCCACCGAGGCGCAGGAGGCCCCGTCCGGGGGCTCCCGGCTGCGCGACCGCTTCCGCCCGCTGGGGCGTCGTCGCGGGCAGGAGGAGGCCGCGCCGGAGACCGTCGCCCAGCCCGCTCCGGCCGCCGCCGGCCCGCTCGGTCCCGGCATGCCGGGTCCCGGACCCACGCCGGCCGGACCCACGCCGACCGGACCCACGCCGGCCGGACCCACGCCGGCCGGACCCACGCCGACCGGACCCACGCCGGCCGGACCCGCCGCCGGCCCCGCTCCCGCCGGCCCCGCTCCCATCGGACCCGTGGCCGCCGGACCCACGGCCGCCGGACCCACGGCCGCCGGACCCACGGCCGCCGGA
>NZ_JAQZAN010000035.1 GCF_028737255.1 Actinomycetospora straminea | reverse complement strand
GCCGCCGCCACGCTGGCCGTGGCCGGCAACCGCGCCGGCAACGACTCCCCCAGCAAAGAGCACCGCGGAAGGAGGTCCGCGGCCTCGTCGCACCAGCGCTTCGCGTCGTGGGCATCCACGTGCCACAGCTCCTGCACCAGCCGGGAGGTCCCCCGGTCGCCGGTGCGCTCGGCGACCCCGCCGGCCTCCAGCGTGGCGATGTCCTCGAGCAACCGGAACTGCTCGGCGCGCAGCGAGACCATCCGGGCCCGGGCGCGGTCGAGCAGCTCCTGCCCGACCACCCCGACCTGTTCGCTCATGTGTTCGAACCTAGCCCCGACCCCCGACACTGCCGCCCGGAACGCTGAGACGCGTCTCAGCGAGACCCGGAGCCGTCCCCGTCGGCGAGGCGGTGCACCGACGCGGCGAAGGTGTCGGCCGCGCGGCGGCGGGCGGACAGGGACCGGGTGCCGACGTCGGTGAGCCGGTAGCGGCGGGGGTCCGAGGACGGGCGGCTGACGAGGCGGTTGCGCTGGAGCCGGTGCAGGGTGGGCACGATCCGGGAGTAGGGCAGGTCGAGCGCGTCGCCGACCTGCGCGCGCAGCGTCGCGGCGATCTCGTCCTGCCGCTTCGCGCCGTCGGCCAGCGCGGCGAGGACCAGGGCGTCGATCTGGCCGCGGTCGCGGATGCGGGCGCGCGAGCCGGTCCGGCGTGCAGTGGTCATGGTCAGCAGGATGGCCCACCACGACCGGCGGACAAACGACGCCGATGAGCCCAGCAGGCGGGCCCGGACGGGCGATCACCGCAGGTCACGGGACCCGGGTCACGCCGCCCCGGTGGCGGGGGGCGCCGTGCGCGCCAGGACGTCGTCGTAGAGGTCGCGGTACCCGCGCGCCATCCCCGCGGGAGTGAACCGGCGCCGGGCCGCGGCGCGGCAGGCGTCGCGGTCGAGGGTGCGGTCGGCGCCGGCGGCGAGCAGGCCGGCGAGGGTGTCCTCGTCGTCCCGCGCCACCAGCAGCCCCGTCCCGGGCTCGTCGAGCAGCTCGGGCAGGCACCCGCGCGCGTAGCCGACGACGGGCGTGCCGAGGGCCAGCGACTCGACGATGCCGGTGCCGCCCGGTTCCTCCCAGCGCAGCGGGCAGAGCTGCGCCGATGCCGACGCCACGAGCCGGTCGCGCTCGACGCCGCGCAGCGCGCCCACCCAGCGCACGCGGTCGCCGTCGAGCAGCGGGGCGACCCGGTCGCAGAACCACGCGACGTCGGGGTGATCGCGCGCCCGCGGGTCGGTGGCGAGGGCGTCGGCGAGCTCCGCGGCGGTGTGGTGCGGCCCGACGGGGCCGGCGAGCACGACGCGGCGCCCGGTGCGGTGGGCCAGGCGGGCGGCGACGTCCTGGCCCTTGCCCGGGGTCAGGCGCGCGAGCACCACGAGGTGGTCGTCGACGGCGACGTCCGGGCCGGGGCGCTCGGCGAGCGGGGTGGCGAGGTGGACGTGGCCGAGCGCGTGGCGGCGCAGCGCGGGCGGGGCGCCGGCGAGCTGGGCCGCGGACACGCCGTTGACGAACACCCGCCCCCGGCCGTCGAAGCGCCCGTAGAGCTCGGGGTGCTTGGCGAGGTCCCAGTGCAGCGTGTGCAGCACCGGGATGCCCGCGTCGGCGTAGCCCACCAGACCCCACGCCTCGAGGTGCGAGTGCACGATATCGATGTCGTCGCGGCCGCGCAGCTCCCGCAGCACCGCGTCGACGTGGGCGGCGGCCACGCCCATGACGCGGTTGTAGGGCGCGGCGATCTCGGCGAACCGCGGCTCGCTGAACGTCGTGACCTGCTCGTCGACCTCGAGCGAGCTGGCCCCCACCGTCGCCAGCACCACCCGGACACCCAGGCGCCGCAGCTCCGGGACGAGCGTGGCGAGCACGGCCTCGATCCCGCCGTAGCCCTGCGGCGGCACGGGCAGCCACGGGCCGGCATCGACGAGCACCGTGAGCGGCCGGCCCATCACGCCACCGGCCGGGACGCGGCGAGGACCTCGCGCAGCGGCGGGCGCTCCTCGACCGCCACGTCGGTCACGACGACCTCGCGGTCCAGCCCGCCGGGGCCCGGCTCGGACGGGCGGCGGAACTGCACGAGCGACGTCGTCTCCGGGGTGCGCGTGAGCACGCCCGTGCGCGCCATGCGCGCCGCCGCCGCGAGCTGGATCTGCGCGGCCATCCGCCCGAGGGTCTGCAGGTCGTGGTGGCGGTGGACCCGGACCCCGAGGTCGACCTGCGCCATCGCGTCGAGTCCGGCGTGCTCGAGGACGTCGACGAGCATCGCCAGCTCGACGCCGTAGCCGGTGGCGAACGGGATGGCCTCGAGCAGCTCGCGGCGCGCCGCGAACTCCCCCGCCAGCGGCTGGACGAACCCGGCGAGCCGGGGCCACGCGAGGTTGAGCAGCGGGCGGGCGACCAGCTCGCTGACCCGCCCGCCGCCGTCGACGTCGACGGTGCCGTCGCCGACGAGCGGCCGGTGGTAGAAGCCCTTGACGAACGCGACGCCCGGGTCGGCGAGCAGCGGCCCGAGCAGGCCGGTGACGAACGCGGGCTCGACGTCGCGCAGGTCGGCGTCGATGGCGGCGACGAGGTCGCCCGTGCTGGCGGCCAGGCCCTTCCACAGGGCCTCGCCCTTGCCGCGCGCGGGCGGCAGCTCGGCGAGCACTGCGTCCTGGGCGACGACGGTCGCGCCGGCCGCCGCCGCGATCGCGGCCGTCGCGTCGCGGGAGCAGGAGTCGACGACGAGCACCTCGTCCACGAGCCCGGTGCGCTCCACGAGCGCCTCGCGGACCACCGTGACGATGCGGCCGATCGTCGCGGCCTCGTCGCGGGCAGGGAGCACGACGCTGATCCGTCGACCACCCTTGCGCTCGAGCATCCGGTCGACGAGCCACTGCTCGGTACGGCTGGTGCGGCGGGTGAGCCACCGGCGGACCTCGGGAAGCACGCCGCGTGGTGCCCGATTCCCGCGTCCGGGTACCAGCGCGCTCGTGAACACCACGTGCTGTCGTGTCGGGATCGTCGGCGCCGGTGGGGTCGCCCGCCGGCACGCGACGACGTTGGCCGCGATGCCGGACGTGGCGGTGGTCGGCGTGACCGACCCGGACACCGCCCGCGCCGCCGACCTCGCCGGGACCGTCGGCACCTCGCCCGCGGACGACGTCGACGACCTCGTGGCGCGCGGCGTCGACGCGGTCTGGGTGTGCGTGCCGCCGTTCGCGCACGGCGAGGTCGAGGAGCGCCTCGCGGCCGCGGGCGTGGCGCTGTTCGTCGAGAAGCCGCTGGGCCTCGACGTCGCGACGGCGCAGCGGGTGGGGGCGGCGGTGGCCGCCGCCGGGGTCCCGACGTCGGTGGGCCACCACTGGCGCTCGTCGACGGTGGTGGCCCGCGCGCGCGAGCTGCTCGACGGCCGCACCGTGCGGCTGGTCGGCGCGACGTGGCTGGACAAGGTGCCGCCGGTGCCGTGGTGGGCGCAGCGGGGGTCGTCGGGCGGCCAGGTGGTGGAGCAGGCCGTGCACGTCCTCGACCTCGCGCGGCTCCTGGCCGGCGAGGTCACCGCGGTGCACGCCGTCGCCGACGCCGCTCCCCCGGCCGGCGGGGACGTCGACTCGGCCACGGCGGGCACGCTGCGGTTCGCCGGTGGCGCGGTCGGGACGCTGGCGGCCACCTGCCGGCTGTCCTGGAAGCACCGCGCGGGCGTCGAGGTCTACGCCGACGACCTGGCGCTGGGCGTCACCGAGGAGCAGCTCACGGTCCGCGACGGCGACGGGTCCTGGTCGGTCGAGGTCGACCCGGCCGACGCCCGCACGGCCACCGACCGCGCGTTCGTCGACCACGTCCTCGGACGCGAGCCGTCCGGGCCGGGCACGGTCGTCGCCTACGACGAGGCCCTGCGGACCCACCGGCTGGCCTGCGCGCTGGCCGACTCGGTGGCGTCGGGGGCGCCGGTGGTGCTGGATGCCTGAGTCGCTGCTGCTGGTCGTCGACGGGCCGGGACGGGTGCGGTTCGTGCCCGACGAGCCGGCCGGCCCCCGCCCCGAGGGCGGGTTCGACGTCGTCACGCGGTTCTCCGGGCTCTCGGCCGGCACCGACCTGAGCTGGGTCAAGGGCACCAACCCGATGCTCGCCACGGCCTGGGACCAGGAGCTCGGGCTCTTCGACGGCACCCGCCCCGGCGCCGGCTACCCCGTGCGCAAGGTGGGCTACATGCAGGTCGGCGAGGTCGTCGACGCCGGCCCCGCGTCGGGGCGCGCCGTCGGTGACCTCGTGGCCATGACCTACGGGCACCGCACCGCGCACCGCGCCGACCCGGTGACCGAGCGGGTCGTCCCGCTGCCGCCCGGTCTCGACCCCGTGCTCGGGATCTACGCCGCGCACATGGGCCCGATCTGCGCCAACGGCGTCCTCCACGCGGCGGCCGAGGAGGGCGGCGACACGCTCGACGGCGGGGTGCGCGACCGCGTCGTCGCCGTCGTCGGCGCCGGCGTCGTCGGTCTGCTGACCGCGCTGTTCGCCGCGGAGCTCGGGGCGGCGTCGGTGACCGTGCTCGATCCCACGCCCGGCCGTCGGGCCGTCGCGGAGGCGCTCGGGCTCGCCACCCGGGACCCCGACGAACCGGGCGTCGTCGCCGACCTCAAGCGCGGCTGGCGCCACGGCCCGGGCGACCACGGCGCCGACGTCGTCTTCCAGTGCCGCGGCCGGGCGGCGGCGCTGGCGACCGCCCTGCGGCTGCTGCGGCCCCAGGCGACGGTCGTCGACCTCGCCTTCTACGCCGACGGCGCGGAGGCGGTGCGGCTCGGCGAGGAGTTCCACCACAACGGGCTCGGGGTGCGGTGCGCCCAGATCGGGCGGGTGCCGCGCTCGCTGCGCGGGAGCTGGGACCGCGACCGCCTCTCGGCCGCGACGCTGGACCTGCTCGCGGCCCGGGGTGACGACCTGCTCGCGCACGTGGTCACCGACCGCGTCCCGCTGGCCGAGGCGCCCGGGCACCTCGTCGCCCTCGCCGACGGGCGCCGGCACGCGGGCGTCCAGACGGTCTTCACGGCCTGATCCCGCTCGCGGGCCGCCCGGTCGCCGTCCTAGCCTGCGCCGCTGTGGAGATCGGGACGACGGGCCGGGACGCGGTGCGGCGGGCCCTCGCGGCGGCGGGGTCGCCGCGGGAGATCCGGACGTTCGACACCGCGGTGCCCTCGGCGGCGGCCGCGGCCGAGCAGCTGGGCTGCGCGGTCGGCGCCATCGCCAACAGCCTCGTGTTCACCGCCGGCGACGGCGTCGTGCTCGTGCTGGCCTCGGGCGCGCACCGCGTCGACCCCGGCCGCGTCGCGGCGCACCTCGGCGTCGCCAAGCGCCGGGTGAAGCGCGCCGACCGCGAGACCGTGCTGCGCGCGACCGGCCAGCGCGTCGGGGGCGTGGCGCCCGTCGGGCACCCGGCGCCGCTGCCGTGCCTCGTCGACGTCGCGCTCACCGCCCACGCGACGGTCTGGGCGGGCGCGGGCGACGAGCACGCGATGTTCCCGACGACGGCCGAGGAGCTCGTCGAGCTCACCGGCGGGACGCTGCTGGAGATCGCCGCGGGGTGAGGTCCGGGCGCGCCCCTCGGCGTGTCGCGCTCGCGAGGATGTGGCGATCCTGGCGATGAGTGCCAGCGAGGACGCACCGCTGGCACACCCCGTGCGCCGTCCCGCTCCGGGGGCCCGCTCGGCGTCGTGACGGCCGCCACTCCCTCAGATATGGACGCTATGCACACTTCATGGTTTATATGGGCACAGCGTCCACATCGAGGACCGGAGGAGAGCATGAGCAGCACCGAGACCACCCGCGCCGCGCTCGTCACGGGCGGCTCCGGCGGCATCGGCCGGGCGGTGGCCGAGCGCCTCGCCGCCGACGGCATGGCCGTCGGCGTGCACTACGCGGGCAACAAGGCCCGCGCCGAGGAGGTCGTGGCCGCGATCGAGACCGCCGGCGGGCGGGCGATCGCCGTCGGCGGCGACGTCGCCGACCCCGAGGAGATGGCCGCCGCGTTCGACGCGGTCGAGCAGGCGTTCGGCGGCGTCGACGTCGTCGTCAACACGGCCGGGATCATGGTCCTGTCCCCGATCGCCGAGCTCGACCTCGACGACCTCGACCGCATGCACCGCACCAACATCCGCGGCACCGTCGTCGTCGCGCAGCTGGCCGCCCGCCGGGTCCGGTCCGGCGGCGCGATCATCGCGTTCTCGACGACGGTCACGCGCCTGTCCTTCCCGACCTACGGCGCCTACGTCGCCAGCAAGGGCGCGGTCGAGGCGCTCGTGCCGGTGCTCGCCCGCGAGATGCGCGGCCGCGACGTCACCGTCAACGCCGTCGCGCCCGGGCCGACGGCCACCCCGCTGTTCCTCGACGGCAAGTCCGAGGAGCAGATCGCGGGCCTCGCCGCGGCCCCGCCGCTCGAGCGCCTCGGCCAGCCGGACGACATCGCCGAGGCCGTCGCGTTCCTCGCCGGGCCCGCCCGGTGGGTCAACGGCCAGACCCTGTTCGCCAACGGCGGACTGGCCTGAGAGGAGACAGACATGATCATCGTCATCAGCGGCGCCTCCAGCGGGTTCGGCGCCATGACCGCCCGCGCGCTGGCGCAGGCCGGGCACACCGTCCACGCCGGCATCCGCGACACCGCCGGCCGCAACGCCCCCGCCGTCGCCGACGCCGCGGCGTTCGCCGCCGAGCACGGGGTGGACCTGCGGACCGTCGAGCTCGACGTCGCCGACCAGGCGTCGGTGGACGCCGCGGTCGACCGGGTCGTCGCCGACAGCGGCGGGCTGGACGTGGTGATCCACAACGCCGGGCACATGGTGCTCGGCCCGACCGAGGCGTTCACCCCCGACCAGCTCGCGAGCGTCTACGACACCAACGTCGTCTCCACCCAGCGCCTCAACCGCGCGGCCCTCCCCCACCTGCGGGCCCAGGGACACGGTCTCGTGCTGTGGGTCGGGTCGACGAGCACCCGCGGCGGCACCCCGCCCTACCTCGCGCCGTACTTCGCGGCCAAGGCGGGGATGGACTCGCTCGCGGTCAGCTACGCCGCCGAGCTCGCGCGGTTCGGCGTCGACACCTCGATCGTCGTGCCCGGGTCGTTCACCAGCGGCACGAACCACTTCGCGCACGCCGGCCACGCGGCCGACGAGGCGGTGGCCGCCGCGTACGAGGAACGCTACGGCGGGCTGATGGACCAGGTCGGGGCGCGCCTCGCCGAGCTCGCGCCGGCCGACGCCGACCCCGCCGAGGTCGCCCGCGCGATCGTCCGGGTCGTCGACACCCCGGCCGGACAGCGGCCGTTCCGGGTGCACGTGGACCCGGCGGACGACGGCGCCGAGGTCGTCAACGCCGTCGGCGACCGTGTCCGCACCGAGTTCTACCGGCGCATCGGGCTCGACGACCTGCTGCACCCCCGGGCCCTGGCGCGTGACTAGCGTGATCCCGATGACCGAGCAGCAGACCCCGCGGCGGGGTCGGGGGCGCCGACCCGCGGACGAGGTCCGCGGCGAGGTGCTCGCCGCCGCGGGCGATCTGCTGCTCGCCGAGGGCATGGCCGGCTTCACCTTCGAGCGCGTCTCGGCGATCTCGGGCGCGAGCCGGACCACACTGCACAAGTGGTGGCCCTCCCGCGGGGCGCTCGCCGCCGAGGCGTACTTCCGCACCGTCGAGAGCACGCTGGCCTTCCCCGACACCGGCGACATCGCCGCCGACCTCACCGAGCAGCTGCTCGCCTTCGTGCGGCTGGTGACGGGGACGACCGCGGGGCGGGTGATCGCGGAGCTCATCGGGTCGTCGCAGACCGACCCCGAGCTCGCCGCCGCCTACCGCGAGCACTACTCGGCCCCGCGCCGGGCGCTCGCGGTCGCGGCGGTCGAGGCGGCCCGCGACCGCGGCCAGGTGCGCGTCGACGTCGACGCCGAGGCCGTGGTCGACCAGCTGTGGGGCGCCTGCTACCACCGGCTGCTCATCCCCGACCAGCCGCTGACCGAGGCGTTCGCCCGCACGCTGGTCGACCAGCTCGTGCACGGGCTGCGCACCAGGGAGATCACGCCCTCCTGAACAGGAACAGCCCGTACTGCCACACCGGGTCGACCCACTCGGTGTCGAGCGCGAAGCCGGCGGCCGCGGCCTCCGCGACGAACTCCGGGCGCCCGAACTTCACCGAGTAGCCGTGCACCAGCGAGTCCCCGCGACGCAGGTCGACCGCGTGGCCGAGGCCCCGGAACGTGACCGTCTGGTCCTCGGTCGAGAACAGGTGCCCGACGACCGCCGAGACCTCCGGGTCCCACCGCGCCCGCGGGTAGAAGCGGTCGGTGCGGGCGTCGCCGTCGAAGACCCGGGTGAAGTGCTCGAGCTGGTTGAGCCGGAACCGCGCCTGGGCGGTGGCGCCGGGCGGGTCGTTGTAGGCGGCCTCGAGCACGTCACCGGGTTTGAGGAGGTCGGCGGTCACGAGGAAGTGGTCGCCGGTCTCGAGGGTGGCGGCCACGTCGTCGAGCAGGGCGGCGCGCTCGGCGGTGGTGGTGTTGCCGACGGCGCTGCCCAGCCAGACGACGGTGAGCGGGCCGGGCCGGTGCTCGCGCAGGTGGGCGAGCGCGGCCTCGTAGCGGCCCCACAGCCCCTGCACGGTCAGCCCGTCGATCTCGGCGGGCAGCGCGGCGGCGCTGCGCTCGAGCATCGCGCGGGTCACGTCGATCGGCAGGTAGGTCGTCGGGCGCCGCCGCTGGCACGCCCCGAGCAGGAGGCGGGTCTTGGCCGCGCTGCCGCTGCCCAGCTCGGCGACGTGGGCGCCGACCCGGTCGGCGACCTCGTCGGCGTGGCGCTCGAGGAGCCCGAACTCCGCCGGCAACAGGTAGTACGACGGCAGCTGCGAGAGCTCGACCCACAGGTCCGCGCCGACGGCGTCGTAGCCGTACCAGGCGGGGATGCGCGGCGGCGTCTCGCGCAGGCAGGCGACCACGGCGTCGCGGTCGTCCCAGGACGCCGCGTCCGCGACGGACTCGACGGTGACGATGTCGTCGGGCTGTGTCGACGGCGTCGCGGTCACGCGTCACCCGCCGGGCGCATGAAGGTGACGACGAGGACGTCGCGCCGTGCCGGCTTCGCCGGGTCGACGGGCCGGATCGGCTCGACGCCGTGCCAGGTGCGCCGGTCGTCGCCGACGAGCAGCGTCCCGTGCTCGGCCAGCGTCGTGGTGAGGATCTCGCGGCCGTCGCCGTCGATGACGGTGCTCGCGCCGCCGGTGGCGTTGTCCCGGTCCACGAGCAGCGAGGACACCAGCGTGACGCCGTCCTGGTGGCGGCCCTCGGGGGTCGCGTCGCCGCGGCTGTCGGCGGAGCCCAGCACCCGGAACGGGTGGACGTGGACGTCTCAGCGCGGCGGGTCGTCGAGCGCGCCGGCGATCCCGCCGAGCAGGGCGAGGACGCCGTCGAGGATCGAGTCGGTGAGGAAGGCGTCGGTGAGGGGCTCGAAGGCGCGGCCCTCGTCGACGAAGAGCGGGTTGGTGTCGGCGGGCTGGCGGAACTCGCCGTGGGGCGTGAGCTCGCGCCGCCCGTCCGGGGTGACGGAGAACCGGCCGTACCGGCGGCGGCGCTCGGTGCCCGAGCGCGCGGCGTAGGGGTCGGCGGCGAGGTCGTCCCAGTGGTCGGCGAAGGCCGCCCAGCGGGTCCCGTCGACGCCGAGCCGGTGCAGCACGTCGGTGCCCGGCACGACGTGGGCGCCGGGGTCGACCACGGCCGCGCGGGCCCGGTCGAGGACGGGGTCGTCGGCACGGTCCGCCACGGGGCTCGGGTGCTCGCTCGTCACTCGCATGGGCGTCCGGCTACCCACCCGACCGGGCGTCCTGCACGCGGGTCGCCGGTGGCGCGCAACGGAGTCCGGCGTAGCATGGACGAGGCGTTACTGGATCGATCCGGAACCTCCTCGGTAGCGGGTCGTCCGGCCGGCGCCCGGGACCGCCCGGTCGACACGCCGGGAGGCCACCGCTCCCCGTACACCCGCGTCCGCGAAGCGAGAACCCGTGTCCCTCAGCACCACCCCCGACTCCGAGGTCGACGCCCTCGACACCGAGATCGCGGAGCTGCGCCAGCTCCTCGACCGGCTCGACGGCCTGACCCACCAGGCGCGCACCCGGCTGCGCCGCATCGAGCAGCACCGCAACGGCGTCGACGCCCGCTGGATCGACCGCTCGCGCTGACCGGCGCCGACACCGTGACCACCCTGGCCCGCTCCGACCCCCGTCGGGGCGGGCCGTCGTGTGTTCCGGGTCGGTCGGGGGCCGGTCAGGCGGCGAGTGCCGCGTAGCGACCCTCGCGGTCGACCAGCTCGGCGTGCGTCCCGCTCTCGACCACGCGGCCGTGGTCGAGCACCGCGATGCGGTCGGCGTGGCGCACCGTCGAGAGGCGGTGGGCGATGGTCAGCGTGGTGCGGTGGCGCGCGAGGTCGTCGAGGGCGAGCTGCACGGCCCGCTCGGTCTCGGTGTCCAGCGCGCTCGTGGCCTCGTCGAGGACGAGCACGCGCGGGTCGCGCAGCAGCGTGCGGGCGATCGCGATGCGCTGCTTCTCGCCGCCGGAGAACCGGTGGCCACGGGCGCCGACCATCGTGTCGTAGCCCTCGGGCAGCGCGGCGACGACGTCGTGGATGCGCGCCGCGCGGGCGGCCGCCTCGACCTCGGCGTCGGTCACGTCGGGCTTCGCGGCCCGCAGGTTCTCCCGCACGGTGGTGTGCAGCAGGTAGGTCTCCTGGCTGACGACGCCGACGACGCGGGCGAGGTCGGCGAGGCGCAGGTCGCGCAGGTCGACGCCGTCGATGGTGATCCGCCCGGCGTCGGGGTCGTGGAGGCGGGCGACGAGCGCGCCGAGCGTCGTCTTGCCCGACCCCGTCTCCCCCACCAGCGCGAGCGTCGTGCCCGCGGGGATCACGAGGTCGACGTCGTCGACGGCGGGGCGGTCGCCGCCGGGGTGGGTGAAGGTGACGCCCTCGATGCGGACCTCGCCCCGGACCCCCTCGATCCCACCGGAGAGCTCCACGGGGTGCTCCGGGTCGGCGATGTCCACGACCAGGTCCTGGTACTCGAAGATCCGTGAGAACAGGGCGAGCGAGCTGGCCACCTGCACGCCGACGTCGAGCAGCCCCGAGAGCGGCCGGAAGATGCCGGCCTGCAGCGAGGTGAAGGCGACGAGCGTGCCGATCGAGAGCGCGCCGACGGTCCAGGGCAGCCCGGCGCCGAGGTAGATCAGCGCCGGGATCGCGGCGAAGACCACGCTCATCGTGGCCATGCGCCAGCGGCCGGCGAGCTGGCTGCGCAGCTCGAGGTCGGTGAGGCGCGCCGACGACGCCGTGAAGCGGTCGACCAGCGCGGGGCCGGTGCCGAGGGTGCGGTGCAGCGCGGCGGCGTCGACCGACAGGCCCTCCTCGATGGTGACGTTGAGGTCGGCGAGCTCGCGCTGGCGGGCGGCGGTGAGCTCGCGGCGCATCCGGGCGACGCGGCGGCTGATGAGGATCGCCGGCGGCAGCACCACGAGCGTGACCAGCGAGAGCTGCCAGGACAGCGCGACCATCGCGACGGCGGTCGCGACGACGGTGGTGAGGTTGGCGGCGATCGACGTCGCGGTCGAGGTGACCACGGTCTGCATGCCGCCGATGTCGTTGGTGATGCGCGACTGCACCTCGCCGGTGCGGGTGCGCGTGAAGAAGCCCAGCGACTGCCGCTGCAGGTGGGCGAAGACGTCGGTGCGCAGCCGGTGCATGACGCGCTGCCCGACGCCGGTGGAGATCCAGGTCTGGACGACGCCGAGCGCGGCGGTGACCGCGGCGACGGCGACCATGCCGCCGGCGAGCCAGGCGAGCAGGGGCAGGTCGCGGTGCGGGAGCGCGTCGTCGATGACGGCGCGCAGCAGGAACGGCGAGGCCATGGCGACGATCGACGACGCGACGATGACGGCGACGACGACCGCGAGCGGGCCACGGTGGGGACGGAACAGGCGCGCGATCCGGCGCAGGGACACGTGCCGGGCCTGCTCGGCCTCACGGGCGCGTGTCTCGGGAGAGGTGTCGACGGGGCGGGGCAAGAGGCGGCTCCCTGGAGTGGTGGCAGTGCTGAGGTATCCTCAACATGAGGCTACAACAGCACCTCCCCTAGACTATTCCCCGTGGAGGACGACGGCTCGCTGGCCGCGGCGTTCTGGCAGGTCGCCCGGCGCCTGCGCCACCAGTCGCGCGAGGCCCTCGCCCCCTGGGGCATCTCGCCCTCGCAGCTCCGGGCCCTCGACGTCCTCCTGCGCCACGGACCGGTCCGCCCCGGCGGGCTCGCCGAGCACCTGCACATCGCGCCGCGCTCGGCCACCGAGGTCGTCGACGCGCTCGCCGAGCGGGGACTCGTCGAGCGCCGTCCCGACCCGGCCGACCGCCGCGCCACCCAGGTGGTCGTGACCGGCGCCGGCACCGCGCTGGGCGAGGCCGTCCGCGCGGCGCGCGCCGCCGAGGCCGACCGGGTGTTCGCCGTGCTCGACGACGCCGACCGCGCCGAGCTGCACCGCCTGCTGCGCCGCCTCGCCGACGGGCCATGATCGGCGCGTCCCTCGGGCACCCTGCGCCATGACGAGCAGCAGGGGACGCACCCTGGCCTCGGCCGCCCTCGCGGGCGCCGCCGCCGGGCTGGCCGGCGTGGCCGCGATGACCGCGCTGGAGAAGGTCGAGCAGGCGGTGCTGGGGCGGCCGTCGTCGTACGTGCCGGCCCGCACGCTGGAGGCGGTGCTCGGCGGCGACCCCTCCGACGCCGAGCGCCCGCCGGTGTGGAACCACGCGATGCACTGGGGCACCGGCGCGCTGGTCGGCACGCTGCACGGCGTCTGGGCGGCGCTCGGCATGCGTGGCCCGCGCGCGCACCTCGCCCACACCGCGGTCCGGCTCGCGACCGACCAGACCCTCGAGAACGCGACCGGCGTCGGCGCGCCGCCGCACACGTGGCCGTGGTCGGAGCAGGCCGTCGACGTCGCGCACAAGGCGGTGTACTCGCTGGTCACCGGCCTGGTCGCCGAGCGCCTCGTGGCGCCCGAGCTCGAGACGCACCGCGGTCGGGTCAGCCACTGACGCCGAGTCAGGCGTCGAGCACCTCGCGGAGCTTCGCGGCGAACTCGTCGGGCTTGCCGGGCCAGCCGAACTCGCCGTCGGCGAAGCCGCCGTGGTGGCTCGGGAAGACGACGGCCTCCTGCCCGAGGGCGGCGGCCGTCGCGCGGGCGGTGCGCGCGGTGTAGGTGTCGCCGGTCTCCTCGCCCACCGCGACGACGACGCGGCTGGGCACCGAGGTCAGCCGCTCGACGTCGAGCCGGTAGTCGGTGACGGCCAGCGAGCGGTCCGAGAGCAGCGGGTCGTCCCGGGAGCCGTCGTCCTCGGTGGGCAGGCCGAACGCCGCCGGGTCGGGGGCCGGCTGCGCGAAGTAGGCGTCGGTGAACTCCCCCGACCACGAGGTCATCGCCAGGAAGGTCGCCATCCCGTGGCCCCAGCCCTTGGCCTGGTAGGCCTCGCGGAACCCGCGGGACGCGCGGTCGACGGCGGCGGCGTCGGGCAGCACGCCGGTGATGGGCGGCTCGTGGGCCACGAGCGTGACGACGTCCTCGGGGTGCGTCGCGACGAGCTGCAGGCCCGTCACCGCTCCCCCGCTGCTGCCGAACACCTCGACGGGGCCGGCGCCGAGCTCGGCGACCAGCGCGTGCAGGTCCTCGGCCTGGGTCTGCGGGGTGCTGTCGGTGCGGCCGTCGCTGCGGGTGCTGCGCCCGAGCCCGCGGGGGTCGTAGGTGACGACGGTGCGGTCTCCGAAGCGGGTCGCGAAGCCCCGGAAGCCGCTGGCGTCCATCGGCTGGCCGATCAGGAGCAGCACCGGGCGCCCGTCGGCGGGCGGGAGCGGGCCGTCCACGTCGTAGACGATCTCGGCGTCGGTCGTCGACAGGACACGCGTCTCCACCAGGACTCCTCGCGGCGAGTACGAAAACAGGACCAAGCAGTAGCAGCGTCGCAGTCCCCGTGCGGGGCGTCAAGCACGGTGATGAGGTGGGCGCCATGCCGGAGCCGGACCACAGCAGCGCGGCCGCCGCGACCACGATCGTCACCACCGGGGACCAGGAGCGGCTGCGCGGGGAGGTGCGCGAGCTCTGCGCCCGCTTCCCGGACGCGTACTGGCGCGAGCGCGACCGGGCCCGTGAGTACCCCGACGCCTTCGTCGACGCGCTGACCGCGGCCGGCTACCTGGCCGTGCTCATCCCCACCGAGTACGGGGGCGGCGGGCTCGGGATCACCGAGGGCTCGATCGTGCTCGAGGAGATCAACCGCTCCGGCGGGCACTCGGCGGCCTGCCACGCGCAGATGTACACGATGGGCGCGCTGCTCAAGCACGGCAGCGAGGACCAGAAGAAGACCTACCTGCCCGCGATCGCCGACGGCACCCTGCGCCTGCAGGCCTTCTCGATCACCGAGCCCGGCGCCGGCTCCAACACCACCGACATCCGCACCACCGCCGTGCGCGACGGCGGGGACTACGTCCTCACCGGGCACAAGAACTGGACCAGCCGCCTCGAGCAGTCCGACCTCGCCCTCGTGCTCGCCCGCACCACGCCCCGCAGCGACGACCCGGCGGAACGCACCCGGGGCATCAGCCTGTTCCTCGTCGACCTGCGCGAGATCCGCCGCGACCAGCCCGACACGCTGCAGGTCACGCCCGTGCGCACGATGTTCAACTACGCCACCAACGAGGTGCGCTACGAGGGCATGCGCGTCCCCGCGTCGGCGCTGATCGGCGAGGAGGGCCAGGGCTTCCGCTACGTCATCGACGGGTGGAACGCCGAGCGCATCCTGCTCGCGGCCGAGGCGGTGGGCGACGGCTACTGGTTCATCGCGCGGGCCACCGACTACGCGAACGACCGCCAGGTCTTCGACCGCCCGATCGGCGCCAACCAGGGCGTGCAGTTCCCGCTCGCCCGCGCGTACGCGCAGGTCACCGCCGCCGACCTCATGCGCTACCGCGCCGCGGCGCTGTTCGACGCGGGCGAGAAGTGCGGCGAGCAGGCCAACCTCGCGAAGTTCCTGGCCAGCGAGGCGAGCTGGCAGGCCGCCAACGCGTGCCTGGACACCCACGGCGGCTACGGCTTCGTCGACACCTGGGACGTCGAGCGCAAGTTCCGCGAGACGCGGATGTACCAGGTGGCGCCGGTGAACAACAACCTCGTGCTCGCCTACGTGGGCCAGCACGTCCTCGGCCTGCCTCGCAGCTACTGAGCGCTACTGAGCGCTCACGCGGTCGGCGGCGGCCCGAGGACCTCGATCCCGTAGCGGGCCGCGGCGGCGCCGAGGACCGCGGGGTCGACCGTCGCCGGGTCGGGGAGCCCGCGGCGGACGGCCGGGGCGCCGACCTCGGCCACGAACCCCTCGAACCCGCCGGGTGTCGTCATCTGCAGCGCCCGGAGGGGCTCGTCGGCGCCGACGAGGAACGTGTGCGGCCGACCGGCCGGCAGGAACACGAAGTCCCCGGCCCCGACGTCGAGGGCTTCCCCGTCGCAGCGGAACTGCGCGGCGCCGTCGAGGACGTAGAACGCCTCGTCCTCGTCGTCGTGGCGGTGCAGCGGCGGGCCGAAGCCGGGCGGGTGGAGGATCTCGACGACGGAGAGACGGCCGCCGGTCTGGGCGGACCCGGCCTTCACAGTGACGAGGTTGCCGAGGAACGACAGCGCCTCGCCCTCGTCGGCGCGCAGGCGGTAGGGCTGGACCGCGGTGGGGTGCGACATCGCGCGCCTCTCGGTGAACGCCGTCGGGACGGCTCCGAGCATGCCCGGCCAGCGACGGAGGTCAAGACCGTCCGCGGGACACCCTCTCAGCGCCCGGCCTGCGCCCGCCGCGCCGCCCCGATCACCTCGGTGAGCGCGCCGTGCAGGTCGCGCAGCTCGCCGACGTCCATGGCGAGGCGCTCGACGATCGCCGGCGGGATGCGCTCGGCCTCCGCCCGCAGCGCGACACCCGCGTCGGTGAGGCGCACCGCCAGCGCACGTTCGTCGTCACGGCTGCGCTCGCGGGTGAGGTAGCCGGCGGCCTCGAGGCGCTTGAGCAGCGGCGAGAGCGTGCCGGGGTCGAGCTCGAGGCGGCGCCCCAGCTCGGTGACCGAGAGCGGCGCCTCCTGCCAGAGCGCCAGCATGACGAGGTACTGCGGGTGCGTGAGGTTCATCGGCTCGAGCAGCGGCTTGTACACCGAGATCACCGTGCGGGCCGCCACCGCGAGCGCGAAGCAGACCTGGTTCTCGAGGGCCAGGGGGTCGACGTCGTCGGGGAACGCCGGCAGGGCCTTCTCGAGTGCGTCCATCACGACCTCCCGGCGTCGTCGGCGCTGTGGTGCAGCTCCCGGTGCCCCGAGCTTACGTGGCGCACATACTATTGGGGTGCAAACCATTGGGGCAGCGAGCATGGGAGCCCGCATGACGCCCGAGACGCCCGTCCGCCGGCCGAACCCGCTGCGGTGGCTCTGGTACGCCTACGGCGGCGGTCTGCCCGCGCGCCACGCCTCGTGGGTGCTGCACGACACCACGTGCCGGACCTGGTGGCTGCGCCACGTCCTGCGGGCCATCGCGCAGATCGCCCCGTTCGTCATCGCGATCATCGTGTTCGTGCCCGGGCCCCTGTGGCTGCGGATGATGTGCGCGCTCGGCGGCGCGATCATGGGCCTGATCTTCTCGATCAGCTACCTCCACGAAACGGCCGAGCACCGGCTGGTCAAGGCCGGCTACCCGGTGGGCACCGGCCCGGCGACCCGCGCCGAGCGCACCGCCGACAAGGACGCCGCCGCGGCCGAGCGCTACGCCGCGCGATACCGCAGGCCGTCCGGGCCGGTGGACGACGAGCGCTGACGACGGGCGCTGACGCCCGGCCGCGCCGACCCGGGACGGAGCCGGGCGGCACCGCCGCCCGGCTCCGTCGCGGGACCGTCGGTCAGCCGAGGATGCGGCGCTTCTGCTCCTCGAACTCCGCGTCGGTCAGCACGCCCTGGCTGCGGAGCTCCGCCAGCTCCTTGAGCTGCGAGATCGTATCGCCGCCGGCCGCCGGTGGGGGTGGGGGCGCGTACTGCGGCTGGTCGTACTGCGGCTGGTCGTACTGCGGCTGGGCGTACTGCGGGGGCGCGTACGCGGCCTCCTGCGCCGCCCACCGCCCGGCCTGGCGCCGCGAGACGCGGTTCGACACCGCCGTCGCGGTGCCCGCCACCAGCGCCGTCCGCGCGAGTCCGCGCAACAGTCCCGGCATCGTCCTCACCCCGTCCCGTCGGCCCCGGCGGCCGCGGGCGCGGCGTCGAGGGAAGCCATCACGAGGTCGACGGGGATCCGTCCCCCGGCGACCAGCTGCGCCCCGCCGCGGCGCAGCGCCGACGCCAGCGGGGCCGCCCACACGTTCTCGTAGACGAGGACCACCGCGGTCGCCCCCGGCTCCAGCACGCCGCCGGCCTCCGCGAGGTCGCCCTCGTCGAGCAGCCCCGACGCGGCGCCGTGGAAGAGCGCGAGGTCGAGGGAGCCGTCGCCGTCGAGGTCGGCGATCTCGACCCGCGTCACCGAGCGGTCGTCCTCCTTGCGGAGGAACACCAGGTCGAGGATCCGGATGAGGCCGCGGTCCACGAGGTCCATCAGCAGGGGCAGGCCCTCGCCGGTCGCGGAGCCCGGGGGGAACTCGATGACCAGGTAGTCGATGGGCCCGGTGTCGGGTCCTGGGTCGTCCACGATCTCCTCCTTCCGTCGGCCCCCGCACGTCGGGAGGCGGGGCCGCCGTGGTGCGACGCTCCCGTCCCGCCCGCGGCGGGGCATCGCCCGTGGTGGGTGACCGGGCCCGACGCGCCGCCCCGAGCCCGGCCGGTCATCCCCGCCGGGTGAGCCGCCCGCACCCGCCCGGTTGTCTCGTGGAGGCCGACCGACGCGGAGGAGGAGTGACCGTGTTCCTGTTCTGGTACCTGCGCCGCATCAGCCGGACCGCCCACGACGTGCCCTGGGTCCACCTCGCCATCGGCCTGGTGGGCAACCTCGCGTTCGTCGTGGGCAGCCTGTTCTTCCTCAGCCCGGCGCTGACGCGGGCCGGGACCTGGCTCTTCGTCGTCGCGTCCTGGGGCCTGCTCATCGGCGTGCTGGGCGAGATCATGGTCCGGTACGAGACGCGCCGGCGGGCGGCGGCCCAGCAGCCGAGCGCTCCGGCCGCCGTCGAGTGAGACGTCAGGGCGCCGCGCCCCCGGCGGGGTGCGGTGCCGGGCCGAGCCGGGCCGCCGCGACGTGCGCGACGACGACGGTCACGATGACCAGCGGAGTGACGGCCAGGCCGTCCTCGGCGAGCAGCAGCACGGCCAGCAGCACCGACGTCAGCGGCAGCCGCAGCATCACCACCGACATCGCGCCGATGCCCATCGCGACCGCCGGCACGAGGGAGAGTCCGGGCAGCGGGGCGAGCGCGAGGCCGCCGGCCGCCCCGATGAACATCGCCGGGAAGATCGGGCCGCCGCGGAAGGCGCTGAGGCACACCAGGTAGCCCAGCGCCTTGGCCACGACGAGGACCACGAGGGCGGCGACCGAGTACCGCGCGGGGTCGGCGAGCAGGGTCGGGAGGGCCTCCTGGCCCGAGAACAGCACGTCGGACGTGGGGTGCCCGGTGGTGACGGCGTAGAGCGCCGCGAGACCGCCGACGACGAGGCCCGCGAGGGTCGTCAGCAGCAGCCGTGACCGGTCCACCAGGTCGCGGAGTCGCAGGGCGAACCGGCTGATCGTCGTCCCGAGCACCGCGGCGGCGAGGCCGATGACGACGGCCCAGCCGAACTGCGCGAGGTCGGGGCGCGCGAACCCGGGGAGCCCGGGCAGGGCCAGAGAGACCGGGCCGAGCCCGGTCAGCGAGTCCAGCCCGAGGAAGATCAGCGAGCCGATCCCGGACGCGAGGAGGCCCGGGAGCAGGACCAGGCCCAGCGTCGCGCCCCCGATGCCCGCGGCCTCCATGAGCAGGAAGGCGCCGAGCAGCGGCGAGCCCAGCAGGGTGCTGATCGCGGCGAAGCTCCCGGTGCTCGCCACGACCGTCACGGCCGACGGGGTGGGCGACGACCGGGCGGCCCGGACCGCGAGGACGGCCAGACCGCCGCCGATGGCGATCAGCGGCGCCTCGGGACCGAGCACGGCGCCGAACACGAGGGTCGCGGCGGCGGCGAGCACCACACCGGGCAGCTCCCGCGCGGTCGGCGGCGGGTGGGCCGCGAAGCCGTCCGCCGGCGAGTGGCCGCCCCCTCCGGGCAGGTAGCGGATCGTCGCCCCGACCAGCAGTCCCCCGACCGCCAGCACGGGCAGGGGCCACCACGCGGGCGACGGACCGAGGCCCAGCGCCGCCGGCAACGCGACGAACAGGGCCTCCTGGAGCACCGCCACGCCCTGGAGGAAGCCGTAGGCCAGGGCCGAGATCGGCACCCCGATCACCGCGGCGAGCGCGAGCAGCCGCAGGTAGGCCGGCGAGCGCAGCAGCTCGGCCGGGGTGGGCCCGCCGCCCGCCCCGTCCCCCGTCGCCCCGGGGGCCGCCCCGGTCGTCCGCGAGGACGTCACGACGACCCCGGGACCGTCGCCGGCAGCTCCCGCGTGCCGCCGAGGACCTCCGAGAGGCGGGCGGGCACGGCGGCGAGCCCGGCCTCGTCGAGGGCGCGGCGCAGCGCGGCGACGTCGGCGGGCGGCGGCGGTCCGGCCGCGACGACCTGGAGCACGCCCTGGCTCCAGGTCACGTCGACGACCTGCCACGACTGCGCCCGGGCCCAGCCCTGGACCGCCGGCTGCGCGGCCGTGAGCACCTCCTGCCCGCGGAAGGTCTGGTAGCTGCCCACACCGAGCGGGACGGCCACGGCGACCAGCAGCGCCCCCACGACGACGACGGTGCGGGCCCGCAGCCGGCCCACCGGCCGTCCGGCGGCCATCGCGACCGCCCGCACGCGGGAGGCGCCGAGCACCGCGGTCCCGGTGGCGACGATGGCGGTGACGTTCGTACCGAACAGCAGCAGCGCCCCGGCCGCCTGATCGGGCGCCCCGGACTCGAGCGTCGCTCCCACCACGACCAGCGGCGGGACGAGCGAGATCGCGATGGCGACCCCGGGCAGGGTGTCGGAGACGTCGGACCGCACGAGCGCGAAGGCGCCGACCGCACCCGTGGCCAGCGCCGCGACCAGGTCGACGAGCTCGGGCGCGATGCGCGAGGCGACCTGCGAGTTGGTGGCGGCGATCTCCGGTACCGGGCTGAGCAGGCCCGACAGGTAGCCGACGGCCACGACGAGGACCGCGCCGGCGACGACCACGATGGCGCTGCGGAGCACCTGGCGCCGGTCGGCCAGCACCACGGCCAGCGCGGTGCCGAGGATCGGGGTCATCAGCGGGGCGACGATCATCGCGCCGATGACGGTGGCGGTCGAGTCGGCGACGACGCCGGCGGCGGCGATCACCGCGGCGAGCGTGAGCAGCACCCAGAACGCGGAGCGGGCGGCCCGGTCGCCCAGGTAGAGCTTCCCCGTCATGCGGTCCAGGTCCGCCTCGGTGACCCGGACGAACGGTGCCGCGCGGAGCACGGCCGTCACACCGTGCCGCCCACGGGACGCGCCTCCCGCTCCGGCGGCACCGGGATCGTGTGGATCGTCGACGCGGCGGCGGCCGCCAGCTCGGCGGCGTTCGGTCGCGGCCGCCGGCCCGCGCGGCGGGCGAGCGGGATGCCCAGGACGCTGACGATCGCGAGAGCGATCACCGCGCGGGAGAACGCGGTGGCCAGGGCGTCGGGCGGGGCGACGCCGGCGGCGGTCTTCGCGGCGTCGGTCGAGGTGTAGATCCCCGACACGATCGCGGTGACGACGGCCCCGCCGACGTAGCGGGCCATGTTCGAGATGCCCGACGCCGCGCCCACCTGGGCCGGGGGCACGGACGCCGTCGCCGCGGACGACGCGGGGCCGTTGGAGAAGCTCAGCCCGACGGCGACCGCGAGCAGGCCCGGCAGGAACGCCAGGTAGGTCCACGAGGCGTCGACGAACGCCAGGGCCACGAACCCGCCGGTGAGCAGGACGAAGCCGAGCACCACGACGGGGCGGCCGCCGAAGCGGTTGGCCAGGGGCGTGATCACCGGCGCGGCCACGACGACGAGCGCGGCGACCGGCAGGCACGCGAGGCCCGCCTCCAGGCTGCTCATGCCGAAGGCCGCCGGGTCCTGGAAGTAGAGGCTGATGAGGAACGAGATCCCTGCGATCGCCCCGGCGCCGATGAGGATCGCGACCGTCGAGCCGACGAGCATGATGTTGCGCAGGAGCGCGAGGTCCACCAGCGGCGCGGGGACCCGGCGCTCGACGAGGACGAAGCCGACGGTCGCCGCGACGGACACGGCGAAGCACCCGAGGGTCGCGGGCGAGGCCCAGCCCCAGTTCCCGCCCTCGGTGACCGCGAAGACCAGCGGCGCGAGGATCGCGGCCACGAGCACGGTGCCGGCGAGGTCGATCGAGCGGGGACGGTCCGGGTCGCGCGACTCCGGGACCGCGGCGAGCACCCACGGGATGCACACCGCGGCGATCGCGGCGTCGATCCAGAACAGGCCCTGCCAGCCCGTCGCCTCCGCGAGCACGCCGCCGACCACCGGGCCCGCCGCGGCCCCGGCCGCCGACGCCGCGCCCCACAGCGTCACCGCCCGCAGACGCGCCGGCCCCGACGTGGCGACCGACAGCAGCGACAGCCCCGTCGCGAGGATCGCGGCGCCGGACGCGCCCTGGATCACGCGCCCGAGCACGACCACCTCGCCCGAGGGCGCCAGGGCGAGGAGCACGCAGGAGGCCACGAAGAGCCCCAGCCCCGCGACGAACATCAGGCGGCGCCCGAAGACGTCGCCCATCGCGCCCGTCGTGACGATGGTGGCCGCGCCCACGAGCAGGTAGCCGGTCACCGCCCACTGGAGCAGCGAGATCGGCGCCGCGAGGTCCTCGCTGATCGAGGGCAGCAGGATGCTCACCGCCGAGGTGTTGGCGTTGACGACGAACGTCGAGAGGCAGCTCGTCGCCAGCACGCTGCCCGCCCCGCGCGCGGTGGGCGCCTCCGTGTCGGTCATCCGGCGAGGGTGGGTCGCGGCCCGGGGTCGGCGCCTCATCCAGTCCGGGTGAGTCGTGGTCCGTCTCATCCGGCTGGGGTGAGGTCCGCGGCCGCGACCGGGAGCACCGTGCCGTCACGACGATCCGTGGCGTGTCCTGGAGGAGATCATGACCGAACAGCAGACCCCGCCGGTCTCGGGACCGACGATGACGCCCCGCGCGAGCGGGACGACGGCGCCGCGCGACTCGGGTGCCTGGACGGGATGGGTCCGCTTCGGCGGCGTCGTGATGACGATCATCGGCGGATTCGCGATCATCGAGGGCTTCTTCGCGCTGTTCTCGCCGACCTACGTGACGCTGACGGGTGAGGGCGTCCTGGCGTTCGACCTCACCGCGTGGGGCTGGCTGCACCTCCTGCTCGGCGTCCTGGTGCTCGCCACCGGTCTGGCCCTCGTCGGCAGCGCACCGGGCTGGGCCCGCGGGACGGCGATCGTCCTGCTCGCGCTCAACACGATCGTGCAGCTGGCCTACATGCCCACCTACCCGATCTGGTCGCTGGTCCTCATCGTGCTGGACATCATCGTGATCTTCGCGCTGATGGTCACGTGGGACGAGGCCTCCGCCTACTGAGTCACCGCGCGACGGGGTCCGTCGACGAGGCCCGCCCGGGCGACGGGCGGGCCTCGTCCCGTCGTGGCCCGTGAGGGGGTGTGGCCGTGGAGCCCGACGCGCCGTCGTGGCGACGGACCGCGCTGGTCCTCGCCCGGGCGACGGTCACGATCGTGCTGCTCGTGACGGTGTACTTCGCGCTGCCGCTGCGGGCGCGGGAGGACGACGGGACGCTGGTGCTGTTCCTCGTCGGGCTCACCGCGCTCGTCGGGATGATCGTCTGGCAGCTCCGGGCGGTCACGACGGCGGTGCACCCCGCCCTGCGCGCCGTCGAGGCGTTCGCCAGCGCGATCCCGCTGTTCGTCCTGCTCTTCGCGTCGGCCTACGTGGTGCTCGACGGGGCGCGTCCGGGGACGTTCTCCGAGCCGATGTCCCGGGTCGACGCCCTGTACTTCACCGTCACGGTGTTCGCGACCGTCGGGTTCGGCGACATCACCCCGGTCAGCGCGACCGCCCGGGTCCTGGTGACCGTGCAGATGGTCGCCGACCTGCTCGTGCTCGGCCTCCTCGTCAACGCGATGCTCGAGGCGGTCCGGCGCGGGCGGTCCCGTCGTGACGGCTCCCGGCCTCCGCCGTCCTGACCCTCCCGACCGCGAGGAGTGATCGCGTTGCCCCCGACCCCCGTGACGCCTCCGGCGTCCCCCGCGCCCGACCCGCCGGCCACCGGCCGGTACGTCGACGTGCCGCTCCTCGGCCCCGTGGGCTGGCCGCCGACCGGCACGCTCGCCTTCGTCGTCGTCCTCGGCGGCCTCGTCGCCGTGGACATCCTGGCCTGGCCGGTGGCGCTGGCCATCGGCGCCGGCCACGTCCTCGCCCGCGACCACGACCACCGGCTCCTCCGGGAGGTCGGCGAGACCCTCCAGGAGGCGTGATGCTCGACGATGCCGAGCGTGCGTCGCTCGCCGAGACCGAGCGGCAGCTGGCCCGCTCCGATCCCCACCTCGCCGCCCTGCTGCGCGACGGCCACGCGCGCCGCCGCCGGGTGGTGTCCGTGGTCGCCTGGGTCGTCTGGGGCGTCGCGTCGCTGCTCGTGGTGGGCCTGCTCTTCCTCGGCCTCGGGTGGCAGGCGCTCCTCGTCGCCACCCTGGCGGGCCTGCTCCTCGCCCGGCGCCGGTGGTGGCTGCCGCGGCGCGGCCGCCCGTGAGGGTCCTACCGGTCCAGCGGGTGCGCCTCGACGACGGTGAGCCCCAGCAGGCGCAGCTGTTCGAGGATGCCGTGCAGGTGGGCGTCGTCGACGACGACCCCGCGCAGCACCGCGCCGGGACGGACCTCCTCGACGTCCATGTCGCAGAAGGCCTCGCGGGCGGGGTCCGTCAGCGGGCCGTCGACCCGGAACTCGTAGCGTCGATCGGTCATGCGGTCCTCCCCGCGTCGCGGCGACCGAAGCCTCGCGGACGGGGCGGGGGCCCGCCCTCACCCGCCGAGGATGGTCCCGGCGACCGGCCCGTCCCGTTCATCCCCACGAGGTGAGCCGGGGCGCCGCGGCGCCCAGCACGGTCGAGGACCGACGGGGGCCACCGGCTCCCCGCCGGACCCTCCAGACCCCGGGAGACACCGACGATGAGCTCGCCCGATCGCCACGCCCGGAGCATCCTTCCCATCCCGGACCGCCCGGCGACCGGGCTCACCACCTACGACGCCAAGGACCCCGACACGGCCTTCGCTCCCATCGAACCGCTGCTCCCTCCGCCCGGCGCGCCGAACGTCGTCGTCGTCCTGCTCGACGACGTCGGTTTCGGGGCCTCGTCGACCTTCGGCGGACCCTGCCGGACGCCCACCGCCGACCGGCTGGCCGCCCGCGGACTGCGCTACCGCCGCTTCCACACGACCGCGCTCTGCGCGCCCACCCGGCAGGCCCTGCTGACCGGACGCAACCACCACTCCGTGGGCATGGGCAGCATCACCGAGACGGCGACATCGGCGCCGGGGTACAGCTCCGTGCGGCCCAACACCAAGGCCCCGCTGGCGATGACGCTCAAGCTCAACGGCTACTCCACCGCCCAGTTCGGCAAATGCCACGAGGTGCCGGTCTGGCAGACGTCGCCGGTGGGCCCATTCGACGCGTGGCCGACGGGCGGCGGCGGGTTCGAGACCTTCTACGGCTTCATCGGCGGCGAGAACAACCAGTGGGAGCCCTCGCTCTACGACGGCACGACCCCGGTGGAGCCGCCGCGGACACCCGAGGAGGGCTACCACCTCACCGAGGACCTCGCGGACCGCGCCACCGCCTGGATGCGCCAGCAGAAGGCCCTGGCCCCGGACCGGCCCTTCTTCGTCTACTTCGCCCCCGGCGCCACCCACGCCCCGCACCACGTCCCGCGCGCGTGGGCCGACCGTTACCGCGGCGAGTTCGACGACGGGTGGGACGCCGCGCGCGAGCGCACCTTTGCCCGGCAGAAGGACCTCGGGGTGGTCCCGCCGGAGGCCAGGCTCACCGCGCGGCACGAGGAGATCCCGGCCTGGGCGGACATGCCCGACGAGCTCAAGCCGGTGCTGGCCCGCCAGATGGAGGTCTACGCGGGCTTCCTCGAGCACACCGACCACCAGGTCGGCCGGCTCGTCGACACCCTCGAGGACCTGGGGATCCTCGACGACACGCTCGTCTACTACATCGTGGGCGACAACGGGGCGTCGGCCGAGGGGACCGTGCAGGGCGCGTTCAACGAGATGGCCAACTTCAACGGGATGGCCGCCCTCGAGACCACCGAGTTCCTGCACAGCAAGATGGACGAGTTCGGCTCGCCCGAGTCCTACAACCACTACGCGGTGGGCTGGGCGTGGGCGATGAACACGCCCTATCAGTGGACCAAGCAGGTCGCCTCCCACTGGGGCGGCACCCGCAACGGCACGATCGTGCACTGGCCCCGCGGCACCACCGGTCCGGGTGGCCTGCGCTCGCAGTTCACCCACGTCATCGATCTCGCCCCGACGATCCTCGAGGCCGCGGGCATCCCCGAGCCGACGACGGTGAACGGCGTGCTGCAGTCCCCGATGGAGGGCACGAGCATGCTCGACACGTTCACCGAACCGGACGCGGCGGAACGCCACGACCTGCAGTACTTCGAGATGTTCGGCAACCGCGGCATCTACCACCGCGGCTGGAGCGCGGTCACCAAGCACCGCACCCCGTGGCTGATGACGGGCCACCAGCCGCCCCCGTTCGACGAGGACGTCTGGGAGCTCTACGACGGGCACAGCGACGACAGCCAGGCCCGCGACCTGGCGGCCGACAAGCCCGAGGTCCTCGCCCGCCTGCAGCGGCTCTGGCTCGTCGAGGCCACGAAGTACGGGGTGCTCCCGCTCGACGACCGGACCGCCGAGCGGATCGAGCCCTCGATGGCGGGGCGACCGACCCTGGTCCGGGGCACCTCGCAGCTCTTCTTCCCCGGGATGGGCCGGCTGTCGGAGAACAGCGTGCTCAGCATCAAGAACCGCTCGTTCTCGGTGACCGCGGAGGTCGATGTCCCCGACGGCGGGGCGCAGGGCGTCCTCATCGCGCAGGGCGGGCGGTTCGGGGGGTGGGCCGTGTACCTGCACGAGGGGCGGCCGACGTTCTGCTACAACGTGCTCGGCATCCGGATCTTCACCACGCGCGGCGATGTGCGGGTCGAGCCGGGCGTGCACCAGGTCCGCACCGAGTTCGCCTACGACGGCGGCGGCCTCGCGAAGGGCGGGGACGTGTCGCTGTGGGTCGACGGCGCCGCCGCCGGCACCGGGCGCGTCGAGATGACCCAGCCGATGGTCTTCTCCGCCGACGAGACCACCGACATCGGGCGGGAGGAGGGCACGCCGGTCAGCCCGGACTACACGGCGGCGACGAGCCGCTTCACGGGGCGGATCCACTGGGTCCAGCTCGACGTCGGCGACGACGACCACGACCACGTCCTCGACCCCGAGGAGCGGCTGCGCATCGCCATCGCGCGCCAGTAGGCACTCGGTGGTGCGCGACCCGTCGTGGGCAACCGAACCTGCCGTGACCGGCCGTTTCCGTCCCGTCGCGGGATGCTCCGAACGTCGGCACCCCTGCGCCCGGAGGCACACGCCGAACGCGGAGTTGAGTGATTCCGGATGGCGGGAACAGATCCTATCGTGGCGGGGCCCAGGGTTTCCCGCAGGCAACCGAGGTCAAACAGATGGCCCCCGTCCTCCGCACCGGTCCCCCGCCGCTCCCGGCCGGCCACGTCCGACGCCGGGCGCTGGAGGACGTCCTCGACCGGGGGGCCGACCGGGACCTCACCGTGCTGTCCGCGCCGCCGGGCTCGGGCAAGACCTCGCTGCTGGCCGCGTGGGTGGGCGACGACCACGGGCGCGCCACCGCGTGGGTGTGCCTCGAGCCCGAGGACCGCGACCCGCGCCACCTGTGGCGCGCGGTCCTCGGGGAACTGGCGGCCCTGTCGGCGGTCCCGCCGTCCAGCCGGCTGCACCGCCTCGTGGTGTCCCGGTCGACGGTGGCCCCCGAGTTCCTCGCCGAGCTCACCGCGGCGATCGCCGCCCTCCCGTCGCCGGTGCGGCTGGTGCTCGACGACGTCCACCACCTCGCGGACCCGATCTCCCGGCAGGGCCTGGCGATGCTCCTGCGCGACACCGGCGACCGGCTCCGCCTCGTCCTGGCGGGCCGGCGCGACCCCCCGCTCCCGCTGCCGCGCCTGCGGATGGACGAGCGGGTCACCGAGCTGCGCGCCGAGCAGCTGGCGTTCACGCCCGCGGAGTCGGCGGCGCTCCTCGCCGCGTGCGGCCCGGACCTGACGCCCGCGCAGGTCGCGGTGCTGCACGAGCGCACCGGCGGCTGGGTGGCCGGTCTGCGACTGGCCGCGCTGTCGCTGCGCGACCACCCGGACCCCGACGCGTTCCTCGCGGGGTTCTCCGGCGACGAGCGCCCGGTCGCGGACTACCTCGTCGACGAGGTCCTCGCGGGGCTCACCGAGGCGCAGCAGGAGGTCCTGCGCCGGATCAGTGTCGCCCCGCGGGTGCCCGCCGGGCTCGCGCCCCGGCTCGCCGGCCGCGACGACACGGCCGAGGTGCTCGACGACCTCGCGCACACCACCGGCCTGGTGGCCGGCAGCGGCGCCCGCGGGGACCCCTACCGCCTCCCGGAGCTCCTGCGCTCCCACCTCGTCGCCGACCTCGGGCGGCGGGGTCCGGCACTGGTGGCGGCGCTCGAGAGGGCCGCCGCCGCGTGGTGGGCGGAGCAGGGCGCGCCGGTCGAGGCGCTGCGCCACGCCGGTCGGGCGGGGGATCCGACGCTGCTCGCCGACCTCGTCGGACGCTGGGGACCGTGGCTCGCCGGCCGGGGCGAGCACGAGGCGCTGGCCGCGACGGTGGGGTCGGCCCCGACGGTCGACGCCCGGCTCGCCGTCGCCGCGGCCCACGTCCACCTCGCCCGCGGCGACCACGAGCACGCCCGCGCCGCGCTGGCCCGGGCACGCCGCGACCGGCGCCCGGGCCCGGACGCCGCGGCGTTCCGGGCCGCGACCGAACGGATCCTCGGGCGCCCGCTGCGCGTCACGCTCCGCGAGCCGGTGCCGTCCGAGCCCGCGCTGGCGGCCCACGTGCGGATCGGGCGCGGTGCGGCCGCCCTGCGCGCCGACGACCCGTCGCGCGCCCGCACCGAGCTCGGGATGGGCCTGGCCCTGGCCCACCGGCACGGCCTCGACGTGCTCGCGCACCGCGGCCGGTGCCTGCTCGCCGCCGCGCTGTGGACCGCCGGGGACGTTCCTCGGGCCGCCGCGGCGGCGGAGCGGGCGCTCGCCGAGCCCGGCGCGTCGGGGCCCGGCAGCGCGCCGTGGTCGGCGGTCGCGCGGGCGGTCGCCGCCCACGCGGCCCTGCTGGGGGCCGACCCGGGCGCGGCGCGCGCGACGGTCGACGCGAGCGGCGACACGGGGGTCGGCGCGGCGGGCGACGACGGGGGCGACCGCTCGCCCGACCCGACGGTGGCGTTCGCGTTCCGGTGCGCCCGCGCCGGTGCCACGGTCGACCTCGGCGAGCGGACCGCCGGGCTGCTCGCGTTGCAGGCCGCGCGGGCGGCCCTCGGCGGCACCGCCGTCCCGGGGGCGCTCGCCGCCACCGCGGCACTGCTCGAGCACCGGGCCGCCGTCGAGCTGGGCCACCCCACCGCGGCGGGCGCGGTCACCGCCTGGCTCGCCGGTCGCCACCCGGCGAGCCCCGCCCTGGCCCTCCTGCGCGGGTGGGGCGCGGCCGCGGCGGGCGACTTCGCCGCGGCCCGCACGGCGATCGCCGTCCTGCTCGTACCGCCGGCGCCCGCGACGCCGGGCGCCCTCGACGTCGAGGCCTGGCTGCTCGAGGCCCGGATCCGGCTCGCGCGGGCCGACCGCCCCGGCGCCCGCGCCGCCGCCCGGCGCGCCGTCGACCTCGCCGCCCCGCGCGACGCGCTGCGGCCCTTCGTCCACGCCGACGGCGGGGTGCGCGCCCTGCTGGTGGACGAGCTCGCGACCGGCGAGCCCCGGGCCGGTTTCGTCGCGCGGGCGCTGGCGGCGGGCGCGACGTCGCCGGCCGGGATCGCGCTCAGCGGCCGCGAGCACGACGTCCTGGCGCGCCTGCCCTCGCTGGAGAGCTTCGACGAGATCGCCGGTGACCTCGACGTCTCGATCAACACGATCAAGACCCACGTGCGGGCGCTGTACGGCAAGCTCGGCGTCACGACGCGGCGGGACGCGGTGCTCGTCGCGCACGAGCAGGGCCTGCTGGGGTGAGCGGCGAGACCCCGGGCCCCGCACCCCGGACCGTCCTCGCGCTGCTCGCCGCCCTCATGCTGGTCGACTTCGCCGACCGCCAGGTCCTCGTCGCGGCCTTTCCGTACCTGCGGGCGGAGTGGGGCCTCGGTGACGCCACCCTCGGCGCGCTGGTGTCCGCGGTGACGCTGACGGTGGGGCTGGGTGCGCTGCCCGTCGCCGCGCTCGTGGACCGGTGGAGCCGGGTCCGGGCGATCGCGCTCATGGGGACGGTGTGGAGCGCGGCGTCGGCGGCGTCGGCGCTGGCCCCGGGACCGGGCACGCTCCTCGCCGCCCGCATCGGGGTCGGGGCCGGCGAGGCGGGCTACGGGCCCGCCGGCGGCGCGCTGCTCGCCGGCGTGTTCCCGGCGGCGCGCCGCGCGTCGGTGCTCGGGCTGTTCCAGGCGGCCGGACCGCTCGGCACCGTGGTGGGGATGGCGCTGGGCAGCGCGGTCGCCGCCCAGTGGGGCTGGCGGTGGGCGGTCGCCGTGTTCGCCGTCCCGGGGCTGCTGCTGGCGCTCGCCGTGCTGCGGGTGCGCGACTACCCGACGGCGCGGCGCACGCGGGTCGCCGGGACGGTCGCCGGGGTCCTCCGCACCCGGACCGTGCTCGCCGCCGTCACCGGCATGGTGCTGCTGCTCGTGGTCGCGTCGGCGTTGTACACGTGGCTGCCCACGCACCTCGAGCGCGACCTCGGCCTGGCCCCGGCGGCCGCGGGCGGGCTCGCGGCGGTCGTCGTGCTGGCCGGCGTCGCCGGGACCGCCGGGGCGGGGGTGCTCACCGACCGCGCCGCCCGCCGGGACCCCGCCGCGCGGCTGCGGACCCCGGTCCTCGCCGGCGTCGCCACCACCGCGCTGCTCGTGCCGGCGTTCGCGGCGGTGCACCCCGGCGCCGTCCAGGTGGTCCTCGTCCTGCTGGGCTCGGCGGCGGTCACCGCGGCGATCGGGCCCGCGGCGGCCGCGATCGTGGACGTCACCGACCCCGGCGCGCGGGCCACCGCGGTCTCCGTGCTGGTCGTCGCCCAGAACCTGCTCGGGCTGACCGTCGGCCCGGTCCTGACGGGGGCCCTCGCCGGCGTGCTCGGGCTCGCGACCGCGCTCGCGCTCGTCGCCGGGCTCGGGGTGATCGCCGCCGGGGCCTTCGGGGTCGCGGGACGCACCTACGCCGGCGACCGCGAGGCCGTGACCACGGCACCGGACCCCGTCCCGGTGATCGGGGCGTAGCGCCGTGGCCGCCCGCCGCGCCTCGTCGGGACCCGTGGTCGCCGGGCCCTGGACGGCGCACCCGACGCCGACCCCGACCACCGGCCCGACCACCGACACCCCGCGCCGGGCCGAGGCCGAGGCCGAGCACGCCGTGCCGGTGGCGACGCACGTCGTCGATCGCCCGCGCCTCCACACCCTGCTCGACCGGTCGGTGTCCACCGCCGCCGTCACCCTCGTCGTCGGGCCGGCGGGCTGGGGCAAGACGCTCCTCGTGGGCTCCTGGCTCGCCGCCGGGGCCGGGGGGCGGGCAGCGGCGTGGGTGACGCTCGGGCCCGACCACGACGAGCCCGCGCGGTTCTGGGGCGCGCTCGCCCGCGCGGTGGGGGCGCAGGCCGGGCCGGCCACCGCCGCCGCGCTCGCCCGGATGCACGGCCGCGGGGGCGGACGGCTCGCCGACCCCGACGAACTGCCCGGCGCGTTCGCCCACGCCCTGCGGCAGGCGGAGCGCCCGGTCGTCGTCCTGCTCGACGACCTCCACGAGGTGTCGTCGCCGGCGGTGCACCAGGGGCTGCGCAGCCTGGTCGAACGGCCCGTGCCGTCGCTCGCGCTCGTCGCCACCAGCCGTCGCGACCCGCCCTGGCCGATCACCCGCCTGCGGCTGGCGGGCCTGCTCGCCGAGATCCGGCCCGACGAGCTCGCCTTCCGCGACGACGAGGCGGCCACCCTCTTCGCCCAGCTCGGCGTGCGGGCCGACGACGAGCACGTCCGGGAGATGGTCGCGCGCACCGGCGGCTGGGCGGCCGGGATGCGCCTGGGCGCCCTCGACCTGGCCACCCGCCCGGACGTCGACGCCGCGGTCGCCGCGTTCTCGGGCGACGCGCACAGCGTCTCGGCGTACCTGCTCGACGAGGTCCTCGGGCGCCAGCCGGCCGAGCTCGTGACGTTCCTCGAGCAGATCAGCGTCGTCGACCTCGTCTGCGCCGACCTCGCCGACGCCATCACCGGGCGCGCGGACGGCGAGGCGGTGCTCGCCGAGCTCTCCGCCGCGCACCTCTTCGTCCAGGCGCTCGACCACCCCGGGCGCTGGTACCGCCTCCACCGCCTCGTCCTCGACGTCCTGCGGGCGCGCCCGCTGCCCCGCCGCGAGCGGCGCGACCGTCACCGTCGCGCCGCCGAGTGGTTCCGCCACCACGAGATGCCGCTCGAGGCCCTGCGCGCGGCGCTGCGCGGGGAGCTCTGGGCGCTGGCCGCCGAGGTGGTCAGCGCGCACCTGGTCGCGCTCGTGCTGCGCGGCTCCGGCGACGAGGTCGCCCGCGTCCTCACCGAGGTCCCCGAGCCCGTCCTGCTGGAACGCCCCGAGCTCGCGGCCGCCCTCGCCGGGGCCCGGGTCACGCGCGGTGACGGCACGCAGATCGAGGCCCTGGTCGCGGCCGCCCGGCGGGGCGCGGGTGCGCTCGGCGGGCGCCGGGACCGGCTCGAGGTCCACCTCGCCCTCATCGACGCCGCCCACGCCCGCCTGCGGGGCGACCTCGACGCCGTGGCCCGCGCCTACCGATCGGTGCCCCTCGACGTGGCCACCCTGGACCGGCAGGGCGTGCGGGACGCGGCCGTCGTGCCCGTCGTCGTGCTCGCCAACCTCGGCACCGCGGAGCTGTGGACCGGAGACCTCGCCGCTGCGGAGGGTCACCTGCGCACCACCGCCGAGGGCGCCGGACCGGCCCCGCTCCCCCGGGTCAACGCCGCGGCACACCTCGCCCTGCTCGCGTGCGAGCGCGGCGAGCTCGACGAGGCGGAGCTTCGGGCCCGCGCGGTCGTCGAGACGGCGACCGAGGCCGGCTGGACGCGGATGCCGCAGGTCGCGACCGCCTACCTCACGCTGGCCCGGCTGACGATCGACCGCGACGAGCTCGGCGCCGCCGAGGTCTGGCTCGCCCGCCTCGCCGCGGTCGAGGAGGTCGCGCCCGAGCCCCACGTGCAGCTCGCCCGGTCGCTGGCCCTCGCCGCCCGCCACGACGCCGCCGGCGACCACGAGGAGGCGCTGTCCCGGCTGCGGGACGCCCGGGCCCGCGCCGGCTCCTGGACACCGCCCCGGCCGCTGGACGAGCAGTGCGCGCTCGCCGAGGCCGACCTCCTGGCCCGGACGGGCGCCCCGGACGCCGCGCGGGCGATCGCCGACCGGCTGGGGCCGGCGCGCACCGACGCCGGCCGGGTGGCCGCCGCGCGGTTGCGGAGGCACCTCGACGAGCCGGTCACCGACGTCCTGGGCGACACCCTGACCAGCGCGCTCCCCCGCGTGCGCACCGAGGCGTGCCTGCTCGGCGCCCTGGCCGCCGAGCCGGAGCGGGCCATGGCGCTGCTCGAGGACGCCCTGCTGACCGCGGCGCCCCACGGGCTGCGCCGGCCCTTCCTCGCCGAGCCCGCGCTCGCGGACCTCCTGCGTCGCCGCGTCGACCGGGGCAGCGGCGCGGCCGGCTTCGCGGTCGACCTGCTCGCGCGCCTCGCGGGCCGACCCACCGACCGGGAGGCGGCCCCTCGCCCGCTCGCCGAGCCCCTCACCGAACGGGAGTCGACGATGCTGCGCTACCTCGCGAGCACGCTGTCGAACCCCGAGATCGCCGCCGAGCTCTACGTCTCGGTGAACACCGTCAAGACCCACCAGCGGGCCGTCTACCGCAAGCTCGGCGCGACCGGGCGGCGGGAGGCGGTGCACCGGGCGCGGGACCTCGGGTTGCTGTGAGTGGTGGCGCCGTGTCCGTCCTGCCCTCATCCCCGGCGGACGACGCCGCCTCACCCGGGTCGGCGCCACCCTCCGTGGTCATGGTCCGCATCCCCGCGAGCAGGACGGCGGTGCCGGCACTGCCCGCCTGGCACGTGCCGCGCCCCGCGCTGTGGCGGCACCTGGAGGCCGCCGCGCCCGGGACGCTCGTCGCGGTGGTGGCGCCGGCGGGGTCGGGCAAGACCGCCGTGCTGGCCGAGTGGGCCCGCCACGGCGAGGGACCGACGGCGTGGGTGGGCCTGGACCGGGACGACGCCGACCCGGACCGCTTCTGGTCGGCGGTGCACGCCGCCGTGCTCGCCAGCGGCGCCGTCCCCGCCGGCGACCCGCTGCACCACCTCACCGGGGACGCCGAGAGCCTCGCCGACGCGCTGCTCGCAGGCCTCGCCGCCCTGCCCGTCCCGTTGCGCCTGGTGCTCGACGACGTCCACGTGCTCGCCGACCGGCAGGCCGGCGTCCGCGCCCTGGCCCGGCTGGTGCGCCACCACCCGCCCGGGGTGCGCCTGGTGCTCGCGGCCCGCTCCGACCCCGCCGTCGGCCTGCCCCGGCTCCGCCTCGAGGACGGGCTGCGGGAGCTGCGCGCCGACGGCCTGCGGTTCTCCGTGGGCGACGCCGGCGCGCTCGCCGCGGCCAGCGGGGTGGCGCTCGCGAGCGAGGACGTCGCCACCCTGCACCGGCGCACCGACGGCTGGGCCGCGGGGCTGCGGCTCGCGGTGCTCGCGCTGCGCCGCGAGGGCGGCGCGCCGGGCCTCGTGCGGTTCTCCGGCGACGAGCCCTCGGTCGCCGACTACCTGGGCGGGGAGATCCTCGCCGGCCTCGACCCCGACGACCGCGCGCTGCTCGACGACCTCAGCGTCTGCCGCCGCCTGCCGGACGCCCTGGCGGCGGCGCTGTCCGGGCACGCCGACGTCGCCCGCCGGCTGGAGGAGCTCACCCACGGGCTGGGGATGGTCGACCGCGTCGCCGCGGGCGAGCACCGCCTCCACGTCCTGCTGCGCGCGCACCTGGCCGCCGACCTCGCCCGCCGGCGCCCGGACCGTCACCGCCGGCAGCACGCCATCGCGGCCCGGTGGTGGGCGGAGCACGCCGAGCCCGCCCACGCCCTGTACCACGCCGACCGGGCCGGCGATCCGTCCCTGACCACCGAGCTCCTCGGCCCGCTCGCCGTGGCGCTCCTGCTGCGCGGTGAGCTGCCCGCCCTGCGCCGGGCGCTGCGCTCGGTCGGCGACGGCGCGCTGCGCGCCGATCCCCGCGTGGCGCTGGTCGCGGCGCTCGCCCACCTCGAGGCGCGCGAGCTGCCGGCGGCGGCGCGGCTGCGGCTCGCGCGGCGGTCCTGGCCCGCCGCGCCCGACCGGGATCTCGTGGCCCTGCGCGCGGCGAGCGAGCTGCTCGCCGGCGCCCGGCCGACGCCCGGGGACGCGGTCACCGCCGACGACCCGGGCGTCGCCGGCCTCCTGCACCTCGCCCGTGGGACCGCCCGGCTCGCCGGCCCGGGCGGCGACGCGGCGACCGCCGCCACCGCCCGCGGCGAGCTGCACCGCGCCCTGGCGACGGCCCGCGCCGAGGGCTTCTCCCACCTCGAGCAGGCCGCCCTCGCCGAGCTCGCCCTGGCCGCGCTGGCCGAGGGCGACGCGGCCGGGGTGGTCGGTCCCGGCGAGGCCGTGGTGGACGCTCCGGGCCCCCCGGCCCCGCGCACCGTCGCCCTGCTCGCCTGGTCCGACCTGCTGCGCGGCGAGCCCGCCCGCGCCGCCGACCGGTGCGCGGACCTCCTCGACGCCCCCGCGCTCGCCCCGGCCGACCGGTACGCCCTGCGCGCGGTGCACGGTGCCGCGGTCGGCGATCTCGGCCGGCGCGGCCCGGGGCTCGCCGCGGCCCGCGCGGCCCGCGCCGACCTCGGCGCCGCGCCCCTCGCCGCCCCGCTCGCGGAGGCCCTGGCGCTGCTCGAGCACCGCGCGGCGCTGCGGCTGGGCAACCTGCGCGCCGCGGGCGAGGTCGCCGCGTGGCTCGCCGGGCGCGTCGGCGAGGCGACGGACGCCGACACGCTGATGCGCGCGTGGACCGAGGCGGCGACCGGACGCTGGGAGGCCGCCCGCGCCGCGGTCGCGTCCCTGCCGCGGTCCCCGGCGACCGTGCTCGTCGAGGCCCGCCTCCTCGAGTCCGAGGCCGCCCTGCGCGCCGGCGACCCCGCGGGCGGCCGGGCCGCGCTCGACGCCGCCCTCGCCCTGGGACGCACCCGCGACCTCGTCCGCCCGTTCGCCCTCGCCGGCCCGCTGACCCGGGCCCTGCTCCTCGAGGGCACGGCGACCCCGCACCTCCGCCGGCTCGCCGCCGCCTGCGCCGCGGTCACCGACGAGCCGGCCCCGCCGCTGTCCGAGCGGGAGCTCGTCGTCCTCGCCCTGCTCCCCTCGCTGCTCGACGCCCCGACGATGGCCGAGGAGCTCGTCGTCTCGGTGAACACGGTGAAGACCCAGATCCGCTCCATCTACGCCAAGCTCGGGGTGTCGACCCGCCGGGCCGCCGTGGCCGAGGCCCGGGAGCGCGGGCTGCTGGTCTGACTGTGAGGGTGGGCCCGCCGTCCTGATCACCTGGTGATGGGGTGGTGACCA
>NZ_JAQZAN010000034.1 GCF_028737255.1 Actinomycetospora straminea | reverse complement strand
CTGACCGTTGTTGGGCTGACCGTTGTTGGGCTGACCGTTGTTGGGCTGACCGTTGTTGGGCTGACCGTTGCCGGCTCGCGCGCCGGACCCTCCGGGCTGGTCGCCACCGCCTCTATGTGCCGGCAAAGTGAACCAATGACGCCAGGCGTTCCGAAGGTCCTCCTCCGGAGTAATTCCGTTCCTCTCAATGTACTGACGCCGCAAATCACCTCCGAGGCCTTGCCCTAGGCGCTGTGTGTATATGAAGCCGGACTGCAAACAGTCGATGCCGTTGCGAGTAAGACCGAAAGCACGCCCTACCGGGCCCGGGATCAGACCGCCATTCAATGCGACCAGGCGACCCAAGGTAAATGTCGCGTTGCCGATCGAACCGGCGTCGAGCTCGGATTGCAACTGCACAGCGAGTGGGATGAGCTCCGCACCACCACCAGCAGCCATGAACAAGTCGCCGAGCTCCTTCCCATTAGGAACGCCTACCCTAGCGACGGCATCACCCAAAACACCTATCATTGCGCCTATCGCCTCGGATGTGGCCCCACGCACTATTGCCGCTTTACAGAAATCGGCCAACTCATCTGGAGTATCGGGCTCGCCTTCATTAGCGGGCGCTCCTGCCGATCCCGGACCAAGGACGACGAAGCACTCATCGGTACCTGGAACAAAACCGCCAGGGCAGTTGGGTTCGCTACCGATGGGCGCAGAGGCAGAGGCAGCGGGCGTCAAGCCACTCATCGACGATGTAGAGGCACTAGGCGTCACCCCACTGATCGATCCCGCTGCGACGGCTAGCACAGACACACCAGCTAGTACAAAGGTCGCTACTCGCTGTAGCATGACGCAGCCTTCCGCAGGGCTAATATGTCAAAGCACCGCAAGCCCAGGAATTCGGCGCGATCAGCATTCTGGCCACCCCTCGACTTTTGAGGCAGTGCACACCTCTCTGAGATGAGGGTCCTCTCAGATGGTGACCACAGCAAGGTCTACGAGAGCTAGGTTCTACGCCAATCGGGTGACGCGCCACGCTCGACGGCGGGGAATTGGCGCCGGTGCTGACTGAGTGTGCTGACCGGAGACGTTGGTCGAGGGCACGAGACACCCGCCGCTTCGTTGGCGTCGACCCCGACGACGCGGCCGGCGGAGCCCCACCATCTCGGCCAGACCGCGAGGCCGCCGATCGGGCCGCAGCCGCAGTCAATGGCACTCCACCCGTTGCCGACCCCGATCCTGCGGAACGCGCCCCGCGCCATGCCCGCGGTAACCTCGGAGTTCCTCAAGAGGCACTGGAGGTCATCATCGCCGCCGTCGAGGATGTATCGCCTGGCGCGTTCGGCTACTTCTGCCTCCGTCATGCTTTCCCCTCACGCCACGAGCGACCGGCCGTGGGAAGGCGCGCGGGATGAGCCGCAGCGCGTGACCCGACCGCCAGTGCGATTGAAACGAAGCGTGGCACCGGACCTTGCCAATTTGGTGCCGGGAGCACCAGCAGCCACCCGCTCAAACAGCACGGCGGGCGAGCGTCGAAGGCCAGCCGAGCGAGGGTCAAGCCAGGGAGGGTGGCAGGTGGGTGCGGGAGCGCCTCCACGGTGGCGCGGAGGCGCTCGTTCGCCGCGAACGCATGGAGTGCACCGGCCGCTGCCGCCCACCGCTGCGCGACTACGCGGAGCGGCGCGGTCTGCTCGTGGTTCCCCCGGTGCTCGGCGAGAACGACCCCGGCGAGCTGCTCTTCGTCCGGTGTGCGACGTCGGCTTCGCCACGGCCCTGGTCGCCCGTCTGGGTGCCGACTGGGCCGGGGCTCAGAGGCGTCGTCAGCCGGTGCGACCTCGCCGTCGACCTGAACCCGGCAGCCAACTCCTACCTGTCCGACGCGTTGGTGTACGCCTCGCTCTGTCCCACCCGACGAGTCGACCGGGGGTGGGGACGCTGGGGCCTCGAGAACCGTGGCGGCGCGGCGCCCTCACCACGTCCGCGGGGCGGGCAGCCGACGACGTCGTCGTACTCGCGTCGTCTTCGCTGTTCACCCCTCCGTATCGCCGCTCTCGACGCCACAGCTCTCATGCTTCGGACCCTTGCTGCCGGTAGGCCCGGAACCGCTCCGCGTCTGCCTCGAGGTGTGCCAAGAAGCTCTCGTAGAACTGCTCCGGGTCCCCCCAAGCCAACTCGGTCACCCCCGACGGCAACCCGTCCCCCACCTCGTCCGGCGCCGGCTGCCTCATCTCTTCGGTCGCCCCCACGGGCCGCTCCGCGCCCGACGCGCCGCTGTGCTCATCTCCCATCCGCACGATGGTGCGCGTCCCCGACCACACCGGTCAGCCGTTTCCGAGAACTCTGACCGCGCCTTGCTTCGGTAGGCATGGCACAAGCGCACCGACCCGATCAACACACCTCGAACGAGCACCACCTTGCGGGGTTGGACGATCGTCTTGAACGTTGCCTCTACCAGGGACAACGTCCTCGTGGGCCGTCACTCGCAGTTCCCTGGCATCGCCGGTCGTCGTCGTTTCGTGCCACGCGGCGTGCCTCGGCACTGCCAGCACCTCCCGGTGGCTCCCCTCGCGCCCCGCTCTCGCCACCGAGCCACAAGGACGCCGCGTGAGCCGAGGCTCGAAGCAGCCCTCAGGCGCCAGCGATAACGAGCACGAGGGGTGATGACGACAGGACCGGCAGTTGGCTCGGACCTTCGAACTGTCGCCGAGGCGGGGGCTGGATGGGCATCAGGTTCAGCACGGGGCTCGGGCCACTGCGCGTCTCGGTCCCGCTGAACCGAAGATCAGGCACCGCCGCCGATCTCGGTGCCCGAGCCGGTCGCTGGCGTCCTGACGTGACGCTGGTGTGTGGTTCTCCCGTTCGGCCGGGTCCGTGCGCACCAGCTCCATCAGCCGGTCGGCGATCAGGTCGGGAACCGGCCGGCGGGAGATGTCGATTGATGAACCTGATCGGGGTGGGCGTACCTGCTGGGGTCCTGCCAGCTCCTGGCACGACGGGAGGCTGCGCGGCGAGCTCCGGAGGGACACGATCAGCGGCACGCGCATGAGCGAACGAGCGGCGTGACCGGGCAGCGGCCTACCGCTGCTCAGCAGGCGCCCACGGTCGCCACCGCCCATCCGCTGCTCTTGGCCCCATCGCGGATCGCCTTCAGCGTTTCGCGGCGCCGGCCTCCCTCGCTCGAGGCGCCATAGCCGCTGCTCGGGGAGCGGCGCCGGCTGCTGGTGCCGGTTCGGGCGCGACCACCAGTCCGCCCTGGCGGCATTGATGTAGGGCGCGAAGACCTCGCGCAGCCCGCGCGGTTCGGCAGCAGGTGATCGTGCCAGCCAGCGACAGGCACGCGTAGTACTCGACCACCCGCGCGACCACATGCGCCAGCGGCCCGGACGAGACGACCGCGAGCCCCTCGCGGTGACCGGGCACGGCGTCCGCCGGTGCTGGGTGCACGAAGCCCGGCGGGCACCCTTGCAATGGCACGACCCGCGTGGGGCTAAGTCGAACACATGTTCGACAAGGATCAAATAAGGGAGTACGCTTCGATCATGGCAGGCGCCTCAACTATCGAGTGGACGGAAGCAACCTGGAACCCGACTACAGGTTGCGACCGCGTTAGCGATGGTTGCGACAATTGCTACGCACTGACCCTTGCCAGTCGACTGAAAGCGATGGGCCAACCCCGATATCAGACAGACGGGCACCCGCGCACGTCTGGCCCTGGTTTCGGCCTGGCGCTTCACCCAGACTCGCTCGACGCTCCGAAGAAGTGGAAGCGGTCACGGCTCATCTTCGTCAACAGCATGAGTGACCTGTTCCACGCCAAAGTACCCCTTAGTTACGTCCAGGACGTCTTCGACGTGATCGCCGAGACTCCACAGCACACCTATCAGGTTCTCACCAAGCGATCGCTGCGCCTCGCTCGCGTGGCCGATAGGCTGTCATGGCCAGACAATTTATGGCTAGGCGTGACTGTAGAGTCGAGCAGCCACGTTGATCGAATGAATCACTTGCGCTCGGTCCCCGCGCGTGTGCGATTCATCTCGGCCGAGCCCCTTCTGGGCGATCTTGGCGAGCTTGACCTGCATGAAATCCACTGGATCATTGCAGGCGGGGAGAGTGGGCGATCGGCTCGACCGATGGAAGAAGGGTGGGTCAGAAACATACGCGATCAAGCACTTGACGCAAATGTCGCCTTCTTCTTTAAGCAGTGGGGTGGGCGAACACCGAAGGCCGGCGGCCGGGTCCTCGATGGCGAGACCTGGGACCAACTCCCCAGCTAGAATTGGATCATAGTCCCTGCGGGATAGGTCCCTTTCCTCTTCTGATTCGGGGAAGCGATGAGCCCGTCAGTCTGCATTGGCTTTAGGGTGAGCCTCTTGAGATGAGACGCTGCGTAAGGTGTGTTCACGAGGACATACTGCTCAAGCTCCTCTACACTCACCAACTTCCCCGCAAAGTGGCTCTGCAACTCAAGTCTCAGCGGATAGGTATCAACCTCGACGTCGAAGAGTACGTCTTGGCCCGCGAAGAAGTCAGAGAACTTTTGCCCTCCACCGGGATCGACCCGCCACATCGCGTCCTTCATCACTCGAAGTCCTGTGACGCTGCGGGTCCCGTAGAAGAGGAAGTACCCGGTCTTGCCGTCCTCTCTGATCATCTCAAAGCTGTGCACGTAGGGGAAGCCGCACACACTTCTGAGCTGATCTTGATAGAGGTTGTGCAGGAAGAGCTTCCGGTCTGTACCCGCCAGATCGCGGGCGTTCTTGTAGAGGTCAATGCCGAACAGCTCGGTCAGGCGATCGTCAATGTTGCCGGCTGCGGCGAAACGATTGACCGTGTTGAAGTCGAAGTAGACGAACAGTTCGCATTGCCGGAACGCAAGCAGGCGCGCCAGCAACGCCATGGGGATGCCCTTGACGCCAAATGGATCGACAAAGGCGAAGGTGGGCGCCAGATTTGCCTTTTGTTGCTCCAGGTACTGGAGCATCTCGCTGGCAACTTCCTCAAAGCTGGAGTTGTTAACGGAGACGCCCACATTATTGGGCCAGGGGCTGTTCTGACGCTGGAACTCCGCAACGATCTCGGCGAGGCTCTCGCATCGGTCGGCCTGCATTTCGTTGAAGATGAAGACAAAGTGCTTGTTTGACATCTGCGGAAAGTAGTTGTGCTTGAGTAGTGCGTCGAGCGCAATCTGCGGCGACCCCGGTTCGCCTCCTTGGTAGACACCAGGTCCGGCAAAACCGTCGAGAAACACCACACGTTCGTTGTACCTGCTGAGGATGGGAAACCAACCCCCGAGGTAGTACTTCAACAGGTCGTGTTTCGCGCGAGTGTGGGCTGGCAGTTCCCAAGTCGTCGACTTCGGCATCCCGGGAAGAGCCCCCCTTGATCAAGTGGTGTGCCGCAATCATATCGGGCATGACGTCGAAGTTGTTACGCGTCCAAACGGACTAGAGGCCGCAAGGAGCACCCAATTGGCGGTGCCCAAGGTCGCGCCCAGGCGCTCGTCCGGCCTGATGCCGCGCTCCTTGTTCAACCCGCGTCGCCGGCCGCTCGAATAGTGCGCCGGACTCGCGCCATGGCGCTCTTCGACGGTCCGGACCCGCTGCGTCGATCGACGCGAGCTGCGCCGCCCGGACGTACTCGAGGCTCTCGTGCTTCCGCCTGTCAGTCCCGAGTGTCACCGTGTCGAGCATGGACGTGACCGACGCGGACGTGGCGGCGATCCCGGTAGGCAACATCTGCGTGCCACACGCCGATTTCGTGGCCGTGTGGCGCGCGGCGTCCGACCGGGACCACGAGGACTTCTCCCGCGGTGGCCAGGGCTGGTACGCGGCCGGGGTGGCCACGACGTGCCGGTGGCTCGCGACGGCACCGTCACGGTTGGCGAACGGCCTGACTGACCCGACGCCGGCGCCGGCGACTCATCGGACGGCCTTGGCGTATGAGGAGTTAATCGAGGCGGAGTTCCTCGCTGCTGAGCGGCTCGCGGAGACGCGGCCAGAGCTCACGCGATCGCGGCCCGGATGGTGTGAGGGGGTCCGGGCGACCTTGCGATGGGCATGGCGTCGCCAGGGCCCTCCGCCCCTCGACGCCGAGGTCCCGGCCGAACTCTGACCTCGGGCGACTATGTGTCGACTTCGTCGAGGTCCCCGACATCGTCCGACCCGACATGGTCGGTCGGCTCGGTGGTGTCGTCCGAGGTCTCGACCAGTTCGTCACGGGTTCGCCACTGTGCGAGCTGCTCCGTGCGCTGGTCGGCCTCGGCCTTTGCGTCGGCCTCATCGCGAGCACGGATCTCGGCCAAGGCCCGGTTGGCCTTCTCGACCGCGGCCGAGGTCTCGTCGGCGGTGGGCACGCGGACGTGGTCCTCGGCGACGGGCCTCGGCTCCGATGACGCCACCTCGCGGATGTCGGGTCCGGCCGGCTCGACCTCGGTCGGCTGCTCGGCTTGGACGTCGTCGGCGTGGACGTCCTCGGCTGTTTCGACCTCGGCTGGCTCGGCCCTCGCCTGTTCATCGTCGGGCTGCTTCTCTTCGGGAGTCTGCTCGTCGAGGTCGTGTGGCCGATCGGTGACGTCGTCCTCGGTGACGTCTCGGTGGGCCTCGTCGTCAGCGACGGCGGATCGGTGGGCGGCGAGCCATTCGGCAGCGGTGGTGCGCTGCTCGGGTTCGTCGTCGGCGTGACGGGCGGCGAGCTCGGCCTTGGCTCGTTCGGCGGCGGATCGGGTGCCGGCGGTGTGGGCGAGCCACCGGGAGCGGGCTTCGTCGACATCGCTGAGCTCGGCGGCGCGTGCTTTGAGGATGGAGGCGAGAGTCGCGGTCTGTTCCGCCTCCGCGCTGAGGCGAGTCTGCTCCTCGGGCTCGGTGGCGGCGTCGGCTACGGCGCGTCGGAGCTGGGCGTCGTGCCCGGCGCGGGTGGCGGCTTGGTGGGTGCCGGCGAGCTCGTTGGCGACGTAGCGGGGTGCCCACGCGGCTTCGCGTTCGTGGGCACGGACGCGGACGCGGAGCTGGCCGTCGGAGAGCTCGTGTTCTTCGCGGTCGATCTCGGGCCGGCCGAGGGCGCGCCAGGCGGAGCGGTAGGCGGCGTATGCCTCGACCTTGCCCGGCCCAGGTGCGGGGCCGAGGGCGTCCTCGGCGTCGTCGTGGCCGCTGAGTTCGCGCCAGGCGGCGACCGCGCTGGCTCGGTCTTGCCACTGCCCGCGGTCTGCGAGGGATTCGGGGATGGGACCGAGGGCGTCGGTGAGCCAGCGCGGCGGGGTGGCCGCGAGCTGCCGGCCGAGTTCGGCGCTGCGTCGGTCGGCGGCCTGGGCGAGGGAGGTGAGGTAGCGGTCCCAGTCGGCGTGTCCGGTGTCGGGGACCCAATCGGCCCAGGTCCGCCCGGCCGGGTCGAAGGTGTGGGCGTCGCGGATGCGGCCGTGGATGACGTTGGTGAGGTTGCGCGCTCCCTCAAGGGGCCGGTCGGCGACGGCCTCGCGCAGCACGGCGTCGGGAGCATCGCCGGCGATCTCGGCACGGCGCAGGATGCGGGTGAGCGAGGCGGCGCCGTCCTCGGCGGCGAGCCGTGCGCGGTCGTGGTCGGTGATGGTGCCGTCGGCGGCGAGGGCGTCGAGCCAGCGGCCGGTGCGCTCGGTCGCAGCGAGGTGGGCCGCGTCGGCGAACAGCTCACCGGCGGTACGGGTGCTGCCGGAGTCAGCCGCGGACTCCGTCGCGGTGGCGAGCGCGGAGGCGGAGTCTGCGTGGTCGTCTCTGGCGATGACGCTGGCGAGAACGGCGACGGGGTCCCGGTGCAGCGAGTGGTCGGCGGTGAGCCCCTGTGCGGGGTCGGTAGGACCGCCGATAGTGGCGACGTGGGCGGTGTTGGCGTCCCGGCCGCGAGTGAGCCCCACATAGCTTGCAGCGCGGCTGGTTCCGGGTCCCGCGACGAGGTGGCTGGTCTCGACCGTCGCGCCTTGGGTGGCGTGGACGGTGCCGGCGTAGGCCAAGGAGACATCGGCGGCGACGTAGTCGCTCGGAAGCGAGATCGGTTCGCCGAGGACCTCCCGACCATCGGGTTCGCGGCCGTGCACGCGCGCGACGGTGAACCCACCGTCCTCGCTGATGGCGGTGACTCGGTAGGTCTCGCGATTGATCGGGCCCTGCTTGTTCCCCTCGTGGCCCGCCAGCTCCCAGCCGTTCCTGCGCGCGGCCACCAGGTCGCCGACCCCGGCGTAGTTGCCGTCGCGCCCGAGGCGAACGCCGTGCTCGGCCACCTGGCCGAGACGGACGAGCTCGGCGCGTAGCGCGGCGGAGAGGCGGTCGGCCTGATCGTTGGTGTCAACCACGAGCACCGACCGGCGCCCGGCGAGGGTGTCGGCCAGCCAGGCCCTACTGGCGGAGGCCTCGGCGTCCTCAAGGGTGCCGGCGTCTATAACCCGCCCGTGGCGGTGGTAGTCGCGAAGCACGGTCTGGTCGCCGTCGCGCAGCCGCAGCGAGGCAGGCCCCTCCCAGTCCTCGCGAAAGCGGCGGGTCTCGGTGAGCTCGTAGCGAGCGCCCGCCTGAGAAAGCAGATCCATCGCCCCACCTGCGCCGACGGAGGCGAGCTGGCGGTGGTCGCCGACCAGGAGCAACTTGGCGTCGGCAGCCTCGACGTGCGCATAGATGGCGGCCAGGGCCGTGGTGTCGGCCATGGCGGACTCGTCGACCACGACCAGGTCTCCGAATCGCAGCCGCCACGTCGAGGCGTCGTCGACCTCACCCCCTCGAGCGAGGCGGTCCTGGGTGTCGAGCCAGCGCTTGACGTTGCGAGCGTCGAGGCCCTCGTCGGCGAGGACGCCGGTGGCGATCTGGCTGGTGGCCAGCCCGACCACTCGCCCCGCAGCGCTGCCCCGCAGCTGCGGGTCGGACCACCCCTTGGCGAGGGTGCCGACGACGAAGCTCTTGCCGGTACCTGCCGGGCCAACCAGCGTCTCGATCCGCGCGCCGGAGGTGAGCACGCCGCGGACGGCGGCGGCCTGATCGACACCGAGTTCGAGGCCGGACTCGCGGAGCTGCCCCAGGAAGCGGTTCGCGAGCGTGGCCGGGACTGCGCTGGCGTCCCCGCGGCGGGTGGCGGCGGCCATGGCTCGCTCGGTGTGGACGTGCTCGGGGGTGGCGTACACCCTCGCGCCGGGGGCGTCGTAGGCCGAGCGCCCGTTCGCGAGCCGCAGCTCGTCAGGTAGTGCGTCGTCGCCGGGACGGGCCGCGTCGAGCGGCGTCGCGAGGGCGATGCCCTCGTCGGTGAGCCAGTCCAGCAGGCCCGCGACGTCCTGACCGTCAGTCAGCCCGAGGGTGTCGGGCAGGGCGTCGTTGATCGCGCGGGTGAGGTCGGCGCGGGTCCAGGCGGCTTTGCGGGTCTGTACGTCGGCCAGCGCGGTCTCGAGGACCTCTTTCGGTGACCACTCCCCGGCAGCGGGAGGGTCCTCGTTCCGAGCGGCGAGAACGTCCTCGGCAACCGAGCGCAGGCCACCGGCGACCTCGCCGCGCAGCTGAGCGTCGACCCGGTCGAGGAACTGGGAGCGGGTCTCGCCCTCGTGGGACTTCGCCTTGCGGGTGGCCATGGTGGCCTGACGGGAGAGCCGATCGCGCTCGAGGCCGTTGGCCTCGCGGTCGTGGTGGGCCTCGAACTCGGCGATGAGCTCGGCGGCCTTCTCAGTGACCGCGCGGCGGCGCGAAGAGAACAGGTCGGTGACTGTGTCGTCGATGCCGACGACCTCGCGGGCCTTCCCGTCGGGGCGCATGGCCATCCGGAGCCCGAGCGCGTGGGCGAGGTGTTCCTCGGTGGTGCGCTCGCCGACGGCGGCCGCGGCGGGCCGGAATTTGTGGATCGCGCGGGAGTCGAGGGTGCGCCACTCGTCGTCGGTGTCGCCCGGGGCGCGGTTGAGGATCGGGTTGTGGATGTGCAGCTGCGGGTCGTGGTCGCGGGAGTCGTGCTGGAAGAACGACGCCACGACCCAGCCGTGCGCGTCGACCCAGCGCCCGGCGGCGCCGCCGTGGTGCCCGACCCGGGCGTAGCCGGCCTTGTCCTGCAGGTAGGACAGCGCCGCGTTGTTGCCTGCCCAGATGGCGTCCTCGACCGCCTGGCGGTACTCGCCCCACGCTGCCGCGGCGTCCTCGTGGCCCGCGGTGCGGGCCTTGACTTCCTCGGCCTCGAACGCGGTGTGCAGGACGGTGACGCTCTTCTGAACGCTGAACGTGGCGTCGAGGAAGGCGACGTTGTGCCGGGCCTGCTTGCCCGCCTCGACCTGGAGTTCAGCGCGGCGTTCAGCCGGGGCGTCAGGCTCGCGTTCAAGCGCGGCGGCGTACAACTCGTCCTCGGTCGCGTACCGCCGTCCGGTGTGGCCGAGGGTCGGGACCTCGTCCCACCGATTGGGGTCGACGAAGCTCTCGTGGCGTGGATCGAGGAAGCGCTCGTAGATCCCGCGCATGTCCTGGGCGTCGACGAGCCCGCTCAGCCCGAGCTTCTCCGCGCCGGCGCCCCACCACCGGCCGGGCGGCTCGCCGTCGGTGACCGCGCCCGTGTAGTAGGACTCGCGGCCAGTGGCGACCTCCTTGAGCAGGTAGTCCGGGGAGTAGCCCGCCGCAACGCTCAGCATCCGGACGACCTAGAGAAGACCTTTAACGGTCGCCGTACGCGATGATTAGCACCGCGCGGCCATTCGGGCCGGCCGGAGGCCGGCCCGGACCCTCGGATCGTGATGCCTAGGTGTGCGTCTTCTGATCTTTCCCTTGATCTTTTCGTTCTTGGGTCTTGTTGCTCGTGTCTTGTCGTCTGTTCGGTGTAGTGATCGGTGTCGGTTGCTGTTCTTGGTTCTTGCTCTTCGTCTTGGGTCTTGTTCTTGCTCGTGGTCGGCTGCTGGGTGGTCATGGTTGGGCCTCGTCGGTGGGGTCGTTGTCGCTGGTGTTGATCAGATGCAGGGGCAGCGGTCGCTCGCGGAGCGCTTTGAGCGCGGCGGCGGCGGTGCCGCGGGACACTTCGGCGGCGGTCTCGAGCTCGGTCACGGTCGGCCAGGCGCCGTGGCGCTGGGCGTGCCGCGACGCGGCGGCCTCGGCCCGGTCGCGGGCCGGCGAGGACGCGGTCCGCGCCCGCGGTGCGTCGTCCGGGCCGTCCTCGGTGTCGCCGTCGCCGCCCTGCTCAGCGGCACTACTCGGCGACGGCTGTACAGGCGCCGGAAGGACCTCAGGCTGAACAGTCGGGGCAGTGAACGGCCCGGGCAGAATGCCGCTGGGTTGAACGCTGCCAGGCTGAACGACATTCGCTGGCTCGGCGGTGGCGAGGAGGTAGAGCAGGTGGGCGACGACCGCGGCCGCGACGGCCGGCCACGCACCGACCCCGAACCGCAGCGCGGGGGCGACCTCGACGGTGGGCCCGCCGGCGAGGTAGGCGGCTTGGGCGAGCCCGGACAGACCGGCCGCGGTGACGACGACGGCCCACGCGTAGCGGGCCGCGCCGTCACGCAGGCGGGCGGTGGCGCCGTAGGCGACCAGAGCGAGCCCGTCAGTGATCAGCGGATAGAGCCACGCGATCCCGCTCGGCACCCGCGCGGCGACGGCGACCTCGAACAGCCCGTGCGCGGTGGCGATGGCGGCGCCGAGCGCGACCGCCAGGCCCGGCAGCCACAGCAGCGCTCTGCTCGACGCCCGGGCTGACGCCGGACCGGTCGTCACCGAGGCGTTCGGGACGCGCCCGGTGTCGTCGTCGCCCATGACCATCACTCCGCAACGGCGTCGTCGGCGCGGAGCTCGTGGCCGCGGTCGGCGGCATGCCAGCTGACCAGTTGCTGCCGGCGGTTCTGGTCCTGGTCGAGGTCACCCGATACGCGTTGGGCGGCGTGGGCGGTGGCCATCCGAGCGTGGTCCGCTGGATCGCCCTCGCGGCGGACCGATCCCGGGGGCGTGGTCCGCTGCGTGGGCGGGATGCCGGCCTTGCGCTCGAGGTCGTCGACGGTGCGGCGCAGGTCGTCGAGGGTGCCGCAGAAGCAGTCGTAGGTCGGCCATAGGACCCCGAGGCGGGCGGTCAGGCGGTCCCACTCGGCGCGCTCGGCGGCTTCGCGGGCTCGCTGCTGCGCGCGGGTCTCGGCCTGCTCGGCGGCGGTCACCGCGACCACCGCCCGCGCTCGGCGCCGTTCGCCGCGGCGCCGATCCCCGAACCGTCGCGGGTCGACGTGCCCTCGGTGGTCGGCTCCGGGGGTGCTTGGTCGCGGGCGCCGGCCCACCACCAGACGATCGACGGCGCGGCCTCGACACCCGGCACCGGCGCGGCACCAAGAGGAGCTGTGGCCCAGCCGGGGCGGGTCTGGTGCCGCTCGCGCGAACAGGACCCGACCGCGGTCTTCAGCCGGCGCACCACCCCGGGCCGTTGACGGTCGTGCCAGTCCCCCGCCAACTGGACCGACGCGCCGCGGCCTTCGTAGGCGGCGCGCCATGCGTGCTGGAGCCAGAGGAGCTCCTCGACGACGTCGGGGTGCCAGAGCCAGCACTCGGGCAGCACCGCGACCCCGTCGGGATAGCGCAGGAACACCGCGTGCAGCCACCGACACAGCTCCTCGACCAGACCCGCGAGCGCTTCGCTGTCGGCCGGCGCGGTCAGCCAGGAGGGCGCGACGGTCGGGCCGGGCCGCGCCGGAGTAGCGGCGACGGCGTCGGCGAGCTGGGCCACGGTGCGGGCAAGGTCGTCCACCCGCGTCGGGGTGCAGATCACGGCGTCCAGGCCACGGCGCAACCCGTCGACCTCACGAGCCAGCCCGGCCAGGGCCTCGACCCGCGCGAACGCGTCCTCGCCGTCACCGGGCCCCGGCTGCCCGGGTGGGCGGCGAGTCACCGACCCCACCCCAGCTCGTCCGCGCCGCCTTCGCCGCTGTGGCCGCTGTGGGTGTCCTGCCCCGAGTCGAGATCGGGGTCGCTCTGGACGCGGTGGTCGTCGTCGTACCAGCGGGCGAGCTGCTCGCGCCGCTGCTCGTCCTCGTCCGGCACGCTCTTCTGGGCTTCTCCTGCGAGGGAGTCACGCAGGTTCTCGATGCGTTGGCGCAGCCGGTCGGGGTCGTCGAGGGCCTCGCGCTGAGTGCTGGCGTCCCGGTCGTCGAAGGCCGCCTCGTCGGCCCGGGGCTCGCGGGCGACCTGCTCCCCCTCGTGCCGGTCCGGGCCGGCGAGGGTGTCGGGCTGGCCGTGCTCGTCGAGCGGGAGGCCGTCGAGCGCGTCGTAGACCGGAAGCGGCGCAAGCCGGTCCAAGGCGTGGAGCCGCTGGTACTCAACCCAGGCGTAGGGGTCGGAGTCGTGCGCGCGGTTGGACAGCACGCCCCGCTCCTGGGCGTGCGCGAGCGCGTCCTCGACCGGGGTCAGGGGCCGACTCGGCCAGCCCGGCGCAGGAGGCGTGCTCTCGGCGAGCCACGCGGTGCGGGCGGCGGCTTCGGCGTCGGACGCAGGCTCACGCCAGCCGGGGTCGCCGTACTCCGCGGCCGGGTTGTACGCCGTGGTCGCGCCACGTCGACTGTCGAGGTAGGCCTCATGATCGTCAGCAGTCCACCGAGGCGGTGCGGTGCGGGCGTCCGCGACCAGGGCGTCACGCTCGTCGGTGTGGAGGGCGCGGAACCCGCCGGGGGTGGCCGGGTCGAAGACGACGTAGCCGTCGCGCTCGGCGATCGTGGACGCCTTGTCCCAATCGCCCGTTGCCTCGTGGGCGGCCTCGTCCGATGCGCGCAGCTCAACGACGTCGGACGCTTCGGTAGCTGTCGACGTCGCCGACGATGCCGACGTCGACGGCGGAGCCGACGTCGCGGGGGCGCCCGGTTGGCCGTCGAGACGGACGGTGTCTCCGGTGGTGGGGTCGGTGTAGATGTCGGTGTCCGGGTCCGTGGCAATGGCGGGGCCGGCCGCGTCGACCCCGGCGGCCTGGGTCAGGCTCTGCGCCCGGTCGGCTCGCTCTTCCAAGGTCAGTTCATGCGCGGCGTCGCGTCCCCACGGCCGTACGGGGTCGGCCGTCGCGCGGTCGGCGTCGAGGTCGTGCGCGGTCGGGATGCTGGCGGGCTCGCGGTCCTCGGCGAGGATGTCGACGGGTTGGAGCAGGGCGTCGAGCTGGGCGCGCCAGGTCGCGGTCTCAGCGGCCAGAGCGTAGTCGTCGTCCTCACGGACCAGCCCGATGTAGCCGGCGACCTGCGCGGGCATGCTCGTCGCGGGGTGGCTCTCGGCGCGGCGCTCGGCTTCGTCCCACACCGCGTCGAGCTCGCGGACCGCGTCGGCACGGTCGGCGGGGCTGCCGGTGTGGGCGATCTGGTCGAGGTACTCGGCGCGCGCGATCAGCTCCCGGGTCGTGAGCCGCTGAGCCGGCAGCTCCGGCTCCGGCGCCCGCCACGCGGGGCCCGTGATGACGACCTCGCGGGAACCGGGTTCGTTGTTGGGTGTCTGGTCGCTCATCGAGGGCTCCTGGTCCTGAAGGCGTCGGCCCTTGCGCGGACGTCGCCGGACGCGGCGAGCTGGCAGCCGTCGCCGTTGGGGTCGTGGTCGATCTCGGTCTGGAGGCCCCTGACGCTCATCGCAGCCACCGCTCGTCCACGCCGTGGTCGTGGTCGCCGAGGACGGGCGGGGCGACCGGGTCGACGTCGATCACCAGCGGCGGCCCAGCCTCCGAGGGCGGGCGCGGCGCCGGCACGCTCGTGCTGTCCCGTCGGATGGTCATCCGCGGCCAAAGGCCCGCGACACGGGAGCGCCAGGTGTGTCGGCGCGGGGCGGCAACTCTTCGTAGCACCGCCGCAAGCCCGACCTCGACCCAGGCGCGCGCCCGCTGCTGACTTCCCCGCCAGCCCACGGCGGGCTGCGCGTGCAGAGCGCGAACGTCGCTGCGGGCCCACGCCATGCGGGCCCGGCCGATGACTGGGGCGATGCCGCGCCGGTAGACGACGACCTTCCCGGCGGGCAAGTTCGCGATCTGCGCCGGGGCGAGCACCGGCACCTTGCGCACCGTCCGCGAGGCGACCCGCCCGTGCAGGTCGGTGGTGGTGATCCGCTCGTCGCGCTCGCCGGCCAGAATCGACGAGAACTGCAGATCCTCGCGGTCGCGGGTGCCGCCGAACAGCATCACCGAGCCGGTGTTGTTCAGGATCGTGGCGGTCTTGTGCTCGCCGTACCGCGCGAGCAGCTGCGCCCTCGATTGGAACGGGGCGATGATCGTGACCCCGCGACCGCCCATGTCCGCGGTCCAGTTCTCCAACGGCACCGGGCTGATCAGCGCCGCCTCGTCGAGCGCCAGCAGCAACGGCGGATCGAGCCGTCCGGCCGGCTTGGTGGTGGCGAGGCGGCGGGCCTCGCGGGCGATATGGCCCGTTAGCGCGCAGACCAGGGGGCCGGTGTCGGCTTCCTCAGCCCCCAGCAGGAACACCGTCGCCTGCGACGCCAACAGCGCCTCGACGTCGAAGGGCTGGTCGGTGGCGCTGGCGGCGGCTGCGGCGTCGGGGTGGTTGAGCCATCCGAGCGCGGGCATGATCGAGTTGGTGATGCTGGTGCGGGTGCGGTCGTTGGTGGTGACGAACTGCTCGGCCGCCTTGTCGAACGTCTCCACCTGCGACCTTCTGAGCAGGGCGGGGACCTCGCGGGCGGCGCGGTCGTTGTCGGCCACCCACCCGAGCACGTCGCGCATCGACCCCCGGCCCAATGCGGCCGCGTGCAGCAACGCCGCGAGCACGCGGCGGGCCTGGGCATCCCACCGCTCCGCGTCACCGTGCGAGGCCCGCGAGGTGGCCGCGACCATGTCGGTGGCCCGTTCCATAGCGGTCACCGGGTCGGTGCAGCCGGTCAGCGGGTCAAAGGTGATCGTCGAACGCAGCCCGCCGAGCCCGACCGGGTTGAACACGAACACCGGCCCCCGCGCCTTCTGACGGATCGGGGCGCACAGCTCCAGCAGGTCGGTCCGCGTGGACGTGACCACCGCGGCGCCGGGAGCGTCGAGGACCCGGCCGGCCAGCCAGCCGGTCTTGCCGGTCCGTGGGCCGCCGAAGACCAGGGTCACGTCCTCGACCGAGGACCACACCCGCTGCAACCCGACCCGGCACAGCTCCACCCCCACCGACGACGTCGGGGTCGCCCACCCCTCCCGGCGGGTCAACGAGCCCAGCGACGGCCGCACCGTCCCCGCCCGCCGGCGCGTGGCGAGAGTGCCCGCGTGGCGGGCCACATCGAGGCTGGACGCGACGCCGGCGCGGCGCCGTGAGCGGGCCGACCAGCGCGACACGATCGACCGCGAACGCGACCAGCGGTGCCATCCCACCAGTGCGAGGACCGCGGCGGCGACCAGCAGTACTGGCCACGACAGCGCCTGCACCAACGTGATCGCCGGCAACAGTGCCACTGAGGCGCACACGAGCGCGGAGCGGCGCGCGCCGCGCAGCAGTTGCACGGCGGTGGCGCCGACCAGCAGCCCGAGAATCAGCACGGTGGTGATCACCGGGACCACCCGCCCTCGCGACCGGGCGGATTGACCAGCTCGGCGGCGTCGGCCAGCCAGTAGCCACCGGCCGGGTGGGCGAGCTGGAACCCCACGCCCTCGCCGGTGATCCGGCGCGCCCACGCCTGCGCGGTGTCGTCGGTCATCGGCTCGTCGGTCCGCCCGGCCACGGTCCCATCGATGAACAGGGCCCAGGTGATCGGCCCGCCGCACGGCGCCTCCCCGAGCTCGAACCCGAGCACCCTGGTGGCGATGTCGGCGCGGACCAGTTCGATCCCCAGCAGCAGCGGCATGGTCGTGCCCGCCGTCATCGCGACCGAGGCCTTCCCATGAGAGCTATGCATCGCCGTCTCCCTCCTCGTCCTGGCGCCCGTCGTCGATCCGCCACATGTCGAGCGCCGCCGCGCGGCGGGCGCAGTCAGCGAGATGGCCCGTCTCCCGGTCGTCTGGGTGCGAGGCGAACGGGCCGCTGTCGCGCACCCGGGCACGGCAGGTCGTACAGACCCACACCGCCGAGCCCGGCGCGGTGCTCGCCATGGGCGGTGGAGGCCGGTGCTCGATGAGCCACTCCCACGCCGCCTCCGCGCGGGAACTCCCTGACTCCTGGGGAAGCTCGAGGGCCTGGCCGACGGCGTCCCAGCTGTGTCCGGCACCGCGGGCTCGAAGGGCCCAGTCCCGCAGCGCACCCGCCGCCACCTCGGCGACCAGACGCCCAGCCCGCACACCGGCCAGCGGGTCGGCCAGCACCGGACGGGACAGCCCATGGAAGCCCTCAACCGGCTCCTGCTGCTCGATCGTGTCGAACGCGGCCACCGCGACCCGCCGCACATGCGCGCGCGTCGACCACGCCGCCCGCTCGCGTCGACTCACCTCGAGCGCGCTCACCGGGAGCCACCTCGCCGAACCCTGGTCGGCGGGTCGGTCGACGGCGCGGCGAGCTCGGAGGGCAGGCGGGCCGCCCAGCGGGCGACGGTGCGGGCACTCACCCCGTACTCCGCGGCGACCTCCGGCGGCGAGGAGCCCGCCTCGAGCAGCGCCAGCCACTGCGGCTTGCGCGGCGCGGAGCGTTCGCCGAGTCGCTCGCGTTGCGCGCGGGCTCGTCGGCGCTCGAGCTCGGTCATCCCGCCCGCGACCCCGTGCGGCAGCCGCTCCAGCGCCTCCTCCAGGCACTGCTCGCGCACCGGGCAGCGGCGGCACACCGCCTTCGCCGCCTCGACCTGCCGGCCCACCAGCGGCTCGTCCACCGCCTCGTCAATGCTCTCGGGGAAGAACAGCTCGGGGTCGACACCCCGGCACGCAGCGCGAGCCTGCCAATGCGTGTCAGCCATGACCGCCCACCAGCTCGTCCTCCGAGCCCGACCCGATCTCCGGCGCCCTGTCGTCGTGGCTGGCAGAGGCGGGCGATGTCGCACGCACAGGGCGGGCCGTGGCGTAGCGCAGCGACACCCCAAGCTCGTCGACCTCGAGCTCGATCACCTGCCGGCGCTGCCCCTCCGCGGTCTCGAACGACCGCTGCCGAAGCCGGCCGTTCACCACCACCCGGTCGCCCTTGTTCAGCGACTCCGCGATGTGCTCCGCGAGCGGCCCCCAAGCCACACCACGCAGGAACAGCGCATCGCCGTCGGTCCACTCGCCCGCCTGTCGATCGAAGCGCCGAGGCGTCGACGCCACCGTGAACCCCGCCCGAGCCGCCCCACTGGGCAGGTACCGCAGCTCCGGGGCATCGGTCAGGTTCCCGACGATGGTCAACGTCGTCTCGTTCATGACGGTCTCCTCAGAGGTTGGTCAGCCGCGTCCGTCGCGCAGCTGTTTGTTGATGGGTCCCGCCGGATGGCGGGTGGAGGCGTCCCGGCTGCCTCCACCCCGCGTGCGGGCGCCGCCGGCCGTCGAGGTCTCCGGGGTCAAGGGCCGGACTCGTCCGGCCGCGCAGCGGCGCCACCGGCGCCCTTGAAGCCGGAGGAACGGCCGGCTCACGCTCGGCGGGCCACGTCTGTTCTGCGTCGCCTCGGGTGACTCGCTTCGATTTCTCGGCCACGCGGCCTTGAGCGGCCTCGCTGGAGCTGTTCTCAGCCGCCCCTTGGTGCCCCGGAATCGCCCAAGAGGGCGGGAGTCGCGGCTTGATCGACGGCCGACATCAACCCGCCAATGGCCGCTGGCAGGCCCTGCCCGACCGGAGTGCCGATGAATAGCACCAGGGCAACGAGGGAGAACACCACCGCACCGGCTGCTGACCTCGTCTTGGCGCAGATGAATGCACCGAGAATCGCAAAGAGGATCAGTAGTCCGACGCTCACCGCCGCCCACCACCGAACATCCCGAGCAGCGACGAGTCGCTGTCCGAACGCTCCGCGGTCGCCTCCGCGACGAGTCCGTCGATCACCGCTGCCGGGATCAGCAAACGCCCGCGGATGCGGATCGCCCGCAGCTCACCAGAATTGATCGCGCGGTACACCGTCATGCGCGACATCTTGAACATTGCAGCGACCTCGGCCACGTCGTAGAACGTCGGCGCTGTCGCAGTCCCTTCGTTGAGCGTCACGGTTTCCTCCGAAGCTCCTCCGTGCTCACCGAGTGGCGGCGAGGCAACGCAAGAGTGCGGAAAAAGCAGGGGACGCCTACACCATCAGGCGGGACAACTAGGGACGTCTTCGCTAGAATAAAGTCGTCCCTAGGCAAGGCCTGGAGGTCCGAGATGGCCAACGAACGTCTCCGTGATGCCCTGATGCACGCTGGGCACTCGACCTCCACGGCAGCCGACCAGGTCGGGGTCGACGCGAAGACCGTCGAGCGGTGGCTCACGCAAGATCGGGTTCCCTACCCCCGACATCGGGGCGCTCTGGCCGCCCTGGTCGGACGGAGCGAGTCGTACCTGTGGCCTAACGCCGTGCCGGCTCAGCGGCAGAAGATTGCCGCGACCTCGGAGATCGTCGAGACGTTCCCACACCGCAGCGACGTGCCCAGCCGCCTGTGGGACGACCTGCTGCAGCGGGCGTCAGCACGGATCGACGTGCTGGTGCACGCTGGCCAGTTCCTGCATGAGCGGCCCGGCTTCATCACCACTATGAAGGCCAAGGCCGAGGCCGGCGTCGCGGTGCGGGTCGCTTTCGGGGCTCCTGAGAGCGAGGCCACTGAGCGCCGGAGCGCGGAGGAGAAGCTCGGCCCCGGAGTGCTGGGTGCCCGCATCCGGTACGGCCTCGTTAGCTACCGGCCGCTCCTCAACACCAAGGGCGTCGAGTTCCGCTTCCACGAGACCACGCTGTACAACTCGATCTTCCGGTTCGACGATGAGATGATCGTCAACATGCACGTCTTCGGCGTCCCCGGTCCGCACGCGCCAGCAATGCATGTGCGAAGACTGTCGGCAGGCGACGTCTTCGAGACGTACGAGGGTAGCTTTGGGGACGTATGGGAACAGTCGCACTCGGCCGAGTGGTAGCGGCGTGACCAGAACCGATTACTTCAACGACCCGGACGCCCCTCGACCAAACAGCATCGTCATCGCCGTCAGCGCTTTCGTTCTCGACGACGAGGAGCGGCTGCTGATGATCCGTCGTACCGACAACGGTTACTACGCGCTTCCAGGTGGGCGCCATGAGCTCGGCGAGACGATGACTCAGACGGTCGTTCGCGAAACCAAGGAAGAGACCGGGATCGTCGTCGAGGTGACGGGGCTCGTCGGCATCTATTCCAATCCCGACCATGTCATGGCCTACGACGACGGCGAGGTCCGTCAGGAGTTCTCCATCTGCTTCCGAGCGCGTGCCGTCGCCGGTGCACCTCGGACGAGCGACGAGTCGAGCGAGGTCGTATGGGTGCCCCGGGCGGGGCTGAGCGACATCGACGTCCACCCCTCGATCCGGCTCCGCATCGACCACGGATTCCGTACTGACGCGCCGCCGTACTACACCTGATCGGCGAGCCCGACCGACGTCAGCCAGTTTCTGGACCGTTGGACCGCCGCAAGCCGCTCGTCCATGCCGGCGTCGAGCGCGCGCGTCACGTAGTGGTCGGGCCCGTAGCGCTCGCGAACCTCGGCCATGCGGTCCTCGAACTTCATGTCGGTGCCGTCCGGGCCGGTTGTCATGTCGCAGTACCAGAGCAGGTCGCGGGTACGCGTCCGCTCGTCGTGGAACTCCGCGAGCTCGTCAGCCACCCCAAACTCCTGGGCCTCGGCCCAAGCGGACGAATGAAAGGCGATGAGGTCCACGACACGCCGCGGGGCGCCGTGGGCGCGGAGATAGTGGGCACCGTCAAGCGGATGGAAGCCGATGGCCGCGAGGCTCGGTGCGTAGCCCACGTCGTGCAGCCAAGCCGTTGTCTCGAGGAGCTCGCCGTCCTCGCCGAGTTCCCGACCGATGAGTCTCGCCTTCTGAGCGACAGCTACAACGTGTGACCAACGACGCGGGATGGCCTCGGCAAGTAGCCGTTGCGCATCTTCTTCGGCGTCGGCCGGCTCGAGGCCCATCCCGAGCAGCTTAGACGCGACGTCGTCGCCGATGCCCCGCTCAGTTGGTCAAGGTCGTCCACCTTGACTGCGCCGTCACGACTCACGGCAGGACGCGCGCGCCTCGTCCGGCCACGACTTCGACGTAGCCCCAGCCCTCGAGCAGCTTCACAGCGCGTTGGACAGTTGAGATCGATACGCCACGCTGTTGGGCGAGGCGGGGAAGCGACGGCAGCAGCTCGCCGACGCTCAGATGGCCAACATCGATCTCTTCAACCATCGCGTGGGCGACGCGCTCGTAGGGATACCTCGGATGGTCTGACTCCGGCCGGGCCCGAGACGTCGTCGTCGACCGCGCGGGCATGCGAGAGAAGAGGGTCGACGACGCCCGCTGATCGGACTCGGACACCCACGCGGTGTACACGCGGAGGGTGGTCGTCCCCCCTCCTCCATGGCCAAGCCTTCCGGCCACCGTCCGGATATCGACGCCTCCGGCGATGAGCTCGGTTGCCGAGTAGTGCCGCAGCTTGTGGATCGATGTCCTTATTCCGAGCCGAGCGACGAGCTTGGCGTAGCGCTGCGACACGGAGTCAGGCAGGAGGTGAGTGGAGCCGTCGGGCGCTCGCGAGAAGACGAAGGCGTCCTCGGACAGGGCGACGGCCACGGCGGCTGCATGCGCCTCGCACTGTCCACGATGAGCGAGCAAGAGGGCGACCGTTTCGTCGTCGAGGGCGAGCCGCCTCTGCTGGTGAGACTTGGTGTCCTTCTCCCATCGCTGCTGACCGCGTTGCCCGATACTGCGCGCCAACGTGAGGGATCCGCGCTTGAGGTCGAGGTCGCGCCACCGCACGCTGCATAGCTCGCCCCGCCGCAGTCCCGTCACCATCACGAGCCACACGAGCAGGCCCCAGTCGGGGTCCTTCCACGCCTCGTTGAGGATGCGCGCCGCCTCGTCGGGCGAGGGTGGCGTCGGATTCGGCTTCGGGGCGGTGGGCGGCTCAGCTGCGTCGATCGGATTCGTCGCAATCCAGCCCCATCGAACAGCGCGCTTCAAGGCGCCGCTGAGGATGAAGTGGATCTGGCGGACGCTCGAGGGCGCTAGGGGCCGACACACATGGGCGCGGCAGCGGTGGTCGCAGGTGTGATCGCGGCCCGTGCGGTGATCAACGCGCGGCTTTCGGTCACAGTGAGCCCGGCACCGTCGGAGTTCTGCGTAGAAGGAGTCGAAGACGTTCCCGTCGAGAGCGCCGACCTTCACCGAGCCGATGAGGGGCCGGATGTGGTTGTCGGCGTAACCCACATACGTGCCGATCGTGCTCGTATCCCGGTCGAGGACCTCGAAGTATTTGTCGAGCATCTGGTTGACCGTCGCCGCGGTCCGAGGGCTGCGGCGCTCGTCGAGCTGGGTCCCGAGCCGGCGCGCGGCCTTTTCCGCTTCCCGAGCAGCACGCGGACCTGGCGGAACGACCTCGCGCAAGTACATGCGACGGCCGGTGACTGGGTCAGTGCCAGCGAAGAGCGAGACGCGCAACGACCCGCTCGGCAGCTCCTCGATCGTCCCTCGCCGGGCGCTACGCCGGCCCCTCCCCGCGGCCATAACGTGAAGAGTACAGCGCGCCATGCTCCACGATCTGCTCCACGAGAGTCGCGAGGACGCTCGTCGGAAGGGTTCGTTCGACTCATACTTGCAGGTCATGAGTGGTGGGCCCCGTGGGACTCGAACCCACAACCAACGGATTAAAAGTCCGTAGCTCTGACCGATTGAGCTAGAGGCCCGGCGGCCAGCACGAGCCGCGGGGACGAGCCTAGCCGCGCGTCCCTCGCCGGCCCGGGGAGCGCCCGAAGAGCACCTCGGATTGGTCCGTTCAGCGCATCCAGGGGTGCGTTCGGCGAGCAGGCGGGAACCTCGAGCACGTCGGCGCGCTCCCGGACCGTGACCCCACTCGGTGCAGCCACCGGTCCTGGACGAGTGAGTCGCCGTGACGCCCGCGCATCGTTTCCCCTGGTCAGCCAAGCGGTTGACCATGGGACAGCGGCACGGCCGCGACACGCCGGAGCGAAACGCCGAGGGCAGCTCTGACGCACCGTCACCGGATGTCACGGACCGGTCACTGTCGTGCTGCGGGCCGGGAACGAGTACGAACAACAGACGCCGGAGGCCCGATCTCCGGCACGCACGACCGGAGCAGCGGCCGGGCACTCCCCGATCCCACGCCTCGACCGCCGCCACGGAAGCCCGCGGGCCCCGACGGGGCGCTGGACCACCCGGCGCGCCGGCCGCCAGGAGAGGAGGCCACCGAGATGTCGATGGCCGTGGTCATGTCCGAGATGCCCGACGTCTGGCGCAAGGTGCTCGCCGAGCACGTGCCCGACGAGCGCCACCACTGCCGCGAGTGCTTCCACGCCGGGGGGCGCGCGAGCTGGCCGTGCCAGACCTACCGCATCGCCCAGGAGGCCAAGTGGGTCGCCGAGGGCGGCCTGCCGGGCACCGGCCCGCACGGCCCCGGACCGAGCCGGACCCGCATGACCCCGCCGGAGCCGGCCCGCGACGCGTCCCGTGACGCGCTCTCGTCGGGGCCGATCGCCCGGCCCTCGCCGCCGCCGCAGGACGGTCCCTGGACGGGGTCGACCTCCCTGCCCGCGACCGGCGACTGGGCCGCGCCGTTCCCCGCCTCCGGCGGCTGGGCCGCGCCGACGTCCGCGCCGAGCGCGCTCGACGACCGTCCCCTCGCGGGCGACCCGCGCGGCGAGACGGCCGGCGCGGCGGTGACCGGCGAGCGTCCCTACGGCTCGACGTTCGACGCCCCGTACGGCGCGTCGTTCGGTGTAGACGACCAGGTGCACGCCGCGCGCTGGTGACCCTGATGCAGGTACAGGGCCGAGAGACAGGAAGGCCCCCGGAGCGTCCTCCCGGTCGCACTGGCGACCGGGCCTCGACTGGACGAGGGTCGAGGGCTCCGGGGGCTGGTGTCCTGCCTGGATTCGCTGGCCGCCCTGCCGCGGGATCACTGCCCGCGGACCGGCCATTCCACGGCCTTCGAACGGCTAGCTGACGGACACCTCACGAGTCCTGTCGTTCATCAACGCTGGACCACCTCCTCTCCCGTGTACCTCCAAGTTAGGCGCGCGGCGATCACCCCGCAAACGGGTTCCGCCACACGGTTGACGAGCAACCTTCAGGTTGCCTATCTTGGTCGCGCAACCGGATGGTTGCTCGATCGGAGTGGTGATGGACGAGGTGTTCCGCGCCCTCGCCGACCCCAGTCGGCGGGCGCTGCTCGACGGCCTGCACGCCCGTGGCGGTCAGTCGTTGCGGGAGCTGGGCGAGGGCCTGGACATGACGCGGCAGGCCGTCGCGAAGCACCTGGGCGTGCTCGAGGCCGCCGGGCTCGTCGTCACCTCGTGGCACGGGCGGGAGAAGCACCACCACCTCAACGCCGCGCCGATCAACGACGTCGCCGACCGGTGGATCCGGCGGTACGACCGGGCGCGGGCGCAGACCCTCGCCGACCTCCGACAGGCGCTCGAGGAGACCGAGATGTCCGACGACTTCGTCTACGTGACCTACATCCGCACGACGCCCGAGAAGCTCTGGCAGGCGCTCACCGACCCGGCGTTCATCACCCGGTACTTCGAGGGCGGCGGGCCGAGCTCGGACTGGCGGGAGGGCTCGAAGGTGCTCTGGTCGATGCAGGGCGAGCCCCACCACGACTGGGACCAGCACGTGCTCGAGGCCGACCCGCCGCGTCGGCTCTCCTACACCTGGCACAACTACCAGCCCGAGATGGCGGAGATGTTCGGCTGGAGCGACGAGCGCCTGGCCGAGCTGCAGCAGGAGAAGCGCTCGAAGGTCACCTTCGACATCGAGCCGGCCGGTCAGGCCGTCAAGCTGACCGTCACCCACGACGACTTCGTGCCCGACAGCGAGATGCTGCGCGGCGTCTCGCAGGGCTGGCCGGGCATCCTGTCGAACCTCAAGTCGGTGCTGGAGACCGGCGAGGTCGTCGGCATCGCGTGATCGTGGGGGCTTTCCTGACGTCCAGTGACAGCGTGGACGCCAGGCTTACTGACCCCGGGTGCGCCAGGCGGCCAGGTCGGCGGCGGAGCGGGTGTTGACGATGCGGTCGATCGGCACCTCGCACTCCTCGGCGCGCTCGCAGCCGTAGGGCTGCCAGTCGAGCTGGCCGGGGGCGTGGGCGTCGGTGTCGACGACGAACTCGCAGCCCGCCGCCAGGGCCTGGCGCAGCAGGTCCCGCGGCGGGTCGAGGCGCTCCGGCCGTGAGTTGATCTCGACGGCCACGCCGTTCTCGATGCAGGCGTCGAAGACGGCCTCGGCGTCGAAGGTCGACGGCGGCCGGGTGCCGCGCCCTCCGGTGACCAGACGGCCCGTGCAGTGCCCGAGCACGTCGACCAGCGGGTGCGACACCCCGGCGATCATGCGAGCGGTCATCAGCTCGCTCGGCGCCCGCAGCTTGGAGTGCACGCTGGCCACGACGAAGTCGAGCTCGTCGAGGAGGTCGTCGGGGGCGTCGATGTCGCCGTCCTCGAGGATGTCGACCTCGATGCCCCGCAGCAGGCGGAACGGCGCGAGCTCCTCGTTGACCTCGGCGATGACGTCGAACTGCCGCCGGCGCCGCTCGGGGGTGAGGCCGTTGGCGACGGTGAGGTTCTCCGAGTGGTCGGTGAGCACCATCCACTCGTGACCGAGGTCGCGGGCGGTGCGGGCCATCTCGAGGACGTCGCTGCCGCCGTCGGACCAGGTCGAGTGCGTGTGGCAGTCGCCCCGCAGCGCGGCGCGGATCGCCGCCCCGCCCCCGACCGGCTCGGTGTGGCGGGCCTCGAGCTCGGCGAGCGTGGCCGAGGTGCCGCCGTCGAGGACCTCGGTGACCACGGCGGCCGTCTTCTTCCCGACGCCCTTGAGGTCGGTGAGGGTTCCGGTGCGGGCGCGGGTGGCAACCTCGTCGGGGTCCAGCTCGGCCAGCCGTTCGGCCGCGGAGCGGTACGCCTTCACTCGGTAGGTCTCGGCCCGCTCACGCTCGAGGTAGAAGGCGACGGCACGCAGTGCGGCGATCGGGTCTCTGCCGATGGGTCTGCCGACGGGTCGGGCGGTCACCTGGTCAGGGATACCCCACCCGAGGCGGCCGTGGGCCACGCCACCACGGACAATCGGTGACGAGCGACGTCATGGAGGTGGTCTGCTCGTGCGGGTGACCGGAGTCGGGCACGCGGGAATGCGCTTCGACACCACGGCCGGCAGCGTGCTGTGCGACCCGTGGGTGAACCCGACGTTCTTCGCGTCGTGGGTGCCGTTCCCCGACAACACGCAGCTGGACTGGGACGCGCTGGGCGACTGCGACTACCTCTACGTCTCCCACCTGCACCGCGACCACTTCGACGCGGAGAACCTGCGCAACCACGTCTCGAAGGACGCGCGCGTCCTGCTGCCGGACTACCCCACCGACGAGCTCGAGCACGAGCTGCGCGCGCTGGGGTTCCGGCACTTCATCCGGACCGAGACGGGTGTGCCGCAAGAGCTCGACGGCGGCCTGCGGTTCATGATCACGTCGCTGAAGGGCCCGGGTGACGGCCCGATCGGCGACTCCGCGCTCTCGCTGGACGACGGCACCGCGCGGATCGTCAACCAGAACGACGCGCACCCGCTGGACATCCCGAAGCTGCTGGAGTTCGGCGCCTACGACGCCCACTTCACGCAGTTCTCCGGCGCGATCTGGTGGCCGATGGTCTACGACCTGCCGAAGGCCGCCAAGCGCGAGTTCGCGCGCCGCAAGCGCATCGGCCAGGAGGACCGGGCCATGCGCTACATCCGCGAGGTCGGCGCGCCGCACGTCTTCCCGACCGCCGGCCCGCCCTGCTTCCTCGACGACGAGCTGTTCAAGTGGAACGGCCTGGGCTACGAGGGCGTCGAGGGCGAGTCGATCTTCACCGACCAGTGGGAGTTCCTGGGGCGGATGCGGGAGCTCGGGCACTCGGCCGGATCGGGTCAGCAGGGCCACCTGCTGCTGCCCGGCACCACCGCCGAGATCGGCCACGGCACCGTCGACGACCTGACGCACCCGGTGAGCGACGCCGAGATCGAGACGATCTTCCTCGACAAGGAGCGCTACCTGCGCGACTTCGCCGAGCGGGCGCGTCCGGCGATCGAGGCCCAGAAGGCGCAGTGGGCGGCCCCGCAGCCGGACATCCTGCGCCAGCTCAAGGAGTGGATCGAGCCGCTGATGAAGCGCGCCGACCACATGTGCGACGGCATCGGCGGCCCGGTCCGCATGGACCTGCAGGGCATGCCGGAGGACACGCCGGGCGTCGACTCCGACGGCACGCTCTCGCTCGCCTTCGACTTCACCGCCCGCGAGATCCGCGTCTGGAACGGCGAGCAGTGCCGCTACCGCTGGGGTGTGCCGGCGACGCTGGTGGCGACGAACATCGCGAGCGGCGAGGTCGACTGGTCGAACTCGCTGTTCCTCTCGGTGCGGTTCTCGGCGACGCGCGTCGGCCAGTACAACGAGTACCTGTACACGTTCTTCAAGTGTCTGTCCGAGGAGCGGATGGACTACGTGGAGAACTGGTACGACGCCCAGAACGACGACGGCCGCGACATCGAGCTCGACGGCTGGAAGGTGCAGGCCCGCTGCCCGCACCTGTCGGCCGACCTCTCGAAGTTCGGCGCCGTCGACGGCGACGTGCTCACCTGCACGCTGCACAACTGGAAGTTCAACCTGAAGACCGGTCGCTGCCTGACGTCCGCGGGCCACGAGATCCGGGCCGAGAAGCTGGGAGAGTAGAGGTCGTGCTCCGCATCGGTCCCCTCGAGCTGCCGACGCCGGTCGTGCTCGCGCCGATGGCGGGCATCACCAACGTCGCCTTCCGCCGCCTCTGCCGCGAGCAGGGCGCCGGGCTCTACGTCTGCGAGATGATCACGGCGCGGGCGCTGGTGGAGAAGCACCCCGGCACCGCCGAGATGATCGCCTTCGACGCGGACGAGTCCCCGCGCTCGATGCAGCTCTACGGCGTCGACCCGGTGACGATCGGGCGGGCGGTCGACCGCATCGTCGACGAGGACCTCGCCGACCACGTCGACCTCAACTTCGGCTGCCCGGTGCCCAAGGTGACCCGCCGCGGCGGCGGGGCGGCGCTGCCCTACAAGCGGCGGCTGTTCGCGTCGATCGTGCGCGCCGCCGTCGAGGCCGCGGGCCGGGGCGGGCTCCCGCTGACGGTGAAGATGCGCGTGGGCATCGACGACGACCACGTGACGTTCCTCGACGCGGGCCGCATCGCCGCCGACGAGGGCGCCGCCGCCGTCGCCCTGCACGCGCGCACCGCCTCCCAGCGCTACTCGGGCACCGCCGACTGGGACCGGATCGCCGAGCTCCGCGACGCCCTGCCGGCCGCGACGCCGGTGCTGGGCAACGGGGACGTCTTCGCCGCGGCGGACGCCGTCGCCATGATGGAGAAGACCGGCTGCGACGGGGTCGTCGTCGGCCGCGGGTGCCTCGGACGGCCGTGGCTCTTCGGCGAGCTCGAGGCGGCGCTGGCGGGACGTCCCATCCCGACGCCGCCGACGCTCGGCGAGGTCGCGGCGGTGATGCGCCGGCACGTCGAGCTGCTCATCGCCCACCACGGGCACCACAAGGGCGTCCGCGACTCGCGCAAGCACATGTCCTGGTACCTGCACGGGTTCGCGGTCGGCTCCGAGCTGCGCCGCGAGCTCGGGATGATCGACGGGCTGGACCGGCTCGACGAGCTGCTGGCCCGCCTCGACCACGATCTCCCGTTCCCCGCCGACGCCGACGGCCCGCGCGGCCGCCAGGGCTCGCCGGCACACGTCACGCTGCCCGAGGGCTGGCTCGACGACCCCGAGGACGACACCGTCCCCACGGCCGCCGACGTCATGCACTCCGGCGGCTGACACCCGCCCGGGGCGCTACTCTACGTACTCGGCGCGGCGGGTCACGTCGATCTCACATCACCGGCGGCACCCGCCGTCCCCGCAGGACCACCGGCGCGGGCGACTCAAGTAGGGCCGAACGTGTCGACGCGGGATCCGTCTACGCAGCGTCACCTGCGCCGGACGACTGAAGTTGACGGCGACGCGGCGAATCACCGTTACACCGCGGCGGTCCGGGGCGACACTAGAGGTGGACGGAGGTGGTGTGTGTGCGGCTGGCCGGGCTGCTCAGTGGACGCGGGAGCGCCACGGTGACGACCGCGGAGCCGGCGCGCGACGGGGACGTCGCGGTGCCCGAGACGCCCGTCGTCACGCCCGAGACCGTCGTCACCTGCGGTTTCCCCACCTCCCCGATCGTCGGCCTCGACGCGGTGCCCGCCGGCGACCTGACGCCGGACGGCCGCGCCGACCAGGCGCGCGCCCACGAGGCCGCCGCCGAGGTCCTCGCCGACCGGGGCGACTGGCGCCGCGCGTACCAGCACATGAAGGCCGCCGTCTCGCTCGTGCGCGACGAGCGGACGCTGCCGGCCGGTGTGCCCGATCAGTTACGCGTCGAGGTCGATCGTCTCCGCCGCGAGCGGGCGGAGGCCCGCGAGCAGAGCCGTCGCGACAGCCTCACGGCGACCTGGAACCGGCGCTACCTCGACGAGCGACTGAGCACGTTGCGTCACGATTCGTCGAACGGCGGCGCGGTCTGCGTCGCGCTCGCCGACGTCGACCACTTCAAGCAGGTCAACGACACCCACGGCCACGCCCTCGGCGACGAGGTGCTGCGCCGGCTCGTCGACCTCATGAGCGAGGAGCTGCCGCCCGACGGGTTCTGCGCCCGCTACGGCGGCGAGGAGTTCGCGCTCGTCCTGCCCGGGCTCTCGCCCGCGGACGCGGTGCGGGTGTGCGAGGAGGCCCGGGCGCGCGTCGACGCGTACCCGTGGCACGAGATCGCCGAGGACCTGCGGGTGACGGTCAGCGTCGGCGTCGCGTGCCTCGACGCCGCCGACAGCGGTCGGCCCGGCTCGCCGGGGCTCGACGCGGCGGACGCGCTGCTCTACGTCGCCAAGCGCGCGGGACGCAACGCCGTGGCCCACCGGGACGGCGACGGCACCGTCCGACTCGCGGGCGCGGCCGCGGCTCGACGGGGCATCGCGGCCGCCGCCCGTCGCGCGTTCCCGACCGGCTGACCGGCCGAACCCCCGGGTGGCCGACCGGGTCGGTCGTGTCGCCCGGTCGTGTGGCGGTCGCCGTGTCCGTCTTGTGCCCGCGTGTCCGCGTGGCGTAGTGGACCCCGCGCCGGAGGACCCGGGCTACGCCGTAGTATCCCGCTGCTGACCAGCCCGGACCCTGCCCGGACCACCGTGGGCGACGGCCGGGGGCCCACCCTCGAGGAGATGCGTGACCGACGACCGCGCCGGTGATCCGGTCCGGGGCCCCCGCCCCGCGACGACCGGTGGCGACGCGGCCCGTCCCCCCGTCTCCGGTCCGGCCTCGGCGCCCTTCCGCATCCCGGTCGCGGCGCCGCACCACGGGCGTCGCCCGACGATGGTGCCGCTGACGCGCCGGCGCGGTCCGCGCCTGGGGCTGCGGCCGCCGGGCGCCGCGCTGGTCACGGCACCGACGGCCACGGCCGGGTCCGGTGCGCCGGCGGCCCCGAGCACGCCCTCGTCCGGCATCCCGTCGCCCGCGGCCGCCGACCCGCCGTCGACGCGGTCGCCGGTCGACGCCGTCACCCTGCCCGCGGGCCGGGTGCCGGTCCGGCGCGTGCCGACGACGGTCCGCGAGCCCGGTCCGCCCGACGGCGAGCGAGACGAGCCGGAGCCGACGGCGGGGGTGGCGACGGCCGCGACGCCGCCAGCGGCCGAGGCGGACGACCCGTCGGTGCCCCCGACACGGCCGGTGCCGCCCGTCGTCCCGCCGGCCCCGCCTCCTGCGCAGCTCGAGCGGCCCCACCCGCCCGTGCCGCTGGCGCCCGCGCCGCGCGACTCCGAGGGCACGCCGCCACCGGCACCCCGGTCCGGCGCCGCGTCGGCCGCGGCCTCCACGTCCGCCTCTCCGGGGGCCCCGACCGCTCCGGCACCGCCGACCTCGCCCGCGGACCCGGCTCCGCGCGACGCCGGGCCCGACGACGTGCCTGCCCCGGCCACCACCGCCGCCCCGGCCGAGGAACGCCAGCGCGCGGTCGCGGCGCCGGCGCGGGAGGCCGACTGGGCGGCGACGTCCGCCGTCCTCGCCGCCGCGGGCTCGCGCCTCGCCACCTGGCGGCGTCGCTGGACCTGGCGCCGGGTCGCGCGGCTCGCGACCGCCGCGTGCGCGGTGCTCGTCGTCGTGGTGTGCGGGCTCGGGTGGGGCGCGGCGTCGTGGGTCGAGGCCGCCGTGCGCCAGATCGGCGCGCTCGACCCGAACTCGTCGGCGATCCAGGACGCCGCGGCCCAGGTCGGCGACCAGAACTTCCTCGTCGTCGGCTCCGACACCCGCGCCGGGGCCCCGGCCTCGGAGGACGCGGGTGACACGGCCGACGTCCCGGGCGCCCGCACCGACACGATCATGATCGTCCACGTCCCCGAGGACCGCTCGGGCGTGATCGTCGTGTCGTTCCCGCGCGACCTGGAGATCACCCGCCCGGCGTGCGAGCGCTGGGACCCCGTCACGGGCGCCTACACCCCGCAGGTGCTCCCACCCGCGCCGCGCGTCAAGCTCAACTCGGCGTACGCCGCCGGCGGCCCCCGTTGCGTCACGCGGACGGTGCAGGAGCTCTCGGGCCTCGCGATCAACCGCTTCCTCGGCGTCGACTTCCAGGGCTTCCAGGGCATGGTGGACGCGGTGGGCGGCGTGCCGATCTGCACGGAGCGCCCGGTGCGCGACTCGGTGCTCGGCGAGATCCTCCCGCAGGCCGGCCCGACGGTGCTGACCGGTCAGCAGGCGCTCGACTACGTCCGGGCGCGGCACGTGCAGGGTGACCCGTCCAGCGACTACGGCCGCATCCAGCGCCAGCAGCGGTTCCTCGGCGCGCTGCTGCGCTCGGTGCTCTCCGCGGGCACGCTGCTCGACCCGAGCCGCCTCGAGGGTCTCGTCGCGGCGGTGTCGCGCTCGACGTTCGGCGAGAACATCGGCTCGGACCAGCTGCTGACGCTGACACAGTCGCTCGGCAGCCTCGACCCGCGGACGGTCACCTTCGTCACCGTGCCCACCACGGGCATCGCCAACGACCGCGGCAACGAGGTGCTGCGGCCCGGCGAGGAGCGCGCGCTGTTCTCGGCGATCATCGAGGACCGTCCGCTCCCCGGCGACCCGGGGGCGCCCGCCGCCCCGGCGCCGATGGCCGCCGAGGTGCGCCTCGTCGACGCGCGCTCGGCGGACGACGGGGGCGACGACGAGCGCTCCGGGGAGAGCGCCGACGCCCGTTCCGAGGAGGACCGGGACGACGAGGACGACGGCGACTCCGACGACGACCGGCGCAGCGACTGGGCGGCGGCGGCCGGTCCGACGGCCCTGTCGATCGCCGAGCGACTCCGCGCCGCGGGCTTCGGCGTCGTCACCGAGCCCGCCGGCTCCGCGACCCCCACCGGCGGCGCAACGACGATCCGCTACTCGCCCGACCAGGCCGTCGCGGCGCAGACGCTCGCCGCCGCCGTGCCCACCGCGACCCTGGAGCCGAGCGGCTCCGGCACCGGGGTCCTGACGCTCGTCCTCGGCGACGACTTCGACGGCGTCCGCTCCGGCGAGGGCCCGACCGGCAGCACGCCGTCGGCGCCGGTCAACCCGACCATCACCGCTGCCGACGCCTCCTGCACCTAGGACCGACGTCACGCCCCTGACGAGGCCTTTCGAGATCGCGTTCATCCCTGGTTCACGTCGCGGTCGGATGAGCGACGGCGGCTCCGCGTAGGTTGCGCGGTATGCGCACGGCCTATCACGAGAAGCTCGATGCCCTGTCCGGGGAGCTGGCCGAGATGTCCCTCATGGCCGGCGAGGCCATGAAGAAGGCGACGACCGCCCTGCTCGAGGGCGACCTCGACCTCGCCGAGGAAGTCATCTCGGACGACACCAAGATCGACGCCCTGCGCAGCGCGGCGGAGGAGCAGGCGTTCGGCCTCCTCGCGCTCCAGGCGCCGGTCGCGGGCGACCTGCGGTCCGTCATCGCCGCGATCCACTCCGCGGGTGATCTCGAGCGGATGGGCGACCTCGCCCTCCACGTCGCCAAGGCGGCCCGCCGTCGCCACCCGCAGAAGGTGCTGCCGGAGGACGTCACCCCCTACTTCGCCGAGATGGGCCGCGTGGCCCTCGACCTCGCGCAGGACGCCCGCCAGGTCATCCTCACCCGCGACGTCGAGCTCGCCTTCACCATGGAGTCCGACGACGACGCCATGGACGACCTGCACCGCCACCTCTTCACGCTCCTGCTGAGCAAGGAGTGGCCGAGCGGGGTCGCGCCGGCGATCGACGTGACGCTGCTGGGCCGCTTCTACGAGCGGTTCGCCGACCACGCCGTGGCCGTCGCCCGCCGCGTCGTCTACATGGTCACCGGCAAGATGCCCAACACCCCCGAGGCCTGAGCCGTCCGGACGCACGAGAGCCCCTCCCGCACGGTGCGGGAGGGGCTCTCGTGTGTCCGGGCCCCGTGATCGACGGGGACATCGCGCGCGTAGAAGCAGCGAACAGCGCGTTCGCTGCATCCACGGCGAGCCGCTCAGCCGAAGCGGCCCGAGATGTAGTCCTCGGTGGCCTGCTCGGTCGGGTTCGAGAAGATCTTCTCGGTGTCGTCGATCTCGACCAGGTGGCCCGGCTTGCCCGTGGCCTCGAGGTTGAAGAACCCGGTCTGGTCGCTCACCCGCGCGGCCTGCTGCATGTTGTGGGTGACGATGACGATCGTGTACTGCTTCTTGAGGTCCGCGATGAGGTCCTCGATCGCCAGCGTGGAGATCGGGTCGAGGGCCGAGCACGGCTCGTCCATGAGGAGCACGTCGGGCTGCACCGCGATCGCGCGGGCGATGCAGAGGCGCTGCTGCTGACCCCCGGAGAGGCCGCCGCCCGGCTTGTCGAGCCGGTCCTTGACCTCCTTCCACAGGTTGGCGCCGCGCAGCGAGGCCTCGGCGACCTCGTCGAGCTTCTTCTTGTCCCGCACGCCCTGGAGCTTCAGGCCCGCGACGACGTTGTCCCGCACGGACATCGTCGGGAACGGGTTCGGCATCTGGAACACCATGCCGATCGTGCGGCGCACGGCGACGGCGTCGGTGCCGCGGTCGTAGATGTTCTCGCCGTCGAGGAGGATCTCGCCCTCGACGCGCGCCCCGGCGATCTCCTCGTGCATGCGGTTGAGCGTGCGCAGCACGGTGGACTTGCCGCAGCCCGACGGGCCGATGAAGGCCGTGACGCTGCGCGGGATCACCGTCAGGTTGACGTTCTGCACGGCGTGGAAGGCGCCGTAGTAGATGTCGACGTCCTTGAGGTCGATGCGCTTGGCCATCGCTGTCCTGTCCGCCCGTTCTACTTGGGGATCGCGGAGAAGCGCGAGATCAGGCTCGCACCCACCTGGAAGATCATGATGATGATGATCAGGGTCAGCGCCGCGCCCCAGATCCGGTACTGGCCGGCCGCCTCGGGGTTCGAGAGCTCGCTGTACATGAGCAGCGGCAGCGACGCCATGTTGCCCTCGAAGGGGTCGTAGTTGATGGCGCGCGCGTACCCGACCAGCACGAGCACCGGCGCCGTCTCCCCCATGATGCGCGCGATCGCCAGCATGACGCCGGTGACCGTGCCGGACAGCGCGGTCGGCAGGACGATCCGCAGGATCGTCTTCCACTTCGGGATGCCCAGCGCGTAGGCGGACTCCCGCAGCCGGTCGGGCACCAGCCGCAGCATCTCCTCGGTGTTGCGGATGACCACCGGGAGCATCAGCAGCACGAGGGCCAGCGACACCATGAAGGCGCTCTGCGGCGCCCCGAGGATCGAGATGAACGCGGCGAAGACGAACAGCGCGGCGACGATCGACGGGACACCGGCGAGGATGTCGACCATGAAGCTGACGGCACGTGCGAGCGGGCCGCGGCCGTACTCGACGAGGTAGATCGCGGCGAGGATGCCGACCGGCACCGCGATGACGGTCGCGATGAACGCCTGGATCAGCGTGCCGTAGATCGCGTGGTAGACGCCGCCCTCGTACTCCTCGGGCAGGACGCCCGAGAGCGAGTAGCCCCACCAGTCCGCCGAGAGGATGGCGGGCAGTCCCCGGGCGATCACCGTGACGAGCACCCACACCAGGGGCACGACGGCGATGAGGAACGCGAGGCTCACGAGCACCGTGGCGACGTGGTCCTTGATCCGCCGGCCGAGGGCGATCTGCCGGGTCGGCGGCTCGGAGGCGGGCCGATCGAGGTCGGTCCCGGTCGCGGTGGTCATCAGCCGTTCACCTTCCCGCCGGCGATGACGCGCGCCAGCGCGTTGACGACGAAGGTCAGGACGAAGAGCACGAGGCCGGCCGAGATGTAGGCGCCGGTCGGCAGCGGCTGGCTGAACTCCGAGGCCGCCGAGGCGATCAGCGACGCGAACGTGTAGCCGCCGTCGAAGAGGCTGAAGGTCATCGGCGAGGTCGAGGCGCGGATGACGATGAGGACCGCGATCGTCTCGCCGAGCGCGCGCCCGAGACCGAGCATCGAGCCGGCGATGTAGCCGCTGCGCCCGTAGGGCAGCGTGGCCATGCGGATGACCTCCCAGCGCGTCGCCCCCAGGGCCTTGGCGGCCTCGATCTGGAAGCGCGGCGTCTGGGCGAAGACCTCGCGGCTGACCGCGGTGATGATCGGCAGGATCATCACCGCGAGGACCACGCCGCCGGTGAAGATCGTGCCGGAGAGGACCGGGAGGTTGCCGGTGCGGAAGAGGAAGATCCAGCCGAGGTCGGTGTTGAGCCAGCGCGCGATCGGCTCGATCGCCGGCGCCAGCACGAGGATGCCCCAGAGGCCGTAGATGATCGACGGCACGGCGGCGAGCAGGTCGACGACGTAGGCGAAGGGCCGGGACAGCTGCCTGGGCGCGTAGTTCGTGAGGAACAGCGCGACGCCGAGCGCGACCGGCATGGCCAGCACGAGCGCGAACACCGACGAGAACACCGTGACCAGGAAGAGGTCGCGGATACCGAACGAGAGGTTGTTCTCGTCGCCGGTGCTGAACTCGGGCGAGGTGAAGAAGTTGGCGTTGTTGGCCATCAGCGACGGGACGGCCTGGATCAGCAGGAACAGACCGATCAGCGCGACCGCCGCGACGACGAGGACACCGGAGCCCGAGGCGAGGAAGCGGAAGACCGACTCACCACGTCGGCTCGACCGCGCCTTCCGCTCGGGAGGCTCCGGCACGGGGCTCGGGGAGGGGACGATCTGGTCCTCCTCGCCCTCGGAGCCGGGAGCTCGTTGCTCGATGCGCTCGCTCACGCTCGCATACCCTTCTCGGTTCGGTGCGGGCGACGGGGCCGCGACCCGCCGGGATCGCCGGCGGGCCGCGGCCGGGACGTCACTGGATCGCGTTGACGGCGTCGGTCAGACGCTGCTTGAAGCGATCGGGCAGCGGCACGTAACCGGCGTCCGGGAGACCCGCCTGGGCGTCCGGCGACAGTGCCGTGGTGAGGAACGCCTTGACGCCCTGGGCGGTGGCGTCGTCCTGGTAGTTCGAGCAGACGATCTCGTAGGTCGCCAGCGCGATCGGGTAGGCGTTGGGCGTCGAGGTGGTGTACAGCGAGTTCAGGTCCAGCTTCAGGTCGTTGCCCTGGCCGGAGACCTGCACGCCCTCGATGGCCGCGCCCACGGTCTGCGGGTTCAGCGGCACCGGGGCACCGCCGCCGGCGTTGATGATGTTCGCGACGCCCAGTCCGGCGCGCGTGGCGAACGACGACTCGACGTAGGTGATCGAGTTCGGGGTGTTGCGGGTCGCGTCGGCGACGCCCTGGCTGCCGCGCGCACCCGCGCCGACGCCACCGGAGAAGGTCTGCTCGGCCTCCTGCGGGTACGAGCCGTTCGAGGCGGCGTTGAGGTAGCGCTGGAAGTTCTGCGTGGTGCCCGACTCGTCGGAACGGAAGTTCACGATGATCGGGGCGGCCGGGAGCTGGCGGCCCTGGTTGAGGGCGGCGATGGCCGGGTCGTTCCAGGTGGTGATGCCGCCGTTGAAGATGCGGCCCAGGGTCGGGCCGTCGAGCGCCAGGTCGGTCACGCCGGGCACGTTGTAGGCGACCGCGATGGGACCGAAGACCAGCGGGAGGTTCCACGCCGGCGACGCGCAGCGCTGCTCGGCGCGCGGGGCCTCCTCGCCCGACAGGGCCGAGTCCGAGCCGGCGAAGTCGGTCTGGCCGCCGATGAACTCGTTGCGGCCCGCGCCCGACCCGCTGGGGGTGTAGGCGAGCGTCTGGCCCTGGCAGGCCTGCTCGAAGGAGGTGACGAAGCGGGTGATCGCGTTCGCCTGGGCCGACGAGCCGCTGGCCCGCAGGTTCTGCTTGCCACCGCAGGCCGCGGCGTTGGCTCCACCCTGCTCGCCGCCGCCCCCGGCGTTGTCGCTGCCGCAGGCGCTGAACAGGAGCGTTCCGGCGGCGATCAGACCGACCGCCGCTGCGCGCCGCTGATACCTCACAGGGTTCCTCCGTGTCTGGGTCGTGCCCTCCGTGGCCGGTGTAGACCGCGGTGGGCCGTCGCGGCGCCGGCGTCGACGCCGGACGCGGACCCTAAGGAGACCGGGGGAACGCCCGGAGCTGCGCGTATGAACGCGAGGTGAACAGGGTCGTTGAAGAGAGCATCATCACGCGCTGCCGGGCACGTCAGCGCTGGTAGGAGACGTCCACCGCGTCGCGCTCGAAGCCCAGCGCCCGGTATGTGGCGATGGCCGCAGCGTTGTCGCCCTCGACGTAGAGGATGGTCGTGCGCAGCCCGCGGTCGGTCAGGTGGTGCAGGCCGGCGAGCGTGAGGGCCTTGCCGAGGCCCCGCCCCTGGGCGGACGGGTCGACGCCGACGACGTAGACCTCGCCCAGCGGCTCGGCGACCGTGGCCGACACCGCGTGCACCTTCGTGAAGTGGAAGCCGAGGAGCTCCTCGGTGGCCGTGTCCCACGCGAGCAGCACGCCCGCCGCGTCGAACCACGACTCCGCCTCGATCTCGGCGACGTCGGCGGTGGTCCAGCCGCCCTGCTCGGGGTGCCAGGAGAACGCGCGGTTGTTGACCGCGACGACGGCGTCCTCGTCGCGGCCGACCCGCAGCGGGCGGATGACGGTCCCGTCGGGGGCGACGAGCTCGGGCAGCGGCGGGGCCTCGTGCCCGGGGGCGGGCCGGCGCATCCGCCAGAGCTCGCGGACGCGGCGGCGCCCGACGCGCTCGGCCAGGTGCGCGGCTCCCGGGTGGTCGCCGTGCGCCCAGAACCGCGCCTGCGGGGCCGCCTCGACGACGGCGTCGACGAGCACCGCCCCGACGCCCTCCCGGCGCCGCGCGGGGACGACGGCGAGCTCGGCGACCGGGTCGTCGGGGTGCTCGGTGTCCAGCAGCGCGTGGCCGACGAGGGAGTCCTCGTCGTGGACGAGCAGGTGCCGCGTGCCGGGGCGCCCGCCGCCGGAGCCCAGGGCCGCGATGTCGCGGCGGGCCGGCTCGGCGTAGGCGTCGACGCCGTCGGCGGTGGCGACGGCGCCGACCAGGGCGCGCACGGCGTCGGCGTCCGCCGCGCTGGTCGCCCCCGTGATCCACCGGCTGGTCAGCACGCCGCCGACCGTAGCGGGCCCGCCCGTCGTCGTGCGGGCCCGCTCCGGGACGCTCACCGCGGTGTGTCTACAGGCCGCGGGCCCAGGCGGCGGGGCGCACGACCCGCGCCTCGTCCCACGACCCGGTCGACCGCGGCACCGGTGTCGCCGGGGTCCGGGATGCCGGGGCGCCCGGTGCCTCCTCCTCGTCGGGCTCGGCGCGCTCGAGGCGCTCGGCGCCCGCGTCGTCGCCGGCGGTGGCGCGGGAGGTCCCGAGGACGCCCCGCATCGGGCGGACGAACTTGTAGCCGACGTTGCGCACGGTGCCGATGAGCTGCTCGTGCTCGGAGCCGAGCTTCGCCCGCAGGCGCCGGACGTGGACGTCGACGGTGCGGGTGCCGCCGAAGAAGTCGTAGCCCCAGACCTCCTGCAGCAGCTGCGCGCGCGTGAAGACGCGGCCGGCGTGCTGGGCGAGGTACTTGAGGAGCTCGAACTCCTTGTACGTGAGGTCGAGCGGGCGCCCGCGCAGGCGGGCGGTGTAGGTGGACTCGTCGATGACGAGCTCGCCCAGCACCAGCGCGCCCTCGGCGCCCGCGCCGTCGGAGGCGCGCCGGGCCCGCAGCAGGCGCAGGCGGGCGTCGATCTCCGCCGGGCCGGCACCGGGCAACAGCACCTCGTCGACGCCCCACTCGAGGGAGACGGCGACGAGGCCACCCTCGGTGAGCACGGCGATGACCGGCACGTCGAGGCCGGTCGAGCCCAGCAGGCGGCACAGGCTGCGGGCGGCGGCGAGGTCGTGGCGGGCGTCGACCAGCACGGCGTCGTGCGGACCGGCATCCAGCAGGGCCGCGACCTCGGGGGCCGCGGTCCGGAGTCCGTGGGGTAGCAGGGCCAGCGACGGCAACACTGACGTCGGCTCGGGGTCGGCGGTGAGCAGCAGCAGCTCCACGCGTGTCTCCCTCCGCGATCGTGGGGAGGACGATAGACCAGTTCACCGCGCTGTCACCCGCTCGCGCGTTCCACGTCACGTCGGTGCCCGGCGCGTCGGCGCCCACCACGCCCCGGCTACGCTGCGCGAACAGGGCGCGGGGAGTCCGCAGCGGCTGTCGGGAGGATCGGGTGTCGGGCTGGGTGCTCGTGGCCGTGCTGGCCGTCGTCGTGGTGCTCCTGTCCGGCCTCGTGCTCGTGGTCCTGCGCGGCCGACGCCGCCGGGTCGCCCCCGAGCCCGTCCCGGACCCCGTTCCCGACCCCGGGCCCGAGGGCACCCGACGCGACCTGCGACCGGTCGCGCCCCGTCCCGGCGGCCCGGTCGGCGGCGTGCTGCCCCGCGACCTCGTCGCCCCGCCCGGCGGCCTCGCCCTCCTGCAGCTGTCCTCGCAGTTCTGCGCGGACTGCCGCGCCTCGCGCGCCGTGCTCACCGACGTCGCCTCGGAGCACCCGGGGGTCACCGTCCGCGAGGTCGACGTGTCGGTGCGCCCGGAACTGGTGCGGCTGCTGGGCATCCGGCGCACGCCGACGACGCTCGTCGTCGACCCCGCGGGCGTCGAGCTGGCGCGCACCGTCGGCGTCCCCCGCCGGGCCGACCTCGTCGGCACGCTGGCCCCGTTGCGCCGCACGGGCTGACCTCGGGGAACGAACGGGTGACATCGCCCGCGGTCAGCGCTCGGTCCCTGCCCGATTCTTCGGTAGCGTGACGCCCGTGGACGGAGGGCTCACCCAGCGGCGCGCGATCGACCTGTGCCGCGTCGACTCCAGCCTCTGTCGCTGACCCTCCCGGTCGACCTCGCGTCCCGGACCGTCCACCAGGTCGCCCTCCCCCGACGGAGTCCGCCGGCCACGGGTGCCGGTCGCGTGCGTCGCCGTGTCGCAGGACCCCTGTATCCCGAGATGAACCCCCGAGGAGTACCGCACATGAGCCGCCAGGACGCCCTGGTCAGTGCCGACTGGGCCGAGCAGAACCTCGACGCCCCGAACACCGTCTTCGTCGAGGTCGACGAGGACACCACCGCGTACGAGGGCGGGCACATCCCCGGCGCGGTCAAGCTCGACTGGAAGACCGAGCTCCAGGACCCGGTGCGCCGCGACTTCGTCGACAAGTCCGGCTTCGAGCAGCTGCTGTCCGGCAAGGGCATCAGCAACGACGACACGATCATCCTCTACGGCGGCAACAACAACTGGTTCGCCGCCTACGCCTACTGGTACTTCAAGCTCTACGGGCACCAGGCCGTCAAGCTGCTCGACGGCGGCCGCAAGAAGTGGGAGCTCGACGGGCGCAAGCTCGACACCGAGGTCCCGCAGCGGTCGCAGACGCAGTACCGCGCCCAGGAGCAGGACACCTCGATCCGCGCCTTCCGCGACGAGGTCGTCAACGCGATCGGCACCAAGAACCTGGTCGACGTCCGCTCGCCCGACGAGTTCTCCGGCAAGCTCCTCGCGCCGGCGCACCTGCCGCAGGAGCAGGCGCAGCGCGGCGGCCACATCCCCTCGGCGCTCAACGTGCCGTGGTCGAAGGCCGCCAACGAGGACGGCACGTTCAAGTCGGACGACGAGCTGCGCGCCCTCTACTCCGAGCAGGGCCTGGACTCGTCGCGCCCGACCATCGCGTACTGCCGCATCGGTGAGCGCAGCTCGCACACCTGGTTCGCCCTCCACGAGCTGCTGGGCGAGACCGACGTCAAGAACTACGACGGCAGCTGGACCGAGTACGGCTCGCTCATCGGCGTGCCGATCGAGACCGGGGATGGGAAGTCCTGATGTGCAGTGCCCCTGAGCAGTCCGCCGAGCTGCCCGCCGGCACCGACCTCTCCAAGGAGTCGGTGCTGGTCGGCAAGGTGACCAACGGCGGCTCGCCCGTCGGCGGCGCCTACGTGCGGCTCCTGGACGGCACCGGCGAGTTCACCGCCGAGGTCGTCTCGTCCGCGTCCGGCGACTACCGCTTCTTCGCCCGCCCGGGCACCTGGACCGTCCGCGCGCTCTCGCGCTCGGGCAACGGCCAGACCGAGGTGTCCGTCGGCGGGCCCGGCCTCTTCACCACCGAGGTCCAGGTCGCCTGACGCCGTGTCAGCGACGTGCCGTCGCTGACACTCGACGTCCGTATCGGTACGTCGATCACTCGACGACCACGCCGCCCGCTCGTCCCGCCCGTCGCGGCGGGGCGGGCGGGCGGTGTCGTTAGGGTGGTCCGGTGGCGTGGTTCTACACGGTCCTGCTCGCCGCGTGCAGCGCCGGGATCCTCGGCGGCGGCGTCGTGCTGACCCGGCGGCTGTTCCGCGACGAGCTGCTCACGGTCGAGGAGGAACGATGAGCGACGCCCCCTTCGCCGACGAGGGCGGCGAGGTGCCCGAGGGCACCAGCGGCAACGAGGCCATCCGGGCCGCGAGCGAGCGCGCCCAGCACACGCGCGACGCCAACCTGCCGCCGTGGCCCGACCTGCCCGTCGAGAACGACACCGCGAACCTGCGGCTGGGCCCCGACCTCAACGACGCCCTCCTGGGCCTGCTCCCGCTGGTCGGGGTGTGGCGCGGGGAGGGCGAGGTCGTCTACCCGACGATCGACGGCCCGTTCCACTTCGGCCAGCAGATCACCGTGGCGCACGACGGGCGGCCGTTCCTGTCGTGGGAGGCGCGCTCGTGGATCCTCGACGGGCCGGGCGGCACGGTCGTGCGCCCCGCGGCCCGCGAGGTCGGCTGGTGGCGCGCGCAGGCCGACGGGACGATCGAGCTCCTGCTCGCCCACCACACCGGGATCATCGAGCTCTACTACGGCGCGAGCCGCACCCAGACGTCCTGGGAGCTGCAGACCGACGCCATCGCCCGGACCTCCAGCGCCAAGGAGGTCAACGGGGCGACGCGGCTCTACGGCATCGTCGAGGACGGCGACCTCGCCTACGTCGAGGAGCGCGCGATGGAGGGCCAGCCGCTCCAGCCGCACACCTCCGCCCGGCTGCGCCGCATCGTCGGCTGAGGCGGCGGAGGGGGCGGAGGAGTCCGTGGACGTCCGGCCGGTGGGTCCGGAGGCGCTGGTCGTCGACCTCGACGGCCTCGACCAGGTCGCCGTGGCGGGCGCGGCGCTGCGCGAGGCCCTGGACCGCGGCGAGCTCCCGGGCGTCGTCGACGTCGTGCCGGCCGCCCGGACGGTGCTGGTCACGGCACCCGGAGCGCGCGAGGCGCTGCGGGCGGTGCGCGCGCTGCTCGACGGCGTGGACCTGACCGCCACCCCCGATCGCGGCGCGGCGGGCACCGTGGAGCTGCCGGTGCACTACGACGGCGAGGACCTCGAGCTCGTCGCGCGGGACGCGGGCTGGTCGACCGCCGACGTCGTCGCCGCGCACACCGGCGCCGAGCTCACCGTCGCGTTCGGCGGCTTCGCGCCGGGGTTCGCCTACCTCACGGGACTGCCCGAGGCCCTGCACCAGCCGCGGCTCGACACCCCGCGCCCGCGCATCCCGGCCGGCGCGGTGGGGGTGGCCGGCGAGTTCGGCGGGGTCTACCCGCGCACCTCCCCCGGCGGCTGGCGGCTCATCGGCCGGCTCGCCCAGGACGCGCCGACCCTCTTCGACCCCGACCGCGACCCGCCCGCCCTGCTCGTCCCCGGCACCACCGTGCGCTTCCGGGACGCCGGGTGAGCCGCGAGCTCGAGGTCACCGCCGTCGGACCGCAGGCGCTGGTGGTCGACCGCGGCCGGCCCGGCTGGGCGCACATCGGCGTGCCGTCCGCCGGCGCGCTCGACGGGCCCGCCCACGCGCTGGCGCAGCGCCTCGTCGGCAACGGGCCCGACGACGCGGGGCTCGAGGTGCTCCTCGGCGGGCTCGCCGTGCGGGTGAGCGCCGCGGCGACCGTGGCGCTGACCGGCCCGCCCGGCGGCCTGCGCATCCGGCGCGCGGCCGGCGGGGAGCGGACCGCGCCGTCGCACCAGCCGGTCCACGTGGCCGCCGGCGACGAGGTGGTCGTGCCGTCGCCGACCTCCGGGCTGCGCGGCTACCTCGCGGTCGGCGGGGGGATCGCCGTCGACCCGGTGCTCGGTAGCCGCAGCGCCGACACGCTCTCGGGGCTCGGGCCGGCGCCGCTCGAGGTGGGGACGCGCCTGCCGCTCGGTCCGCCGACGACCATCCCGCCGGTGGGCACCGGGGCGCTCGGCGTCTCGGCGGCGCCCGACGCGGTGACGGTGCGCGTGCACCTGGGGCCGCGGCCGGACTGGGTGGACGACGCCGCGGGACGCCTGCGCGCGGGGACGTGGACGGTCGCGCCGACCGGCGACCGCGTCGGCGTGCGCCTCGAGGGCCCGGCGCTGGAGAGGGCCGCCGACCGTCGGGGCGAGGAGCTGCGCAGCGAGGGCCTGGTCGGCGGGGCGGTGCAGGTCCCGCCGGACGGGCAGCCGGTCGTCTTCCTCGCCGACCACCCGACCACGGGCGGCTACCCCGTCGTCGGCGTCGTCGACCCCGGGGAGCTGGCGGTGTTCGCCCAGCTGCGGCCGGGGTCGTCCGTGCGGTTCTCGCCGGTGGCGACGCCGGCCCCGGACGCCTGATCAGGTGCCTGATCGGCCGGGATCAGCCCGAGGCCTCGGGCGACGACGGTGGCCAGCACGCGCTCGTCCACGCCGACCAGCCGCGCGACCTGCGCGGGGGTCAGCCCGGCGCGCAGCAGCGCGGTGACGTCGCCCCGGCCGTCGCCCGGCGTGTCGGTGAGCGCGCGGACGGCGGCCTGCGGGTCGGGCAGCAGCACGCCCAGCAGTCGGTCCTTGGCGGCCTCGGCGGCGGGCGCGTCCTCTGCACCCACCGCGGTCGCGTGGTCGTCGGGGGTGGTGCCGTCGAGCGCGGCGTGGCGCGGGCGGTGGGCGGCGGGGTGGGCGGCGG
>NZ_JAQZAN010000033.1 GCF_028737255.1 Actinomycetospora straminea | reverse complement strand
TGCCGGTGACGTCCTCGTTCGGGGCTGACGCCCGATCGGGGGAGCGCTCGGGACGCACGAAGGCCCGGCCACCGATCGGATGGCCGGGCCTTCGGGACGGGACGAACGTCGTCAGGGCCTCAGAGGAGGTCGAGGTCCACGTCGTTGCCGCTGAGGTTGTCGTTCAGGATGTCGTTGCAGACGATGTTGCCGATGTTGGCCCCACCGATCGGCGCCTGCGCGAGGACGTTGCCCAGGACCGCGTCGCCGCTGATGCCGCCGTTGGCCTCGGCCGAGCCGCCGGTGACGTTGCAGTCCGAGCTGTCGTCGTGGTGGCTCTTCTTCTTGTGGTCGTGGTCGTGGTCGTGGCTGTGCGCCTCGCCCGCCGAGGCGAACGGCGCGGCCGCGAGCAGACCCGCGGTGACGGCGATGGTGACGGTGCCGGCCTTCTTGAACATGGTTCCCCCAGAGAGGTCTTCGGTACTGCTCGAGTGGTCGTGCAGGTGGCGGATCGGGTCACGACCGCCGGGGAGGGCCGCCCGTCGACGGCGCGGCCCACCCCTCGCGCGGTGCGGTCCTCTACAGGACGTCGACGTCGACGTCGTTGCCGCTGGCGTTGCCGTTGAGGATGTCGTTGCAGACGATGTTCAGGGCGTTGGCGCCGCCGATCGGGGCCTGCACGATGGCGTTGCCGAGGAACGCGTCGCCGTCGATGCCGCCGTTGGCCTCCGCCGAGCCGCCGGTGACGTTGCAGGAGCCGGAGCTCTTGTGCTCGCCGTCGTGGTGACCGCCCTCGGTGGCGGAGGCGAACGGGGCGGCGGCCATGAGTCCGGCGGCCACGCCGACCGTCACGACACCCAGCTTCTTGATCACATGAACTCCTGGAGAGCTGCGTCGGGAGAGCGGGACCACCGTGTGGTCCGCCCGCCTGCTGCGGGCACGGACTGCGGACGGTGTGTCCCCGAGGAGCCACCGCCGAGGCGCGAGGGCCCCCGGGGTGACGTCACGGGTCTCAACGAGGGGGTCACGGGGTGGTTACGCAGGGAATCCGGAAGTCGGTTTTCGGTGACGGTGAGTGCTTGCGCTCTGCTGCTCGGCCGTGCGATCGGTGACCCGTACGGGCAAGCGCGCCGACCCTCTCGGCCCAACGCTCGCCGGCCCACGGCGACCGAGCCGACGATCACGACCCTCGTTCGGCGGTCACGATGTAGCGAGCGCCACGGGCGCGGTGGGTGACGGGTCGGGGGCGCGCTGGGCCGGCCGTGCGCGACGATGACCGCCGGTCGGCGGGACGAGAGGCGGTCGGTGTGGGGCAGGCGCTGCGGGAGCTCGTCGACGACGTGCTCGACCTCGAGCGCATCGAGCGCGACATCTTCCGGGGCCGGAGCCCCCGCGAGTCGCTGCTGCGCGTCTTCGGGGGACAGGTCGCCGGGCAGGCCATGGTGGCCGCCGGGCGCACCGTCGACGACGACCGGGACGTGCACTCGCTGCACGGGTACTTCCTGCGCCCCGGTGACCCGTTCGCCCCGATCGTCTACGAGGTCGACCGCACCCGCGACGGGCGCTCCTTCACCACGCGCCGCGTCACCGCCGTCCAGCACGGCGAGACGATCTTCACGATGTCCGCGTCGTTCCAGCGCCCCGAGGAGGGCGTCGAGCACCAGGCGCCGATGCCCGAGACGCCGGCCCCCGACGGGTTCCCCCGCCGCGACATGCCGCCGGTCCCGCGCGACGAGCCCGCCCGCACGACGACGGGCCGGGCGCTGACCTGGCCGCTCGACGTCCGCTACGTCGACCACTCGCCGTGGGACGACACCGAGGACCGGGACCCGCGCAACCGCGTGTGGGTGCGCGCCGACGGGGAGCTGCCCGACCCGGGGTCGTCCGGCGGGCGCCTGCTGCACGTCTGCGTCCTGACCTACGCCAGCGACCTCACGCTGCTCGAGGCGGCGGTGTTCCCGCACGTCGTCGGCGGCGCGACGTCCGGCGAGGTGAGCCTCGCGAGCCTCGACCACGCCGTGTGGTTCCACCGCCCGTTCCGCGCCGACGAGTGGCTGCTCTACGTCCAGGAGTCGCCGAGCGCCGGTGGCGGGCGGGGTCTCGCGGCGGGCCGCTTCTACACGCGCGACGGGGTGCTCGTCGCCTCCGTCGTGCAGGAGGGCCTCATCCGGAAGCGTCGCCCCTGACCGGGAGGCCGTGCTCGAGGTAGGGCCCGGCAGCGCCGGCGACGGTGCTGGCCAGGCGCCGGGCGAGCGGCGGGGGCAGGTGCTCGGCGAGGTCGTCGACCGCGACCCACGCCCACGCGTCGAGCTCGTCGGCCGGCAGCACGATGCGGTGCTCGTCGTCGCCGAGCACGCCGCCGTCGAAGAGGAAGAGGAGCTTGTCGTGGCCGCCGACGTCGGTCCAGTCGACGGTGAGCAGGGGCCCGGGGTCGCGGTCGAGGCCCAGCTCCTCGAGGACCTCCCGGCGGCACGCCACCGCCGGCGCCTCGCCGATCTCGACGACCCCGCCGGGCACGTCCCAGCCCGGCTTGTACGTGGGGTGGACGAGCAGCACGCGCCCCGCCCCGTCGCGGTAGACCGCGCCGGCGGCGACGAGCGGGCGAGCGGCGCCGGGCGGCACCCAGGGCGGCGCGGGCGGCAGGCTCACACCCGCCGACCCTACGAGCCGGCGCCCACCGGGGCGGCCGCGGCCGGTGCGCCGCCCGGCCCGGCGGCGTCCCCGGCGTCCGCCGTGTCCGCGGTATCGGAGGCGTCCGCGGTGACGGCGGCGTCGGCCGCGCGACCGAAGAACTCGACGTCGGTGGGGTCGAAGCGCCGGGTCTCCCACCAGTACCGCACGGTGAACCCGGGCCAGATCGTGCGGTTGACCCCGGCGGCGTCCAGGTACCAGCTCGTGCACCCGCCGCGGGTCCAGATGCCCTTCTGCAGGCGGTGCTGCACCGCGGCGTTGGAGCGCTGCTGGACCTCGGCGCGCACGTCGAGCCCGCCCATGCCGCGCGCGTGCACCGCCGTGATCGCCTGCGCGACCCAGCGCGCCTGGCACTCGATCATGAACACGACCGAGTTGTGGCCGAGACCCGTGTTGGGGCCGAGCAGGAGGAACAGGTTGGGGAAGTCGCTGACCGTCATCCCCAGGTGCGTGGCCATGCCCTCGGCGGCCCAGGTCTCGCGCAGCGTCCGCCCGCCCCGGCCGGTGATCTCGAGGCCGTCGTAGGCGTCGGTGACGTGGAAGCCGGTGGCGTAGATGATCACGTCGACGTCGTGCTCGACCCCGTCGCCGTCGACGATCGACGACGCGCGCACCTCGCGGACGCCGCTGGTGACGACGTCGACGTCGGGGCGGGCGAGCGCGGGGTAGTAGTCGTTGGAGACCAGGATCCGCTTGCACCCGATCGAGTAGTCCGGGGTCAGCTTCGCGACCAGCTCCGGGTCGTCGATCGAGCGCTCGATGTTCTTGGTGGCCAGCCACTCGACCGGCTTGAGCAGCGCCGGGTTCGCGTGGAAGCCGATCGCCCGCGACTCCAGTGCCGCGTACACCGCGGCGCGGTAGGCGCGGTGCACGCCCGGGTGGCGGGCGAGGAAGCCCCGGCGCGCGCCCGACAGCGGCCGGTCGCCCTTGGGCAGCACCCAGGCCGGCGTGCGCTGGTAGAGCTGCACCCGGGCGGCGACCCCGGCGATCTGCGGGACGAACTGGATCGCGCTCGCCCCGGTGCCGATGACCGCGACCTGCTTGCCGCGCAGGTCGACGTCGTGGTCCCAGCGGGCGGAGTGGAAGGAGGCCCCGGTGAAGGTGTCGGCGCCGGGCAGCTGCGGCGTCTTCGGGAGGTGCAGCGCGCCGACCGCGGACACGAGGAAGCGGGCGGTCCAGGTGCGCCCGCCGCGGGTGTGCACCGTCCAGGTGCGGCGGTGCTCGTCCCACGTCGCGCCGGTCATCTCCTGGCCGAAGCGCACGTGCCCGCGCAGGTCCTCGTCGTCGGCGACCCGCTCCAGGTAGTCGCGGATCTCCGGTTGCGGGGAGTACGAGCGGGACCAGTCGGGGTTCGGGACGGTCGACAGCGAGTACATGTGCGACGGGATGTCGCACGCGCACCCGGGATAGGTGTTGTCGCGCCACGTGCCGCCCAGCGCGTCGGCCTTCTCGAGCAGCACCACGTCGGTGATCCCGGCGCGGCGCAGCGCGAGGAGCTGGGCGAGCCCGGCGAACCCGGAGCCGACGACGACCACCTCGTGCACGCGGTCCTGGTCGGTGACCGCCTCAGGCATCGACGGGCTCGCCACGGGCGGTGTCCTGTCCGGTGATGACGTCGGTGGGGACGGGCGTGGAGCTCGCCGGCGCCGCGAGGAGCCCGGCGAGGTGCGCGGCGACCTCGTCGGCGCGCTCGAGGTTGATCATGTGCCCCGCGCCGGGCAGCAGCACGATGCGCGCGTCGGGCAGCGCCTCCGCGATCGCCCGCGCGTGGCGCTGGGGGCAGAGCCGGTCGTGGTCGCCGACGAGCACGACGGTCGGCGTGCCGCGCAGCGCGGTGAGGAACGAGCGCCGGCGGTGCTCGGCGATCGACATCCGGAACGCCGCGACGCTCGGCGGGTGGGCCGCGAGCGCCTGCTCGGCCACGGACAGGACGTCGGCCCGGCGGGGGTGCCGCCCGAAGACCAGGGCGCGGACCGCGCCCGCCATGGCGACGGCGCGGGCGCGCGGGCGGGCGCCGCCGGCGCGGCCGACGTCGCCGATCTCCCCGGCGGGCGCGCGGTGGCCGAGGCGGGCGGTCAGCGGGATGAGCACGTGCTCGCCGCGCGCCACCAGCCGGCCGCGACGACCGGAGAGCCCGAGGTCGAGCCGGTCCATGTCGTCGCTGGCGGTGGCGACGAAGGCGACCCCGACGACCCGCTCGGCCACCAGCCCGGGATGGCGCTCGGCCAGGGCCATGAGCGTCATGCCCCCCATGGAGTGGCCGGCCAGCACGAGCGGGCCGTCGGGGATGCGGTCACGGATCAGCGCGGCGAGGTCGTCGGCCGCGGTGGCGAGGGTCGCCGTGCCCTCGGGCGCGGCGTCGGAGCCGCCGTGCCCGCGGTGGTCGTAGCGCACGATGCGGGACCGGATGCCGGTGCGGCGCAGGTCGTCGACGACCCGGTCCCACGTCCGCAGGTCCTGCGACCACCCGTGCACGAGCACGAGCGTCGGGCGGCCCTCGCGACCGTCCTCCCCGGAGTCGCCGACGCGCAGCCGCGTGCCGTCCGGGGTCGCGAACCGGTCGACCTTCTCCCGCACCACGCGGCTCCCCTCGACGTGATCCTCGCCGTGATCCTGCTCAGCTCTCCCCCAGGAGGAACGACCGGCGCCACCAGGTCATGCCCGGGCGACCGACGAGACCTGCCTGGTCGAGGAACGGCATGATCTTCTCGCCGGCCCACCGGATCATCTCGTGGTGGTGGGGGTTGCCCAGCGCGGCGCGGCGGCCCTCGGCGGGGTCGATGCCGACGGCGGCGTAGACCCTCGGGTTGATGAGGCTGCGCACCACGAACATCGAGATGTAGGCGATGACGAAGCGCTGGTAGGCCAGCTCGGCGCGGGAGAGCTGCGCCATCCCGCGGGTGACCTCGTCGCGGGCGAAGGAGACGTGGCGCGCCTCCTCCATGATGTGGATGCGGTTGACCTGGCGCATGAGCGGCTGGATGCGCTCGTCCTCGGCCTGCTCGCGCTGCAGCCGGTCGAGCACCTCCTCGGCGACGAGGATCGCGCCGTAGGCGGCGGGGCCCCAGCTGACCACCGAGAAGAGCTTGCCGAGCCGGCGGATCGACTCGCGGGGCCCGTACGGCTCGACCCCGGCGGTGTGGACCATGCGCGCGAACATCTGCGAGTGGCGGCACTCGTCGGCGACCTCGGTGAGGGCGAATTGGGCGCGCGGCGTCGTCGGGTCCTCGGCGTAGAAGTCCTTGAGCAGGCGCTGCATGAGCAGGACCTCGAACCACAGGCCGACCGAGGCGACGCTGCACGCCTCGTGCTTGCCCAGCTCGACGCGCTGCTCGGGCGTCATCCGCTCCCAGAGCTCCGTGCCGTAGAGCGAGACCCGGTGCTCCGGCACCCAGATCTTGTCGGCGGGCAGCGGGGCGTCCCAGTCGATGTCGACCGCCGGGTCGTACGACTTCTTCGCCGACGACTTCAGCAGCCGCGCGGCCGTGACATGACGATCGGCTGCGTGCCGGTCCGCCGTGGGGGCGCTCATGGCTGGGGTCCTCCTGCTGGCCGGTGGCTGTCCCGTACACGGGGTAACCCGCACTTCCTGTACGTCTTACCCGTGGTAACTGTAACTGGTGGTAGCCTGCGGAACCGTGCCGGACGATGTCAAGCCGAACCGCCCCGGGAACGCCCCCTCGCGTGACGGGCGTCGCACGCGCTGGGAGAAGCACCGCGCCGAGCGCCGGGCGGAGTTCGTCGAGGCCGCGATGCGGGTCCTCGCCGACGTCGGGCCGGACTTCGGCATCGAGCAGGTCGCGCTGGAGGCCGGGGTCACCAAGCCGGTGCTCTACCGGCACTTCTCCGACAAGGCCGACCTCGTCGAGGCCATGGGCGAGCGGGCCACGGAGATCCTCCTGGACCGGCTGATCCCCGCGCTCAACAGCGAGGAGGCGCCGCTCCCGCGCATCCGCAAGTCGATCGACGCCTTCTTCGGGACGCTGGACGACTACCCGAACCTCTACTGGGTGCTCGCCCGGCACACGCCGATCGACGGCCGCGGCAGCGACGTGGTGCGCGAGGACAAGGAGATCATCGCGACCGCGCTGTCGGCGATGCTGGGCGACTACCTGCGCGCCTTCGGGCTCGACTCCGGACCCGCCGAGCCGTGGGCCCACGGCGTCGTCGGGTTCGTGCAGAACACGGCGGAGTGGTGGCTCGACCGCCAGTCCATGAGCCGTGAGAGCGTCACCGAGTACCTGACGACGCTCGTGTGGGCGGCCATCGACGGCTTCGCCCGCCAGCACGGCGTCACGATCGACCCCAACGTCCCGCTCGAGATCAACAAGGTGGTCCAGCTCCGAGCGGGCAGCGACCGGGGTCCGGCGGCGCCGGGCACCGGTCGGGCCGGTGGCCGACGGCCACCGGGGGCAGTACCGATCGAGCAGTGAGGAGCCCGGAGCGATGGCGCCAGCGGCAACACCCGAGCACGACCGGCACGACCACCACGACGAGCACGACGAGGACGGCCACCGCGGGCCGGCGACCCTCGTCGTCGACGGCGTCCCCTACGCCGTCGACGTGACGCTCGTGGGGCACTTCGAACCCCTCGACGGCCGCTACCACTGGTACGGGCGCGTGGCGGCACACGACGCGCTGCACGCGGCACTGGGCGGGAAGAAGCACGCCGCCCGGATCACGACCCCGACCGGCACGGCGGACGGCGAGCTCTCCGACGTCGACCCGTGGGGCCGCTACCGGCTCGCGGGCACGTCGACGCCGCCGTTCGCGGTCGGCTCTGCCGGGGTCATCTCGGCAGGGGTCGTCTCGACGGTCGGGGCGCTCTGATGGCGGGCCCCGGCGACCGCGCCGAGGGCCGGGCGATCGCCGAGCGGGAGGCCGCTACCCACGGCCTGTCGCTCGACGAGGTCCTGGCCGTGGCCACCCCGCAGCGCGCGGTCGCGGTCGTCACCGGCCTGATCGGCCCGACGGTCGACTTCGGCCCCGTCCCGGCCGGCCCGCACGGCATGGCCACCGCCTCGGCCACCGGCACGGTCGGGCGGCTCACGGCCTGGCGCGACGGCGTGACCCGCGTGATCGTCTGCGTCCCGGTCGCCCTCGACGTCACCGTCGTCGTCGGCTCGCGCTCGATCCCGGCGGAGGTCGACCTCGTGGTCCGCGTGGGCCTCGTCGGCCGCGCCGCGCCGGGCGCGGTGGAGATCGACGTCGACCCCGTGCGCAGCGAGGACATCGACGCCGACATCCGCACCCGCGGCGTCGGCGGCGTGTTCCTGCGCCGCCTCGGCGACCTGGACGCCGAGATCCGCCACCACGTCGGCGTGCACGTCGCCACCGTGCTCGCGACGCCCGAGGCCGTGGCGGAGTGCCGGATCGCGGTCTGAGGCTCCAACGTGAGCGGATTTCCCGGCCATGGCCGGGAAATCCGCTCACGTGGGGTCAGGCGCGGCGCAGGAAGCCGCGGCGGCGGGGGCGGGCGCCGATGCGGTGCTCCCGGCCGTCCTCGACGAGGGCGGCCACGGTCTCGGCGGCGTCGCGGCGGTTGGTGCCGATGCCGCCGCCGGGTCCACGCTTGATCCAGCCCACGACGTAGGTGCCCGCCCGCCCGTCGACGCGCCCGGCACGGTTCGGCACCGTGCCGGTCTCCTCGTCGAACGGCAGACCCGCCAGCGGGCGCCCGCGGTGCCCGATCGCCCGCACGACCAGCCCGGTCGCGAGCTCCGCGGACCCCTCCGGCCCGCCGACGCGGATCGCGGTGACCCGGTCGTCGCCGACGAGGGCCTCGGGCGGGGCGTGGAAGCGCAGGACGATCCGGCGGCGGTCGCCGGACGGGGGGACGTCGTCGACGCGCACCCGCGGCACGCCCTGCAGCAGGGCGGCGTGGTCGCGGGGCCCCGCGGCGTCGACCGTCGCGCCGACCCGTGGGTCGTGGTCGTCCACGACGACGTCGAGGTCGTCGCGGCGCAGCAGGGCGAGCAGCTCGCCGCGGGTGTAGGCGGCATGCTCCGGGCCCCGCCGCGCGAGCAGCACCACCTCGCGCACCCGGCTCGCCCGCAGGCGCTCGCGCACCTCCGGGGCGAAGGAGCCGGCGAGGCGCGCCGGGTCGGCGGCGAGGATGCGGGCGATGTCGAGCGCGACGTTGCCGGTGCCCACCACCACGGCCCGCGCCGGGTCCACCGTGTCCACCGGCACCGCGCCGGCGTCGATCTCCGGGTGGCCGTTGTACCAGCCGACGACGGTGGTCGACGCCAGGTGCCCGGGCAGGTCCTCGCCGGGCACGCCCAGCGTCCGGGCCGTCGGGGCGCCCACGGCGTAGATCACCGCGTCGTGGCGCCGCGCCAGCTCGTCGACGGTGATCGATGACCCCGTCGCTCCGCTCGCCCCGCTGACCGCCGATCCGACCTCGACCCCGAGACGCATCCGCAGCCGGTGGTGGTCGTGGTAGCGGGCGAACGACTCGCCGATCCCCTTGGTGCCGGCGTGGTCGGGCGCGACGCCGAAGCGCACGAGCCCGCCCGCGACCGGCAGCCGGTCGTAGAGCGTGACCCTCGCCGTGGTGTGCAGCAGCAGGTCCTGCACGGTGTACATCCCGGCGGGCCCGCTGCCGACCACCGCGACGTCGAGCGTCGGGAAGTCCGCCGGCAGCACCCGGTCGAACCGCACCGGGCCCCACGCGTGGAACAGCGGCGAGCCCTCCGGCGGCGCGGCCGGCTCGGTGCCGGCGAAGTGCTCGGCGTTGATCGCGGGGTAGTCCGCGAGCGCGCCGGTGAGCACCTCGGCCGGGAACACCGCGTCGACCGGGCACACCTCCGCGCACGCCCCGCAGTCGATGCACGTGCGGGGGTCGACGTAGAGCATGTCGGTGGTGCCGAAGTCGGGCTCGTCGGGCGTCGGGTGGATGCAGTTGACCGGGCACGCCGTGACGCACGAGGCGTCCGTGCAGCACAACTGCGTGATCGCGTACGGCACGGCGCGCTGTCTACAGGACGTGCGCGGCGCGGTAGAGCACCTTGGCCGGCGCGGTGAGCAGCCCCGCCGAGTCGAGGAACTCCATGAGCCCCGCGCAGCTCGAGCGCAGCAGCGCCCGGTGGTTCTGGTTGCGCTTCGCCTCGCGGCGCGCGCGCCTGGGGTCCAGGCCCGCGTTCTCGTAGACCTTGCCGTTCCACATGCTCGTGACGATGAAGAAGCCGGCGAAGGCGACGACGAGCGCGTCGAACTGGCGACGCAGGGCGCTCGCCCCCTGCAGGCGCTCGCGGGTCTCCTCGCGGGCGAAGCGCATGTGGCGCGCCTCCTCGACCACGTGGATGTTGTTGATCGTGCGCGCGAACGGGGCGACGCGCTCGTCGCGCATCCAGTCGCGCTGCATGACGTCGAGGACCTCCTCGGCCACGAGGATCGCGGCGTAGGCGGCCTCGCCCTTCGCGAGGGTCTTGAACACGCGCCCGCCCTCGATGACGTGGCGCGGCGGGCGGTACGCGGGGGCGCCGAGCTTCTGCGCGCCGCGCGCGAACATGATCGAGTGCCGGCACTCGTCGGCGATCTCGGTGAGCGCCCACTGGAACGCCGGGTCCGTCGGGTCCTTCGCGTAGAAGTCCCGGATGACCATCTGCTGCAGGATCATCTCGAACCAGATGCCAGTGCTCGCGACGGACGCCGCCTCCTGGCGGGTCAGCGCCGCGCGCTGCTCCTCGGTCATCTCGTCCCAGTAGGCGGTGCCGTAGAGCGTGCTCCACTCCGGGCTCGCGCCGTGGTGCAGGGGGTCGACCGGGCTGTCCCAGTCGACCTCGCGCAGCGGGTCGTACGACAGCTGGTCGGACGAGTCGAGCAGCCGTTCCGCGACGTCCGCCCGGTGCTCGCCGTGCATGGCGTCCTGCTCCGCGGTCGTCATGTCTCCTCCTGGCCGGACTTGCGGTCACCGTTACCTGCAGTAGGTGATACCCAAGGTAACAGTGACACCATGTCCGGCCGGGGCGAGGTGTGGTCGCGGTCACCGAGACCGCGGTCATGCCCGCCCCGGTGCGCGCGACGACACCCGGGTCGGCGGCGTCGCGAACGCGGACTCCGCGCGCGTAGAAGCAGCGAGCAGCGCGTTCGCTGCGTCAGGGGCGGCTGAGCTTCGTGAACTCCGCGCGGTCGACGACCTTCACGCGCGGCCGGCCGGCCGGCTCGCCGCGCCCGCGCTCGTGGGCGTCGATGGCCTCCCACCCGGTCTGGTCGACGAGGTCGGTGCAGCGCTCGCGCAGCCAGCTCTCGACGGCCGCGTGGTGGTCCTCGTCGCGCTCGGCCGGCGCGCGGCCGCCCAGGTCGGCGACGAGGTGGCGGACGGTCTCGTTGGCGTCCTTCTTGTTCGTGCCGATGATCCCGGTGGGCCCGCGCTTGATCCAGCCGACGACGTACTCGCGGTCGCGGCCGGTGATGCGGCCCTCCTCGTGGGGCACCGTGCCGGTCTCGTCGTCGAACGGGACGCCCGGCAGCGCCATCCCGCGGTAGCCGACGGCCCGCAGCACGAGCCCGGTCGCGACGGTCTCGCGCTCGCCGGTGTCGACGGCGCGGGTGCGGCCGTCCTCGCCGGTCTCGAGCCGGTTGACGCCGAGCACGATCTCCTCGACGCGCCCGTCGCCCCGCAGCTCGATCGGCGACCGGTAGAAGCGGAACTCCATGCGGTGCCCCGCGTCGGGGTCGGGGGCGTGCTCGGCGAACCCGCGCAGGATCTCGAGGTTGCGGCGGGTGGCCTTGGGCAGCGTGTCGTCATCGGCGATGCCGGCGGGCACCTGCTCGGGGTCGGCGACGACGGCGAGGTCGTCGATGTCGGCGAGCTCGCGCAGCTCGGTGGTGGTGAACGCGGCCTCGCGCGGCCCGCGGCGCCCGCAGATCAGGGCCTCGCGCACGCTGGAGGCGACGAGCGCGTCGAGGGCGTGGTCGGCGGTGTCGGTGGCGCGCAGGTCGGCCTCGGGCAGCAGCACCATCCGCGCCACGTCGAGGGCGACGTTGCCGGCCCCGATGACCACCGCGCGCTCGGTGTCCAGCGGCGGCGCGAGGTCGACGTGGTCGGGGTGGCCGTTGTACCAACCGACGAAGTCGACCGAGGCGATGCTGCCGGGCAGGTCCTCGCCGGGGATGCCCAGGCGGCGCTCGGTCTGCGAGCCGACGGCGTAGACGACGGCGTCGTAGCGCTCGAGCAGCTCGTCGCGGGTGATGTCCTCCCCGAGGTGCACGTGCCCGAAGAACCGGAAGCCCTCGCGGCGCGCGGTCTTGTCGTACTGCGCGGACACCGACTTGATCTTCGGGTGGTCGGGTGCCACCCCCGCACGGACCAGGCCCCAGGGCGTGGCCAGCCGGTCGAACATGTCCACCCGCACGTCCAGGTCCGCGTCCAGTAGCGCGGCCGCGGCGTAGAAGCCCGACGGCCCGGAACCGACGACGGCGACGTGGTGGGGTCGCGTCGTGTGATTCTCCACGCGATCATCGTGGCCCACCCGGACGCAGGGCGCACCCGTCTGCTCCGTTCCGTGATCCTCGGGTGTGGCCGCCACGCCGGGCCCGACACGCCGACGGACGAGTGATCCCGAGCCGGGGCGTGGCCCGATCCCGCCTCGGTCGAGTGGTCACTCCATGGGATCACCGAGCGCGAGAAGGGCCCGTCACCAGGGCTAACGTCGTCCGCGATGATCAGCGACGAGAACGGCGCGCTCGAGGACGCGGTCGCGGCGGCCACCCAGTGGCGCCGCGGGCTCGACGTCCTCGACGACTACGCCGGCGGTGGCGTGCTGTCCGAGGAGCTCGCCGACGACCTCGTCAACGACCTCGTCGGCCTGGTCGGCGCCGCGCGCCCCCGCCGGCACCGGCGCAGCCCGCACCATGGGACCCGGCCGGGCCCGCAGCCGAGCCGTCCCGCGGTGACGCCGCCGCCGATCCGGCCGCGGCTGACGCTCGTGCGCGACTGAGCTAGCGCTTCACCGCGACCAGCACCAGGTAGTGCAGGTCGTTGCCGGCCATGCTCAGCCGGTGCCGGAACCGCCGCCGCACCAGGACCTGCGACGGGTGCGCCGACCCGGCGGTCGCCTCGATCATCGCCTCGACGTCGGTGACGTCGTGGTCGGCCTCCCCGCCGGCCAGGGTCAGCGCCAGGAACGACCCGGGCGGGAACGCGTCCCACAGCTGCGCGAGGGCGTCCACCGGGACGTGGCCCTCGCCGACGGCGCCGGCCGCGACGAGCGCGGTGAGGGCCTCGTCGCGCACCAGCCGGGTCACCTGCTCGACGTCGAGCCGCTCGCCGACGAGGTAGTGCCGGTAGAGCCCGGGACGGTCGCGGTGCGCGGCGTCGCGGGCCTCGGGGATGCCGTCGGCGCCGGCGACGACGGCGACGCCCCGGTCACGCAGCTCCTCGCCGACGACGCCGTTGCCGGCGCCGAGGTCGAAGGCGCGCAGCTCCCCGACCGGGCGGCCCTCGGCCTCCGCGGCCTCGACGAGCGCGCCCGCGACGGTGGCGGGCGACGCGCACTCCAGGCGGCGCTGGACGACCTCCTCGTACAGCCCGGGCACGTCGTAGACCCGCGCGTAGTCGTGCAGCGTGATCCGTTCGTCGGTGCCGTCGGGGTGGTGGAGCAGGAACTCCTCCTGCGCCTGACGTCGCCCGGGGGTGTCGTCGAGCTCCACGGTCCAGCCGGCCGCCGGCTCCCTCGCTGTGGCCATGGCGGCCATCATGCAGGTCCGGCGGGTCCGTCGGCTGTGGCGAACGTCCCCGTCGCGGCGCTGTGGCCTCGGTCCCCTGTCGTTTCCTGCGTGATCCGGGGCGGTCACCCTCGAGGTGTCAGGCCGCGCGTCGCCGTCGCCGCCCGCACACGACCCGGGTCGCCGCTCCGCCGGCCGCCGCAGGGGAGGTCCGTCATGAGTGCCGTTCCCGCCCACTCGCCCGTCGCGCAGCTGATGCGCCCGGGCGCGCGCCCGAAACCCCCGGACGTCACCGCGGACGACCGCGAGCACGCCGTCACCGTCGTCTGCCACCTCCTGCACGCGGAGTGCGAGCAGTGGAGCTGGACGACCCACCAGGCCGACGTCCACCGCCGCGAGGCCGTCCGCATCGTCGGTGCCCTCACCCGCGAGGGGTGGGCGCCGCACTCGGCCGCCTGACGGGGCCACGTCGTCGGGCCGGACGGCCGGTAGATTGCTGCTCCGAACGGCTCATCCCGGGCCGGAAGGGGTGGGCATGGCCATCGAGGTGGACGGCGTCGAGATCCACGAGACCTCGCGCGGGTCCGGGGCGGCCTGGCGCTGGAGCTCCGCGGGCCCCTCGACGATCGACTACGAGATCCAGTGGGTGGAGAACAAGGACACGTTCCTCTACTCCACCCGCGTGCGCCCCGGCGGCTGGAACGTCTCGCAGCTCGACCCGAACACGTGGGTGGGCGACGGGACGCTCGAGGGCGCCCGGGACATGGTCTCCCGGGGCCTGCCGACGCTGCCGCACTGACTCCAGGTCCGCCCGGAGCAGCGTCTCCGGCCGTCTGCGCGCGCCCGGAATGGACGAACGGCGCTCTCGGTGCTGTCGAAGCACCGAGAGCGCCGTGCGTTCGTCGGGCGGGGTCGGCGAACGGCCTAGTTGCTGCTGCCGCCCAGCACCCCGGCCTCGCTGAGCTTCGCCATGACGGCGTTGGGGCCGTCGAACTGCTGCTTGTCCATGTTCTTCAGCGTGTCGACGAGCTGCTGGTCCGCACCGTTCGAGCTCGCGTGCGAGGCCAGGTCCTCGGGCCCGCCCGGGTACTGGAAACCGGCGAGCGTCTTCTGCACCTGCGTGACGTCGTAACCCATGGGCCGCGGGTAACCAGCGCGCCCGGCGGACAACCGCTCACCTACCCTCGTCCGGGTGCTGGCCCGAGCCGCCGGGATCGCCCGGTCCCTCGCGATGTACCACGGCATCCCGGGTCGACAGCGCCGGATGCGCGCCTTCTACGGGCAGTTCCTCGGCCCGGGCGACCTCGCCGTCGACGTCGGCGCGCACGCCGGCAACCGGGTGCGGGCGTGGCGGGCGCTGGGCGCGCGGGTGGTCGCCGTCGAGCCGCAGCCCGACTTCGTGCGCCTCCTGCGCCTGTTCTTCGGCCGCGACCCGCAGGTGACCGTGCTGCCGACGGCGCTCGGGGCCGCGCCGGGCACCGCCGAGCTGGGCATCTCCCGCGCGACGCCGACGGTGTCGACGGTGTCGTCCGCGTGGCGCGAGACGGTGTCGGGCGACGCCGGGTTCACGTCCGTGCGCTGGCAGGACACGGTGACGGTGCCCGTCACGACGCTCGACGAGCTCGTCGCCGCGCACGGGGTCCCGGCCTTCTGCAAGATCGACGTGGAGGGGTTCGAGGCGGAGGTGCTGGCGGGTCTGTCGCGGCCGCTGCCGGCGCTGTCGTTCGAGTACCTGCCCGCGGCCCACGACGCCGCGCTCGCCGCGCTCGCCCGCGTCGAGGCGCTCGGGCCGCACCGCTACCGCTACTCGCCGATCGAGACGATGCGCTGGGACACCACCGCGGGCGACCGCTGGCTCGACGCGGACGAGCTGGTGGCGCTGCTCGACCGGCGCCGCCCGGCAGGGCGCTCGGGCGACGTCTACGCCCGCCCGCACGGCGGTGTCGTGTCCCCGGAGATCCGGCATCCTGGACGGCCATGATCCGCCGGTCCCTCGCCACGCCCGTGGCCGTCCAGCTCGCGGCGGCGGCGGCCCTGCTGGCCGGGGTCCTCGCGCTGCTCGCGGCGGTCGTCGGGGTGAATGCGGTGGGCGTGGGGGTCGCGGTGCTGGTGGCCGTGGTGGCCGGCGTGCTCGTGGTCCGTGCGGCCGCCGGCGCGGGGGTCGCGACGCTCGGTCCGGCCGGGAGCATCACGCTCGCCCGCGGCGCGCTCGTCGTCGCCGCCGTCGCCCTGGTCGGGCGGGACGCCGCGTCGGCGGCGCTGGTGACGCTGACGGTCGTCGCGCTCGCCCTCGACGGGGTCGACGGCCCCGTCGCCCGGCGCACCGGCACCGCCTCGGCGCTCGGCGCCCGCCTCGACGTCGAGTTCGACGCGCTCCTGCTGCTCGTGCTGGCCGTGCACGTCGCCCTGGTCACCGGGGCGCCGTGGGTGCTGGCGGTGGCCCTGCTGCGCTACGCGTTCGTCGCCGCCGCGCGGGTCCTGCCGTGGCTGCGCGGCGAGCTGCCCGTGCGGCGGTCGGCGAAGCTGGTGGCGGCGCTGCAGGGCGTGGCGCTCATCGTCGCGGCGGCCGGGGTGCTGCCGGTGGGCGTCGAGCTGGCGCTGGTCGCGGTGGCCCTGGTGGCGCTGGTGTGGTCGTTCGGGGTGTCGGTGGTGTGGCTGTGGCGGGCCGCCGACGCCCGCACGGTCGGGTGAGCCCACACTCGGGGACCGTGACGCCCCCGTTCCCCGCCGTCGTGCTCGACCTCGACGGCACGCTCACCGTCCCCGGCACCACCCGGCCCGCGCAGGGTGTGGTCGGGCTGGTCGAGGGCCTGCACGCGCGCGGGGTGCCGCTGGCCGTGGCCACGTCGGCGTCGACGCGGGTGGCGCGCCGGGTGCTCGACGAGCTGGGGCTGCTCCGGTGTGTCGACAGCGTCGCCGGCCGCGGGCCCGACGGCGTCGACGCGGGCAAGACCGCCGTGGTGGGCGAGGCGCTGCTCGGGCTGGGGATCACCGCGGCGGCGCCCGGCACCCCGATGCTCGGCGACGGCCCCGCCGACATCGCGGCCGCGCTCGCCCACGACCTCCTGGCGATCGGCGTGGCCTGGGGCGGCACGCGGCCCGCGGCGCTGCGCGAGGCCGGGGCGCGCGTCGTGCTCGAGCACCCGGACGAGCTGTGGGCGCTCGGGGCATCCTGAGCACGTGCCCCGCTGGGTCCTGCACCTCGACCTCGACTCGTTCTTCGCGTCGGCCGAGCAGCTGACCCGCCCGACGCTGCGCGGGCGCCCGGTGCTCGTCGGCGGGCTCGGGCCGCGCGGGATCGTGGCCGGTGCCAGCGGCGAGGCCAAGGCGTACGGGGCCCGGTCGGCGATGCCGATGGGCCAGGCGCGCCGGCTGTGCCCGCACGCCACGGCGCTGCCCCCGCGCACCGCGCTCTACCGGGTGCTCTCCGAGCGGTTCTTCGGCGTCGTGCGGGCGTGGGCGCCGGTGCTCGAGCAGATCGCCTACGACGAGACGTTCGCCGAGCCCGAGGCGCTCGCCGACGCCGACGCCGACGACGTGCGCGCCTTCGCCGACCGGCTGCGGACGGAGGTCCGCTCCGAGACGGGGCTCGCGGTGTCGGTCGGCGCGGGCTCGGGCAAGCAGGTCGCCAAGATCGCGTCGGGGCTCGCGAAGCCCGACGGTGTCCACGTCGTCGCCCAGGGTGGCGAGCGCGCGCTGCTCGACCCGCTGCCGGTGCGTGCGCTGTGGGGCATCGGGCCGGTCGCCGAGGCCACGCTGCACCGCAGCGGCGTCGAGACCGTGGCCGCGCTCGCCGCGATGGACCTCGCCGACGTCACGGCCCTGCTCGGCGCGGCCGTCGGCACCGGTCTGCACCGGCTCGCGCGCGGGCTCGACGACCGCCCGCTGGTGGAGCGGGGCGAGGCGAAGCAGGTCAGCGCGGAGACGACGTTCGACGAGGACCTCTCGGACCTCGGCGCCGTGCGGGCGGCCGTCGCCGAGCTGGCCGAGGGCGCGCACCGGCGCCTGGTCGCCTCGCACCGGGCGGCGCGCACGGTCAGCGTGAAGATCCGCAGCGCGTCGTTCGGGACGACGAGCCGGGCCGAGACCCACGCCGACGCCACCACCGACCTCGCGACCCTCACCGACACCGCCCAGCGCCTCGCCGTCGCCGCGCTGCCCGACGCCGGCGTCCGGCTCGTCGGCGTCTCGTTCTCCGGGCTGACGACCGCGGTGCAGGAGGCGCTCTTCCCCGGCGCGCCCGCATCGTCGCCCACCCCGGCGTCGGCGCCGGCGCCGGCATCGGTCCCGGTGGAGGCGCCCGAGGAGCCCGAGCCGGGACGCGAGTGGCGCACCGGCGACGACGTCGCCCATCCCGAGCACGGCCACGGCTGGGTGCAGGGCGCCGGGCACGGCCGCGTCACCGTGCGGTTCGAGACCGCCACGACCGGCCCCGGCCGCGCCCGCACCTTCCGCGCCGACGACCCGGCCCTCAGCCGCGCCGACCCGCTCGGTGCCTTCGGCAGGTGAGCAGAACAGCGTGCTCCAGCACTCCTTTCTGCTCACCTGCGCGGAGCGCACCCCACGAGCGCCCGGGCGGCCGCCGTGGCCACGCGCGGGGCGTCCGGGGTCGCCGCGGCGGCGGAGGCGACCATCGCGCCCTCGTGCAGGACGAGCAGCTGGAGCGCGAGGTCGGGGTCGGTCAGCCCCGCCCGCGCCAGCTCGGTCGCGAACAGCTCGCGCAGCCAGCGCTTCTCGTCGTCGATGACCGCGCGGCCGGGGTGGTCGGCGCGGTCGAGCTCGGCGAAGGCGTTGACGAACGCGCAGCCGCGGTCGGCGTCGACCATCCACGCCTCGAGCACCACGAACGGCGCGAGCGCCCGGCGCACCGGGTCGGTCTCGGCCTCGACGGCGGCGGTGACCCGCGCCCGCCAGCGCTCGTCACGCGCGCGCAGGTAGGCGGCGACGAGCTCGTCCTTCGACCCGAAGCGGTCGTAGAGCGTGCGCTTGGTGACCCCCGACTCGGCCGCGATCGTGTCCACGCCGACCGCGTGGATGCCGTGGGCGTAGAAGAGCTCGGAGGCGACCTCGAGGATGCGCCGGGCCCCCGGCGTGAGGGTCGTCGTCATGGCGGGATCTCACAGATCTGTGTACCTTGGCGGATGTTCACAGGTCAGTGTAGTCGAGGAGGGGTCATGGCGGCGGTGCCGGAGACGATGCAGGCCGCGGTGCTCACCGGCTTCGGGGGCCCGGAGCTGCTGGAGGTCCGCGAGGTCGACGTGCCGCGGCCCGGCGCGGGCGAGGTGCTCGTGCGCGTGGGCGCGGCGGCGCTGAACAACACCGACATCTGGACCCGGCAGGGCGCCTACGGCCTGCCCGGCGACCCCGACGCGCTCGCCGGGTGGCGCGGGCCCGTCGACTTCCCGCGCATCCAGGGCGGGGACATCGCCGGCGAGGTCGTGGCCGTCGGCGAGGGCGTCGACCCCGCCCGGGTCGGCCGGCGGGTGCTCGTCGACCCGGCGTTCTACGACGGCCCCGGTCCCGACGCGAGCCCGGTCGGCCTGCTGGGCAGCGAGGCCGACGGCGGGTTCGCGCAGTACGTCGTGGTCGCCGACGGGCGCGCGCACGACGTCACCGGCTCCCCGCTGTCCGACGAGGAGCTCGCGGCCCTGCCCGTCGCGTCCGGGACCGCGGCGGGGATGCTCGCGCGCGGCGGGATCGGCGCGGGCGAGACCGTGTTCGTCACCGGCGCCTCGGGCGGCGTCGGCCTGGCGGCGGTGCAGCTGGCGACGGCGCGGGGCGCGCGTGTCGTGGCGCTCACCGCGCCGGCCAAGGAGCAGGCCGTGCGCGCGGCCGGTGCGGTGGCCGTCGTGCACCGGGGCCCCGACGCGGCCGTGGTCGCCGCCGCCGTGCGCGCGGCCGCGGGCGGTCCGCTCGACGCCGTCGTGGACGTCGTCGGCGGGGCGCTCCTGCCGGCGCTGCTCGAGCACGTGCGCGACGGCGGCCGGTGGGTCGTGGCGGGCGCGATCGCCGGCGCGCGGGTCGACCTCGACCTGCGCCGGCTCTACCTGCACAACGTCAGCCTCGTCGGCTCCTCGATGCACACGCCGGCGCACTTCGACGAGCTCGTCGCCGACGCCCGCGCGGGGCGGGTCCGCCCGCTGGTCACCGCGTCCCACCCGCTGGCGGCGATCCACACCGCCCAGGAGGAGTTCGCGGTCGCCGAGCGCGTGGGGAAGATCGTCGTGCGCCCGTGATCGACGGGGACTTCGCGCGCGTAGAAGCAGCGAGATACCCGTTCGCTGCGAACTCAGGCGCGCTGCGAACTCAGGCCCGCGCGAACGCCGTGCGCAGCTCGTCGACGAAGTCGCCCGGGACCTCGAGCGAGGCGAAGTGCCCGCCGGTGGGCAGGACGTTCCAGTGCCGCAGGTCGCGGAAGCGCGCCTCGACCCAGGCCCGCGGCGGCTTGGCCATCTCGGCGGGGAAGATCGAGACCGCGCTCGGGACGGTCACCGGGGAGTCGACGTCGGTGCCCCCGAAGCTCTCCCAGTACAGCCGCGCCGACGAGGCCCCGGACGCGGTGAGCCAGTAGATCGCCGCGTTGTCGAGGACCCGGTCGCGGGGCACGCCGCCGAAGCCGTCGCCGTCGGTCCAGGCGACGAACTTCTCGGCGATCCAGGCGAGCTGGCCCGCGGGGGAGTCGACGAGGCCGTAGCCCAGCGTCTGGGGCCGGGTGCGCTGCTGGGCCGAGTAGCCCGAGCCGACCCGGCGGAACTCCTGCACCCCGGCGAGCCACTGCCGCTCGGTGTCCGACAGGGCGGAGTCGTCGAACCCCTCGGGGCGCCGCGCCATCGGCATCGTCGTGTGCATCATCGCGACGCGGTCGGGGTGCCGGACGGCGAGCGCGGTCGTGACCATCGCGCCCCAGTCGCCGCCCTGGGCGAGGAAGCGGTCGTAGCCCAGCCGTCCCATGAGCCCCGCCCAGGCGTCGGCGATGCGCTCGACGCCCCACCCGGGACCGGTCGGCTTGTCGCTGAACCCGTAGCCCGGCAGCGAGGGCGCGACGACGTGGAAGGCGGGCAGCGCCTGACCGTCGGGACCGTCGCCGGGGTCGACGAGGGCGTCCAGGACGTCGAGGACCTCGACCACCGAGCCGGGCCACCCGTGGGTGACGAGCAGTGGCCGAGCGTCACGTCGCGGTGACCGTACGTGCAGGAAGTGGATCCCGAGCCCATCGATCGCGGTGCGGAACTGACCACGTCGGTTGAGCTCGTCCTCGACGCGGCGCCAGTCGTGCTCCTCGAGCCAGGCGCGGCAGAGCTCGCCGACCGCGTCGAGGCCGATGCCCTGCGACGGATCGGTCGCGGGCTCGGGCAGACGGACGCGCCGCAGGCGTTCTCGCAGGTCAGCGAGCTGCTCCTCGGGCACGTCGAGGACGAACGGCACGACCTCGACGGCCGGATCGCCGGCGGGCACGGGAGCGTCAGCGGCCACGGGAGATCACCGTATCCACGCCGCCGGACGGCCGCCGGGCGATGCGTCCGATCCGGCGATGGTCGCGCAGTGGTGCGACACGCCGACGGCTGGAGTTCATGACCCGAACGAGCCAATTCCCTGCCGAGGTGTCACGCGGGGCCTCATCGTGGCGATGCACGAGGTGGAGGTGATCAGCATGATGAACGATCGATCCGCGGCCCTGCTCGCCGCGGCGGCGGACCTGGACGAGTGCGACGGCTACGTCGTCCTGATCTTCGATCCGGAGACCGGCGAGCTCGACGCGCACGGTCCGTACGAGGGCGTGGAGGCGACCCTGCGCGCCGAGGAGATGCGCCGCGAGTTCGACGGCGACGGCCTGCCCGACGTGCTCATCCGGATCTCGCGCCTGCACAGCCCGCGCTGAGGGCCGTCCCGACGGCGGATCCCCCCACCGCCACCGGGATGGCCCTCAGCGACCGGGGTACTCCCGCGATCGGACACGGCGACGATCGACGGGAGCCACGGATGGCGAGCGGACCCACGGTCCGGGAGGCCTCGCTCGAGGTGTTCCGAGCCCACGGCATGACGACCGTGTTCGGCAACCCGGGCTCCACCGAGCTCCCCATGCTCGCCGACCTCCCCGACGACTTCCGCTACGTGCTCGGCCTCCAGGAGGCCGCGGTCGTGGGCATGGCCGACGGCTGGGCCCAGGCCGGCGGACGCCCGGCGCTGGTCAACCTGCACACCGCGCCGGGCGTCGGCAACGCCGTCGGTGCCCTGGTCAACGCGGCCGCCAACGGCGCGCCGCTCGTCGTCACCGCCGGCCAGCAGGTCCGGCCCATGCTCAACCTCGAGGCGCTGCTCACCAACCCGGACGCGACGACCCTGCCGCGCCCCGCGGTGAAGCTCTCGCTCGAGCCGGCGCGCCCGCAGGACGTCCCCGCCGTCCTCGCCCGCGCGATCCACATCGCCACGAGCCCGCCGTGGGGCCCGGTCTTCGTGTCGATCCCGATGGACGACTGGGACGCCGAGCTCGACCCGTCCACCGAGCCCGCCGGCCTCGTCGCCGGGCGTCGGGTCCACCAGCGCGCCGCGCCCGACCCGACCGGTCTGGACGCGCTCGTCGAGGCCCTCGACGCCGCCCGGGCCCCGGCGCTCGTCGTGGGCGGCGACGTCGACGCGACCGGCGGCTTCCACGACGCGGTCGCGCTCGCCGAGCGCCTCGACGCCGCCGTGTTCGCCCCACCCGTCGAGGGCCGGGTCGGCTTCCCCACCGACCACCGCCTGTTCCAGGGCGCCCTGCCGATGGCCATCGCCCCGGTCGCCGAGGCCCTCGGGCCGTTCGACGTCGTGCTCGTCGTCGGCGCCGCGGTGTTCCGCTACTACCCCTACGTGCCGGGCCCGTTCCTGCCCGAGGGGACGCGGCTGCTGCACGTCACCGCCGACCACGACCAGGCCGCCCGCGCGCCGATGGGCGACGCCGTCGTCGCCGACCCGACGCTGACGGTGCGCGCGCTGCTCGAGCGCGTCGGGACGGGGCCGGCCGACCGCGCGGCCCCGCCGCAGCCGGCGGCCCTCGACGCGCCCCGCTCGGCGGGCGAGGGACTGCTGACCGCCGAGGAGGTGTTCACCGCGCTCGCGGCGGAGTGGCCGGAGGACGCGGTGCTGGTCAGCGAGGCCCCGTCGCACCGCGCGACCCAGCAGGCGCGGTTGCCGATCACGCGGCCCGGCAGCTCGTACTTCACCGCGTCGGGCGGGCTCGGCTTCGGGCTCGCGGCCGCGGTCGGGGTGGGGCTCGCCGAGCCGGCGCGCCCGGTGCTCGCCGCGATCGGCGACGGGTCGCTGCAGTACACGGTGCAGGCGCTGGCGACGGCGGCGTCCCTGCAGGTCCCGGTCACGGTGCTGGTCCTCGACAACCAGGAGTACGCGATCCTCAAGTGGTTTGCGGCACGCGAGCAGACACCCAAGGTGCCCGGCCTCGACCTCCCCGAGCTCGACCACCTCGCGCTCGCGGCGGCCTACGGGGTGCCGGCCGAGAGCGTCGGCACCGTCGAGGAGCTGCGAGCGGCCGTGCGGCGCGGCTTCGCGGGTCCGGGACCCCGCCTGGTGCACGTGCGGGTGCCGCCGTCGGGCAGCGCGTGATCCCCCGCGCTTGACCTCCACCGTCGTCGAGGTCCGAGCCTGCACCGCGTGACCACGACCACCGAGGACGAGAATCGACGAGAGGGCTGTCGGGGGCCCGGCGTAGCGTCGATCGGGCGCCCGCACGCGGCGCCCGGGGGAGGACAGCGGTGAGCTCGCAGACCACCACGCTGCCCGCACGGCCGGCCACCGCGGACGACGCGGAGCCGGCCGTCGAGGTGGCGGATCTCGTCAAGCGCTACGGGCGCAGCAGCAGGCCCGCGGTCGACGGGCTGAGCTTCGCGGTGCGGCGCGGCGAGGTGTTCGGGCTGCTCGGGCCGAACGGCGCGGGCAAGACCACCACGGTCGGCGTCCTCACCACGCGGGTCACCAAGACCTCGGGGCGCGCGACGGTGGCGGGCATCGACGTCAGCGCCGACCCGGTCGCCGCCCGCGCGGTGCTCGGCGTCGTGCCGCAGCGACCGAACCTCGACCGGTCGCTCGACGCCCGCGGCAACCTCGTGTGGCACGCCGCGTACCACGGGGTGCCCCGGGCGCGGCGGCGCGCGCTCGCCGACGAGCTGCTCGAGCGGATGGGCCTCGCGGACAAGGCGACCACCAACCCCGACGAGCTCTCCGGCGGGCAGGCGCAGCGGCTGATCATCGCGCGCGGCCTCATGCACGACCCGCGGGTGCTGTTCCTCGACGAACCGTCGACGGGGCTCGACCCGCAGGCGCGCCTGTTCGTGCACGACCGGGTCGCGGAGCTCGCGGCGTCGGGCGTGACGGTCGTGCTCACCACCCACGACATGGACGAGGCGGCCAAGCTCGCCGACCGGGTGGGCATCGTCGACCACGGCCGGCTGCTCGCCCTCGACACCCCGTCGGCGCTGGTCGCGGCCCTGCCGGGCGAGGCCACCATCGACCTGACGCTCACCGGCGCCGACGTCGCGACCCTGCGCGGGCGCATCGACGCGGTCCGCGGCATCGCCGGGGTGGAGGACCTCACCGGCGAGCGGCCCGACACCCACCTGCGGGTGCGCTGCGACGGCGAGGCGGGCGCGGTGCTCGCCCCGGTGCTCGGGGCGGTGGCCGACGCGGGCGCGACGGTGTCCGAGGTCGATCTCGGCGAGCCGACGCTCGAGGACGTCTTCATCGACCTGACCGGGAGGGGACTGCGATGAGTGCCCCCACCGCCGCACCCCGCACCGCACCGCGGCAGGCCGGGCCCGGCCAGGGCCGCGCGTTCCTCGGGGTGCTGGGCCGCGACCTCGCGGTCACCGGCAAGGAGTTCGGCAGCTTCATCAGCCAGGTGCTGGTGCAGCCGTTCTTCCTGCTGTTCGTGTTCGGCGTGGTACTGGGCCAGCTCGGCTACGTGACGCCGGGCTACGCCCAGCTGCTGCTGCCCGGGCTGCTGGCCCTCAACGCGTTCTTCGTCGCCGTGCAGGCGACGGCGCTGCCGCTGGTCATCGACTTCTCGTACACCAAGGAGATCGAGGACCGGCTGCTCGCGCCGCTCTCGACGCGGCTGGTGGCCGTCGAGAAGATCGTGTTCGGGGCGCTGCGGGGCCTGTTCGGCTCGCTGGTGATGATCCCCGTCGGCTACCTGGTGCTCGACGAGGTGGCCTGGGACCTCGCCGGGCTGCCGCTCGCCGCCCTGCTGCTCGTGCTCGGGTCGCTGGCCGGCGGGGCGGCGGGCCTCGTCATCGGTACGCTCGTCTCGCCCCGGCGGATCAACGTGGTGTTCGCGGTGGTGATCACGCCGCTGCTGTTCACGGGCTCGACACAGTTCCCGTTCCTGCAGCTCGGGAACCTGCGCTGGTTCCAGGTCATCTGCGCGCTCAACCCGATCACCTACGTCTCCGAGGGGCTGCGCGGCGCGCTGACGCCGTCGGTGCCGCACCTCGCGGGATGGATCTGCCTGCTCGCGCTCCTCGTGTCGTGCGCCCTGTTCGGGGCCATCGGCATCCGGGGCTTCGTGCGGCGCGCGATCGACTGACGGCCGTGTTCAGAGCCCCCGGGTGGGCGGGAGACCGTCCTCGCGGCGGACGACGGTGCGCGCCCGCCGGGCGACGGCGACGCTGACGACGAGCCCGATGATCCCGACGACGACGAGGATCCACCCGACCAGCTGGATGTCGATGCCGCTCAGGGAGAAGTTGACGGCGAGGGCGAGGATGAGACCGATGGCGATGAGGGCGATGCTCGAACCGATGCGCATGCCGGTCTCTACCCGCCGCCGGGCCTCGTGACGCCGGGGGCGGAGCCGCTCGCGGTGCTGGTCGAGCGCCTGCGGGCGGTGCTGGCGGACCAGGGGTACCTCCGGCAGGCCGCGGCCCTGGACCGGGCGATGGCCGTGGCGCCGGACGGTCCTGTCGGGGACCTCGCCGTGCTCGCCCACCTCGACGACGCCGTGGCCCGGGCCCGCGAGGAGGTGGACGGCGAGCTCGCCGCCGTCCTCGGCCCGCTCGCGGCGGGCGCGGACTGGACGCAGACCGCGTCCTACGTGCGCGAGCCGCCCGGGCCCGGCTTCCTCGACGGCTACGCCCACGCGACGCTGGCGTCCGGGGCCGACGTGGCGGTGGGGCTCCTGATGCTCGGGCCGGGGGTGCACTACCCGCCGCACCACCACCCCGCCGAGGAGTTCTACCTGCCGGCGGCGACGATCCGCTGGCTCCACGGGGTCGGGCCGGCCGGTGTCCTCGTCCACCACGCGTCGTGGCAGCCCCACGCGATGACGACCGGCGAGCGCCCCGCGCTGCTCGCCTACGTCTGGACCGGCGAGGTCGCCACCCCGTCCGCCTTCTGCTGATCACCACGGGCGTGCCGCGCCGGACCGGCGGGTAGGCCCGATCCCATGCGACACCAGGAGTTCCTCGCGGGCGTGGCCACCCGAGGTGGCTTCGCCGACACCGACGACGCCCGCCGCGCGGCCGACGCCGTGCTCGCCACGCTGGCCGACCACCTGTCCGACGACGACCGCGACGCCCTCGCGCAGGCCCTGCCGAACCTCCTCGAGCAGGAGTCCGGGGTGGACCACCCGAGCCACGGCGGCGCGCCGGGCGAGGCCGACCTCGTCGAGCAGGTGGGACGCCGCACCGGCTGGCCGGCCGAGCGCGCCCGCTACGCGCTGACCGCGGTCACCGGCCAGCTCGCGGCCGAGGACGCCGACCTCGGCGAGAGGATCGCGCGCGTGCTGCCCGCCGACCTGCGGGGCGGCGGCCCGACCGTCCCGCCCGACGCCGCGTCCGAGGGCGCGCAGGGCCGCCCGCAGCCCGTCGACGCCGACGAGCTCGAGCGGGTGCTGGCCCAGGAGCTGACCTCGTGGTCGGGGGACCTCACGGGCATCCAGCGCACCGTCGAGCTGCCCTCGGAGCACCTCGACCTGCTGCTCGAGCGCCTGCGCGGCGTCGAGCGCGACGCCGGCCAGCGACTGCGCATCGTCGAGCGCACGCCGACCTCCCTGACCGTGCGGGCGCGCTCCGAGCGCCAGGAGGTCGTGACGGCGATCGACCTCGACCTCGCCGCCCGCTTCGACGACCTCGTCACCACGGTGGGCTCGGCGGCCTGACCTCCGTGCGTGATCTCCTGAGCTCAGGAGATCACGCACCTAGACCACCGAGAAGCCCGGCGGGAGGTCCGCGCGGCCGGTGAGGGCGCGCAGGAGCAGCGCACCGTGGCCCAGGCGGACGGCGGTGCGGGCGAGCACCGTCGCCACCTGGGTCGTCGTGTGCGTCGAGAAGGTGACGTCGAGGCCCGTGGCGGCGGCGATGTCGTCCCCGTGCACGACCAGCTCGATCGTGCGGGTCGGCAGGTACGACGCGAAGCGCAGGCCGCCCACGATCGTCGTGATGAGCATGTCGGGATCGGCGGCCCGCGCCGCGGCCACCGCCCGCTCCGCGAGCGCGGCGAAGGCCGCGGCCGGGTCGTCGCCGAGCGCGAGGCCCGCGTCCCGCCCGCGCCGCGCGACCGAGGCCGCATCGATGCCTCCGCCGGTGAGCGCCGGCAGCACGGCGTAGTAGCCCTCCGGCGAGTCGACGTCCTCGGTGTCGGCGGGCCGGTCCAGGTAGGTCAGCACGGTCACGAACGACCGGCTCGCGTGCCCGACCAGCGCCCGCAGGTCCCACTCCCCGAGCCCGGGGCCGTCCCACGCTTCGTCCGGTATCCGCCCGACCAGCTCGGTGACCGCCGCCGCGGCCTCGGCGTACCCCTCCATCATGTGAGCGATCTTCACGGCTATAGCCGGGAAAATCACTCACATACGACGGTCAGCTGATCAGCTTGGCGGCCACCTGGGCGAGGCGGGTGCCCTGGACGCGGGCGGCGAGCAGGGCGTCGTCGTCGGGGGCGGCCGACTTCCGCGACACCCACGACGCGCCGTACGGGTTGCCCGACGACATCAGCGACGGGTCGGCGGCGTAGCCGAGCGGCATGACCAGCGCGCCCCAGTGGTAGAGCACGTTGTTCATCGACAGGATCGTCGCCTCGAGCCCGCCGTGGCCCGTCGAGGCGCTGGTGAACGACGTCCCCACCAGGCCCGCGAGCTTGCCCTGCGCCCACAGGCCGCCGGTGGTGTCGAGGAACGCCTTGAGCTGCTCGGCGCTGTTGCCGAACCGCGTCGGGCTGCCCAGCGCGAGGCCGTCGGCCCACTCCAGGTCGTCGAGCGAGGCGAGCGTGTCGTACGGGTTGTCGTCGACCCACGCCTTCCACCGCCGGTTGGCCTCGATCGCCTCGCGCGGCGCGCGCTCGGCGACCGGCCGCACGCGGGTCTCGGCGCCCGCCTCCCGCGCACCCTCGGCGAGGGCCTCGGCGAGCGCGGCCACGTTCCCGGTCGCGGAGTAGAAGACGACGGCGATGCGCGGCGCCCTGCCGGACGGCTCGGTCACGGGTCCTCCCGGGTCGGTGTGGGCCCCGATCATGACCCGTCCGGGGGTGTGCGGCCGCGCCGGGTCCCGCCGCTCCCGGCGACGACGGGCCGCACGCGGCGCCGTCGCATAGCAGGATGAAGGTGTGACGACGGGCGAGGCGCGGGCGATCGCCCCCGCGCGCCCGGACGCCGCCCCGGACACGCCCTCGAGCACGCCCCCGAACACGGCCCCGGACACGGCCCCGGACACGGCCCCGAACACCGCCCCGACGACCGCCCCGGACACCGCCCCGCGCGGCCTGGTCGGGCTCTACCGCCGGCTCTCGGGCCTCGTCGCCGGGCCCGCCGCGGACGCCCAGGCGGTGACGACCGTGATGGCCGGGGAGCTCGGGGTGCTCGCCGCCGTCGTCGGCCCCGCCGGCGAGGTGCTCGCCGCGGCCGCGCCGGGCACGGGCCCCGCCGAGGCGTCCGCCCTGGTCCGCGCCGAGGCCCGCACCGCCGTGTGGCCGCGCACCCTCGACGTCGCCGCGGGCGTCGGCCGCGCGCTGCGGGTGCCCGGCCCCGGCCACCTCGTCCAGGTCGTCGCCCCGGTGCTGCTCGGCCGCGAGGTGCCCGCGTTCGTGCTCGCCGAGGAGGACACCACCGCCCGCGACCGCCCCGACGCCCTCGCCGGCGACGACGCCCTGCTGCTGGTCGCCGAGCACGCCGCGACCGTGGTCGGTGTCCTCGCCGGGCGCGACCGCGTGCTCGCCACCGCCGCCGGCCAGGTGCGCGGCGACCTCGTCTCGGGGCTCCTGCTCGACCGCGCCCGCGACGCCGACCAGGCCGCCCAGTGGGCCGAGCACCTCGGCTACGACCACGGCGTCGCGCACCGCGTGGTCGTCGTGTCGCCCGACGACGACGCCGCCCACGGGGCCGGGCCCGCGAGCCTGCTCGGCGACGCCGAGGAGCACCTGCTCGCCGCCGCCCCCACCGCGCTGACCGTCGTCCGCGACACCGAGACCGTCGCCGTCGTCCCCGAGGCCGCCGACCCGGGGGCCGTCGGGGCCGCCTGCGCCCGCCGCCTCGCGCGCGGCCGCGTGCCCGACCCGGACGCGCACTGGCCGGTCACCGTCGCCGTCGGCGGCACCGTCCGCGAGCCCGGCGAGATCGCCACCTCCTACGACCAGGCCCGCCGCACCCTCGTCGCCGCCCGCCGCCTCGGGCGCAGCGGCCGGGTGCTGCGCTTCGACGACCTCGGCGTGCACCGCCTGCTGCTCCAGATCCCCGACCCCGAGGCGGCCCGCGCCTTCGCCCACGAGGTGCTCGGCCGGCTCGCGACCGACCGCTCCGAGCGCACCGTCGAGCTGCTGCGCACCCTCGCCCGCTACTTCCTCGAGGACGGCAGCCCCCAGCGGGTCGCCAAGGCCCTCAACGTCCACCCCAACACCGTCGGCTACCGGCTGCGGCGCGCCGAGGAGCAGAGCGGGCTCGACCTCGACGCCTACCGCGACCGCCTCGCCGCGCAGGTGGCGCTGGAGATCCTCGGGGAGATGGAGGCGTGAGCGAGTCCTTCACCGACGCGCTGGCGCGCCGCGTGCTGCTCGCCGACGGCGCGATGGGCACGCTGGCCCGGGCCAGCGGCGGGCGGGTCGAGGGCCACGGGGCCGAGCTCTGCGTCGTCGCGCCGGAGCTGGTCACGGCGCTGCACGAGCGCTACCTCGCCGCCGGGGCCGACGTCCTCCAGACCCACACCTTCGCCGCCTCGCGGCCCCGCCTCGAGCGCCACGGGCTCGCCCGCCGCGTCCGGGAGATCAACCTCGCGGGCGCCCGGCTCGCCGCCGCGGTGCGCGACGGGGCGGGCCGTCCGGCCTGGGTCGCCGGGTCCGTGTCGCCGGTGACCCCGCCCGGCCAGGCCGCGCCCGCCGACCCCGCACGGGCCGCGGCCGCGGTCCGCGAGCAGGTCGAGGCGCTCGCCGAGGGCGGCGTCGACCTCGTGGTGCTCGAGACCTTCAGCCGCGCCGACGAGCTGCTCGCCGCCGTCGAGGCGGTCCGCGAGGTGACCGACCTGCCCGTCGTCGCCCAGGCCACGTTCGTCGACGAGGACGCCGGGCACGTCACCACGGCCGGCGAGTCGCCCGCGGACGTCGTCGCGCGCCTGGCCGGGGCGGGCGCGGTCGCGATCGGCACCAACTGCACCCTCGGCCCCCAGGGCCTGCTCGACGTCGTGCGCCGGATGGGCCCGACCGACGGCCCGGTGCTCTCCGCCCAGCCCAACGCCGGGCTGCCGCACGTCGTCGCCGACCGCAGCGTGCGCTTCGCCGGCGACGCCGAGCACTTCGCGCGCTACGTGCTGCGCTACGTCGAGGCCGGCGCGCGCCTCGTCGGGGGCTGCTGCGGCACGACGCCCGAGCACATCGCGGCGGCCGCGCGGGCGCTGACCACCCACGACGCCTGGTCCCCGCCGGCGAGCCCGCCGGACCCGGGCGCCCCGCCCGCACCCCGCCGGCGCGCCGCACCCGCCCCCGTCCCGGACGAGACCGCCGACCACACCGCCGACGGCGCCGGCCCCGGGCGCGGGGCGGTGGAGCGCTGGCTGCGCCCGCGCCGGTCGGGCCGGGACTTCCTCGTCGCCGCGGAGGTCGCGGGCGCCGGCGGCCCCGACGAGCACCTCGCCCGCGCCCGCCGCGCCGTCGCCGGGGGCGCGTCGGTGCTGTGGGTCAGCCGGCCGCGGACGCGGCGCGCCAGCACGAGCACCGCCGCGCTCGGGGTGCACCTGCACGACCGCGTCGACGTCGACACCGTCCTGACCGTCACGAGCTGGCAGACCAGCATGCTCGCGCTGCAGGCCGACCTGCTCGGGCTGCACGCGCTGGGCCTGCACACGCTCGTCTGCGAGACGGGCAACCCGCCGGTGCACGCCGAGCAGGCCGTCCGCGACGGCGTGTGGGAGGTCGACGGGCTCGCGCTCCTGCGGCTCGCGGCCGGGCTCAACCGCGGGGTCGACGCCGATGGCGCGGAGCTGGGCACGCCGACCGCGTTCCGCCTCGGTGCCCGGGTCACGCCCGGCGCCGAGGACCTCGCCCACGAGGCCGAGCGGGCCGTCGCGAAGGTCGAGGCCGGCGCGGAGTTCCTCGTGACGCGCCCGGTGTTCGAGCTCGAGCGGCTGCGGGCGGTCGTCGAGACCCTGGAGGCGGCGGGGCGGCGTGTCCCGGTGCTCGCGTCGGTCGGGGCGCTGACGGGCTACGCCCAGGCCGAGCACCTGCACCACGAGGTGCCCGACGTCGTCGTGCCGGAGGCCGTGGTCGAGCCGATGCGCCGCGCCGGCGACGGACCCGACGCCGCCGACACGGGGCTGGCGCTCGCGGCCGACCTGGTGGCGGAGGCCGCCGACCTGGTCGAGGGCGTCGTCGTGCGCTGGCCCGGGCCGGATCCGGCGACCGCCCTCGCGCGGCTGCGCGCGGCGGCCGGCGGGCGGGTCAGGCGCTGACGGCCTCGGTCTCGACGACGGTGTCGGCGGCGGTGTCCACGGCGCGGCCGGTGCGCGGCAGGGGCAGCACCGTGGGCCGGGCGACGCCGCGCAGGCGGGCGACGGTGGCGCGCAGGTAGGCCACCTCGCGCGTCAGCGACGCGACGGTCTCGCCGTCGAAGTCGTAGGACATCTCGGGGGGCATGACCACGACCCCGCAGCACGGGCACGTCGTCGGGGCGTCCATCGTCGTCACCTCGAGGTCTGCTTCGGCGCCACCGGGCGGGGGCCCGGGATGACCTCCAGTCTTCGGGCCGGCGCTCGGCCGGGCACTGTGCCCGCCCACAGAGATCACGACGGCACCGTTGTGGCCCGCCACAGCGTGCCGGGGCGGTGCCTCCGGATGGCCCTAGGCCGGTCCCTCGACCAGCCGAGCGCGCCAGGCCTCGATGTCCGCGTCGGACACGCCCGCCTCGCGCAGCGGGGCGCGCGGGTCGTCGTCGACGAGGTCGAGCACCGGGTCGAGGTGCGCGGGCGTGACCCCGATCCGGCTCGCCTCGACGCCCGGGTCGACGGCGCCCTGGGCCACGAGCCGGTCGCGCAGGGCGACGCGGTGGTCGTTGGTGGCGGCGAAGTCGGCGGCCACGGTGGCGCGGTCGACGCCGGCCGCGCGCAGCAGCAGGGCGACGGCGACGCCGGTGCGGTCCTTGCCCGCCGCGCAGTGCACGAGCACCGGGCCCGGCCCGTGCGCCGCGACCCCGAACAGCTGGGGCAGCCACGCCTCGCCGATGCGCACGAGCAGCAGGTAGAGCTCGTCGACGCCGAGCTCGCCCCGGCGTCCGCGGGCCTGCTCGGCTGGGGCGAGGGCCTCGATCAGCGGCAGGGAGGTCAGCTCGGCGCCGAGGGCGGGCAGCGGGTGCGGGTCGCGGAGCTCGGCGGGGTTGCGCAGGTCGACGACGCTGCCCGGCGGCCAGGCGAGCCCGCCGGGCCCGACGGTGTCGTCGCCGGCGAGCGGCGCGTCGGCCCGCCACAGCACGCCGGGCCGGGTCCGGCCGCCGTCGACGGTGGCCATGCCGCCGACGTCGCGGAGGTTGGCGAGGTGCCGGGTGACGTCGGTGCGGGAGTCGGGGGAGTGGTCCGTGCGCGTCGCGGACACCGCGGGTCTCCTTCGTCGGGACCCCCATCGTCCCCCGGCTCCCGCCTCGTCCCGGGCGGGTCGTGGGCCACTTCACCCTCGGGGTGCCGTGCGCCGTCGACGGGGCCAGGCTGGACCGGTGGCCAGTTCCGACGCCAGCTCCGACGACGCCCTGGTCCTCCGCGCCCCGCGCCCGTCCGACGAGCCGGTCGCGCGCGCGGCGCAGTCGGCGCTCGCCCCCGACGGCTTCGACTTCGGGCTGTGGCCCGCCGGCGAACCGTGGCTCGCCTACCTCGACCGCCTCGACCGCGAGCAGCGCGGCGTCGACCTGCCGCCGGGCCGGGTGCCGATGACGTTCCTCTACGCCGAGGTCGGCGGGCGGGTCGTGGGGCGGACCTCGATCCGGCACATGCTCAACGACACCCTCTGCGTCGAGGGCGGGCACGTCGGCTACGCGGTCCTGCCCGGCGAGCGCCGCCGCGGCTACGCCACCGCGATCCTGCGCCGGAGCATCGAGCTGCTGCGCGCCCGCGGCGTCGGCCCCGTCCTCGTGACCTGCCGCGAGGACAACCCCGGCTCGCTCGCGGTCATCACCCGCTGCGGTGGGCGGCCCGACCCCGGCTGGCCGGCGTCGCGCCCCCACGGCGCCGGCCGGCCCGCGACCCTGCGGTTCTGGATCGGCTGACCCGGCCATGGGCTGGAGGGTCACCGACGACGTCGAGGAGTTCTGGGCCGCGGCCGCGGGCTTCCTCGCGGCGCACCGCGTGGCTTGCACGATCGAGCTGACGATCGCCGACACCCTGCGCCGCCGCGGCCCGGAGGCGTACGGCGGTCCCAGCACGCTGGCCTGGTGGGACGACGGGGTCGGCGCGTCGGCCGTGCTCGTCCACACCCCGCGGCACCGCCCGGTCGTCTCGGCGATGCCGCCCGGCGCCGCCGTCGCGTGGGCGGCGCAGTGGCCCTGCCCGCACCGCGTGCTCGGTCCGGCGACGACCGTCGCCGAGCTCGCCGCGGCCTGGGACGCGACGTGGACGCCGGTCCTCACCGAGCGGCTGCACCGCCTCGCGGGCCTGCGGCTCCCGGCCGACCCCACCCCGACCCGGCTCGCCGGCGACGCCGACCGCGACCTGCTGTGGGTGTGGCTGGGGGAGTTCCACCACCAGGCCACCCCGCAGGACCCACCGCCGCAGCGGGCGGCGCTCGACGTGGCGATCGACGAGTCCCGGGTGGTGGTCGCGGTGCCCGACGGCGGGCCGGTCGCGTACGCGTCGACGTCGCCGGTGGTGCTCGGGACCGCCCGGATCGGCCCCGTCTACACGCGCCCCGAGCACCGCGGCCGCGGGCACGGGGCGGCGGTCACCGCGGCGGCGGCGCAGCGGGCGCAGGCGCGGGGCGCCGACGAGGTCCTGCTGTTCACCGACCTCGACAACCCGACGAGCAACGCGCTCTACGCCCGGCTCGGGTTCGTCGGGCTCGTCGACCTCGTGGACGCCGACCTCGTTCCGACGGCCCCCACGGCACGGAAGAACGTGTAGCTGAAGGTCCCGCCGGGCTCGGCGGTGCGCAGGAGGTCGCGCACGCCGGCGTCGAAGCGCTCGGGGGTGGTGAGGCCGGCGGCCAGGGCCGGCTCGCGGACCCCGGCGACCATCGGGGTGAAGGTCCGGCGCACCAGGCTGTCGGCGAGGTCGGGGCGCCCGGCGTGCGCGTGGGCGGTGCGGGGCTCGACGGTGACGTCGTCGAACCCGGCGTCGGCGAGCAGCGGGGCCAGGCGCCGCCCGATCCCGGCGTCCCCGCCGGCCTGCCGCTGGAGCACCTCCTGGCAGGCGATCACGGCCCGCGCGTCGGCGCTGTCGGGGTGGAACGCGGTGGCGCCGTGGTCGCCCTCGACGACGGTGATCGTGCCGCCCGGGCGCAGCGCACCCCGCAGCGCGCGCAACGCCTCCACGGGCCGGGGCAGGTGCTCGAGCAGGAAGAACACGACGACGTGGTCGACGGGGCCGGGCGGGTCGTGGACGTCGCCGAGCCGCACGTCGACGCGGTCGGCGAGGCCCGCGGCCTCGACCCGGGCGCGAGCCGCGGCGACCTGGCCGGGCTCGCGGTCGAGGGCGGTGAACCGCGCGCCGGGGCTGCGGGCGGCGAGCACGACCGTCTGCGCGCCGACGCCGCAGCCCGGCTCGAGGACGTGGGCGCCGTCGGGGAACGCGACGCCCTCGTGGAGGAGGTCGGCGAGCGTGGCGGCCTGGTCGCGCAGCCGGGTCGCCTCGCTCGCGTGGTAGCCGTGGACGTAGGACCCGATCATGGTCATCTCCCGGAGCACGGTGGTGAGGACGTCCTCGCCGGCGGCCGCCGGCGGACCGGCGAGGACCTCGGCGAGGCGGTCCCGGACCGTCCGGCGCCGCCGCAGGTCGGCGTCGACGCCCGCGAGGTGGGCGCGCAGCGTCGCGGCCGGGTCGGGGTCGCTGCCGTCGAGCAGGGCCGCGACCTGCTCGAGGCGCAGGCCGAGCGCCCGCAGCGTGATCGCGCGGTGCAGCCGGACGACGTCGGCGGGCGAGTACAGCCGGTGGCCGGCGGGCGTCCGGGACGGCGAGACCACCCCGCGCTCGTCCCAGTGCCGCAGCACGCGCACCGAGAGCCCGGTGGCCTCGGCCAGCTCGCCCACCGTGTGCCCCGTCGCCACGCCGGGGACGGTAGGACCTCACACCGTGGGAGGGGCAAGCGTCAATCAAGGGTTGACGACGACCAGCATCGTCAACCTAGAGTGGACGCATGGCCGCCACGCCCCCGACCCCCGTCCGACTCGACGACCTCATCAACGCGATCACCTCGGTCCACACCGACACCCTCGAGCAACTCCAGGACGCCGTGCTCGCCGCCGAGCACCTCGGCGAGGTCGCCGACCACCTCATCGGCCACTTCGTCGACCAGGCCCGTCGCTCCGGGGCGTCGTGGACCGACATCGGCAAGCGCATGGGCGTCACCAAGCAGGCCGCCCAGAAGCGGTTCGTGCCGAAGGGCGCCACCGGCGAGATCGACATGGAGGAGGGCTTCGGGCGCTTCACGCCGCGGGCCCGCAACGTCGTCGTCGCCGCGCAGGAGGAGGCCCGCCGGTCGCACCACGCCGAGATCACCCCGGCCCACCTGGCGCTCGGGCTGCTCCACGAGCCGGAGTCGCTGGCCGTGCTGACGATGACGGCGCTCGGCGTGTCGCCCGAGACGGTGCGTCGCACGCTCGTCGGCACCCTCCCGCCGCGGGCCCCGGAGATCGGGGCGCTCATCCCGTTCGACGCCGCCAGCAAGAAGGCGCTCGAGCTGACGTTCCGCCAGGCCCTGCGCCTCGGGCACAACTACGTCGGCACCGAGCACATCCTGCTCGCGCTGCTCGAGCAGGAGGACGGCGCCGGCACCCTCACCGGGCTCGGGCTGGGTCGCGACGCCGTCGAAGGGCACGTCGTGCGCACGCTGTCGACGCTCTCCGGGGCCCCGCAGGACCCGGAAACGGGGTGAGCTCCGCCCCCGTCCGTGATCGGATGGCGGCGTGCACGTCGCGTTCACCCGGCGCCCCGACGGCGGGTCGCTCGCGGACATCGACCGCGGGGACGGCCTGCGGCTGCGGCTGCGCTCCTACGACCGCACCGGCCCGGTCCCGCACGACGCCGTCCACCTCCTCGGCGAGCGCGCACTCGGCCTGCGGCGCGGGCTCTGGGGCTCGATCCGGGCGGGCGCGCTGTTCGACAGCCTGGAGATCACCGGCGGGAAGCCCCGCCACGACCGGCGGCGGGTGTCCGACCGCGTGCGCCGCGACCACGCCCGGGACCTGCGGCTCGCGGAGGTCGTCGTGGGCGTGCTCTCCCACGGCATCGACCGCCGCGCCCCGGACGTCGCGGCGGCCCTCGACGAGGCCTGGGGCATCACCGAGACCGGACGCGCGCCCTTCACCGCCGAGCAGGTCGGCACGGCGCTCACCGACCTCCGTGAGCTGCGCGAGCGCTGGCGGCGGCTGGGCCCCGACGAGGCGCTGACCTACACCTGGTGCGCTCCGCGCAGGTGAGCACTTCCGCGTGCTCCAGCACGCTTTTCTGCTCACGAGCGCGCAGCGCCCCTAGACGCCGTAGACGCGGCCCGGGGTGACGAGCACCGCGGCCCGGCGCTCGCGGGCCATCGTCTCGTCGTAGGCGATCCAGTCGTCGTGCTGCCCGCCGGCGGCGACGAAGACCTCGCGGAGCAGGGCCGGGACGTCGTCGACACCGGGGAGCGGGTCGTCCGGGCCCGCGATCTCGGCGCCGCCCTCGACCGTGGTCCAGCGCCAGCCGGAGCGCACGGTGATCGTCGTCCACGGCCGCGCCCGCAGGTTGGCGAGCTTCACCGACCCGCCCGCCGCCACCAGCGCCAGGATCGGCGTCCCGTGCACCGGGTGGTCCATGACGCCGGCGTTGACGACGCTCGACTGGATCGACCCGTCCGCCCGCGCCGTCGACACGACGACCAGGAAGTGCTCGCCGGCGGCGCGCTCGCGGAAGTCGTCGAGGTCCATGCCCGCGAGCGTGGCACGGGCTCAGCCCGGCGCGAACCCGAACGGGAGCTCGAGGCGGTGAGCGGCGAGGAAGTCCGCGTCGGCGAGCAGCTCGCGGGTCGGGGCGTCGGCGACGACCACGCCGCCGTCGATCACCACCGAGCGCGGGCAGAGCTGCAGGGCGTAGGGCAGGTCGTGGGTGACCATGAGCATCGTCCGGTCCAGCCCGAGCAGCACCTCGGCGAGCTCGCGGCGCGCGACCGGGTCGAGGTGGGTGGACGGCTCGTCGAGCACGAGGATCTCCGGGTCGCACGCCAGCACCGTCGCCAGGGCGGCCCGGCGCCGCTGGCCGCCGGAGAGGTGCATGGGGGAGCGGTCGGCGAGCTCGGCGACCCCGACCGCGTCGAGCGCCTCCTTCACCCGCAGCGAGAGCTCCGGCTCCGTGACCCCGAAGTTCGCGGGCCCGAACGCGACGTCGTCGGCGACGGTGGGCATGAACAGCTGGTCGTCGGGGTCCTGGAAGACGATCCCGACCCGCCGGCGGATCTCCTGGAGGTTCTCGCGCGTCACCTCGAGCCCGCCGACCCGCACCGCGCCCGCCCCGGCGCGGTGCACGCCGTTGAGGTGCAGCACCAGCGTCGTCTTCCCGGCGCCGTTGGGCCCCAGCAGGGCCACGCGCTCGCCGCGCTCGATGCGCAGGTCCACGCCGAAGAGGGCCTGGTGGCCGTCGGGATAGGCGAAGGCCAGGCCGGAGACCTCGAGGCTGGCGGTCACCAGGCCCAGTATCCGGACACCGCCAGCAGGGCGGCGGCGACGGCGGGCACGAGCGCGACCGACCACGTGGCCCGCGACGCGGGCGCGGTGGTGAACGCGGGCATGGTGCCGGTGTAGCCCCGCGACAGCATCGCCAGGTGCACGCGCTCGCCCCGCTCGTACGAGCGCAGGAACAGCGCGCCCACCGAGCGCACGGTCGCCCCGAGCTGCCAGGCGAAGCGCGGGTCGTGGCCCCGCGAGATCCGGGCCAGGCGCATGCGCCGGGCCTCGGCGACGATCACCTCGAGGTAGCGCAGCATCAGCGTCGCGATCACGCACACCATCGACGGCACCCGCAGCCGCGAGAGCCCGGAGACGAGGTCGCGCAACGGGGTGGTCGCGGCGAGCGTCACCGACACCAGCACGCCCAGCGTGCCCTTGACCAGGATGTTCCAGCCCGCGAGCAGCCCGTCGACGGCCAGCGACATCCCCCACCACTCCACGCGGGGGCCGCCGGCGAAGAACGGCAGCAGCACCGCGAGGACGACGAACGGCGCCTCGATCAGCGCGCGCGTCGCGAGCCAGCCCGGCGGGATGCGCGCGGCGACCCACACGCCCACCAGCAGCAGGAACTGCAGCCCGAAGACCGCGAACGCCTCCCGCGGCGTCGCCACCACCGCGAGCACGACCAGGAACGCCACGACGATCTTGACGTGCGCCGGCAGCCGGTGGACCACCGAGTCACCGGCGCGGTAGAGCGGGTGCGCGTGCCCGGCGGCCACCGCTACTCGACCCGGCTGGGGGTCTCGTCGCGGCCGCGGCGCCGGAGGAGCCAGAACAGCCCGCCGGCCACGACCAGCGTCACGAGCACGCCGATGACGCCCGCGACGCCGGTGGTGCCCTCGGACCCGCCGACGGCGTAGTCGGCCAGCGGGCTCCCGGCGGTGGCGTGCTCGCCGGCGTTCTGGGCGATGCACTGCCCGCCCACCGGCTCGCCGGCCTCGTCGAGCTCGCACCCGGTCTGCGTCACTGCGTCCAGGCCATCGGGGCTGCCGCTCGCGGCGTAGGACACCACGCCGGCCAGGAGCAGGGCGACGACGAGGCCGGCCCAGAACGCCGGCGGCAGCTTCTTCACGCCCGCACCCCCGTGATCGTCAGCGACGGCGTGGCCGAGCGGGTCAGGTGGACGAGGTCGGGGCGCACGGACGCGACGGCGCCGACGGTGAGCGCGGTGATGATCCCCTCGCCGATCCCGATCAGCGCGTGGAAGCCCGTCATCAGCCCGAGCACGGTGCCGAGCGCGAGGCCCTCGCCGCCGATCGCGTACTCGAGCACGAAGCCCAGCGACGCGACGACCGTGTTCACCCAGGCCGCCACGAACGCCGTGAGCACGAGCCCCCCGCGGCTGCGCGTCGCGATCCGGCGCATCGCGACGGCCACGCCGTAGCCGACGAAGGTGCCGAGCAGCGCCATGTTCGTGATGTTGGTGCCGAGCGCGGAGAGCCCGCCGTCGGCGAAGAGCAGCGCCTGGAGCAGCAGCACGATCGACACGCAGACGGCGCCCACGTAGGGCCCGACGAGGATCGCGCAGAGCGCGCCGCCGAGCAGGTGCCCGCTGACCCCGGGCAGGATCGGGAAGTTCAGCATCTGCACGGCGAAGACGAAGGCCGCGACGAGCCCGGCCATCGGGGCCGTGCGGTCGTCGAGGTCGCGGCGGGCACGCGCGACGCACACGGCGAGGCCGAGCACGGCGACGAGCCCGAAGATCACCGACGTCGGTGCGTCCACGATGCCGTCGCTCATGTGCATGGCGACGAGCCCGGTGTGCGGCTCCAACGCGTCACCCCCAGTCCGGCGGGCCACCCGGACGGGTGGCGCGGTCTTGAGTGTGTCGCAGGTGAAGCGTTGTCGCACTAGTCCTGCGACAACCGAGAACTGGCCGAAGAGAGGGTGTGGCCGGGAGGGGTGTCGTGGTCCGGCGGCGTCAGGACGCGAGGGCGAAGAACTCCAGCGCGTTGCCGTCGGGGTCGGTGAACGACAGCGCCCAGCCGTAGTCGGCCTCCACGACGCCGCCGTGCGCGACGCCGATGAGGTCGAGGTGGGTCTGCCACGCGGCGACCTCGGCGCGGTCGGCGCACGCGAACCCGACGTGGTCGAGGCCGGGGGCGACGACGTCGAAGCGGTCGCCGGAGCGGGCGCCCTCGTGGGCGGTGAGCCCGAAGAGCTGCCCGCCGGCCAGGGCGAACACCTTCCGCTCGAACGGGCCGTCGGCCAGCGTCATCGCCGGCTCGACGCCGAACAGCCGCTGGTACCAGGGCAGGCTGGTCGCGAGGTCGGTCACCGACAGCGCGACGTGGGAGATCGAGGGCAGTTCGGGCACGTGCGGACGGTAGCGCGCGGTCAGTCGGCGCGGACCCCGAAGCGCCGGGGCCCGCGCAGGACGGTCGCGACCCGCGGCACGAACCGCCCGGCCGGGCGCAGGCGGGGCCGGCGCTCCGCGAGCATCTCGAGGGCCACCTCGCCCTCCATGCGCGCCAGCGCCGCGCCGAGGCAGTAGTGCGCGCCGCCGGAGAACGCGAGGTGGGTCGTGGCCTGCTCGCGGTGCGGGTCGAACCGGTCGGGGTCCGGGTGCGCGGCGGGGTCGCGGCCGGCGCTCGCGAGCAGCACGAGCACCCCGGTGTCGCGGCGCAGCCGCTGCCCGCCGAGCTCGACGTCGGAGTGGGCGAACCGCGCCGTGAGCTGCACCGGCGGGTCCCACCGCAGCGTCTCCTCGACCACGGCCGCCGCGAGGCCCGGGTCGGCGACCAGGTCGTCCCAGGTGCCCGAGGTGTGCAGCGCCCGCGCGGCGTTCCCGACGAGGTTGGTCGTCGTCTCGAACCCCGCGATGAGCAGCAGCTGCGCCAGCGACACGAGCTCGTCGAGGGTCAGCGTGCCCTCGTCGAGCGCGTGCACGAGCTGGGAGATGACGTCCTCGCCGGGGTCGGCGCGGCGGCGCTCGACGAGGTCGGCGAACAGGGCGCGCAGGTCGGCGGTCGCCCGCGACAGGGCGTGGGCGTGGCGCACCGAGCGGACGCCGTCGAGCGCGGCGCCGACCACCCGGCCCCAGGCGGCGAAGCGCGGGGTGTCGACGTCGGGGATGGCGAGCAGCTCGGAGATGACGCTGATCGGCAACGGCGCGGCGAGGGCGCTGACCAGGTCGAACGGCCCGTCGGCCGGGGCCCCGTCGAGCAGCCGGCCGGTGACGGCGCGGGCGGTCTCGCGGTACTGCGCGAGGCGCTTCGGCGCGAACGTCGGCTGGGCGAGGCGGCGCAGCCGGGTGTGGTCGGGGGCGTCGAGACCCAGCAGGGACAGGTCGATGGGCTCGATCAGCGCGGTGCCGGGGTCGGTCGGGTCGTGGTTCGACGGGCCGCCCGAGGCCGTGCTCGCGTCGTCGGTGGGGTCGAACGGCATCCGCCCGTCCGCGAGCCGCACCCCGAAGCGGCGGTCCCGCAGCACGGCCGTGCACGCCTCGTGGGTGGCGACGGCCCGGATGCCGGTGCGGCTGCGCGCCACCCCGCCGGACGCCTCGCCGGCGGCCCGCAGCCGCGCGTAGGTCGGGTACGGGTCGAGGCGCCACGGCCTGTGCATGAGGCGCGCGACGGGGTCGCCGCGCACGGCGAGCGCGAGGCCACCGGCGCGCATCGCGACGATCCGGGAGCCCAGGCGGAGGTCCGCCCGCCAGCGCGGCAGGGGCGACGGCGCGGTGCGGGGGTCCGCCTCGTCGGTGGTCCTCGTCGTCACGTACCCAGAGTATGACGGTGCGGCGTGTCACGCCCCGTCCGGCTGGACCGTCTGTCACGGCGAGCGGAGGGTGGGTGGTGTCCGGGACATCTCGGACAGGCCCGAACAGGCACCGCCCGGTGCCGTGGACCACGATGCCACCGAGGGCTGCACACCAGCGGCCCCCCGCGGACGGGAGCGAGACGTGACGAGCACCAGCCCGGCTCCGCGCGCGCCGCTCGGCGTCGCCGACCCGGTACGGCTGCTCCGCTCCTGGACCCCGGGCAGCGGTTCCTGGTTCTCCGGGCCCGCCGGGTCGCTGCGCACCCGCGGTGTCCTCGCCCGCCTGCCCTCGGGCGACGCCGACGCGGTCCTGCGCCGGCTGCGCGACCTCGGCGACCGGGCCGTCGCCGTCGGTGCCCTGCCCTACGACCCGGCCGGCGACGCGCACCTCGTCGTCCCCGAGCACGTCGAGCGCGCCGACCCCCTCGGCGCGGTCCTCGTCGCCGGCCCCGGCACCTCGCCCGTCGCCGGCACCGCCCGCCCGATCCCCGCCCCCGCGGCCTACGAGGCGATGGTCGGCGAGGCGCTCGCGCGCATGGCGGCCGGCGGGCTGGACAAGGTGGTGCTCGCCCGGGTGCTCGAGGTCGTCGCCGACGGGCCGGTCGACGCGGTGCCGATGCTGCGCGAGCTCGCCCGCCGCGACCCGCGCAGCTACCTCTTCGCCGTCGACCTCCCGCCCGAGCGCGCGGGGACCCCGCGCACGCTGCTCGGCGCGAGCCCCGAGCTGCTGCTCTCGCGGCGCGGTTCGACGGTCACCGCGAACCCCCTCGCCGGCTCGGCCGCGCGGTCGTCGGACCGCGACGAGGACCGCCGCCGGGGCGAGGCGCTGCTCGCGTCGGCGAAGGACCGCCACGAGCACGCGTTGGTCGTCGCCGACGTCGCCGAGCGGCTGCGGCCCCTCGTCGACGACCTCGAGGTGCCCGAGGAGCCGTCGCTGGTCCGCACGCCGACCCTGTGGCACCTGTCCACCACCGTGCGCGCCCGCGCCACCGACCGCGACGCCTCGGCGCTGCACCTCGCCCAGGCCCTGCACCCGACCCCGGCGGTCTGCGGGGTGCCCCGCGCGGCCGCGCACACCGCGATCACCGAGATCGAGCCGTTCGACCGCGGCTTCTACACCGGCGCCGTCGGCTGGACCGACGCCCGCGGCGACGGCGAATGGGTCATGGCGCTGCGCTGCGGTGAGGTCCAGGGCGACCGCGTGCGGCTGTGGGCGGGCGCCGGCATCGTGCCCGCGTCGCGGCCGGCCGACGAGCTCGCCGAGACCGGGGTCAAGCTGCGCACCCTGCTCGACGCGCTGGGCCTCGACGAGGCGTGAGCTCCTGGGACGAGGTGCGGGCCGGTCGCGAGCTGCTCCGCGACGACGACCTGCTCGTCCTCGACAAGCCCGCGGGCTGGTCGGTGATGGGCGAGCGCCACGACACCGACCTCGTCCGCCTGGCCCGCGACGCCGGCGAGACGCTCTGGCCGGCCCACCGCATCGACAAGGTGACCTCGGGGATCGTGCTCTTCGCGCGCCGCCTCGAGGCGCACGGCGTCCTCACCCGCCAGTTCGCCGACCGCACCGTCGCCAAGACCTACCTCGCCGTCGCGTCCGGCGCCGGCCTGCCCGACCGGGGCACGATCGAGCTCCCGCTGTCGGTGGGCCGCAAGAACCGGGTGCGGATCGCCGCGCCCCGCGAGGCCATCCGCTGCGCCGACGGGGTGTGGTCGGTGCCCGAGGACGCGGTCCTGCCCGGCGACGTCTACCCGTCGACGACGACGTTCGCGGTGCTCCGCCGCGGCGCGGACCGGACCCTGCTCTCGGTGACGCCGACGACCGGCCGGCGCCACCAGATCCGCGTCCACCTCGCCTGGATCGGCCACGCCCTCGTCGGCGACCCGCTGTTCGAGAAGGCCCCGACCACCCGCACCGGCCTGCACGCCTGGCGCCTGGGCTTCACCGGCCCCGACGGCACCCGCCACGACCTCGAGGCCCCGCCGGGCGACGACTTCGACGCCCTGTGCCCTCCGGGCAGGTGAGCAGAAAGAAGTGCTCCAGCACTTCTTTCTGCTCACGAGCGCGCAGCGCACCTACGCCAGGGCCGCGGCCAGGTTCCCGATCGTCGCGCGCATCTCGTCGGCGCCGACCTCGGTCACGCGCCCGAGGATCGCGGGGTCGGTGAGGTCCGCCCAGTCGTGGTAGTGGGTCACCACGGTCCGGTCGTCACCGTCCGGCGCCAGCTCCCAGCCCCACACGTGGCCCGACGGCGCTTCGCCGGGCTTGGCCGGCGTCCAGGCCAGGGCGCGGTCCTCCTCGTAGCGCACCACGTGGTTCTCGACCCGGTAGCGCCCGCGCGCGGCGTGGTCCATCTCCATGACGAACACCTCGCCGATCTCGGTGATCGCGAGGTGGGTGTGCGAGGCGTGGACGGTGCCGCTGCCGTCGAGGTCGGGGTGCCGGTCGGGGTCGGCGAGCAGGGCGAAGACCCGCTCGACGGGGGCGTCGACGGTGTCGGTGACCTCGATGCGCGTGTCGCTCACGGCTCGATGGTGTCAGGTGCGCGGTCGTGGCCGGCCGTCGCGGCGGGTACCTGGCGCGCATGGGCACGCCGGAGATCACGTTGCACCGGGGCGACATCACGACCGCGGAGGTCGACGCCGTCGTCAACGCCGCGAACTCCGGGCTCCTCGGCGGCGGCGGCGTCGACGGCGCCATCCACCGCGCCGGCGGACCGGAGATCCTCGAGGCGTGCCGCGAGCTGCGGCGCACGACGCTGCCCGACGGCCTGCCGACCGGGCAGGCCGTCGCCACCACGGCCGGGCGCCTGCCCGCCCGCTGGGTGATCCACACCGTCGGCCCCGTGTACGCGAAGAGCGAGGACCGCTCGGAGCTCCTCGCGTCGGCGTACCGCGAGTCGCTGCGGGTGGCCGACGAGGTCGGCGCGCGGACCGTCGCGTTCCCCGCGGTGTCGGCGGGCGTGTACGGGTGGCCGCTCGACGACGCGGCGCGGATCGCCGTCACGACCGTGCGCATCACCGAGAGTGCGGTCCGCGAGGCACGGTTCATCCTGTTCAGCGATCAAGTCTTCGACGCCTTCGCCCGTGCAGCGGCATCGAGTGGGTGACCGGCCCCTCGCCCTGAACGCGCTGTGTCCACGACGCACGGAACCCACAGTGGTTGTGCGCCGAACCGGTTCCGGTGACGTGCTCCGGACCACCGGAACGGTCCGTGACCCCGTCGTGACTGCCTCGTTGTGCCGGTCGGATCGCGCGGTGTGGGAGCCGCGCGACGCGATCGAGGGGCAGGACGCATGGCGGGCAGGCATCGCAGGGGGACGCAGCGCGGGGTGCCCTCCGGCCGGATCGCGGTCTCGGTGGCCACGATCGGTCTCGGGGCGCTCCAGCTCGGCGGTGTCGCCGTCGCGGCGCCGGCGGGGGGCGGCGGCGGTGTCGACGGCACGTCGTGCACCGACGCGCGCATCAAGGCGTGCGTCGACCTGTCGGAGAACCGCGCCTGGCTGCTCGACGGCCAGGGCAACGTCGTCTACGGGCCGGTGCGCAACAGCCACGGCGCCGAGGGTCAGGAGACCCCGACCGGCGACCACATCATCCAGCGCAAGGAACGGCACCACGTGAGCCAGGAGTACGAGGGCTCGCCGATGCCGTACGCGGTGTTCTTCGACAACGAGGGCCGCGCGTTCCACGGCGGCAGCACCGACCGCGAGTCGGCCGGCTGCGTGCGCCTCGGCCCGGACGACGCGAAGCGCTTCTTCGAGCACCTGAACCCGAACGACCGGGTCCAGATCGTCGAGTAGGACCTCCCGCGCGACCTGCGGGTCGAGGCCGGGCGCGGCGGGGGGGGGGGGCCCCCCCGGCCATGATCCCCACGTCTCCACGATCTCG
>NZ_JAQZAN010000032.1 GCF_028737255.1 Actinomycetospora straminea | reverse complement strand
GTAGCCGCCCTGGCCGTGACCCTGCTGGCCGGGGTAGCCCGGCTGGCCGGGGTAGCCCTGCTGGGCCGGCCAGCCCTGCTGGCCGTGGCCGGTGGGGGCCGTACCGGGCGCCGCTCCCGTCGCCGGGCCCTGGCCCCACGGGCCCGTGCCCGTGCCGGACGCGCCCGGGGTGGGCGGCGCGGTCTGGCCGGCGGGGCCGGTGGCGGAGGCGGAGGAGCCGGACGAGCCCCAGGGCGAGCTCGCCGCCCCGACGGCACCGGCCGCGCCCGCGGCACCGGCCGCACCCGCCGCCGCGCCGGGCGCCCACGGGTCCGGCGTCGACGGGGCGCTCCGGGTCTCCTGCCCGCTCTGCGGCCCCGCGGCGCCCGGTGTCGTGTCGCCGGACGTCGTCACGCTGCCGCCCGCGCTCCCCGACGTGGGGTGGACCGCCGTGGGACGGCTGTCGTCGCCGGCGGCGTCGGTGCTCCCCGTGCCGTCGGTGCGCGGCGACGCGGCCCCGGCCGTCGGGTGCACGGTCGTCGCGTGAGCGTCCTCGCCGGCCGCGCTGGCGCTGCCCGACGCTCCGTCGTCCGGCGCGCCCGCGCCGTCGCCCGCGGTGGCGTCGGAGAATCCGGTGCGGTGCATCGTGGTCGCGGCCTCGGACGCGGTGTCCGGGGAGGTCGCGGCGGTGCGGTGGGCCTCGGTGGCCCCCGGCTCGGGGTCCGGCGGGGCGGCGGAGCCGTCGTGCCGCGTCTCGTCGTCGCCCGCCACGGTCGCCTCCCCGCCACCCGTCCGTCGCCACGCGGACCGTAGCCCGATCGTGCGCCACTGAGGAGACGTTCAGCGCAGAATTCGTGATCACGCCGCTCCGGGAATCGGCCCAGGCACCGGCGCGTTCGGCGTTGTACATTGAAGCTTCAACAAAGGAGGGACGATGCCCGCGCTGACGGTCGCCGATCTGACGGTCCTGCCCCGCATCCCCGAGCCCGACGGCCCCCGGGTCGGCGTCACCGAGCGGGGCGTCCGCTCGATCACCACCGCCCCGCAGGGCTACGAGGGCGAGGGCTTCCCGGTCCGCCGCGCCTTCGCGGGCGTCGACCTCGCCCTGCTCGACCCCTTCATCCACCTCGACCAGATGGGCGAGGTGGAGTACGCGCCGGGCGAGCCCAAGGGCACGGCGTGGCACCCGCACCGCGGCTTCGAGACCGTCACCTACATCATCGACGGCACCTTCGAGCACGCCGACAACCACGGCGGCGGCGGGACGATCACCAACGGCGACACGCAGTGGATGACCGCCGGCGGGGGCGTCCTGCACATCGAGCGGCCGCCGGAGGCGCTGGTCGCGTCGGGCGGGCTCTTCCACGGCCTGCAGCTGTGGGTGAACCTGCCGCGCGCGCAGAAGTGGGTGCAGCCCCGCTACCAGGACCTGCGCTCGGGCGCCGCCGCGCTGCTGACCAGCGCCGACGCCGGGACGCTCGTGCGCGTCATCGCGGGCGAGATCGCCGGGCACGCCGGCCCCGGGTCGACGTACACGCCGATGACCATGGCGCACGCCTCGCTGGAGCCCGGCGCGCAGCTGCACCTGCCCTGGGACCGCGAGCAGAACGCGCTGCTCTACGTCCTGTCCGGCGACGGCACGGTGGGCGCCGAGCGCCGGCCGGTGCGCACCGGGCAGCTCGCGGTGTTCGGCCCCGGCGAGTCGCTGCGCGTGGCCGCCGACCCCGGCCAGGAGGGCCGCCACCCGAAGCTCGAGGTGGTCCTGCTCGGCGGGCGTCCGCTCCGCGAGCCCGTGGCCTGGGGCGGACCGTTCGTCATGAACACCACGCAGGAGGTCCGCGAGGCCATGGTCGACTTCCACGCCGGCCGGCTCGGCGCGATCCCCGCCGAGCGCGTCTGACACACGCCTAGCGGAACACCACCGTCCGGCCCGCGTGCACCTGCACGCGGTCCTCGAGGTGGGCGCGCAGCCCGCGCGCCAGCACGAGCTTCTCGACGTCGCGACCCCGGCGGACCATGTCCTCCGGGGTGTCGGCGTGGTCCACGCGGCTGACGTCCTGCTCGATGATCGGGCCGGCGTCGAGGTCGGGCGTCACGTAGTGGCAGGTCGCGCCGACGAGCTTGACGCCGCGGGCGTGCGCCTGGTGGTACGGCCGCGCGCCCATGAACGAGGGCAGGAAGCTGTGGTGGATGTTGATCGCCCGGCCCGCCCAGCGGTCGCACAGCGCCGGGGTCAGGACCTGCATGAACCGCGCCAGCACCACCGCGGCCGGTTCGTGGGCGTCGACGATCTCGGCGACCCGCGCGAAGGCGGCGTCACGGCCGGTGCGCGCCTCGTCGTCCTCGGCGCGCGACGGGAACGGCACGTGGTGGAACGGCACGCCGTGCGCGACGGCGACCGGGCGGAGCACCTCGTGGTTGCCGACGACCGCCCGCACGTCCATGTCGAGCTCGCCGCCCCAGACCCGCCCGAGCAGGTCGTGCAGGCAGTGCGACTCCTTGCTGACCAGGATCACGACGCGCGGCGTCTCGCTGGTGTCGCGGACCCGCCACGCCACCGGCTCGCCGCCGGGCACCTCGAGCTCGGCGGCGATCTGCCCGATCACGGGTCGCAGCACGTCGGCGCCGCCCGGCACCGAGGCGGCGTCGACGACCTGGCGCGTCACGAACCAGCCGGCGTCGGTGTCGGCGTGGTAGGCCGCCTCGGTGATCGACGCCCCCAGCCCGGCGAGCCGGCCGGTGATGGTGGCGACGATGCCGGTGCGGTCGGGGCAGCTCAGCGTGATGACGAGCCGGCGGCTCACGAGCGGTCCTGGGCCAGCCGGCGGCGCGTGAAGTCGTCCTCGGCGTCGAGCAGCTGGCCCACCTGCTCGACGACGACGCCCTCGACCCGGCCGCCGACCATCGGCACGTTCACCGCCGCCTCGCCCTCGACCGTCGTGACCGACCCGCTGCCCGAGTCCTCCAGGCGCTGCGTGCCCGTCATCGACCCGGGCAGCCCGCGCACCGTCACCTCGAACGTGCCCTCGTAGCCACCCGCGTGGCGGGGCCGCCAGGTCTCGACCCGGTCGAGGACCAGGTCGCCCCCGGTGAAGCGGCGGATGACCGACGGGAGGAACTCCGCGGGAACCGCCTGGCGCAGCTTCAGTCGCGCCCCGGAGGCGTCGACGGCGTGCTCGACCAGCGCCGGATCGTTGCCGCCCAGCTCCTGCAGGCGGGCGCGGAGGTGGTCGGCGTCGACCAGCTCGGCGTAGACGTCGTGGGCGGGGACGTCCCAGGTGGCGCGGTGGGTGATGCGGCGGGGCACGCGCGGGAGGCTACCGTCGGGGGTGATGGCACCCGGTCCGACCGCAGCAGCGACACCCGCATCCCCATCGGCGGCGTCACCAGGAGAGGCCCCCGCGTCGGCCCGCTCCGAGGGCGGCGACGTCGACCCCGCGACCCTGCTCGCGCCCCAGACCACGCTCGGCCTCGGCGGCCCGGCGCGGCGGCTCGTGCACGCGCGGACCGCCGACGAGGTCGTCGCCCGGGCCCGCGCCGCCGACGGGGCGGGCGAGCCGTTGCTGCTGGTGGGCGGCGGGTCGAACCTCGTGGTCGGCGACGCCGGGTTCGCCGGCACGGCGCTGGTGATCGACACGCAGGGGCGCCACGTCGTGCACCGCGACGCGGGCTCGGTGGTCGTGCACGTCGAGGCCGGCCACGACTGGGACGCGCTGGTCGCCGATACCGTCGCCGACGGCCTCGGCGGGCTCGAGTGCCTCTCGGGCATCCCGGGACGCACCGGCGCGACGCCCGTGCAGAACGTCGGCGCGTACGGCGTGGAGGTCGCCGACCTGCTCGTCGACGTCGACCTCTACGCACGCCGCACCGGGCGCCGCGGAGCCGTGCCCGCCGCCGACCTCGACCTCGGCTACCGCACGAGCCGGCTCAAGGGCGACCGCAACGTCGACGGCGAGATCGTGCTCGGCGTGCGGTTCCGGCTGACGACCGACGGGCTCTCCGCCCCGATCCGCTACGCCGAGCTGGCGCGTGCCCTCGACGTCGAGCCCGGGACCCGCGTGCCGGTCGCTGCGGCCCGCGAGGCGGTGCTGGGGCTGCGTCGCCGCAAGGGCATGGTGCTCGACCCCGACGACGCCGACAGCCGCAGCGCCGGCTCGTTCTTCATGAACCCCGTGGTCGACGCGGAGACCGCCGCCCGCGTCGCGGCCGTCACCGAGGCGGCGGGCCAGCACCCGGTCACCGCGTGGCCCCAGCCCGACGGGCGCGTGAAGCTCTCCGCCGCCGCCCTCATCGAGCGCGCGGGCGTGCCCCGCGGCTACCCCGGGGAGCACGCCCCGGCCCGCGTGTCGACCAAGCACACGCTCGCCCTGACCCACCGCGGCGGCGGCACCACCGACGACCTCCTGGCGCTCGCCCGCGACGTCCGCGACCGGGTGGACGCCGCGTTCGGGCTGGTGCTGCACCCGGAGCCGGTGCTGGTCGCCTGCGCGCTGTGAGGCGCGCTGAGGCGCGCTGAGGCGCGCTGAGGCGCTCTAGGGCGCGGCCGCGCCGTGCGCCCGCAGCGTGCTGGCCACGACGCCCGCGGTCCGGGAGCTGCCGACGTCGGGGCGCTGCGCGAGCGCGGTGACCACGATGTCCGGGGCGTCGGCCGGGGCCACGGCGGTCATCCAGTCGTCCACCCCGCCGCCCGGGACCGAGGGGTCCTCGGCGGTGCCCGACTTCGCCGCCACCGTGATGCCGGCGTTCCCCAGCGCCCGGCCGGTCCCGGAGGTCACGACCGCCCGCATGCCGTCGCGGACCGGTCCGAGCCGGTCGGCGAAGGGCAGCGGGGTCGGCGCCGGGTGCGGCAGGGCGACCGCCCCCGGGCCGGTGCCCACCGCCATACCCACGTGCGGCGTGACCATCGCGCCCGTGGCCACCGCGGCCGTCCACCGCGCGGTCTGCAGCGGGGTCGCCAGGATCGGCCCCTGCCCGATGCCCAGGATGACCGTCGACCCGGGATACCACGTGCCGCCGGCCGCCGTGACGCTCGCCGGGGTGCCCAGGTAGCCGGGACTCTCGCCGGGCAGGTCGATGCCGGTGGGTTGCCCGACGCCGAGGGCGCGCGCGGTGTCGATCATGTTGTCCGGCCCGAGCCCGAGCGCGAGCTTGTAGAAGTAGACGTCGTTCGACCAGGCGATGGCGTCGACCATGTCCTGCGGGGGCAGCACCCGCCAGTTGCCGAAGGTGTGGGTGCCGTAGGTGAAGCTCCCGCCGGTGGGGATGACCCGGTCCGGCGGGAAGACCGGGTGGACCATGTTCGCCGCGGCGTTGACCAGCTTGTAGGTGGAGCCCGGCGGCAGGGCCGAGGCGATGGCGTGGTTGAGCGTCGGGGTGCCGGGTGCCCGCGACGCGGCCCGGAGGGCGGCCTCGTCGAGCGGCGGCCCGTACAGGGCGTTGTCGAGGCTGGGCCAGCTGGCCAGGGCGAGCACGGCGCCGGTGCGGGGATCCATGGCCACCGCGCCGCCGACCGCCCCTCGCGGGCTCCCCGCGAGGGAGGTGGCGACGTCCGCGACCAGGCGCCGCTGCACGCCGAGGTCGATGGTCAGGGTGAGCGTCGTGCCGGGCACCGGGTCCCGTCGTTCCCCGGCGGCCACGGGGCGGCCGACCGGGTCGACCCAGTAGCACTGCTCGCCGGGCACCCCGCGCAGGACGGCGTCGTAGCTCTGCTCGACGCCCGCGCGGCCGGTCGTGCCCCGGGGATCGAGGTCGGGGTGCCAGGCGGTCTGCGTCGGGGTCGCGCGCCCGACCCAGCCGAGCACGGGCGCGAGCACCGGTCCGGTGGGGTAGGAGCGGCGGGGTGCGGGCACGACGACGACGCCCGGCAGCCCGGCACCGGCCACGGTGTCGCCGACCGGACCGGACACCGTCCCGGCGTCGAGCCCCACGACGGTGTCGGGTGCGCCGGCGATCAGCGCGTGGAGCTCGGCGGGCGGGCGGCCGAGGAGCCCGGCGAGCCGCTCGACGGCGGCGGGGTCGTGACGCAGCAGCGCGGGGGCGAGGCGGAGGCCGCGGTCCCCGGCGTCGGCCGCGAGGAGCGTTCCGTGCCGGTCGACCACGGCCCCGCGGGGCGCCGGGATCGTGACGCACCGGGTCATCTGGTCGACGCTCGCGGCCGCCGCCACCGGGTCGCGCACCACACCCGCGCCGAACGAGGCGAACGCGACCAGCACGACGGTGAGCGCCGCGACGGTGGTGCGCGCGAGCCGGGGGCGGCTGCGGGCAGCCGGCGTCCACAGGGGGCGGCGCGCCCCGTCGCGGCGGCAGCTGATCGCGAGCCCGAGCGCCGCGAGGTGCACGACGGTCGCGGTGCCGCCACCCGACAGGACCGGGAAGGGCACGCCGGCGACGGGCAGGAGGCCGAGGTTCCCGCCGGTCGAGACGACGAGCTCGACGGCGAGCAGGACGGCGAAGCCCGCGCAGAGCAGGCGTCCGGTGGCGCTGCGCGGTGCCCGCGCGCCCAGCACGCACCGCCACACGATCACGAGCCCGGCCAGCAGGGCGAGGGCCGCCGCGACCGCGCCCCAGCCCGAGGCGAGCGAGGCGAGGGCGAGGTCGGTCTCGCGCTCGGGCAGGTAGCGGGCGGCCAGGAGGTGGACCGGGTCGGTCCGGTCCCCCCACCAGCCGCCCCGGGCGATCGCGAGCCGGGCCTGGCGCACCGCCCACCCGGGCCCCTCGGCGGACTGGGAGCCGGTGAGGAAGGTCCCGAGCCGCGCGACCTGGTAGTCGCGCAGGAGCCCGATCGCGAGCGGGGCGGCCACGACCGCCGCCGCGAGGACCGGCAGCAGGTACCGGGTCGGCACCCGGGCGATGACGAGCACGGCGGCCGCCGTGAGGGTCAGCAGCGTGGCCGTCGACAGGTCGGGCTGGTCGGCGACGAGCACGATGGGCACCGCCGCGAGCGGGAGCGCCACGGCGAAGCGCCGCCAGGTGGGGCGGCCCCGGGTGAGCACCGCGGCCAGCGCGAGGGGGACGGCGATCTTCGCGAGCTCGGAGGGCTGCAGCGTGATCCCGCCGACGGCGAGCCAGCGCCGGGCGCCGTTCACCTCGCGCCCGACGACGAGCACCGCGAGCAGCAACGCCAGCGTCGTGCCGTAGACCGTCCACGCCAGCGCCGGCGTGACCGAGCGGCGTCGCGCGGCGAGGAGGATCAGGAGCGCGAGGCCCAGCCCGCCGGTCGCGAGCTTCGTGGTGGTGGCCTCCACGTCGCCCATCGCCGCCAGGTTGGCCGCGCCCAGCACGACCAGCACCCCCGCCGCCAGGAGCGCGAGGACGTCGCCCCACGCCGCGCGGGACGGCTCGGCGCCGCGCTCCTCCCGGGCCCGGGCGCGCGCCCGGCGCTGTTCCTCGAGCTCGGCCCGGCTCGGACGCCCGGAGCGGCGGGTGAGCCGGCCCAGGGCGCGACGCCACCGGGACCGGCGACGGTCCCGTCCCCAGCCGTCGCCGGGCGCCGCGCGACGCGGCGCGGGCTCGTCCCAGCCGGCCGTGGTCTCGTCGCTCAGCACGGCCCGGCCCCGATCGGCACGGCCGGGGAGGCGGCGCGGGAGGGCCCGTCGGTGACCGCGACGAGGGCGAAGGCGCGTCCGGGCGGCACGGGGGCGGCCACGGAGGCGGTCGGGGTGACCTGGCTCGCGCCCGACGCGAGGGGGACGAAGACCCCGCGGCAGCGATCGACGGCGAGCAACGTCCAGGCCGGGGACCCGGCGACGGCGCCGGGATGACGGTCGACCCCGACGAGGACGGTGCAGGTGGCGCCCGGGCGACACGGAGGATCGACCACCCGGAGTCGCACGGCGGCGACGTCGCCGGCCGCCGGCGGCGCGATCACCGGCACCGGGGGCAGCGCGGGGAGCGGGACGGTGTCGGTCGGGGCCGGGGCGCCGCCCGCGGCGTGGAGACGCGCGAGGTCGGCCTCGATGCGGTCCTGCAGGAGACCGAGCTCGAGCGCCACCACCAGCACGACGGCGGCCACGGCGGCGAGCCAGGGCCAGGTCCGGCGCCACAGCCGGGCGCCGGTGGCCCGGACGTCACGGGCCGGACGCGGCGGCGGGAAGGCCGGCGTGGGCAGCAGGCGGTCCGCGGGGAGCGCCGGCGCGGGGCGATCGACGGGGGAAGCGGCGGCGGGCGGGAGTGGGCCTCGGGGGCGGCCGGGGGCAGTGGTCACCGTGGCGTCCGGGAGCTCGGTCGGGTCGGAGGGGGTCAGGCGGGACGGATGTCCCGGGCGGGGCGCCCACCGGCGAGGGCCAGGCCCTCGGCGACGCAGGTCCGCGGCCGCTCGGGCACCTTCACCGGGAAGCCGAGCGCGGCCTCGAGGTCGTCGCGCACCGGGGGCGCGAGCGCGCTGCCGCCGGCGAGCACCACGCCGCCGGCGAACAGGTCCGGGACGCCGGCGACGGGCAGGTCCTCGAGGAACGCCCCGAGGGCGGCCACCGCGCGACGCACGACGGGCGCCACCGCCGCCTCGACCTCGGCGACCTCGACCGTGACCACCCGCGGCCGCCCGGTCGCCGCGTCGCGGCCCTCGGCGGCGAGGGGCTCGCGGGTCGAGGAGGCGCCGACCTTCAGCGCGTCGGCGGCGGCGTCGGAGAGGTGCAGTCCGTGCTGCTCGCGCAGGTGCGTCCGCACGGCGGTGGTCATCTCGTCGCCGGCGTGGCGGCAGGAACGGCGGGTCAGCACGGTGCCGCGGCAGAACACCGCGATCTCCGCGGTGCCCGCGCCGATGTCGGCCACGGCCTGGACGCGGGCGTCGGTGAGGTCGAGCCCGCATCCGAGGGCGGCGGCCAGCGGCGCCGGGAGGAGGTCGACGTGCCCGAGCCCGGCCTCCTCGGCCGACTCGACGAGCGCCCGGCGCTCCAGGGGTGTCGCGTCCACCGGGCAGCTCAGCACGGCGTGCGGTCGGCGGGCGCGCCACCGGCTCCGGGACGTGCGTCGCAGGAGCTCGTGCAGGTACGTCCGGACGAGCGAGAGATCGGTGACCGCGCCCCCACGGACCGGCCGGCCCACCCGGGCGCCGGGGGGTGTCCGCCCCTCGAGGGCCGCGGCCTCGGTCCCGAGGAGCAGCTCCCGTCCCCGGCGCGTCGGCCACTCCACGAGCACCGACGGTTCGTCGTGCACCACCCCGTCCCGCGGGTGGCACACCACGGTCGTCCCCGTCCCCAGATCGATGCCGATGTCCGCCACCCCGACCCCCCTCGCGCTGCACCCGCGCCGCCCGGCGGCGCAGGACGTTACGACCGCTGCCGGGACCATCGGCAGGGTCGATGTCCCTCCCCGAGGCGCCCGAAGGTCCCTCGCGCCGTGACTGCTCGGTGACCGGACGCCCGCCCTGCCCGGTTCGCGCCGAGACGCCGCTCACGATCGCTGGGCCACCCGTGTGAGGGGCCGCCGCGCCTGACAACCGCCTCCCGGTCGGCCGCGTCGTGCGGTCGGTGGATCGATCTCTCCGAGGGGGTGCTCCGCGGGTGCGGGGACGTCTGCAGGGTGTGCTGGCCGTACTGGTGGCGCTGGTCGCCGTCGCCGGGGTCGTCGTGGGGTGCGCGGCCGCGGGCGCGACACCCCCGGTGCCGGGCGCGCCGTCGGCGGACGCGCCCCCGAGCGTCACGACGACCGCCGCCGCGGGCCGCACCGACGTCGACCCCGGCGGCGAGATCAGCGTCTCCGCGCCCGACGCGGCCCTGCGCGACGTCGCCCTGACCGGCGCCGACGGCCGCGGGGTCGCCGGCACGACCAGCCCCGACGGGCACCGCTGGACCGCCGACGAGGCGCTGGGCTACGGCAGGAGCTACACGTGGTCGGGCAGCGCGGTGGGCGCCGACGGCGCGGTCACGCCGATCGCGGGCGGCTTCACCACGGTGACCCCGGACCGGGTCGTCCGCGCGCAGTTCGCCCAGCCCGACGACGCGACGGTCGGGGTCGCGGCGCCGATCGTCATCCAGTTCGACGGCCCGGTGACCGACAAGGCCGCGGCCGAGCGGGCCCTGTCGATCCGCACCTCGGTGCCCACCGAGGGCTCCTGGGCCTGGCTCCCGGACGACGCCGACGGCTCGCGGGTGCACTGGCGGCCGAAGGAGTACTGGCAGCCCGGCACCGTCGTCGACGTGCGCGCCGACCTCTACGGCGTCGCCCTCGGCGACGGGGCGTACGGCCGCGAGGACCTCACCAGCCACCTCACCGTCGGCCGCTCGCAGATCGTGCGCGCCGACGTCGGCAGCCACCGCATGGTCGTCATCCGGGACGGGCAGCAGGTCATGGACGTGCCGGCGAGCTACGGGCTCGGCAGCGACCCGAACCGCATCACGCGCTCGGGCACGCACGTCGTCACCGAGAAGTTCGACAACAAGCGGATGACGAGCGCCCAGTACGGCTACGACCTGATCGAGCACTGGGCCGTGCGGATCTCCAACAACGGCGAGTTCATCCACGCCAACCCGGCGTCGGCGAGCGCCCAGGGCTCCAGCAACGTCACCCACGGCTGCGTGAACCTCTCCACCGCCGACGCGCGCGCCTACTACGACACCGCGCTCTACGGCGACCCCGTCGAGGTCACCGGCTCGCCGGTCCAGCTCTCCGCGGCCGACGGCGACGTCTACGACTGGGCCATCGGCTGGGACCAGTGGCGGGGGATGTCCGCGCTCTCCTGAGGGCTGTCCTGGGCGCCGTTCTGAGTCCCTTCTCGCGCGCGGCCGTCGGTCTCCCCTGACACGATGGTGGCGTCGGGGGAGACGACGGTCGGGGGTCGCATGGGTCGGGCGCTGCGGGTCGCGCCGGGGTGGCTGGGCGCGCTGCTGCTGGTGGTGCTGACGGCCTGCGGGTCGGGCGCGCCCGCGGCGCCGAGCGTGCCGCCCCCGCCGCCCGCGACCGTCCGGGTCGAGCCGGCCGGGGCCGTCGACGTCGCGCCCCGCGCCGCGGTCGCGGCGACCACCGACGGCACGTTCACCGACGTGACGCTGACGGCCTCACCCGGTGGGGCCGTCGCGGGCACGCTCTCGCCCGACCGCAGGCGCTGGACGCCCGACGGTCCCCTGGCCTACGGCGCGACCTACACCTGGGGCGGCACGGCCGCGGGGCCCGACGGGCGCACCGTGCCGGTCACCGGCTCGTTCCGCACCGTCGCGCCCGGCGAGACCGTGCGGGCGACGCTGAACATCGGCGACGGCCGCGAGGTGGGCGTCGCCGCGCCGATCACCATCCAGTTCGCCGCGCCGGTGGAGGACAAGGCGGCGGTCGAGCGGGCGCTGCAGGTGCGCACCTCGGTGCCCACCGAGGGGTCGTGGGCCTGGCTCCCCGACCAGGACGGCGGCTCACGGGTGCACTGGCGCCCGAAGGAGTACTGGCGCGCCGGCACGCAGGTCGACGTCCGCGCCGACCTGCTCGGCGTCCCGTTCGGCGGCGGTGCCTGGGGTCGCGAGGACCTCACGACCTCGTTCCGCATCGGGCGCTCGCAGATCGTGCGCGCCGACGTCAACAGCTTCCGGCTGGTCGTCGAGCGCGACGGCCAGCAGGTGATGGACGTGCCCGCGAGCTACGGCCTCGACTCCGACCCGGCCCGCACCACGCGCTCGGGCATCCACGTGGTCACCGAGAAGTTCCCGAGCAAGCGGATGGTCAGCCCGCAGTTCGGCTACGACGTCGTCATGGGCTGGGCCGTGCGCATCAGCAACAACGGCGAGTTCATCCACGCCAACCCCGGCTCGGTGGGGTCCCAGGGCTCCAGCAACGTCACCCACGGCTGCGTCAACCTCTCGACGGCCGACGCGCGGACCTACTTCGACTCGGCCCTCTACGGCGACCCCGTCGAGGTCACGGGGTCGGGCGTGGACTACTCGGCGCGCGACGGCGACGTCTACGACTGGACGGTGCCGTGGGACCAGTGGCGGTCGATGTCGGCGCTCACCTAGCCGGAGGTGCGCCGGTGGAAGCGCATCCCCGAGGCCTGGTCGCGGGGCTTGAGGACGATCGTGTCCAGGTTGACGTGCGACGGCCGCCCCATCGCGAACGCGACGACCTCGGCGACGTCGTCGGCGACCAGCGGGGTCAGGCCCTCGTAGACCTTCGCCGCGCGGGCCTCGTCGCCGCCGAAGCGCACCAGCGAGAACTCGGTCTCCACCGCGCCCGGCGCGATCTCGGTGACGCGCACCGGCTGCCCGAGCAGCTCGCCGCGCAGGGTGCGGTGCAGCGCGCCCTCGGCGTGCTTGGCCGACGTGTAGCCCGAGCCGCCGTCGTAGACCTCGAGGCCGGCGATCGAGGTGATGGTGACGACGTGCCCGTCGCCGGAGTCGATCAGCAGCGGCAGCAGCGCCTTCGTGATGCGCATCGTGCCGAGGACGTTGGACTCCCACATCCAGCGCCACTTGTCCTCGTCGGCCTCCATCACCGTCTCGGTGCCCTGCGCGCCGCCGGCGTTGTTGACCAGGCCGCGCAGCCGCGCGCCACCGGCAGCGTCGGAGACCAGCTCGCGCACCGACGCCGCGAACGCCGCCACCGAGTCGGCGTCGGTGACGTCGAGGGCGAGCGCGGTGCCGCCGACCTCGTCGGCGATCTCCCGGCACCGCTCCAGGCGGCGCGCGCCGAGCACGGGGTGCCAGCCGTCGGCGGCCAGCGCGCGGGCGGTGGCCGCGCCGATGCCCGAGCTGGCACCGGTGACGACGGCGAGGGGGCGGTCGGTTCCGGGAGGCGTGGTCACACCGCCGCACCCTAGGACCCCACGGGTGCGGGGGCGGGTTCGGCGAGGCTCCACGGCGGCCGCGCACCTAAGCTGACCACCGTGACCCCGGCGGCGACGACGGCATCGGCGGCCTCAGCGGCATCAGCCACCCCCGCGGTTCCGCGATCCCGGGGCACGGATCCGGTCATCCGTCACCATCCCGGGCGCCCGCGTCGCGTGGCCGTCATCTCGCTGCACACGTCGCCGCTGGCCCAGCCCGGCACGGGCGACGCCGGCGGCATGAACGTCTACGTCGTCGAGACCGCGCGGCGCATGGCCCAGCGCGGCGTCCAGGTCGAGATCTTCACCCGCGCGACGTCGTCGGACCTCCCGCCGGTGGCCGAGCTCGCGCCCGGCGTGCTGGTCCGGCACGTCACCGCGGGCCCGTACGGCGGGCTGGGCAAGGAGGACCTGCCGAGCCAGCTCTGCGCGTTCACCGCCGGGGTGCTGCGCGACGAGGCCCGCCACGAGCCCGGCTGGTACGACGTCGTGCACAGCCACTACTGGCTCTCCGGGCAGGTCGGCTGGCTGGTGCGCGACCGCTGGGGCGTCCCGCTCGTGCACACCGCGCACACCCTGGCCAAGGTCAAGAACGCCTCGCTGGCCGAGGGCGACCGGCCCGAGCCGCTGTCGCGGGTGGTCGGCGAGGAGCAGGTCGTCGCGGAGGCCGACCGCCTGGTGGCCTCGACGCAGGCGGAGGCCGACGACCTCGTCGCCGCCTACGGCGCCGACCCCGACCGCGTGCGCACCATCGCGCCCGGCGTCGACCTGCGCACCTTCACGCCCACCCGCGACCGCGAGGCCGCCCGGGCCGCGCTCGGGCTCGCGCCCGACGCCGTCACGCTCGCGTTCGTGGGGCGCATCCAGCCGCTCAAGGCCCCCGACGTGCTCCTGCGCGCGGCCGCCGCGATGCTGGCGCGGCGCCCGGAGCTGCGGCGACGGCTCGTCGTCCTCGTCGTCGGCGGGCCCTCGGGCACCGGCCTCGCCGAGCCGGAGTCGCTCGTGTCGCTCGCGCGCGAGCTGGGTATCGCGGACGTCGTGCGCTTCCTGCCGCCCCGCGGCGGCGACGACCTCGCCGCGGTCTACCGGGCCGCCGACGTCGTCGCGGTCCCCAGCCACTCCGAGTCGTTCGGTCTCGTCGCGCTCGAGGCCCAGGCGTGCGGGACGCCGGTCGTCGCCGCGGCCGTCGGTGGGCTGCCGACGGCCGTCGCGCACGAGCGCTCGGGGCTGCTCGTCACCGACCACGAGCCCGACCACTGGGCCGACGCGCTGGCGCGGGTGGGGCTCGACCAGGCCGAGCGGCAGCGGCTCGCGGCGGGCGCCGTCGAGCACGCCGCGATGTTCTCGTGGGACCGCACCGCCGACGCGCTGCTCGCCACCTACGCCGAGGCGTCGCGGGCCCAGGCGCGCGACCGGGCGCGGGAGGTGGCGGTGTGAGCGGTGACGTCGACCTCGAGGAGGTCGAGAAGGTGCTGGTCGCCGCGCTCGAGGAGCGCGAGCTGACCTACCTGCGCCGCGGGCCGGGGCGTCTGTTCGTCACGCTGCCCGGCACGAAGAAGCTCGCCACGCACTGCTGGCTGGTGCTCACGCCGCATGCGCTGCTCGTCGAGGCGTTCGTCTGCCGGCGCCCGGACGAGAACTTCGAGGAGGTCTACCGCTTCCTCCTGCAGCGCAACGCCCGTCTCTACGGCGTGCACTACACGATCGACCGCGCGGGCGACATCCACCTCGTCGGCCGGGTCGGGCTGCACGCGGTCACCGACGACGAGGTCGACCGCATCCTCGGGCAGGTGCTCGATGCCGCCGACGGCGACTTCAACACCCTGCTCGAGCTGGGGTTCGTCACATCGATCCGCCGCGAGTGGGCGTGGCGCGAGTCGCGGGGCGAGTCGTTGGCGAACCTCTCGGCGTTCGCGCACCTCGTCGACGGCGGCGACGGCGGGGAGAACTGAGCGGGGAGGCCGCAGGGCCACACCGCCGGCGTGGGACGGGGGGCATCCGACGCCGGCGGCGGGCGACTCGGGGCGCTCGCGCGGAGCGGCCGGTCCGCCGACCGACCCGTGGCGTCGAATCGGCTGACAAGGATTGAGCGTCCCACCACGCTGCACACAGGACAAGGCATCGCTCTGCGCTGAACGGGTGACGCGGGACGTCCCGGACGCCGGACTCGATCACGCAGGGATCGGCACGACCGCGTACCGGCAGGTAGGTTGGCCGCGCACCGCGGTCCGGCTTCGAGGAGGACGCCCCATGATCGTTCGCAGCCCGTACGACGACGTCGACGTCCCCGACGTGGGCCTGCCCGAGTTCCTGTTCGGCGACCTCGGGGACGCCGCGGAGCGGGTGGCGATCATCGACGGGCCGTCCGGGCGCGAGGTGACCTTCGGGGAGCTGGCCGGCGCGGTCGACCGCTTCGCGGCCGCGCTCGGCGAGCGCGGGCTCGGACGCGGTGACGTCCTCGCCCTGTTCGCGCCGAACAATCCCTACTACCCGGTGGTGTTCCACGGGGCGCTCGCCGCCGGCCTGGCGGTCACCACGATCAACTCGCTCTACACCCCCGACGAGCTGGCCTTCCAACTGCGCGACTCCGGCGCGAAGATCCTCGTGACGATCTCGCCGTTCCTCGACCGCGCCCGCGCGGCGCTGCGCGAGGAGGGGCTCGCGATCCAGGAGACGATCCTCCTCGACGACGCGCGCGACGAGGCCACGACGCCGATGCCGGAGAGCACGCTGGCCGACGCCCTCGCGACGACCGCCGAGCGCCCGCAGGTCACCGTCACCGGCGACGACGTGGCGGCCCTGCCCTACTCGTCGGGCACCACCGGGCGGGCCAAGGGCGTCGTGCTCACCCACCGCAACCTCGTGGCGAACCTCGTCCAGTTCCAGGCGGTCAACGCGAGCACCGGCCCCGACTCGAAGATCCTCGCGGTGCTGCCGTTCTTCCACATCTACGGCATGACCGTGATGATGAACCACGGCATCTACGTGCGGGCGACCGTCGTGACGATGCCGAAGTTCGACCTGGCCGACTTCCTCCGGACGATCTCGGAGCACCGGGTCGACCGCGTCTACATCGCCCCGCCGATCGCCGTGGCGCTGGCCAAGCACCCCATGGTCGACCAGTACGACATCGACTGCGTCGACATCGTCTTCTCCGGTGCGGCCGCCCTCGACGCCGAGCTCGGGCACGCCGTCGGCGTGCGGCTGAACTGCACCGTCCTGCAGGGCTACGGGATGACCGAGCTGAGCCCGGTCAGCCACGCCATGCCGCAGGACCGGCCCGACATGGACCTCAGCTCGATCGGCGTGGCGCTGCCCAACATCGAGTGCAAGCTCGTCGACCCGGAGTCCGGGGAAGAGGGCGTCGAGCGCGGCGAGCTGTGGGTCCGCGGACCGAACGTCATGCGCGAGTACCTCAACAACCCCGAGGCCACCGCCGCGACCCTGGACGCCGACGGCTTCCTGCACACGGGCGACGTCGCCACCGTCACCGACGAGGGCGTGTTCTACATCGTCGACCGGGTCAAGGAGCTGATCAAGTACAAGGGCTACCAGGTCCCGCCGGCCGAGCTCGAGGCGCTGCTGCTGACCAACGACGGCATCGCCGACGCCGCGGTGATCGGGGTCAAGGACGCCGAGGGCGAGGAGATCCCCAAGGCGTTCGTCGTGCTCCAGCAGGGCGCCGACCTCTCCGGCGACGACGTCATGTCCTTCGTCGCCGAGCGCATCGCGCCGCACAAGAAGGTCCGCGTCGTGGAGTTCGTCGACCAGATCCCGAAGTCGGCGTCGGGCAAGATCCTGCGCAAGGACCTCCGCGCCCGCGAAGCGGCCAACGCGTAGGGTCTCTGACCCGCTGTTTCGGGCCGCTGACCTGCACCAACGCCGAATGACCGTTGTGAAGTCTCTGTGAGGCTCCCCAGTGGTGCGGTGTTGTGTCCGGGTTCCCACGGAACAGTCACGGAACGGATCTTGCATAGTCGATCAAGCCTCTCCGTCGAGTAGATCTTGGATGCGGGCGTTGTAGGCGTCGCGCTCGCCGTCGAGGCACGCGGCGTAGACCGAGAGCAGGACCTTCACCGAGTGGCCGGCCCGCTCGGCGACCTCCGTGGGCGGCACCCCAGCGTTGAGCCATGACGACAGCGCCGCGTGCCGGAGGTCGTACGGACGGGCCGCCAGCGGTGACGCCGCCTGCGCCGGGCTCAGGCCGATCTCACGGGCCTCTTTCCAGATGCGCGTGTAGACCGACTCGCGGACCCGGCCGCCGCTCAGTGCCGGAAACAGCCGGCCGTCGGCTGCGGCGCCGTAGTGGTCGAGGTGCTCGCGCAGGATCGCCACCAGAGCCGGTGGAGCGGGCACGCGGCGCACCGCTTCGCGGCGGCGGCGCTTGAGCGGGCGGACGTCGGGATAGCGCAGGCCGTCGTTGTAGTGCTCGCCCGAGACGCCGGTCAGCGACCCGGAGAGGACCAGCTCGCCCCAGCCCGCGGCCGGGAGCTTCGCGTCGGTGTCGCGGAGCTGCTGGGCCTCGCCGGGACGCAGACCGGCGTAGTACAGGCAGGCGAAGAACGCCCGCAGGCGCCAACCCCGCTCACGATCGCTAGGCCGACGCCCAGACACGTAGGTGACCGCGGCGAGAAGCTGACGCGCCTGAGCAGGATTCACCACCACCCGCGGGTCGACGCCCCCGGTCACCTGCGCCGTGCCGGTGCGCCGACCCGTGACGGGGTTCGCAGCCAGGACGCCGGTGTCGACCGCGTAGCCGGCCACCCGGTGCAGCACCGCGCGGCGCTTGTCGTGCGTGGAGGAGGTGGTGGCCCGGCCGTCGGCCGCAGTGCCGAGGTCGTGCAGGAGCGCGCCCAGGGCAAGGGAGTCGGCGAGGTCGGTGGCCGGGCGAGAGGCGCGGCGCAGCCACGCCACCGCGGCCCGGTCCTCGGGGCTCAGGGCCTCGTCACGACGCGGCGGTGGCAGGAGGTGTGTGCTCGCGAGGCGCTGGAGGTCCGTCTCGTCAGGGCCGTGCTCGAGGGGACGGACAAACTTCGGCGTGATCGCGGCCAGGCTCACCACCGCGGCGCGCCGGCTGTTCGGCGGCGCGGTCGGCCAGATGTGGTCGACGTAGGCCACGGCCAGCTCGAGGAACGTGCCGACACCTCGCTTGCGGGTCAGCGACGGCGGAAGCCCGGTGGCGACGTCGAACGCCTCGCCGGCCCGGCCCGCGCGGACGAGCTCGGCCCGGAACGACTCGGCCAGCGCCTTCGTGGCGTACCACTCGGAGTGCTCCCGCCCGGCCGTCCGCCAGCGCACACCCCACGGCCGACTGCGACCCGTGCGCTTGGTCAGCTTCCAGAACTGCACCTGAAAGGTGCTCTCGTCGCTCATGCCGCGCCGTCCCGGTGGGCGTCGAGCCAATCGAGCAGATCGCCACGACGGACCCGCAGGTGCCCGTTCGGGAGGCGGAAGCACGGCGGCGCCACCCGGCGCTCCCGCCACTCGTAGAACGTGTCGCGGGAGACCCCGCCTAGCTCGGCGAGGACCTGGCGCACAGTCAGCAGCTCGTCGCGCTCGGAGTGCGCTCGCTTGGTGGTCGTCATGTCAGCTCCTTGTCGTGGTGGTCGTGCGGTGGGGTCGTGCCTGCCGGGCGCGCTGGAGGAGCCCGGCGACGGCGAGAGCGCGCTCGTCGCGGCCGATGTGAAGTCCGACCGGCGGCCGGACCAGGGCGTCGATGTGTCGACCGAAGGCACGGACGTCCACGCGGCCCGTCATGGCTGCTGTCCGTCGTGCGGGATGTCGGCGGCGCGGTCGGTGGCGGCGCCGAGCTGGTAGGCGAACTCGCCGGCACTACTGGACACGGCGGGCCCGAGGGTGGGGAAGGCGGCGAAGAGCAGCACAAGGGTCACGACCCCGGAGAACAGCGCGGGCGCGGCCTTGTGGCTCTTGACCAGCAGGGCGGTGACGAGGCCGGCGATGATGACGATGGCGATGAGGTTCATGACTCGGCCCGCCGTCCGTAGGACTGGATGCGGTCGACGTACTCGCCGTAGTCGCCGAGGTGGGGCACGCGGATGCGTTCGCAGTCCCGGCCGAGGCCGGAGAGGTAAGCGATGCCGGGATCGGCGTTGGCGTGCTCCTGGCCAAAGGGGCGGGCGTCGTCGCCGTGCAGCATCGCCAGTGAGTCGGCGGGGACCCGGAACGAGAGCCGGAGGGCGAACTGGTCGCGGGCGTAGCCGCCGCCGACCGCTGTGGCCTCGAACCGCTGTGCGAGCGTGAGCACGCGGAACGCTGCCTTGCGGCCCTCGGAGAGCAGCCGCAGCTGGGCCGAGACGATCCGCTCGGCGAGGCTCTTGCCGCTCTTGGGCTTCGGCACCGCGCCGGCGGCGCGCAGGAGGCCCGGGAACTCCTCGAGGACCACGAGGACGGTCGGGACGGTGACCGTAGGCGTGATCTTGTCCTCACGCCGCGGGATGGTGGCCAGCCGGCGGTCCATCTCGGCGACGAGCTGCTCGAGTAGCGCGGCGTGGGCCTCGAGGTCGTGGGTGCCGACCACCTGCCACTCGCGATGGGCGGTGTCGTCCCAGACGCGTCCGAGTAGCAGGCCGGTGATGTCGGAGCCGGCGACCAGGACGTCGGGTGCGGCGCAGAGCTGGGCGAGCAGCCCGTAGACGAACGCGGATTTCCCCGAGCCGTTCATCCCCTGCACCGCGAGGTGTGCGGGGTCGGCGATGGCGTGCCCGAGGGTGGTCCGGTCCTCGGTGCGGCCGAGCAGCACGGTCTCGGTGCCGGAGCCGGCTGTCACTGGCGGGAGTCCAAAGTGCTCGGCGAGCGGGTCAGCCTCGAGCAGCACGAGTCGGACCCAGCGGCCGGCCAGCGGTTCGATGCGCAGGCCGTGGGCGCCGAGGGTGTGGGCCATGCGCCTTCCGGGCTTGCGGAAGTCTTCGGGCTCTTGGCCGGGCATCAGCTCGACGGTGAAGCTGATCGGCGGTCCGACGCGGACCTCGCCGACGCGCGGGGTGCGCACGGTGATGCCTGCGGCCACCGAGACGTAGTGGCAGACGCGCAGGTACTCGCACGCGTCGCGGAACTCGCCCTTGAGCGTGTAGGCGAAGGTCAGGACCGACGCCTCGTAGTCGCGCTGGGCTCGACGCTGGCGCATGCGGCCGAGGAAGCCGGGGGCGCGGTCGCGCCCCGAGCGATGGCCGGAGGGGCGCGGTCGGAGGTGCTCGATCGCAGGCATGGTCAGGCTCCCTTCTCAAATCGGTCCTGGCAGGAGGGGCAGAGCTGGCCGTCCACGGCGGGCGTCGAGAACAGCAGCGAGCAGCCGGGGCACATCGGCTCGAGGTCGACGTCGGGGTGCGGGACGCCGGCTGTGCGCTGCCGCCGGATGGCGCGGAGCTCGGTGGGCGTGCGCCCGGCCCAGATGCCGAAGGACTGGCCGGAGTCGACGGCGTAGGTCAGGCACTCCCGGCGCACCGGGCAAGAGACGCAGACCTTGGCGGCGGCGAAGAGCTGGGCCGCCGTCTCGGGCGCGGTGTAGTCGTCGACCTCGGGGAAGAACAGTTCCGGGTCGGTGTCGCGGCAGGCCGCGAGCTGCTGCCAGCTCATGGCTACGCCGCCTCGTCGCGCTTGGCCGGACGCGGCGCGGGGGCTGCGGCGGGACGGATGCCGTCGGCGGAGAAGGACACATCGACGCCCTTCGCGCCGTTCCGCGCGCCGCGCACCTTCGCCCGCAGGCCGAGCAGGTCCACCGGCGAGTAGGGCGCCAGCTCCGGGGCCTCGTGGGAGACGACGCGGACGCCGTGCAGCTCGTGGCGTCCGTCGCGGCCGGTCGGGAGCATGACGTCGTAGATGCGCACCGGTGCACCGGTGTCCTCGTCGATCAGTGGCTGGCCCGTCGAGCGGCGTCCGTTGGGTCCGTCCTCCCAGCGCTCCATGGTCTGTCCGTGGCCGGTCGCGATGGCCTGCATCTGCCCCGTGTCGATCGGGGCGTTGAACTCGAACATCGGTGGTTCTCTCCTGTTTGCATTCGCGAAGCCGTTCTTCGCGCTGACACCAGGAGACGGCTCTGAGCAGGGCGAACGGGAGCCGACAGGGGGTGACACGGGGGTGACACGGGCGCTGTCACCCCTTCTCTGAGCAGGCCTGATGCCGCACACTCGGGATCGGATCTATGAGGGAAGGGGGTGTCGGGGTGACGGAGCTGCGTCGAGCGCGCGAGTCGTTCGGGTGGTCGCAGACGAAGGCCATGAGCGAATTGCGGCGTCACGCCGGCACCCGCGGGATTCGCCTTCCCGAGCCGGCGTCGCTGAAGCGCTACTTCTCGCGGTGGGAGAACGGCGTCGTCGAGCCCGGCGAGATGTACAGGGACCTCTTCTGTGCGGCCTACCGACGCACCGCCGCCGAGCTGGGTTTCACGCCAGTGCGGCACGCGCCGGCGGTGCAGGCCGAGCAGCTCCTTACGAGCTTCGCGCTGTCTGAGGCGGCGGGCCCGGGGAGCGGCGCCGAATACGCGCTGCGTCTCGACGCCGTGCGGGTCCTGGACCGTCAGCTCGGAGCACCGGCCGCGCTCGAGCAGCTCAGGGCGTTGTCTACGTCGGTGGAGCAGCTCCTCAAGCACGCGGTGCTGCCGACAGCGAGGCGTCCCATGGCTGGCGTGCTGGCCGACGCCGCCTCGTTAGCGGGTTGGCAGGCGCTCGACACCGGCGATCTGGACCAGGCGTGGACGCTGCACCTCACGGCCCAGCACGCGGCTCGCGAGGCCGAGGACCACCCTGCGCTCGCGCACGCGATGGCGCAGCAGGCGTATGTGCTTCTCGACGTCGGCCGTCAGGGCGACGCCCTGGCCCTCGCGGTGGCGGCGAAGGACGCCATGCGGGGCGGCGCGCCAGACGTGCTGACGGCCTGGCTCCACGCCGTCGAGGGTGAGATGGCGGCCGCGTGCGGCGACGAGCTCGGCGCGCGCCGAGCGCTGGACCTCGCGGCCGCGGTCGTACCCGAAGAGGGCGCCGACTCCGACCCCCTGCCCTACATCTCGCTCAACGCCTCGCACCTGGCCCGGTGGCGCGGGAACGTCCTCGCTCGCATCGGCGACGTCCAGGCCACCGAGGACCTGTTTAGCGCACTTGGGGGGATGGACCCGACCTTCACCCGAGCAGGCGCGTCCCTGCGCTGCGACCTGGCTTCATCGATGCTCGCCCAGCACGACCAGCCCGAGGCGCGTAAGCACGCGGCCGACGGGCGCGTCCTGGCGCGAAAGGCCGGCTCAGTGCGCCAGCGCCGGCGTCTGGACGCGCTCCCGCTGTCGGCCTAGGACTTGCCCTGTCGCTCCATCAGGAGCGTAAGCAGGCCGACGAGCGGGCCCGAGCCCGCAATCTCACCCCGCTTGACCATGTCCAGGATATTCGCCAACGGTATCCATTCGATGATGGCCGCCTCCTCAGCGTCCGTCGGCTCGCCAACCTTCTTAGCTCCCTGAGCAGTCCAGACCTCGTGCGGCGTGTCGACCATCCCCGGCATCGGCTGGAACGAGACGAGATGACGCAGCGGCCCCGTCGCGCGCCAGCCCGTCTCCTCCTCAAACTCCCGCGCAGCCGTCTCCGCTGCGCCTTCTTCGATGTTTGCGATACCGCCAGGGAGCTCCCACCCCCACTCGTCGACCGCGAATCGGTGACGCCACATCATCAATACCTCGTCGTTGCCGTTCACTACCGCTACTGCGACCACTCGAGCCAACCTAACAACGTGATGTTCGAACCTGGCGGTACCCGGTGGCTCAATGTCCACTAGCGCAAGGCGCACCCACCGGTTGTCATATACAATTCTCTCCCCGTACACCTTCGTACGTAATGGTCGCCCTTCGCCAGTCGCGCCTACGCTCAATTCCCGCCTCCAAAGGATGCAATGCTGCAAGGCACGACGTCAGATATTCCTTCCGCACGCAGTGCAAGTGTTCTGTCCGGCCTCGTTCCGAGTTCTGCATCGGATGCATTGCCAGTACGAGGGTGCCTCGGCCACGAAATCGGGAGGCTCCCAGTTAGCCGGCACTTCGTCCTCCATCCTCGCTCGGACCGAATCGTCCGGATGATTCATCAAGAGGCGGTAGTATCGGTGTCTATCCGAGGTAGTCGGAGTTGGCGAGTTGGCGACGAAGATTGCGGCGGCGAATCGCAGAGCGGGGTCGTCGTCGTAGAGCCACTGCGACCAAAGTGCTTCAGACTCTACGGTGCTCTTAAGCAGAGCGATCGCGACGTTGAATCGAGCCGAAGAGCTGCGCTGGGGCGGTAGCGCACTCAAGGCCTCATGCACCTGAGACGACTTAGTTCTGCCTATGAGGCGCTGAGCAAGACGTGTCTCGAGTTCATCAGTACTTTGGATCAGTCCGACGAGGAAGGCAACTGACTCATCGTCAAACTCACGCTCTCGAAGCACCGGTATCAATATTGGTGATGGAGCGGCCGTGAGTAGTGAGTAGAATGGGTCAGGCTCGCCGCCTCCACGATCAAGCAGCTCAGCAGCCTGGAAGCACACCCGGTCAAAGCTGATATCTGCACAATGCGCGAAAAGAAGTGCGAGACGATAGTAGTCGTACGTCGTCATGTCGCTGTAGGCGACCGTTCGAAACGAGAGGTTTCCCAAGTTCATCACATCAGTGAGGTCCGCGTAGTCACGAAGCATCCAGTCCCTCGCGTTCTCAAGCCAGAATGGTTCGGTCGGAGCGTGACTTGCTAGAATGGAGTGGTGTTCGTCGCGAGACTCTCTAACGAGCTCAATGGCGGGAGCAAACATCTTACTCGGCTTTGCAAGATGGCTCATATACTCAGCCATTGCCTGTGGATGGCCCTTGTCGCGAAGCAGCGTCGCGATCTCTAGGTTGTCGTCAACGCCAGCACGAGCAGCAAGAGCGGCCGCCTTCTCCGCGTCCGCTTCATCGAGCTCGATGCTGGATACAGCAGCTATTAAGGCTAGATCGCGACCAGCAACGCGCTTGTCTCCTCCAAGGAGACGGAAAACCTTTCGGCGCCTCCCCCTCTCGTCAAATTCATACGTCTCTTCCGAGTCGACTTTCGGAGGTAGTTCGAGGTCCAAGACGTCCCGCAGCGCAGCAACTTCGCTCGGCGTAGGCGGGGAGCCGCGTCGCTTGGCCTGAGCCCACGCGCTGAGAGCGTGCAAGATCACTCTTCTTTCGCCCGAGAAAATCGCGACCGCGTGCAGTCTCCGCAAGTTCTCGTCATCAGGCAGCGGCAATTGGGCGTAGTCCAACCATCGGGACCAGAGGTTATCGCTACTTCCGGGATCGGATTGGACCAAATGGTGCAGCGTTCTTCCCACCATCGTGCAGTGATCGGATGTAGGAGACTCCGATTCGCGCACTATCCGGAGACAAGCATCAAGGAACATGTCGCGCAAGCTCGAGTCTTGAGACGACAGTTGGATAAACTGAAGGTCGCTAATTTCCTGATCGAGGAGACACGCCAGAACAAGCGCCTCCTGACGTTCCGGGTCAACACTCCTCTCGCCATGCCATGTCACCTTCACGTCTCGCGTCTGCTCAATAGCCCATCGTGCGTCCGCGATTTCTGCAAACAATTTGCTTCGAGGGCGGAGATGGCCGGACGTCCCGTCTTCGACGAACACTCCGACGCCCTCATCCCAGTAGCGCACGACCTCGGCCGCGACACGGCGGCCACTTTGGCGGCTAAGTGAGAGTACGTTGCTCATGTCGCGGCCTAGACGGTCGGTGATCTCTTGTCTGGAGGTAATCCCTTCTGCCAGGTAGTGCCCGAGTGCGGTGAAGGCATCAAGGAGCTGATCGACGTCCAGATTTCGGGAATTCGCAAACATGTCGGGCTGCTTCGAGCGGACCGCTTCCCAGTCTTCAATGCTCGAGTCAATGACGCGCGCGAGTAATTCGCCCCGCGAGCCGGGCAGATCGTCGGGCCTGCTTGTCTTACAAGCTAGTAGCGTCATCAAAGTAGAGAGAAGTGGGACGCTCCACAACTCTTTGTCACGGCGCGTGTGCGACGAAATCCAATTCCATCGACGCTCTTCCCATTCGGCCTGCAGTGCTGCCGGAGCCGCTATGGTGGCGGCGCGGCTAACGATCTCCCTCAGAATCGATGTTAGATTCGTTGGCGGCAAGAGAACTGCCTTAGGAAGACCAAACCGGTCAGTTCGACGGTGCACTGCTTCGCGTGCCGTCAGGATCACGGGGCAGTCCATGTGTATGGATCGAAGGACGGCATCTATCGTAGACGCAACGTAACCCGTTGCAGCGCCACACTCGTCAAGAGCATCGAATAGAAAGCCGACCTTACCCTCCGCAGCGCCCTTCGTAAGCAGCTCGCGCATGTACGGTTGGCTCTCGTCTGGCAGGGAGCCAGTCGCAAGGTCGATCACCTCGGAAGGGGACAGCGCTTTACCCAATTCGGCACAGACACGAGCGAGGTCGCTGAGTCGAACATGGATTGGGGTCGGGGCCCACTCGTCGAGCGCCCACTCAGCCGCAACTTGCTCCAGCGCCGTGGATTTCCCACTACCCGGCAGGCCTAGCAAACACAGACGCCCCCAACGACGGGCCAGGATGGTGAGTTTCTCCTGGTGCAATCTCGAGTCCGACCTCGAAGTAGACGCCTTCCAGTACTTGTCCTCTAATACTTCGTAGCCTTCGAGGAGTGCAGGCACATCAAGGTCGGGAAGAAAGCTACCAAGGAGACTGAACGAGATCTTGTTGCGTCGAGCGATGAGTTGCCCCAGGTATTGGTCCGTGGCCCGCGCAGCGAGGACAGATCGTCCTGATGGTGAAGAAGGGAGCGGCGTCAATGGCACAGCTGCTGCCGATAGAACGTTAACCCAGTCGTTCACCGTCGCGCCAAATCTCTTGCTAGCTCTCTGGTGCGCCGATGAGCGCAACGCGGTTATACCTGCGTAGCCAAAGCCAGGCTCGACTACACTACGCTCTAGCAGAAGTCGTGCCTCACGCATGGCCTGTCCACTTGGAGACTCAGCGTCCAGGATGATCACATAGGAGCGCCGAAGGAGTACTGCGCGCTGCGCTTCCGAGAGACTTGGCGTTCGCTGCCGAACCGCACTTATAACGTCATTCTCCGCCTCCGAGTAGGATGTTTGTACGGACTCGCGAAAGCGATCCAGCGCGTCGCGGATAGTGCGCAACTCGACGTTGTCGACGTCGGCGCAGACACACATCAGAATATTGCTTGAATCCGCACTGCTCAAGACCGACGGAGCGAACTGGGACTCGACGACGCCCAGGAAGGTCGACTTGCCGACGGAGCGTTTAGCTTGAATGTGAAGCTCGACGTCACTTCCGCATTCACAAACGATGTCGTCAATGGGCGAATCTGCTTCTAGGCGGATCGTAGACGGCATCGGACGCCCCGGAAGCTGAGCGAGCGGTTCACCGGACAGCACGTGCGCGGCCAGGTACGCTACTAGGCCGCTACGGAACTCCGAACCAGCCTCGTTGCGGGACCCGCCAAGGGCTCCCCTCGTGGGACCGCTTCTCCTAGCTGGCTGGCTCTGCTGAGCGGGTTCAGGCACCTAGAGATTATGACCTTAGGTTCTGCGCGTGTCATGAGCCTCGTCGAGGTGAGCAAGCCACAAACGGAGGCTCGCTAGTCCGCCGAGCTCGGCGTCGTCCGGCACGCACGCGCACCGCGACGTGTCCTGTACACGTCGCCATAGAAGGCCCGGCAGCTTGAGCGTGGTATCTACGCCTGGCAACTCCGACGCTACTTCCTGGTCGTCGGCCTCGCGACCGAGCTGCGCAAGGTGACGTAAGTCCGGATTTCTAGTGCTCCGAGCCGGTTGTCTCCGTCCTTCACTTACGGCGTCCCACTTCCACCAACGAGCGACGTCGCTGACCTCGTAGTGTTGACTGCGTTCGCGAGGATCTGCATGGAAGTACGACCGCCCTGCGGTAGGCCTGGGCGTCCACCTGGGCCACCCCTCGGGGCGGTGCCACCTATTGTCTCTATCCAGGCACGCCGGCGCCGTGGTTTCTCGGACCGACGCGCCCTTCCGTCCAGGCGAGGCCGTGGCGTCGGAGCCAGGTGCAGGCAGCCTCCAGACCACCGGCCTCGGCCACTGTCAGAAGCTCCGTCTCTCGATGGGTGCGGCGCAGCCAGTTCCAGGCGTCGGCCGCCAGAGCGAGGCGGACGTCAGCTTCCTCGTCTTCGGCCGCGATCTCCTCGTCGGTCGCCTCGCGACCGAGGCCAGCGAAGGTGCGGAGGTCGCGGCGGCCGGTGGACCAGGTCAGCTGACGACGACCGTCGCTCGCGGCCTCCCACTCCCACCATCGTGCCATCGCAGCGGCCTCATAGGTGTCGACAGCGTCAGCGAGGAGCTGCATCGGAGTGCGTCCGCCGTGGGACTTGGTGTCCTTCCGATGCCCCGAGGTGACCTCGTGGGCCATTTTGGTGAAGTAGTCGGCCAGGTCGCCGTCGCCGAGCTGGGCGCGGCGCAGGTCCCAGCCGTGCTCGACGGAGGCGGAGAAGCCGCGCCGATCGAGGGCACGGCGCCAGCGGCCGAACATTCGAGCACCGATGCTGGCGGCGACGATCTCGGCGGAGACCTGTTCGGCGAAGCAGAGCAGGACGTGGATGTGCACGTGCCATCCGTTGCGCTCGCTCCACGTGGCCTCGACGGCGCGAGACCAACCCAACAGACCGCCGAACAGCCCGGCATCCTTCTGCCAGGCGGCTCCGGATGTGACTGCGGACCAGGCGTAGCCCAGGACGTCCCAGCAGCCTTCGCGGGCCTTGATGGAGTCGAGTTCGATCTCCTCGGCCTCGGCGGCGCGCTCGTCGACGTCCCAGCCGTTGGCCTCGGCGACCTGGCGATCCGCGCGGCGCTCCTCGAGCTGATTGCGGCGAGTCCGATCCTCCCGCGACAGCCCAAGCCGATCGCGGCGGTCGTGGCGCATCGTCAGCGTCAGCATGAACGCCGACCCGCCGGCCTCATCGACCGCGCGCATCACCGTCGCCAGGTCGTCGGCGCGGCGGGTGGCGATCTTGGCGGCGCACACCGGGCACACCCACACCGACCCGCACGTGGTCAGCCCGCCGTAGGCCGCCGAGCGGGAGCCGTCCGGGTTGGTGATCACCCCGAGCGTCGGCCCAGACCCTGAGGTGGCCACGGCGTGCCCGCAGGTGCGGCAGCGCTTGAGGCTGCTTAGCTTGCGAAGCTGACGGCGGCGGGACCATCGCTGATCCCGGCCCGACCGTGCCGCCGCGATGCGCTCTGGACAGTGGGGGCGGCTGCCCTCGCGGCGCCGGCGGTCCGGGTGAAGACTTGTTGCCCCTTTACCGAGAACCCGCCCGCTCACCGGACACCACCAGCGGTCAGAGCCGGCGCTGGCGCGCCGGCGTGGCCCGGCCCTGCGGGGCCACGCCTCCCCGCACCCCCAATGACTGCGTCGGGGGCGGGGCGGCGGACCCGGGCGGGCCAGGCCACCACGACGACGACAGCGACGACCTGGACCACGGCGGACGCCGGGAGCAGGACAAGGCTCGGCCTCCGGCGGCCAGGCGCTCCGCCCTGGACCAGGGCACCGACCTCAGGAGAGCCCACGAGTGCGACGAGCTCCGGCGGATGGTGGTGGTCGGGGCGGGGCCTCTCCCACGACGGCGCGCCCGAGGGCTGCCAGACCGCCCGCACAGCTGCAAGCGCCACCACGAGCCACAGCCGGCGGTCCACGACGGCAGGGGCGCTTGCACCCGCACGGGCGGCCCGGCAGGGCAGAGCCCGCGCCGCCGAGGGAGAGACCCCGGAGCCGCTCCGTGCGCGAATAGTCGGAGCGGTCGCTGTTTGAAGCGGCGTTGGCGTCGGGCAGCCAGGTTGCGCTGGTTCACCAGCGCAGCCAGTCGGGACGGCTTCGTGCGCGGCGACCACGGTTGTTGCGGCGGGGTCGTCGCCGACGTTCACCGGTCGGTCGGGCTGCGTAGGCCGCGGCGTGTCGCGTGCACGGTTCGCTAAGCAGCTAGAGAACACCAGCCGTGATCGGAGTTGGGGCGCGGTGTCTTGTCGGGTGCGAGTCCGGTGGTCCCGGTCTTCGACCGCATGCGGAACGATGCTCGCCACGACCGGCGCGACCGGATCGACAGCCCTCTCCGTGACCGATGATGCGCGATCGTGACCCCGTGCCCACTGGTGAGTGACCTGAGCCAGGCAGACGCTGAGGACCCACAATCTGAGCGGGGGCCGCTCGTGTTCGCCGAGACGCCACGCACGATCCTTCTGGTCGGCGCTCTGGGCGCCCCCGAGATAATGAGTATCGCCAACTACTGCGACCAGCTCCACCGTGGCGGCCAGGCCGCGCTGCACCTGAACATGGCCGGCGTGACCGACTGCCACCGGGCTGGCCTCGACGGGCTGCAGGCCCTTGCCGCCGGGCCGTCCACCATGACGATCTCCATCAGCGGTGCGCGCTGGGGCCAGTTCATGGTTCTCCTCAGCCGGGCACCCATGCTTGAGGTCCAGGACCTGTGCGACTCCGTCCGCGCGCTCATCCGTGGCGCGCCACCATCCATCGCGGGCGCTACCGGCGAGCCAAAGCTCGCCTAACCTGCCTCTGGGCCAGGCCACGCACCTGATGTCGAACGCGCACAGCGACGCGACCTCGCGGGATTGAGCGGCTCGAGCCGCGAACTCGGAGGTCGAGGGCCCCGTCCGGCCAACTCGGCACTCGGCGGTATGAGCGTGCGGGCGACGGGGACATCCTTGCCCATACCCGTAGACCCTGAAGGTTCGGGAGCGGATAGGCGCCGGGGCTCGGTCCGAGACGAGGGGCGCCCCGGCGCCGGCCACTACGGGTGGAAGCTGAACCGCCCGGCCCGCATCACCGTCAGCTGCGCTGGGTCGCGTGAAAACGCCGCCCGAACCCAGGACTCGTGGACGGCGCCTTGGCGAGCTCCGCCACACGTCACGCACTGCAGGCGTGCGCGCCTGATCCTGAGCCGGCCTGCGCTGCGGCACCGCCCGGCACCGTACGGAGGCGTCCGTGAGCCTTAGGGCGGGGACCACGGAACCACGACGGAACAGAATCGCGATCATGAGCGCCGCGAGGAGCTGTCTTGCCAGGTTGGAGCACTGCGAACCAAGATCGCCCGAGGTCCTGCGCAAGGACCTCCGCGCTCGGGAGAACGCTCCGGCCTAGGGGTCGCTGACCCGCTGTTGACGGCGCGGTCTCCTGATCGGCCCGCATGCGCCAGTGACGCGACGCCGTTGATGGGCCAAGGCCTTCGTTATGGGTCCGTTGACCTGTGACGATGCTCTGGAATAGTGCTGTGGCAGACGTTCAGAGGGCGCGCTGATCGCGGGGGCGGCTGGGGGGCGGGGCGGCCTCGTGCTCCGCTACTCCTCGGCGCGCGAGGCCGTCACCGGCCGCACCGTGAGCGCCCGCGAGCTCGGGTGTCCGCACGGCGAGCGAGACACCGCAACGACGAACCGGAACGGTGGCGGCCGACGTGCGCGTGACGCCGAATCTCGACACGACAGCTCTCGATGTCGATCTGGCCCGACTCCACGTGGCCAGCCGAGCTGTGCTCGACTGGGCCGGCGACCTCCCGGACGGCGCCCTCCACGGCGCCCAGCTCGAGCAGGTGCTCCACCACGCTCGCGTCCTGGTCGACATGCGAGGGGTGGAAGCCTCGCCGTTCGCGGCGGTTCGAGCCCATGCGTTGAACGTGCGCAACGGATTGGTCTGGCTCGCGAGCGAGCGTTCACTGACCCTGGCGGTGTGGTTCGACGACGCGCTCGGTCTGGCGTCCTCCCCGGGGCGTCCGGTCTCGATCGACCCCGCCGAAGACGAATGATCCCCGCCCCGACGCCACCTCAGCGTGTACACAGGCCCGACGTGGCGGCCGGGCGCTCCGCCCTGGGGCGAGGACCGAACCTCGAGTGGGCCCCACCGCGTCGGTCGGGTGAGGGTCTCTTCGCTGCGTGAGAGTGGGCAGCCTGAGCTGACCGGTCCACCTCGAGCGCCGGCTCCTGGATCAGCCAGCAGCCCGCCACCTCGGGGAGATGCCGATGCGACGGAATCCAGGACAGCTCAGCGCCGGCGCGGCCTTCTCCCACGCGGCCGAAGCGACCGCTGCCGCCCGTGCAGCCCGGCTGCGCAGCAGCGCGATCAGGCTCGAACAACAGCTCGCGGCACGACCACGCAGACCTGTCGATCTCGACTCCGAGACGGAGGCCCTCCTCCGAGCGCGCCTCACGAAGCCGGGATACGCCTCGGCAGGCAGGACCCGGTGACGGCGTGCGGTGTCCGCAGGCCTCGGGCACAGGGCGCGCAGACACGCTGGAACACCGATCCGTCCGGGACGATCATCACCGTCCGATTCCTCAGCTCGGCCCGCCGCGAGTCCTGATCGCCCGAGGGGTTCGCACAGACCACCGGGCGAGGTCGGTGCACTTGTCCGATGGGCTGGTCGACGTCTGCCCGTTGAAAGCCCCGTGGCCGGTCCGGTACTCATAGCCACGCGGGCTCCCTGCAGTCGACTCAGCGGCTGGCTCGGAGGACTGGACGAGCACTCCTGAGGAGCAGCCATGACGCTGCCGGATGCCAACGATCAGTTCACCGCTCCAGCCGACGTGTACCGGGCCGAAGGTGCCTTGATCGAGAGGCTCGGCCTGGACGCCGACGCGGCCGGGCGGATGCTGCGGAGGGAAGCAGCGCTGCGAGCGATCGACATCGTGGACGTCGCCCGTGAGGTGCTCACGCGGGAACGCTCGTCCGTCGACGGAGTCGCCGACCCATGGGGAAGCTGTTAGATCTGACCCGATCTGACGGCGAATGCTGACAGCAGTACTGCGGCAGTCGGAGACGTGCGCAACCGGCCTCCTGTCCTCGGCCGAGGGAGAGCCCCCGAGTCTTTGCCGGTGACGTCGGGCGTGCTCGTCTTTCGCGCCATGGGCCGGTCGGGCAGCATCAGAGTCGCGGTTCACCACGGTGCCGACTCCTGCCGAAGCCAGCCGTTCGCGAAGGTGAGACGAGCCGCCCTGATGGCGCACCAGATGCCCGAACACCTGCAGCGCGTCCTGTGTCGTGCCAGTGCAGCGGTCGACCACGCTGACGTGGTGGCGGAGCGGGCGTTCCACATCGCGATCGAGGCAAGACTCCACCAGGTCGACCGTTCGCCGCTCGAGATCGACCCGGAGACGGACCGGCGACTCCGCGCCTGTCTGACTCACTGATCGAGTTCTCGCCTGCGTTCGCACGAGCCGTTCACGGGAGGCAGCTGCCGTGTCCAGCCGGCCGCCGGCCGGGCGGGCCCTGCGCGACGACCGGAGCCCACCGCGACCGATGCTGGCGAAGCCGTCGCCGTCTGCGCGAACCTGTGAAAACCGGGCGGGAGCCCGGTTTCGAGCAGGAAGGAGCAAGGAGGTGGTGACGTTGGAGGACGACTTCGGCGCCGAAGCCGTCTCACGGGTGTCAGCGCGCGTTGCCCAATCCCAGTACCTCTGCGACGTCGCGATGAGGCTGCTCGAGACCACGGAGCAGAGGTTGAGCCGCCGACGGCTTGCCGACGGTGCGGGCCTCGCCGAGGCACCGCGCCCGCGTCGACCTCTGCGGTCGGAGGAGCCGGCCGACCACGCCGACCGGGCTCGTACGCCAGCCCATCGGACGGCACGGAACCGCGACGGAACAACGGCCGACCGCTGATCAGGAACAAACGGTGTCCTCGCAGGTGAGGAACCTGTAGCGGTCTCCGGCGCCAGGTCCTGCGGGAGGACCGCCGCGCCCGGGAGAACGCCTCGGCCTGAGCGGACGGCGCGCCACAGCGGCCAGGAGCGCCCGCCCTGCACCGCCCATCTCCCTCGACGCGTGTGTTGACGGCGCACCCCCGTCGGGCACCCTGGCCGCACCGGTCGACCGCACGCGCGGGACCCAGTCCGACTCCTCACCGGTCCGAGGTGGACACGATGGACGACCCGGTCCTCGCACGGGTCGGGCACGCGCTCGACCGTGCCCGCCAGATGGTGGACGACGCGACCCGGGCCCGGGAGCGGTCGCGGGAGAGGCGTCGGGTGTGGCGGCTGCGACGGACGCTGGTGCTCGGGCGTCCGCCTCGGGAGGAGCTGACCGGCGCCGCCGGCTCCGCGGAATGGCCGCAGGACGTCGGCGCGGCGAGTGGTCACCACCGCCCGCAGGTCGACCCCGCGACCGACGCCGTGCTGCAGGACCACCTCGGGGCACGTCCGGCGGAGGGCGGACGGTCCTGATGGGGCCCGACGGCGACCTCGTGGGTGCCCTCGCCGACGACCCGCCGGCGCCCGGCGCGCCCACCGCGCTGTCGGCGTGGCTGCGGGACCAGGACCTCGAGACCCTTGCGGAGATCGCCCGCGACGCCCGCCGTTCCGGCGGTTCCTTCGGCCGGCATCTCCGCTCCGGGGAGACGGCACATCCCTGCCCACGCTGTACCGGGACCGAACACCATGACCGCTTGACGAACGTCTGAGGTACGAGGGACGGTGTGACCGAGCCGCGACGCTGCGCCTCGCGGCTCGGCGCGGCCGTTCGCGGTCGTCCGCCCGGACCCCGCCGGCCACCCCTCCCCCCATGTGGTCGGCGGGGCCTCGGGTGGGCCTCGCACGGGTCCGCGCCGGGTCCCGGGTCGCTCGTACCGTGGGGGCGTGGACCGCGGTGAGGAGCGCAGTGCGCCGGGCGTGACCGCCGTCGTGACGGGTGCGGCGGCGGTCGCGGTCCTGGGCGTCGCGGCCGCGATGCTCCTGGCGGGGACGACCGCGCTCGCCGCGGTGCTGACCCTGCTGCTCGTCGGCGTGCAGGGCGGGCTGCTGCTCGCCCGCCCGCACGGCGCCCGACGGACGCGGCAGTTCCTGCTGGCCGGCTCGGCGCAGGCGGGCCTGACCCACCTCGTGGCCGGGGAGCCGACCGTCGCCTCCGCGCTGGTCTACCTCGGGGTGGGCGTGGTGTTCGCGGCGATCGTCGTCGCGGGTCTCGCGCTCTGGCCGCCGGCCGCCGACCCCGAGCCGGTGGAGCGCCGCGGCGACACGGCGCCGCTGCCGGTGGTGGACCGCGACTGAGCCCGCCTCAGCGGTGGGCCGCCCCCGCCGTCTCGTACTCGTCGTGGCGGCGCCACCAGACGTACGGGTCGGACTGCGGCGTCCCGGCCGGCGCGTCCTCCCAGGTCTCCTGGCGGCCGAACGGCACGAGGTCGAGGAAGGACCACACGCTGCCCAGCGCCTCGGTGCCCCGACCCTCGATCATGTACGCGCGGTAGACGTCGTCGCCGTCGCGGAGGAAGACGTTGAGGGCGAAGCCGTCGCCGAGGCCCAGGTCGGCGTAGAGGTCGCTGCCGGCCGACGAGTACCAGGGTGTCGTCCAGCCCATCCGCTGGCGGTAGGGCAGCGTCTCCTCCAGCGGGCCGGAGCTGATCACGGCGCGCGTGACGTCGCGGGCGTGGAGGTGCGCGGGGTGCCCGAACTGGTCGACGAACAGCGAGCAGCCCTCGCAGGGGCTCGCCGGGTCGTGCCACATGAACTTGTAGGCGACGAGCTGGTGGCGCCCCTCGAAGACGTCGACCAGCCGCACCGGGCCGTCGGGACCCTGGAGCACGTAGTCCTTCTCCAGCTTGACCATCGGCATGCGGCGCCGGGCCGCGGCGAGCGCGTCGCGCGCGCGGGTGAGCTCCTTCTCGCGCACGAGCATCTCCCGGTGGGCCTGCTCCCACTCGGCGGCGGAGACGACGGGGCGCGCGCTGAGGTCCATGCGCCGATCCTAGAAGAGGACTATGTAGTTCTGTCAAGGGATTCGAGTCGGCGCTGTCGGGGTCCCCGGCTACCGTCATGCCCATGAGCGCGACGGGGGAGGACCAGGAGCAGGACCAGGGGCTCGGTCTCGACGAGGTGCTGCTGGCCCTGCGGCGCGACCTCGTCGCCGCCCGCGGGCGCCGCGGCGAGGGCTACGGGCTCGGGGTGCGCGAGGTCGAGATCGAGCTCGCCGTCGAGGTCCGGCGGCGTCGCGAGGCCGAGGGCTCCGTGGGCGCGAAGTGGTTCGTGCTGTCCGGCGACGTGTCCGGACGCGGCGAGCGCGAGCGGTCCGACACCCACCGCATCCGGCTCACCCTCGGGCCCGTGCTGCCCGACGCCGAGGAGCGCGACCGCGCCGGCGGCACCGTCGACGCCGAGACGGGCGGGGAGACCGCGGCGGGCGTGGTCGGGCCGGCGATCGCCGGGTCGCTGCCGGAGGACGCGCCCTGACCCACGCGCCCCGGTCCGTGCCGTGACTCAGCGGTGCCCGGCGCGCCCGGTGCGGTAGTGCCCGGGGTCGCGCAGCTGCAGGTCGCGTCGGGTGCCGTGGTCGGGCCCGATGCGGTGGGCGAGGCGCCCGCCGTGCAGGGCGACCAGGCCCTCCTGCAGGGGCTCGTGGTGGGTGGACGCCGTGGCGTCGACGAGGGCCTCGCCCACGACGTCGGGCCGGCCCGCCCGCCGGGCCGCGCGGTCGACGGCCTCGACGACCCACAGGTGCTCGGGCAGGGCGGCGAGGCGGTAGAGGTCCGCGAGTGCCGGGTCGACGCCGCGGTCGAGCAGGCCCTCGAGGAAGTCGTCGGTGCGCACGACGTAGGTGCGGAAGGTCAGCTCGCCGGCCGCGGCGGCCCGGGCCACCGGCTCGTCGTCGCCCGCCCGGCGCAGGTAGCCCGCGAACCACAGGCGCCCGGCGGCCTCGGCGCGCTCGGCGGTCACGTGGATCGCGGGCAGCAGCGGCAGGATCGCCGTCTGCCAGGGGCGGTGCGCGTCCTCGGGCTCGGCGAAGGGGTCGGCGACCTCGAGGTACGGGCCGCGCGCGTCGTCGTGGCGCCACAGCGTCACCCGGCGGTCGTCGTCCGGGTCGCGCCGGTACCCGACGACCACCCACGCGTGGCTCGCGGAGATGACGATCGGCGGGAGCTGGCTGTTGACGTAGCGGCAGAGCACCGCGCGCAGCGAGAGCCGCCCGGCCTGCGGGTCGGCGCGCCCGCCCGGTGCGGCCTGGGCGGGCGGGGTGACGGCGTCGGCGGCGGCGTCCTCGTCGCGCGTCGCGGGCAGGTGCATCAGCCCCGGCGACAGCCCGAGACGCGTGGCGCCGGCGAGCATCTGCTGCACCGAGAGGCCCTCGCTGGGGATCTGCCGGCCGACGATCACTCCGCCGAGCGCGGCGTCGTGCACCTCGGCGGTGAGCCGGCGTGGCAGGCCGTGGGCGAGGTGCGCGTGGCGCAGCACCATCCACAGCGTCGCGTGCGCGCAGCGCAGGTACTCGGCGTCCTGGCTGGTGAACGGCATCGCTGTGATCCACAGCGGGCGCCCGAACAGCGACACGCGCTCGGTGGCCTCGCACCGCACGGCGTCGGCGAGACCGGGCGGCGGCGCGATCATGGTGCGCCCGACGGGCGTCGAGGGCAGCGGCCGGAGCACGACGTAGCCGCGGTAGGCCTCGGGGCGCAGGCGGGAGAGGTCGTCGGGGACGTCGTCGGTGAACAGGTGCCAGCGGTGGCACACCGAGGGGCGGCGGCGGAACAGCTGCCCGTGGAAGGCGCCGTGCTCGCTGCGCCAGTCGTGGTCGAGGTGGCGCTGCTCGACGACGACGCTCCGCACCCCGTGCTCGCGGGCCAGCTCGACGACCCGCTCGAGCGGGCGGCTCCCCGCCCCGCCGGCGTAGAAGTCGAGGAGCTCCTCCCACACCCCGGGCACGGTGACGTCGTAGACCGCGCCGGCGGCGTCGTCGGGCGACCACGAGAGGAAGGACCAGGTCATGCCAACGTCCGGTCCTGCGCATCTCCTCGGCGCGACCGGTCAGTGCAGGCGGACGCCCTCGGTGTCGACCTCGGCGCGCAGCTCGGCGTCGCGGACGCGCGCGAGGTCGGCGCGGTAGCGCTGCTGGAGGGCCGGGTCGTCGAGGTGGAGCCGGGCGGCGAGGTCGCCCGCCGGCTCACCGGGCTCGACGATGCGTCGCCGTCCCGTCCGGGCCGGCCCGTCGTCCGTACCACGCGCCATGGCGTCTCCCGGGTGGTGTGCTCTCCATCCAGGCTACCGGCGCGCGGCCACCGGGGCGACGGGTCGACCTCGGACACGGCGTCACCGTAGCCGCGGCCCCCGACAGTGCCGGGTCACGCGCCGAGCGCGGCGTCCAGCGTGATGGTGGTGCCCGCGAGCGCCTTCGAGACCGGGCATGTCTTCTCGGCGGTGGACGCGAGCTCCTGGAACCTCGCCTCGTCGACACCGTCGACGTCGGCGCGCAGCGTCACGGCGATGCCGCTGATCTCGAAGCCGCCGCCCTTGGCCGGCGACAGCGTCACCTCGGCGCTGACGTCGATGGCCTTCGCGGTCAGGCCCTCGCCGCCGAGCACGCCGGAGAGGTTCATGGCCAGGCATGACGAGTGCGCCGCGGCGATGAGCTCCTCGGGGCTCGTCTGGCCGTTGGGGTCCTCGGCGCGGGTCGGGAACGAGACGTTGAACTGGCCCGCGTTGGACGAGTCGAGCGTCACCTGGCCCTTGCCGTCCTGGAGGCCGCCCTCCCAGTGCGTGGTCGCGTCGCGGCTCGGCATCGTCGTCTCCTGTCAGCTCGGGTGGATCAGCCGGCGGACGACCCGCCGTCGACGCCGCGGAAGGCGGCGGTCGAGGCGGTGATCGTCCGGAGGAGCACGATGAGGTCCCGGCGGGCCCGGTCGTCCAGACCGAGCGCGCACCCGATCGTCCGCGGGACGTGCGTGACGCGGCCCCGCAGCGCGCGGCCGTCGTCGGTGAGGTGCACCGTGACGGTCCGCTCGTCGCGGGGATCGCGACGACGTTCGATCAACCCGGCAGCCTCCAGCCGCTTGAGCAGCGGCGAGACGGTGCCGTAGTCGAGCGCGAGCGCGGCACCGACGTCCCGGACCGCCCGCGGCTCGGACTCCCAGAGGGTCAGGAGGACGAGGTACTGCGGGTAGGTCAGGCCCAGCTCGGCGAGCAGGGGCCGGTAGACGTCGGTGACCGCGCGGGACGCCGAGTAGAGCGCGAAACAGGCCTGCTCGGAGAGCAGCAGGTCGTCCGTCGCCCCCTCGTCCGTGCTCACGTTCAGAAGCTAGCGCACGATCTCATCGTGCACAATCTATCGGCGAGCGCGCTTCCGGCCCGTGACGCGGTTGTAGATGATCAGCAGGATGATCGCGAAGATCACGGAGCCGATCCAGCCGAGCGGGTTGGAGAGCTCGATGCGGCCGCTGAAGAGCGAGAACACGAGCCCGCCGACGACCGAGCCGAGGATGCCGAGCCCGATCGTCGGGAGGATGCCGATGTCGTCCTTGCCGGGGACCAGGGCCCGCGCGATGAAGCCGACGATCAGTCCGAAGACGATCCAGCCGAGGATGGTGAGGATCATGGGTCCTGCTCCGTTCGAGGGTGACGTGCCGTGCAGCCGCCACGTTCCCGCGGATCACGGCGCTCAACCAGTCCCCGGCGAGAGGTTCACCCCCCGGCCACCGCGCCGAGCGCCCCCACCCCCGGCAGACCGTCCGACACACCGGACGAGTCGGTCAGGGACTCGAGGTCGTAGACGCGCATGGACGCCGCGCGGCCCGCGGAACAGGTCAGCGGCGTCGGCGAGGCGACCCACCGCTCGCGCACGACGACGGTGAGCGGGCCCCGGTCCGCGCCACCGTCGAGGCGCACCTCCGTGAGCCCCGGCTCGCGCACCTCGACGCCGAGCACGCGCAGGGCGTCGACGTGGTGCTCGTCGTAGGCCAGGCGGGCGTGGTGCTGCGCGGCCTGGGCGGGCGGGGAGAGGAACGTGCGGCCCCGCACCCAGGTGGTGTCGACCTCCCCGGCGGCGTAGCGCCGGACGACCTCGACCGCCTCGGTGGCCGGCACCCGCCCGAGCACCAGGCCGTGGGGGAGCAGGACGACGTTGGCGGCGAAGCGGTCGCCACCCGTGTGCGTGGTCTCCCAGGTGCGCTCCGGGTACTCCATCGCGAGCGCGGCGGCGACCGGGCGCCCGCGCATCGCGCAGCAGGCGTCGTGACGGCCGTGCGCGCACACGAGGTAGACCGGCTCGGTCGACGGCGTCGTGACGGCCTCGAGGTCCGCGAGCGCCGCGGGCAGCTCCGCGGGCGAGCCCACCCGGCCCCACCGCACCGATTCGGCGCCCGGCGTGGTGTCGACGAGGGCGAACCTTCCCCGGTCCGCCGCGGCCTCGCCCCGGGCGCGGGAGCGGCGGATGAGCTGGAAGCGCGCACCGCGGGCCCGGCAGAAGGCGTCGATCGCGTCGAGCACCTCGTCCGGGTAGCCGGCGTCGCCGAGCGCCTGGTGTCCCCACGGGCCCGGGTGCTCGACGAGCAGCCAGCACCGGGCCGGCGGCGCGGTCGCGACGAACGGGTCGGCGCGTTCGCGGGCCGCCTCCGAGCAGCGGAACGTCGCTGCGCGCTCGGGAGGATCTGCCGGCTCCGGCGTGGTCATCTCCCCGTCATACCCCGCCCGGGCGGGGATGGACACCCGGACGGGGAGACTGAGGTAAGGATGACCTCACCTCGTCGCTCACCTGGCCGCTCACCCCGTCGCTCGCCCGTCGCTCAGACCGGGACGAGCACGCCCTCGCGCAGCAGCCGGCGCACGACGACGGCACCGTCCTCGGGCGACAGACCCGGCAGGTCGCCGGCTCGCGCCGGGTCGCCGTCGAGCAGGCGCGCGACCGCGTCGCGGGTGCCGGCGGGCAGGGTGAGCGTGCGGTCGGGCAGCTCGAGGACCACGGCGGCGCCGTCGGTGCCGTCGGTGCTCTCCGGGCGCAGCCGGTGGTGCAGGCCCCGGCGCAGCCGCACCGTGGTCGACGCGTCGGCCCCCGTCGCCGCGGCGGCCTGGGCCAGCGGGGCGACGGTCTCCGGGCGGTTGCCGTGCCAGACGCGCCGTCGCACGCTGCGCGCGACCCGCTCGGTGCGTCGCGGGTCGGGCGCGGCGAGGGTCTCGGCGAGCCGGGCGGCGACCGCCTCGACGTGCGGGGCGAGCGCCGCGGGGTCGGCGGCGTCGATGCCGAGGGGCAGCGAGCCGCGCAGCTCCGGGTCGTGCGTCAGCGCGTTCAGCAGGGCGTCCACGAGCGCCCAGCGGGTGAGCACGTGCACGCCGATGGTCAGGTGCGCGCTGACCTCGCCCTGCGCGGTGGCCGAGTGGAGGTAGCCGCGCGGCAGGTAGAGGGAGTCGCCGGGCTCGAGGACCTCGTCGATCAGCGGCTCCTCGGCGGCCCGGGTCGCCACGGCGTCGGCGTGGTCGTTCCAGGGCTGGGAGCGCAGCGGGTCGGGGTGCACGGGGGCGTGGACGTGCCAGCGCTTGGTGCCCGCGACCTGCAGGACGAAGACGTCGTGCACGTCGTAGTGCGCGGAGAAGCCCTGCGACGACGCCGGTGTGACGTACGCGTTGGTCTGGGCCGGGTGCCCGAGCTCGGCGGCGAGCTCGGTGGCGAGGTCGGCCACCGGACCCCAGGTGCGGTGCACGCCCTGCAGCACGACGGTGTGGCCCTCGGCGAACAGGGCCGCGACGCGGTCGTCGTGCACCTGGTCGGACACCTCGGCACCGACGCCGCCCTCGCCGGTGAAGTGGCGGGAGTCGACCACCGTGCCCTGCTTGGCGATCCGCAGGAATGGCGTGCGCAGGCCGCGCCGGCTCAGCAGCTCGTCGACGGCGGCCAGGTCGAACAGGTCACCGAACGCCGGGGGGTGCTCGGCGCCCTCGGCGTGCTTGGCGAGGTCCGCGGCGCGCGAGAGGCGGGCCTCGCGGCCCCACGCCGCGGCGGCGAACTCGTCGAGGTCGCCGGCGACGAGACGCCGCAGCGCCGGGCGGGCGTGCCCGGCGCCGCGATCCGTGGAGCCGTGATCGGGGGACCGGTCGCCCGCCGGCGCCACGGTCGTCTCGGTCGTCACGAGGCCTCAGGCTCCCCCGTCGGCGCCGCCGTCGGAGCCGCCGCCACGGGCACCGCCGTCGGCCGGGCCGTGGCCGGCACCGCCGTCCGCGCCCCCGTCGGCACCGCCGTCCGCGCCCCCGTCGGCACCGCCGTCGGAGCCGCCGCCGCGGGCGCCGCCGTCGGCCGGGCCGTGGCCCGCGGAGCCGTCCGCGCCGCCGTCGGCCGAGTTGCCGAACGCACCGCCGTCGGCCGGGCCGTGGGCGCCACCGTCGGCGCCCCCGTCCGCCCCGCCGTCCGCGCCCCCGTCGGCGCCGCCGCCGCGCGCACCGCCGTCGGCCGGGCCGTGGCCCGCACCGCCGTCGGCGCCGCCGTCGGCGCCCCCGTCGGAACCGCCGCCCGCCGCGCCGCCGTCGGCCGGCCCGTGGCCCGCGCCGCCGTCCGCGCCGCCGTCGGCGCCCTGGCCGCTCGCGCCGCCGTCGGCGGGGCCGTGCCCGCCGCTGCCGCTGGTGGTGATGTCGTCGTCGTTCACGTCGGACTCCTGGAGTCGTCGCTGACCCGGGGCGGCCCGCGCGGTGTGCGGGCCCCGGTCTGGTGGTTCGCTGTGGTGGTCACGGCGGTCGCCCGCCGACGACGGAGGCCGTACCCGGCCCGGGGTGATCTCACGCGCCCGTGACCCCGGCGGCGTGGTGCGTGCGGCGGGCCGCTGGCAGGGTCTCGCGTCATGAACCCGGAGGGAACCGTCGGCACGCTCGTCCTCCTGCGCCACGGGCAGAGCGACTGGAACGAGAAGAACCTCTTCACCGGGTGGGTGGACGTCCCGCTGTCGCCGCTGGGCGAGCAGGAGGCCCATCGCGGCGGGGAGCTGCTCGCCGACGCCGGCCTGCTGCCCGACGTCGTGCACACCTCGCTGCTGCGCCGCGCCATCAACACGGTCAACATCGCCCTCGACGTCGCCGACCGCGCGTGGATCCCGGTGCGCCGGGACTGGCGGCTGAACGAGCGGCACTACGGAGCGCTCCAGGGCAAGGACAAGAAGCAGACCCTGGAGGAGTACGGCGAGGAGCAGTTCCAGATCTGGCGTCGCTCCTACGACACCCCGCCGCCACCGATCGACCCGGACGACGAGTACGCCCAGACCGGCGACCCCCGCTACGCCGACCTCGGCGACGCGATGCCGCGCACCGAGTGCCTCGCCGACGTGCTCGAGCGGCTGCTGCCGTACTGGCAGGCCTCGATCGTCCCGGACCTGCGCTCCGGGCGGACGGTGCTGGTCGGGGCGCACGGCAACTCGCTGCGGGCGCTGGTCAAGCACCTCGACGGCATCGACGAGCAGACGATCCCGGGCCTCAACATCCCCACGGGGATCCCGCTGCGCTACGACCTGGAGAGCACGGGCGACGGCGAGCTGCGGCCCACCAACCCGGGCGGCACCTACCTCGACCCGGACGCCGCGCAGGACGCGATCGCGGCGGTGGCGAACCAGGGCCGGTAGGGGCGCACCGCCCCGTTCGGTGAACGGCGGCCGAACAGCAGGCCAACCCTGTCCCCCGGAGGCGTTGGACAGCTCACGCGAGTGACACCCGGGGAGCCACGGCGCCCTTACCATCGGGAAACGTGACCGTCCCGGTGCTGGTGACCGTCGTCGTGGCCCTCCTGGCCGCGGCGCTCGGCGCCGTCGCCGGGGCCGCCGCGGTGCGGTGGAAGCGCGACGAGCCCGGCCGCGAGCGGGCCCGCGGGGTGCGGGGCCCGACGGTCGCCGAGCTCCTGGCGCGGCTGGTGCGCCGGTCGCAGTCCGGCATCGCCGTCATCAACCGCTTCGGCGACGTCGTCCTCGCCAACGAGCGCGCCGAGGCGCTGGGCGCCGTCGTCGACGCCCGCCCCGACCCGCGGGTCACCGCGGCCGCCGAGCGAGTCGCCACCGGGGCCGAGCCGTGCGAGGTCGACCTGTCGCCGGCGACCCACCCGCCGGGCTCGACCCCGCGCCCGATCGTCGCGCACGTCCGCCCGCTCGGGGACGGCTTCGTCGTCGTCGACGCGACCGACACCTCGGCGGCGGTGCGCCTCGAGGCCGTGCGCCGGGACTTCGTCGCCAACGTCGGGCACGAGCTCAAGACGCCGGTCGGCGCGCTCGCGGTGCTGGCCGAGGCCGTGCTCGACGCCGACGACCCCGACGAGGTCGCGCACTTCGCCACCCGGATCCTCAACGAGTCCCACCGCCTCGGCGCGCTCGTCACCGAGCTCATCTCGCTCTCGCGGCTCCAGGGCGCCGAGCGGCTGCCCGAGCTCGTGCGGGTCGACGTCGACGAGGTGCTCGGCGAGGCGCTCAAGCGCGTGCGGGTGCCCGCCGAGGCCGCGGCGAGCGCCGCGCCCGAGGACGCCTCCGACCCCCGCGAGCGCTTCCTGCTCGACGCGCCCAGCGGGCTCGAGGTCGCCGGCGACCGGACGCTGCTGGTCACCGCGCTGACCAACCTGCTCGAGAACGCCGTCGCCTACTCCCCGGAGGGCACACCGGTCTCGGTGCGCCGCCGCCGGCAGGGCGACCGCATCGAGATCTCGGTGACCGACCGCGGCATCGGGATCGCCCCCGAGCACCAGCAGCGGGTGTTCGAGCGCTTCTTCCGCGTCGACCCCGCCCGCTCGCGCGCCACCGGCGGCACCGGGCTGGGGCTCGCGATCGTCAAGCACGTCGCCGCCAACCACGGCGGGGAGGTGCGGCTGTGGAGCCAGCCCGGCGTGGGCTCGACGTTCACGCTCCGGGTCCCCGCCGCACCGGCCGACGACGACCCCGACGACCGCGAGGCCGACCCCGACCTCGACGACCTCGACGCCGACCTGGCGTACAGCGCGACGGCCGGGCACGACCCGGCCCCGTCCGTCCCCGGAGGATCTCCATGACCCGCGTGCTCATCGTCGAGGACGAGGAGTCCTTCGCCGACCCGCTGGCCTACCTGCTGCGCAAGGAGGGCTTCGAGACCTCCGTGGCGGGCACCGGCGCGGCCGCCCTCGACGACTTCGAGCGCCACGGCGCGGACATCGTGCTGCTCGACCTCATGCTCCCGGGCATGAGCGGCACCGACGTCTGCAAGGCCCTGCGGCAGCGCTCCTCGGTGCCCGTGATCATGGTCACCGCGCGCGACGCGGAGATCGACAAGGTGGTCGGGCTCGAGCTCGGCGCCGACGACTACGTCACCAAGCCCTACTCGGCGCGCGAGCTCATCGCCCGCGTCCGGGCGGTGCTGCGCCGCGGTCAGGACGCCGAGACCGACGGCGGGCCCGCGCCCGCCGGCGGCGAGCGCCAGCTGCTCGAGGCCGGCCCGATCCGCATGGACGTCGACCGGCACGTCGTCACCGTCCTCGGCGACGGGGTCGACGGCGCCCCCACCGAGGTCCCGCTGCCGCTCAAGGAGTTCGACCTCCTCGAGTACCTGCTGCGCAACGTGGGCCGCGTGCTCACCCGCGCCCAGCTCATCGACCGCGTCTGGGGTGCCGACTACGTCGGCGACACCAAGACCCTCGACGTCCACGTCAAACGGCTGCGCGCCAAGCTCGAGCCCGAGCCGTCGGCGCCCCGGCACCTCGTCACGGTGCGGGGGCTGGGCTACAAGCTCGACGCCTGAGCGCCCCGGTTAGACTCACGGCCGTGCGACTCGGGGTGCTGGACGTGGGGTCGAACACCGTGCACCTCCTGGTGGTCGACGCCCAGCGCGGCGGTCACCCGACGCCGACCCACTCCACGAAGACCGCGCTGCGGCTCGCCGAGCACGTCCGCGAGGGCCGCCTCGAGGACGAGGGCGCCGACGCGCTGGTGGCGGCCGTCGCCGACGCCCGCCAGCAGGCCCTCGAGCTGGGCTGCGAGGACCTGCTGGCGTTCGCGACCTCCGCGGTGCGCGACGCCTCGAACTCCTCGGCGGTGCTCGAGCGGGTCCAGGACGAGGCCGGTGTCGACCTGCAGGTGCTCTCGGGCCCGGACGAGGCGGCGCTGACGTTCCTCGCCGTGCGCCGCTGGCTGGGCTGGTCGGCGGGCCACCTCCTGGTGCTCGACATCGGCGGTGGCTCGCTGGAGATGGCGGTCGGGCGGGACGAGGCCCCCGTGCACGCGATCTCGGTGCCGCTCGGCGCGGGTCGCCTGACCCGGGACTGGTTCACCGCGGACCCGCCGCAACGACGCGAGGTCAAGTCGCTCGCCGAGTACGCCCACGAGGTGCTCGCCTCGCCCGCGACCACGCTGCTGGGCGAGGGCCCGCCGGACCGGGCGGTGGTCACCTCGAAGACCTTCCGGTCGCTGGCCCGGCTCACCGGCGCCGCCCCCCGCAGCGCGGGACCGCGGGTGCGTCGCACGCTCACCGCGACCGGCCTGCGCCAGGTCGTGGCGTTCATCTCCCGCATGAGCTCGTCCGACCTCGCCGAGCTCGAAGGGGTGTCCGCGAGCCGCAGCCACCAGCTCGTCGCCGGGGCCGTCGTGGCCCACGAGGCGATGACCGCGCTCGGCCTCGACCAGGTCGAGGTGTGCCCGTGGGCGCTGCGCGAGGGGATCATCCTGGGTCGTCTCGACCAGCTACAGCCGGGCGGTGGGATGCTGTCGGTCGGCGGCCCCCTCGCGACTGGACGCCCGACACTGCACGAGGCACGGTAGGGGTCGTGAACAGGGACGACGGGCCCCGTCCGGGAACCCAGCGCAGTGTGGCCGAGCTCCTGGCGGCCTACAGCGCGGAGTCCCAGCAGCCCCGCCGTCGCCGCACGCCGGAGCCCGAGGACGAGCCCCGCGGCGCCGCGCCGGACCCGGGCGGCTACGCCTACCGCGCGCCCGAGCCCCCCGCGGACGACCGCTACGGCCACGACCCGGGGTACGACACCACCTACGACGCCACCTACGACACCCGCTACGACACGGGCTGGGACACCGGCCGCTACGACGGCGGCTACGAGACCGGTGGCTACGACACCGGCGGCCACGACGCGGGGTACGACCCCGGCCACGACACCGGGACCCGCGGCTACGGAGCCGTCGCCGGATCCGGCTACGGCTCGGGGTACGACGGCCAGGGCTACGGCGGCTCGCCCTACGACGGTCAGGGCTACGGCGGGCAGGGCTACGGCGGGCAGGGTTACGGCGGGCAGGGCCGGGGACCGGGCCAGCCCGCCAACGGCTTCGACCGCGGCGGCCCGGGTCACGGAGGCCCGGGGTACGGAGCCCCGGGGTACGGCGGCCCCGGGTACGACGGTCCCGGGTACGACGGCGGCCGCAACGGCTTCGGCCCCGGCCCCAACGGTCACCCCGCTCCCGAGCACCCGGCACCCCGCGACCCGTGGGGCGGCGCCGCGGCCGCCCCGTCGCCGCCGCCCGCCCCGCCCGTCGCACCGGCCGGACCCCCGCCCGCGCCACCGGCCCCGCCCGCCGGGCCGCCGCCGGCCGCCGCGCAGCAGCCCGCGCCCCCGGTCACCGGCACGCAGGCCTTCGGCGCCCCGCCGGCCCGTCCTGCCGGCCCGGTCCCCGGTGCGCCCGGCCACCCCGGGGTGCCGGCCGCGCGCGTCGGCGACGCCGGGCCCGCCACCACCGCGTCGCCCGCCGCCCGCCCGCCCGGCGCGCCCCCGCAGCGCGGTGGCCCGATGGACGACGGCGGCCCCTCCACGGCGGCCTCGCCGCTCGCCCGCCCGGACCTCGACGACGACGAGGACCTCGAGGACGAGCACGACGGGTACGACGGGTACGACGCGTACGACGACGGGTACGAGGACGAGCGCGACCCCCGTGACGTGCCCGCCGGCCTGGGCCGCCCGCCCCGCCGCGACCGGGTCGACGACCACCTCGACGACCTCGACGACCTCGACGAGGACGACCTCGAGGACGACGAGCCCGAGCCCCGCGCCACGTCGGCGCGCGACTGGGCGATCATGATCGTCCAGCTGGTGCTCGGCGCCCTGCTCGGCGCCGTGCTGTGGACCGTCTTCTCCTACCTCTGGCAGGAGCAGCCCGTCGTCGCCCTCGTGCTCGCCGCCGCCGCGACCACGGGCCTCGTGTTCGGCGTGCGCGCGCTGCGGAAGTCCGACGACCTGCAGACGACGGTGCTCGCCGTCGTCGTCGGGCTGGTGGTCACCGTGTCCCCGGCCGCGATCGTGCTGCTGAGCCGCTGATCCGTGCGCCCTCCGACGCCCCCGCACGGGGGCCCGCCGGTCGCCATGTCGACGGCCTCGGTCTTCCCCGAGGACATGGACTCCGCGTTCGCGGTGGCCGCCGAGCTCGGCTACGACGGCGTCGAGCTCATGGTCTGGACCGACCCCGACAGCCAGCACCTCGCCTCCGTCGCCCGGGCCTCGGAGCGCACCGGGATGCCGGTGCTCGCCGTCCACGCCCCCTGCCTCGCGATCACCCAGCGCGTGTGGACGCCCGACCCCGCCGAGCGTCTGCGCCGCAGCGCCGTCCTCGCCGCGAGCCTCGGCGCCCCGACCGTCGTGCTGCACCCGCCCTTCCGCTGGCAGCGCCGCTACGCCCTCGGGCTCTCCCGCCAGATCGACGAGCTCGAGCGGGCGCACGGCGTGCAGATCGCGATGGAGAACATGTTCCCGCTGCGGCGGGGGCGGCTGCGGTGGTCGAGCTACACCCCGGGCCACGACCCGACGGGCACCGGCGCCCGCTGGTACACCCTCGACCTCTCCCACACCGCGACGGCCGGCGACGACGCCCTGGCCCTGCTCGAGCGCATGGGTGACCGCCTGGTGCACCTGCACCTCGCCGACGGCACGGGCCTCGAGCGCGACGAGCACCTCGTGCCGGGGCGCGGCACCCAGCCGTGCGCGGAGGTGTGCCGGCAGCTCGGGACGTCCGGGTTCGCCGGCAGCGTGGTCGTCGAGATCAGCACGCGGCGCGCGCGCTCGCGCAACGAGCGCCTCGACATGCTCGCCGAGTCGCTGCTGTTCGCGCGGCTGCACCTGGGCACCGACCTGCCCCGCTCGCCGGTCTGAGGGCCTGCGGGAGGATCGCCCCATGAGCAGCACGGTGGCGGTCCTGGGCGGCGGGAAGATCGGCGAGGCCCTGCTGGGCGGGCTCGTGTCCGCCGGGCACGACCCGGGCTCGCTGCTCGTCGTCGAGAGCGTCGCGGCCCGCGCGCACGAGCTCGGCGCGCGCTACGGCATCGGCCCGGTCGACGCCCCGGAGGCGGCGCGCCGGGCGGACGTCCTCGTCGTCGCCGTCAAGCCCGCGGACGTGCCGACCGTGCTCGACGCGGTGCGCGACGTCCTCGCCGGCCGGGCGCCGGGGCAGGACCGGCCCACCGTCGTCTCGCTGGCGGCGGGTATCCCGACGTCGGCGCTCGAGGCGCGCCTGCCGGCGGAGACGGCCGTCGTGCGCGTCATGCCGAACACCCCGATGCTCGTCGGCCGCGCGATGTGCGTGCTCTCGGCCGGCTCCGCGGCGGGGGACGCGGAGCTGGCCGCCACGGAGGAGCTGCTCTCCGCGGTCGGTCGCACCGTGCGCGTGCCGGAGAGCCAGCAGGACCTCGCGACCGCGCTGTCGGGCTCCGGGCCCGCCTACGTCTTCCTGCTCGCCGAGGCCATGATCGACGCCGGGGTGGCGCTGGGCCTGCCGCGCCCGGTGGCGACCGAGCTGGTGACGGCGACCGTCGAGGGCGCGGGCGGGCTGCTCACCACCTCGGGCAGCGACGGGCGCGAGGGCGTGCCGCCGCACCCGGGCCTGCTGCGCGAGGCGGTCACCTCGCCGGGCGGGACCACCGCCGCCGCGCTCGGCGTGCTCGAGGCCGACGGCCTGCGCAGCGCGCTCGCGCGCGCCGTCACGGCCGCCCGCGACCGGTCGGTGGCGCTCGGGCGGCAGTACGGCTGATCGCGCCGGGCGGAGGTCCGGCGACCGTTCGTCGTGACGAGATCGTGTTCGGGCGCCGCGGCGTGGTCGCTTGACGCGCGAGCGTGCGCGGCCGACGCACGAGCGGGTGTACTCGAACCAGACGTCACACGCGTCCCGCTACCCTCACCCGCACAGCACGGCGTGTCGAACCGCCGGGAGGGGAAGCCCGGCGGCACGGCCTGTGCACGGAAGGCGTGAGACCCATGCCCAACAACACGACGGGCCCCGGCCCGCGACGGGCGGACGGGGACAATCTGGCGAGGGTGCAGTTCCTGACCGTCGCCGAGGTCGCCGCCGCGATGCGCGTGTCGAAGATGACCGTGTACCGGCTGGTGCACAACGGAGAGCTGCCCGCGGTCCGCGTGGGCCGCAGCTTCCGGGTGCCCGAGGACGCGGTGCACGAGTACCTGCGCGGCTCCTACTTCGACGCCGGCTAGCCGGTCACACCCGCACCCCTCCACCACCGGTCGCCGCCAGGGCGGCCGGTACGGTGGTGTGTCTGCGACCGCCCCGGTCGCCCCTGTCTCCACCCGCGGTTCACGAGAGGTTCCCCCTATGGGCTCGGTCATCAAGAAGCGTCGCAAGCGGATGTCGAAGAAGAAGCACCGTAAGCTCCTGCGCAAGACCCGCGTGCAGCGTCGCAAGCTCGGCAAGTAGGGCTCACGTCGGCCCTGGCCCCGCGCACGGGGCTCGGGTCGGGGCGGCCGGTCGGGTCGTCGCCAGCTATTCCGGGGGAGTTGTCCAGGGCATGTCCGAGGCGCCGTCCGTCGTCCTCGTCACCGGGGTGAGCCGCTTCCTGGGCGGCCACCTCGCGGCGCGCCTGGCGGCCGACCCGTCGATCGAGCGGGTCCTCGGCGTCGACACCACGCCGCCGTCGCGGGAGATGCGGCGGCGGATGGGTCGCGCCGAGTTCGTGCGCGTGGACATCCGCAACCCGCTGATCGGCAAGGTCATCTCCACCGCGAAGGTCGACACCGTCGTCCACGCGTCCCTCTCGGGCAACCCCGGCGCGTCCGGCGGCCGCTCGATGATGATGGAGATGAACGTCATCGGGACGATGCAGCTGCTCGCGGCCTGCCAGCGCTCCGAGACGGTGCGGCGGCTCGTCGTGAAGTCGACCAGCGCGGTCTACGGCGCGAGCCGGCGCGACCCCGCGACGTTCACCGAGACCACCGAGCCCAAGGCCATCCCGCCCGGCGGGTACGCGAAGGACGCCGTCGAGATCGAGGGCTACGTCCGCAGCTTCTCGCGGCGCCGGCCCGACATCCCGGTGACGACGCTGCGGTTCGTCAACCTCATCGGGCCGCGGATCGACACGTCGTTCGTGCGGTACTTCTCGCTGCCGGTGGTCCCGGTGGTGCTCGGCTACGACGCGCGCGTCCAGCTCCTGCACGAGGAGGACGCGGTGGCGGTGCTCGAGCGCGCCGCCGCGCAGGACCTGCCCGGGGTGTTCAACGTCGGGGGCGCCGGGGTGCTCATGCTCTCCCAGGCGATCCGGCGGGCGGGGCGGCTCTCGCTGCCGATCCCGCAGCCCGCGGTGCCGCTCGTCGGGCGGTTCACGCGCCGTGCCCGTCTCGTCGACTTCTCGCCCGAGCAGATGCGGCTGCTGAACTTCGGCCGCGTCGTGGACACGACGAAGCTGCGCACCGAGTTCGGCTTCACCCCGCGCTGGACGACCGTCCAGGCCTTCGACGACTTCGTGGCCGGGCGCAACCTGCGCCCGGTGATCGATCCGGCCACGTGGGGCCGGGCGCAGGATGCGGCGCTCGCCGTCGCCCGGGCGCTGCCCTCCGGTGCCTGACACCCCGCGCGACCCCTCCGCCCCGCCCGCCCGTCTCCCGGAAGGTGACGTCATGCCCGAGGCCCGGGTGATCCCGCTGCGTTCCGACGGCGGGGGTCCCCGACACCGTTCGCGTCCCGCGCCGCGCCGGGCGAGCCGACCGGGTGTCGGGTCGCTCCAGGAGCGCACCGCGGCCGCCCGGGGCCTCACCGGCGGCACGGACGAGGTGACGGGCGAGGTGAGGGAGGCCCCGGCGGGCGAGCTCGCCGCGCTGCCCACGCCCGGCCCGACCGAGCTCGAGGCGCGGGTCGCCGAGGTCGGCGAGTTCCTGCAGCGTCGCCTCACCGGCCGCTACACCGTCGACGACTTCGGCTTCGACCGCGACCTCACCGAGCACGTCGTCATGCCGCTCCTGCGGCCGCTGTACGAGAAGTGGTTCCGCGTCGAGACGATCGGCACCGAGAACGTGCCGTTCTCGGGCGGGGCACTGCTCGTCGCCAACCACTCCGGCACGCTGCCCCTCGACGCGCTGATGACGACGGTCGCGGCGCACGACGACCTGCCCGTGCCGCGCCACCTGCGGATGCTGGCCGCCGACCTCGTCTTCGGCCTGCCCGGGGTCGGCGCCGCGGCACGCAAGGCGGGGCACACGCTGGCCTGCAACGCCGACGCCGAGGCCCTGCTGTCGGCGGGCGAGCTCGTCGGCGTCTGGCCCGAGGGCTTCAAGGGCATCGGCAAGGACTTCGCCGACCGCTACAAGCTGCAGCGCTTCGGCCGCGGCGGCTTCGTCTCGGCGGCGCTGCGCTGCGGGGTGCCGATCATCCCGTGCTCGATCGTCGGCGCCGAGGAGATCTACCCGAAGATCGCCGACCTCGGCCCGGTCGCGCGCCTGCTCGGCGTCCCGTACTTCCCGATCACGCCGACCTGGCCGCTGCTCGGGCCGCTCGGCCTCGTGCCGCTGCCGTCGAAGTGGTACATCGAGTTCGGTGAGCCGATCCACACCGACGCCTACGAGCCCGGCGCGGCGGACGACCCGATGCTGGTGTTCAACCTGACCGACCAGGTGCGCGAGAACATCCAGCAGACGCTCTACCGCCTGCTCGCGGGCCGCCGGAACGCCTTCCTGGGGTAGATCGCCGGCTAGAGCGTGTCTGGCGGATCATGAGATCCAGGCCAGGGTGGCGCGGAAGGTGA
>NZ_JAQZAN010000031.1 GCF_028737255.1 Actinomycetospora straminea | reverse complement strand
GATCGCGACGGGGAGGTGCTTGATCCCGTTGACGAAGATGCTGCGCAGGCGGTCGGGCTCGCCGACGACGCGCAGGTCGGGCATCCCGGCGAAGAGCTCGCGGAAGGCGACGGCGATCTCGCGGCGGGCGAGGTGGGCGCCGAGGCAGAAGTGGGGGCCGTGGGCGCCGAAGCCCTGGTGCGGGTTGGGGGAGCGGCGCAGGTCGAGGCGGTCCGGGTCGGTGAACACGGTGTCGTCGCGGTTCGCCGCCCCGTAGACGAGCAACAGCTTCTCGCCGGCCGCGACCTCGACGTCGGCGACGGTCGTGTCCTCGACCGCGGTGCGGCGCATCCAGTTGATGGGGGAGGCCCAGCGCACGACCTCGTCGACGGCGGTCGGGGTGACGGCCTCGACGTCGCCGGACCACGCCTCCCACTGGGACGGGTCGAGGTGCATGCCCCAGACGCCGTGGGTGATCGCGTTGCGGGTGGTCTCGTTGCCGGCGACGCAGAGCAGGATGAAGAAGGACGCGATCTCCTGGTGCGTGAGCCGCTCGCCGTCGACGGTGCCGTGCACGAGCGCGGAGGTGACGTCGTCGGTCGGCTCGGCCTCGCGGGCCGCGGCGAGCTCGGTCATGAGCCCCGAGAGCCCGGCACCGGCGGCGAGGTAGTCGCCGAGCGGGTTGTCCGAGGTGACGTACTCGGGGTCGTCGCCGGCGAGGATGACGTTGGAGTGCGCGAAGACCTCCTCGCGCCGGGACTCCGGCACGCCCATCATGTCGCAGATGATCAGCAGCGGGATGCGCGCCGAGACGTCGGTGACGAGGTCGAACGACCCGTCGCCCGCCAGCGCCTCCTCGCGCGCCGCGGCGATCACCGACCGGGACACCCGGGTCACGTCGTCGAGCAGCGCCTCGGTCCGTCGCGGCGTGAAGGCCTGCGCCGCGATCCGGCGGATCTTGGTGTGCCGCGGGGCGTCCATGCTGATCAGCGAGCCGAAGAACTCGTGGGCCTCGGCGGGCAGGTCGAGGATCGACACCGCGCCCCGCCCCGAGCAGAACAGCGCCGGGTGCTTGCTGACGTACTCGACGTCGGCGTGGCGGGTGACCGCGCGGAACCCCGGCCCCCGCTCGAAGCCGGGGAACTCGGGCTCGGCGAACCAGGGCAGGCCGGCGTCGGCGCGCAGGCCGGCGAACGCCGCGAACCGCTGCGCCCAGGGCGCCGCCCAGAACTCCCGATCACCGAGATCCACCGCGGAGGCCGTCACCGTTGGCAGGCTGCCAGCACGCGGTCCACCACGCCAGGCGGTGGGCGACGTGACCCCCGTGACCCCCGCGCGTGAGTTGTGCCCGGTGGCCTCCGGCGAGAGGATCGCCGCCGTGGTGCGGGTCGATCTCGAAGGTTTCTGGCCGAGTCGTCGTGTCGACGCGTTCGACGAGCGGTGTCGCTGAGGGGCAGCACCCCGACCGACAGCGAACGCGACGAGCACGACGAGCACATCCCCGAACCACCCACGATGGAGTGATCACCCCATGACGGACGCGAACGCCGGCTGGTCGTTCGAGACCCAGCAGATCCACGCGGGCTCGACCCCCGACCCGACGACGAACGCCCGGGCGACGCCGATCTACCAGACGACGTCGTACACGTTCCGCGACACCCAGCACGGCGCCGACCTGTTCAGCCTCGCCGAGCCGGGCAACATCTACACGCGGATCATGAACCCGACCACCGACGTCCTCGAGCAGCGCGTCGCGGCGCTCGAGGGCGGCGTCGCGGCCCTCGCGTTCGCGTCGGGCAGCGCGGCCACGACGGCGGCGATCCTGACCATCGCCGAGGCCGGCGACCACTTCGTCTCCAGCCCCAGCCTCTACGGCGGCACCTACAACCTCTTCCACTACACGCTGCCCAAGATGGGCATCGAGGTCTCGTTCATCGACGACCAGGACGACCTCGAGCAGTGGCGGAACGCCGTCCGGCCGAACACCAAGTTCTTCTTCGCCGAGACGCTGCCGAACCCGGCGAACAACGTCCTCGACATCCGCGCCGTCGCCGACGTCGCCCACGAGGCGGGCGTCCCGCTGATGGTGGACAACACCGTCCCGACGCCGTTCCTCGTGCGCCCGATCGAGCACGGCGCGGACATCGTCATCCACTCCGCCACCAAGTTCCTCGGCGGGCACGGCACGAGCATCGCCGGCCTCGTCGTCGACGGCGGCACGTTCTCGTTCGGCGACGACCCGCAGCGCTTCCCCGGCTTCAACGAGCCGGACCCGAGCTACCACGGTCTGAAGTTCTGGGAGGCCCTCGGCCCGGGCGCCTTCGCCGCGAAGATGCGGGTCCAGCACCTGCGCGACACCGGGGCGGCGCTGAGCCCGTTCAACGCGTTCCTCATCCTGCAGGGCATCGAGACGCTGTCGCTGCGCCTGGAGCGCCACGTCGACAACGCCCAGCGCGTGGCCGAGTGGCTCGAGGGCCGCGACGAGGTCGAGAAGGTCTACTTCGCCGGCCTGGAGTCCAGCCCGTGGCACGCGGCGCAGCAGCGCTACATGCCCCGCGGCGCGGGCAGCATCGTCGCGTTCGACCTGCGCGGCGGCGTCGAGGCCGGCCGGGCGTTCGTCGACGGCACGAGCCTGCACTCGAACCTCGCCAACATCGGCGACGTGCGCAGCCTCATCGTGCACCCGGCGTCGACGACGCACAGCCAGCTCTCGGAGCCCGAGCAGCGCTCCAGCGGCGTGACGCCGGGCCTGGTGCGCCTGTCGGTCGGGATCGAGAACGTCGAGGACATCCTGGCCGACCTCGAGGCGGGCTTCACCGCGGCCAAGTCCGCCCAGTGAGGGCCCGGGCTGCGTGACCGACTCACTGCAGACCGTCCCGGTGCTCCCTCCCGCCACGGGCGCGTGGCGGGAGGGGGACCCGGTCGGGGACCGGCGCTTCGTCGACATCGGCGCCGTCACGCTCGAGGGCGGCGAGACGCTGCCCGACGTGCGCGTCGCCTACGAGACGTGGGGACGCTTCGACGGCAACAACGCCGTCCTGGTCCTGCACGCCTTGACCGGCGACAGCCACGTCACCGGGGAGACGGGGCTCGGGCACCCGACGCCGGGCTGGTGGACGGCGCTGGTCGGGCCCGGCAAGGCCGTCGACACCGACCGCTGGTTCGTCGTCGCGCCCAACGTCCTCGGCGGCTGCCAGGGCACGACCGGCCCGGCCACCCCGGCGTCCGACGGCCGGGCCTGGGGCTCGCGCTTCCCGCGGACGACGGTGCGCGACCAGGTGGCGGTGGAGGCACGGTTCGCCGACGCGCTGGGCATCGACCGCTGGGCCGCGGTCCTCGGCGGCTCGATGGGCGGCATGCGCGCGCTCGAGTGGGCCGTCACGTACCCGTCGCGGGTGGAGCGCCTGCTGCTGCTGTGCTCGCCGGCCGCGGCGTCGGCCGACCAGATCGCGTGGGCGTCCCCGCAGCTCGCCGCGATCCGCGAGGACCCGGGCTGGCACGGCGGCGACTACCACGACCGGGAGCGCGGGCAGGGCCCGCACGTCGGGCTGGGCGTCGCGCGGCGCATCGCGCACAACACCTACCGGACCGCCGAGGAGTACGACACGCGCTTCGCCCGCCGGCCGCAGCCCGGCGAGGACCCGGGCACCGACGGGCGCTTCGCGATCGAGAGCTACCTCGACCACCACGCCGAGAAGCTCGTGCACCGCTTCGACGCCGGCAGCTACGTCGAGCTCACCCGGGCGATGAACGGCCACGACGTGGCCCGGGGACGCGGGTCGCTGGCCGAGGCGCTGGGCGCGGTGACGGCGCGGACGGTCGTCGCGGGCTCGGTGTCCGACCGGCTCTACCCGCTGCACCAGCAGGAGGAGCTCGCCGCCCTCATCCCCGGGGCGGGCGAGGTGCGGCGCATCGAGTCGCCGTTCGGGCACGACGCGTTCCTCATCGAGGCGCGCCGGCTCGAGCAGATCCTGGCGGAGCTGCTCGCGCTATAGACGTGCCGGCTCGGCGACGACCTCGTGCAGCAGCGCGTGCACGGTCTCGTCGGCCAGCCGGTAGCGCACCACGCGCCCGGCGCGGCGGGTGGCGACCAGGCCCTGCGCGCGCAGCAGGCGCAGCGCCTGGGACGTCGTGGTGTCCTTGAGGCCCGCGGCGACGGCGAGGTCGGACACGCAGATCTCGCCGGCGGCGTGGATGCAGAGCAGCAGCGTCAGCCGCGTGGGGTCGGCGAGCAGGGCGAAGCGGGTGACCCAGGCGTGCATCACGGCGCCGTCGGGCAGGGCGGCGATGGCGTCGCACACCCGGTGGTCCTCGTCCAGCGCGCGGTGCCGCTGCTCGAGGCGGGCGGCATCGTCCGGCGTGCCGTCCGGGGGCTCGGTGAGGTGCACCGCGCCATCGTGTCATCCTCGCCGTCCTCCGGCGCGGCCCGCCGGGCGCCGGGCGCGGGACACACGGGGCGGAGCAGGAGGAATCCAGGGTGACCGGACCGGCCGGACTGGCCACGCGCAGCGTCACCCCCGACCTCGCGCGCGGGCTCCTGCTCGCGCTGATCGCGGTGGCCAACGCGCACCTCTACCTCGTCGCCCGCCCCATCGGCTACCGCGGCTACCCGGTGGAGCTCCCGGGCGTCGACCGCGTCCTCGCCGTCGTGCAGATGGTGCTCGTCGACGGGCGCGTGTACCCGTTGTTCGCCGCGCTCGTCGGCTACGGCCTGGCGCGCCTGGCCGAGCGTGCGCCCGAGCGGGTGCTGCGCCGCCGGGGCCTCGTGCTGCTCGGGGTGGGCGCGCTGCACGGCGTCCTGCTCTTCCCCGGCGACATCATCGGCGCCTACGGGCTGGTGGCCCTGCTCTGCGCGCCGATGGTCGCGTCGTCGGTGGGCAGCAGGGCGGCGTCCCGGGCGCTCCTCGTGACGGCCGGCGGCCTCGCGGTGGTCGGCGTCCTGCTCTCGACCGGGCAGGGCACGCCGCAGGGGGTCCCGACGGTGCCCTCGATCGCCGCGCCCACGGTCGCCGCCTTCCTCGGCGAGCACCCGCCGGCGTGGCTGGTGACGACGGTGTTCTCGGCGCTGCTCACGGCGCCCGCGGTGCTGGTGGGCGTGGTGATCGCGCAGTCCGGGACGCTCGACGACCCCGTCGCGCACCGGCGCCGGCTCGCGGTGTGGGCGGTCGGCGGGCTCGGGGCGGGCGTGCTGCTCGGGCTCCCGCTGGCGCTGGCCGTCGCGGGGACGTGGGCGCCGGCGGGGGCGACCGGCGCGCTGGTCGGGGCGGCCCACGCCGCCGGGGGCTACGCGGGTGCGCTCGGGCTGCTGGGCGTCATGGGCCTGCTCGGCAGCGTGTCCTGGCCGGGGCGGGACCTCGTCGCGGCGGCGGGGACCTGGTCGATGACGCTCTACCTCTCGCAGTCGGTGGTGTTCGTGGCCGTGTTCGCGACGATCGCGGGTGGGCTCGGCGCCTCGGCGTCGCTGGTGACGGCGACGACGGTGGGGCTCGCGACCTGGCTGGTCGGCGTGCTCGTCGCGGGCCCGCTCGCCCGCGCCGGGCACCGGGGTCCCGCCGAGATCGTCGTGCGCCGCCTGACGTACGCCGGCGCGCGCCGGTCGCCGTAGACCCCCTGGACCCAGGTCCCTTCCTCCCGCCGGACCAGCGACCTAGCGTCCGATCCGCAGCGACGTGACGGTCCGGCGAGCCGCCGGGCGGGAGGGACGACCGGCCATGACGGTGTCACCGGGTCGACAGCGGTCCGAGCGGACGGGGGTGCTCGCGCGCCGTCCCCTCGTCGCGTTCTTCGTCATGGCCTACGCGTTCTCGTGGATCGTGTGGGCGCCGTGGACGCTCGGCCAGGACGGCGCCGGGCTGCTGCCCACGCGGATCGACCCCGCCCTGGTGGGCTACCTCAACGCGACCGCGATCCTCCTCGGACCGGCGCTGGCCGGCCTGGTGATGGCGTGGGTGACCGGCGGCGGCGCGGGGGTGCGCCGCCTGCTCGCGCGCCTCGTGCGGTGGCGGGTCGGGGTGCGCTGGTACGTCGTGGCGCTCGTCGGCGTCCCGCTGATCATGCTGGTGGGCACGATGGTCTACGCGGGGACCGCGCCGGCCCTCGGCGCCCTCGGCGGTCCGGGCTACCTCGTGTCCTACGTGGTGACGTTCCTGCTCGTGACGGTGCTCGGCGGGCCGCTGTTCGAGGAGATCGGCTGGCGCGGCTTCGCCCTGCCGCGCATGCAGCGCTCGCTCGGCCCGCTCGGCGCCTCCCTGGTGCTCGGGGTGCTGTGGGCGCTCTGGCACCTGCCCGAGTTCCTGGTGCCGTCCTGGGCGGCGTCGTCGGGCGGCGGCGGGCTGTCGGGCATCGTGCTGTTCACCCTCACCGCGGTCACGTTCACCGTCGTGATCACCTGGGTCTTCAACAACACCCGCGCCAGCCTGCTGCTCGCGGTCCTCGTGCACTCCTCGATCGACACGTTCACGGGCACCCTCGGGGCGATCTTCCCGCCCGAGGCCGTGGCCAGCGCCTTCCCGTACATGATCGGTTTCGGGGTGGTCGCGCTCGTGCTGGTCGTCGCCACCCGTGGCCGGCTGGGCCAACGCCGGCTCGAGGAGTCCCCCGACGCCGTGTGATCGGCCCGTCCCCGCGGGTCACGGCCTGCGGCAGGGCCTGTGGGACGGCCTCGACCCGCACCCCGCGGCGTGCCACCGTGATCACGTGGATCGCGGGGGGCGACGGTCGGGCGCGGCGACGCGCACCCTGCGCCTCGCCCTGGTCGCGCTCGTCGCCGCCGTCGTGCTGTGCGCGGCGATCGAGATGGTGCTGCTCGTCGGCAGCCCGGAGGGGCCGTACGGCCTGCTCGTACTGCTCCCGCTCACCGGCGTGGTGTACGCCGGGGTCGGGGCGGTGGCGTGGGCGCGGCGCCCGAGCAACCGGACCGGCCCGATCCTCGTCGCCGGCGCCCTCGCGTGGCTCGCCGCGGCGCTCGTCAACACCCTCGTCCCGGCGCTGATCGCCGTCGGCCAGATCACGGCGTGGATCCCGATCGCGATCGTCCTGCACGCGCTGCTCGCGTTCCCGTCCGGGCGGCTCGGCGCGCGCGGCCCGCGGATGCTGGCGGCCGCCGGCTACCTCGTGGCGCTCCTGCCGCAGCCCGCGCGCTACGCCGCGACGCCCCTCGCGACGCCCTACGACCCGCTGTTCGTCGCCGACCGGCCGGCGGTCGCGGCGGCGGCGACGCTGGCCCAGACCGTGGCGGCGACCGCCCTGCTCGGCGTGGTGGCCGCCGTGCTCGTGCGGCGTCTGGTCCTCGCCGACCGTGACCGGCGCCGCGCCCTGCTGCCGGTCTACGCCTACGGGGCGGTGGCGGTGCTGAGCATCTCGGTGCTCAGCGCGCTCACCCGCTACGCCGGCGCCGACCCCCTGCTCGCCCCGGTGCTGCAGCTCCTCGCCCAGGCCGGGGTGCCGGTGGCGTTCACGGCGGCGATGCTGCGCGGCGGGTTCGCGCGCACCGGGGAGCTCCAGGAACTGGCCGCCTGGCTCGCCCGCCCCGGGCGCGAGGGCGACCTGCGCGGGGCGCTGGCCCGCGCGCTCGGCGACCCGTCCCTGCGGCTCGCGTTCCCGGTGGAGCGCGCCGAGGGGACCGACGGGGCCGACGGGTCGTGGGTCGACGAGGCCGGCGCCCCGGTGGCGCTCCCGGCGCCGGGCGACGACCGGGTCGCCGTCCCGGTCGTGCTGGGGGAGCGGGAGGTCGCCGTCGTCATCCACGACCGCGCGCTGCACCCCGACCCCGAACCGGTCCGCGCGGCCGGGCGCATCGTCGCGCTCGCCGCCGACCGGGAGCGGCTGACCGCGGCGCTGCTCGCGAGCCGGGAGGACCTGCGGGCGTCGCGGGCACGCCTCGTCGCCTCCGGCGACCGCGAGCGCCGCCGGCTCGCCCGCGACCTGCACGACCGCCTGCAGAGCCGGCTGGTGCTGCTGGCCGTGGCCGCGTCGGACGCCTCGGTGGCCGACGAGGGCTCGCTCGCCGCGGTGCGGCGGGGGATCGAGGACGCGGTCACCGAGCTGCGCGACCTCGTCCACGACGTGCTGCCCGCGCTGCTCATCGAGCAGGGCCTGGTCGCCGCCGTCGAGGACCTCGCCGAGCGCAGCCCGCTGCCGCTGGTGCTCACCGCCGAGGCAGGCGCCGACGAGGACCTCCTGCCGGCCGCCGAGAGCACCGCCTATCACGTGGTCGTCGAGGCGGTCACCAACGCGGTCAAGCACGCCGGGGCCACCAAGGTCGCCGTCGACATCGCCCGGGTCGGCGGCCGGCTGCGGGTGGAGGTCGCCGACGACGGGGTCGGCGGCGCGCGGGTCGGGGCGGGCGCCGGTCTGCGCGGTGTCGCCGACCGGGCGGGCGCGGTCGGCGGCGGCATCGTCCTCGACAGCGCCGAGGGCCGGGGGACCCGTCTGGTGCTGGAGGTGCCGTGCGGGTCGTGATCGGGGAGGACGAGGCCCTGCTGCGCGAGGGGCTGGTCCTGGTCCTGGAACGGTCCGGGATCGAGGTCGTGGGCAGCGCCGCCGACGCCGACGAGGTGGTCGAGCTGACCCGGCAGCGCCGTCCCGACGTGCTGGTCACCGACATCCGGATGCCGCCGACGCACACCGACGACGGCCTGCGCGCCGCGGTGCGCGTCCGCACCGAGGTGCCGGGCACGGCCGTCGTCGTCCTGTCCCAGCACGTCGCCCGCCGGTACGCGCGCGAGCTGCTCGGGGACTCCGCCGCGGGCGTGGGCTACCTGCTGAAGTACCGCATCGCCGACGGCGCCGGGTTCTGCGACGACCTCCGCCGCGTCGCCGCCGGCGGCACGGCCCTCGACCCCGAGGTCGCCGCGGCGATGATGTCGCGCCGCGAGGACGCCATCGCCGGCCTGGGTCCCCGTCGCCGGCAGGTCCTGGCCCTCATCGCCGAGGGCCGCACGAACAGCGGGATCGCCCGCCGGTTGTCGATCACCGAGAAGGCCGTGGTGGCGCACTCGTCGGGCATCTACGACGCGCTCGGGCTGGCGGTGACCGACGACGACCACCGCCGCGTCCTCGCCGTCGTCCGCTACCTCACCGACCGGGCGCCGTGAGCCGGCCGCTGTCGCCGCCGGCGCGACCGACCGGCAGGTGTGGACGGCGCGGCCCGCCGGCGCAGGAGCTGTGGGCCCGGATCGTCGACGCGCTGTACCCGGGCACCCTGACGCGCTGGCTCTGAGTCACGTTTGCTGGGCCGGACGGGTGGCGGTCGGCGACGGCCGCGACGAACACCGTCACACTGAGCGGCCCGACGGGGGGCGCCCGGGTCCCGGGTGAGCCACGTCGAAGGAGGCCGTCATGGCCGCGATCGAGCACAGGAACATGGGTGCGCCGGACGAGACCCGCACCCCGGACAGGACCCGCCTCGAGGTCGTGAAGCTCGGCGACGCCACGATCGCCCGGTTGACCGCGCAGCCGGGCTGGCGCTGGTCGGAGTGCATCAAGCCGGTGGTCGGCGGCGAGAGCTGCCAGGCGGCGCACCTGGGCTACGTCGTGGCGGGCCACCTGCACGTCAGGGCCGACGACGGCACCGAGGCCGACCTCGCCGCCGGCGAGAGCTACCGCCTGACCCCGGGCCACGACGCCTGGGTGGTCGGCGACGAGCAGTTCGTCGCCCTGGAGTTCGAGGCCAAGACGGCCGAGACCTACGCCCGCGGCTGAGCCCGTAGGTGAGTGATTTTCACGGCTATAGCCGTGAAAATCACTCACATACCCTCGGGGCGTGACGGAGCTGCCGCCGCCGGTCCGCTGGTGGGGGCACCCGTTCGGTGAGGCGCGGGTGCACCTCGAGCTGGCGCGGCTGCTCCTGTCCGACACGTGGCGCGGCACCGACGTCCCGCACGGCGACGGCGCGCCCGTGATGCTCGTGCCGGGGTTCCTCGCCGGCGACCTCACCCTCGCCGTCCTGCACGACTGGCTGCGGAAGGTCGGCCACCGGTCCTACCGCTCGGGCATCACCTGGAACGTCGACTGCTCCGAGGCCGCGGTGCGCCGCCTGGACCGCCGGCTCACCGACGTCGCCGAGCGCGCCGGCGCCCCGGTCACGCTCGTCGGGCACAGCCGGGGCGGCCTGTTCGCCCGCGCGCTCGCGGCGCGCAGCCCCGACCGGGTCCGGCGCGTCGTGGCCCTCGGCAGCCCGCTGGCCTCGCAGCTCGACGCGTCGGTCCTCACGCTCGCGGCGGTCAGCGGCGCCCGCGTCGCGCAGAACGTCGTGCGCCCCCACCGGCCGCACTGCCTGACCGTGCGCTGCCCCTGCCCGTTCTCCGCCGACCTGCAGGCGCCGGCCACGCCGCCGGTCGTCGCGATCTGGAGCGCGGAGGACGGGATCGTGCGGCCCTCGGCCTGCCGCCCCGACGACGCGGAGTGGCGCGAGGTCCGCGGCAGCCACGTCGGGCTGGGCGTCAACGTCGAGGTGTACCGCCACCTGGCCGAGGTGCTCGTGCGGCCGTGACCACGGCCGACGACCGTTTGGATCATCACCCCGCGGGGCACGGGACGCGCATGACCGCGTGGACCCCCGCCGACATCGGAGACCAGTCCGGCCGCACCTTCGTCGTCACCGGCGCGAACTCCGGGATCGGCCTCGAGGCGTCCCGCGAGCTGGTGCGCGCCGGCGCCCGCGTCGTGCTCGCCGTGCGCGACACCGAGAAGGGCGAGCAGGCCGCCGCCGAGATCGCCGGGCGCGGGACCACCGAGGTCCGCCGCCTCGACCTCGCCGACCTGTCCTCGGTGCGCGCCTTCGCCGCCGACCTCGAGGGTCCGGTCGACGTGCTGATCAACAACGCCGGCCTCATGGCGGTCCCGGAGCGGCGCACCGCCGACGGCTTCGAGATGCAGATCGGCACGAACTTCCTGGGCCACTTCGCCCTCACGGGCCTGCTGCTCGACGTCGTCACCGACCGCGTGGTGACGCTGTCGAGCGTCGCGCACCGCGTCGGCAAGATCGACCTCGCCGACCTCAACTGGCGCCGCCGCCGCTACCAGCGCTGGCTCGCCTACGGGCAGTCCAAGCTCGCCGACCTGATGTTCGCCTACGAGCTCGAGCACCGCTTCGTCGCCGCCGGGTCGCCGCTGCGCTCGATGGCCGCGCACCCCGGCTACAGCGCGACCAACCTGCAGAGCCGCACCGAGTCGGTGCAGGACCTCGCCATGGGCGTCTTCAACAAGATCGTCGCGCAGGGGCCGGCGGGTGGCGCGCAGCCCACGCTCTACGCGGCGACGGTGCCCGACCTGCCCGGCGGCACCTACGTCGGCCCCAGCGGCTTCCAGGAGATCTCCGGGCCGCCGGTGCCGGTCGGCTCGACGGTCGCGTCGCACGACCGCGCCACCCAGGCCGCGCTGTGGGACCTCGCCGCCGAGCTGACCGGGGTCACGCCGCACATCCGCGCCGGCGCGCGGTCCTGAGCACCGCCACCGACGCCCCGCTGCGGGCGCTCGAACGCTGCGTCGCCGACGACGTCCCGCTCGCGCCGGTGCACGCCGCCGTCGGGGCCCGGCTGCGCGCGGTGGCGCCGGGGCGGGCCGAGGCGGTGCTCCCTGTGCTGCCCGCGCTGCCCGCGCCGGCGCGGGAGCCCGACGCGGCGCTGTGGGTGCTCGCCGACTTCGTCACCGGGGTGGCCGTCACCGGCACGCTCGCCCCGGGGGAGCGGATCACGACGCTGCGGCTGACGCTGCACGTCGTCGCGCGGACCTCCGGGTCGCTGCGGGGGGTGGGCACGCTGGACGACGTCACCGATGGCGTCGCCCTGAGCACCGCGGTGATCACCGACGACGCCGGGCGCACGGTCGCGCGGGCGATCGGGCGCAACGCGGTCCTCGCCGACGGCGTCGCCGCGTCGACGTGGCCCGGCGCCGCGTCCACCTGGTCCGACCCGCCGCGGGCGCCCGACGGGCTCGTGCTCGAGGGCGCGGCCCCCGACCCCGTGGCGGTGAACCACGCGGGCGTCGTGCAGGGCGGGGCGCTGGCGTCGCTGCCCGCCCGGGCGCTCGCCGACGTGCTGGGCGGCCCGGCGGACGAGGCCACGGCGACGTTCCTGCGCGCCGTGCCCGTCGACGGCCGCACGGTGCACACGACGACCGAGGTCGAGCACGGCGGCCGACGCCTGCGCAGCGCCCGCGCGGTGCTGCGCGACGACCGTGACCGCACGGTGCTGACGATGACGGGGCTGCGCTACAGCGGATCGTGAGTCGGCGCGTGAGTCGGCGCGTGACGAGGCTCCCAGCCCGATCGGCGGGGTGTCCGTGATGAGGTGTCGTGGTGAGCGTGACCGTGGTCGGCATCGGCGCCGACGGGTGGCCGGGGCTGGGTGAGCCCGCCCGCGCCGCGCTGGAGAAGGCCGACGTCGTGCTCGGCGCGCCGCGCCAGCTCGCGCTGCTGCCGTCGTCGGCCGCCGAGCACGTCACCTGGCCCTCGCCGCTGATGCCCGCACTGCCCGGGCTGCTCGCCGAGCACGCCGACCGGTCGCTGGCGGTCCTCGCCAGCGGCGACCCGACGTTCTACGGCATCGGCTCGGCCGTCCTCGCCCACGACCCGACGGCGACCGTGCTGCCCGCCCCCTCCTCGCTCGCGCTCGCCTGTGCCCGGCTGGGCTGGGCGGCGCAGGACGTCGAGGTGCTCTCGACCGTCGGGCGCCCGCTCGCGGCGGTCCGGGCCGCGCTGGCGCCGCGACGGCGGCTGCTCGTGCTCGTGCCCGACGGCGAGGCCCCGGCCGCGCTGGCCGCCGCGCTGACGGCCTGGGGGTACGGCGAGGCGACGCTGACCGTGCTGGCCTCGCTCGGCGCGCCGGGGGAGAGCCGCGCCGACGGCCGCGCGCGCGACTGGGACCAGCCCGCGGGCGACCCGCTCGCCGTCGTCGCCGTCACCTGCCCCGAGGTCCCCGACGACCGGCTCCTCGGCCGCGCCCCGGGCCTGCCCGACGACGCCTACGACCACGACGGCCAGCTGACGAAGGCCGAGGTCCGCGCGCTGTCGGTCACCGCGCTGCGGCCCGTGCCCGGCGCGCTGCTCTGGGACGTCGGCGGCGGGGCCGGGAGCGTCGGGATCGAGTGGATGCGCCACCACCCCGCCTGCCGTTCGATCTCGGTGGAGGTGCGCGACGACCGGGCGGAGCGCATCCGTGCCAACGCCGCGACGCTCGGGGTGCCGGGGCTGCGGGTGGTGGTCGGGCGGGCGCCCGAGGCGCTGGCGGGGCTCGACGCGCCCGACGCGGTGTTCGTCGGCGGTGGGGCGTCCGCGCCCGGGATGCTCGACGCGGTCTGGGCCGCGCTGCGTCCCGGCGGGCGGCTCGTCGTCAACACGGTCACCGTGGAGGGCGAGGCCGCGCTCGCCGCGTTCCGCGCCGACCACGGCGGGGCGCTGCGCCGGATCGGGATCGAGCGCGTCGCGCCGGTCGGACGGTTCTCCGGGTGGCGGCCCCTGGCCGGCATCACGCAGCTCGTCGCGCGCAAGGATGGGTGAGTGACCGTCCGCTTCGTCGGCGCGGGCCCCGGCGCCCCCGACCTCATCACCGTGCGCGGGCTGCGCGCGATCGCGACCAGCCCGGTCTGCCTCTACGCGGGCTCGCTCGTGCCGCCCGAGCTGCTGGGGCAGTGCCCGCCGCACTCGCGGCAGGTCGACACCGCGCGGATGACGCTCGACGAGATCACCGCCGAGCTCGTCGCCGCCCACGAGGCCGGCCACGACGTGGCGCGGCTGTGCTCGGGCGACCCGGCGGTGTTCTCGGCGGTCGCCGAGCAGGCGCGACGCCTCGACGAGGCCGGCGTGCCGTGGGAGATCGTGCCCGGCGTCCCCGCCTTCGCGGCCGCCGCCGCGGCCCTGCGCACCGAGCTGACCGTGCCGGGAGTGGGCCAGTCGGTGGTGCTCACCCGCGACGCCGCCAACGCCACGCCCATGCCGCCGGGGGAGTCGCTCGACGTCTGGGCCGCGGCCGGCGGGACGCTCGTGCTGCACCTGGCCGTGCAGCGGTGCGCCGAGGTGGTGGCGGCGCTGCGGCAACACCGGCCGGCGTCGGAGCCCGTGGCGGTGGTGGCCCGGGCGTCGCGGGACGACGAGGTGGTGCTGCGGGGCACGCTCGCCGACATCGCCGAGCGCGTCGAGGCCGCCGACGTGCGGCGCACCGCGGTGATCGTCGTGGGGCCGGTGGTGGGCGTGGCCGAGGGCTGCGACTCGCACCTCTACTCCGCGACGCGCGCCCGGCCGTGAGCCCGACCGGTGCCGGAGATCAGGAGGACCTGAGGCACCTCGCGGGTCCCGTCGAGGTGCCCAGCGCACTGCTGATCACGCGACGCGGGGCGGCGGGGTCCCCGTGACGCGGCGGGTGCTCGTGCTCGGCGGCACGGCCGAGGCGCGGGAGCTGGCGGCGCGGCTGGCGGCCGCGGGCCACGCGGTGACGACGTCGCTGGCCGGGCGCACGCGCCACCCCCGGCTGCCGTCGGGGGAGGTGCGCACGGGCGGGTTCGGCGGGGTCGAGGGCCTCGCGGCGGCGCTGGGCGAGGTCGACGTGCTGGTCGATGCCACCCACCCGTTCGCGGCGACGATGACCGACCACGCCGCGGCGGCCGCGTCCAGCACCGGCACCCCGCTCGTCGTGCTGCGCCGGCCCGGGTGGACCGCGGGCCCGGGCGACCGCTGGACCCGCGTGCCGTCGCTCCCGGCCGCGGCGGCGGCGGTCCCGGCCGGCGCGCGGGTGCTGCTCGCGACCGGCCGCCAGGGCGTCGAGGCGTTCGTGGACGTCGACGCGTGGTTCCTCGTGCGGGCGATCGAGGCGCCCGCCGTGCTGCCGCCGCGCAGCGAGCTCGTGCTGGCGCGCGGCCCGTTCGCCCTCGACGACGAGCGGGCGCTGCTCGCGCGCCACGCGATCACGCTGGTCGTCGCCAAGGATTCCGGCGGCGCGACCGAGGCCAAGCTCGTCGCCGCCCGCGAGCGGTCGCTGCCGGTGCTGCTCGTGGACCGCCCGCCCCTGCCGGCCGGCATCCTGGCGGTGGCGACGGTGACCGCGGCGGCGGAGGCGGTGGGAGGCGTGTCCTGAAGACACCGCTCCGCTAGAACGCCAGCACCCCGACGGCGAGGATGGCGGCGACGACGAGCAGCAGGACGAGGTCGCGGAGGCCCGGGCGCTGGTCGGGGCCGGCGACCGCCCCGAGGCCGCCCCGCGCGGTGATCGCCTCGCCCGTCTCGGCGGCCCGGCGCACGGCCATGGCGCAGGCGAGCATCGCCGTCCGCACGCCCGTGCGGACCTGCTCGCGCACCGGCACCGACTGCCGCCCCGCGGGCCGGCGCTGGCCCAGCAGCTGCCAGGACGTGCGGCCCTCGGCGAGCAGCAGCGGCACGAGGCGCAGGCCCAGCGCGATCCCGGTCGTCGGCGTGCGCAGCGGGAGGCGCAGCCGCCGCCCGACCCGTGCCAACCGCTCGAGCAGCGGCGGGAACGCGCCCAGCGGGGTGGTCGCGATGAGCAGCGCCGCCCCGAGCAGCGAGACCAGCGTCGTCGCGAGGAACAGCACGACCCGCTCCAGCCCGCCGATGCTCAGCTCGGTGCCGAACACCTCGACCAGCGGCGGGCGCGTCGACAGCGTCGAGAGCACGATCGCCGGCAGCCAGAACAGCAGCCAGCGCGGCGGGCGGGGCACGGCGCCGCGGGGCAGGCGGGCGGCGACCGCCCCGACCAGCAGCACCGCGGTCGCGGCCGCGAGCGTCGGCCAGGTCGGGTCGACGAACAGGCAGCCCGCGGTCAGCCCTAGCGCCGCGATCTTCGTCCCCGCCCAGGCCCGGTGCAGCGGCGAGGGGTGCGGCAGCGTGCGCACGGCCCCGAGCGCGCCGCGCCCGCGTCGCTCCTTCACGGTGGGGTCCGAGTCGTGCGGCCCCACCAGCGTCGGCGGCCCGTACACCGTCCCGTCGTCGACGTGCAGCACCTCGTCCGCGAGGTCGGCCAGGGGCGCGGTGTCGTGGGTGACGACGATCAGCGTCGTCCCCGCCGCCCGTGCCGCGCGCAGGGCGTTGCGCACGGCCGTGGCGGCGTCGGTGTCGAGCCCGGCGAGCGGCTCGTCGAGCACGAGCACGCGCGGGCCCGCCCCGAGCAGCCCGGCGAGCAGGACCCGGCGCTGCTCGCCGCCGGAGAGCTCGTCGACGGGTCGGTCGCGGTAGACCGCCGGGTCGAGGCCGAGGGCGGCGAGGGTGGTGTCGGCGGTGCGCGGCCCGACGCCGGCGGCGTCCTCGACCTCCTCTCCCACGGTCGGGCGCAGCAGGGCCGGGCGCGCGTGCTGGACGGCGAGCAGCGCGCCGTCGCGCCCGTTGCGCAGGGGCGCGCCGTCGAGGGTGGCGGTGCCGCGGGCGGGGGTGGCGAGGCCGGCGAGCAGCCACGCGAGGCTCGTCTTGCCGGCGCCGTTCGGGCCCGTGACCAGCACCGTGTGTCCGGCGGGGATGCGCAGGTCGACGCCGGCGAGCACCGGGCGTCGCCACGGGGTGCCCGCGTCGTGGACGACGTCGACCCCGCGCAGGCGCAGCGTGCCGCCGGCCGCGGGACGGGGCGGGCCCCACGACCCGGGCGGGGCGGCCGGCGCGCGGTCGGGGCCCGGCAGCGCGACGGCGACGTCGGCGGATCCGGGGTCGTGGTGGGTGATGTGCAGGACGGCGACGCCCTCGGTGCGGGTGAGGCTGCGGAGCAGGGCGGTGACCTCCTCGCGCCCGTCCGGGTCGAGCATCGCGGTGCTCTCGTCGCTGACCACGACCGCGGGCCGGCGCGCGAGCAGCGCCGCGACCGCCAGGCGCTGGAGCTCGCCGCCCGAGAGCGTCGCCGTCTCCCGGTCGCCGGCGCCCTCGAGCCCGACGCGCGCGAGCAGGGCGTCGACCGGCACGTCCTGGCCGGGCGGGAGACCCCAGCGCAGGTCGTCGGCGGCGCGCACGCCGAGCACCTGGCTGTCGGGACGCTGGAACACCATCCCCGTCCCGCCGACCACGCCGAGGCCCGCGTCGCCCGGGCGCTCGACGGTGCCCTCCGCCGGCGGCCGCCCGGCCACCACGCGCCCGAGCGTCGACTTCCCGGCCCCGTTCGGGCCGGTGACCACGGCGAACGTGCCCGCGTCGAGGTCCAGGTCGACCGGCGGGCCCGAGGGCAGCGCGACGCCGCGCAGCCGCAGGGGCAGCGGCGCGGCGGCCTCGGTGTGCCCGGTGGGCAGCCGGCCGGCGAGGTCGGTGGGCAGCAGGCGCCGCACCGCGCGCAGCGGGCGCGCCAGCACGAGCGCCGCGAGCGCGACCCCGAACAACGTGGCGACGACCGCCGCGGCGGGCAGGGTCACCCACCAGTAGCCGGTGATGACGGCGACCACCCGGTCGCCGGTGGCGATGACGTGGTCGGTCGCCCCGACCCCGCGCAGGAGGCGGGCCATGCCGCTCCACGACGTGCGCAGCTGGTCGAGGACGAGCTCGCGGTAGGCGGCGAGCAGCGCGAGCAGCGCCGTCCCGAGCAGCGAGGTCGGCAGGGCGAGGACGACGACGCCGGTCAGCGCCGTCCGCACCGTCGACCACCCGCGCCGGGCCCCCACCCCGAGCAGCCAGCCCAGCGACGCCGCCGAGGCAGCGCTCCCGGCCGGGCCGACCCCGCCGACGAGGAAGGCGACGACCACGGCGACGAGCACCCCGATCGCCCCCGTGCGCCCGGGCCGGCGGGCGGAGAGCACCGCCGCCGGGAACGCGGCGATGACCGTCCCGAGCGGGCCGATCGGGAAGAGGCGCGTCAGGACGCACACGACGGCGACGAGATCGCCGAGGGCGGCCGCCTCCGCGAGCTCGACCGCGTCGAGGGGCCGGCGGGGAGGGGACCGGCGGAAGCGCCGCACGCGTCGAGTATGCCCGGCCTCAAACCCGAACTGTCCCTTGACAGCTAACGAAAGCAGATACTAACGTTAGCCGCACACCAACCGACTCAGGAGGTCACCATGGGCCAGCCCGTCGCGTACTTCGAGATCACCAGCACCGCGCCCGAGAAGATCCGCGAGTTCTACAGCGCCCTGTTCGGCTGGACGACCAGCGACGACCCGTCGATGGAGGGCTACGCGATGGTCGACACCGGCGCCGGCGACGACGCGATCCCCGGCGGCATCAGCCCGTCGCAGGGCCCGGGCGACACCGGCGTGAAGATCTACGTGCGGGTCGACGACCTCGAGGGCGACCTGGCCCGCGCCGGCGACCTCGGCGCCGCCACCCTCCTGCCCCCCATGGAGCTGCCCGGGGGCTACGGCCGCATCGCCGTCGTCGCCGACCCCGACGGCAACCCCGTGGGGCTCTGGGCATGACCACCGGGGTCTCGGGGCGCCGCGTCCTGCACGCGCTGTGGGGCGCGGCCCTCGAGACCGCACGCCAGCTCGTCCACAGCTCACCCCGAGGAGAACCGATGTCCCGCGTCCTGTTCCAGGTCGTCCACTTCCCCAAGCCCGAGCACCGCGAGGACATGCTCGCGGCGATGTCCGTCATCCGTGAGGCCTCGGCGCACATCGAGGGTCTCGACGAGATCGGCGCGTTCGAGGAGGCCGACGGCTCGCGGATCGTCGCGATCTCCGTCTGGGCGTCGCCGGAGGCGATGGCCGCCGGCGCGCAGGAGCTGTTCGCTTCCGTCGCCGACCTCCCGCTCGACCAGTGGGAGACGCGCCCCTACGAGTCGGCGACGCTGACCCAGGTCGCCTGACACGATCCGGGGATGGCTGACGAGCAGTGGTTGTGCCTGGGCGGACGCCAGCATGCGTGGGTGGTGACCAACTTCGACTCCGGCAACGAGTTCATGGCCGCCGACGAGATCTTCTGCCCGACCTGCGGCCGGCTCGTCGCCCGCGTCCGGCCGGGCGAGGACTGGAACTGGATCCCCCTGGAGGGGGATCAGCCGTAGCGGCGCGGCGTGTAGACGGTGCCCGGCGCGGGCCAGCGCGACGTCGAGGCGCCGACGATGAGCAGGGTGCGCATGTCCACCTCGCCCGGGACGAGGTCGGCGAGCCGCACCACGCGGACCGACTCCTCCGGCCCGTCGACGTCCCGGCCGACCACCACGGGCGTCGACGGGTCGCGGTACTTGAGCAGCAGGTCGCGGGCGGCCTCGACCTGCCAGGTCCGCGACCGCGACGCCGGGTTGTACAGCGCGACCGCCATGTCGGCGTCGGCGACCGCGGCCAGCCGGCGCTCGACGACCTCCCACGGCTTGAGGCGGTCGGACAGGGAGATCATCGCGTAGTCGTGCCCGAGCGGGGCGCCGACGCGGGCGGCCACGGCCTGGGCGGCCGAGACGCCCGGGACGACGCGCACGGGCACGTCGGGGTAGTCGGCGGCGGCGACCTCGACGACCGCCGACGCCATCGCGAACACCCCCGGGTCGCCGGACGACACGACGGCCACCCGCCGGCCGCCGCGGGCGAGGTCGAGGGCGAACGCGGCGCGCTCGGACTCCACCTTGTTGTCCGAGGCGTGCACCCGCTGGCGTGGGTTCGGGGGCACGCGGGCGGTGTAGGTGGCGTAGCCGACGACGTCGTCCGCGGCGGCCAGCGCGGCGGCGGCCTCGGGGGTCAGGCGGTCGCGGGCGCCCGGGCCGAGGCCGACGACGACCACGTCGCCGAGGCGGTGGCCGTCGACCTCCCGGTCGATCAGGGCGGCGGTCTCCGCGCGCGCGGTCGGCGTCGTGTCCGCGTGCACCCGCGACGGCACGACGCCCACGGCGAAGTACGGCACCGAGTCGGGCGCGACGTCGGCGAGCGGGGCGGTGCGCTGCGCGTCGGTGGAGGCGCGCTCGACGTAGAAGGCCTCGTCGAGCCGCCCCGACGTCGCGAGCGCCGCGCGGACCCCGGTGAACGTGCGCCCGAGCTTCATCACCGCCGCGGCGTCGGTCTGGGCGAGGCGCGCGGCGAGCTCGTCGGGCGGGAGGGTGCCGGGCAGGACGGTGAGCACCTCGTCGCGCTCCACCAGCGGGCGCCCGAGCGCCGCCGCCGCGGCCGCCACCGACGTCACGCCGGGCACCACCTCGGTGGGGTAGCGGTCGGCGAGGCGTTTGTGGAGGTGCATGTACGAGCCGTAGAAGAACGGGTCGCCCTCGGCGATCACCACGACGTCGCGGCCGGCGTCGAGGTGCGCGGCCAGGCGGGCGGCGGCCTCGGCGTAGAAGGCGTCGAGGCGGCCCTGGTAGTCGTCGGTCGATTCTGTGGTGACGGGGTAGGTGAGTTGCTCCTCGACCTGGGTCCCGAGGTACTGCGCGACGATCCCGCGCGCGTGGGAGCGGCCGTGGCGCGCGCAGTGGTAGGCGACGACGTCGGCGCCGCGGACGAGGTCGACGGCGCGCACGGTCATCAGCGACGGGTCGCCGGGGCCGACGCCCACGCCGTAGAGGGTGCCGGTCACGGCCGCGCCCCCAGCGCGAGCGCGTTGACCGCGCCGACCGTCATCGCCGAGCCGCCGCGGCGGCCGTGGACGACGACGTGCTCCAGCCCCGCCGGATGACCCACGAGCGCCGCCTTCGACTCCATCGCCCCGACGAACCCGACGGGCAGCCCGAGCACGACGGCCGGGCGGGGCGCGCCCTGCTCGATCATCTCGAGCAGGCGGAACAGGGCGGTCGGGGCGTTGCCGATCGCGACGACCGCGCCGTCGAGGTGCTCGCGCCACAGCTCGAGGGCGGCGGCGCTGCGGGTGGTGTGCAGGGTGGCGGCGAGGTCGGGGACCTGCGGATCGTGCAGGGTGCAGAGCACCTCGTTGTCCGCGGGCAGGAAGCGCCGCGTGATGCCGCTCGCGACCATCATCGCGTCGCAGAGGATCGGCGCCCCGCCGCGCAGGGCCGCGTGGGCGGCGGCGACCGCACCGGGGGAGACCTCGGTGTCGGCGGCGAGGTCGACCATCCCGCAGGAGTGGATCATGCGGACGACCGTGTCGTGGGCGTCCTCGGGCAGGTGCGCGAGGTCCGCCTCGGCGCGGATGATCGCGAACGACCGGCGGTAGATCTCCGGCCCGTCGGCGACGTAGGAGGGGACGGCCGACCTCTCCGTCGTCTCGCTCACCCCGACACCCTCCCTGTTCGGACGATCGTGCGATAGGTACCGCCGGGCGTGCCCTCGACCACGGCGACCGGCCCCGCCGGCGTGCCGCAGGCCCGCGCGCAGCCGACCCAGTGCGCGTGCAGCAGCCCGCCCGCGCGGCCGGTGGCGACGGCGCGGGCGAGGTCGCCGCGGACGTCGGTGTGCGACTTGGCGCACCGGGGCGCGCCGACGCAGGCCGAGAGGCTCGCCCAGCGCGACGGCCCGGTCTCGACGTGGGCGGCGAGGCGCTCCCGGGCGTCGTCGGGGGGATCGCGCAGCACCACCGTCCGCCACGGCGTGACGCGCAGCGCCGCGCCCTCGTCGCCGAGGTCGGCGAGCACCCGCGCGGCGGCGGGCGTCACCTCGCCCAGGCGGGGGAGGACCTCGACGCAGGTGCGCTCCGCGCACGTGAGCACTTCCGCGTGCTCCAGCACTCTTTTCTGCTCACGAGTGCGCAGCGCACCGAGCACGGCGGCGGCGCCCACCTCGGCCACGCGCCAGGCGTCGCCGCGCACGGCGAGGAAGGCCTCGATCGCGGCGAGGGCCAGGCCGGCCGGGTCAGCGGTGGGGCCAGCGGTGGGGCCAGCGGCGGGGATGTCGGTGGGGGCGCCGGCGAGGTGCAGGCGTGCGGGAGTCCCGAGCACCACGGCCACGTCGGCGTCGAGGCCCAGGACGTCGCCGGTGCCGTCGTCGACGGCGACGAGCAGGCGGCCGGGGACGTCGGTGCGCCCGCGCAGGGCGTCGGCGATCGCGCGGGCCGGGGCGTCCACCGCGCGCGAGCGCGGCGAGGCGACGACGCTGCAGGGCACGTCGCGGCCCTGGTCGTCGAGGAGCGGGGCGGGCCCGCCGACGGCGGCGAGGGCCGCGGCGAGATCGTCGGCACCCTTCACCGTGAGGCCGCGCACCTGCCAGGATCCCCGCGACGTGAGCTCGAGCGGGGCGGCGTCGGCGGCGGTGTCGGAAGCATCCGCCAGGAGGCGCAGCTCCGCGGGGGCGATCGCGCCGCCCACCGGGCGGAACCGCGCGAGCGCCCCGTCGGCGGCGTCGTGACGACGCCAGGCCCCCGGGCACGCGTCCGCCCGGGCCCGCACCGGGGCACCGTCACGTCGTCGGGGGGCGGGCATCCGTGACACAGTAGCCACGACTGGTCCTCAACATCTATCTAGGTGTTCAGACATCGGCCTGGAGGCGCGGTGCTCCTGCTGCTCTCGACCTCGGACACCGACCTGCGCTCGGCGCGGGCCAGCGCACCCGGTCAGGAGGGTGGCTGGCGCTGGGCGAACCCCGCGCGGGTGGCGGTGGACGAGCTCGACGGTCTGCTCGACGGCGTCGACCTCGTCGTCGTGCGCCTGCTCGGCGGGCGCCAGGCGTGGGAGGCCGGGCTGGACGCGCTGCTCGCGCCGTCGCAGCCGCGGCCCGTCGTCGTGCTCGGCGGGGAGCAGAGCCCGGACGCGCAGCTCATGGAGTCGTCGACCGTGCCGGTCGGCGTCGCGACCCAGGCGCACCTCTACCTCGCCCAGGGCGGGCCGGAGAACCTCGCGCAGCTCCACCACTTCCTGTCCGACACCGTGCTGCTCACCGGCCACGGCTTCGAGCCGCCCGCCGAGATGCCGACCTGGGGGCGCCTCGACGGCTGGGAGCACCCGGAGGACGCAGCGAACGCGCTGTTCGCTGCTTCTAGCGCAACGAACAGCGCGTTCGCTGCCACACCCCCCGCCCGCCCCCGCGTCGCCGTCGTCTACTACCGCGCCCACCACATGGCCGGGAACACGGCGTTCGTCGACGCCCTGTGCCGCGCGGTGGTCGACGCCGGCGGGGTGCCCGAGCCGGTCTTCTGCTCCTCGCTGCGCACCCCCGACGACGACCTGGTCGCCGTGCTGGCGCAGGCGGACGTCCTGGTCACCACGGTGCTCGCCGCCGGCGGGTCCAAGCCCGCGACCGCCAGCGCCGGCGGCGACGACGAGAGCTGGGACACCGGCGCGCTCGCCGCGCTCGACGTCCCGATCCTCCAGGCGCTCTGCCTCACGCGCACCCGCGAGGAGTGGCTCGCCGACGACGACGGCGTGAGCCCGCTGGACGCCGCCAACCAGGTGGCCGTGCCGGAGTTCGACGGCCGGATCATCACCGTGCCGTTCTCGTTCAAGGAGACCGACGCCGACGGGCTGCCGGTCTACGTCGCCGACCCCGAGCGGGCCGCGCGCGTCGCGGGGCTGGCGGTGTCGCACGCGCGGCTGCGCCACGTGCCGAACGCCGAGAAGCGCATCGCCCTCGTGCTGTCCGCCTACCCGACGAAGCACGCCCGCATCGGCAACGCGGTCGGGCTGGACACGCCGGCGTCGGTGGTGCGCCTCCTGGCGGCGATGAAGGACGCCGGGTACGGGGTCGGGGAGGTGCCGGGTCTCGCCGAGGGCGACGGCGACCTGCTCATCCGCGCGCTCATCGACGCCGGCGGCTACGACCAGGACTGGCTGTCCGAGGACCAGCTCGCCGCCAACCCGATCCGCATCCCCGTCGACGAGTACACGGCGTGGTTCGCCTCGCTGCCCGAGGACTTCCGCGCGGGCGTCGAGGAGCACTGGGGCCCGGCGCCGGGCGCGATGTTCCTGCACGACGGCGCGATCACCGTCGCCGCGCTGCAGCGGGACAACGTCGTCGTGATGATGCAGCCGCCGCGCGGCTTCGGCGAGAACCCGATCGCGATCTACCACGACCCCGACCTGCCGCCGAGCCACCACTACCTGGCGGCCTACCGCTGGCTGCAGAGCTCGTTCGGGGCGCACGCGCTGGTGCACGTCGGCAAGCACGGCAACCTGGAGTGGCTGCCGGGCAAGACGGTCGCGAGCAGTGCGTCCTGCGCGCCCGACCCGATCCTCGGCGACCTGCCGCTGGTCTACCCGTTCCTCGTCAACGACCCGGGCGAGGGCACCCAGGCCAAGCGCCGGGCGCACGCGACGCTCGTCGACCACCTCGTGCCGCCGATGGCGCGCGCGGAGTCGTACGGCGACCTCGCGCGGCTCGAGCAGCTGCTCGACGAGTACGCGTCGATCCAGGCGATGGACCCCGGCAAGATCACCGCGATCCGCGGGCAGATCTGGCAGCTGATCCAGGCCGCGAAGCTCGACAGCGACCTCGGCGTCACCGACCAGCCCGACGACGAGCGCTTCGACGACTTCGTCATGCACCTCGACGGCTGGCTCTGCGAGATCAAGGACGCGCAGATCCGCGACGGCCTGCACATCCTCGGGCGCGCGCCGAGCGGGCAGGAGCGGGTCGACATGGTGCTCGCGGTGCTGCGGGCGCGGCAGCTGTGGTCGGGCACGCAATCGCTGCCCGGGCTGCGCGAGGCGCTGGGACTGGCCGAGAACGAGGCCCCGCGCACCGAGGTGGACCGCGTCGAGGAGGTCGCGCACTCGCTGGTGCTCGGCATGGAGAAGCGGGACTGGGCGAACCACGACGTCCCGGCCCAGGTCACGCTCGAGGTGCTCGGCCGCCAGGACCCGACCGTCACCGACATCCTGACCTTCGCCGCCACCGAGGTCGTGCCGCGCCTCGACGGCACCACGGGCGAGATCACCAGCGTCCTGCACGCCCTCGACGGCGGGCACGTCAAGGCCGGCCCGAGCGGGTCGCCGCTGCGCGGGCTGGTCAACGTGCTGCCGACCGGGCGCAACTTCTACTCGATCGACCCGCGCGCGGTGCCGTCGCGGCTGGCCTGGGAGACCGGGCAGATGCTCGCCGACTCCCTGCTCGAGCGGTACCGCGCCGACCACGACGGGGAGTGGCCGACGTCGGTCGGTCTGTCGCTGTGGGGGACCGCGGCGATGCGGACCTCGGGTGACGACGTCGCCGAGGCGCTCGCGCTCATGGGCGTCCGGCCGGTGTGGGACGAGGCGTCGCGGCGCGTCACGGGGCTCGAGGTCGTGCCCTCGGCCGAGCTCGGGCGGCCGCGCGTGGACGTCGTGCTGCGCATCTCCGGGTTCTTCCGCGACGCGTTCCCGCACGTCGTGGCGACGATGGACGACGCGGTGCAGCTCGTCGCGGGCCTGACCGACGAGGCCGACGAGGACAACTTCGTCGCGGCGCACGCGCGGGCGGACGCGGCGTCGGGATCGTCGTGGACCCAGGCGACCACCCGCATCTTCGGCTCGCCCCCCGGCGCGTACGGGGCGGGGCTGCTGCAGGCGATGGACTCGCGCGACTGGCGCGGGGACGCCGACCTCGCCGAGATCTACACGACCTGGGGCGGGCACGCATACGGCCGCGGGCGCCAGGGCGAGTCGGCGGTCGAGGAGATGCGCGCGGCCTACCGGCGGATCGCGGTGGCGGCGAAGAACATCGACACCCGCGAGCACGACATCGCCGACTCCGACGACTACTACCAGTACCACGGCGGCATGATCGCCACGGTCCGCGCGCTGACCGGGGCGGCGCCGGCGGCGTACGTCGGGGACTCGACGCGGCCGGAGAGCGTGAAGACGCGGTCGCTGATCGAGGAGACCGCCCGCGTCTTCCGGAGTCGCGTCGTCAACCCGCGGTGGATGGCGGCCATGCGCCGGCACGGCTACAAGGGCGCGTTCGAGATGGCCGCCACCGTCGACTACCTCTTCGGCTGGGACGCGACGGCGGGCACGGTCAGCGACTGGATGTACGGCTCGCTGACCGAGAACTACGTGCTCGACCCCGAGAACCGGGCGTTCCTCCGCGAGGCCAACCCCTGGGCCCTGCACGGCATGGCCGAGCGCCTGCTCGAGGCCGTCGACCGCGGGCTGTGGGCCTCGCCGGACCCGGCGATGGTCGAGCAGCTCCGCGAGGCGTTCCTCGAGGCCGAGGGCGACGCGGAGGGCTAGGCCGTTCGCCGTATGTGAGCGATTTTCCCGGCTATAGCCGGGAAAATCGCTCACATAGGGGGCGCAGGCTCGGCCGAGCGGGCGGCGGACGTGGTCGATCGGGACGAGACCAGCGCGCCGCGCGCGGGGCGTGGCGTCTGTGGCGGTGCCGACAGCGCGCTCGCACGAGGTATAGCATAGCTGTGCTATCGCAAGACGACGTCCGGCGAGAGGAGCACGACGATGTCCGTGCAGCTGGTGCACCCCGAGCGCGTCCACCGGGTCGACGTCCACCACCAGGTCGCCGACACGCGGGGCTCGCGCACCGTCTACCTGGCCGGCCAGGTGTCCTGGGACGTCGACGGGAACCTCGTGGGCCGCGACGACCTCGCCGCCCAGACCGAGCAGGCCTTCCTCAACGTCGCCGCCGCGCTCGACGCGGTCGGGGCGACGCTCGCCGACCTGGCCAAGGTCACGATCTACGTCGTCGGCCTCGACGCGTCGCAGGCCGAGCAGCTCGTCGCCGGGCGCGACCGGGCGGCCGCGGCCCTCGGCGTCGAGCTCCAGCAGCCGAGCACCTGGATCGGGGTCACCGCGCTGGCCGCTCCGGGCTACCTCGTCGAGGTCGACGCCGTCGCCGTGCTGTCCTGAGCCCTGCCCTGAGTGCTGCTGTCCCGCGTCGGGCGCAGCGCCGCCCAGCCGGCCTCGACCGACCGCCGGCAGGCCGCGGGGTCGTCGCCGGCCGCGACGATCACCGCGGTGAGCAGGGGGACGCCCGAGGCGAGGGTGCGCCGGGACGCGACCCGGCTGACCACCAGCGACACGATCCCGTGGCAGACGGTCCAGACCTCGGTGGCGAGCCGGTCGGGGTCGGCGTCGGGCGCGATCCGACCCTCCTCGAGGCAGCGTCGCGCGGCGCGCTCGAGGTACCCGAGGGTGGCCTCGGCGGCCGCGACGTCCTCGAGCTCGACGGTCGCGTCGAACATGACGCGGTAGAGGTCGGGGTGCTCGAGGGCGTTGACGGCGTAGGCGGCGGTCCCCGCCACGAGGTCCTCGACGGGGTCGGCGGGCACGACGAGCGCGTCGAGGCGGGCCGCCAGCCGCGTGAAGCCTTCCTGGCGCAGCGCCCGCCACACCCCGTCCATCCCGCCGAAGTAGGTGTAGACGGCCATCGTCGAGACCCCGGTCCCGGCGACGAGCGACCGCAACGTGATCGGCTCGCGCTCCCGGAGCATCCGCGCGGCACGCTCCAGCAGCTGCGTGCGCACCGCCGGGTCCTTCTGCCGCGCCATCGGGGGATTCTATGGCGACGCCATGGGAAGGTCAGCTCCCGCAGGACCCGCCGTAGGTCGTGATCTTGTAGTCGACGACGGCGAGGGCGCCCTGCAGGTCGCGCAGGCGGTGCAGGATGTCCTCGCGGTGGGCCTCGAGCAGCGCCAGGCGCTCCGGCTCGGTGTCGGGACCCTGCTTGACGAGCTCGACGTAGCGGGCGATCGCCGCGATCGGCATGTCCGAGTCGCGCAGCCGCGTGATGAACACGACGCGCCCGACCGCCTCCCGGTCGTAGACCCGGCGCCCCGCCCCGTCGCGCGGGACCTCGACCAGGCCGATGCGCTCGTAGTAGCGCAGCGTGTGGGCCGACAGGCCGGTCAGCGCGGCCACGTCGGCGATGGTCATCTGCTCGGGGATCTCGAGATCCCGCACCAGCTCGACGGTCAGCGGGGGCAGCTCGCCCGCGGTCGTCTCGATGAGGCCCCGCAGCCGGTCCGTCGTCACGCTCACACCACCGACCGTAGGACTTCGAGCGCACTCGAAGGCAACCCTCACCGGGGCGGGCCAGGATGGCGGGCGTGACGACGGACGCCTTCACCGCCCAGCGTCCCCGGCTGTTCGGCCTGGCCTACCGGATGCTGGGGTCGGCGCACGACGCCGAGGACGTGGTGCAGGACGCCTGGCTGCGCTGGGCGGGCCGCGAGCAGGACGTCGAGAACCCCGCGGCGTGGCTGACGACCGTCGTCACCCGGCTCTGCCTCAACCGCCTCGACTCGGCCCGCGCGCGCCGCGAGACCTACGTCGGCCCCTGGCTGCCCGAGCCGATCCTCACCACCGACCCGGCCACCGGCCCCGCCGCGACCGTCGAGGAGCGGGAGTCGGTGTCGCTGGCCCTGCTCACGACGCTGGAGCGCCTGACCCCGCCCGAGCGCGCGGTCTACGTGCTGCGCGAGGCGTTCGGGCACAGCCACGCCGAGGTCGCCGCGGTCCTCGACGTCACCGAGGCCGGCTCGCGCCAGCTGCACACCCGCGCCCGGCGCCACCTGGCACAGCCACCGACGCCGGTACCCACGACCCCGCCCACCGACCCGGCCGACGTCGGCCCGCTGCTCGCGCGTTTCGTGGCCGCCGCGCGGGAGGGCGACGTCGCCGGGCTCGAGGCGCTGCTGGCCGCCGACGTCACGGTGTGGTCCGACGGTGGGGGCAAGGTCAGCGCCGCGCGGCGCCCCGTGCACGGCCGCGACGCCGTCGCCCGCTTCCTCGTCGGCGTCCTCGGGGCCCGGCGACCCCGGCGGAGCGGCGCGGCCGCGGAGATCAACGGCGCGCCGGCGGCGATCGCGTTCGTCGACGGCGTGCTCGACGGGGTCCTGACGATCGAGCCCGCCGGCGAGCAGGTCGCCACGGTCCGGATCCTGCGCAACCCCGAGAAGCTCGCGTTCCTCGCCGGGCAGCTGTCACGTTCGGCGGGGCTGTCCGGTCGACCGTCCTGAGGGGGCGCCGACCGGGCGCCCGGGGACCGGGAGGACGTCATGACGGTGCTGGTGACCGGGGGGACGGGGACGCTGGGGCGCGCGCTCGTCCCGCTGCTCGACGACCCGCGGGTGCTGAGCCGCCGCGCGGGGCCGGGGCGGGTGGTCGGCGACCTCGCCACCGGGGAGGGGCTCGACGCGGCGCTGGCGGGGATCGACACACTCGTCCACCTGGCCAGCCGCCCCCGGGGTGACGCCACGGCCACCGCGCGCCTCGTGGACGCCGCGCGCCGGGCCGGGGTGGCGCACCTCGTGCACATCTCGATCGTCGGCGCCGACCGCGTCCCGCTGCCCTACTACCGCGAGAAGGTGCGCAGCGAGCAGCTCGTCGAGGGCTCGGGGCTGGGGTGGACGATCCTGCGCGCGACGCAGTTCCACGACCTGCTCGCCATGCTCTTCGCCGCCACCGCCCGCGTCGGTGTCCTGCCGGTGCTGGCCGGGACGTCGTTCCAGTCGATCGCGGTCGGCGACGTCGCCGCGCGCCTCGCGGACCTCGTCGCCGCGCCGGCCTCGGGTCGCGTGCCGGACCTCGGCGGGCCGGAGGTCCGGGCGATGGACGACCTCGCGCGCACCTGGGCGCGGGCGACCGGGAAGCGCCGTCCGGTGCTGCCGCTCCGCCTGCCCGGGGCCATCGCCCGCGGATACCGCGAGGGCGCCCACCTCACGCCGGCGCACGCCGAGGGCGTCGTCACCTTCGAGCAGTACCTCGCGGCGGGCGTGCGGTCGTGAGGGCGCTGCTCGGCGTCCTCGCCGCCTCCCAGGTCGTGGTCGGGTTCTGGGCACTCGTCCTGCCCCTGGCCTTCTACGAGGTCTTCCCGTACGGCGGGACGCCCTGGGTCGCCCTGCTCCCGCCGTACAACGAGCACCTCGTGCGCGACCACGGCGCCGGCACGCTCGCCCTGGGCGTCGTCCTGGCGTTCGCGGCGTGGTGGCCCGACCGGCGGCTGGTGATCGCGGCGGTCGTCGCGTTCCTGGTGTTCGCCGTGCCGCACGCGGTGTTCCACACCTTCCACCTCGCGCACTTCCCGCTGGTCGACGCGGTGCTGCAGCAGGCGGCGTTCGCGCTCGAGATCGTGCTCGCGGTGGCGGTGCTGGCGCTCCTGCCGCGGCGGCGGGTCACGCCCGGCCGGACGTGAACCCGTGCACGGCGTCGGTGACCGCGGCCCGCAGCCCCGCGGCGTCGCGCTGCGGGCCGGCGCCGGCGAGGTCGTCGAAGGCGAGGCCGTCGAGGCAGGCGACGAGGTCGTCGGCGCGGCGCGCGGGGTCGGGCACACCCAGCCCGTCCAGGGTCGCCGCGACGCGCTGACGGATACGGGCGCCCCCGGTCCGCAGGGCCGCGCCGAGCTCGGGGCGCCGCGTCGACTCCAGGGCCAGCTCCCACCGCGCGAGCAGCCGGTCGCGATCGGCGGTGAGCCAGCGCCCGACCAGCGCGACCGCGGCCTCGACGAGCTCGTCGACGTCGGCCGGGGGGCGGGTCGCGGACGGCACCTCGGCGAGGGTCCGGGCGGTCAGCCGGTCGACGCAGGCCTGGAGCAGGGCCGCGCGGGTGCGGAAGTAGTAGGAGCTGGTGCCCTCGGCGAGCTCCGCGGTGGCGTCGACCGCGCGGTGGGTCAGCCCGCGGCCACCGTCGCGGGCGAGCACGGCGATCGCCGCGTCGGCGAGCACGTCCCGACGGTCCACGGATGGCCCCTTCCCGACGCCGCCTCTACAGCCGTAGAGTACCGGCTACTACAGACGTAGAGGAGCCGGGTCATGGAACGGGCGGTCGTCGTGGGAGCGGGGCTGGGCGGGCTGGCGAGCGCGATCGCGCTACGGCGCGCGGGCTGGGAGGTCACGGTGCTCGAGCGCCGCGACCCACCGGCGTCGGCCGGGGCGGGCATCGCGCTGTGGCCCAACGCCCTGCGCGCGCTCGACGCCCTCGTGCTCGGCGACGCGGCCCGGGACGCGGGCACGGTCGAGATCGGTGGCGGCATCCGCACCGCGTCCGGCCGGTGGCTCGCCCACGTCGACGCGGCGGACCTCCGGCGCCGGCAGGGCGACGGCGTGGTCGTGCTCCCGCGGCCCGACCTGTTCGCCCTGCTGCTCGCGGCCGCCCCGCCGGTGCGCGCGGGTGCCGGGGTCACGCACGTCGAGCCCGGCGACGCGGCGACCCCGGCCGTCGTGCACGACGAGGCGGGCGGGCGCCACGAGGCCGAGCTGGTGGTCGCCGCCGACGGGCTGCGCAGCGTCGTGCGGGAGGCGTTCTGGCCCGAGGCGACCGTGCGGGACACCGGGCAGACCGCGTTCCGGCTGGTCGCCGACCACGTGCTGCGCGCCGGCGGCGAGAGCTGGGGCCGCGGCGAGTACGTCGGCCTCGGCCCGCTGCCCGGCGGGCGCACCTACGCCTACGCGGTCGTGCCGAGCCGCGAGGCGCCCGCCGGCGACCCGTTGCCCTGGCTGCGGGCGCGCTTCGCCGGCTGGCACGACCCGGTCCCCGCGGTGCTCGACGCCGCCGTCGGCCCGGTGCTCGTGCACCCGCTCGCCGACCTCACCCCGCCGCGCGCCTGGCACCGCGGCCGGGTCGCGCTGCTCGGCGACGCCGCGCACGCCATGACCCCGAACCTCGGGCAGGGCGCCGCGCAGGCGTTCCTCGACGCGGTGGCGCTCGCGCAGGAGGCCACCACCGACCCGTCGTCGCTCGCGGCCTACGAGGCCCGCCGCCGACCGGCCGCCGAGGCCGTCGCCCGCCGCTCGCGCACCGCCGGCGCCGTCGCGGCCTGGCGCGCGCCGCTCGCGGTGGCCCTGCGCACCGCCCTCACCGCCGCCCTGCCCGCCGCCGCGTCGGCGGCGGCGCTCGACCGCCTGCTCGGCACCCCGGAGACCGCGGAGGAGATGGTCCCGTGAGCACCACCCACGTCGTCGTCGGCGCCTCCGGCGGCATCGGCCGCGCGGTCTGCGCGGAGCTCGCCCGCCGCGGACTCCCGATCCGCGCGGTGAGCCGCTCGGGGACGGCGGTCCCGGGCGCGGAGTCCGCCGAGGTCGTGGCCGCCGACGCCGCCGACCCCGCGGCGATGCGCGAGGTCTGCCGCGACGCCGCCGCGGTCCACCACTGCGTGAACCCGCCCTTCGCCGCGTGGCGCGCGGTCTTCCCGGCCGCCACACGCGCGCTGCTCGCGGCCGCCGGCGCGGCGGGCGCGCGGCTCGTGTTCGCCGACGACACGTGGATGTACGGGCGGGTCGACGGCCCGATGCGCGAGGACACGACGGTCGCGCCGGTCTCGGGCAAGGGCGTGCTGCGCGCGTGGCTCGCGGAGATGGTGCTCGCGGCCCACGCGCGCGGGGAGGTCGAGACGGTCATCGGGCGCGCCCCGGAGCTGTGGGGCCCGGGCGTGGAGTCGCTGCTCGCCGGCGGCCTCTTCGCCGCCGCGGCGCACGGGCGCACCGCGCGCTGGCCCGGCGACCCCGACCTGCCGGTGACCGCCGGCTACACCCCCGACGTCGGGGCGGCGCTCGTCGAGCTGGCGCTGGCCCCGGCGAGCGCGACCGGCCGCGTCTGGCACACCCCGGTGCCGCCGCCGATCACCGGGCGGCTGTTCGTGGAGAAGGTCTTCGCCGCCGCCGGGCATCCGCCGCGCGTCGGGCGCATCACCCCGGCGATGGTGGCCGGCCTGCGGCTCGTGTCGCCGGTGGTGCGCGAGGGCGCCGAGCTGCTCTACCAGTTCGAGCAGCCGTTCCTCGTCGACGACTCGGCCTTCCGCGCGGCGTTCGCCACCCGCGCCACCGACTGGGACGCGGGCATCGCCGCGACGCTCGCCTGGTACCGCGGCGACCCCGAGCGCACCCGCCGCCGCCTGGTGCCGGCGGGGGGCTGATCCGGCGCGGGCACAATGGCCGGGGTGAGCACGCCCCTGGTCCTCGGCATCGAGACGTCCTGCGACGAGACCGGCGTCGGTCTCGTGTCGGAGGGGCGGCTGCTCGGGGACGCGCTGGCCTCGAGCATGGACGAGCACGCGCGCTTCGGCGGCGTGGTGCCCGAGGTCGCGGCGCGGGCCCACCTCGAGGCGATGGCGCCGATGGTGCGCACGGCCCTGCGGCGCGCCGAGGTCGACCTCGCCGACGTCACCGCCGTCGCCGTCACCGCGGGTCCGGGGCTGAGCCCGGCGCTGCAGGTCGGGCTGGCCGCGGGCAAGGCGTACGCGCTGGCCGCGGGTGTCCCGCTCTACGCCGTGCACCACCTCGCGGGCCACGCCGCGGTCGACGTCCTCGACCACGGCCCGCTGCCCCCGCGCTGCGTCGCGCTCATCGTCTCGGGCGGCCACACCTCGCTGCTCTCCGTCGGCGACCTGGCCCGCGACGAGGTCGTGCACCTGGGCGACACCGTCGACGACGCGGCCGGCGAGGCGTTCGACAAGGTCGCGCGGCTGATCGGCCTGCCCTACCCGGGCGGGCCGGCGATCGACCGCGCCGCGCGCGAGGGCGACCCGCACGCCATCGCCTTCCCGCGCCCGCTCACGGGCCCGTCCGACCCGCCCTGGACGTTCTCGTTCTCGGGGCTCAAGACGGCGGTGGCGCGCTGGGTGGAGCGGCAGGACGGCCCGCTGCCCGTGCCCGACATCGCGGCGTCGTTCCAGGAGGCCGTCGCCGACACCCTCGCCCGCAAGGCCGTCGCCGCCTGCGCCGACCAGGGCGCGGACACCCTGCTCATGGTCGGCGGGGTCGCGGCGAACTCGCGGGTGCGCGGGCTGGTCGAGGAGCGCTGCGCCGCCGCCGGGATCACCCTGCGCGTGCCGCCGATCCGCCTGTGCACCGACAACGGCGCGATGATCGCCGCCCTCGGCGACCTGCTCGTCCGCGCCGACGTCGAGCCCGACCCCCTCGACGTCGCCGCCGACCCGCGGGCGCGGCTGACCGGCGCGCTGCTCCACGGGACGCGGCCGTTACCCGTGGCGTGAGGTGATCATGTCGGACCCCTCACGTTGTCGCCCGGTCGGGGCACCGGTACCGGTGGAGGGGTGCCCGGTTTCCGCGCGGTCCTCGACGGCCAGCAGTTCCCGCTGCGCCGCTGGCAGATCCTGGTCGCGGCCGACGACTACGGCGTCGACGCCCGCACCCGCACGAAGCTCGAGCAGATCCCCGACCGCCCGTACGCCGACGCCGGCGACGTGATGATCGCCCTGGCGATGACCCCGGCGCACCTGGCGGCGCGCACCCCGTTGTAGGTCGGCGCTGTCGGTCAGCCGGGCGCGACCGCGAGCACCACCGCGGTGGCGTTGTCGTGCCCGCCCTCGTCGAGCGCGGCCACGACGAGCCGGCGGGCCGCGGCGTGCACGGTCTCCATGTCCGTGGGGATCCCGTCGAGCAGGCCCGCGAGCACGGCGGCGTCGGGCAGGTGGTTCCACACCCCGTCGCTGCACAGCAGCAGGACGCCGTGCTCGTCGAGCTCCCAGCTGCGGTGCCGGGCGACGACGTCCGGTGCGTCGGCGGCCAGCCAGCGGGTGATGACGTGGGCGCGCGGGTCGGCGAGCGCGTCGTCGGCGCCGACCATGCCCGCGGCCACCATCTCCGCGGCCCACGAGTCGTCCTCGGTGAGCACCGACGACTCGTCGGGGGAGCCGGGGCAGAGCCAGTAGGCGCGGCTGTCGCCTGCCCAGCTGACGACGGCCCGCCCGGCGTCGAGCACGGCGGCGACGTAGGTGCACGCCGGCGCCTGGCCGCTGCCCGGCGCGAGCGCGGACACGGCCTTGCGCGCGGCCTCGGCGGCGCTCGCGGCGGCGTCGTCGAGGTCCTGGCCGTCGGCGAGCGCCTCGTGCCCGGCCGCGACCGCGACGTCGCAGGCGGTGCGCGACGCGGTGTCGCCGCCGGGCACCGACGCGACACCGTCGCAGACCACGGCGACGACGGTCGGTGTGCCCTCGGTGGTGGCCGCGCGGCAGAGCGCGAAGGAGTCCTCGTTGCGGCGGCGCCGGTGCCCGCGGTCGGTGACGCCGGCGCCCAGGACGACCGGGCCGGCCGGCGCGGCGGGCACGTCGAGCACGTCCTCGGCGTGCTCGGCGCCCGCGAACGACGGGGACGACGCGGGGGAGGCGGACGCGGGCTCGATCGGCACGGGCACTCCCTACACCCTCGGGACCGCGAGGGCCGGGACGACGCGGTGGGGCCGGGGCGGCGTTCCGCCCGACGGAGGGGCCGGGGCGTGGACCGGTCGGCGCACGGGCTCCAGAGCGATCACCGGCAGCCCCTTCCCGCGACGACCCGGCGGTGGCCGGGTCGTGCGATGGAGGGTAGCCGTTCCCGCGAACGGGTGGTGGTCCGCGCCGGGACGATCTGCGGTCAGTTCCAGCCGTACCCGCCGCGGAGCTCGGCCGCGACGCGCTCGAAGCGGTCGGCGGGCATGACCGCACCCTCCCGCCGGATGCCGTGCTCGGGGATCTCGAGCACGCGGTCGAGGCGGACGAACGAGTCGCGGCCCTCGCGGTCCCAGTCGCCCGAGCCGACCGGGAGCCAGTGGGCGTCGTCGCGGCGGTGCTCCTGGCTGGACAGCATGAGGCCCAGCAGCTCGCCCTGCCCGGCACGAGCCACGACCAGCACCGGGCGGTCCTTGCCCTGCGACGCGTCCTCCTCGAAGGGCACCCACGTCCACACGACCTCGCCCGGGTCGGCGGCCCCGTCGAGGTCGGGCTGGTAGGAGATCGACCGCGCCCGGTCCCGCGCCGGGGCGACGCGGACGCCGGGGGTGGGGGCCGGGGCGGACGGCCGCGGGTCGCGCTGCCCGTCCCGCTGCCCGTCGCGCTGCCCGTCCCGCTGTGCCTGCCGGCCCTGCCCGTCGACCTGCTTGTTCAGCAGGTCCAGCCCGGCCTGCAGTGCCCGTCCGACCACGTCCCGGAAGCCCGCCACGGGCACAGCTTGCCCCGCCGGGAGTCGCGGCCGGTGCGCGGGGCCCGCCCTGGGGTCCGTCCGTGACGGTGCCGGCGCCGGTGGTCGGCGAGGGCGGGTCCGGGGCCGCCGGCATCGCCGGCAACACCGCCGACACATCCCTGCGCGACGATCACCGCCATGCCCGAGGTGCACGTCCGCCTGCGCTGGCCCGACGGGACCGCGCGCCGCTACTACTCGCCCTCGCTGGTGCTCACCGAGCACGTCGAGGAGGGCGCCGGCTACGCCACCCCGGATCTCCTGGTGCGCGCCCGCACCGCCCTGACCGAGGCGAGCGAGCGCGTCCGGGCCCGCTACGGGTTCCCGTGCGGCCTCGCAGCGGCCTCGCTCGCCGCGATCGAGCAGGACGCCGCCCGCCACGGCGCGGCGCCGGGCGTGGTGCGGGTCGAGGGCTTCGACCGCTGACCCGGGTCGGGCTCAGCGACCGCCGAGCAGCCCGCCGAGGGCCTCGATCGTCGGGTCGACCAGCGCCGCGCGCCGCGGGGTGGTGGTCGTCGTCGGGGCGGTCGTGGCGGTGTCCGCCGCAGCCGTCGCGTCAGCCGCCTCGGCGGTCTCGTCGGCGGTCTCGTCGGCGGTCCCGTCCTCCTCGGGCGTGGTGGTGCTGTCGGCGGACGTCGTGGTCGTCGGGGCCGCCGAGCTGGTGGTCGCGGGGGTGCTGGTGGCGTGCGTGGTGGTCGGGCGTGCCGTGCTCGGGGACGGCGTCGCCGGCCTCGTGACCGGCCTCGTCGCCGTCGGCTCCTCGGTCGAGGAGCGCGTCGGGAGGTCCGGCAGCGTGACGCCCGGCAGGCCCGGGAGCAGCCCCTGCGGCGAGGTCGACGTGGGGGTGCTGGACGAGGGCGTCGTCGATGTCGGGGTGCTGGACGACGGCGTCGTCGACGAGGACGTGGTCGACGAGGGTGTCGACCTGGACGTCGACGTGGGCGCCGACGACGAGGGCTCCTCGCTCGGCGTGGCGGAGGTGGAGCCGCCGTCGGTGGTGGCGATCGCGCGGCGGGTCTCCTCGTCGGCGTCGGTGGACGCCGACCTCCGCTCGCGGGTGACCGGCGCGTCCTCGTCGGAGTCCCGCGCGGGACGCCCGACCGGACCGCCGGCGAAGGTGCCGCCCCCACCGGGGTCGGTGACGACCTCCGCGGTGGGCGGCGGCACGGTGGCCGCGGGGGCCGCGACGGAGCTCCCGCCGTCCCCGGTCCACGCCGAGGCGACGACGACACCACCCGCGAGCAGGACCGCGGCGGCGACCGACGCGGCGACGGCGAACCCGCCGGCGTCGACGGCCCAGGGGCGGCGCGTGCGCTCCGGAGTCCTGGGGGTCTCGGCCGTCCCGGGGTCGGCGCCGGGCATCCCGAGCGACCCGGCCGCGACGCCGGGCACGCCGACCGGGGCAGCGGCCGCCGCGCCCGCGGCGGGCACCGGGCCGCCGGGGCGCAGGGTCTCGGTGGTGGCGTCCGGGACGGCGCTGGCGATGCCCGGGCCGGCCAGCGGCGCGACCGCGCGCAGCGGCGTCAGCGTCTCCGCGGCGAGCGCGGCGCGACGCAGGCCGACGCACACCTGCTCGGCGGTGGGCCGGTGGGCCGGGTCGTCCGCCGTCATCGCGTCGAGGAGCGCGACGACCTCGATGTCGAGCCCGTCCGGGATGTCCGGCCGGCGCTCGAGGCGGGCACGGGCGGCGGCCAAGGGCTTGCCGTCGTAGGCGGGCCGCGCGGTGAGCGCCTCGATCATCACGAGGCCCAGCGCGTAGACGTCGGCGGGCGGCCCGACGGTCTCGCCGCGGACCTGCTCCGGCGCGAGGTAGGGCGCCGACCCGACGACGATGCCCGTGTCGGTGATGCGCGGGGCGTCGGCGACGAAGGCGACGCCGAAGTCCGACAGGTGTGCGCGCCCGTCGTCGTCGAAGAGCACGTTGCGCGGCGTCACGTCGCGGTGGAGCACGCCGGCGCGGTGGACGTGGCCGAGGCCGTCGGCGACCGACGCGACGGCCAGCAGCGTCTCGGTGACCCCCATCGGGCCGTCGGCGAGCCGGTCGCTGAGGTTGCCGCCGCCGAGCAGCGACATGACCACGAAGGCGCGGCCGGCGACGTGGCCGACGTCGAAGACGGGGACGAGGCTCGGGTGGTCGAGCGAGGCCATGAGCGCGACCTCGCGCTCGATGCGCGGGTCGTTCTCCACCGGGAAGATCTTCACCGCGGCGTCGCGGTCGAGCAGGAGGTCGTGCGCCCGGTAGACCTCGGAGCACGTGCCGCGCCCGATCAGCTCACCGAGGGCGAAGCGCTGCCCCAGCCGGTCGGGGAGCGGGGGGCCGGGCACGGCGGAGGGGACGTCGTCGGACACAGCTGTCTCCCCCCTCCCGGATTCCCGATCTCCATCCTTCCACCTCCTCTACCCGATCAGGGGCTCATCGACATACCGGATTCGCGAATTCGGGTGACGGATGCAGTGCCGTCGCCCGTCGGTCGTGCCCCGATCACCCCGTGCGGGTGACGCGCCACGCACGCCGCCCGCCGGCATTGACAGAAATTGCAGTGCCGAGTAGAACTTCTCCACGTCCGCCCTGCTCAGCGGTGGGGCCGGACCGCGCAGAGCACGAACGCAAGGACGCGACGGAAGCCGTGGGCGCCGACAGCCTCGACGAGGAGGACCCCCCGCTGACCACCGGTCAGGCGGCGGAGTTCCTCGGCGTGCGGCCGGCGTTCCTCCGGAGTCTGGACGCGGGTCGGATGGTCCGTCCGGAGCGATCCGCAGGCGGACACCGGCGCTGGACGCGCCGGCAACTGGCCCTCGCCTCCCGGATCCGCGAGCTGTTCGACGAGGGGCTGACCCTCACCGCGGCCGCGATGGTCGTGTCCCTGCAGGACGAGGTGGCCCTGGTCACGCGCGAGCGGGATCAGGCCCACGACGAGCTCGACCGAGCCCGACGCGAACTGGCGCGGGCACGGCGCGAGCTCGCCGCGGCCCGGGGCGAGCACACCGCCCGCTCCGTGCCCGCTGCACGGCCCTCCGCCCGCGTCCACCGCGCGTGCGGGCCCGAAGTGCCCACGACCGCTCTTCGACCGCCCCTGCCGGCCCCTCCACCTCAACGGACTTCTTCGACATGAAGCTCATCGACCACCGTCGGACCCACCTCCCCGTCCTCCGCGCCCCGATGCCGCCCTCCCTGGCGCGCGTCCCGCTGGTGGACCTCTGCTCCTGCAAGCACCCGCGCGAGTCGCACGAGCACTACTACCTCGGCGACCACTGCGCCCAGTGCGACTGCCAGCACTTCCGCCGGGTCGACCCGGCGCGCGCCTGAGCCCGTCCGGACCGCGAGCCACCACCGCCACGGCCCCGTCACCCCACTGGGGTGGCGGGGCCGTGGTGCGTGAGGGCTGCGTGTGAGGGCGAGACCACGTCCGTCGCCGACGGTCGGCGCGAGCGCGGCGCCTACCCTGGAGATCGTGGAGGGGACCGGGCGGAACGGGCAGCCGCGCGCGCTCGTCGTCGGCGCCGGCGTGGCCGGGCTCGCCGCGGCGGCCTCGCTGCACCGGGCCGGCTGGTCGGTCCAGGTGTGCGAGCGGGCCCCCGCCCGCCGCACCGGCGGCTACTTCGTGCGCCTCGCGCCGGAGGGCCTCGCCGCCGCCGACCGGCTCGGGGTCTCGCACGCGCTGCGCACCCGCCTGCCCGCCGACGGGATCATCACCGGCGTCGACGCCCGCGGGCGCACGGTGTCGCGGGTCGAGGCGTCGCTCGCCGACGACCCCCGCGCGCTCGCGCTGGTCCGCGGGGACCTCGAGGCCGCGCTGTGGGACGCGCGACCGGCGGAGGTCGCGGTCCGGTTCGGCACCGCGCCGCGGCGCGTCGAGCCCCGCCGCCACGGGGTGGACGTCGTCCTCGACGGGCCGGAGGGGGCGTCGCGCGAGCGGTTCGACCTGCTCGTCGGCGCGGACGGGGTGCGCTCCGCGGTGCGCGGGATGGTGTTCGGCCCGGAGAGCCGCTTCCGCCACGAGTTCGACCACGTGGTGATCTCCGCGGTGCTCCCGCGCCTGCCCGGCGGCCTGCGCGAGGGCGACTACGTCGTGCCCGCCGAGGTCGGGCGCACCGCGCACCTCATGGCCGTCGCCGGGCACGCCCCGGTCGTCTTCTTCACGTTCCGCGCCGAGCTGCTGGGCGTCGACGGGCGCGAGGCGGCGTGGCGGGCGGCCGCCGACCCGGTGGGCGCGCTGCGGCGCGTCTACGGCGACTTCGCGGGCCTGGTGCCCGAGATCCTCGACGGGGTCGAGGAGGCCGGCACCACGCACGTCGACACCGTCGCCCAGATCCGGCTCGGGTCCTGGCGCCGCGGGCGGATCGTGCTGGTCGGGGACGCCGCGTGGTGCCCGACGCTGTACTCGGGTCAGGGCTCGGCGCTGGCGCTCGTCGGCGGCGAGACCCTCGGCACGCACGTCGGCGAGCACCCCGACGACGTCGAGGCCGGCCTCGCCGCGTGGGAGGCCGCGCACCGGCCGGCGGCCCTCGCGGCCGCCAGCGCCGCCCGCCGCTCGCGCCACTTCTTCCTGCCCGGCAACGGGCTCGTCGCCGCCGTGCGCAGCGCCGCCCTGCGCGTCGCCTCCTGGCGCCCCGCCGGGCGGGTGCTGCACGCGCTCGCCGCCCTCGCGGCCGGCCCCGGCGGTCCGGGTGGCGCGGCCGGCGCCACCCCGGCGACACCCGATCGGCGGGACATTCACCCAGGCGCCACTTCCGGGTCGCGCTCACTCCGATCACCGGCCCTCGACCGCCCGTAAGCTGTCGCTCGCCGGGAGCGGGCGTTGGGCCGTCCGTGACCGCGAGCGCGCGCACGGTGGGCGAATCGGGTACTCACCGCTCCCCGCTCCGACGGAAGGACGACAGCCACCCTCATGGCATCCCATCCCGCCCCCCGCCCGTCCCGCGGTCTCCTCGCGCGCGTGGTGGACCCGTTCGGCATCGCCGCCGGCGTCCTCGACCGCGTGGACCCGTTCCGCCACCGGGGACGTCGCGTGTGGCGTGGCGCCGGGCTGGCGCAGATCGGTGTGCCCGCGGTGGCCCGCGAGTGCGGGTCGGAGCTGGCCCGGGCCGTCGAGAAGGCGCTCGCCGCGCACCCGGACGTCGCGTGGGCCGCGACCAACGCGCACCTCGCCGCCGTCGTCGTGGGCCTGCCCGAGGGCCCGGACGGGCGGGGGGTGCTGCCGGACGACGAGCTGGTGGACGACCTCGTCGACCTGGTCGAGATCCTCGAGGAGCGCGAGGGCGGGGCCGCCGTCGCGCCCGCCGGCTCGCCCTCGCTGGGTGGCGCCCAGCAGGCCTTCGCCGCGCTCGCGGCCGACCTCGCCGGCATCGGCGTCGCCGCGGTGGGCCGCGTGCTGCGCCGCACCCCGCTGCCCGCCGAGATCGCCTCGGCCGCCACGTTCGTCGACCACCAGCCCCGCCTGCGCGCCGCCGTCGAGCGCGCCGTCGGCCAGGACCGCGCGAACGTCCTGCTCGCCCTGTCCAACGCCGCCGCCCAGGCCCTGGGCCAGGGCACCACGGGTCTCGTGGTCGACGCCGCCTACCGCGCGCTGCAGGTCGCCGAGGCCCGGGCGCGCACCACGACGTGGAGCCAGGCCGAGCCGCGCCTGCTCGAGACCGCCGACCACGCCGCCGCGCCCCCCGACGACGACCTGCAGGGCGAGCGCCCGGTCGCGCTGCCCGCCGGCCCGGTCGAGCGCCACGGTGACGTGGTCGGCATGGCCGCGGCGGGCGGGTTCGCCGCCACCGCGGCCGCCACCCAGGACGTCCGCAAGGCCGCCGGCGTCGCCCTCTCGACACTGCCGAAGGCCGGGCGCCTCGGCCGCGAGGGCTTCGCCACGACGTTCGGCCGGGTGCTCGCGCGCCGCGGTGCGGTCGTCGTCGAGCCGTCGGCGCTGCGGCGCATGGACCGGGTCGACACCGTCGTGCTCGACGCCGACGCGCTGACCACCGGCGTGCTCATGCTGGGCGACCTGCTGCCGCTGCCCGGCGAGGACGGCTCGACCGACCCGCTCGAGGAGCTCGTCCCGCGCGTCCACGAACTGTTCGACCCGACCGCGCCGACGGCGCCGCACCGGGTCGTCGACGACGCCGAGCACTGGCTGCTCGCCGGTCTCGACGACGTGCCGGGCGGCGACGGGGAGCGCGCGGTCGAGGCCGCCGACGCCCTCGTCGCCGACGGCGCCACCCTCGTGCTCGGCCTGCGCCGCGGCGACCGGCTCGCCGCCGTCGTCGGCGTGCTGCCCGAGCCCGCATCGGCCGCCGAGGCCCTGGCCGCGGCCGCGCGCCGTGCCGGCGTCACGCTGGTCGTCGGCGGCGAGGTCGGCGGGGCCACGGCGGGCGACCGCACCGTCGCCGGCGGGGAGGCCCTGCGCTCCTCGGTGCGCGACCTGCAGGCCGCCGGTGCGGGCGTGCTCGTCGTCTCCCGCGACCGCCGCGCCCTGGCCGCCGCCGACGTCGGCGTCGGCGTCTCCCGCCCCGACGGCGTCGCACCCTGGGGCGCACACGTGCTGGTCGGCGACGACCTCGGCACCGCCGCGCTGCTCATCGAGGGCGTCAAGGTCGCACGCGGGGTGTCGGGGCGGTCGGTGAACCTCGCCCGCGCCGGCACGGTGCTCGGCGCCGTGATGGCCACGGCGGGCACCACCCCGGCGGCCCCGGGCCTCGCGGGCCTCGCCGTCAACGGCGCCGCCGGGGTCGCGCTCGGGGCGGGCGCCTGGTCGGCGACCGAGCTCGGGCGCCGCGTCGTGGTGCCGGGGGTCAGCCGCACGCCGTGGCACGTCATGCCCACGAGCACCGTGCTCGCGCGCCTGGACGTCACCGAGCAGGGCCTGACCACCGCCGAGGCGCACCGTCGCCACCGCGACGACCCGGCCGCCGCCGAGACCCAGACGACGCTCGGGCGCGCGTTCCTCGACGAGCTCAACAACCCGCTGACCCCGGTCCTCGCGGGCGGCGCGGTCCTCTCCGCGGCGATCGGCGCGGTCGTCGACGCCGCGATCGTCGTCGGCGTCACGGCGTTCTCGGCGCTGATCGGCGGCGTCCAGCAGGTCGCCACCGAGCGCGCCGTCGCCGGGCTGCTCGAGCGCTCCGCGATCCGCACGCGCGTCGTGCGCGACGGCACCGCGCGCGGTGTGGGCGCGGACGAGGTCGTCGTCGGCGACGTCATCGAGCTCGGTCCCGACGACGTCGTCCCCGCCGACTGCCGCGTGCTCGAGTCCGAAGCGCTCGAGCTCGACGAGTCGTCGCTGACCGGCGAGTCGCTGCCGGTGACGAAGACGCCGGTCCCGGTCATCGCGCGCACCGTCGCCGACCGCCGCTCGATGCTCTACGAGGGCAGCACCGTGGCCACCGGCCGGGGGCGCGCGGTCGTCGTCGCCACCGGGTCGAGCACCGAGGTCGGGCGCTCCACCGCCGCCGCGAAGGCCGCCGCGCCGGTCGCGGGCGTCGACGAGCGCCTCGCCGGTCTGACCCGCATCACCACCCCGCTCGCGATCGGCTCGGCCGCGGCAGTCGTGGCCGCCGGCGCGGTGCGCGGCCTGCCGTTCCGGCAGAACCTGCACTCGGGCGTCGGCCTGGCCGTCGCCAGCGTGCCCGAGGGCCTGCCGTTCGTGGTCTCGGCCGCCCAGCTCGCGTCCGCGCGCCGGCTGTCGGCCGAGGGCGCGCTGGTCCGCAACCCGCGCACCATCGAGGCGATCGGTCGCACCGACGTCCTGTGCTTCGACAAGACGGGCACGCTCACCGAGGGGCGTCTGGCGCTCTCGGCGATCTCCGACGGCATCAAGCTGCGGCCCACCGACCGGCTGCGCAAGCGCCAGCGGCGCGTGCTCGCCGCCGCCCTGCGCGCGACGCCGCGCCCGGCGCCGGGGGAGCGGCTCGCGCACCTCACCGACCGCGCGGTGGTCTCCGGCGGCCAGCAGTTCGACGTCGACCCGGCCCACAAGCGCCCGGGCTGGTGGCCGGTCGCGTCGCTCGACTTCGACCCGTCCCGCGGCTACCACGCCACGCTCGGCGAGGTGGAGCCGCCGGCGGACGCCGGCGAGGCGAGCGGGCCGTACCGCCTCATCTCGGTCAAGGGCGCGCCCGAGGTCGTCATCGCCCGGGCGACGAGCTGGGGCGGTGACCCGCTCGACGACGAGGCCCGCCAGCGCCTGGTGGAGCACACCGAGCTGCTCGCCGGCCAGGGCATGCGCGTGCTCGCCGTCGCGGAGCGGGTCCTCACCGCCGAGGAGTACGCGGCGCGCGCGGCCGAGCGCGACGGCGAGGGCGGCTCGTCGACCGAGGATGCCCTCGACGACGGCGACGTCGCCGAGCTCGAGTTCACCGGCTTCGTCGGGTTCACCGACCCGGTGCGGGCCGGCTCGCAGGCCACGGTGCGCGACCTGCGCGACGCCGGGGTCCAGGTCGTCATGATCACCGGTGACCACCCGAGCACCGCCGAGGCCGTCGCCGAGGAGCTCGACGTCCTCAACGGCGGGGTCGTCGTCACCGGCTCCGAGCTGGACGCCCTCGACGACGAGGCGCTCGACGACCTGTTGCCCAAGGTGCGGGTGGTCGCGCGCGGGACGCCGTCGCACAAGGTGCGGATCGTGCAGGCCTTCCAGCGCCTCGGGCGCACGGTGGCGATGACCGGCGACGGCGCCAACGACGCCCCGGCGATCCGCCTGGCCGACGTGGGCATCGCGCTCGGGCGGCGCGGCACCCCCGCCGCGCGGGCGGCCGCGGACCTCGTCATCACCGACGACCGGCTCGAGACGATCCTCGCCGCGCTGGTCGAGGGGCGCGCGATGTGGGCCTCGGTGCGCGAGGCGCTCGGCGTGCTCGTCGGCGGCAACCTCGGCGAGATCGCGTTCACGGTGCTCGGGGCCTCCACCACGGGCACCTCGCCGCTCAACGCGCGCCAGCTGCTGCTGGTCAACCTGCTCACCGACCTCGTGCCCTCGCTCGCCCTCGCGGTGCGCGCGCCCGAGCCGGGGTCGGCGGCCTCGCTGCTCGCCGAGGGCCCGGAGGCGTCGCTGGGCGAGGCGCTCAACCAGGAGATCGGGCTGCGCGCCATGGCCACGGCCGGCGGCGCGAGCCTCGCGTGGCTGGCGGCCCGGAGCACGCCGTACGGCAGCCCGGCGCGGGCCCGCACGGTCGCGCTGACCGCGCTGGTCGGCACGCAGCTCGGGCAGACGATCGTCGCCGGCGGCGGGCGCAGCCCGCTGGTCATCGGGGCGAGCGTGGTGTCCGCGGGCGCGCTGGTCGCGGTGGTGCAGACCCCGGGCGTGAGCCACTTCTTCGGCTGCGTCCCGCTCGGCCCCGTCGCGTGGGCGCAGGCCGCCGGGTCCGCGGGCGTCGCCACCGCCGCGTCGGTGGTCGGGCCGCGGCTGGTGGAGCGCTACGGGCCGATCGTCGTGCCCGAGGGCTCGCCGCAGGCCTCCTGGCTCGAGCGCCTCGAGGCGGTCCGCGAGGAGGCCACCCAGCGGTACCTCGAGCTGCAGGAGCGCGCCGCGGAGGCGCTGAACGGGTGAGTGCGGTGCCGGTTACTGGTGCGTTTGTGCTGGTGGAGGCCTGGGCATCAGACCGTGGAAGACACCGTCGAACAGGAGTTGAGACCGTCATGGCCGACCGGTACGTCGTTCCCACCGAGGACGGCTGGCAGGTGCAGAAGAAGGGCGCCCAGCGAGCCAGCGCCAAGGCGGCCACGCAGGCCGAGGCCGTCGAGCGGGCGACCGAGATCGTGCAGAAGGACGGCGGCGGCAAGGTCGTCGTGCACGGCACGGACGGCAAGGTCCGCGAGACCCACACGGTCAACGGCAGCACCGACAGCGCGCCCGCCGAGGCGGCCAAGGCGACCGCGAAGGCCAACGCCGAGGGTGCCCGCGCCAAGGCGCAGTCGGCCTCGGACAAGGCGTCCTCGAGCGCGAAGAAGGTCGGCTCGGACGCGAAGGCGACCGCGCAGAAGGACGCCGACCGCGCCCAGGAGTCGGGCAAGAAGGCCGCCGCGCAGGCCCAGGCCGGCGCGTCGGGCGTCGCCGACGAGGCCGCGAAGGCCACGTCGGGCGAGAAGTCGGTACAGGCGGCCGCGAAGGACGCCTCGACCATCGCGCAGACCAGCGGCGAGCAGGTGGCCACCACCACGTCGCGCGCGGGGGAGCGGATCGCCAAGGACGCGACCCGTGTCGCCCAGCACGCCGGCTCGGAGGCCAAGGCCCGCGCCGACGAGGCCGGTGAGTCGCTGGCCGAGAGCGGCGACCGCGCCGCCACCGTCTCGGCCGGGGTCGCCTCGGAGCTCGACGGGGCGGGCGACGCCGCCGCCCAGCGCGTCAACCGCGCCAGCGAGGCCGCGGCCCAGCAGCTGGACCGCAGCGTGCGCGAGGCGGCCGACCAGGTGCGCGACAACGCGCCGGGCTACAACCCGGTGCGCATCGTCGGCAACGCCGCCTCGATGGCCGTGAAGACCGGCTTCAGCATCGCCGGCGCCGTGATCTCCACCAGCGGCCAGGTGCTGCAGTTCGCCGCGCGGAAGGTCACCGGCCGCGGCTGAGCCGTGGCCGGTCAGGCCGCCCCGCAGACGACGACGGGCCCGCCCCCAGCGTGGGGGCGGGCCCGTCGTGTGCGTGCTGCGTGTGTGCCGTGTGTGCGTCGCTCAGGCGGCGTGCGGGCGCGCGAGGTCGCCCACGCGCGCGGCACGGCGCATGGCGCGCCGCTCGTCCTCGCTGGTCCCGCCCCACACGCCGGCCTCCTGGCCGGTGTCCATGGCCCACTGCAGGCAGCCACGCTGGAGGGGGCAGCTGTGGCAGACCGCCTTGGCCTCGGCCAGCTGCGCGGAGCCCGGACCGTGCTCGGTCAGGGGGAAGAAGAGTTCGGGGTCGTGGTCGCGGCAGGCCGCCTGCTCCCAATCCATGTCCTTGCCAGTCCAATCTCGCTCGTCGGTGATCTCACCGGCCCGCGCTCCGCCGGAGCGGGCGGGACGGGCCTGGTGCCGCCGGGCCCGACGCGAGGCGCGCGCGTGCGCACCTCACGACGGCCCCTGCGGCACGATTCGTGCGCCGGGCGTCGGTACGTATCCGGGGGTTCCTGCGTGTCGGTCCTCGGAGCGGCCCGGGATGGGCCCGCGCCCCGGGGTCCGGAGCACCTTCAGTACTCGGTATGACGTCGAAGGAGCCGGATCGGTTCCCTCCACCCGCGACATGTGATCGCGGCCGCGGTCCCCGGGCGTGCGGGAACCCCGTGTCGAACGAGCCCCCATGATCTAGCCGTACAGCGCGTCGGGCAAACCCTTTTGATCCGCGCCACCCTGCTGAACCTGTGTGACGTCGCTCACGTCTCCTGCTCACGCTCCGCCTACAGGCTGCGATGAACGGGTGGGGACCACTTTCCGCAGGTCCGTGTGCTGCGCTTCCACCTCCTGCGGGCCAGACTGACCGGAGCGGGGCACACGACCGGGTGACCCCCGGACGTGGCACGGAGGCGACCTCCGATGAAGACGGCACGACGGACGGCGCGGGACCTCGTCATCTGGGTGGTGGTGACCGCGGGCATCGTCGCCCTGGTCCTCGGGCAGACGATCATCGGGCTGATCCTGCTCGCGTTCGGTCTCTGGCAGCTCGCGCTCGCGCTCTCCCGCGGCGGCGGGCTGTTCGTCGACCAGCGGGCGGCCGACCGGCCGGGCAAGCCCACCGTCAGCTGACCACCGGCCCCGGAGTGCCCGGACGCGGCGCGCCACCCCAGGATGGCGGCATGCGCTGCGCGGTGATCGGCGGGACCGGCTACGTCGGCGTGCGCCTGGTCCGGCGCCTGCTCCACGACGGGCACGACGTCGCGGTGCTGGTCCGCAGCCCGCACAAGCTCGCGGCCACCGGGTGGGCCGAGCACGTCGACGCCGTCCTCGGCGACCTCGCCGACCCCGACGCGGTGCGCACCCTGGTCGAGGGTGCCGACGCCGTCGTCCACCTCGCCCACACCCTCGAGCGCCCCGACTTCCCCGAGCGCGACCGCAGCGCCGCCCGCCTGGTCAGCACCGCGGCCGCCCGCGCCGGGGTGGGCCGGATCGTCTACCTCGGGGGCCTGCGACCGGAGGCCGGCGCGTCCCGTCACCTGGCGTCGCGCGCCGAGGTGGCCGACGTCTTCCTCGACGGCCCCGTGCCCACCGTCGCGCTCGAGGCCTCGATCGTCGTGGGCTCGGGCTCGGCGAGCTTCGAGATGATCCGCCACCTCGCCGAGCGGGTCCCCGTGCTGCCCGCGGTCCCGTGGCTCGCGCACCGCACGCAGCCGATCGCGATCGCCGACGTCCTGCACTACCTGCTCGGCGCGCTCGCCCTGCCCGCGGAGGTGGACCGGCGCTTCGACGTCGGCGGCCCCGACGTCCTGAGCTACCTCGAGCTCGTCCGCCGCTACCTGCGCCTCGCGGGCCTGCCCCAGGGCGCCGTGGTCCCGGTGCCCGTGCCGGTGCCGCCCGGCGGGCCGGCGCTCGCCGGCCGCGTCGTCGAGGCCCTGACGCCGCTGCCGCGCGGGCTCGCGACCCCGCTGATCGAGTCGCTCGCCGACGACCTCGTCTGCCGCGAGGACGACGTCCTCACCGTGATCGGGCCACCGCCGGGCGGGCGGACGACCTACGACGACGCGGTCCGCGCGGCGCTGGGCCGGCGCCACGAGGCGTCCGCCGCCCCGGCGGCCGACGACCCCGCGCTGGCGGGGCCCACCGACCCGGCGGGCTCCGGCGGCACCGTCCACCGCTGGGGCACGACGGCCCCGTGCCCCGCGGACGCGGCGGCGCTCTGGGCGGTCGTGGACGGCATCGGCGGGGACGCCGGCTGGTACGTCCCGCTCGGCGCCTGGACGCTGCGGGGCTGGGCCGACCAGCTGCTCGGCGGGGTCGGCGGCTACCGCGGCCGCCCGCACGGCCGGCCGCTGCAGGCCGGCGACGTCGTCGACGGCTGGTGCGTCGAGGCCGTGGAGCCCGGCGCGCGCCTGGTGCTGCGCTCGGAGCTGCGCCAGCCCGGGACCCTGACGCTCACGCTGGCCGTCGACCCCGACGTCTCCGGGCACGGCGCGCACCTGCGCCTCGACGTGGCGTTCGTGCCCGCGGGGCTCGCGGGCCTGGTCTACGGCCGCGCCCTGCTCGCGGGCGCCCCCGCCGTCTTCGGCGCCATGGCCCGGGGCATCACCGCACGTGCGTGATCTCCTGAGCTGTCGCTGAGAAGATCACGCACGAGGGTCAGGGCAGGAAGCGCTCCACCGCCGCGTGCACGGCGCCGGCGAGGTCCCCGCCGGCGGCCTCGATCGCCGCGCGCTGGCGGACCGACCCGGTGCCGTGCGCCAGGAGGCGCGCGCAGCCGTCGGCGGCGAGCTCGGCGTCGCCGGCGTCCGCCAGCGCCCCGGCCACGTGGTCCCGGAGGGCCCGCAGCACGTCGCCGGCCGGGGCGGGCTTGCCGCTGCGCGGATCCACGAGCTCGGCGGTCAGCCCCCAGCGCGCCGCCCGCCAGTGCGCCAGGCGCAGGGCCTCGATCGGCTCGTCGCGCGGGACGACGCCCTCGCGCGCCTCGCGGGCCGCCGTGGTGACCAGGGCCCGCGCGAGCACCGCGACGAGCACCGCGTCGTCGACCTCGAGTGCCACGTCGCACACCCGCACCTCGACCGTGCCCAGCTCGCGGGAGAGGCGGGCGTCGAAGTACACCATCGCCTCGTCGAGCACGGTGTCGGTCGCGAGCATCGCGGCGACGGCCTCGTCGTACGCGGCCAGCGAGCCGAAGATCCGCGTCGGGCCGGCCGAGGGCCACCGGGACCAGACGACGCTGCGGTAGCTCGCGTAGGTCGTGTCGCGGCCCCGCCAGCACGGGGAGTTGCTCGCCAGCGCCCGCAGCACCGGCAGCCACGGGCCGATGCGGTCGAGGACGCCGACGCCCTCCTCGGGGGAGGCGACCTCGACGTGCACGTGCTGCCCGCTCGTCAGCTGGGCGGTGGCGATGGCGCCGAAGCGCTCGGCGATGTCGCCGTAGCGACCGTCGGGCACCGCGTTCGGCTCCGAGGCCTCGTCCGGGGCGACCGGCGAGGTGGCCAGGCCGGCGACGTCCACGCCCGACCGGCGCGCCGCCTCGCGCGCCTCCCGCCGCCGCCGGCGCAGGTCGTCGGCGAGGGACGCCGCGTCGTGGTGGGGCGCGGTGGCCGTCTCCACCTGCTCGGTGCGCATCTCCCCGTCGAGCTCGCCGGACGCCGCGTCGCGCACCCGGCCGGCCCGCCCGCGGGGGGAGCCGGTGGCCGGGTCGACCAGCAGCAGTTCTTCCTCGGCCCCGAACGGGGGCACGGCACTCATGGGCGTCATGTTCCCGTTCCGGCCGCCGCGATCGCCGTCCGGGCCCGCTCCGCTTAGTGTGATCTCCCGTGCGTGGTGACGGTGACGGCTGGGTCGTGTGCGACGCGGGCCACCGGCACTGGGGACGGTTCGGGGCGGCCGGGCTGCTGCTGCGCCACGGTGACGCGGTCCTGCTCGCCCACCGGGTCTGGTGGAGCCACCACGGCGGTACGTGGGGCATCCCCGGCGGTGCCCGCGACTCCGGCGAGTCCGCCCGGGACGCGGCGCTGCGCGAGGCCGTGGAGGAGACCGGCGTGGACGCCTCGCGGGTCCGGCTGACCGGCGAGACCACCGACGACCACGGCGGTTGGTCCTACGTCACCGTCCACGCGCGCCTCGACACCGACGACGCCCCGCCCCTCGAGCCCACCGACGGCGAGGCCACCGAGCTGCGCTGGACGCCGGTCGACGAGGTGTCGGACCTCGCGCTGCACCCGGGGTTCGGGGCGTTCTGGGCGGGTCCGGAGGCCGTCGAACGCCTACCGTGAGGCCATGGCGACCCCACCTCCCGACCCCAGCGACTTCCTCGCCGTCGACGCCGACCTGAGCGCCGAGGAGCGGGACATCCGCGACGCCGTGCGCGACTACGCGGCCGCGGAGCTCGAGCCGCGCATCGCCGAGTGGTACGAGTCGAACACCCTGCCCCGCGACATCGCCAAGGGCCTGGGCTCGCTCGGCCTGCTCGGCATGCACCTGGAGGGCTACGGGTGCGCCGGCACCAACGCCACGAGCTACGGCCTGGCCTGCCGCGAGCTCGAGGCCGTCGACTCGGGGCTGCGCTCGTTCGTGTCGGTCCAGGGCTCGCTGGCGATGTTCGCGATCCACCGCTGGGGCTCCGAGGAGCACAAGCAGCAGTGGCTCCCGCGGATGGCGACGGGCGAGGCGCTCGGCTGCTTCGGGCTCACCGAGGCCGACGCGGGCTCCGACCCGGGCTCGATGCGCACCCGCGCCCGGCGGGACGGGGACGACTGGGTGCTCGACGGGTCCAAGATGTGGATCACCAACGGCACCCTCGCCGACGTCGCCGTCGTCTGGGCGCAGACCGACCCCGAGCAGGGCAGCAAGGGCATCCGCGGGTTCGTCGTGCCCACCGACACGGCCGGCTTCACCGCGAACGAGGTCAAGCACAAGCTCTCGCTGCGCGCGTCGCTCACCGCCGAGCTCGTCCTCGAGGGCGTCCGCCTGCCCGCCGACGCCGTGTTCCCCGACGTCGAGGGGCTCAAGGGCCCGCTCTCGTGCCTCAACGAGGCCCGCTACGGCATCCTCTGGGGCGCCGTGGGCGCGGCGCGGACCTGCTACGAGTCGGCGCGGGCCTACGCCATCGACCGCGAGCAGTTCGGCCAGCCCATCGCCGGGTTCCAGCTGACCCAGCGCAAGCTCGCCGACATGGTCGTCAGCGTCAACCAGGCGGGCCTCACGGCGTCGCGCATCGGGCGGCTCAAGGACGCCGAGCAGCTCCACCCCGCGCAGGTCAGCTTCGGGAAGATGGCGAACGTCCGGGCCGCGCTCGACGTCGCCCGCACCGCGCGGACCGTGCTCGGCGGCAACGGGATCACCCTCGAGTACCCGGTGTTCCGGCACATGACGAACCTCGAGACCGTGCTGACCTACGAGGGCACCGAGGAGATGCACGCCCTCTCCATCGGCCAGGCCGTCACGGGCATCCCGGCCTTCCGGTAGTGCCCCGGTAGCCCCCGGTCGTCCCTCAGCGCTGCGTCGGGCGCGGGGGCGCGCACTCCACCCGGTTGCGGCCCCCGTGCTTGGCGGCGTACAGCGCCGTGTCGGCGCTGACCATGAGGCCGTCGAGGTCGCGCGAGGCCTGCGGGAACGACGCCGTGCCGATGGAGGCCGTCAGGCCCTGCACGGTGCCGCCGCCGAGGGTGGGGGCGACCTCGACCTGGCACTCGCTGATCCGCCGGCGAAGCCGCTCGGCCGTGGTCCCCACCTGCTCGGGCCCGGCCTCGGCGAGCAGCACCACGAACTCCTCGCCGCCGAAGCGCCCGACGGCGTCGTAGGGGCGGACCTCGGAGCGCAGGGTGTCGGCCACGGCTCGCAGGACGGCGTCGCCGACGAGGTGGCCGTGCCGGTCGTTGATCGCCTTGAAGGCGTCGATGTCGACCATGATGACGCCGAGCTCGCCGCCCCGGCGCCGCAGGCGGGCGAGCTCGCGCTCGGCCTGGTCGCGCCACGCCGAGGCGTTGGACAGGCCGGTCTTCGGGTCGGTGCGCGCGGCACGGGCGAACTGCTGGATGAGGAAGCCGCGGTGCATGCCCATCACCGGGATGAGCAGCACCGGCAGCAGCCACGGCGTCGTCAGGGCCACGACGGCGAGCGCGGCACCCAGGGCCAGCGCGCCGAGCCCGATGAGCGTGTCGGTGGGCGAGCCCAGGCGCTTCCACCACGGCGTGCCGGGGGCGCTCAGGCAGATCATGAAGACGACGAGCCCGTGGTTGACGGTCCACCGCGTCAGACCCGCGGCGACGAGCACGAGCAGCCCGACCGGCCCCGACACCTTCACCAGCAGCCCGCCGGGGATCAGCTCGAGCACCGCCCAGGCGGCCACCGACGCGATGAGGACCGTCGCCGCCGAGTAGGTCCACCGGTGGGGCACCGGGCGTTGGCTGACCCGCAGCCACCAGTACGCGAACGTGACGACGACGAGCGCGAGGGCGAGGCCGAGGGGGAGCAGCAGGAGGCCCGCGAAGCTCCACACCGACTTCAGCTCGATGTAGGGCTGGCCGTCGGCGACGACCTCGCGGCGCCGCTCGATGCCGCGGGCGGTCTCGACGTGGACGACGAGCCCGAGGACGAGCAGCGCGAGGGCCTGCCAGTCTCCCGGTCCGACGGGCTCGAGCCCGGCGACGGCCAGCGAGAGCGCGACGGCGAGCACGTCGACGACGAGCACCGCGACGACGACCCGGCGCGGCGCCCGCCAGAGGCTCCAGCGCCGCGGGTCGAGCCGGCGCCCCACGGAGGGCCGGCGCGGTGTGTTCTGGGCAACACCGGCGGCGCCGGCCGCCTCGGTGCCCTCGCGCCGGCGTCGCGCGTGACGCCAGGGGCGCGCACCCCCACCGTCCTCGGCCGGGATCCCGGCGTCCGTCACGGCGCGTACCGGCCGCTCGGGGCGTGCTGGTCCGGGCGCGGGAGTGAGCGCGGACCCGGGGTCGCTGGGACCCCTCGAGGGTTCACGCGCCGTCACGATGTGTGACCTCCTCCGGGCTCGGCGGAGCCCGCGCCCGTCGGTCTCCGCGTGCGGAACACGGTACCGACGGACTCTGGATCTCGGCAGTGGACGTCACCCGTTGAGAAGAGATCACCCCGATGGTTGACGCCCAGTCGCCGTCTGGTCACACACCGCTTCTTTGACCAGCATCGAGGGGCGGATGCGCGGCGAGGTGCCGCCGGATGTGACAGTTCGGTCGCTCTCCGTCAACGCGGAGGGCGATCGGTCCGGCGCCCGTCGCCGCGACCAGGTCCGGCACACAGCGTGTGCGATGGACCACGTCCGTGTCGGCCGGGACGCCCTCCCGGTCGATCTTCCCGCCCCTTGAGTGAAAGGACGCCTCGTGGCCGACTCGAACTGGCACCGCGACTCCAACTGGCACCTCGCCGACTCGAACTGGCACCGGGACTCCAACTGGCACCTCGCGGACTCGAACTGGCACC
>NZ_JAQZAN010000030.1 GCF_028737255.1 Actinomycetospora straminea | reverse complement strand
CAACTCGCCACGCCGTCAGCCACCGTCACCAACGTCCTGGCCGAGTACATCTAGGCGCGCGAACTCCCCGTCGATCACCGAGGTCAGGGTGGAGTGACCGCCACCAGCGCGCTGCCGGCCGTGACCCGGTCGCCGGCCGCGACGTGCACCGCGTCGACGCGCGCCGCCCGGGCCGCGCGCACCGGCAGCTCCATCTTCATCGCCTCGAGCACCACGAGGACCGCGCCGGCGTCGACGTCCTGCCCGGCCGTGACGACGACGTCGACGACCGTGGCGTCCATGGGCGCGACCGGGTCGCCGGCGACCTCGGCGCGCGGTGACGCCGCGCCCTCGTCGCGGGGGCGCGCGGCGGCCGCCGGCCCCGGCGCGGCGTCCCGGTGCCGGGGCACGCGCAGCGTCAGCGGGCCCCGGTCGGTGCCGAGGTGGACGGTGCGGTCGCCGCGCGCGGGCTCGGCCGCGTCCGGTCGCTCGGCCGTGTCGGGGCGGGCCACGGCCGGGCGCTCCGCCGGGTCCGGCGCCCAGTCCCGCTCGACGCTGCCGGTGTCGTGGGCCATCGCCACGTGCTCGGGGCGCCGCAGCACCCCGCGCAGGTAGGGCGCGGTGGTGGGGACGCCGGTGACCGCGAGGTCGTCGAGCGCGGCGCCGAGGCGTGAGGCGGCGGTGGCGCGGTCCGGGCCCCAGGCGTGCACCTTGCCGAGCAGCGAGTCGTAGGCGCCGGGCACCGCATCGCCGGCCTCGACGCCCAGGTCGCAGCGCACCCACGGCCCGGCGGGCAGGGCGAGCGCGGTGACGCGGCCGGGCGCGGGACGGAAGCCCTCCCACGGGTCCTCGGCGGCGACGCGCGCCTGGATCGCGTGCCCACGGACCTCGACGTCCCCGACCGACCCGACCACCGACCCGAGCGCCTCCCCGGCCGCGATCCGCAGCTGGGCGACGACGAGGTCGACGCCGGTGACCAGCTCCGTCACCCCGTGCTCGACCTGCAGGCGGGTGTTCATCTCGAGGAACGCGGGCTCGCCGGTGTCGCGGTCGACGAGGAACTCGACGGTGCCCGCGCCCCGGTACCCGACCTCCGCCGCGAGCCGCCGCGACGCCGCGTGGAGCTCGGCGCGCACGGCGTCGGGCAGGTCGGGCGCCGGGGCCTCCTCGAGCAGCTTCTGGTGGCGGCGCTGGACGGTGCAGTCGCGGTCGCCCAGCACCGCGACGGCGCCGTGGTGGTCGGCGAGCACCTGCACCTCGACGTGGCGCGCGCGGGCGACGTACCGCTCGAGGAACACCTCGCCGTGCCCGAACGCGGCCGCCGCCTCGCGGGCCGCGGCCGTCAGGGCGCCGTCGAGCTCCGCGGGCCCGGTGACCACGCGCATCCCGCGCCCGCCCCCGCCGTGCGCGGCCTTGACCAGCAGCGGGAACCCGATCCGCGCGGCCGCCTCCCGGGCGCCCGCGGCGTCCAGGGCCTCGACGGGCCCGTCGGTGCCGTCCAGCACCGGCACCTCGCACCGCCGGGCCAGCGCCCGCGCACGGACCTTGTCGCCCATCGCCGCGACGACCTCGGCCGGCGGCCCCACGAAGACCAGCCCGGCGTCGGTCACCGCGCGCGCGAACCCCGCGTCCTCGGCGAGCAGCCCGTAGCCCGGGTGCACGGCCCAGGCGCCCCACGCGGCCGTGACGACGGCGTCGACGTCGAGGTAGGAGGGGACGAGCACGGCGGCGTCGGCCACGCGCGTGGGCAGCGCGCCCGCGTCGACGTCGGTGTGCACGACGACCGACCGCAGCCCCCGATCCCGGCAGGCTCGCACGATGCGCACGGCGACCTCACCCCGGTTGGCGACGAGGACGGTGCCGGTCATCGCGACCTCCAGAGACTCATCTACCAAACGGCCGGATGGTAGATTACCGTCGCGACGAGAGCCACGTCACGTCACGCGGGAGGCAGGGTGGCAGTCGAGCACGCCGGCGACCGCGCCAACGGTCAGGGCCCCGGCGCGCCCGACGAGGCCGGTCAGGACAGCGAGCAGCACACCGGGCAGCACACCGGCGCGCGGTCGGGCATGGACGCGGCGCTCGGCGAGCTCGACCGCCGGCGCGCGGCCGCCGAGGCCATGGGCGGCGAGGCGGCCATCGCGAAGCACCGGGCGTCGGGGCGGATGGTGGTGCGCGACCGCGTGGCCGCGCTGGTCGACGCCGGGAGCTGGTTCGAGGTCGGTGCGCTCGCCGAGCCCGAGATCCGCCGCGACAAGCCGGTGCCCGGCGACGCCGTCGTCACCGGCTTCGGCACGCTCGACGGGCGCCGGGTCGGCGTCATCGGCATCGACGCGACGGCGGTCGCGGGCACGACGGCGCCGATCAGCATGCGCAAGCAGGGCCGGCTCATCGAGCACGCGCAGCGCGGCGGCTTCCCGCTCGTGCTGCTCTGCGACGCCGACGGCGGCCGCATGCCCGACGTCATGGGCTGGCGCTTCTCCGGTCTGCCGCTCGACTTCACGACCTTCCTCGGGCCCACCGACGGCCGCCCCGCCGTCCCGCGCGCGGCGGCGGTGCTCGGGCCGTCGTACGGCGACTCGGCGCTGCACGCGGCCACCGCGCACTACGTCGTCATGACCCGGGGCTCGTCGGTGGCGCTGTCCGGGCCGTCGGTGGTGGAGCCCGCGATCGGCGAGCGGGTCACCGACGAGGAGCTGGGCGGGCCGGAGGCGGCGACGGCGGCGGGCAACGCGCACCTCGTCGTCGACTCCGAGGTCGACGCGCTCGACGCCCTCGGCGCGTTCCTGTCCTACCTGCCCTCGAACGCGGCCCTGCCCGCCCCGGTGTCCGTGCCGGTCGCGCCCGCCCGCGACCCCGCCGCGCTCGCGGACCTCGTGCCCACCGGCGCCCGCGCCGGCTACGACATGCGGGAGGTGCTCGCCGCGGTCGCCGACGCCGACTCGGTGCTGCCGTGGGCCGACAGCCGGGGGCCGAGCCTGCTGTGCGCGCTGGCGCGCATCGAGGGCGCGCCGGTGGGGATCGTCGCCAACCAGCCGCTGGTGCGCGCCGGGGCGCTCGACGCCGACGCGCTGGCCAAGGAGCACGACTTCGTCGACCTGTGCGACACCTTCGGCCTGCCGCTGGTCCTCCTGCACGACGTGCCCGGGCTGATGATCGGCACGCAGGCGGAGCGCTCGGGCATCCTGCACGCCTACGAGCGCACCGTCTCCCGCCTCGCGCGGGCGTCCGTGCCGCGCGTCGGGGTGGTGCTGCGCAAGGCCTACGGCGGCGGGCACTTCGCCATGGGCGGGCGCCCCACCCAGCCGGACTTCCTCTACGCCTGGCCAGGAGCCGAGATGGGCTTCATGGCCCCCGAGACCGGCATCCGCACGGTGCACCGCCGCGCCCTGGACCGGCTGCTCGCGGAGGAGGGGCCCGAGGCCCGCGACGCCCGCGCCGCCGAGCTGACCGCGGAGTGGGTCGCCGAGTCCGAGCCGTGGGAGGCCGCGGCGCACCTGTCGCTCGACGACGTCATCGCGCCCGCGGCGACCCGGCACGTGATCGCCACCAGCATCGAGATCGCCTGGGGCGAGCGGCCGCACCGCACGGGCCACCAGGGGGGCACCAGGTGAGCGAGTACACCGAGATCACGGTGAAGGACGACGGGCCGGTCGCGGTGGTCCACCTCGACCGCCCGGAGAAGCTCAACGCGCTGACCACGGCCTTCTGGCCGCAGATGCGCGACGCGCTGGCCCGCCTCGAGGCGTCGGGGACGACGCGCGCGGTGGTGCTCACCGGCGCGGGGGAGAAGGCGTTCTCCGCGGGTGGCGACATCGCCGGCTTCGGCGAGCTCGACGGCGCGGCGGCCAAGCGCGCCTTCCAGGCCGACTGCCTGCGCACCTTCGCCGCGATCGAGGAGTCGGCGCTGCCGGTGATCGCCGCGGTCAACGGCTACGCCTTCGGCGGCGGCTGCGAGCTCGCGCTGGCCTGCGACCTGGTCATCGCCTCCGAGCGCGCGGCGTTCGCGATGCCCGAGAGCGGGATCGGGCTCGTGCCCGGGTTCGGGGTGCTGCGCGGCCCGGCGGTGATGGGCCGGCACTGGACGAAGTGGATGGTGCTCGCCGGCGAGCGCCTGGACGCCGCGCAGGCCGAGCGCGTCGGGCTGGTGCAGAAGGTCGTCGCCCACGACGCGCTGCTCGACGAGGCCGTGGCGCTGGGGGAGCGCATCGCCCGCGCCGCACCGATGGCCGTGCGCGTCGGCAAGACGATGATCAACCGCGGGGTCGACCGCGGCGAGACCGGCTACTCGCTCGAGGCCGTGACGATGCTGCAGGAGACCGCGGACACCGCCGAGGGCATCGCCGCGTTCACCGAGAAGCGGGCGCCGCGGTTCGAGGGGCGCTGATGACCGACCCCTTCGTCGCGCTCATGCGCCGCTACGTCGTCGACTACACCAACTCCCACGACCTCGCGATCTGCGACGAGATCATGGAGCCCGACTACGTGCTGCGGATGGGCCCGCACGTGGTGGCCGGGCGCGACGAGGCCTACAAGCCGGCGACGCGCAAGCAGCTCGAGCAGTTCCCCGGCCTCGGGCTGACCGTGCACGACGTGGTGAGCAACGGCGAGCGCCTGGCGCTGTGCTTCTCCGAGCACGGCGCGTCGGTGCGCCACGGCGGCGCGCTCGCGGCGTGGCGCGGGATCGGGCTCTACACGTGGAACGGCCGGCGCCTGACGGCCAACCGCGTCGAGCAGGACTACCTCGCGCGCCGCCGCCAGCTCGCCGGCGGCGTGCCCGACGCCGTGCCCCCGCCCGCGCTCGCGCCCTGGGACACCGCGGCGCGCGCGCCCGACGCCGGCGTCGAGGCGGTCGTCGCGGCGTGGGCGGCGCAGGGCGCGCCGGCGGTCGGGGACGTCGAGGTCGACGACGGCCGGGACCCGGCCCCGCTGGTCGAGGCCGACGAGGTGGTCGTCGACGACCTGTTCACCGCCGGCGACCGGGCCGCGGTGCACGTCACCGTCCACGGCCCGTTCCGCGGCGGCCTGCCCGAGCTCGACGACCGGCACGGCGCCCCGGCGACCCTGCACGCCGCCGCGCTCGTCACCGTCGCCGACGGGCGCGTCGTCGCCGGCCGCGTGGTGCGCGACCGGCTGGGCCTCGCGCGGGCGCTGGCCGCCGTCGGGGCCGCGCCGTGACGCGCGTCGGCCTGTACCTCGACCTGCGCGTCCCGCCGGGCGCGCGGGGCGCGGACGTCTACGCCCGCACGCTCGACCGCGTCGCCGCCGCCGAGGACCGGGGGCTGGAGGCCGCGTGGGTCACCGAGCACCACGGGTTCGCCGACGGCTACCTGCCCGCCCCGCTGACCGTCGCCGCCGCGGTGGCCGCGCGCACCCGGACGCTGCGGGTGGGCACGGCCGTCGTCATCGGGCCGATGGTGCCCGCCGCGACGCTCGCCGAGCAGGCCTCCGTCGTCGACCTGGTGTCCGGCGGGCGCCTCGAGCTCGGCGTCGGGGCGGGCTGGCGGGCCGAGGAGTTCGCCCGCGTCGGCGCCGACCACCGCACCCGCTACGCGACGCTCGAGGACCAGCTGCGCCGCCTGCCCGAGCTCTGGGCCGACGGCACGGTGACGCCCGCGCCGGTCCAGGACCCGCTGCCGACGTGGGTCGGCGCCCGCGGACCGCGTGGCGCGCGGCTGGCCGGGCGGGTCGGCGCCGGGCTGCTGTGGCTCGACCCCGCGCTGCTCGCGCCGTACGCCGAGGGGCTCGCCGCCGGCGGGTGGCCGAGGGACCGGGCGCGCGTGGGCGGGCTGGTCAACGTGCTGCTCGCCGACGACCCGGTCGCCGCCAAGGAGGAGGTCCGCGCGGCGGCGCGCCGCAACCGGGCCTCCTACCGCGGCAACGACGACGCCGCGGCGAGCACGGGCGACACGACGTTCCCGAAGCTGAAGGTCCTGACCGCCGACGACGCCGTCGCCGCGGTGCGCGAGCAGCTGGCGCCGCTGGCCGCGCACGTCCCCGTCACCGACGTCTTCTGCTTCGCCGACCTCGGCGGCCTGCCCGACGCCCTCGTCGACCGCCACCTCGAGCTCGTCACCGACGTCCTGCGGCCCGGACTGGCGCCCGTCGTCCCCACCCCCGTCGGAGGTGTCCCGTGACCGACCTCCCCGACGACCTCCTGACCCCCGAGGCCGTCGCCGACCCCGACGGCGCCGCCGCCGTGCTGCGCGAGCACGACCCGGTGCACTGGAGCCCGACGCACCGCGCGTGGCTCGTGACGCGGTACGACGACGTCGTCGCCGCCTTCCGCAACCCGGCGCTGTCGTCGGACCGGGTACGCCCGCTCCTCGCGCAGCGGGAGAGGCCGTCGGGCGACGCGTCGCACCGGATGCTCGGGCTCATCAGCGAGTGGATGGTCGTCACCGACCCGCCCGCGCACACCCGGCTGCGGCGCCTGGCCGGCGCGGCGTTCAAGCAGCAGCAGATCGCAGCGATGGAGGACCGCATCCAGGCGCTGGTCGACGAGCTGGTCGACGCGTTCGTCGCGGACGGCGGCACCGACCTCCCCGCGGATCTGGTCGCCGGCGTCGCCTACCCGCTGCCCGCGATCGTCATCGCCGAGATGCTCGGTGCGCCGCCGGAGGACCGCGACCGGTTCCGGGAGTGGTCCGACGAGCTCGCGCTGGTCGCGTTCGGCGCCGGCGGTGACGCGCGGCCCGACCGCCACGAGCGGGCGCTGCGCGGGCTCGAGGAGATGGCGGAGTACTTCCGCGCGCTCGTCGCCCGGCGCCGCCGCGACCCCGGCGGCGACATGCTCTCGGCGATGCTCGGCGACGAGGGCGACCCCGACGCGCTCTCCGACGACGAGCTCGTCGGCATGTGCGCGCTGCTGCTCTTCGCCGGCCACGAGACGACGACCAACGCCATCGCCAACGCGGTCCGCCTGCTCACCGCCGACCCCGCCCTGCGCGACCGGGTGCGCGACGACCCCGCGCTGGTCAACCCCGCGGTCGAGGAGGCGCTGCGGCTCGTCGGTCCGATCAAGGTGCTGGTGCGCTGGGTCGTCGAGGACCACGAGCTGCGCGGACGCGCCATCCGCCGCGGGGAGCGCGTCTACCTGCTGCTCTGCGGCGCCAACCGCGACCCCGAGCGCTTCGCCGACCCCGACGTCGTCGACCTCGCCCGCGAGCGCGCCACCCACGTCGCCTTCGGGCGCGGCATCCACGCGTGCATCGGGGCGCAGCTCGCGCGCATCGAGACCCGCGTCGCCGTCGGGACGCTGCTGCGCCGGTTGCCCGGCCTGCGCGTCGCGGGCGAGCCGGAGTACCTGCCGACCATCGCGTCGCGCGCGCAGACGTCGCTCCCCGTCGTGCACGACGCGGTCGCCGCCGGGAGCCGACCGTGAGGCCCCGGGTCACGACGCTGCACGAGCTCGTCGACGAGTCCGCGGCCCTCGACCCGGACGCCGAGGCCCTGGTCTTCGCCGACGGCGAGCGCCTCACCGTCGGCGCGCTGGCCGCCCGGTCGGTGCGCCACGCCGCCGCGCTGCTCGCCCACGGCGTCGCGCCGGGCGACCGGGTGGCGCTGCTGCTGCCCGCGTCCGCCGACCTCGTCGCGCTGCTGCTCGCCGTCACGCGCGTCGGGGCCATCGCGGTGCCCGTCAACGCCCGCTACCGCCCCGACGAGGTGCGCCACGTCGTCGTGCACTCGGGCGCTGCGCTGGTCGTCACCGCGCCGCCGAGCACGCCCGGCGCGCCGGACCTCGCCGACCTCGCCCGCCGCGCGGTCGCGGCCGGCCCGGCGCCGGAGCTGCGGGCGCTGGTGACGCTCGCGGAGCTGACCGGGGGCGATCCGGCCGACGTCGCCGACGCCGAGGCCGGCACGCGGGTCCGCGCCCCCGCGGTGCTGGTCTACACCTCGGGCACCACGGCGGCGCCGAAGGGCGCGCTGATCTCGCACGAGGCGCTGGTCCGGCTCGCCGCCGGGATCGCCGAGCGGATGGCCCTGACGTCCGCCGACCGCATCTGGACCGCGATCCCGCTCTTCCACGGCGGCGGCATCACGTTCGCGGTCGCGGCGCTCACCGCCCGCGCGACGTTCGTCCACCCCGGCCACTTCGACCCGACGACGACGCCCGCGCTCCTCGAGGCCGAGCGGGTCACCGTCGCGCTCGCCGCGTTCGAGACGATCTGGATGCCGGTGCTCGACCGCCCCGACTTCCCCGACCGCGACCTGCACCGCCTCCGCCTCGTCATGGCCGTCGGCGTGCCCGAGCGGCTGCGGACCATGGCCGAGCGCGTGCCGCAGGCGGTCCACGTCTCGTGCGTGGCGATGACCGAGTCGTCGGCGTTCCTCGCCCTGGGCCGCCTCGACGATCCGCTCGAGGCACGCCTGACCACCGGCGGCCACCCGATGCCCGGCATGCGCGTGCGTGTGGTCGACCCCGACAGCGGCGCCGACCTGCCGCCCGGCACCCCCGGCGAGCTGCTGTTCCGGGGGCCCACCGCGTTCGACGGCTACTTCCGCGACCCCGACGCGACGGCCGCGACGATCGACCCGCACGGGTGGGTGCACACCGGCGACGTGGTCACCGTCGACGACGACGGGCGCGTCACCTTCCGCACGCGGCTCAAGGACATGCTCAAGGTCGGCGGCGAGAACGTGTCGGCCGCGGAGATCGAGAACCACCTGCTCACGCACCCGGCGGTCGGCGTCGTCGCGGTGGTCGCCGCGCCCGACGCCCGCTACGTCGAGGTGCCGGCGGCGTTCGTGCAGCTCGCGCCCGGGACCACCGCGACCGCCGAGGAGCTGATCGCGCACTGCGTCGGGCGGATCGCGACCTTCCGCGTGCCGCGGTACGTGCGTTTCGTCGACGCCTGGCCGATGTCCGGCACGAAGATCCGCAAGGTGGAGCTGCGCGCCCGGATCGCCGAGGAGCTCGCCGCGGCGGGCGTCACCGAGGCGCCGCGGGTGGGCGCGTGACGGCCGCCCCGGCGCCGGCGCCCGCGGACCTCGCGGGCCTGCGCCTGCCCGGCGGCACGAGCCGGGTCGAGGGCTACGAGAGCCTGCTGATGCACGACGCGGTGCGCGCGCCCCGCCGCCCCGAGCCGCACCCGATCTGGGCGTTCCTCGCCCCGCAGCGGGGGATGGGGTGCTCGCTCGCCGAGCTGTTCACCACGCTCGGCTGCCCGCTCGAGGCGGGACCGCTGCTGGGGCGGTTCGCCGCCCGCTGCGCCGCCCCGCTGGCCCTCGACGTCGACCACGAGGTGCGCGGCGGCGTCACCACCGTGCGCCGGCGCCGCGGCCGCGTGCTCGGCGTCGTCGACGAGGTCGAGCTGGTGCTCGACCTGCGCCGCGGCCCCCCGGGCGCGGGCGCGCCGGTGCTCACCGCCACCTACGTCTTCCTGCTGCCGCGGCCGGGGGTCACCGACGCGCCCGCGGCCGGGGGGACGCCGGACGCGGTCCCGGAGGGCCCCGAGCACCCCGGTGCGCCGATCACCGTCCGCGCCGACGAGATGAAGCTGCTCGCCCTGCTGCTGCGCGACCCCAACCCGATCCACCTCGACCCCGACGCCGCCGCGGCGGTCGGGCTCGGGCACGCGTGCGTCAACCAGGGCCCCGCGAACCTCGCCTACGCCCTCACCCACGTCACCGCGCGCCGGCCGGACGCCGTCCTCACGGGCTTCGCCGCGCGCTTCCGGGCGACGGTCGTCGCCGGCGACGTCGTCACGCCGGTGGCCCGCGACGACGGCTCGTTCGCCCTGCGCCACGCCGACGGTCGGGACGCGGTGACCGGCACCGCGGAGCTGCGAGGACGGGGAGGACCGTGATGGGACGGGTCGAGGGCAAGGTCGCCCTGATCACCGGGGCGGCGCGGGGCCAGGGCCGCTCGCACGCGCTGCGGTTGGCCGGCGAGGGCGCGGACGTGGTGCTCGTCGACGCCTGCGCGCCGATCCCGTCGGCGCCGATCGGGATGCCGGGCGAGGACGACCTCGACCGGGTCGCCGAGGAGGTCCGCGCGGCCGGGCGGCGGGCGCTCGCGCACGTCGTGGACGTGCGGGACACCGGCGGGCTCGCGAAGGTCGTCGACGACGCCGTCGGCACCTTCGGGCGGCTCGACGTGGTGTGCGCGAACGCCGGCATCTTCCCGACCGCGCCGGCCCTCGACACCGACGACGGCCTGTGGGACGAGACCATCGCCATCAACCTGACCGGCGTCTTCCGCACCGTGCGCGCCGCGATCGCGCCGATGGTGGAGCGCGGCGAGGGCGGATCGGTGATCATCACCAGCTCCACCGCCGGCCTCAAGGGCGTGCCCAACACCGTCGCCTACGCCGCGGCCAAGCACGGCGTCGTCGGGGTCATGCGCGTGCTCGCGAACGAGCTCGCCCCCCACCGCATCCGCGTGAACTCGGTGCACCCCACCGGGGTCGACACGGACATGATCCGCAACGAGGCCACCTACCGGCTCATGGTGCCGGGCGTCGAGCACCCGACGTCCGAACAGGCCGAGCCCGTCTTCCGCTCGATCAACGCGCTGCCCGTGCCGTGGGTCGACGCGTCCGACGTCAGCAACGCCGTGCTGTGGCTCGCCTCCGACGAGTCCCGCTACGTCACCGGCGTGATGCTGCCCGTCGACGCCGGCGCGACCGGCAAGTGACGTCCCCCCGACCGACCGACGACCGCCAACACCACCGGAGGTGACCCCGTGACCGACACCCTCGCGCAGCCCACGACCACCGAGGCCGCCACCACCCGCGTCGACGCCCTCGTCGTCGGCGCCGGCCTCGCCGGGCTCTACATGCTCCACCGGTTCCGCGGCCTCGGCCTGGACACCGTCGTCCTCGAGGCGGGCGACGACATCGGCGGCACGTGGTTCTGGAACCGCTACCCCGGCGCGCGCTGCGACGTGGAGAGCATGGAGTACTCGTACTCGTTCTCCCCGGAGCTCGAGCAGGAGTGGGACTGGACCGAGAAGTACCCGACGCAGCCGGAGATCCTGCGCTACGTCCACCACGTCGCCGACCGCTTCGGCCTGCGCGACGGCGTGCGGCTGGGGACCCGCGTCGCGGCCGCCCACTGGCGCGACGCCGACGGCCGCTGGACCGTGACGACCGAGGCCGGCGAGGTCTACGACACCGAGCAGCTGGTGATGGCGACCGGCTGCCTGTCGACCTCGAAGCTGCCCGAGATCCCGGGCGTGGAGGGGTTCGCCGGCCGCACCTTCCACACCGCGCACTGGCCGCACGAGCCCGTCGACTTCACCGGGCGCCGGGTCGCCGTCATCGGCACCGGGTCGTCGGGCATCCAGGCGATCCCGCTCATCGCCGAGGAGGCGGGCGACCTCACGGTCTTCCAGCGGACCGCCAACTTCAGCATGCCGGCGAACAACGCCCCGCTGTCCGACGAGGCGCAGGCCGAGCGCAAGCGCGGCTACCGGGCGCACCGGCAGGCCGCGCGCGAGTCCGGGTTCGGCATCCCGGTGCCGGAGGCGACGAGCTCGGCGCTCGAGGTGACCCCCGAGGAGCGCCGGGCACAGTACGAGAGCGTCTGGGGCCGCAACCTCGTGGGGATGCTGACCTCCTACACGGACAGCATCGTCGACGCCGACGCCAACGAGACCGCCGCGGAGTTCGTGCGGGAGAAGATCCGGGAGATCGTCGACGACCCGGAGACCGCCGAGACCCTGTGCCCGCGCGACCACCCGTTCGGCACCAAGCGGCCGTGCCTCGACAGCGGCTACTACGCGACGTTCAACCGCGAGAACGTGCACCTCGTGGACCTGCGGCGCACGCCGCTCGTCGAGATCACCGAGCGCGGGGTGCGCACCACGGACGCCGAGTACGCGGTCGACGACCTCGTCTTCGCCACCGGCTTCGACGCGATGACGGGCACGCTCGCCGCGATCGACGTCCGCGGCCGCGCCGGGGTGCGGCTGGTCGACAAGTGGGCGGACGGACCGGTGACGCACCTGGGACTGCAGGTCGCGGGGTTCCCGAACCTCTACACGATCACCGGGCCCGGCAGCCCGTCGGTGCTGTCGAACATGATGGTGTCGATCGAGCAGCACGTGGACTTCGTCGCCGACACCGTCGCGCACGCCCACACCCGGGGCGACACCGTCGTGGAGTCCACCGAGGAGGCCGAGCGGGCCTGGACCGACCACGTCCGCGAGGTCGGCGAGTACACGCTCTACCCGCGGGCGGACTCCTGGTACATGGGCTCCAACGTGCCCGGCAAGCCGCGGGTGTTCATGGCCTACATCGGCGGCGTCGGGAACTACCGCCAGCACTGCGACCAGCTCGCCGCCAACGGCTACCCGGGGTTCGTCTTCTCGTCGGTGTGACCGGGCGACCGAGGTCACGCGCCGCCGAGGACCCCGGACGCCCGTGAGCTCCACGGCGACGGCCGTGGAGCTCACATGGGGGGATCAGGCGAAGCCGTCGGGGTCGGTGCGGACGGTCTCGAAGGTGCCGTCGGCGTCGGTGTCGAGCGCGGCGGTGTCGAAGTCGCCGTCGTTGTCCGTGTCCATCAGGACCGTCTCGCCGTAGCCGTCGGCGTTCGTGTCGACCACGCCGGTCTCGAAGGTCCCGTTGTGGTCGGTGTCGGCGACGACCGTGTCGACGCGGCCGTCGCCGTCCTCGTCCGTGGAGGTCGAGGCGAGGTGGCCGTGCTCGTCGAGCTGGTAGGTGCCGACCACGGTGCCGTCGGCCTCGTAGATGTTGCCGTCGGCGGCGAAGTGGCGGTCGGAGGCGTTGGTGTCGGTGCTCATGGCGTGCTCGCTCTCGGTGAGGATCGGTGCCCGGGGTGGGGGGCGTTCGAACCTCTGACGGTGCGGGCGGACCCGGATGTTCCGCGTCGAGCAGGAAATCCTCTCCGCGAGCCCGTGGTCACCGGCCGTGACGGCGACGGAAGGTGCTCGGCGGCTCGTGGAACGTCTCCTTGAACGCGCGGCTGAACGACGCGAGGTCGGCGAACCCGCAGCGCAGCGCCACGTCGGTGACCGAGAGGTCGGCGAGCCGCGGGTCGGCGAGCGCGCGCTGCCCGTGCTCGAGGCGCCGGCGACGCACCAGCCGGCCCACGGTCGTCGACGCCTCGGCGAAGGCGCGGTGCAGCTGGCGGGTCGAGACGAAGTGCGCGCGGGCGATGGTCTCGGGCCCGAGGTCGGGGTCCTCGAGGTGCTCGGCGACGTAGGCCTCGACGCGGGCGCGCAGCACGGCGGCCGCCCGGGAGCCGGTCTCGTCGCGCTGCAGGGCCTCGCCGGCGACGGTGCCCACGAGGTCGGCGAGCTCGGTCGCGAGACGGCCGGCGGCGGCCGGGGACAGCTCGGGCGGCGCGGTGACGACGTCGGCGAGCGTGCGCCCGACGATGCTGCCGAGGCGGTCGCCGCCCAGCGCCCGCGCGGTCGCCGACCGGGTGGTGCCCGGGTCGATGCCGACGAGGTCGCGGGGCCAGGTGAACACCAACATCCGCCAGTCGCCCGTGAACCGCCAGGCGAACGGGCGTGCCGTCTCGTAGATCGTGTAGGCGCCGGGGCCGAGCAGGGCCTCGCGCCCGTCCTGGCGCACCACGGCCTCGCCGCGGGCGATGAGGCCGACCTGCAGGTAGTCGTCGTCGTCGCGCGCGAGGCCCGGCGTGCGGACGCACTCCTGCGCGGTCGAGTCGACCGTGGCCACGGCGAGGTGTCCGAGCAGGCTGCTGCGCACCGCCCCGTCGAAGGCCGCGTCGCGCCGGGTGTGCACGTCGAGGGCGACGAAGTGCTCGCGCAGGAGGTCGCGCCAGCCGTCCACGCGGTCGGCCCGGCCCCGCACCTCACCCGGGGTGGGCGCGCGCATCGGCGTCCGGGCGCGCGCGAACGGACCCACGGGGCGGGCGGTGGTCGCCACGGGCGGCTCCCGGGTGGGGAGGAGGACGGCGCTGCGACCGTGTCGGCGAGCAGGGGCGGTCGCCCGACGCTAGGGAACCGGGCACCTCCCGGTCAACGGTGGGCAACTCGTCGCCCAGCGACAAGCGCGCGAGCGCGTCGAGTGGTCAGGCTGTCACCGGCGGTCCGGGGCCCACGGGGTCGCGTCCGCCCGGCGCCACCACCACGCGGCGGACACCCCTGCCGCCCGAGCCGCCAGGGAGCACCCGTGACCGCCCTCGAGGACCTGCCGCTGACGCCCACGACCACCACCGTGCGCGCGGCGTGCCCGCACGACTGTCCCGACACCTGCGCGATGGTCGTGACCGTCGAGAACGGTGTCGCGACCGGCGTGCGGGGCGACCCCGAGCACCCGATCACGCGCGGCGGCCTCTGCGTCAAGGTCAACAACTACCAGGACAAGGTCTACAACCCGGACCGCGTGCTGCACCCGATGCGCCGGGTCGGGCCCAAGGGCAGCGGGCGGTTCGAGCAGATCAGCTGGGACGACGCGCTCGACACGATCGCGTCGGAGTTCCGGGCGCGGATCGCCGAGCACGGCGCCGAGACCGTCATGCCGGTCAGCTACCTCGGCACGCAGGGCATCCTCAACGGCCTGTCGGTCGGCGACGCCTTCTTCCACCGCCTCGGCGCCACCATCACCGAGCGCACCTACTGCGACTCCGGCTCCTGCACCGCGTACGCCGCCACCGTGGGCGCGACCGCGGGCGTCGACCCCGAGAGCATCGTGCACTCGAAGTACATCATCATCTGGGCCTGCAACATGGTCTCGACCAACCTGCACCTCTGGCCGGTGGTCGCCGAGGCGCAGAAGCGGGGCGCGAAGGTCGTCGTCATCGACCCGGTCCGGCACAAGACCGCCAAGCGCGCCGACTGGTACATCCCGATCCGGCCCGGCACCGACGGCGCGCTCGCCCTGGCGATGATGAACGTGATCATCTCCGAGGGCCTGCACGACGAGGACTACGTCCGCGAGCACACCGTCGGCTTCGACGAGCTCGCCGAGCGCGCGGCGCAGTACACCCCGGAGTGGGCGTCGGAGGAGACCGGCATCCCCGCCGAGGACATCCGCACGCTGGCCCGCGAGTACGCCACCACCGACCCGTCGATGATCCGCATCGGCGTCGCCATCGAGCGGCACGCCGGCGGCGGGCAGACCGTCCGCTCGATCGCCTGCCTGCCGGCGCTGACCGGGGCGTGGCGGCACGTCGGCGGCGGCCTGCTGCAGCTGCCGCTGTGGGCGCACCCGGTGAACTGGCCGGCGTTCATCCACCCCGAGATGGCGACGCCGGGCACGCGCATCGTCAACCAGTACCTGCTCGGGCGGGTGCTGACCGGCGAGATGGAGCTCGATCCGCCGATCACGGCGCTCGTCGTCTACAACTCGAACCCGATGGTGGTCTGCCCCGAGCAGGACAAGCTCGCGCGCGGTCTGTCCCGCGAGGACCTGTTCACCGTCGTCAGCGACCACGTCCTCACCGACACGGCCCGCCACGCCGACATCGTCCTGCCCGCGACGACCCAGCTCGAGCAGCACGACATCATGTTCAGCTGGGGCCACTTCTACGTCACGCTGAACACCCCGGCGATCGCGCCGGAGGGCGAGGCCATCCCGAACACCGAGCTGTTCCGCCGGCTCGCGGCGCGGATGGGCTTCGACGACCCGTACTTCCGGCTCACCGACGAGGAGCTGCTCGAGCAGTCCTACGACTGGTCCTCGCCGGTGATGGAGGGGATCACGCTCGAGTCGCTGCGCGAGACGGGCTGGGCGCGGCTGAACCTGCCCTCGCCCGACGAGTACCGCCCGCACGCCGAGGGCGGCTTCCCGACGCCGTCGGGGAAGACGGAGTTCCGCTCCTCGGCGCTGGAGGCGGCGGGCAACTTCGTCGTCCCGCTCTTCCGCCAGCTCTCCGAGGAGTACCAGCCGGGCGGGGTCGTCGACCCGCTGCCGCACTACGTGCCGCCGCGCGAGACGTCCGACAGCCACCCGCTGAACCTGCTCTCGCCGAAGTCGCACGCGTTCCTCAACTCGAGCGCGGGCGACCAGGCCATGCAGAAGCGCGTGCAGGGCGAGCAGATGGTGACCCTGCACCCCGCCGACGCCGCGGCGCGCGACATCACCGACGGCCAGTACGTGGCGGTCTACAACGACCGCGGGCGCTTCGTCGCGCTGGCGCGCGTCAGCGACGAGGTGGCCCCGGGCGTGGCCGTGGCACCCATGGGCGCGTGGCCGAAGAACGCGAAGGACCAGAGCACGGTCAACGCCGTGAACCCCTTCGTGTTCGCCGACCTCGGCAACGCGCCGACGTTCTCGGACACGCGCGTGGAGATCGCGCCGGTCTGAGCAGAGACCCCGGCCGGTGTCGCTCGCCCCTCGGGCGGCACCGGTCGGGCACCACCCTCAGCGGGCGGCGAGCAGCCCGCCCGACGTCTGGTCGCCCGGCCTGCGCGGCGCGGGCGTGACGGGCGTGTCCCGCTCCAGGGCGCCGAGGACGCGGCGGGCCGCCCGGTCGGCGACGTCGCCGAGGTCCCGGCCCCGGTCGATCGCGCGGAAGAGGTCGGCGAGCGCGGCGACGGCGGCCGGCGAGAGGGTCAGGCCACCGTTCGGGCAGGCGCGCGGGATGAGCGCGGCGGCGGCGTGGGCGCAGGCGTCGCCCGTGCCGGGGCCGGGCCCGTCACCGCCCGCGGACACGGACCGTCTCCGGGACGGCCCCGGCCAGCGTCGCGGCCGGGGTGTCGTGCCAGACGTGCTGGAACGACCCGCGGGTCCGGCCGGGCGAGCCGTCGGCGCTCGCCTCGGTCGTGCGTGTCGGCTCGGCGGTGCGCACGCGGCGTCGCTCGTCGAGCGGGGTGTCGGCGGTGCTGGTCTCAGCACGCCAGTGCAGGTGCCACATGGGCGGGGTCCTCCTCGTCCGCCACCGGGACCCGTGCTCGCTCGCCCGTCGGGAGGGGCGCCGGCGATCACGGAGGGTCGACCGTGGCTCGCGGACTGAACACGGCACCCGCGATGGTGGTCCAGGTCACGCACCGCCCGCCATGCGGAGGCCGTCTGGACCGAAACAGCACCGGATCGGAGGACGGGCCGGCCCTCCGGGTGGCCCAGCGGGCCGGGTGCGGTCGGTGACGCGGGCACTCGGCGTCCAGGCCGTGTCCCCGGTGTCCCGGCGGTGCTCAGGCCGCGACCGCGGGGCGCGGGTACAGCCCCAGGACGCGCTCGAGCACGCGGTGGCGCAGGACGAGGCTCAGGGTGACGAACCACGCCACGATCGCCACGCCCGCGGCCTCGACGACGGGCGGGTCGGGCGCGGTGAGACCGAAGTACTCCTGGGTGGCGGGGATCAGCAGGACCACGGCGAACGCCGCGAACAGGCCCAGCGCGAGCCACGTCGGGCGCCGGTCGTCGGTCACCGGCGCCCAGGCCGCGAAGACCCGGTGGGGCGGCGCGAGCAGCAGGATGAGCACCAGCGCGCTCGTCGAGACGAAGACCGAGAGCCCGGACTGCGCGCCGAGGGTGGCCGCCGAGGTCACGAAGTCGGGGTCGGTGGCGGCGAGGCCCGTGTACTGCACCCAGAGCTCCGTGCCCATCGCGTCGCGGTAGGTCGTGAGCCCGGTCGTGACGAGCTGGTAGAGGTACGCGTAGACGGCGGTGCCGAAGCCCGCGGTGAGCACGCCGACGGGCACGACGAACCGCGCGAGCGAGACGAGCAGGTCCTCGGCCGGCGGCGCCGGGCGCGCCCACATCGTCAGGAAGAACGTCGGGAGGCCGACGGTGAACAGGGTGAGCCCGACCTGCGTGGGCGTGTAGGGGAAGCCCAGCCCGAGCAGGGTGACGGTGAGGATGACCAGCATCTGCGTGGCCACCCGCGCGAGGAACAGGTACATCGACGCGCCGACGCCCGCGATGATCCGCCGGCCCTCGGTGCGCGCGGGCGGCAGCGTCGTGAACGAGTCGTCGAGCAGCACGATGTCGGCGACGTCACGGGTCACCGAGCTGCCCGAGCGCATCGCGACCCCGACCTGCGCGGACTTCAGCGCGCGGGCGTCGTTGACCCCGTCGCCGACCATCGCCACCTGGTGCCCCCGGCGGCCCAGCGAGGTGACGATCTGCTCCTTCTGCTCCGGCGCGATCCGCCCGAACACGCTGTGGGTGTCGACGGCCTCGTCGAACGCGTCGCCCTCGAGCGCCGCGAGCCGCGGCCCGGCGATCGCCGGACCGGAGAGCCCGGCGCGGCGGGCGAGGGCGGCGACGGTGTCGGGGTCGTCGCCGGAGACGACCTTGACCGCCACGCCCTCCTCGTCGAGGTGCGCGAGGACCTCGGTGACCCCGTCGCGCAGCTCGTCGGCCAGCGCGACGAGCGCGACGCCGCGCAGCCGGGGCAGGCGGGGCCGGTCGTCGGCGTCGCGCAGCGGGCCCTCGGCGCGGGCGAGGACGAGCACGCGCAGGCCCTCGTCGGTGCGCCGGCGCACCACGTCGGGCGCGGCGAGGGCGTCGTCGGCGAGCGACGCGCGCAGGGTCGAGGGCGCGCCGAGGACGAGCGAGGTGCCGTCGGCGAGGGTGATCCCGCTCCAGCGCAGGGAGGAGCGGAACTCGACCTCGTCGACCACGTCGACCGCTTCCCCGGCCAGCGACGCGTCGCCGGCCAGCGCGGCCGTGGTGGCGTTGGTGCTGGCCACGGACCGGGCGAACGTGCCGAGCAGCGCCCGCGCCCCCGCCTCGTCGCCGCCCTCGGGCACCACCTCCACGAGCGTGAGCCGCCCGCTGGTCAGCGTCCCGGTCTTGTCGGTGCACACGACGTCGACGCGGCTGACCGCCTCGACGGCGTTGGTGCGCTGCACCAGGGCGCCGCGTCCGGCGATCCGCGCGGCGCCCACGGTGTAGGCGACGGCGATGAGGAAGAACAGGCCGTAGGGCACGAGGCCCGACAGCACGGCCGAGGTCTGCACGAAGCGCAGCACCGTCGACCCCTCGAGCGCCGCCTGGGCGAGGATCGCGCCGCTCATCAGCACCACGAGCAGGATGAGCAGGCGCACCACCAGCTCGATGCGCCACTGCAGCGGCGTGAGCACCGTCGTGTCGGCGCGCGCGGCGAGCGTCAGCCGGCCCGCGTGGCTGTCCGCGCCCACCGCCTCCGCGCGCTGGCGCCCCTCGCCGCCGACGACCGAGCTGCCCGAGAGCAAGGGGTCGCCGAGGCCCTTGGCGATCGGGTCGGACTCGCCGGTCAGCAGCGACTCGTCGGCCTCGACGTGCCCGGCGACCAGTGGCCCGTCGACCACGATCTGCTCGCCCGCCCGCAGCCGCAGCAGGTCGCCGACGACCACCTCGGCGGGCGCCACCGTGCGGTCCTCGCCGTCGCGCACCACCGTCACGGGCTCGCGGGCGAGCAGCTGGAGCCGGTCGAGCTGGCGCTTGGCGCGCAGCTCCTGCACCGCGGCCAGCGCGGCGTTGATGATGCCGAGACCCACGCTGACCAGGGCGTCGCTGTAGCGGCCGAGGGCGAGCAGCGCGAACCCGATGACGAACAGCGTGTTGTTGTAGAACGAGAAGACCGTGGTGCGCAGGATGCGCCCGGTGGTCCGACCCGATCCCGAGACGGGCGTGTTGGCCCGGCCCTCCCGCGCGAGCTCGCGGGCCCGGTCTCGCTCAGGCCCTCGACGGTCGCCGTCGTCATCCCGCGTCCCCCGGCTCGTGGCGTCGCACGCCGACGATGGTCCCGGGCGTCCCTGACCCGGAGCTGAAGGGGGCGGGGTCAGCCGGCGTCGGTCTCGGGCCCGCGCCCCGTCCCGGACGGGCTCTCCGGGCCGGAGCGGCTCTCGAGCGCGGCCGCGAGCGCCGCGGCGACGGCCGCGATGTCCCCGGCGGCGATGTCTACGGGGGCGATGTGTCCCCGGCGGAGACGGCGAGGTCCTCGATCGCGGGGACGGGCGGGCGCAGCTCGAACCAGATGCGGTGGCCGCCGCGGTAGGGCTCGTCGCCCCAGCGGTGCGCGAGCGCCCAGCTGTCGACGTGGGTGACGTCGTCGGCGGCCGGGCGCACGGCCGACCCGTCGGCGAGACCGACACGCAGCAGCTCGTCGGCGAGCGTCAGCTCGAGCACGATGCTCGCCTCGGCGGTGGCGTGGTCGACGACGTCGGCGGTCAGGTCGTCGATCAGCAGCGCCAGGTCCTCCCGCGACACGCCGCTCTGCCACGCGGCGACGAGGGCCAGCGTGAGGGTGCGGGCGTCGCGCACGGTGAAGGACGTGACGGGGAGATCCATGGTGGCGGACAGTGTTGCCATGAGCGTCCGTTCTGCCGGTCGGAGGACCGGGAAACTCGATCGGAGCAACTCAGCGCGCATCGTGCACCGGCTGCTCTCTACAGAGTGTCACAGAATCGGTCGTGCACAACCCGAAGTCGCCGAGCGGCCCGCGGAGCTCAGTCCGCGCGCAGGGCCCGCCGCCACTGCGCGGTGACGTCGGCGCGCAGCCGCTCGGTGTCGACGTCCTCGGGGTCGAGCATGCGCTGCAGCCCGATGCCGCGCAGCTGCCCGACGAGCGCGGTGGCGACGGCGACCGGGTCCACGTCGTCGCGGATCGCGCCCGCCGCGACGCCGGCCTCGACGTCCTCGCGCAGGTCGGCGCGGAAGGCGCGGTCGCGCTCGCGGAAGGTCGGCGCGAGCTCGGACGCGGTGGCGGCCTCGGCCCAGAGCAGCAGGAAGGCGCGGTTCGCGGTCGTCAGCGCGGTGAGCCCGTGCACGTACCCGTCGATCAGTGCGAGGAGCCGGTCGAGCCCGGGCGCCATCGCGGTCAGGCCCGGCACGAAGCCGCCCTGGACGGACCGGGCGAGGGCGTCGACGAGCCCCTGCTTCGAGCCGAACTGGTGGGTGACGATCCCGCGGCTGTAGCCGGCGCGCTCCCCGACGCGGGCCAGCGTCAGCGCGCGCACCCCGGACTCGACGACGACCTCGGCGGCCGCGGCGATCAGGGCGGTCTCGGTGTGCTCGCGGCGCTCGGCCTGCGTGCGGCGGCGGGGCTCGACGGTCACGGGGGGGACAGTAGCAGACCAACTTGCGTGTCGACCGGCAAGTATGTGAGAGTGGTGGGGCACCCGAGAGGAGACGGACATGGTGGAGTTGCCGGACGGCGCGGTGGAGACGTTGCTCGCGGAGGACCCCGGGGGTCCCGTGGTGATGCTCAACCTGCTGCGCTTCCGCCCCGAGGGCGGGCGGGAGACCTATCAGCGGTACGTCGACGCGGTGGGCGCGGTGAGCGCCCGCTACGGCGTGGAGATCGTCTACCTCGGCGAGGGCGGGCGGGCGCTCGCGGCGGAGGACGGGCAGGCGTGGGACACGGTGCTGCTCGTGCGCTACCCCAGCCGGGAGCACTTCGCGGCGATGATCCGCGACCCGGCCTACCGGGAGATCGAGCACCTGCGGGTGGAGGGCCTCGCCGAGGCCGTGCTCCAGCCCACCGTCCCGGCGATCGGTCGGGAGGTCGCGTGACGATCGTCCTGGTCCACGGCAACCCCGAGACCCCGGCGGTGTGGGAGCCGCTGCTCGGTGCCCTCGAGCGCGCCGGCGTGCCGAGCGGGTCGGTGGTGCGGCTGTCCCCGCCGGGGTTCGGGGCGCCGCTGCCCGACGACTTCGCGGCCACGCCGGAGGCCTATCGCGACTGGTTGATCGGCGAGCTGGCGGCGATCGTCGCCGCCGACGGGCCCGTCGACCTCGTCGGCCACGACCTCGGGGGGAGCCACACGATCCGCGTCGCGATGGCCCGACCCGACCTGCTGCGCAGCTGGGTGAGCGACACGCTCGGCGCGTTCGAGCCCGACTACGCCTGGCACGAGCTCGCCCAGCGGTGGCAGACACCCGGCGTCGGGGAGGCGGACGTGGCCGAGCGCTTCGGTCCGGGCCGCGACGTCGACGCGGTGGTGGCCCTGCTCGTGGGGCGCGGCATGCCCGAGACCGTCGCGAAGGCCGTGGTGGCGGGCCAGGACGAGGTGATGGGGCGCGCGATCCTCACCCACTACCGGTCGGCCGTGCAGCCGGTGATGGCCGAGGCGGGCGTCCACCTGCCGGACGCGGCCCGGCGCCCGGGCCTGGCGGTCCTCGCCACCGCCGACCACGTGGTGGGTCACGACGCCCAGCGCCGCCGCGCCGCGGCGCGTGCGGGCGCCCGCATCGCCGAGCTCGAGGGCCTCGGGCACTGGTGGATGGCCCAGGACCCCGAGCAGGCCGCCCGGGTGCTCGTCGACTTCTGGCGGAGCGTGTGATCAGTGGTCGGGGGCGGGGGTGACGGGCGCGAGCCACACCCCGACCAGCACGTCCACGAGCCCCGACGCGGCGTCGGACCACGTGGCGCGGGTGGTGGGCGCGCCCTCGGCGAGGGCCCGCTCGCGCTCGGCGGGGACGTGGACGAGCAGGTGACGCCCGACGTCGCCGCGCTCGCGGCGCACGGCGGCCGGCAGCTCGGGCAGGCAGGCGTGCAGCCCGTCGAGGATGCGCAGCAGCACCGGCGAGCCCAGCGACTCGTCGACCAGGATCTCCCGCAGCGCCGGGTCGGTCATCACCTGCGCGCCGAAGCGGGCGTACCAGGTCGGGCTGCCCAGCGAGTCGAGGTGGTCGAAGGTCGGGCGCACGAGGCAGTCGAGCCACTCGCGCAGGTCGTCGCCGTCGACGATCCGCGCGAGCATCGCCTCGCGGGAGCGCTCGATCGCCTCGCTGTGCCGGCGGACGACGGCGCGGACGAGGTCGGTCTTCGTGCCGAAGTGGTAGCCGACCACCGCCGTGTTGCCCTGGCCGGCGGCGTCGGCGACCTGGCGGTTGGAGACCTCGTCTCGTGTGCCTGGCGACGCTCGTCGCGGGCTCCGTGGTCGCGGCCCTGTCGCTCGTCACCACGGCGGGCGTCCCCACCGAGGGCGCGTTCGTCCTCGTCATGCTGCTCGGGGCCGGGGCGGCGGTGGTCGCCCTCGTGATCGTCGCCTTCGTCCCGCGGCAGCGTCCGCCGCCGCGGGTGGCGGAGCCGGTGGGGGACCGGGCCGTGCCGGCCCCCCTCTCGGTCTAGCTGCCGGCTGGCGAGGTCACGCCCCGCGCAGCAGCGTCTCGAAGGGCGTCGGGTCGGCGAACGGGTCGGTGGCCCGCCCCGTCGCCGGACGCCCCGCCACCAGGTCGGCGAGCTCGCCCGCGGCGCGGGTGATGCGGTCGCCGAGCTCGCGGCTCGCCCCCGACGCGCCCCAGTCCTCCGCCGCCGCGAACACGCCCGTCGGCACCACCGTCGCGTGCAGGTAGGCGAACAGCGGGCGCAGCGCGTGGTCCAGCGCGAGCTGGTGGCGCGCCGAGCCGGCCGTCGCGCCCAGCAGCACCGGGGTGCCCGCGAGCGCCTCGCGGTCGAGGACGTCGACGAAGGTCTTGAACAGGCCGCTGTAGGACGCCGAGAAGATCGGCGTCACGGCGATCAGCGCGTCGGCCCCGGCGACGGTGTCGAGGGTCGGGCGCAGCGCGGCCTTCGGGAAGCCGGTGACGAGGTGGTCGGCGAGGTCGCGGGCGTGGTCGCGCAGCTCCACCACCTCGGGCCGGACCTCGACGCCCCGCTCGGCCAGCGCGGTCACCGTGGCGTCGGTGAGCCGGTCGGCGAGCAGGCGCGTCGAGGACGGCACCGACAGCCCGGCGCTCACCACCGCCAGGGTCCGGGTCTCCATCAGACGGTCACCTCCACCTTCCCGTCGCGCGCCGCCACCAGGGACGCGTGGGTCGGGGCGTCCGGCACGTGGGCCGGCTTCCGGGCGGCGAACTCCTGGCGCAGCACCGGCACGACCTCCTCGCCGAGCATGTCCAGCTGCTCGAGGACGGTCTTCAGCGGCAGGCCCGCGTGGTCGACGAGGAAGAGCTGGCGCTGGTAGTCACCGACGTACTCGCGGAAGCCCAGCGTCCGGTCGATGACCTGCTGCGGGCTGCCCACCGTCAGCGGCGTCTCGCGCGCGAAGTCCTCCAGCGAGGGGCCGTGTCCGTAGACCGGCGCCTCGTCGAAGTAGGGCCGGAACTCGCGCACGGCGTCCTGCGAGTTCTTCCGCACGAACACCTGACCGCCGAGGCCGACGATCGCCTGGTCGGCGTCGCCGTGCCCGTAGTGCTCGAAGCGGCGGCGGTAGAAGTCGACCATGCGCCGGGTGTGGTCGGCCGGCCAGAAGATGTGGTTGTGGAAGAAGCCGTCGCCGTAGTACGCGGCCTGCTCGGCGATCTCCGGGCTGCGGATCGAGCCGTGCCAGACGAACGGCGCGACGCCGTCGAGCGGGCGCGGTGTGGACGTGAAGCCCTGCAGCGGCGTGCGGAACTTCCCCTCCCAGTCGACGATCTCCTCGTCCCACAGCCGCCGCAGCAGCGCGTAGTTCTCGATCGCCAGCGGGATGCCCTGGCGGATGTCCTGGCCGAACCACGGATAGACCGGGCCGGTGTTGCCGCGCCCCAGGGTGAGGTCGACGCGGCCGCCCGCGAGGTGCTGCAGCATCGCGTAGTCCTCGGCGATCTTCACCGGGTCGTTCGTGGTGATCAGCGTGGTCGCCGTCGAGAGCTGCAACCGCTGGGTGCGGGCGGCGATCCACGCGAGCGTCGTCGTGGGGGAGGACGAGAAGAACGGCGGGTTGTGGTGCTCGCCGAGGGCGAAGACGTCGAGGCCGACCTCCTCGGTCTTCTCCGCGATCCGCAGGACGGCCTGCAGGCGCTCCGCCTCGGTCGGCGTGCGGCCGGTGGTCGGGTCCGGGGTGATGTCGCTGACCGAGAAGACACCGAACTGCATGGCCCTCACTCCATCTCGTTGAACCTTCAACCTGCATCCTCGTGAACGATGGGGGACACGTCAACTATTCCGCGCCCGTCCGCCCGTGTCGTTGACGGCGGCACGGCGGTGCGTTGTACTCCTCGTGGCTGAACGGATCTCGGAGCTGGGCTGAACAGGTGGCCGTAGCCGTCGGCACGCGTCCGACGGTGACGGAGAGGAGCCGGTATGGACCTGGACGTCGTCGTCGTGGGGGCCGGCCCGGTCGGGCTCACCGCCGCCGTCGAGCTCGCCCGCCGGGGGGTCCGCCCCCTGGTGATCGACCAGCTCGACGAGCCCCGGCACTACGCCAAGGCCGTCGGGCTCCAGCCGCGCACGCTCGAGCACTGGGAGCGCACCGGCATGCTCACCGCGGCCCTCGACGAGGTGCGCACGATGCGCGGCCAGATCGTGTACCGCGACGGCGAGCAGGTGGCGCGCCTGGAGCTCGCCCTGCCCCCGGACGTGCCCTACGGCTTCACCACGCTGCCGCAGTACACGACCGAGCGCCTGCTCGCCGAGGAGCTGCACCGCCACGGCGGCGCGGTGGAGCGCGGGACGGCGCTGGTGGGCTTCACCCAGGACGCGGACGGGGTGACGCTGCAGCTGCGCTCGTCCGCCGGGGAGCGCACCGTGCGCACCGCGTACCTCGTCGGCGCCGACGGTGCCCACAGCGTCGTGCGCAAGGGCCTGGGGACCGGGTTCGAGGGCGACGCGTTCCCCGAGGAGTACATGCTCGGCGACGTCGTGCTCGACTGGTCGATGCCGGCCGGGTACGGCGTCCGGATCACCCGCGCGGTGCCCGGGGCGCCCGACGACGTCCTCGTCGCCATCCCCCTGCCCGAGCACGGTCGCTACCGCATCTCGATGGTGGCCCCGCCGGAGCTGCGCGCCGCGCCCGCCGCCGGGTCCGGCGACGGCGTCGTCCACGGGCTCGAGTCCGGCCGTGCCCCCGCGGTGGCGGACCTCCAGGCCGTCGTCGACCGCCTGGCCCCCGCACCCACGACGGTGTCGGACCTGCGGTGGTCGTCGGTGTTCCGCATCAGCCACCGTCTCGCCTCCCGCTACGGCGACGGCCGGGTGTTCATCGCGGGCGACGCGGCCCACATCCACCCGCCCACCGGCGGGCAGGGCATGAACACCGGCATCCAGGACGCGCTCAACCTCGCGTGGAAGCTCGCGCTGGTCGTCGACGGACGCGCCGCCCCCGCGCTGCTCGAGAGCTACCACGCCGAGCGCCACCCGGTCGGCGAGGAGGTCGTCGGGCGCACCGTGCGCCACGCCCGTCAGGGGTTCGACGCCGACGACCCCGAGACGATGCTGCGGCGCGAGGCGCAGCTGCTGGTCGGCTACCCCGACAGCCCGATCGTCGGTGCGGACGGCGAGGCCCTCGGGGTGCGGCCCGGCGACCGCGCCCCCGACGCCCGCGGCCTGCGCCGCGACACCGCGACCGACCCGCTGCGGCTGCACGCGGTGCTCGCCGCCACCGAGTTCGCCCTGCTCGCCTGCGTCGACGACGCCGCCCAGCTGCCGGAGATCGGCGCCGTGCGCGCGCTGGCGGCGTCGTGCGGGCTGCCGCTGCGCGTGCACGCCGTGGTGGCGCCCGCGCTCGCCGCCGCGTTCGCCGACGCCGGCGAGCCGTGCCTCGTCGACGGCGCGGGCGACCTGGCCGCGGCGTACGGGATGCGCGGCGGGGACGCGGTGCTCGTGCGCCCCGACGGCTACGTGGGCTGGACGGCGCGGCCGTTGACCGCGGCGGGACTCGCGACGCACCTCGCCGTGCTGACGGGGGCGTCGCTGCCGGAGCCGCCGGTGGCGATGGCGTGAGCGGACCCGTGTCCTCGGGACACGGGTCGGCTCAGGTGCCGCAGTACGTGACGTAGCCCGTGGCCGACGGGTCGCCCTTCGCGTAGTCCTCGAGCCCCGGGCGCTCCGCGTACGGGTGCGCGACGACGTCGACGAGGCGGTGGAACGGCGCGTGGTCGCCCGCGACCGCCGCGTCCAGGGCGGCCTCGACGTGGTGGTTGCGCGGGATGTAGACGGGGTTCACGCGGTCCATCGCGTCGGCGGACTCGGCCACCTGGCGCTCCTGGGACCCCAGTGCCGTGCGCCAGCGCGTGAGCCACGCGTCGACGGCGTCGCGGTCGACGACGAGGTCGAGCACCGGGGAGGCGTTCCCGCGCGCGGCGGCCGAGAGCCCGCGGAAGAAGCGGGTGTGGTCGGGGTGCTGGTCGGTCAGGAGCGTCACCAGGTCCCGCACCAGCTCGGTGTGCTCGCCGACCAGCCCGATCTTGGCGTGCAGCCCCGCCGATCGGTGGCGCGTGAAGCGCTCGCCGAACGAGGACACGACCGCGGTCGCGGGCTCGATCGCCTGCTCGGGGTCGTCGGCGATCATCGTCAGCAGCGACTCGGCGAACCGCGCGAGGTTCCACTGCGCGGCCTGCGGCTGGTTGCCGAACGCGTAGCGTCCGCCGTGGTCGATCGAGCTGAACACGGTCGCGGGGTCGTAGGCGTCGAGGAACGCGCAGGGGCCGTAGTCGATGGTCTCGCCCGAGATCGTCATGTTGTCGGTGTTCATGACGCCGTGGACGAAGCCGACGTCCATCCACTGCGCGACCAGCGCCGCCTGCGCCTCCACGACGGACTCGAGCAGCGCCAGCGCCGGGCGCTCGGCCTCGGCGGCCTGCGGGTGGTGGCGGGCGATCGCGTGGTCGGTGAGGCGGCGCAGGAGGTCCGCGTCGCGGGTGGCGGCGGCGTACTGGAACGTGCCGACGCGCAGGTGACTCGAGGCGACGCGGGCGAGGACGGCACCGGGCAGCGGCGTCTCGCGCATCACCGTCTCGCCGGTGGTGACGACGGCGAGCGCCCGCGTCGTCGGGATCCCGAGCGCGTGCATCGCCTCGCCGACGACGTACTCGCGCAGCATCGGCCCGAGCGTCGCCCGGCCGTCGCCGCCGCGGGCGAACGGCGTGCGCCCCGAGCCCTTGAGGTGCAGGTCGCGGCGCCGGCCCGCGGTGTCGGTGAGCTCGCCGAGCAGCAGCGCGCGGCCGTCGCCGAGGCGCGGCGAGTAGTTGCCGAACTGGTGGCCCGCGTACGCCATCGCCACCGGCGTCGCCCCGGTCGGCACCGCGGCGCCGGCGAGGACCGCGACGCCCTCGGGGCTCTGCAGCGCGGCGGCGTCGACGCCGAGCTCGGCGGCCAGGTCCTCGTTGAGGGCCACCAGCTCCGGCGACGGCGAGGGCGCGGCGGCCCACGGCTGGTAGAGCCCGCCGAGGTCGCGGACGAACCAGTCGTCGAGCGTCACGGGCGAAGCGGCGACGGTCATGTCTCCGAGGCTATCCGCGCGCCGTCCGCGGTATGCCGGATCAGCGTGGTGATGCGCACCAGCGACGGGGTGCGCGGCGTCGAGCCGAAGCCGAAGCGCACCGGCGGCGAGACCGGGGTGAGCGCGCCCTGGTCGACGCCCTCCCAGCGCATGCGGGCGCCGGCGACGCGGTGCAGGTCCCGCGCGCCGTAGTACTCGCGGCGCCCGCCGCCGGCGCTGCCCACCGTGCGCACGCCGGGCAGCACACGCCGCGCGACGACGTCGATCGCGGTGATCCAGGCCGGTGCCGTCGCGAGACGTCCGGGCACCGCGCGCAGCAGCCACCCCAGCGGCGGGCGCCCGCCGACCTGCACGGTCAGGTCCAGCTCCGTGGTGGTCACGTGGTGCTCGCCGATCCCGGCGCGGTGCGTCACCGGGCCGAGCCGCACCTCGTCGAACGTGTACGTGGCGGCCACGAAGTCGCGCACCTGCTCGTCGGGCGCGAGCAGGATGCGCCGGCCGTCGGGGCGCTCGACCATCACGTCGGTGAACGCCCCGAACGGCGAGCGCGGCCAGTGCCCGACGACCGCGCGCAGCCCGGCCGCCGTGCCGACGCCGGCGATCCATCCCTCGAAACGGTCGGTGTCCATGCTCGAGGCCTACCCGACGAGGAGCACACGACCGCTCACCGGACCTGTTCACCGGCCCACGCGGCGAGCACCGAGAACGCCGCCTGGTGGCCCAGCGAGCCGTCGGGGCCGGTGTCGAAGGCGTGGTCGGCGAACGGCACGTCGACCTGCTGCGCGTCGACCCCGACGGCCCGGGCGGCCTCGACGAAGTCGGTCGCGCCCTCGGGCGGGACGAGGCGGTCGCGGGCCGGCACGATCGCGAGGGTCGGTGGGGCCTGCGGGGTGAGGACGTCGGTGCCCGTCACCGCCCGGTAGCGGTCGGGCACCTGGTCGGGCGTGCCGCCGGTGTAGGCGACGGCGAACTGCTGCGCGCCCTCGCCGCGGCGGTGGGTGTCGGCGAGGTCGACGGCCGGGTAGAGCGTCGCGACGGCCCGCGGCACGGGCACCGGCACCGGCCCGGGACAGGCCGAGACCTGCGTGCCCGCGGCCGCGCGGTACCCGACCGAGACCGCGAGCTGCCCGCCCGCCGAGTCGCCGCCGAGCACGATCCGGCGCGGGTCGCCGCCCCGTGCCGCGGCCTGCTCCGCGACCCGCGCGAGCGCGCACGCCACCTGGGGCCCGGCGGCGTCCCAGGTCGGGCGGCCGGGGCGCGAGAGCGTGTACTCGACGGAGACCGCGAGCCAGCCCGCGTCGGCGAGACGACGCATGTCGGCGGCCCGGTCGAGCTCCGAGCCCGTCGCCCAGCCGCCGCCGTGCACCCACACGAACACCGGCGCCGGTCCGGCCGCCCCGCGCGGGCGGGTGACGGCGAGGTGGAGGTCCTGGCCCTCGGGGGTGGTCGTGTAGACGGTGCGCTCGTCGGGCGCCGCGCCCGAGGGCGGGCCGGAGAGGACGAGCGCCCGCCACGGGTCGACGCCGCCGCCGGCGCCGAGCGCGGCGACGACCACCGCCCCGACCGCGCCGGCGAGCACGAGCGTCGCCACCGTCGCGAGCACCGCGACGACGGTCGTCGCCCGACGCGCCCGCCGGGAGCGCTGCAGCAGCCACGCGCCGACCGTCACGACGAGGCCGAGCACCAGCAGGAGCGGCCCGTACACGACCACGAGCAGGGGCGAGGCGACCGGTCCGGCGAGCGCGGTCGTCGGCGCGACCGCGGTGACCGCGGCGGCGAGCAGGACCAGGGTCGCGAGGGCGAGGACGGACAGCACCGCAATCGTCGTCGTGGCGCGCCCCGCGGACACCGTCGGGATCTCGACCGTCGGGTCGTCGTGCCCGGTCACCCCCACCACGTGCCCAGCGAAGCACGGACCGGACACCCCGCGACGGTCGCGGTCGGGTGACGCGGCGAGCTGCTCATCCCCGTCGGCGACGCACCAGGGCCCGGCCGGCGAGGCCCGCGAGCAGCACGGCCGCGCCGACGAGCACGCTGACGAGCGGGAGGGTGACGGCGAGGACCACGCAGCCGACGAGGCCCAGGCTCGCGAGGACGCGGGCGCGGCCGAGCGTCAGGGCCGCGGCGTTGGCGATCGCGTAGTAGACGAGCACGGCGAAGCTCGAGAACCCGATGGCCTCGCGCAGGTCGGTCACCAGCACCAGGGCGAGGACCACGGCGCCGACGAGGAGCTCGGCGCGGTGCGGCACGCGGAAGCGCGGGTGGATCGCGGCGAGCGCCGACGGGAGCTCGCGGTCCCGCGCCATGGCCAGCGTCGTGCGCCCGACCCCGGCGACCAGCGAGAGCAGCACGCCCGCCGACGCCACCGCGGCGCCGACGCGGACGACGGTCCCGAACACCCCGCCGCCCGCGGCCGTCGCGAGCGGGAACGGGGACGCGGCGAGCGCGGCGGGACCGACGGCGGCCAGCGCGCTCGCCCCGACCACCGCGTAGATCACCACGACGATCCCGAGCGCGATCGGCACCGCGCGCGGGATGGTGCGGGCGGGGTCGCGCACCTCCTCGCCGAGCGTGGCGATGCGCGCGTACCCCGCGAACGCGAAGAAGAGCAGCCCGGCGGCCTGCAGCACGCCGCCCACCCCGCCCGACGCGCCCTCGAGGACCAGGGCCGGCGAGGTCCCCGGCCGGAGCAGGGCGCCCACCACGACCGCGACGAGCGCGAGGAGCGTGAGCACGACGAGCACGCGGGTGGCGGCGACGGTCTTCGCGACCCCGCGGCAGTTCACCGCCGTCACCAGCACGACCGCCACCGCGGCGACCGCACGCGCCTGCTCGGGCCAGGCGTAGCTGCCGAGCGTCAGGGCCATCGCGGCGCACGACGCGGTCTTGCCGACGACGAAGCCCCAGCCGGCGAGGAAGCCCCACACGTCGCCGAGGCGCCGGCGCCCGTAGACGTAGGTGCCGCCGGACTCGGGGTAGAGGGCCGCGAGCCGCGCCGACGACGTCGCGTTCGCGTAGGCGACGACCGCGGCGACGGCGAGGCCGATGAGCAGCGCCGAGCCCGCCGCGGCGGCCGCGGGCCCGAAGGCGGCGAACACGCCCGCGCCGAGCATCGAACCGAGCCCGATGACGACGGCGTCGGTGAGGCCGAGCCGTCGCTCGAGGCCGGCGGGTCGGTCGGGCTGCGGGGAGTGGGGGGGTGGCGTGGGGTCCGGGGACGCGCCGGTCACGGACGTCCGGTACCCGGCCCGCCCGAGCGCGACGCCACCGCCGAGGCATCGCGGAGAACGTGATCGTGGTGCCACGATCACCGCCGTGGCCCGCACCGTCGCCGATCAGCTCATCGAGGTCCTCGTCCAGGCGGGTGTCCGCCGCATCTACGGGCTGGTGGGGGACAGCCTCAACCCGATCGTCGACGCGGTGCGCCGCTCCGGCGGCGCCGCGGCGGGCGGGATCGACTGGATCCACGTGCACAACGAGGAGGCCGGGGCGCTGGCGGCCGCCGCCGAGGCGCAGCTGACCGGCACGCTCGCGGTGTGCGCCGGCAGCTGCGGACCCGGCAACACGCACCTCGTCCAGGGGCTCTACGACGCGCACCGCTCGGCCGCCCCGGTGCTCGCGATCGCGTCGCACATCCCGTCACTGCAGATCGGCACCCACTACTTCCAGGAGACCCACCCCGAGCGGCTCTTCGTCGAGTGCTCCTCGTGGGTCGAGCTGATCTCGCGGCCGGAGCAGATGCCGCGGCTGCAGCGGATCGCGATGCAGACCGCGCTGGCCGACCGCGGGGTGTCGGTGCTCATCCTCCCCGGCGACATCACCGCGTTGCCCGCGGCGCACGAGACCGGGCGGGGCGACCTCGTGGCGCCGTCGTCGGTGGTGCACCCGGCGCCCGACCGCGTCGAGGCGCTGGCGGAGCGGATCGACGCCGCGGCGTCGGTGACGCTGTTCGTCGGCGCCGGGGTGCGGGAGGCCCGCGACGAGGTGCTCGCGCTGGCCGAGCGGGTGAAGGCGCCGGTGGGGCACTCGCTGGGCGGCAAGGAGTGGATCCAGTACGACAACCCGTACGACGTCGGCATGAGCGGGCTGCTCGGCTACGGCGCCTGCTTCGAGGCGAGCCACGAGGCCGACCTGCTCGTGCTGCTCGGCACCGACTTCCCCTACGACGGTTTCCTGCCGCAGGCGCACACCGTGCAGGTGGACCGCGACGCCCGGCACCTCGGTCGGCGCTCCGTGCTGGACCTCGGCGTCGAGGGCGACGTCGGCGCGACCCTGCGCGCGCTGCTGCCGCTCGTCACCGAGAAGACCGACCGCACGTTCCTCGACCGCATGCTGCGCCACCACGCCGACGCGCTCGAGCACGTCGTCGACGCGTACACGACGCGCGTCGAGGACCACCGCCCCGTGCACCCCGAGTACGTCGCGGCGGTGCTCGACGACGAGCTCGCCGACGACGCCGTCGTCACCGTCGACACGGGGATGTGCAACGTCTGGGCGGCCCGCTACATCACGCCGACCGGGCGGCGGCGCATCGTCGGGTCGTTCCGGCACGGGACGATGGCGAACGCGCTGCCGCACGCGATCGGGGCGGCGGTGTCGCAGCCGGGGCGCCAGGTCGTGTCGATGTCGGGCGACGGCGGGCTGACGATGCTGATGGGCGAGCTGCTCACCGCCGCCGAGCACGACCTCGACCTCACCGTGGTCGCGTTCAACAACGGCTCGCTGGGCATGATCCGGCTCGAGATGATGGTCGCCGGGTTCCCGTCGTTCCAGACCGACCACGGACCCGCCGACCTCGGCGCGATCGCCCGCGCGGCCGGGCTGCACGCGGTGACGGTGGGCGACCCGCGCGAGCTGCGGGCGGCGCTGCGCGGGGCGCTCGACCACCGCGGCCCCTCGCTGGTGGACGTGCGCACCGACCCCAACGCCCTGTCGATCCCGCCGCACATCACCGCCGAGCAGGTGCGCGGCTTCGCGCTGGCGGGGATGCGGACGGTTCTGGCCGGGGGCGTCGGCAAGATGGTCGACCTCGCCCGCTCCAACCTCCGCTCCATCCCCCGCCACCCCCTGCGCTGACCCGCGCTCACCTCGGCGCCTCCCCGGTGTCCGGCTCCGGCGCGTGCACGTGCGTGACGCGCTGGCGCCCCCGCAGGCGCACGACGTCGACCTCGCACCACCGGCGAGCCTCGTCGGACCCGGCGCGCGATGTCGCCGCGTCCGACGCCGCGACCCCGCCCGGCAGGCCCTTGGCGACGTCGCACAGCCGCGCGGCCTCGTTCACCGGGTCGCCGATCACCGTGTACTCGTAGCGGCGCGCGTCGCCGATGTTGCCGGCGACGGCCGGCCCGGCGGAGACCCCGATGCCCGCGGTCGCGGGCGAGTCGTCGGCGGCGAGCCGCTGCGCGAGCACGCGGGCGGCGGCGAGCGCGGCCGCCGCCGGGTCCGCCTGGTCGTCGGGTGCCCCGAAGACGGCGAGCGCGGCGTCGCCCTCGAACTTGTTGATCCAGCCCTGGTGGGTCTCGACGACGTCGACGACCTCGCCGAAGAACGCGTTGAGCACCGCGACGACCTCCTGCGGCGGGCGGTCGAACGCCATCCGGGTCGAGCCGACGATGTCGACGAACAGGACGGCGACCTCGCGCACCTCGCCGCCGAGCTCGATCTCCTCGGCGAGCGCGGCGCGGGCGACCTCCTGCCCGACGTGGCGCCCGAACAGCTCGCGGACGCGGTCGCGCTCGCGCAGCCCGGCGGCCATCTCGTTGAACCCGGCCTGCAGCATCCCGAGCTCGGTGGGGTCGGAGACCTCGACCTGCGCCTCCAGGTCGCCGTCCTGCACGCGCCGCAGCGCCCGGCGCACCGCCATCACGGGCCGCGACATCGAGGTCGACGTCAGCGCGGTGAGCAGGAAGCCGACGGCCAGCGCGACCACCGCGAGCACGAGCACGACGATCCCGAGGCGCGTGACCGTGTAGTAGTCGCGGAAGAGCAGGGACGCCGCGGCGGCGAGCGCGATGCCCAGGAGCGGCACGCCGGTGCCCAGCAGCCACGCGCCGAGCGAGCGCGCGACGACCCCGGGCAGCAGGCCCAGCCGGTTCGGCGGGTCCTCGGCGAGCACCCGGGCGACCTCGCCGCGCAGGGTCAGCTCGGCGAGGCGGTGGGCGACGGCGACGGTGGCCATGCCGCCGAGGGCGACGACGCAGCCGACCGTCAGCGCGACGGTGACGGAGAACCGTGCGTTGATCGTCACGAACAGCAGCACGGCGAGGACCCAGGGCACCGCCTGCACGACGGTGATCCGCATCGGCGCGCCCAGCACCACGCGGCGGGCGAGATCCCGGTGGCGCCGCCACGCGTCCTCGTCGTCGCCCGGGCCCGGCGGGGTCGGCACGCGCACCCAGGCGTAGCCCCACGCGAGGCCGACCACGACGGCGACGGCGAGGTAGACGCCGAACGCGACCAGGTTGCGGTCGAGGGCGTCCTCGAGGTCCGCGACCAGTGACTGGGTCGGCAGGACGTAGCCCGCGAGCGCGAGCACGATCGCCGCGCCCACCACGTTGGAGACCACCACCAGCGCCCCGACCAGCGCCTTCGTCGCCGGACGGAAGTCGCGGTGCACGGTGCCGCGGCCTCCGGTCGGGGTGGACCTCATGATCCTCAGCCTATCGACGCGGTACCGTCGGTACCGCGTACGGGCCTGCGCGCAGATGGTGCTGACCCCCTCCGGATTCTTGATCTGTTCCAGAAAAGGGGCGACACTGCGAGCCGTGTCACCGCCGGACCGGATCGCCGCCACGGCTCCGCGCGCCCGGCTCCACCGCCCACCACCCCAGACAACTGACCACACAGTGACCCGGAGGACTTCCTCGTGTCAGAACACGTGACCCGCGAGACCGAGATGAACACCCAGGACGCCGGTGGGTGCCCGGTCCACGCCGGTCGTCTCGCGCACCCGACCGAGGGCGGCGGCAACGTCGACTGGTGGCCGAACCAGCTCAACCTGCGCGTGCTGCGGACCCACACCGCCGTGTCCAACCCGATGGACCCCGACTTCGACTACGCCGAGGCGTTCAAGACCGTCGACCTCGACGAGCTCGCCGCCGACGTCGACCACGTCCTGACGACCTCGCAGGACTGGTGGCCCGCCGACTTCGGCCACTACGGCGGCTTCATGATCCGCATGGCGTGGCACTCGGCCGGCACCTACCGCCTCGCCGACGGCCGCGGCGGCGCCGGCATGGGCATGCAGCGCTTCGCCCCGCTCAACAGCTGGCCGGACAACGGCAACCTCGACAAGGCCCGCCGCCTGCTCTGGCCGGTCAAGCAGAAGTGGGGCAAGAAGGTCTCCTGGGCCGACCTCATGATCTTCACGGGCAACCGCGCCCTGGAGACCATGGGCTTCCCCACCTTCGGCTTCGCCGGCGGGCGCCCCGACGTGTGGGAGCCCGACAACGAGACCTACTGGGGCCCCGAGAACTACTGGCTCGGCGGCGACCAGCGCTACACCGGCGACCGCCAGCTCGAGAAGCCGCTCGGCGCGTCGCAGATGGGCCTGATCTACGTCAACCCGGAGGGCCCGGACGGCAACCCGGACCCGCTGGCCGCGGCCCGCGACATCCGCGAGACGTTCGGCCGGATGGCGATGAACGACGAGGAGACCGTCGCCCTCATCGCCGGTGGCCACACCTTCGGCAAGACCCACGGCGCGGCCGACCCCGACCAGTACGTCGGCGCGGAGCCCGAGGGCGCCGACATCACCGAGCAGGGCCTCGGCTGGCACCAGAAGTTCGGCAAGGGCAAGGGCCGCGACACCATCACCTCCGGCCTCGAGGTCACCTGGACCTCCACGCCGGCGCAGTGGAGCAACGGCTACTTCGACAACCTCTTCGGCTACGAGTGGGAGCTCCACAAGTCGCCGGCCGGCGCCTGGCAGTACCGCCCGGTGAACAACGGCGGCGCGAACACCGTGCCCGACCCGGAGACCGGTGAGCTCACCCGCCAGCCGACGATGCTCGTCACCGACATCTCGCTGAAGGTCGACCCGGTCTACGGGGAGATCTCGCGGCGGTTCCACCAGAACCCGGAGGAGTTCGCCGACGCGTTCGCCCGCGCCTGGTACAAGCTGACCCACCGCGACATGGGCCCGATCCAGCGCTACCTCGGCCCGTGGGTGCCGCAGGAGACGCTGATCTGGCAGGACCCGGTGCCCGCGCACGAGGGCCCGCTGGTGAGCGCCTCGGAGATCGCGGACCTCAAGAAGCAGGTCCTCGACTCGGGCCTGACGGTCTCGCAGCTGGTCAAGGCCGCGTGGGCGTCGGCGTCGACGTTCCGCATCGGCGACAAGCGCGGCGGCGCCAACGGCGCGCGCGTGCGCCTCGACCCGCAGATCGACTGGGAGGTCAACGACCCGCAGGAGCTGCGCCGGACGCTGTCGACCCTCGAGGGCATCCAGCAGTCGTCCGGCAGGATCTCGCTGGCCGACCTCATCGTCCTCGGCGGCTGCGCCGCGGTGGAGAAGGCCGCCGCGGACGCCGGGCACCAGGTCGAGGTGCCGTTCACCCCGGGCCGCACCGACGCGTCGCTGGAGTGGACCGACGTCGACTCGTTCACCCACCTCGAGCCGACCGCCGACGGGTTCCGCAACTACCTCGGCAAGGGCCACGCGCTCCCCGCCGAGTACCTGCTGGTCGACCGTGCGAACCTGCTGAACCTGTCCGCGCCGGAGATGACCGTCCTCGTCGGCGGGCTGCGCGTGCTCGGCGCGAACACGGGTGGCTCGACGCACGGCGTGCTCACCGAGCGCCCGGGGCATCTGACGAACGACTTCTTCGTCAACCTGCTCGACATGGACACCCAGTGGGCGGGTATGGCCGAGGAGGAGGGCATCTACGAGGCCCGCGGCGCCGACGGCGAGATCCGCTGGACCGGCACCCGCAACGACCTCGTGTTCGGCTCGAACTCCGAGCTGCGCGCCCTCTCCGAGGTCTACGCCAGCGACGACGCCGCCGAGAAGTTCGTCCGCGACTTCGTCACGGCGTGGGACAAGGTCATGATGCTGGACCGCTACGACCTGGTCTGATCACCGGACGCAGAACGCCCCGGCCGCCGACGCGGGCGGGGCGTTCTGTCGTCCGGGGACGGTGCGTCCTCCCGTCAGGCCGGCTGGGCCGGGGGCCGGGACGCCTCGTGGGCGCCCGGCGTGCGGTGGGCCTCCGCGACCTGGTCGCGGACGTGCTCCGGGTACCAGCCCGTGATCTTGACGGCGACGACGATCGCGACGACCGGGATGACCCAGTTGAAGAGGTCCGTGCTCGCGCCCGACACCACGGCGAGGTCGCACAGCGCGTTGAGGAGGAAAACGCCGCCCCACAGGGCGGTGAGCACGCGGTTGATCTTCCTGAAGGTCGGGGTGTTCCACACCTCCTGCGGTGCCTCCTTCTTCGCGTAGAACGCGGTGAACGGCCGGCCGACGGCGAGCGAGCCGAACGCGACGAGCGCGATCACGACGCTCGACAGGAGCTGGGCGCGGTCCTCGATCGGCTGCAGCGCCGCGCGGTCGAGCACCAGGGCGAGCACGACGAGCACGGCGAAGAACACCAGCGCGGCCGCGTCGAGGGCGCTGATCGCCCGGTACCGCCGCCAGTCCGGCACCGCGAGGACCAGCGTGCAGGCGAGCGCGGCGAGCGCCGCCCACGTCCAGGTGCTCGGACCCGCGATGACCGAGAAGACGATCCAGGGCACGAACCCCAGGAAGATGGCGAGTTTCTGCACGACGGTCTCCTGCCGGACGCTGATGACTCAGCGTCATCATGAGAGCAGGGGGGAGGGGCATCAAGGGCGGTGTCGCCTCGGAGACATCGCAGGCGGTCACGATCCGGCGTGGGCTGCTGCGCCGGACGGGTGTCAGGTGGCCTGGTTGGTCCGCGCGCCGACGACCGCGAGTCGGAGCGGCACGCCACCGACGCGCCGCGGCAGCGGCGTCGGGAGGGCCCCCGCGCCGACCACCACCAGCCCGTCGACCGCCGGGTGCTGGGCCTGCCGCGTGAGCTGCCGGAGCACCTCCTCGGTGACGCCCCCGAGCGCCGGCACGACCCCGATCGACGCCTCGGCACGGGGGAGCGGCTCGGCGACGAGCAGCGGCAGGAGGTCGCCGCCCCCGAGCGCGTAGTCCCGCACGGTCACGAGCCCGGCCCCGGCGAGCAGCAGGGCGATGACGCCGATGACCGACGCGGTGTCGAGGTGCGGGAACGCCGCGCCCTCGATGAGGCCGACGACGCGCGCGGCGAGCAGGTCCGCCTGCATGCTCCGCCTCCTCCCGTGCCGGTGTGACCCACCATGATTCCCTGCCGCGGCGCTGAGGGCGACCCCTACTTGTGACACGAGGTGTGGGAGGGGCGCGCGGGGTCCGGTCAGGGCCGCGGCCGCTCCGCCTCGACGAGGTGTGCGGACATGGCGGCGGCCACCGGCCCCTCGCCGAGCGCCTCGGTCATCTCCGCGGCGACGCGGTCCACCGTCGTGTCGAGGTCGCCACGGCGCTCGAGGTCGGCGCGCAGCGGCGAACCGGTGCAGAACCCGACGGCGATCTGTCGCGCGTCGTCGGCCAGGCCCTCGAGCGTCAGCGTCTCCGTCGCGACGACGTCGAGTCCCGCGGCGCGGACGTCGGCGGCGACCTGCGCGGTGTCGTGGTACCCGTGCGGCACCGCCTCGAGGAACGCGGGCACGTCGCCGGGGAAGACCCGGTCGAGGGCGAGCGCGAGGGCGAGCCCGTAGCCGTGGGTCGCGAGCCTGTCCCACGTCGTGAACAGGAAGCGGCCGCCCGGGACCAGGACGCGGGCGACCTCCGCGTAGGCCGCCCGCCGGTCCGGCAGGAACATGACGCCGAAGCCGCACACGACCGCCTCGAACGCCGCGTCGGGGTAGGGCAGCCGCGCGGCGTCGGCCGCCCGCCACGTCGGTCCGGGCACGCGCGACGCCGCCAGCTCCACCATCGCCGCGTTGAGGTCGGTCGCGGTGATCTCGGCGTGCGGGCACACGGCGACGAGCTCCCGGGTCACCGCCCCGGTGCCCGCCGCGAGCTCCAGCACGCGACCCGGTGCCGCGTGGCTCGTGCGCCGGGCGAGCTCGCGGGCGAACGGGCGGAAGACCGGCGTGGCGAGGCACTGCTCGTAGACCTCGGGCATCGACCCGACCCAGCGGGCGCTCTCACCGTCCACGACCAGTGTTGTCCTCCCCCTGGCGGCGCTAGGCAAGGACCGGCCGGGTGAGCGCTACCGGGGCGCCGTCCAGGGCGCCTCGGCGCGCGACACGGCGTGGCTGCCCGCGGCGACGCCCAGGATGATCACGAGACCGAGGGTGAGCGCGGCTCCGGGGGCGACGACGCGGGCCAGCAGCGCGCCCGCGACGACGCCGACGACGAACGCCAGGAGCGCGAGACCGCGGCGCAGCACGAACGGGTCGCGACGCCCCGTGCCGTGCTCGGTGAGGATGCCGATCGTGGTCAGCGTCAGCACCGCGGTGAGCAGGTCCGGGACCTTGAGGTAGCGGATGAGCGCGAGCTGCCCGCCCATCGACGCGGCGAGCAGCGCCGTCACGGCCAGGCGGGCGGCCGGGTGCAGGGGCTGGTCGCCGGCGAGCACGACGACGACCGTGACCGGGACGGCGAGGAGGAGCTTGAACGCCGCGATGTCGCGGACCGCGCGGCCGCGGTGGCCGCCGGGGTGGCGGACGACCCGCGCGCCGACGAGAGCGCCCACGACGAAGCCGGCCACGGCGACGGCCGGCGCGACGATCGAGCCGCCCGCGCCGGCGAGCGCGATCCCGAGGAAGACGATGTTGCCGGTGACCGCGGCGACGAAGACGTGGTCGAGCGCGAGGATGCTCGTCGCGTCGACGACGCCGGCGAGGCACGTCAGCGCCACGAGCATCGCGGGCAGCGGCCCGTCGCGGTCGTCGACGAGCGCGCGGCGCAGCGCCCACCGGCCGGTCGGGGTCTCCGGTGCGGTCACGGCTCCTCCGCGGCCGCGAGCCCGTCGCGCACCAGCCGCTGGGCCGCGTCGATGACGCCCTCCAGCGAGCCGCGCGCCGGGTCCCACCACTCGGCGGTCCAGTTGAGCGCGCCCAGCACGACCATGAGCGCGGTGCCGGGGTCGAGGGCCGGGTCGAGGTCGCCCTCCTCGCGCACCTGCGCCACGAGCGCACGCCACACGTCGACGTAGTCGCGCTGCGCCTGGCGGTGGCGCTCGCGCATCGCCTCGGGCAGCTGCGGCACGGTGCGCACCGCGGCGGCGGCGTGGTCGGAGTGCGTCAGCAGCGTGCGCAGGTGCGCGGCGACCGCGATCGCGAGCCGGTCGATCGCCGGGGCGTCCGCGGGCGCCGCGGCCAGGGCCTCGGTGACGAGCGACCGCGCGCGGTCGAGCCCGACGGCGACGGCCTCGTCGATGAGCTCGTCCCGCGAGGAGAAGTAGTAGTAGATCGCGGGCGCCTGCACCTGCGCGACCTCGGCGACGTCGGCGAGCCGCGTGCCCGCGTAGCCGCGGCGCAGCAGCACGTGCGCGGCGGCGTCGACGACGCGACGGCGGGTGCGCGCGGACTTCGTGTCCCGCGCCGCCTCGGTCATCGCCCCAGCGTAGGGCGCGGGTCAGTACGAGGACGGCAGGCCGAGGCTGTGCTGCGCGACGAAGTTCAGCACCATCTCGCGGCTCACCGGTGCGGTCTTGAGCATGCGCGCGAGGAACCACAGGTCGGCGAGCCCGTACTCGAGCGCGAGGCCGTTGCCGCCGTGGGTCTGCATGGCCTGGTCGAGCGCGCGCAGTGACGCGTCGGCGGCGGCGAACTTCGCGATGTTCGACGCCTCGGCCGCGTCCTGCCCGGCGTCGAAGAGCTCCGCCGCGCGCGCCGCCATGAGCCGCGCCTGCGCGACGCCGATGTAGGCCTCGGCGAGCGGGTGCGCGACGCCCTGGTGCGCGCCGATCGGCACGCCCTTCCACACCGTGCGCTGGTTCGCGTACGTCGCGGCCTTCTCCAGCGCGTACAGCGCGATGCCGGTGCTGATCGACGCCGCGGTGATGCGCTCCGGGTTGAGCCCGGAGAACACCTGGCGCAGGCCGTTCCCGTCGTCGCCGATGAGCGCCTCGGGGCCGACGGGCACGTCGTCGAACCACACCGTGAACTGGTGCTCGGGCTGCACCAGCGCCGCCTCGATCGGCTGCCACGTCAGGCCGGGGGAGTCGGTGGGGACGACGAACAGGCTCAGTGGCCGGCGCTTGCCGGTTTCTTCGGCGGACCCGCTGCGGGCGACGACGAGGATCGCGTCGGCCTCGTCGACCCCGGAGGTCCAGTACTTGGTGCCCGACAGCCGCCAGCCATCACCATCGGCGTGCGCGGCCGTGGTGATCTCGTGGGAGTTCGACCCGGCGTCGGGCTCGGTGATCGCGAACGCCATCTTGACCGAGCCGTCGGCGATGCCGGTCAGCCAGCGGCGGTTCATCTCGTCGGACGCGTGGCGGGCCAGGATCGTGCCGCAGATGGCCGGCGAGATGACGGTCATGAGCAGCGGGCAGCCCGCGGCGGACGCGGCCTCGACCACCACCGACAGGTCGCCGAGCGTGCCGCCGCCCCCGCCGTACCGCTCGGGCAGGTGCACGCCCAGGAAGCCGTTCGCGCCGAGGTCCTTCCACAGCGCGGTCGGCTCCTCGTGGGCACGGGCGCGCGCGACGAAGTAGTCGTGGCCGTAGCGGCCGACGAGCCCGGAGACGGCCTCGCGCAGCGCGGCGCGCTCGTCGGTCTCGGGGACGATCGAGGAGGTGTTCACGCGGACTCCCGGGCTCGGTTTCTCATCGAGAATAAAAACTGCTCGCGCTCGTGTCTACGGCATCGACGAGCCACCACCGACGGCGATCACCTGGCCGGTCACCTGCCGGGCCGCCCGCGGCGAGGACAGCCACACGACCGCGTCCGCGACGTCGCCGGGCGTGGTCAACCGCCGCAGCGGCTGCTGCTTCACGACCGAGGCGACCTGGTCGTCGTCGAACAGCGCGTCGCGCCCGCCCGCCCACAGGCTCGTCCCGCCGACGCCGCCCTCCTCGGGGAGCACGAGCCCGGGGCACACCACGTTCGACCGGATCCCGCGGCGTCCCTGCTCCCGGGCGGTGGTGCGCGCCAGCGCGATGAGCCCGGCCTTCGTCGTGCCGTAGACGCCCTGGCGGATCGCACCGAACGCGGCGTCGCTGGAGATGAACACGATCGACCCCGCGCCGGCCTCGCCCATCGGGCCCAGGGCGGCCTGCGTGCAGTCGATCGCCGTGTACAGGTTGGTCTCGATCGTGCGCTGCCACAGGGCGCGGTCGGTCTGCTCGGTGAGGAAGCCCGGCACGCTCCAGCCGGCGTTGTTCACCAGCGCGTCGACGCCGCCCCACCGCGCCACCGCCGCACCGACGACCCGCCCGCCCGCGCCGTCGTCGGTCAGGTCGACCTCGAGCACCTCGAGCGCCGACGCCCCGAGCGCGAGGCCCTCCTCGCGCACCCGCGCGGCCTGGGCGCCGTCGCGGTCGACGAGCAGGATGCGCGCGCCCTCGCGGGCGAACCCGTGCACGATGCCGCGGCCGATGTTCGACGCGCCGCCGGTGACGACGACGCGGGCGTCGGCGAGCGAGAGATCCACGGTCCCTCCCGTGTACGGTTAATCCGTATTAGAAATCAGCGAGGAGGGTACCGGTGGGCGAGCAGCTGGTGGGGTCCGGACCGGTGCTGCTCGACGTCGACGACCGGGGCGTCGCGCGGCTGCGGCTCAACCGCCCGGAGGCCTCGAACGGCCTCGACGTCGACCTGCTGCGCGCGTTCCACGACGCCGTCATGGCCTGCCACGCGCGTCCCGGCCTGCGCGTGCTCGTGATCTCCGGCGAGGGGAGGCACTTCTGCGCGGGCGGCGACGTCAAGACGTTCGCGAGCAAGGGCACCGGGCTCCCGGACTACCTGCGCGAGGCCACCGCGCGGCTGCAGATGGTCGTGCAGGCGCTGCTCGCGCTGCCCGCGCCCGTGGTGGCGTCGGTGCACGGGTTCGCCGCCGGCGGCGGGGGCTTCGGGCTGGTGTGCGCGGCGGACCTCGTCGTCGCCGCCCAGTCCGCGCAGTTCCTCGGCGGCGCGACGCGCGTGGGCATGGCGCCGGACGCGGGCGCGACGGTGACGCTCCCGGCGCTGGTGGGGCTGCGCAGGGCGATGGAGATCGCACTGACCAACCCCGTGCTCACCGCCGCCGAGGCCCTCGACGCCGGCATCCTCACCGCGGTCGTGCCCGACGACGAGCTCGCCGCGCGCACCGACGAGCTCGTCGACCGCCTCGCCGCCGGCGCCCCGCAGGCGCTCGCGGCGACCAAGCGCCTGCTGTGGTCCGGGATCGGGTCGCGCGTCGAGGCGCAGCTGGGCGAGGAGGCGCGCACGGTCGCCGAGCTCTCGGGCACCGCCGACGCGCGCGAGGGTCTGGACGCGGTGATCGAGCGGCGCGCGCCCCGCTTCAGCGGCGGGTAGACAACCCCCGTCGCACGACGTGCTGGGTCGTCGCGACGACGTCCTCCAGCGACCCGCGCTCGGGGTTCCACCACTCCGGCGCCCAGTTCAGCGCGCCGAGCACGAGCATGCGCGCGGCGCGCGCGTCGACGTCGGCGGTCAGCTCGCCCGCGGCGACGGCGTCCTCGACGAGCCCGCGCCACACGTCGGCGTACGCGCGCTGACCGACGAGCTGGCGCTCGCGGATGTCGGCGGGCAGCTGCGCGGCGTTGCGGATCGCGGCGAGCGAGAACTCCGACCGGCGCAGCACCACCTCGAGGTGCGCGGCGATCGCGCCGTCGATCCGGTCGAGTGCGGAGGCGTCCTCGGGCAGCGCCGCCAGCGACGCGACGACGTGCTCGAGCGTCGCTTGCTGCCCGACGGTGACGACCTCGGCGAGCAGGTCCTCCCGCGAGGGCCAGTAGTAGTAGACGGCCGGCGCCTGCACCTCGGCGACCTCGGCGACGTCGACCAGCCGCGTGCCCGCCCAGCCCTTCCGGCTGAGCACCTGCGCGGCCGCGGCCAGGATCCGCTCGCGCGTGCGGGCGGACTTCCGTCCCGACGTGGGGCTGCCGTCGGCCGACGGCCGGACGGTCTGCTCCCGGGGCACGGCGCGATCCTAGGGCTCGTCGAGCGACTCCCGGGCCGGTCCGCGCTCCGCGTCGCGCCACCGGTGCGCCGACGGGTCGAGCAGCGCGCGCATCCAGCTCTCCGGCGCCCACACGATCGACTCCAGCTCGAGCGCGTCGAGGTGGCGCACGGTGCCGGTGCGCAGGTCCTCGAGGCGCAGGCGCGTGCCGTTGCCGCGGTCGTCGACCGACACCGACACCGTCGCGAACTCGTTGGCGACGACCCCGAGCTCGTCCATCACAGGAGGAACGACATCGTGGGGAGGGCGCGGTCGGCGTCGACCAGCACCACGGTCTTCGCGGCCATCCGCAGCTCCCCGTCGACCCGCCGCAGGTGGTGCGTCACGCGCCCGACCCACCACGTCGTCCCGCGGTCGCGCGACTCGAGGACCTGGACGACGGAGCCGACCACGGTGTCGCCCCCGTCGGCGCCGAGGACCTCCACGTTCGTCACCGACCGGCACAGCCGCGACGGCGGGCGCTGCGAGTGCCGGCGCCCGGTCTGCAGCTGCTTGATGCGGGTGGCGATCCGCCCGCGGTTGTCGAAGACGATCGACATGTGGGTGCGCGGGTCGGCGTCGGGATCGACGGGCACGTGGTAGACCGCGTCGTCGGTCCAGAGTGCCTCCCACTCCTCGAGCGCGAACGCGTCGGCGAGCCGCGCCTCGCGGTAGAGGAACTGCTCGGCCTCGCGGAGGTCGACGGTCACGGCGGTCGTCACGTCATCAGCTCCCGGTAGTGCCGCCACATCGCGCGCATCGACGTCTCGTCGGTGGCGGTGCCGATCGTGTGGCCGTCGTCGTCGACGCGCTCGCGGTGCAGTCCGCGCGTGAGGTCCAGCCACTCGGGCTGCCGCTGCGCGACACCGCGCTGGTTGCGCTCGTACATCTCCGCGTCGTCGGCCAGCAGCATCCCGGCCGGTCCGACGGAGCCGACGCACTGGGTGACGAGACGCCGGTTGAGGTCGGGGGCGCCCGCGAACTGGATGGCGGTGACGTGCTGGACGGTGCGGTCGACCGCCAGCGGCTGGATCTGGAAGAGCTGGATCTCCGCGACGAACAGGTTCGGGAAGATCATGACGTGCGGCGAGCCGTTGATCATGATCTCGTCCGCGGTCTCCGACCCGTAGGTGGCGCGCATCGCGGCGACGTAGTCCGGGATCTTCGCCTCGGGCGTGCCGGCCCAGCCCATCGGGACGCCGAGGCGGCGGAACTCGGGGCTGAGGTCGTTCTCGGTGTGCCCGCCGCCGAGCGCGCGCGTCACCGCCGTCGACTTGTCGCTGTAGAGCGCGCCGATGCCGCTGCCGGAGATCGAGAAGATCGACGAGTGGACGAACTGCGGGTGGTAGCCGTCGGTCTCGTTCTCGACGAGCATCTTCCAGTTCGCGGTGACCTCGTGCTTGACCCAGCCCGCGGTCAGCTCGACCTCGCCCTCGGGCGAGAGCCGGCACAGGCGGTCGAGACGCTCGGCGGCCGCGCCGAGGTGCTCGCGCAGCGTCGGGCCGTCGACCGCCAGGCTCGCGAAGACGAAGCCGCGGTAGGACTCGACGCGCGGCACGACGCCGAGTCCCGGCAGCTCGGCACGGGCGCGGGAGCCGCCGTAGCCCTGGTTGAACGGGAAGCCGAGCAGGTCGCCCGTGTTCGCGAACGTCCACCCGTGGTAGGGGCACCGGAACGACCCGGCGTTGCCACGGTCGGCGTCGCACACGAGGTTGCCGCGGTGCGAGCAGCGGTTGTGCAGGACGTGGATCGCGCCGGTCTTGTCGCGGGTCATGACGACCTGCTGCGGGCCGATCGTCTTGCGCACGTAGTCGTTCGGCTCGGGCACCTCGCTCGCGTGCCCGACGTAGACCCACGTCGCGTACCAGATGCGCTCGAGCTCGCGGGCGTAGACGTCCGGGTCGGTGTAGATCGAGCCGTGCACGCGGTCGGGGAGGACCAGCGAGCGGATGCGGTCGGCCAGCGGGTCGGTGCGGGCCGGGTCGACGTCGACGGTGGTCACGGTGTCCCCTCCGTTCCGGAGCCTCCCGCGACGCGCGTCCGTCCGCGGCCCCGGAAGTGCGGACGTCGGCGCTCGACGAACGCGGTGATCCCCTCGCGGGCGTCGTCGGTCGCGCCCGTGGCGGTCATGCGGCGGGTCTCCTCGGCGAGCTGGGCGGCGAGGTCGTTGTCCTGGCTCGCGAGCAGGAGGCGCTTCACGTGCCCGAACGCCTGGGTCGGGCCGGCGGCGAGGGTCGTGGCGGTCTCGTGGGCCCGCGCGGCGAGCCCGTCGGCCGGCACGACCTCGGTGACGAGCCCGGCCTCGAGCGCCTCGGGGGCGGTCAGCACGCGGTTGAGCAGGAACATCTCCTGGGCGCGCCGCATCCCGACCAGGCGCGGCAGGTACCAGGTGTTCGCCCCGTCCGACGCCAGCCCGATCGCGCCGTAGCCGACGGCGAACTTGGCGTCCTCGGCGGCGACGACGATGTCGCTGACGTGCGCGAGGCCCAGCCCGCCGCCGGCGAGCGCGCCGTGCACCGCGCACACCACCGGCGCGTCGAGCGTGGCGAGCCGGTCGAGCGTCACGTGGTAGCGGTCGATGATCCAGCGCAGCCGCTCGGGGATCGCGTCGGCGGCGTCGGCGAAGAACGCGAGGTCGCCGCCGACCGAGAGGGTGCGGCCGGTGCCGCGGAGCAGGACCGCGCGGACCTCCGGGTCGTGCGTCACGCGGAAGGTGGCCTCGTCGAGGTCCTCGACCATCGTCGGGTCGATCGCCCCGCCGGCCTCGGGGCGGTCGAGCTCGATGGTCGCGAGGCCGTCGGTGACGTCGTAGCGGACGACGCGCAGCGCGCGCTGCCCGGCCGGCGTGCCGCGCGTGGCGCCGGCCCAGCGCGCGCTGTCGGTGTACTGGCGCAGCGACGCGATCCGCCCGTCGTCGGTGAAGGTCAGGACGTGCGCGAACGCGGCGTCGAGCTCCCGTCCGCCGTCGCGCGCGGTGCCGACGTAGCGGCCGAGGACGACGAGCCCGCCGTCGGCGAGCGCCAGGAACTCGGCGGGCTCGGCACGGGCGCGGTAGTGCCGCCCGATCGCCCACCAGAAGTCGCGGATCATCGCGTCGGCGCCGTCGTGCGTCCCGCCGAGCCCGAACGGCAGGCCCTCGGTGGCCTCGCCGGCGAACGCCGGGTCCAGGATCGCGTCGAGCGCCTTCCGGTCGCCCGTGGCCAGCGCGTCGTAGAGCAGCCGGGCGTTCTTCTCGTGCGACTCCATCCGGGCCTCCCGTTCTTCTAATGTGGATTCAAACATGCGCCGACCGAGGAGTCACCGTGTCCGACGACCCCGTGCTGGCCCGGATGGACGGGGACGTCGGGCACGTCGTCCTGAACCGCCCGCACGCCCGCAACGCCATCACGGTCGCCCTGGCGGACGGGCTGCACGACGCGCTCGTCGACCTCGCGGCGCGGGCGCGCGTGATCGTCGTGCGCGGCGCCGGCGGGCACTTCTGCGCGGGCGGCGACGTCGACGAGGTGACGCGGCTGCGCGCCGCGGGCGGGGACGCGCTGCGCGGGCTCTTCGACGCCTTCCACCGTGCGTGCTCGGTGGTGGCGACGCTGCCGGTGCCGGTGGTCGCGGCCGTCGAGGGATCGGCGACGGCGGGCGGCTTCGAGTTCGTGCAGGCCGCCGACGTGGTGGTGGTGCGCGACGACGCCGTGCTCGCGGACCACCACGCGCGCCTCGGGCAGGTGCCGGCGGGCGGCGGCTCGCAGCGGCTGCCGCGGCTGCTCGGGCCGCAACGCGCGCTGACCCACATCCTGCTCGGCGAGCGGCTCTCCGGCGCCGAGGCGGTGGCGCTGGGCCTGGCGTGGCGCAGTGCGCCGGCGGAGGGGTTCGAGGCGCTGGTGGAGGACGTCGTCGCGCGGCTGCGGCGGGGCGACCCGGGCGCGGCGGCGCGGACGAAGCGGCTGGTGCACGAGGGCCTGCGCCTGCCGCTCGAGGACGGACTGGCGCGCGAGACCGAGGTGGTGCTGGAGCACCTCGCCGACCCGGCGGTGAGCGAGCGCCTGGCCCGGTTCCGCGCCCGGTGATCGTGTCGTCGTGTACGCGCGGTAGCCGCCCGACCACGGAACTGGCGGTGGTCGGGGTCACGCCCGCTCCGTATTCTTCTCGCGACTAAAAAACGGGGGATGCGGCCCGGGGAGTGGTGCGTGATGGGTGCGAGCCTCGACGAGCGACGCGAGGCGCTGCGGGCGCGGTTCGCGACGTGGACGCCGATGACGCTGCACGAGCGGCTCGCGCGCTGCGCCGCGGAGTTCGGCGACCGCCCGATGGTGATCACCGACGACCGCACGGTGAGCTACGCCGACGTCGAGGCGTGGACGGGGCGCCTGGCCGACGGCCTCGTCGCGCTGGGCGTGCGCCCGGGCGACCGGGTCGGGCTGGTGATGGCGAACTACGTCGAGTTCGTGCCGCTGAAGTTCGCGATCTCGCGGGCCGGCGCGGTCGCCGTCCCGTTCAACTACCTCTACCGCACCGAGGAGCTGCGCTACGTCCTCGAGCAGTCGCGGGCCACCCTGCTGATCACCATGACCGGGTTCGCCGGGCTCGACCACCTCGGGATGCTCGACGAGATCGCGCCGGGCTGGGACCGCGGCGAGCAGGACGCGCTGCCGGAGCTGCGCGGGGTCGTCACGCTGTCCACCGACGGACGTTCGCGCGCGGGTGTGGGCTCGGTGGAGGAGCTGGAGCAGCTCGGGCGCGAGCACCCCGGTGGCAGCGCCGACCGTGGTGCCGCACCCGACGACGTCGCCGACATCCTCTACACCTCGGGCACCACCGGCTCGCCGAAGGGCGTGCTCATCACCCACGACGCGAGCCAGCGCACCGGCTACGCGTCGGCGCTGACCCGGGCGTTCGAGGACGGGCGGCGCATCCTGTTCTCGCTGCCCTGCTACCACATGTTCGGCTACGTCGAGGGCCTCATGGCGGCGATGATGGTCGGCGGCGCGATCGTCCCGCAGACCGCGTTCGACCCCGGCCGCTACCTCGAGGGCATCGAGCGCCACCGCGCCACCGACATCCTGTGCGTGCCGACGATGACCGTCGCGATCCTCGAGCACCCCGACCTCGTCACCCGCGACCTCTCCAGCCTGCGCGCCATCCTCTCCGGCGCGGCGCCGGCGCCGGTGTGGCTGTGGGAGAAGGTCCGCGACACCCTCGGCGTCGACGAGATCGTCACCGGCTACGGCATGACCGAGCAGGGCGGGGCGATGACGCTCACGCTGCCCGAGGACCCCTTCGAGCGGCTCTCGGGCACCGTCGGGCGGGTCAAGCTCGCGGGGTCGGCCGGCCTCCCGGAGAGCTCGGGTGATCGGGTGGGCGACCTCACCGAGTACCGCACGATCGACGTCGTGACCGGCGAGCCGCTGCCGCCGGGCGCGGAGGGCGAGCTCGCCGCGCGCGGGCCGACGAACATGCTCGGCTTCTGGGGCAAGCCCGAGGAGACCGCGACGGCCCTCGACGACGAGGGGTGGGTGCGCTCGGGCGACCTCGGCTACCTCACCGAGGACCGCTACGTCGTGCTCACCGGGCGCAGCAAGGAGCTCTACAAGTCCGGCGGCGAGCTCGTCATGCCCAAGGAGGTCGAGGAGGTCCTCTCGCGCCACCCGGGCGTCAGCCAGGCGTTCGCCGTCGGGGTCGCGGACGACCGCTGGGGCGAGATCGGCGTGGCCTGCGTGGTGCCGAAGGCGGGTGCGGCGGTCACGGCCGACGACCTCATCGCGCTGTGCCGCGAGCAGCTCGCGCGGTTCAAGGTGCCGCGGCGCGTGGTGTTCCTCGACGCCACGGACCTGCCGACCACGCCGACCGGCAAGGTGCAGAAGTTCCGGCTGGCCGAGCTGGTGGCCGAGCAGCCCGAGTCCCGGTCCGAGTCCCGGTCCCAGCCCGCCCCGGCCTAGCGCAGCGCCGCCACCGGGAACCGCGCCGCGATCGCGTCGACCACCAGCGCGGCGGTCTCGGCGCACGCCGTGGTGCCGCCGTTCGCGTACTGCTTCACCGCGTCGCCGACGTTCCAGAGGTTCGCGAGCGGCGTCGTGTGCGGCAGGTCGTGGCCGGCGACGGCGCGCTGCGGCGGCCAGGCGTCGCGCCACACCGTCGTCGCCAGGACGCGGGCGCCGTCGAAGCCCGGGATCTGGTCGTGGAGGTCGGCGTGGAGCAGCTCGAGCTCCTGCTCCGCGTCGAACGCGGCCGTCGCGGGCTCGGGCACCGACGTGCCGTTGTAGAGGTGCCAGCCCTCGGGCGCCATCTCCGGGCAGGTCGCGGTGAAGTTGGCGACGTAGCACATGCGCCGGGTGGTGGCGAAGCTCAGCAGCCCGGGCGCGGAGACGAGGGGCTCCCGGCTCGCGAAGTCCACGACGAGCATCGCGCAGGGCGTGGTGTCGACGGTCGCTGCGTAGTCGGCGGGCAGGCGGTCGCGCCCGACGAGGTCCGCGGTCGCGGCGGGCCCGGCGTCGCTGACCGCGACCCGGCACGACACCGACACCTCGCGCCCGTCCCGGACGACGGTGGCGCCGACGACCGTGCCGTCCTCGCCGACCTCGAGCGCGCGCACCTCGCTGGACAGCCACACCTCGCCCCGCCCCGTGCCCTCGACGGCGTCGGCGAGCGCGCGCCACACCCCGATGGTGCCCTCGGGGCAGAAGCCGAACTTCTTGAACGCGCTGCGCCGGGTGAAGTAGGTGAGGAACACCGCGGCCGGGAGGTCCTCGGACGACACGGCGAAGATCGACGCGCACATGTTGCGGAAGATCCCGTGGACCTTCTCGTTGGTCGTGTACCGGCGCACCCAGTCGGCGGTGGAGAGCTCCCCGTCGGGCAGGCCGTCGTCGGTGCGCGCGGCACCGAGACCGTCGAGCAGCTTGGCGCCCTGGCGCGTGAGCTTCGAGAGCAGGAACCCCCACCCGCCGCCGGTGACGTCGACGTCCCTGCCCCCGAGGCGGTAGAGGACCGGCGGCGTGGCGGGGCGCACGTCGAAGCGCGCGCCGACCTCGGCGAACGTCTGCTCGGTGATGCCGCCGGTCTCGATGACGATCGCGCCCTTGTTCACCGTGAAGCCGTCGACGACCTCGCTCGACGCACGGCCGCCGACCCGGTCGAGGCGCTCCACCACCAGCGTGCGGTAGCCGCGGTGGGCCAGCCGCGCGGCGGCGAACAGCCCGCCGGCGCCCGCGCCGATCACCAGGACATCGACGTCGTGCTGCTCCATGGGTCCGGATCGTTGCCCACGCCGGCGATTTTTTCTAGTCTGGATTCAAGAACGGGGAGGTGGCTCGTGCACGTCGGGATGGGACTGTTCTTCCAGGGCCTGGAGGACGGGCGCGACGACCACGACGTCGTCCGCGGCGGGCTCGCGCTGGCCGACCAGGCCGAGCCGCGCGGCTTCGGCTCGATCTGGACCGCCGAGCACCACTTCACGCGGTACCACATGATGCCGAACCCGGTGCAGCTGTTGACCTACCTCGCGGGCCGCACGACGACCGCGCGCCTGGGCACGATGGTCGTGGTGCTGCCGTGGCACGACCCGGTGCGGGTGGCCGAGGAGATCGCGTGGCTGGACTCCGTGTCCGGCGGACGGGTGGTGCTCGGGCTGGGGCGCGGACTCGGGTCGATCGAGTTCGACGGGTTCCGGCTCGAGATGGGGGAGTCGCGGCAGCGGTTCGTCGAGTACGCGACCGCGATCTCGGGGGCGCTCGAGACCGGGGCGATCGAGGCCGACGGTCCGCTCTACCGCCAGCCGCGCGCCGAGCTGCACCCGCCGGCGTTGACCACGTTCCGCGGGCGGACGTACGCGTCGGCGGTGTCGCCGGAGTCCGCGAAGATCATGGCGACGCTGGGCTACGGGCTGATGCTCATCGCGCAGAAGCCGTGGGAGGTCACCGTCCGCGAGACCACGGAGTACCGCGAGCTCTTCCGGGACCTCCACGGTGTCGACCCGCCGGCGCCGGTGCTCGTCAACTTCACGACCGTCGACCCCGACCCGGTCCGCGCCCGCGAGCTGCACGACGAGTACGCCACGGCCTACGCGCGCTCGACGATCGACCACTACGCGTTCACCGACGCCCGCCTCGAGCACGTCCCGGGCTACGAGTACTACGCGGGCCTGCGCCGCAACATCGCCAAGCACGGGCTGCCGGCGTTCAACCGCTTCCTCGCCGACCTGCAGATGGGCGGCACCCCCGACGAGCTCGTCGAGCAGACCGTGGAGCGGGTGCGCGCCCTCGACGCCGACGGGGTGGTCAACCTCTTCGCGTTCGGCGGCATGCCCCAGCACGTCGCGCAGCGGGCGCTCGACGTCTACAGCGAGCAGGTGCTGCCGCGCCTGGCCGCGGTCGACGTCCACCGCGACATCGGCGCGCCGGCTCAGAGCGCGTACCCGCCGTCGACGTCGACGGTCTGACCCGTGATCCAACCCGCCCGCGACGACACGAGGAACGCGACCACCTCGGCCACGTCGTCGACGGAGCCGAACCGGCGCAGCGCGAGGTTGCGGCGCGCGGTGTCGAGCAGCTCGTCGGTGTAGTCGCCGCGCGCCACGAGCTCGCGCCACATGCCCTCGCCCTCGATCAGCCCGACGCCGACGCAGTTGGCGCGCACCCCGAAGCGGCCCTCCTCGGCGGCGATCGCGCGCACGGTGGCGGCGACGCCCGCCTTCGGTGCCGACGAGAGCGCGTCCTTCTTCGCGTAGCGCTCGATGGCGGGCGTCGTGAGGGCGACGATGCTGCCCCGCGTCTCGCGCAGCACCGCGAGGGCGGGGTGGAACAGGTTGTAGGCCGCGACGGTGTCGCCGAGGACCTGCTCGCGGAAGAGATCCGGCGTGATCGACGAGAGGTAGCGCATCGGGATGTGCGGACCCGCCGCGTAGATCACCGCGGTCGGCGGCTCGGGCGTGGCGGTGCGCACGACCTCGGCTGTCGCGGCGGCGTCGGTGAGGTCCAGGGCGACGGTGACCGCACGGCGTCCGGCGTCCTCGACCTCGCGGGCGGCGTCGGCCGCCGCGTCCGGTCGCGACCGGTAGGTCAGCGCCAGGTCCCAGCCGTCGGCGGCGAGCCGGCGACCGATCGCCCGCCCGATGCCGCCGGACCCACCCGCCACCAGCGCCCACGGTCCGCCCACCCCGCGAGGCTAGATCGCGGGGGACCGCTACACGGGCAGCGCCGTCGCCCCGACCGGTCGGCGGGCGACGAAGTGCGGGGTGTCGTCGCCGGGGTCGACGGGGTCGACCTGGTTCCACCCGCTGACGAACACGCCCTGCTCGGTGAGCACGCGCACGGCGACGGCCTGGGCCACGGCCGGGCGGACGCGTGGGGCGGCGCCCCGCGGGGCCAGGGGCATCGACCACGTGATGCGGCCCCTCCGACGGCACAGCAGCACCCAGCCGTCGCGGTAGGGCGGCGCCTCGCGCACGAGCTCGAACACCGTCGCGTCGTCGTCGCGCGGCGGTGCGGGTGCGGGCAGCGACGGCAGGCCGATGACGTCCAGATCCCGGTTGGTGATCATCTCGTGTCGTCCTCCCCGCCGCCGACCCTCGCCCGTCCCGCGCCCCCGGCGATACACAGCAGCCATGTATCGAATCGATCCAAACGTTATCCTTGCCACAGCAGCAAGGCAATACGTTCTGTATCAGTCCGGATGGTGATGATCGGAGCCGCGGCGGCAGGCGTCACCCGGATGGCGCAGCGTCCTGTTGCCACGGGTGAGAGCGGCTCGTCGTCGTCGGGATCGTGACGCCGCGCGGCGATACGACACGTTTGTGTATCGGTGCCCCCGGGCCACCTACAGGGCATGCCCCGCGCCGAGCAGGACCTCGAGCGGCCGCCATCCACCAACGGTGACGGTGCGGGTCACCCCACCGGGCGACCCCGCAACGCGGAGATCGACCGCCTCGTGCTGCAGGTGGCCCTGCGCCACCTGCGCAGCGACGGGCTCGCGGGCCTGTCGGTCGCGGCGATCGCCGAGGAGGCCGGCACCACGCGCGCCGCGGTGTACCGCCGCTGGTCGGGCCGGGTCGAGCTCGCCCTCGCGGCCCTCGCGACGGTCGACGACGGCGGACCCGTGCCCGCGTCCGGCGACCCGTTCGCCGACCTCGTGGCCGAGCTCGCCCGCCTCCGGCGCTTCGTGGTGGAGCACGACGCCACCGCGCTCGTCGCGATCGCGCTGGTGGGGGACACCGACGCCCGCGTGCGCGAGCAGATCCGTCACCGGCTCGTCGACCCGTGGCGCGAGCGCCTGCGCGCGTGCCTGCGCGCCGGGATCGACTCCGGCGCCCTGCGCGCGGCGGCCGACCACACGACCGCCGAGGACCTGCTCACCGGCTCGTGGCTCGCGCACGCCGTGCGCGGCGAGGTGCTCCCCGAGGACTGGGCGCCCCGCGCGGCCGCGATGGTGTGGGCCGGGTGCGGGGGCGTCCCGGGCGAGACCCGGCAGCGCTGAGGTCGAGCCGGCACGCCGCACCGATCAGGTGATCGAGTCGTGGGCACGCCCTGCCGATGTCCGTGGCATGACCGTTTCCCACGATCTCGCCCCGCTCGACGGCACGGGCGTGCGCGCCGGCGTGGCGCAGGTGCGCGCCGCGATCGCCGACGGCTCCCTGCACCACCACGCGCCCGCGGAGATCCCCGCCGGGCGCCGGTCGCGCGCGGTCGAGGTCGTGCGGGCGTGGGCCGCCGGCGAGGACGCCGAGGCGCAGCGCCGGCACTGCGGGGTGTGCGCGACCTGGCCGGTCGCGCCCCGCAGCGCCGGCTGAGCAGCGCCGGCTGAGCAGCGCCGGTCGAGCATCGCCGGTCGAGCAGCGCCGCTCAGACGTCGACCGACGCCGCCTCCGGGTCGGCCGACGCGCCCCGCACCGGCAGGTCGGCGAAGAACGACGGCGGCTCGGTCCACGGGTCGGCGGGGGAGCCGGCCTCGGCGTCCCGGATCGCGCGCCACACCCGGTCGGGCGTGAGCGGCATGTCGACGTGGCGCACCCCGAGCGGGGCGAGGGCGTCGATGACGGCGTTCTGCACCGCCGGCGTGGACCCGATCGTCGCCGCCTCGCCGATGCCCTTGGCGCCCAGCGGGTTGTAGGGCGTCGGGGTCTCGGTGGACGACGCCTCGTAGCTCGGCACCTCGGCCGCCGTGGGCAGGAGGTAGGCCGCGAACGTGCCCGAGGTCGGGTTGCCGTCGGCGTCGTAGGAGAAGCCCTCCCACAGCGCCTGCGAGATGCCCTGCGCGAGCCCGCCGTGCTGCTGCCCGGCGACGAGGGTCGGGTTGAGCACGGTGCCGCAGTCGTCGACGGCGACGTGGCGCACGGGCGTGACCCGGCCGGTGTCGAGGTCGGCCTCGACGACCGAGACGTGCGCGCCGAACGGGTAGGTCGCGCCGGGCTGGGCCTCGTCGCGGACCTCCGCCAGCGACACACCCTGATCGCCGGCCGCGGCGGCCACCTCGCGCCACGACAGCATCCGGTCCGGGACGCCCGCGACCCCGAGGCCGCCGTCGACCGCGGTGATGTCGTCGGCGTCGGCCTCCAGCGCGGCGGCGACCACCTCGCGAGCCCGCTCGAGCACGGTGTCCGCGGCGACGAGCACGCTCGACCCGGCGAGCTGCAGCGAGCGCGAGCCGCCCGTGCCGCCCCCGCGCGGGACCGCCGCGGTGTCCGACTGCACGAACCGCACCTGCTCCATCGGGATGCCGAGCCGGTCGGCGACGATCATCGCGAACGACGTCGCGTGCCCCTGCCCGTGCGCCGAGGTGCCCACCGACACCGTCGCGCCGCCGTCGTCGTCGACGCGGACCGACCCGTACTCGGACCCGCCGCCACCGGCCGTGACCTCGACGTACACCGCGAGCCCGATGCCCAGCGCCACCCGGTCGCCGCGCTCGCGCCGCTCCGCCTGCTCGCGGCGCAGCGCCTCGTACCCGGACGCGCGCAGCGCCTCGTCGAGGGCGCGGGCGTAGTCGCCGGAGTCGTAGAGCGAGCCGGTCTGCGTGGTCAGCGGGAACTCGTCGGGCTGCAGGAAGTTCTTGCGGCGCAGCTCGGCGGGGTCGATGTCGAGCTCGTGCGCGGCCATGTCCACCAGCCGCTCGAGCATCGCCGCGGCCTCCGGGCGCCCGGCCCCGCGGAACGCGCCCATCGGCGTCGTCGTGGTCAGCACCGCGGCGCCGTCGTAGGCGACCGTCGGGATGCGGTAGACGCCCTGGGCCATGTTGCGGGTCGGGCCGAGGGTGAGCGCGCCGCCGAACCCGGCGTAGGCCCCCGCGTCACCGACCACCCGCGCGCGCAGCCCGACGATCGTCCCGTCGCGGCGCAGGCCGAGCTCGCCGTACTGCACCTGGCCGCGGCCGTGCGGCATGGCGGTGAGGTTCTCCGAGCGCGTCTCGGTCCACGTCACGGGTCGGCCCAGCTGCCGCGCCGCCTCGACGACCACCGCGTGCTCCGGCGCCAGACCCGCCTTGCCGCCGAACCCGCCGCCGACGTGCGGGGCGATCACCCGCACCCGCTCGCTGTCCCAGCCCCACTGCGCGGCGACCTGGTTGCGCAGGCCGTGCGGCATCTGCGTGGAGACGTGGACGGTCATGTCGTACGGCTGGTCGGCGGCCCCGGGCGTCGCGGTCACCGCGTTGCCCTCCATCGGGGCGACGGCCAGGCGCTGGTTGACGATCCGCGCGCGCACCACGACGTCGGCGCCCTCGAACGGCCGGACGTCGTCGGGGTCGCGGAACCCGGCGGCGAGGTTGGTGCCGAGCTCCTCGAACTGGAGCGGGGCGCCGTCGGCGAGCGCGGCCTCGGGGTCGACGACGGGCTCGAGCGGGTCGTAGTCGATCTCGACGAGCTCGGCGGCGTCGACGGCCTCGGCGCGGGTCGTCGCGATCACCGCGGCCACCATGTCGCCGACGAAGCGCACCTTGCCGCGGGCCAGCAGCGGCCGCGCGCAGGCGTCGTTGAGCACCATGAACGGGCGGTGGTCGGGGATCGCGGTCATGTCCTCGCCCGTGAGGACGGCGACCACGCCGGACGCCTCCCGGGCCTTCGCGACCTCGACCGACCCGAGGCGCGCGTGCGCCAGCGGCGAGCGGACGAAGACGCAGTGCAGCGCCCCGGAGGGCACGATGTTGTCGACGTACGTGGCGTGGCCACGGATCAGCTCCGGGTCCTCGACGCGTCGGACGGCCGTTCCCATGATCGAACCAGGCACGTCCCGACGGTAGGCCTTCGAGTAGGCTCGAACGCAAGCCCGGCGGGTACTCCCCGATCATGCCGCTGCCGCCGCCCACTCCCGACACCCGCGTCGTCGTCACCGGGGCGTCCTCCGGCATCGGCGCCGCCGTCGCGCGGGCCCTCGCGCACCGCGGCCACCCCACGACGCTCGTGGCCCGGCGGGAGGACGCCCTCACCGACCTCGCGGCCGAGCTGGGACCCGAGCACGAGGTGCACGCCGCGGACCTGGGCACCGACGCGGGGCTGGACGCCGCCCGCGCGCTGCTCGACGACGAGCGCGTCGTCGGCCTCGTCAACGCGGCCGGCTTCGGCGTCACCGGGCGCGTGGCCGAGCTCGCCGGCGACGCGGAGCAGCGGGCCGCGCTCGACGGCCTCGTGCGCCTCAACGTGCTGGCCCTGCACGACCTGACCGTCGCCGCCGTGGGGACCCTGACCCGGCGCGGACGGCCCGGCGCGATCCTCAACGTCTCGTCGATCACCGCGTTCCAGCCGCTGCCGGGCGCCGCGTCGTACGCCGCCAGCAAGGCGTTCGTGCAGTCGTTCTCCGAGGCGGTGCACGCCGAGCTCGCCGGCACCGGGATCACCCTCACCACCGTCAGCCCCGGCCTGACCCGCACCGGCTTCGCCGACGCGGCCGGCACCGACGCCTTCGACCAGGTGCCCGACCTGCTCGTCGGCGAGGCGCAGGACGTCGCCGAGGCCGGGGTCGAGGCGATGGCCCGCGGCGTCCGCAGCGTGACGCCGGGTCTGGTCAACCAGCTGACCGCGCTCGGCGGCCGGATCGCCCCGCGGACCCTGCTGCTGCCCGCCCTCGACGCCGGGATGCGCGCCTTCGACGCCTGAGCAGAAATCCTCGGGGGCTCCTGTCGAAAGGCTCCGGGGCCGTTCGACGCCGGGGTGCCAGCACCGCGCCGATCCCCTGGAGCCCCCGATGAGCACCCCGACCCGCGCCGGCCACGCCCCCCTCGGCGACCTGCGGATGTACTACGAGATCCACGGCGACGAGCACGCCGACGGCACGCCGCTGCTCCTGCTGCACGGTGGGCTGTTCGACATCGACCAGCAGTTCGGCGCGCTGCTCCCCGGGCTGACGGCGGGCCGGCAGGTGATCGCCGCCGACTTCCAGGGCCACGGGCGCACCAACGACCTCGACCGCCCGCTCTCGAGCGCCGCGCTGGCCGGCGACGTCGTCGCGCTCCTGGCGCACCTGGGCGTTCCGCGCGTGGACGTGTTCGGCTTCTCGATCGGCGGCGCGGTCACGCTGCAGCTCGCCGTGCACCACCCCGAGCTGGTACGGCGGATCGTCGTCTCGTCGGTGTCCTTCTCCTCCGACGGCATGCGCCCCGAGAACGCCGAGGCCGTCGGCGCGATGACCGTCGACATGATCGAGGGCACGCCGATGGCGGAGGCCTACCGCGCGAAGTCGCCGCACCCCGAGGGCCTGCAGGGGCTCCTCGACAAGCTCGGGGCGTTCGTCGACGACGGGTGGGACGACGAGCAGATCGCCGGCATCGCCGCCCCGACGCTGATCACCGTGGGGGACTGCGACGCGGTGCGTCTCGAGCACGCGGTGCGCTTCCTGCGCCTGCGCGGCGGCGACGTCAACGGCGACTTCGTCGGCGTCCCGGAGTCCCAGCTGGCGGTCCTGCCCGGGACCACGCACTTCTTCGGCCTCGCCCGCACCGCGCTCGTGCTGGAGATCGTGGCGCCGTTCCTCGACGCCTGACGGGGTGACGCTCCTATGGTTCGTCAAGTCTGTCGGGGGTCGGCTCGAGCTGGCGGTAGAG